>CAVOVX010000015.1:0-14160 GCA_963699965.1 uncultured Chloroflexia bacterium | reverse complement strand
GACCGGCGACCCGGGGACGGCTCCGCCGAGCCAGGCGGCGACCGTGGCCGGCCCGTCGTCGGCGAGTTTTCGGTAGGCGAGGACACGGGTCGCGCCGGCGGCGAGCGCAGCCTTACGGGCGGCATGGTCGTCGTGCGGGCCGATGGCGAGCACCGCCGAGCCGGCCGCCGTGGCGAGGGCGATCGCCGTGAGCGGATCGTAGGCCCGGGCGGTGAGGTCGACGATGGCCCGGCCCACGCCGTCGGCGAGCACCGCTTCGAGGGCGGCGACGGACCGGACGGGGACCGGCTCGGCACCGCTTCCGGTAACGAGGGTCGCCAGGCGGGTCGACCAGATGAGGTCGTCGGCGACGATGGCCACCCTCGTGGCCGGGCCGCCCGAGGCGGACGTCACCCGACGATCTCGGCGATCCGGTGGAACAGGTCCCGGGCGGTCACGATGCCGGTCGGCCGACCGCCATCGACGAGTGGGATGTGGCGGAAGCCGCCGACGGCCATCTTGTTGAGGGCGACGGCGACCGTGTCGTCCTCCCGGAGGACCACCGGATCGGCGGTCATCACGTCACTGACGGTGATCCCGGCGAGGCCGCGGCCGGCCAGCTTGAGCAGCGCGTCGCGCTCGGTGAAGATCCCGACCAGGCGGCCGCCATCGACCACGAGCACGCCATCGACACCGTCGCGGCGCATCCCGGTGACCACGTCGGCCACCGGGGCGTCCGGAGAAACGGTCCGCGGCTCGTGCGAGGCGAGCTCGGCGAGCCGGCCGCCGACGAGGCGCGCCTCGAACCGGGTGTGGGGCGCCGGCCGATCCTCGGCGGTCAGGGGGGTGCCGCAGCGGGCGCACTCGTCGTTCCCCTCGATGTTGTCGAAGCCGCAGGCTGGGCAGATCACTGCGCCTCCTCTATCGAGCTACTCGACCGTCCAGGTCTCACCGCCGTTGAGGAGCTTCTCCAGGTTCCCTTCGCCGCGCTGCGCGACGGCGGCTGCCAGCTGGGCGGTCAGCAGTTCGTCGTGCGTCGGGCGGGTGACGTCGCGGATGACGCCCACCGGGACCGGGAAATCGGGATAGAACATCCGGCTCAGCATGAATGCGAGATAGGGATCTTCGGCATGCTCGTCGTGGACGAGGATGTCGGCCTCGGTGACGCCGTCGACGCCGAGACGGACGACCTCCGGGTGGAGGCCACGAAGCCGGATCCCATGATCGCGGTCCTTGCCGAAGATCATCGGCTTGCCGTCCTCGAGGACCAGCATCTTGTCGTCGCGGACCTCGCGGTCGGTGAACGAGCGCCAGGCGCCGTCGTTGAAGATGTTGCAGTTCTGGAGGACCTCGATGAAGGCCGATCCGTGGTGGTAGCCGGCCCGTTCGAGCGTCCCCTGGAGGTGCTCGGTGTGGGTGTCGACCGAGCGGGCGACGAAGGTCGCCTCGGCCGCCAGCGCCACCGACAGCGGCACGATCGGCGTGTCGATCGTCCCGTCGGGGGTCGACTTCGTCCGCTTGCCGAGCTCCGAGGTCGGTGAGGCCTGGCCCTTGGTCAACCCGTAGATGCGGTTGTTGAACATCACCATCTTGATGTCGACGTTGCGGCGCATCGAGTGGAGGACGTGGTTGCCGCCGATGCTCAGCGCGTCGCCGTCGCCGGTGATGACCCAGACCATGAGATCCGGCCGGGAGGCCTTGAGCCCGGTGGCCAGCGTCGGCGCCCGACCGTGGATCGTGTGGAACCCGTAGGTATTCATGTAGTACGGCAGCCGGCCCGAGCAGCCGATGCCGCTGATGAAGACGATGTTCTCCTTGGGGAACCCGAAGTCCGGCATCACCTTCTGGGTCTGGGCGAGGATCGAGTAGTCGCCGCAGCCGGGGCACCAGCGGACCTCCTGGTCCGACACGAAGTCCTTCCGGGTGAGCTGGAGGAGGACGGCCGCGTTCTCCGCGCTCAGGGCGGGACCGGCGTCGCCGCCGCCGTTGCCGGCCCCGTTGCCGGCCGGCCGCGACGTCGCCGCCGCCGTTCCGCCCGGTCACGGGATCGCCTCGCCCTTCAGGGCCGCCTCGGCGGCCTCGACGATCTCGGCGATCCGGAACGGCTTGCCGCGGACCCGGTCGTAGGGGATGGCGTCGACGAGGTACCGACCCCGCACGAGGAGGGCGAGCTGGCCGAGATTGATCTCCGGGATGAGCACGTGGCGGTAATTTCCGAGGACCTCGCCGAGGTTGCGGGGGAACGGGTTGAGATGGCGGAGATGGGCGTGGGCGACGCTCTGTCCATCGGCCAGGAGCCGCTCGACGGCGCTCCGGATCGAGCCGTGGGTCGAGCCCCAGCCGAGGATGAGCAGGTCGCCGCGCTCGGGACCGAACACGGTCAGCTCGGGGATGTCGGCGGCGATGCCGGCGATCTTGGCCCGGCGGAGCAGCTGCATCCGGTGGTGGTTGTCGGGGTCGTAGCTGACGTTGCCGGTGATGTCGGCCTTCTCGAGGCCGCCGATACGGTGCTCGAGGCCGGGCGTGCCGGGCACGGCCCACGGCCGGGCGAGGGTCACCGGATCGCGATCATACGGATGGAAGCCGTCCTTCTCGGTCCGGTTCGGGACGGAGATGTCCGGCAGGTCGGCGGCCGACGGGATGAGCCACGGTTCGGCCCCCGTCGCGAGGAAGGCATCGGAGAGGTAGACGACCGGGGTCATGTACTTGAGGGCGATGCGGGCCGCCTCGAAGGCCATGTCGAAACAATCCGACGGCGTCGACGGCGCGACGACCGCGACCGGCGAGTCGCTGTTGCGGCCGAACAGGACCTGCAGGAGGTCGGCCTGCTCGTTCTTCGTCGGCATACCCGTCGAGGGACCGGCCCGCTGGACATCGATGACGACGAGCGGCAGTTCGACCATGACCGCGAGTCCGATCGCCTCGGACTTGAGAGCGATGCCGGGACCGGACGTGCCGGTCATCCCGAGCCCGCCGCCGTAGCTCGCCCCGATCGCCGAGCCGATGGCGGCGATCTCGTCCTCCGCCTGGAACGTCCGCACGCCGAAGTTCTTGTAGCCCGACAGCTGATGGAGGATGTCCGAGGCCGGCGTGATCGGATACGAGCCGTAGAAGATCGACCGACCCGACTTGCGGCTGGCGGCGACGAAGCCGAGGGCGGTCGCCTCGTTACCGGTGATGTTCCGGTACCGGCCCGGTGGCAGGTGGGCCGGCGCGACCCGGTAGTGGGTATGGAACATCTCGGTCGTCTCGCCGAAGGCGTAGCCGGCCTTGAGGGCCCGGGCGTTGGCCTCGGCGATGACCGGCCGGCTCTTGAACTTGTCCTCGATCCAGCTGAGGGTCGGGTCCATGCTCCGCTCGTACAGCCAGAACATGAGTCCGAGGGCGAAGAAGTTCTTGGTCAGGTCCATCTGCTTGTTCGACATCTCGAGCCCCTCGAGGGCCCGGACATTGAGGGTCGAGATCGGGATCGGGAAGACCGTGTACTGGCTCAGCGATCCGTCGTGCAGCGGGTTGGCCACGTAGCCGACCTTGTTGAGGTTCGTCGGCGTGAAGGCGTCCTCGTTGACGACGAGGGCGCCGCCGGCCGGCAGGTCGCCGATGTTGGACTTGAGGGCTGCCGGGTTCATCGCCACGAGGACGTCGGGCTGGTCGCCGGGGGTGTGGATGTCAGTGCTGCTGAAGCTCAGCTGGAAGCCCGACACGCCGGGCAGGGAGCCCGCCGGCGCCCGGATCTCGGCCGGGAAGTCGGGCAGCGTGCTGATGTCATTGCCGAAGACCGCGGCGGTCCTCGTGAACTGGCTTCCGGTGAGCTGCATCCCGTCGCCGGAGTCGCCGGCGAAGCGGATCGTGACCCGCTCGAGCTCCTGCGTCGGGAGGTGTCGTACCGCGGTGGTCACGCGCCCTCCGACTCCTTCATCTTCTGGTGCGGCCGCGGCGGCAGGTTGAGGATCTCCTCGGGGAACGCCTCGGCGAGGTAGCGGAGGACGTCCTGGGGACGGACGATCCCCTGGACGACACCATCGCCGTCGACGATGGGCACGTTCCGGAATCGCCCGGTCTGCATGAGGTCGATCGCGTCCCGGATCGGGTCGTCGAGGTGGAGGACGTGTGGCTCGGCGTTCATGAGCGCCTCGACGGGCCGGGCGAGGTCCTCGTCGGTCCCGACGAGCCGGGCGACGATGTCGCGCTCCGTCAGCATCCCCCGGAGACGGCCCTCGGGATCGGCCACGACGACACTGTCGCCGGTTCCGGTCCGCTGGATGGCGAGGAGGCAGGCGGCGAGGCTCGTCCCTGGCGCGACCCGGACGGGATCGCGCCGCTGGAGGACCTTGATGGGTTCGTCGAGGAGGGTCGGCACCCGCTCACGCAACGGCGCGCGATCGCGTGGCTTCGGTCACGTTGCGCAGTGTAGGACCGTGGCGGGAAACGGGCCAGCACGCCGGGATGCCGACAATCGAGCTTCGCGCAGAGGGGGACCCCGGGCCCTGCTAGGCTCCCGCGGATGGATCGCCGGCGCGCCGTGGGCGTGCTCCTCGTGCTCGTCTCCGCCTGCGCCTTCGGCTCCGGCGCCCTCTTCGCCAAGCCGGCCTACGCGGCCGGTATCGACTGGCTGACCCTGCTGGCGTGGCGCTTCGCCATCGGAGCAGGCCTCGCCTGGTGCTGGGTCTTCGCTTCGGCGGGCCGCCGGGCGGGGCTGCGCCGGATGACCCGGCCGCAGGCGCTCGGGGCGCTCGGGCTGGGGGCCCTCTACACCCTCAACTCCGGCACCTACTACGCCGCTCTCCAGACGGTGCCGGCGTCGCTCGCCGCGCTCATCGTCTACATCTACCCGGTCATCGTGGCCGTCCTCACCCTCCGGATCGGCCAGCCCCTGGAGGGTCGGCGGCCGTGGCTGGCCCTCGCCATCGCCACCCTCGGCGTCGTCCTCGCCATCGGCGGCATCGACCCGGCGGCGGCCCCGCCGCTCAGCGGGATCCTCCTCGTCCTCGCCTCGCCGATCATCTATGCCGGCTGGATCGTGCTCTCGGCGCGACTGGCCGGCGAGCGGCGCGACCGGGTGGCCGACGAGGACGACTCCGGGGCGGCGACCGCCGTCGCCGGCGCGCTGATGATGACGGCGACCGCTTCGATCTTCTGGCTCATCGGCGTCGGGTCGAGCCATCCGATCGCCCCGACCGAGATCCCGGCGGCGGCCTGGCCGGGGATCGTCGGCGTGGCCGTGATCTCGACGTTCGTCGCGATCCAGACCTTCTACGCCGGCGCGAAACGCGTCGGGGCCGCCCAGGCCGCTCTCATCAGCACGATCGAGCCCGCCTACACGATCGTCCTCGCCTCGATCCTCCTCGGGGAGTCCCTCGAGCCCGTCCAGCTCCTCGGGGCGGTCCTCATCCTCGGTGCGGTCGTCCTCGCCCAGACCGGCATCCGCGGGCCGGTCTCGGCCGTCCGCCTCCGCCTCGCCGACGAGTAGATCGGCCGACGCCGCTGGGCGGCGTCACCTCGACAGGGGCGTCAGCTCGACGATGAACGTTTAGCGCGCGGCCGGCTCCATACTCGGTGAGGCGGCCAGACGGGCCTCCCGGATCGCGGGGCCGAGATGCAGGCGGATCTCGTCGAGCGGGCCAGCAGAGGGGATCGCGATGCTTTCGCGTCCCTGGCTGCCGCCAACGTCGACCGCTGCTATGGGCTCGCCTATCGCATCCTGCGCGATGCCCATCGTGCCCAGGACGCGACCCAGCAGGCACTCCTCGGCGCCTGGCGGGACCTCCCGACCCTCAAGGAGCACGATCGTTTCGACGCCTGGCTCCATCGGCTCGTCGTCCATGCCTGCTACGCGGAAGCGCGCACGGATCGACGCTGGGTGGCCCGCGTCCGATTGATCTCGACCGAACCTGCCATCACCCCAGACTCATCGTCTTCGGTCGCGGACCGGGACGAACTCGAGCGTGGCTTCCGCCGGCTGTCACCGGAACAGCGGGCGGTCGTCGTGCTCCACCACTACCTCGGGTATCCGCTGACGGAGGTCGCGGCGACCCTTGGGATCCCCGTCGGGACCGCGCGGTCCCGGCTCCATTACGCGACCCGTCAGCTGCGGGCCGCGATCGAGGCGGACGCGCGCCCCGTGACGTCCGAGGAGCGCACCGCATGAGTACCCGCATGCCCTTCGATCAGCGCCTCGTGGACTGGCTCGAGGAGGGCCCGACGGACGCGCCGGACCAGGTCCTCGAGACGATCCTCGCGGCTCTTCCATCGATCCCACAACGACGGGCCGCCCAGCGCGTCCCGTGGAGGTTGTCATCCATGAACGGTTACACACGCCTCGTCGCGGGGATCGCGGCGGTGGCCGCGATCTTCTTGGGGGTGCTCGTCCTGCGACCGGGTTCGAGTCCGTCTGCCGTCGGGACGACGCCGTCGGCCCCAGCGATCACTCCCGCGCCGTCGGCTCCCTCGGCATCGCCGACACCGGCAGGGTCACCGACGGCACCGAGCACGGCCGGATGGGCGCCGTTCACGTCGGCGTGGTACGGCTTCAGCGCGGCCTATCCGCCTGGATACACGCCCAAGCGCGCGACGCTTCACTGGAACCTGGTCCGCGATCAGACCGTGTTCCACGACGCGATCGACAGCTTCACCGCCCCGAGTGGCTCCCTTGCGCTCGAGGGCTATGGCACGCGACTGCCGGCCGGCACTACCAGCGACGCGTTCCTCGCGGAGTACATCGCTCCGAACCTCTCCTCGAACTGCTACGAGCATCCGGATCAGTGGGAGTCGGTGACGGTCGACGGCCATCCGGCTCGCATCGCGCGAAGCGGCTGCAGCGCGGCGTTCCACGCGGCCGAGGCGATCGTGGTCGTCGGCGACCGGATCTGGTGGTTCGGGATGCAGGGGCCCGACGAGGCGCTTCTCCGGGCTTATCTGACCACGATCCGGCTTCAACCCGACGCGGCCGTCGACGAGTCCGTCAAGGCGTCGCCCAAGCCATAGCTCAGTCGGGGAACGCCTCCGGGCCTCGCTCGGCGAGCTCGGAGGCTTCCTCGCCCGCGTCCTCCGGCGGCAGCCAGGAATACGGGTAGGCGGGATCGTCGAGCTCGGCGGCCCGCCGGGTGATGGCCAGCGGGTGGAACGTGTCGACCATCACCGCCAGCTCCTCCGTCCGCTCCTTGCCGATCGACGCCTCGGCCGTGCCCGGGTGCGGGCCGTGGGGGATGCCGGCCGGGTGGACGGTGAACGAGGCGATCTCGACCCCTCGCCGGCTCATGAAGTTGCCGGCGACGTAGTAGATGACCTCGTCGCTGTTGATGTTCGAGTGGTTGTACGGCGCCGGGATGGCGAGCGGGTGGTAGTCGAACTTGCGGGGCACGAACGAGCAGACGACGAAGTTGCGAGCCTGGAAGGTCTGGTGGACCGGCGGCGGCTGGTGGACCCGGCCGGTGATCGGCTGGAAGTCGGCGATATCGAAGCGGAACGGCCAGAGGTAACCGTCCCAGCCGACGACGTCGAACGGGTGGTGGCGGTAGTGGTAGGCCGTGATCCGGTCGGCCGATCGGACGTGGATGACGAACTCGCCCTCGTCCGGGCGCGCCTCCCGGAACTCGGGCGCATGGAGGTCGCGCTGGCTGTACGGCGAATGCTCGAGCAGCTGGCCGTAGTCGTTCCGGTAGCGCTTCGGGGGCTCGATCTCCGAGGCGCCTCGAGGTAGAGGATCCGCTGCTCGCTGCCGTGGTCCGGGTCGAGCCGCCAGGTCGTGCCGATCGGCAGCACGAGATAGTCGCCCGGCCCGTAGCGGAGCGGGCCGAAGATCGTGTCGCAGACGCCCGCTCCCCTCGTGGACGAACAGCATCTCGTCGGCAACGCCGTTCCGATAGAACTGTCCGTCCGGCATCGGACTCGGCCGGCCGGACGATCCCGAAGACGACGTCGCGGTTGAAGTAGAGCGGGATCCGGCCGCTGACGACGTCGCCGCGACGGCTCGATCGCGGCGGTCTTGGTCAGTCGATGGCGGTGGAGTCCGTCGTCGGCCGCCTCCAGCTGGATCCGGGCGACCGGCTCGATCCGGTGGGTCCGGGTCGGCGGCGTCAGGTGGTAGAGGAGCGAGCTGCGGCCGGTGAAGCCCTCGACCCCGAACAGCTCCTCGGCGTACAGGCTGCCGTCGGCGGCCCGGTGCTGGGTGTGGCGCTGGCGGGGGATGCTGCCGCGGGCGACGTAGTACATGGGAGACTGGCCTCCTCGGTCGAGGAGGCCAGTCTACCGAGTGCCGTCGCTCGAGCGCCCGCCGGCCGGCCTGTCGAGCGGGCGGGGAGCGTCAGATCACGGAGCCGTGCCCCAGGAGGGCGCGCCGGGGAAATCGTCCGTCTGGGGAGTCGGGTGCCAGATGACGGTCTGACCGGAACCATCCGCCTTCATGACCGCGATCGCCACGAAGTTGTCACCCCCGTGGTAGCGGATGAAGACGATCATCGTGCCGTCGGGAGACCAGGCAGCATCGCCCGCCATTCCCGCTGGCCTCGTTGGTCAGCAGTTTCAGGCCGCTTCCATCCGCGTTGACGACGTAGACGTTGTGCCCTTGAGGAGTGCTCGACGTATCGAGGTTGCTGAAGAGGATCAGCGATCCGTCGGGCGAGAAGGACGGTCGCGCCGCATCGAGCGACTCTGGGACGACCTGTCGGAGCCCGGAGCCGTCGATCCCCACGACATAGATCGAGCCGTTGCCGTTGTCGGTCCGATCGCGCGCGAAGACGAGCTTCGAGCCGTCGGGCGAGAAGGCCGGCGACTGGTCGCCTCCGGCGGATGCGGCTGGGGGTGTGGTCGTGACACGGACGAGGTGGCTCCCGTCGGCGTTCATGAGCCAGATCCCCGTGAACTTTCCGCTCAGGTCGAACCTGCTGAAGGCGATCTTGCTGCCGTCGGGCGACACGACCGGGCCGTCGTCGAAGACGCCGTTCGGGACCGTGGTGAGCCGTCGCACCGACCCACCGTTCGCGTCCATCGAGGCGACGTACTGCGACGTCGAGGAGTCGCATGCACTCTTGGCGGGGCACCGATCCCGAACACGACGAGGTCCCCACTCGGCGACCACGCGGATCGCGCTCGCACCCTGCCGTGAGGTGGGTGAGGGCCTTGAGGTCCTGACCGTTCGGCTCGACGGTGAAGACATTCGCGACGGTGCTCGCGTTGGGCCCCAGTGCCCGGGTGAAGGCGATCCGGCCATGGCCGGGCAGGTCGGCCGGCGGTATCGGCTGACACGGCCGGTGGCGGCGCTCGTCGGCGCGGAGCTTGGAGTGGCGTTCGAGGTCGGCGCCGCGCTGGCGCTCGGCTGGGCCGATGCGTCGGCGCCCGGCCGGGCCGAGTTCGCCTGGCCGGGTCTGAGCATGTAGAAAGCGCCGCCGATGACGAGCACGCCGATCACGGCGGCCGCCACGACGCGGGCTGAGAGTGTCATCTCGGTGAACCTCCGCGGGATCCGGAGATCCCGGTCCTGTGGGGTCGTCTCGATGAGGAGGAGCGCGCCTCGACGGCGCGCTCCGGCGCCCGGGTCGGACCGGTCTCGACCCACGACCGAGCGGCGCGTTCGAGCGATCGATCGTCGGTCATGCGAGCCGTCCTCCCTGGACGATGGGCTCCGAGTCGGCGATGAGCGCCTCACGGAGCCCGGCGGTCGCGTAATGGAGTCGCGATCGGGCCGTCCCGGCCGGGATCTCGAGGAGTTCGGCGACCTCCACGAGGGGCAGCCCGAGGTAGTGGTGCAGGACGAAGACCGCTCGCTGTTCGACCGGGAGCCGGCGGAACGCCCGCTCCAGTTCGTCGCGATCGGCGACGGCGTGGTGCCGTCGGGCGTCGACGGCCCGTCGACGGGCAGGACGCGGACGTTCGCCGTCCACGGCGGGCCCGCTGCGACTCGTCGTAGCAGGCGTGGACGAGGATCCGGTGGATCCAGGCCTCGAAGCGATCGGGGTCCCGAAGCTTCGGGAGCCGGCGCCAGGCGAGGACGAGGGCGTTCTGCAGGACGTCCTCGGCGAGGCCCGGGTCGCGCAGGATCCGGAAGGCGACCGCGTAGAGCGAGTCGCTGACCTGGTGCACCAGGACGGCGAACGCCTCTCGATCGCCCCGACGGGCCTGCTCGACGAGGGTCTCGATCCACCTCGACCTCCGGTCGCCGCGGTCACATCGGCCGCGGACTACCCACTTGACGGGAGGTCCGGCGCAAACGTTCACCGGTCCGTCGGAGGATCGCCGCCGCGCGGGACCGGCTCAGCCGCTCCGGCCGCGGGCGTCGACCGGCCACTGCCCGATCGACGCGTCCGCCGCGGACGGCGACGAACGAGTCGACCAGGTCGATGACCGGGCAGACGTGGTTCGGGATGACCGCGACGACCTCGCCGAGGTGCGGGCGCGGTCGCGCCCGGCGGGACCGCGACGACGCCGTGGTAGTCGTTGACGCGCTCGATCACCGCGTCCGGGTAGGCCGGCAGCGCGCCGTGGCCCGTCGAGCTACGGCGCACGGTCCTTCGTCAGGGTCTTCGCGCCGGCGTCGATGACGACCCGGCCGTCGAAGGCCGAGCGACGACCGTCGCGGCCACGGCGACGGCGCAGCCCTCGGCCGGGATCGCCCCGAGGAGCCACTGCTGGCGATCGCCGAGGAGGTACGTGCCGGCGCGGATCTCGGTGACCGGCGCCGGCCGCCGCGTCGAGCATCGTCGGCGTCGAGCCCGCGCTGACGACGACTCGACGTCGAAGCCCGCCGCCGCGCGAGCGCCGTCGGCGGCCGCGGTCGAGGGTCCGGACCTCGTCGCGCCGGCCGCCGCGGCCGCGCCCGGGCGGCGTAGGCGTGGCCGCCGTGGGTGAAGACGCCGACGACCGCCAGGCCGAGGCCGCGGCCGCGCGGGCGACGCCGACCGCACGTCCGCGGCGACGCCGACGCCGGTCCGATGGTTGCCGGGATCGAGCTCGACGAGACCCGGCAGCGGGCCGCGACGCCCCGGCGACCGCCGCCGCGAGCCGCTCGGCACCGGCCACCGAGTCGACCCCGACCGGAACGCGGTCGATCGCCGTCGTGGAGCGCGCGGAGCCGGGCGGCCTTCGGCGCCGTCGGCCCAGACGGGATAGGCGAGGAACAGGTCGTCGATCCCGGCGGCCGCGAACACCTCGGCCTCGCCGAGGGTCCCGACCGTGAGCCCGCGCGCGCCCGGCCTCGAGCTGGAGCCGCGCGAGGGCGACGCTCTTGTGGGTCTTGGCGTGCGGCCGGAGGCGCGATCCCGCGCGCGGTCCAGCGTCGCCTGGAGCCGCCTGGCGTTCGCGCTCGACGCGGTCGAGATCGACGACGACGGCGCGGCGTGTCGAGGCCGTCCGGGAGCGCCGGGACGGGTCCGGGCGCGGGACGGCGTCGGCTCGGTCATCGGCCGCGCTCCGGGCCGCGCGACGATCGGCGTCGTCAGCGTCCCGAGCCGCTCGATCCGCGAGGATCGACCTCGTCGCCGGGCTCGAGGTACCGGCCGAGCGTGCGCGTCCTTGACCTCGAGCAGGCAGCCCGTCCCGACCGTCCCCGATCCGAGCAGGTCGCCCGGGCGCAGACGCGACGTCGGCCGACGCGCGCGCGACCATCTGCGCCGAACGAGAACTGCGCGTCCGACCAGCGAGCCGCGCGAGCGTCTCGGTCGCCGTTGACGGTCGCGGTCATCGCCAGGTCCGGGCCCGGTCGCGCCCGCGGCGCGCGCGCCGGCGAGCTCGTCCGGGCGTCACGAGCCACGGCCCGATCGTCGAGGCGAAGTCCTTGCCCTTCGCCGGGCCGAGCCGGACGGCGGTCTCCTCGCGCTGGAGGTCACGCGCCGACCAGTCGTTGAGGATCGTGTAGCCGCCGATCGCCTCCTCGGCCGCGCTCCGCGGACAGGTCGACGCGGGCGTGTCGACGAGCGCCGCGACCTCCAGCTCGTAGTCGAGCTCGACCGAGCCCGCGCGGCGCCCAGACCGGATCGCCGGGGCCGCGGATCTCGGACACGTTGCTGAAGTAGAAGATCGGCAGCCGGTACCAGGTCTCCGGCACCTCGCCGCCGCGTCGCTCCCACATCGTCCGGACGTGCCCCTCGAACGCGTAGAAGTCGCGGAAGGTCGGCGGCCGGAGGATCGGCGGCCCGAACACGAGGTCCGCGCGGCCGAGGACCGCATCGTCGTCCTCCCGTGGGGAGCGAACCCCTCGACGAACTCGGCGAGGGAGCAATACGACCTTCCCCTGCCGGTACCCCTTGGTTCCGTTCGTGTTGCTTGCCTTGGGTAATCTTCTAAGGCACCCATTCAACTACAATGGCTTTCGCGGGCACATGTTTAAATTCGATTCGGCGGGAAATTTCGCTGGCGCCTATGACTTCGGTTGGGATTCGACTCCGGCGGTGTATTCGCATGGCGGGACGTCTCAATCGTACTGAAGGACAACCATTACAGCACGGGGATGTATTGTTCGGGGAGTAGTTCGATCTGCCAGGCGCTGCCGGCGGGGCCCTACTACATCACGCAGTTGGACCCGAACCTAAATGTGGAGTGGAAGTTTCAGAGCACGAACACGCAGAGCTGCAGCCGCAATTCGGGAGGGACGGTAACCTGCACGACCACGAACCCCAGCGGTTTCGAATGGTGCATCAACATGCCGGCTGTGGACGCGAACGGGAACGTCTACATCACGAGCGAGGACGGCAATATCTATGTGTTGCCCCAGGGCACTCCGGGGTCTTCACGACACCCTCGGCGAATCTGTTCTTGAACCTAGCTGAGGGCGCGGCTTATACGCCGCTGTCGGTCGGGCCCGACGGAAAGCTCTACACGCAGAACGACGGACATTTGTTCGTGGTCGGAAACTAGCTAAGTAGGGCGCGGGAAAAGAAAAGGGCCGGCAGTTGCCCGCCGGCCCGAAGACTACATTCGCTTTTGTTTCAACAGCTTACCAGCGGAATACAACGCCGGTCGAGATGCGCGCGTTGTTCTGCGTTTCCGAGAAGAAACGCGTCATCGAGTATTCGGCCTGGATTACGCGAATACCGATGTGCTCCGTGGCGTTCCAGTCGAGACCGCCGCCAGCTGTCATCGAAAACGAGTTATCTGAGCCAGATCCGCATCCAACGATGCTTCCCTGCGGTCGGACTCTGGCGTCGTCCGTGCAGCCAGTGCCAGAGAGGTGAGCGCCGCCGAACAAGACTTGCGCGAAAGGGGTAATTGGACCATGGCGCAGCGCAATCTTGGGCCCGAAGAGGTAGCTAAAAGCAGTCGCATCCGTGCCGCTCTGGCTCCAGTGATATCCACCGAAGTCAGCCACAACTCCCAGCATCGGGGTGAAGTTGTAGGCCAGCGAGCCGCTGCCGCCGTTGAAATTGAGGCCCGGAGCTCCGAATCCTGGGTTCACGCGCAGATACGAATATCCGCCGAATACTTCAGCTTTCGGCGCTTCCTGGGCCGACGCCAATCCCGCGAACAGCAACATGGCCCCACACAAAAGTGCCAACCTTTTCATCTATATCTCCTGTTTTTTTGATTTTGCGCCCAACTTCGGCGCTTGTGACGTGACGCTAGCACCTGTCTAAAATACCAGCGTTATATCGGTTCCCCCGCACGTCATTTGTACCATTACCGGGACGGAGGGCTCCAGCCAATCTGAGTCGCCGTGTCCGGTTACAAATCAACCATGTAGCATTGATAATAATACAAGGTGTTTAGATGGAATCAACTGCCAGGCAAATTCGTGGAACTGGTTGAGGGATATTGTTGATGATCAGCTAGGCTGCGGTTCCGTGGCACTTCTTGAACTTCTTCCCTGAGCCACAGGGTGGTTCGTCACGACCTTCGCCCCCGACCGCACGGGTTTGGGTGCTTCGGCCTGCGCGGGACCAGCCTGGAACTGTAGGTTCTTTTGCTGGCGGCGCTGGCGCTCTTCGATCTGTCTCGCCTCGTCCTGAGGTTTGGCGGGCTGCATCAGGAACAGGAAGCGGACAACCTCGGTGTCGATCCGGTTCATCAGCTCGTCGAAGAGCGTAAAGGCCTCCTTCTTGAACTCGACCAGGGGTGTCCCTGGGCCATATCCGCGGAGGCCTATGCCCTCCTTCAAGTGGTCGAGGGTGAGAAGGTGGTCCTTCCACTGAGCGTCGACTATGTCGAGCAGGATGTGGCGCTCCAGCCAGCGAAGGGTGGGCACGCTGAACAAAT
>CAVOVX010000014.1:0-50597 GCA_963699965.1 uncultured Chloroflexia bacterium | reverse complement strand
ATGCGGCAGCCCTTGGCGAGCTGTACGTCATCGTCGGCAGTGACGAGAACGTCGGGTTCCTGAAGGGGCGCGGCCATCCGATGCTGCCGCAGGACGAGCGGCGATACATGGTCCAGGCGGTGCGCGCCGTGCATCGCGCGCTGATTTCGACCGGGCGGGGCTGGATGGACGCCGAGCCCGAGATCAACGCGATCGCGCCGCAGGTCTACGCCGTCAACGAGGACGGTGACCAACCCGAGAAGCGCGCCTTCTGCCAGGCCACCGGCCTGGAGTACGTGGTCCTGCGGCGCCAACCGCACAGGGGCCTGCCCAGCCGGACCAGCACCGACTTGCGTGCGTTGAGGCCCTGAGGTCGCGAAGAACGAACCGAAGGAGGCGGTTCGATGCTCCGGATCCGAGGCAGAGCCGACCGACCCATCCGTTGCATCATCCATCAATGAGGGACGAGCGGTTCGACGTCGTCGTGATCGGCGGCGGAATCGTCGGACTGGCCACCGCCTATCGGCTGCTGGGCCGGCGACCGGAGCTCCGGCTGGCCGTCGTCGAGAAGGAGGCCGAGCTCGCCCGCCACCAATCGAGCCACAACAGCGGCGTCCTCCACGCGGGCGTCTACTACGCCGCGGGATCGCTCAAGGCGACGCTCTGCCGCGAAGGCAAGGTCGAGCTGGAGCGGTTCGCCGAGGAGCATCGGATCCCGGTCCGGCATCCCGGCAAGCTGGTCGTCGCGCTGACCGAGGCAGAGCTCCCGCGACTCGAGACGCTCGCAGCTCGGGCCCGGGCCAACGGCGTCGAAGGCATCGAGCTCGTCGGGCCAGGCCGGATCCGCGAGCTCGAGCCGGCGGCGGCCGGCATCCGAGGGCTCTGGTCACCGCGGACCGGGATCGTCGACTTCGGGGCTGTCGCGCTGGCGATCGCCGACGAGATCCGCGGTCGAGGCGGGGAGATCCGCACGGGCAGCCTGGTGACCGGGATATCGGAGCGCTCCGACGAGGTCGTCCTGGCGACGTCGACGGGCGAGCTGCGGGCCGATCGAGTCATCGCCTGCGCCGGTCTCCAGGCCGACCGGGTCGCCGCGATGAGCGGGCCGCTCGGCCGCGACGTCCCGCGGATCGTCCCGTTCCGGGGCGACTACTACACGCTCGCCCCGGAGGCCCGTTCGCTCGTGACCCGGCTGATCTACCCGCTCCCCGACCCGCGCTTCCCGTTCCTCGGCGTCCACTTCACGCCGCGGATCGACGGCGAGGTCTGGGCCGGCCCGAACGCGGTCCTGGCACTCGCCCGGGAGGGCTACCGGCGACGCGACATCGACCTGCGCGACCTGCTCGGTACGCTGTCCTACCGCGGGTTCCTGCGGCTCGCCGGCCGCCACCTGCGGACCGGGCTGGCCGAGCATCTGGCGGGACGTGTCGAAGCGGGCCTTCCTGCGGCGAGCTCCAGCGCTACGTGCCCGAGCTGCGGGCCGACCAGCTCGTCCCGGGCCCGTCGGGCGTCCGCGCCCAGGCGCTGACGATCGACGGCCGCTTGGTCGATGATTTCAGCCTCGGCGGTTCGCGCCGGGTGCTTCACGTCCGGAACGCCCCGTCCCCCGGCGCCACGGCATCGCTCGCGATCGGCCGCGTCCTGGCCGAGCGGGCGATCGAGCGCTTCGATCTGACCTGAGGAGAGTCATGGCAACCACCGGACCGGTCCGCTGGGGGATCCTCGGCACGGGCGGATCACCCGAAGCTCCTGGCCGGCGCCCGCCGCTCGACCGGGTCGAGCGTCGTGGCGGTCGGCAGCCGGACCCGGCGAGCCGCGGCTTACGCAGCGGAGCATGGGATCGAGCGAGCGCACGGCTCGTACGACGACCTGCTCGAGGACCCGCTCGTCGAGGCCGTCTACATCTCGCTGCCGAACTCGCTCCACCACCCATGGACGATGCGGGCGCTCGCCGCCGGCAAGCACGTCCTGTGCGAGAAGCCGTACACCCGCCGACCCGAGGAGGTCGGAGGCCTTCGACGCCGCGGACCGGGCGGGGCTCGTCCTGTCCGAGGCGTTCATGTGGCGGCACCATCCGCAGGCCGCCCGGCTCGTCGCGCTGCTGCCCGAGCTCGGGGGCTCCAGACGATCCGGGCCACGTTCAACTTCGTGCCTCGAGGCCGAGACCGACATCCGCCTCGAGCCGACCTCGACGGGGGCTCGCTGATGGACGTCGGGCCGCTACTGCGTGAGCGGGGCGCGGCTGCTGGCCGGCGAGGAGCCCGATCTCGCCTTCGGGCTGAGCACCATCGGTCCGAGTGGTGTCGACCTTCGGTTCAGCGGGCTGCTCCGCTTCCCGAGCGGGGTCGTCGCCGCGTTCACCTGCGGCTTCACGCGCCGACCATCGCGGCCTCGAGGCGATCGGACCGCCGGGTCGGCCCTCCTGACCGACCCCTGGCAGCCGATGCCGGCGACCCTGATCCGTGACGGGGTCGAGACGCCGTCGAGCCGACCGACCCGTATCAGCTCGAGCTCGAGGACGTCAGCGCCGCGATCCGTGGCCGGACGACCGCGCGGCTCGGCCGGGCCGACGCGCTCGGTCAGGCTCGGACGATCGAGGCGCTCTATCGCTCGGCGGAGCATCGGAGCCCCGGTCCGCCTCTGACGACGGTCCCGACCCAGCCTGACGGACGCGTCAGCCGGCCTCGCTGAGCGGGTCGCGCGCTGGCTCCTCATGGCCGGGGCCGGTCTGCCGAACCGGGCGTCGGCTCCGCCTCCATCCGACTCCAGGCGCGGACCCGCATCGACGATTCGAAGACCGCCAGGCGGTCCTTGCCCTGGGCCTTCGCCTCGTACATCGCGGCGTCGGCGTGGGCCAGCAGGTCATCGGCGACCGCGTCCCGGCCGCTGGCCAGGGCGATCCCGATGCTCGCCACCGACGATGACGGCTGGCCGCCGATGTCGATCGGCCGGCGCAGCTCGGCGAGGATCCGCTCGGCCGTCGCGACCGCCTCCTCGACGTTCCGGACGCGGCCGAGGAGGATGCGAACTCGTCGCCACCCTGGCGGGCGGCGATGTCGTCGGCCCGGATCGTGTCGGCCAGCCGACCGGCGATCTCGACCGAGCACGCCGTCGCCGGCTCGGTGACCGTACGAGTCGTTGATCACCTTGAAGTCGTCGAGGTCGAGGAACAGCAGCGCACGCTCGTCCGGCTCCGGCGCCGCCGCGCGAGCGCCCGCTCGACGTGGTCGCGGAAGAGGATCCGGTTGGCGAGCCCGGTCAGCGGGTCGTGGAGCGCGTCGTGGAGGAGCTGCGCCTCGAGCCGCTTGCGGTCCGTCGTGTCGACGAGGAGGCCCTGCGACATCGCGCGACCGCTGTTCGCCTCGGCGGGCATCGCGAATGCCTCGTCGCGGACCCAGATCTCGGATCCGTCGGCGGCCACCATCCGGTACTCGGCACGGAGCGGGCGGCCGGTCGTCCAGTGGTCCTTGTACGCGGCGATCGCCATGCCCCGGTCGTCCGGATGGATGAGGCTCGGCCACAGCTCCGGGTCGCCGATGAACTCCTCCGGCTTGTAGCCGAGGATCCCCCGGATCTGGGGGCTCATGTAGGCCAGTCGGCCACCATCGGAGACGTCGCCGTCGGCCATGTCGATGTAGACGGCCGCCGGGACGTGCTCGACGAGGAGTCCGGTAGCGCGATCCGGCCTCGGCGAGCTTGAGCTCGGTCCGCTCGAGGGCGACCTGCGTCCGCCGCGCAGCCGCCACGATCCTCGTCCGGTCGTGGACGAGCCGGAGCAGGGCTGAGCGCCACGACGAGCGTGAGCCCGACGATGACCAGGTCGATCGTGTCGAGCAGGTCGAAGCTCGCCCCACCGGCCCAGCGCGCTCCGAGAAGGAACGCGCCGATCGGCAGGACGACGACGGACAGCCCGCCGAGCGCGAGCTTGAGGCGCGTGGACCGGTCCACCCGGCGAGGCTACGGATGTTGGCGGAGAGCCGCCACCACCGAATCGGACCCCTACCGATAGGCCGCAGGTCAGGCCGTCAGTCGACGTGGAAGACCTCAGGCACGTCCATCCACCAGGATCCGGTGGAGCGTTCGGGCATCGGGCGCTGGAGCGGGCCGACGAGATCCCACCAGGCTCGCGTGGCGGGATCTGCCGCCATCCGGGCCATGTCCGCATCGAATCGATGCCGATGTACTCGAAGTAGGCGAACAGGCGATCGCCATGGCGGAAGATGCTGTAGTTGCGGATGTTGCAGGCGGCGATCGTCGCGAGCACGTCGGGCGGGACGGCTCGATGGTGCGCCTCGTACTCGGCGATCCGCGCCGGATCGAGCCCGATCACCTGGCCATGTCGATCCATCAGGCGATCCTAACGGCTCACAGCACCCTCGGGAACCGCGGTCGGATCGGGCCGACGAGGTTGAGCGAGGTGTGGGCGTCGAGGGTGTCGAGCAGCAGCTTCGTGCCACCCAGCCCGAATCGGTTCGTGGCGAGGTAGTCGCGGATGCCCGCCCAGAACGCCGGGCCACCCATCCGTCGCCGGAGCGCATCGAGGACACGGCCGCCCTGGACGTAGACGATCTCGAAGTAGCAGCTCCTGGAGTAGCCGTAGATCGACCGGTCCAGGGTGGCCGTCGCGCAGCGGCTGGCCGCGCCGCGTCCGCGTGATGTACCGGGCGAGGAAGTCGGCCATCGCTTCGTCGGCGAACGGCTGGCGCGCCTGGTCGTTGCCGACGAGCGAGTAGAACCACTGGTGGGCCGTCTCGTGGCTGACGAGCCAGGGCAGCTGGCCCGGGTCAGGCCGCGCGGGATCCAGATGAGCCCCGGCGACTCCATGCCCGAGCCGCCGCCGCTCTCCGCGACGGCGAACGTCGGGTATGGATAGGTGCCCATCAGGGCCTGGTAGCGGCGAAGGGCCCGGACCGCGAGGCTCATCAACCGCGTCCCGTTTCCGCCCGGGAACGATAGACCCGGACCGAGACCGATGCCGACCTTCCGGGTCCGGGCGGTCCACGACGGGCTCGCCGCGACGTTGAAGTCACGGACGTTCTCGGCGAGCCAGGTCGAGCTGAGCCCGGTCGTGGCGACCCGCCGTCCGCTCGTCGCCAGGCGCATCGTCCGGTCGGTCGTGATCCGGACCCGGACCGACTGGGCTCGACACGGTCACGAACGGGTCGCCGTGGTTCGGCCGATTGAACGGCGTCGCCCGGCTGATCCACGGCAGCCAGCGGTAGAGCTGGATGGCGCCGTTGGCTCGGGTGAACAGCCAGTTCGAGCCGCTCAGCGTCCGCCGTGCGGTCGCGCCGTAGGCGATCCGGACGGTCGTCGTGGCGCCGTCAGGCAGGACCCCGCCGAGCGGCACGATCACGGTCTGGTCGCGGATCGTGGGCTTGGCCGCGACGCCGTCGACGGTCAGGCTCCGGATCCGGAGCCGGCCGAGGCGCGCGGCGATCGTGTTGAGCTCGAGCCGGTCGATCGGACCGCCGGACGCGTTCGTGATCGCCATCGTCGACACGACCGAGATCGAGCCTGCGCCGTAGCGCAGCTTGAGCTGGACGTCGTAGGTCGCCGACAGCGCGAGGCTCGTCCGGTTGACCACCCCGGGGACGATCGAGCCGGCCACGACGGGCGCGGCGACCGCGCGCTGCGGCGCCCACGCCAGCTCGGCCGCGATGAGCGCAACGGCTGCCAGGGCCAGGAGCGTGGATCGAAGACGCATCGCCCGGCCAAGTCTGGCCGCTGCGGCCCCGCCCGTCCACCGCGGGCCCGCTCGACGGGCCGAACAAGGTCCTAGCCGCCGACCTCGGCCAGGCGGCGTGCCAGGAACTCCCGTTCGGCCTCGTTGCCGGCGAGCTCGTACGCCCGACGGTAGGCGAGTGAGGCCTCGGCCCGACGGTCGAGCCGCCGGAGCAGGTCCGCTCGGGCGGCATGGAGCAGGTGGTAGTCGTCGAGCTCGCCGCCCGCCTCGATCCCCGCGATGAGCTCGAGCCCACGGTCGGGGCCGTCGACCATCGCCACGGCCACGGCGCGATTGAGCTCGACGACCGGCGACGGGTCCATCGCCTCGAGCCGGTCGTAGAGCAGCGCGATCTGGGTCCAGTCGGTCTCGGCGGCGGACGGTGCCTCGTCGTGGACCGCCGCGATCGCGGCCTGGATCTGGTACGGGCCGGGCCTGCGCATCCGGAGGGCACGCTCGATCAGCCCTGCCCCTTCGTCGATCCGTCCTCGATCCCAGCGCTTCCGATCCTGGTCCTCGAGGAGGACGAGCTCGCCGCGCGGACCGACCCGGGCCTCGCGTCGGGCGTCGTGGAGCAGCATCAGGGCAAGCAGCCCGATTGCCTCGGGCTCGTCGGGCATGAGCTCGACGAGGACCCGCCCGAGCCGGATCGCCTCACCGCACAGCTCGCGCCGGACGAGGGCGTCACCCGACGACGCGGAATACCCCTCGTTGAAGATCAGGTAGATCACCCGGAGCACGGCCTCGAGCCGTTCCGGCAGCAGGTGGTCGGGTGGCACCCGGTACGGGATGCCGGCGTCGCGGATCTTCTTCTTGGCCCGAACCAGCCGCTGGGCGAGCGTCGGCTCGGGGACCAGGAATGCCCGGGCGATCTCGGGGGTGGTCAGCCCACCGAGGGTGCGCAGCGTGAGCGCGACCTGGGCCTCGATCGGCAGGGCCGGGTGGCAGCAGGTGAAGACGAGGCGCAGGCGATCGTCGCCGATCGGGCTCATCTCGTCCTCCGCTAGCGGTTCGACGGCGGCGAGCTCGGCCTCGATCTCGGCCTGGCGGCGGATCGCCGGGGCCTTCTCGGCCAGGACGCGTGCCCGTCGGAGTCGGTCGATCGCCCGGTTCCGGGCCGTGGTCATGATCCACGCCCCAGGGTTGGCCGGCAGCCCATCGCGCGGCCAGCGCTCGAGGGCGATGACGAACGCCTCCTGGACCGCTTCCTCGGCCAGGTCGAAGTCGCCGGTCAACCGGATCAGCGTCGCGACCGCCCGGCCTGACTCCTCGCGGAACAGGCGGTCGACGACGGTCCGGGCGTCAGTGGGCGCTGGCAACGGCCTCGGCAGTCGGCTCGGCGGCGAACTCGAACACCGGCCGTACCTCGATTGCCCCGTGCTTCGCCCCCGGGATGCGCGAGGCGGCATCGATCGCCTCGTCGAGGTTGGCGGCCTGGATCAGGTAGAACCCGCCGAGCGCTTCCTTGGTCTCGGCGTACGGACCGTCGGTGGCGAGCGTCTTTCCGTCGCGGACTCGAACGGTGGTAGCCGCGGACGTCGGGTGGAGAGCCTCGCCGGCCTCGAACATGCCCTTGTCGCGGGTCCACTGGGTGAAGGCGTCGTACGCCTTCATCTCGTCGTTCGTGCCCGCCTCGGGCATCGAGTCGGTCCGCTCGTCGGTGTAGATCAGCAGCAGGTAGCGCATCGGATCCTCCTGGCCATGACCGGCGGCACGGCGGCCGTCTCACCTTGACGACGAACGGTGCGCCGCGAATTGACAGCCTGCGAGGACAAGTATCCACCCTCCGGCCGAAGGGTTCGCCGGCCTGTCGGACGTGCGCGACGCGGTATCGTTCCCGGCATGCCCACGCGCCAGGAAGTCCTCCGGATCGGCGAGCGGGACGTGACGATCACGAACCCGGACAAGGTCTACTTCCCCGAGGCCGGCCACACCAAGCTCGACCTCGTCCGCTACTACCTGGCGGTGGCCGACGGCGCGCTGGCCGGGGTCCGGGGCCGGCCGATGGCCCTCAAGCGGTTCGTCGACGGGGCAGCCGGTGACTTCTTCTTCCAGAAGCGGGCTCCAGAGAACCGGCCCGACTTCCTGCGCGTGGCGACGTTGTCGTTCCCATCGGGCCGCACCGCCGACGAGATCGTCCTCGACGAGCCGGCCGGGCTCGCCTGGGTGGTCAACCTCGGCTGCATCGACCTCAACCCGCACCCGGTCCGGGCGGACGACCTCGACCACCCCGACGAGCTGCGGATCGATCTCGACCCGGTCCCGGGCGTGCCCTGGTCGCAGATCCGGGAGGTGGCCCTCGTTGCGCGCGAGGCCCTGACCGACGTCGGTCTCGTCGGCTGGCCGAAGACGTCCGGGTCGAGGGGTATCCACATCAACGTCCGGATCGAGCGCCGTTGGACGTACCCGGAGGTTCGCCGGGCGGCCCTTGCGATCGCCCGGGACGTCGAGCGCCGGGCGCCGTCGATCGCGACCTCCAAGTGGTGGAAGGAGGAGCGCCACGGCGTCTTCCTCGACTACAACCAGAACGCCAAGGACCGGACGGTCGCATCCGTGTACTCGGTCCGACCCACGCCCGATGCCCGGGTCTCGATGCCGCTTGCCTGGGAGGAGGTCCCCACGGTCGAGGCGGAGGCGTTCACCGTGGCGACCGTCCCGGCGATCTACGCCGAGCGCGGCGACCCGGGGGCCGGGATCGACGAGGCCGTGGGTTCACTCGAGGCCCTGCTCGAGCTGTCGGCCCGCGATGAGGCCGAAGGGCTCGGCGACGCGCCGTGGCCGCCGACGTACCGCAAGCAGCCCGGCGAACCACCCCGGGTCCAGCCATCGAAGCAACGCCGGCCGGACGCGGATTACGACACGCCCGAAGCGGAGGCCGAACGCGAGAAGTCGCGGGCCGCGCTCGAGCGGCGCTGGTCGGGGACGCGCCCGCACTCCGACCGGCCGACGCAGGTCGTCGATCCCGGTCATCGAGATCTCGCGGGCTGCGAAGAAGGACGATGCGCTCGGCGGGCTCGAGCGATGGAAGGCACGCTGGCCGAAGGCCGCCGAGGCGCTCGAGCCGGCCGACGTCCTCGTCGACTCGATGCGCGGCCGCTCGACGACGTGGACGCGGGTCCGGGTCAACCTGACCCACGTCGCCGAGGCCGACCGGCCGCCGCAGGAGGCGCTCGACCCGGACTACGACCCGATGACCGAGTATCCGGAAGCCGATCGGGCCGCGTGGCTCGAGGCCTCCACGCAGGCGCTGAAGGCCGCGAAGCCTGCCAAGGCGCGGGGGCCCGTCGAAGTCTCCGCGACCGACGCCGCGAAGGGACGGCCCGAACGGCCGTGACCCGGACGGAGTTCGTCGCGCTGTTGGACCGCCTGGCCCTCGGTTGGGCGTCCGGGGACGCCGAGGCCGTCGCCCGGGAGTTCGCCGAGAAGGTGCGCTACGGAGACCCAACGCGCTACCGGTTCACCGGCCGAGCCGACCTGATCCCGTTCTTCGAGCCCCCGCCGGCTGGCCATTCGGTCGTGTGGCATCGCTGGCTGTTCGATGAGGCGGCCCAGTCGGGCGTCGCCGAGTACACCTACGAGGGACACCGGCGGTATCACGGGGCCGCGCTCGTCGAGATCGACGCCGACGGGCGGATCGCCGACTGGCGCGAATGGCAACACGTCTCGGAGCTCGACTGGGAGCGTTTTGTTGCGGGGCCGGAGCCGCCCACTCGACCTGGCGGAGTTCAGTGAGGCTTCGGACCTGCGGGACTGATGGAGCGGTCGGCCGGGTTCCGCCACCTCAACGTGAGCGCCAGTAGCACGTAACCGGCCGAGATCGATCCCATGGCGGCGTCCCCGCGACAGTGCCGCCGATGAGCCGAGGTACCTCTTCGACGAGGACGACGCCGGCAAGCAGAACCCCCAGGACCCGTGCCCACGTTCGTCCTCCCCAGACGCCGACACCGCTGACCAACCCGGCCAAGCCGAGTGACGCGAAGAAGACGCCTGGGACGGCCATCGCTGCACCGATTCCGGCCCACTCACCAGTCGACCCAGCTGGGGCGGGATCTGAGAGCACCGCGAGTGCGACGAACCCGGCACCGAACACCATGGCGAGGAGACCAACCACGACGAGGATGATCCCGGCGATCCTGACGAAGCCACCCTGCCGGGCCATCAGCCGGCGACGCCGGCCGCGGCGACGACGCTCCGGGTGAGCCGGTCGGTCGCCAGGGCGTCTCGGTAGGTCGACAGGACGCGATCCGGATCGCCGGTCTCGACGGCATCGAGGAACGCCTCGGACTCGACCTCGTACGGATCGCGCTCGTTCGTCGAGCGCACGACGCCGGACGGCTCGGTGAAGACGACGTCCCAGCTCAGCTCTTCGGCCGTTCGGTCGCGAGCCGGATCGTCGTCCTGAGGTCGGGCGAGACGAGCTCGAGCTGGATGACCGCCGGCGTCAGCCGGCGGGTGTTGACGAACGAGCCGGCGGCACCGGACGCGAACCGCAGGACGGCCGACGTGGAGCCGACGACGTCGACCACCCGGCCCACCGGCGGCGGCGGCACGGCCGTGCTCGCGGCGCCGACGACCGATGCCTCCCCGACGAGGTGCCGGGCGAGGTCGTAGAGGTGGGTGGCCTGTTCCACAACCTGGCCACCACCCTGATCGACCCGCCCCCACCAGTCCGGTCCGGGCGTGTCGTCGAGCCATTGAGCAAGGACGAGCTCTGGCGGTCGTTCGGCGAGCCGGCGCCGGACCTCCGGCAGGAAGTCGAGTCCGCGCCAGTGATAGCCGACCGCCACGACGAGCCCGGCCCGATCGATCGCATCCGCGATCCGGGGCGCGGCCGAGCCGTCGTGGGCGGCGAGCGGCTTCTCGACGAGGAACGGCACGTCGCGTTCGATGAGGAGGTCGCACGCTGCAGGCGTCCGGTACGGTGGCGTGCAGACGTAGACGACGTCCGGACGCTGCTCGTCGAGCAGCAGCGCCATGTCCGTGTACGTCGGTGTCTCTCGACCGGCAGTCGCCGCCGCGGCCCGCTCGATGGTCCGCGACATCACACCGACGAGCTCGGTCCGGTCGAGCCGATCGAGCGCGGGGAGGTGCTTGGCCACGATCCAGCCTGCCCCGAAGAACGCCACCCGGAGCCGTCGCCCGGTCGAGCCGGCGGGGCTCAACCCTCGGCCGCGCCGAAGATCGCCGACAGCTCGTAGGCCGGCGTCTCCGCCAGCTGGTCGTAGCGACAGTCCTCGGGCCGCCTGTCCGGGCGCCACCGGACGAACGTCGTGCCGTGCCGGAAGCGATCACCCTGGAGATGGTCGAAGACGACCTCCACGACCCGCTCCGGCCGGAGCGCCTCCCAGGACAGGTCCCTTCCGCGGTTCCAGCGGCTGGTTGCCCCCGGCACGCGCTGGCCCGATGCGGCGGCCGCCTCGGCCCATTCGGCCCACTCGGCCCAGGGATGACCGTCCATCGCATGCTCCCTCAGCGGAGCCAGCTCGGCGACGAGCTCGGCTCGACGCGCCATCGTGAATGAGGCCGTGATCCCGACATGGTTGAGCTTGCCGGCCTCGTCGTACAGCCCGAGGAGCAGCGAGCCGATGAGGGTCCCGGGTCCGTCCTTGTGCCAGCGGAACCCGGCCACGACGCAATCGGCCGTGCGCTGGTGCTTGATCTTCAGCATCGCCCGCTTGCCCGGCTGGTACGGCGCATCGAGCCGCTTCGCGATGACCCCGTCGAGCCCGGCTCCCTCGAACCGATCGAACCAATCGGCCGCAAGGGCGCGATCGCGGGTCGCCGGGGTCAGATGGACCGGCGGCGCGGCCGACCCGAAAGCGGTTTCAAGCCGTGCTCGACGCTCGGCCTGGCCCACCGGCCTGAGGTCCTCGTCGTCGAGCGCCAGCAGGTCCCACGCGACGAAGCTCGCGGGTGACTCCGCAGCGAGCATCTTCACCCGGGACGCGGCCGGATGGATCCGGAGGAGCAGGGCGTCGAAGTCGAGGGCGCCGTCCCGCCCGACGATCACGACCTCGCCGTCGAGGACGCACCGGTCCGGGATCGACGCGAGGAGGGGAGCCGCCAGCTCTGGGAAGTAGCGGTCGAGTGGCTTGAGGTCACGCGACTGGGTGAGCAGCTCGTCGCCGTCCCGGAATACGATCGCCCGGAACCCGTCCCACTTCGGCTCGAACAGCCAGCCGTCGCCCTCGGGCAGCCCATTCGAGGGCTTGGCGAGCATCGGCTCGAGCGGCGGCTCGATCGGCAGCTGCATGGTCCGACGATAGCCGAGCCGCGCAGAACCGGGGCACCAACGGCGCGGACCGTAGCTGTGCCACCCGATGGTGGGCTGGTTGCCTGCGGTCGGTCGCCGTCCGACCCATCGATCTGTGGCAGGATCGGGCGATGGGTAGCCTCGCCGAGCGCTATGACGCCTGGGCCGATCGCTACGGCACCTGGTGGGGCCCGGTCCTCGCCCCAACGGCCGTCCGCCTCATCGATCGATTCCCCCCGGAGGCCCTGCCCGGCGCCCGGCCACGGGTGCTCGACCTCGGAACGGGCACCGGCGTGCTTGCCCTCGAGGCCGTGCGGCGCTGGCCGGCGGCCCGGGTGGTCGGACTCGACGCATCGAGTGGGATGCTCGGGATCGCAGCACGCGAGGCCGCCGGATCACTCAGCGCGGACGAGCGCGACCGGCTCGACTTCGTCGTGGGCGACGCCAGCCGCCTGTCGTTCGCCGATGCCTCGTTCGACCTGGTCGTGGCGTCGTTCGTCCTCCAGCTGGTGTCCGATCGGACCGCCTGCCTGCGCGAGGTGCGGCGGGTCCTCCGGCCGGGCGGCCGCTTCGCGTCGGTGACCTGGCTGGTCGCCGACGACCGCTACGCGTTCGCCCCGGACGAGGCATTCGAGGCGGTGCTCGACGACCTCGAGATCGACCCCGAGGGCGAGGCCGAGGAGCCACCCAGCGGCGACTTCGTGTCGGCCGCGGCCGCGGCCGCCCAGCTCCGCCGGGCGGGGTTCCACGAAGTCAGGGCCGAGGAGAGGCTGCTGGTCCATCGCCATGACCCGACGACGTACCTCGACTTCCTCGAGGAGTACGCCGAGAGCGACACGTTCGAGGATCTCGATCTGGACCTCAGGCGGCGGCTCCGCCGGCAGACCGCCGAGAAGCTCGCCCGGCTGCCGGACGCGGCGTTCGAATGGCGGGCGCCGGTTGTTGAGGCGGCCGGACGCCGGCCCTGACGGCCGACGTGTCCCCGGCTAGCTCTCGCTCGACTCCTCATCGCCCGTGGCCGGCGTCTCGCCCTCGGCAGCCTCGGCGGCCTCCGCGGCTTCGGCGGCCTCAGCCTCCTCGGCGCTCACGACGACCGGCTCTTCCTCGACCCGCGGCTGCTGGACGCGAGCGACGATCTCGTCCGGATCGGTCAGCAGGGTCACGTCGGACGGGATCGACAGGTCGCGGACGTGGACGGTCGCCTCGAAGTCGACGAGGTCGTCGATCCTCAGGTCGATCGACTGCGGCAGGTGGTCCGGCAGCGCGCTGACCTTGACGCTCTGGAGGATGTGGAGGAGGGTGCCGCCGAGCTTGTCCACCGCGTATGACTCGCCAACCGTGACGAGCGGCACGTCGACCGTCAGCTCCTCGGTCATCCGAACCGCGAACAGGTCGACGTGGAGCATCCGCCGGTACACCGGGTCGCGCTGGACGCCCTGGACCAGGACCGGGGTGGCCTTCTTGCCGTCGACCGACAGGTCGATGAGCGCGTTCTGACCGACCCGCCGCTGGAGCAGCTCGAACTCGTGCGTGTCGAGGCTGAGCGACTGGGACGGCATGCCGTGGCCGAAGACGACCGCGGGCAGCTGGCCGACCCGGCGCAGACGCGCGACGTGCTTGCCGGTCAGCTCGCGGTTGGTTGCGGCCAGGGTCGGCCGATCGGTGCTCATGGTGTCTGGGGGATCCTCCGTCGATGTGCACCGGGCACGGTAGCACAGGCCGGTCTCCGACCCCTGTTCGGCCCCACGCCCCGGTTCAGGGTAGGATCACGGCCATGGCCGCCACCATCCTGATCGTCGAGGACGAGTTCGCCGTTGCCCGGGGCATCCAGTTCGCCCTCCAGCAGGAGGGCTACGAGGTCGTGCGTGGCCCGGTCGGGCGAGGAGGGCCTCGAGTTCGCCACGAGCCAGGCGCCGGATCTCGTCGTGCTCGACGTCCGGCTGCCCGGGATCGATGGCTTCGAAGTCCTCCGCCGGCTCCGGGCGGCCGGTTCGAAGGCCCCCGTCCTCGTCCTGACCGCGCGCGACGACGAGGTCGACAAGGTGATCGGCCTCGAGCTCGGGGCCGACGACTACCTGACCAAGCCGTTCGGGCTGCGCGAGCTGATGAGCCGGATCAAGGCCCTCCTCCGACGGGCCTACGGCGACCTGGCCGACGCTGCCGGTGGTCGGGTCATCCGTCATCGCGACCTGCTCATCGACCTCGAGCGCCGACGCGTCCAGCGCGGCCACAAGCGAGTCAGCCTGACCGCGACCGAGTTCGAGATCCTGCGCCACCTCGCGAGCCGGCCCGGACGGGTCTACTCCCGGCGCGAGCTGCTGGAGCTCCTGCGTGATTACGAGGCGCTCGACCAGGACGAGAAGACGATCAACGTCCATGTCAGCCATCTGCGCGAGAAGATCGAGGACGATCCTTCGAACCCCGCGTTCGTGCTGACCGTGAGGGGTGCCGGTTACGCATTCGCCGAGCGCTGACCATCAGCCAACCGCCACGTCCGGCGCGGCCGGCAGGCCATGGCCGCTCCGCCGGATCATGCCTCGAACCTTCCAGGGCAGGCTCACCCTGGGCTTCATCTCGGTCGTCTCGCTGACCCTGCTCCTGGTCAGCACGGCCGTGGTCATCAGGCTCGACGACTACTTCCTCCAGCAGGAGCAGCAGGCCCTCGACAGCCGGGCCAACTCGATGGCGGCAATCACCGCTCTCCTGGCTCCACAGATCATCGGCGGCCCAATTGTCACGCTCGGACAACCACCTGACCAACAAGGCCGTCACGTTCTTCTCATCCGACGTCCTCGACAAGCTCGCGGACACGTTCGCCGAGGCCGATGTCAGGGTCCGGGTGGGCACTCCGACCCGGACGTCGCAAGGCTGGGCGGTCGTCCCGGCCGAGGAAGGCACGTTCTCGGTTCCGCTCCAGGGCGCCGCCCAAGCGCGGCCAGGCCCGAGATTCGATCACCGTCCGATCCGGCCGTCCAATCGTTCCCGACGAACATTCCACCCTGGGCGATCGAGGTCACGCTGTCCAATCCGTACACCTCCCGGGCGTCGACCCTCGCCCAGGTGACCGGCCTGCTGATCGTCGTCGGGATCATCGCGTTCATCGTGTCGGTCGCCGTTGCGTCGTTCCTGGCCCGCCGGTTCACGACCCCGCTCCGCCGGCTGACGACGGCGGCCCGCGATCTCGAGCAGGGCGAGCTCGGAAGCCGCGTCCCGACCAGGCTGGCGGCGACCGGTGCGATCGAGATCTCCGAGCTGTCCCGCCAGTTCAACGCGATGGCCGATCGGCTCGAGGAAAGCGTCGCGATCATCCGCCGGGACCGCGACCGCAGCCGCGATTTCCTCGCCGACGTGTCCCACGAGCTGCGGACCCCGATCACCGCCCTGCGGATGTCGAACGAGCTTCTCAGCGAGTCGGCTGGCGACGATCCCGACACGCGGGCCGAGTTCCTCGAGTCGAGCCGTCAGCAGCTCGAGCGGCTCGACTGGCTCGCCCAGAACCTGCTCGAGCTGTCGAAGCTCGACTCCGGGCTGGTCCTGCTCGATCTGCGGCCGGACGACCTCCGGGCCGCTGTCGAGTCGTCGGTAGAGCAGGCCCACGCGAGCGCCAACCGGCGCGGCGTGTCGCTCCGGCTGAGCCTGCCGCCGAACCCCGTCCGGATCCGCCACGATCCCCAGCGGATCGGCCAGGTCGTGACGAACCTGGTCCACAACGCGATCAAGTTCACCCCCCGCGGTGGGTCGGTCAGCGTCGAGCTCGAGCCGGACCCGGAGGGTGCCCGGATCGTGGTCCGCGACACGGGCGTCGGGATCGACGCGTCCGAGCTGCCCCGGATCTTCGACCGGTTCTACCGCGGGACGATGGCCAACGAGGCCCGCGGCAGCGGGAGCGGGCTCGGCCTGGCGATCGTCAAGTCGATCGTCGACCTCCACGCCGGCCGGATCTCGGTGGACAGCCGGCTCGGTGCGGGCACGACCTTCACCCTGATCCTGCCGCTCGATCCGCGAGCGGTCGCCGAGACCCCCCGCCCATCGAGCGATCTGGATGATCGCCTGGAGCGGCCCGAAGGCGCCGTTCGACCAGAGGTAGCGGATTCTTCACCATCCGCCGCCTCCTGACTGAATCCCAGGTCGCCACCATGGACATGACCCTGCCGATCCTCCCGAACCCGGAGCCCACATCGAACGATGTCTGAACGACCGACCGAGCCTTACCCCGATCCGGCCGACCTGCCCGCCCGGAAGCCCGAGGCGGAGGGGCGCGGCACGGATCTGGCCGGTCCTGCTGCCCCGACGCCGGTCAGCCCGGCCAGGATCACGACAACATCGGGACCGACTCCGGCCCCGGCCCCGCAGGCAAGCGGGCCGCAGCCGGCCGACCTGTGGCCCGCGCCGACCTCGGCCGGAGTGGCGGCTACCGGTGCGACCCCGGCCGCGGAGCCAAGCACGGCCTTCTCGCCCCCTCCGGACCACGTCGACCGCGACCGGGTGTCCTGGCAGACGACGGTCCAGCCCACGCCCGAGTCATGGTTCGAGCCATCGGCGGCGGCCGCCACGACCGTCGCCGTCCCGGCGCCGCCGGTCCGCGAGACCCGGCGCCCGGCGGGGATCGTCGGGCCCGTCCTGGCCGCCTCGCTGATCGCGGCCATCCTGGCATCCGGCGGTACCTACCTGACCCTGCGCGCCTCGGGTGCGCTCGACCAGCCGGCGCCGCCAGCCTCCGCTCCGTCGGGCCAGATCGCGACCGCGCCCCAGCCGGTCAAGATCGACGAGTCGTCCGCGATCATCTCGGTCGCCGCCAAGGTCAGCCCGGCAGTGGTCCGGATCGTCAGCTCGGCCAACGCGACGACCGACCCGACGACGATCCCATCCGAGGGCGTCGGTTCGGGCATCATCTACGACTCGAATGGCTGGATCCTGACGAATCGTCACGTGGTCTCGGGCAGTGACGCGCTCAAGGTCCAGCTCAAGGACGGCCGCGAGTTCACCGGCACGATCTACGGGATCGACACCCTGACCGACCTGGCGATCGTCAAGATCGACGCGACCGACCTGCCGACGGCGCCGATCGGCGAATCCTCGACGCTCAAGGTCGGCCAGACGACGATCGCCATCGGCAGCCCGCTCGGCACGTACACGAACACCGTCACGAGCGGGATCCTGTCGGCGACCGGCCGGAGCATCGATACGGACAGCGAGCACATCAGCAACCTGCTTCAGACCGATGCCGCCATCAACCCCGGCAACAGCGGCGGGCCGCTGCTCGACGCCGGCGGCAACGTCATCGGGATCAACACGGCGATCGCGGCGAACGCCAACGGGATCGGCTTCGCGATCCCGATCGACATCGCCCGACCGATCATGGACCAGGCCGTCGCCGGCCAGAAGCTGGCCCGCCCGTACATCGGCATCCGCTACGAGATGCTCGACCTGAAGCGCGCCGACCAGCTCCACCTGACCGTCCACGAGGGTGCCTATGTCGACGGCGGCCAGAGTGCCGGCGGCCAGTCGACCGAGGCCGTCGTGCCGAACGGCCCGGCGGCGCAGGCCGGGATCAAGCCGGGCGACATCATCGTCTCGATCGAAGGCTCGCCGGTCGACACCGAGCATCCACTCGACTCCGTCCTGACCCAGTTCGCGCCGGGGCGCACCGTCACGCTCGGCGTCCTGCGGGGCGGCCAGAAGATGGACGTCAAGGTCACCCTGGGGACCCGGCCCGCCGACCTCTGAGGCTCCGCGCGTCTCGACGCGCCACCACATCCGGGCCCTGGCGTTCCCCCGGCGTCGGGGCCCGGCCTGACTGCGCCCGGGTCAGGCCAGCCGGCCGTCAGCGCCTCGGGCGCGACCGCTGGACCTCGACGCCCGCGTACGCCAGGGTGCCGTCGATCGGGGCATTTGGCTTGCGGATCCTGACCGTCACCGCCTCGATCGGGAAGTCCGCCAGGAGCTCGTGGGCAATCGCCTCGGCAAGCGCCTCGATCAGCCGGAAGCTCGTCGACTCGACGATGCTCCGGCAGGTCTCGAAGACGATGCCGTAGTCGACGGACCGGGTCAGGTCGTCATCGATCCCGGCCGGCTGGAGGTCGAGCTCGAGCTCGACGTCGACATGGAACGGCTGGGCCTCGCGCTGCTCGTGCTCGAGGACGCCGTGACGGCCCATGAACAACATGTCATGAAGGACGATCCGATCGGTCATCGGACGATGGCGTCGGTCATCCGGGCGACCCGCACGTTGGCCCGCACGTCGTGGACCCGGACGACGTCGACGCCCGAGGCGATCCCGAGCGCCGTCGTCGCCAGCGTCGCCTCGAGGCGCTCGTCGGCCGGCAGGTCGAGCACCCGGCCAAGGGTCGACTTGCGGGACGTCCCGAGCAGGATCGGCCGTTCGAGGACCCGCAGCGAGGCGAGCTCGCGAAGCAGGGTGAGGTTGTGCTCGGGGGTCTTGCCGAAGCCGAAGCCCGGGTCGACGAGCAGGTCCTCCCGGCGGCAGCCTGCCCGCACGGCGCGCTCGATCGCACCCTCGAGATCGGCCACGATCTCGGCCATCAGGTTGTCGTAGCGCGGTTCGGCGCGATTGTGCATCAGGACGATCGGCACGCACCGCTCCGCGGCCAGCCCGACGAGAGAGTCGTCGTCGGACACGCCCCAGACGTCATTGATCAGCGACGCCCCGGCATCGATGGCCGCCGCGGCGATCGCGGGCTTCGTCGTGTCGATGCTGACCGGGGTGTCCGGATAGGCGGCGTGCAGTGCGGCGACGACCCGGAGGACGCGGTCCGATTCCTCGGCCTCGCCGACCGGCTCGTGGCCGGGCCTCGTCGACTCGCCGCCGACGTCGAGCAGGTCGGCGCCGTCAGCCACCATTCGCCCGGCCAGGTCGACGGCGAGCACCACGTGATCGCTGGGCTGGCCGGCTAACAGGCCGTCCCCGCTGAACGAATCCGGGGTCGCGTTCACGATCCCCATCACGAACGTTCGCGTTCCCCAGGCGAACGACCGACCGGCGATCTTCGTCGGCTTCGGCCGGCCGTGGGTCGCGTCGATCATCGAACGGCCATCAGCGCTTCCGGCCCGGGTGGCGTCAAGGTCGCCGCGCCCGGCTCGTCGCGCAGGTCCGGGTCGTCCACGAGGATCGCCCGGACGGCCCCTACGAGGTAGAGCGAGCCGGCCACGACGATCGGCCCCGGGGCCTCGGCGAGCGCGCGCTCGAGGGCCGCCTCGACTGGCGTCACGACCTCGGTCCTCGAGCCGGGCGCCACCGCCGCCCAGCCCTTGGCGAGCCTTGCCGCGGGGAGCGCCCGCGGCAGGTCGACCTCCGTGCAGACGACACGGGCAGCGCGGGCGATCGGGGACGCGGCGAGCGCCGCCAGCACGCCGGCGACGTCCTTGTCGGCCATCGTCCCCAGGATCAGCGTCACGGGTGGCGGATCGGCTTCGTCGCCGCCGAGCAGGGTTGGCCGGAGGTCATCGAGAGCACGGGCCAGGACGGCCGCCCCGGCCGGGTTGTGGGCGCCGTCGAGGAGGACCTCGCGGACCGCGCCGTCGACGGTCCCCGAGCGGGTCTCGATCAGCTCGAGGCGGCCGGGCCAGCGCGCGTCGGCGAACCCGCGCCGGCGGGCAGCCGCGGGAACCACGGCAATCCCCGCTGCCTCGATGGCGTCAAGGACAGCGTCGGCCACGGCGGCGTTGGCCGCCTGATGACGACCACGCAAGCCGATCCGCGTCTCGGCCAGCCGGGGCAGGTCGACGACGATCCCGTCACGATCCCAGCCCAGCAGCGGCGGCGTCACGACCTCGGTCAGCGGCACGCCGAGCCGGTGCGCGCGCCGACGGACGACCTGGAGCGCGTCACCGACCGCACCGGTCACGGCCAGGTCGCCGCGCTCGATGATGGCCGCCTTCTCGCGGGCGATCGCGGCCACCGTCGTCCCGAGTCGATCCGTGTGGTCCAGGTCCACGTTGGTGATCGCGGCCACCCCGCCATCCCAGGCGTGGGTGGCGTCGAGCCGGCCGCCAAGCCCAACCTCGACGAGGGCGAGGTCGACCCGCGCCTCGGCGAACCAGCGGAACGCGATCGCGGTCAGGATCTCGAACTCAGTCGGCGGGCCGGACCGCCGCCCCACCCGTTGCGCGGCGTCGAGCACCTCGCCGGCGAGCCGGGCGAACGTCGCTGGATCGACGAGCCGGCCACCGACCTGGACCCGTTCCCGATAGCTGACGAGGTGCGGCTTGGGTGTCTCGCCTACTCGATGGCCGGCCGCCTGCAGCGCCGACGCGGCAAGGGCCAGGACGCTGCCCTTGCCGTTCGTCCCGCCGACCAGCGCGCCGCGGAACGACAGCTGCGGATCGCCGAGCTCGCGCAGGAGCGCTCGGGTCCGACCCAATCCGAGTCGGATCCCGAACCGGCCGCGATCCTGGAGGGCCCGGAGCGCCTCCTCGTAGGTGAGGTCGCTCACGTCACTCCCGTGACAGCTCGTCCTCGTAGAAGACGCACTGGTTGAACCGCGGGGTCAGGCAGACGTCGTTGACGTAGCCCTGCTCGAGGTGGACTCCGCCGCGCAGCTGGCAGCGGGAGATGTTCGCGTCCTGCCGGATCAGGGCCTTGAGCAGGTGCGGCGCCTGGATCGGAATCGCACCGCGGGTCCCGGTCATGTAGAAGTGAGGGCAGACGTTTCGCCTGAGGTTCGGCAGCCCGAACCCCCCACCGCGGGCCATGACCGGAAGGGGCGGATAGCCGGTCCGCGGCCCGGCCGGCGGGCTGCCGGCGGCGACCCTGGCGATCGGACCGAGCCCGAATGATGGGCGGCCGGTCGCTCCGGACGGGTGGCTGTTCTTGGGCTTCCGGGCCTGCACGCACGCCTCGCGATCGGGCGGACGTCACCGTACGCCCGCTCACCGCGCCAGAGTACAACGCGGGGACCGGGCAGGGTGCCGGGCCGGAGACGGCAGGCAAATCGTCCGAGCGTGCGACAATGCAGTTCGATGTCGAGCCGGCGCCAGCGCACGTCCCAGGTCAGACCCCGTCCGCCGTCGACGGGCCGCCCGGCACCAGCGAAGCGGCCGACCCGGCCACCGGCCCCGAACCGCATCGCGCCACATCGCAAGATCGAGCGCGGCTCGGCGATGCCGATCTATCTCCGGCTCCTGATGGTGGTCGGCGTCGTCGCGCTCGGCGGCGTGATCCTGTTTGCCGGGATCGGCGTCCTCGGGCGAGCCGTGGCCCTCGTCTCGACCAGCTTCTCCGAGGCGATCTCCCAGGTCACGAACAGCCCGAGCCCAAGCCCGAGCGAGGCGATCGCCCCGAATGCGCCGGCCCTGACCGTGCCGGCCGAGTCGTACACGAACCAGGCCTCAGTCGACCTGAGTGGCTCCGTCCCGGCCACGTTCGCCGGCCAGCAGGACGTGACGATCCGGATCTACCGCCAGCTCCCGGACCAAGGCCCCGAACGGCTGACCGAGATCCCGGTCGGTGAGACGCCGGCGTTCATCGTCCCGGGCATCGAGCTGGCGAAGGGTCGGAACGACTTCACGGCGACGCTCGTGAGCCCGGGCGGTGAGAGCGATCCGTCCGCACCGATCACGTTCATCCTCGACACGTCCAAGCCCAAGGTCACCGTCACCAAGCCGGACAACGACGCAGTGGTCAACGGCAAGACGGTGACGATCGTCGGCAAGACCCAGGCCCGCAGCGCGCTCGTGGCCAAGAACCTGGCCAACAACGCGTCCGTCACCGGCACGGCCGGCGACGACGGAGCGTTCAAGCTCGTCCTGGCTGTCGCGACCGGCCCGAATGCGATCCGGATCACGGCCACCGATCCGGCTCAGAACCAGGCCGCCGTGGTCATCAACGTGAACCGCGGCGGCGGCAAGCTTCGCGCCGAGATCACCGCGTCGCGCTACCAGTTCTTCCGCAAGCGGCTCCCCGCGGACGTGACGCTGACGGTCGAGGTCACGGACCCGGATGGCCATCCGCTGGACGGAGCGACGGTGACCTTCCAGCTCACGCCGCCGGGCGTCGCCCCGATCACCCGGACCCTGACGACGGACGGGGAAGGCCGCGCGCGCTGGCGAACCGCGATCCCCAAGGGCGCCTCGGTCGGCCGGGGCGTCGCGGCGGCGCTCGTCCACACCGGGGACTTCGGCGACACGACGACCCAGACGTTCATCACGGTCAACAAGTAGTCGCCGGTAGTAGCCGCCGGCTCGACACGGCGCCAGGTCGCAGCTACCATCCGCCCATGCCGGTCTGGCGCTGCCCGCACTGTGGGACCCCACAGGCGGAGACCGCCCGCTGCTGGGTCTGCCGCCGCTCGAGCACGAGCTGCGCGACGTGCGCCAACTTCCGCCACGCCGTGTTTGGCGGGCTCGGCTACTGCGGCATCGAGCGCGGCCGGAGCCCGCTCCAGGGCGACGAGATCCGGCCGTGCTGGGTTGCCCCGATTGCCCTGGTCGCGGAGTCCGTCGCGGTCGACGTTCCGGATGACGAACGGGCGTTCACCAGCCCGGACCTCGAATCGGGCCCGCTGGCCGTTGACCCCCCGACCAGGTTCTGGATCGAGATCGAGGCCTGACCGCCCCGGCCTGGGTTATGGCGCTGGTGGGCAGGTCGGGATCGAGGCGGGGTCGTAGGCGGTGAGGTCGATGGCCGACCCGGGAGCGGCCTTCTTGCCCGGGAGCGGCGACTGCTGATAGACGATCGAGTCGTCAGCCGCCGTGTAGCCGGGCGGTTGCGGGGTCACCGTGCCGACGATGAAGCCGTCTCCGGTGATCTGAGCGGTCGCAGCGGCGAGCGTCTGGCAGCGGTACTCGCCGACGTTGGTCAGCGCCGCCGTGGGCGTCGGTGACGGGGTTGGGCTTGGGGTGGGTGCGGCGGTCGGGCTCGGGGTCGGCGACGGGGTCGCGGTCGGCTCCGGTCCCTTCGAGACCACGTAGTCGACGGTCGTGCCGGTCGTGACCTGGGTGCCGGCGACCGGCGAGCTGGCGATGACCTCGCCCGCGGGGACAGTCGGATCGAAGGAGTCGACCTCCGTGCCCGGGGCGAGACCCGCCTGGACGAGCGCCGTGGCCGCCGCGGCCACCGTCTTGCCCCGGAGGTCCGGCACGGCCACCACCTGCTGGCCCGAGATCACCGTGATCGTGACCGACGCTCCGGCGTCGACGCTCGTATTCGCCGGCGGATCCTGGTTGGTGATGGTCCCTTCGGGCTGTTCGTTGCTCTTGACGAACTGGGGCACGAGCTTGAGGCCCTTGGCCTCGGCGAGCTGGGTTGCGTTGTCGACAGTCTGGCCGACGAAGTTCGGGACGACGACCTGGCTCGGCGGCGGAGTCGACCCACCGGTCAGCAGACGGAAGACGAGGAACCCGACCGCCACGAGGATGGCAAGGCCGAGCATCCCGGAAATCCAGGCCCACGGCCCGGGTCCGCCCCCCTCATCCGGAGTCGTCCCGGTCGATGCCGGCGTTGGCGGAGGAGGCGTACCACCGGAACCGACGTAGGCATCCGGGGCGTAGGGGATCGGCGGGTTGGCTCTCGCCACTCCGGCAGCGACCGTCGCGGCGGCAGCGACCGCGCCGACAGTCCGACCGGGGGACCCGGCTCGATCGGCCAACTGGTCATCGAGCGCGTCGGCCATCGCCTGCGCGGAGTGGAACCGCTCGCCAGGTTCGATTGCCATCGCCTTGCGGCAGATCGCCTCGAGCACCGGCGGGATCCCGGCTCGATAGACCGATGGCATCGGGACCGGCGGGGTCAGGCGCGCCATGGCGATGGCCGCGGCACTGTCGCCCTCGAATGGCCGGCGGCCGGCGAGCATCTCGAACAGGACGACACCGAGGCGTAGATATCCGACCGCTCCGTCGCGGTCTCGCCTCTCGCTTGCTCCGGGCTCATGTACTGGACCGAGCCGAGGGTCGTCCCGGGCAACGTCATCTGGGCTTCGGAGATCGCCCTGGCAATCCCGAAGTCGGTCACGAGGACCCGGCCGTTCTGGGCCAGCAGGATGTTTCCCGGCTTGATGTCGCGGTGGATGATCCCGCGCGAATGGGCGGCTGCGAGAGCCCGAGCCACCTCGGCAGCGATCCGCGCGGACTGGGCTGGCGGCAGCGGGCCGGTCCGGCGAAGGAGTGTGGCGAGGTCCTCGCCGTCGACGTAGTCCATGACGATGAACGGGCCCGACTCGTCCATCCCGAAGTCGTGGACGACCACGATGTTCGGCGAGTTGAGCGACGCGACGGACGTGGCCTCGAGCCGGAACCGGGCGACGAAGTCCGGGTCCCGACCGTACTCCGGGCGCAGGATCTTGACCGCGACGTCCCGGCCGAGCTGGCTGTCGGTGGCGCGGAAGATCGTCGCCATGCCGCCCTGTCCGAGCAGCTCGACCAGCCGATATCGCCCGCCGAGGACGCTTCCGATCTCCGCCAACGTGATCCCTCGCTACGGTTCGTGGGTGCCGTCGGGCCGCCTGTGTTCGGTTCGACCGCTCCGAACCGGCTCGACGCGGTTCCGGTCGCCGGGCATCGTACCGCACGCGAGGACGGGCGCCGACGATGACGCGTGACGGGTGGAGCCGTTCGGGCCCGGCCTCAGAGGGCCAGGTTGGACAGGTAGTGGCGGAACTCTGCTGACAGGTCTGGCCGCTGAAGGGCGAGCTCGACCGAGGCCTTGAGCCAGCCCATCGTCGTGCCGGCGTCGTAGCGGGTGCCCTCGAACTCGTAGGCGTAGATCGCCTGCTCCTCCATCAGGGCCTCGATCGCGTCGGTCAGCTGGATCTCGCCGCCGGCCCCACGCGGTGTCTGCTCGAGCTTGTCGAAGATCTTCGGGGTGAGCACGTAGCGACCGATGATCCCGAGGTTCGACGGGGCAACCGATGGGTCCGGCTTCTCGACGACGCCCCGGACGCGATGGAGTCGGCCGTGGTCGAGCTCGTCACCGGCCGGCTCGGGCTCGATCATCCCGTAGCGGCCCGTGTCGTCGGCCGGCACCTCCGTCACGGCGATGACCGAGGCGTGGACCTGGTCGTAAACGTGGATGAGCTGGCCGATCGCCGGCCGATCGCCGACGACGACGTCGTCCGACAGGATGACCGCAAACGGCTCGTGGCCGATCAACTCCTTGGCCACGAGGACGGCGTGCCCGAGACCGAGCTGCTCCTTCTGCCGGACGTAGGCGATCTGGGCCAGGTCGCTGATGTGCCGGATCCGGCGCAGCATCTCGACGTCGCCGCGCTCCTCGAGCAGGTGCTCGAGCTCGTACGAGACGTCGAAGTGATCCTCGATCGCCCGCTTCTGGCTGGAGGTCACGATGATGACCTGCTCGATGCCGGCGGCGACGGCCTCCTCGACCGCGTACTGGATGACCGGCTTGTCGACGAGCGGGAGCATCTCCTTCGGTTGGGCCTTGGTGGCCGGCAGGAAGCGGGTGCCCCAACCGGCGGCCGGGAAGACGGCTTTTCGGACTCGCATCGATCCTCGGGGGCGGCGCTCGTGGACCGACGGAGTATAGCGCCGAGGTCCCCGATGGGCCGCTCAGGCGAAGGGCGCCGTAGTCAGCGCCGGGGGCTCGTCGATGTCGTCCGACGGGGCCTCCGCGTCGGACGGAGCCGTCGAGCGCTGGAGCAGGAGCGCCGCGCCAAGCACGAGGGCGCCGCCGGCGACCTGGATCGGGCGGAGGGTCTCGCCGAGGACCATCGCTGCGAGGCTTGCTCCGACGACGGGCTCGATCAGGGCGAGGATCCCGGTCCGCACGCCGCCGATCGACCGAATCCCGATACAGGTACAGCGTCGTCGGGATCCCCGCCCCGAGCACGCCACCGACGACCAGGTACGGCCATGCCGCCGGGGTTCCGAAGGGCTCGGTCACGGATCCGAGGCCGCCGGCGATCGCCGCCACCAGGATGAACGCCGCCGCTCCGCCGGCGAGCACGGCGAACGACGCCTCGTCCGTCGGGAGCCGCGCGTAGCCGTGGCGGCTGACCAGGATGAAGACCGTCTGCGAGCCAGCGGCCAGGAAGGCCAGGGCGAGCCCGAGCGGATCGACCGCGATGCCCGACGCCGGGTCGATCCCACCGAGGACCACGATCGCCATCCCGGTCATCGCCATGGCCAGCGCGGCGAGCTCCCAGCGATCCGGGCGCCGGCGCTCGATGACGATGACGACCGCCGTGACCAGCGCCGGGTAGGTGTAGAACCCGAGCAGGGCCAGAGCGATCGTGATCCGGGTGAATGCGCTGAAGATCGCCAGGTTCAGGACGGCGCCCGTGACGACCGCGACGAGCAACAGGAGGCGGGCTCGGCTCGACAACCGCCCGAGCCCGACGACCGGTTGGCCGCGGACCACTCGAACCGCGATCAGGCCGCCGACGATGAGCGCCCCGAACAACGCCCGCCAGGTCACGAAGCCGATCGCCTCGACCCCGGCTCGCTCGCTGGCCAGTCGCGAAACGGGTCCGAGCGTTCCAAACAGGACGGCGGCCACGGCGACTGCCAGCGAGCCGAGGGTCACGCTTCGTCGATCCAGGACCATCGACGAAGCGTAGCCCGAGCCAGATCAACGGGTGCCGCGGCTCAGGTGCGCGCGCCGTCCCCCCCCAGGCCTCAGTCCGGCGCCTCGAAGCTTCGTCGAGCCGGCACCGAGCCTGACGGCGCCGGGACTCGGGCTATAGCGATCGCACCGCCTCTTCGAGTCGCGTCGTGGCTGCGACTGGATCGGCGTCTGCATCGAACCGGAGCGGCTCGCCGAACACGACCTCGACGTCGCCGCGCCAGGTCGAGCCAGCCGAATCGACCCTGGACATTCGATGGATATGGATCTTCATCGGAACGATGGGCGTCGCGCCCTCGATCGCGATGAGTCCCACGCCTGGCTTGAACGCCTGGATCGGCCCTCCGACGGTCAGCTTGCCTTCCGGGTACAGCAGGATGTTGAAGCCGCGGTCGAGACGCGCGCCGAGCAACTCGAGGCTGTGCCGGACGCCACCCTCACGCCGGAGCGGGAAGGCGTTGGCGAGGACCGAGGCCAGGATGCCGCGGACGGGGTTGGCGTAGATCGTGTCGGCTGCAGCCGCGGCCGACAGCTTCCAGCGCCAGCCGACGGGAAGTCGGCTGAGGAGAATGGCGTTGTCGGAGTGAAGGCAGTGGTTCGGGATGAACAGGACCGGCCCCTCGAGCCCGTCGAGCCGGTCGGCTCCGACCGTCCGGACTCGGTAGAAGATCCGGACCAGGGGCCCCATGATCGCCAGCTGGAAGCCGAGGCCGACAACCCTCACCGCAGGATGCAGCGGCCACCCGTAGATCCCCGAATCGTGCTTCGTGCCACGAGCGGCGTCGACAAGTCGCTCGAGCTCGGCGACCGTCGTCTCCGGATCGAGCGCATCGTCATCGATGTACGCGCCGAGCTCCTCCTCGATCACGCCCAGCAGCTCGACCCGCTGGAGCGAATCGAGGTTCAGGTCGCTCGACAGGCGGGCCGACGGGACGATGGCTGCGACGGGCATCTCGGCGATCTGGGCGATCAGGCCCACGAGCCGATCGGCCGCTCCCGGGTCTCCCGAGTGGGCGACCGGGGCTGTCCCGGTCGGCACCACCGCGCGAATCGAGTGCGGAGTCGACGTCGTGCAGGGTGGCCAGGCGCGTGAGCACCTCGTGCTTGCGGACCTTGAGGGTATGCGTCCGCGGGAAGTCCTCGTCGGGCCAGATCGTGTGGCCGCGGATCTGCTGGTGGGCTGCCGAGCCGCGCGTTCGCGTCGCGAACGATCGCCTCGGCCTGGGTCGGATCATCGAGAAGCAGCACGGCGTGGACCTTCAGGTCGGGTCCGGGAGGCCAGCCGACGACTGCAGGCATCGCGCAGGCGCTCGTCCGTCGCGAGCACCGCCTCGACATCCTCCGGGTAGACCTTCTGGCCGTCCGGCAGGGCGAGCATGTCCTTCTTGCGACCGCGCATCGTGAGGAAGCCGTCCGGCGAAAGCTCGCCGAGGTCGCCCGTGTGGTACCAGCCATCCGCGTCGATCGCGGCCGTGGTCGCTTCGGGGTTCTGCCAGTAGCCGCTGAACCGGTTCGGCCCGCGGGCGAGGATCTCGCCGTCAGGCGGCGATCCGGACCTCGACGCCGGGGATGGGCTGGCCGACGGTCCCGAGCCGGTTGTCCGACGGGCGCGTGAAGCTGATCACCGGGCTCATCTCGGTGGCTCCGTAGCCCTGGAGGACGTCGACGCCCATGTCGATCCAGCGCTGGCCGAGCTGGACGTCGAGCGCCGACGCTCCGACGCCGACGCGTGCGGAGTCGCCCGCCGATCTGGGACAGGACCGGGTCGGAACAGCAGCCTGCGCACGGGTCGCGGCGCGTGGCGGGCCAGCCGATGCAGACGCTCGAAGACGGTCCGCCGCCCGGCTTCGTCAACCCGCCGCTCGATCGTCCGATCGAGCAGACGCAGGCCCTGGGGCACGATGAGCAGCATCGTCACCCGGAAGTCGCGGAAGGCGCGGAGCAGGACGGCGGGCTGTCGGCTGACCGGATAGACGACGCTCGCGCCAGCCAGCATCGGAGTGATCAGCCCGATCACCTGCTCGTACAGGTGGGACAACGGGAGGACCGACAGCAGACGCTCGTCGTGCTGGAGCGGGAAGACCTGGGCCATCGCGGTGGCACACGCCATGAGGTTCCCGTGCGAGATCATCGCCCCCTTCGGATCGCCGGTGGTCCCGCTCGTGAAGACGATCTCCGCCAGGTCGTCCGGCCGTGATCGGGGCAGCCGGGAGGGGTTCGGCCCTTCGGGCGTGATCGGGAAGCGTCTCGATCCAGATGATCGGCAGACCGAGCGAGCGGGCGCCGTCGGCCGTCTGGCGGCTGGCCAGCACGTGGGTCGCGCCCGTCTGTGCGGCGACCTTGGCGGCGAATTCGTTCGTGTGCCTCGCGTCCAGGGGGACGGAGATCGCCCCAGCGTGGGCAACTGCGAAGAAGGCGATCCCCCACTCCGGCCGATTGACCGCCCAGATGATCACCCGATCCCCCGCGTTCACACCAGCCTCGGCCAGGACTCTGGCCGCCCGCGGAACGTCCCGGCCCAGATCTCGATATCGCCACACCCTGGTCCTGAATGTCGGCCGGATGAGGAGCGCCGGGCGGTCGGGGTAGCGGCGCGTTGCCTCGGTCACGAGCTCGATCAGGTCGTCCACCGTTCTCGCTCCACAGGGATCCGGTCAATCTTCCGCTGCATGTCGAGCCCGATGCGCGAGCTCGCCCAGCACACCATTGGCGTCATCCCGCCACGGCGGACCATGCCCGAAGACAATCATTGCGACGTCTCGGTCGGCCATTCGTCGCACGCTGTCGCGGGCTGCGCGCCGATCGTCGCTGAAGACCGGGCTCGCGTAGGACACCCTGCCTCGACGGACCTCGAGCGCATCGCCGACGAACAAGAGTCGGTCACGCACGGCGTACAAGCAGACGCTGCCCGGCGTATGGCCCGGCGTGTGGATCACTTCGAGCCCGCCGAGCACCGGCAGGACGTCGCCATCCTCGAGCGGCGAGGCTCGTGGAGGGGTACGCGCGAGATAGCCGAACAGGCGCCCGCGCGAGGGGTGGCGCAGCGCCTGACCGAGGGTCACGGTCATCCCCGCATAGTCGGCTGGGTGCATCAGGACCTCGACGCCGTCCCCGGTGAGCTCGCGCACCCCACCGACGTGGTCCGGGTGCCCATGCGTGCAGACGATCCGCTCGAGCTCATCGAGCGAACGCCCTATTGACACGAGATACGGGCCGAGTCGTCGCCGCGACCCGGGCAAGCCGGCGTCGACCAGGGTCAATCGCTCGTCGACAACTACGTGGCCGAGCGCACCGAACAACGGGACGGCATGGACACCGGGCGAGATCTCGGTCACGGAACCCTCCCTGCAGGCCGGGCGGGCGATCGGCGACCCGCCGGACCCGAGAGGTCAGTCGGTCGACGCCTCCGATGCGGTCTCCGGCCGGGCCGCGCGCAACCGGATGTGGGTGAACGGGATCCGGACCTCGCGGAAGACCTCGGTCGAGACCAGGAAGCCGCTGAACAGGAGGATCACCCCGATCAGCTTCCCGAGCTGGTAGTAGTCGGTGGTCCCGACCCGGTTGAGGCTGTCGGTCACGGCCGGGATCAGCCCGCCGAGCGCGATGAGCGCGGTCGCCGGGGCACGGCTGTTCATCTGGCCGCCGAGGAACGCCCGCACGGCCAGCGGGACGGATGCAAGGAAGTTCACCAGGATCGCGAATGGCGAGATGAGCAGGTTGAACAGGAACTCGTCGCCCGGCTGGTTGGGATCGAGCGAGTACTCCAGCACCCGGCGCTTCGGCATGAAGACATAGGTCGAGAACACCGCTCCGAGCACGAGGATGGCGGCACCGGTCACGTTCATGAACGGGGTCAGCAGGCGCAGGCTGCCCGGGAACAGCGCCGCGGTCGGCGCCCCGGTCGCCGGGTCGAGCGCATAGCCCGGCGGTGGCAGCGTTGTCGAGATCATCAGGATGATGCTGAGGACCGTGGCCCCGACCACCGCCAGTGCGGCCAGCTGCGGCCAGCGCTCGTTGGCGAAGTAGGTCTCGACGCCGATCGCGATCGCCAGCACCAGGGCGGCGAGGAAGTACAGGATCGGAGCGCTGCCGGCGTCGGCGTATTTCGGGCTGTTCCGGAGCGCGAACATGATCAGCCCGGCGAACAGCAGGCAGGCGGCGAACGTGTAGCCGAACCGCGTTCGACCGAGCAGGAACGCCGTGCCGAGTCCCAGCCAGCCGGCGGTCCACACCGCGCCGGTCAGGTACCAGGTCCGGTAGAGCGGCTCCGACCAGCCGTTCGCTGCGGCGATGGCCTCGCAGCCCGCCGCGATCCCGAAGAAGAGCATCCCGAGCGTCCAGACGAGCTGGTAGGGGCGTCGTCGCTCGAGCCACTGGTCGAGCACGAACAGGCTGAATACGATCGCGAGGATCGCGGTCAGCGCTGGCAGGACGACGGTCAGGTTCATCGATCGTGGTCTCGGCTCGCGGCTCGGCACACTGTCAGGTGCGTCGGCACGGTTGGTGGCTCGGTCCGAACGATCAGGCGGGGACGAACTCGTGAGCGTCCCGATGGAGGCCGTCGCACAGGCCCCAGCGCGGTTCGTCGCCGGGGATCGCGACCGGACGCATCAGCTCACGCACCTCGCCGCGTCGGCAGAAGAGGTAGCCCTTGTCCGCCATCCAGCGCCGGACGTGGGACGGGTCGGGATGGAACTGGAACGGGCCGGGGTTGATCGCGGGCCGATCGGTCCACGAGGCGGCCGACTCGGGCGCGACGATGTCCAGGAGGTTGATCCGCCAGGGCGTGCCGTAGATGATCTCTAGGCAACCGTCGCAGCGCGTCGCGACGTTGTCCTTGACGATCGTCCGAATCTGGACGCCCATGATCTCCATCGGATCGATCGTAGCAGGTGCGCTGGACGGCGGCCGCGGCCGACCAGCCGCAGTTGTCAAATGCACACCAGGCGAGCGTTCGACAGCCGTCTGACCTTCCCCGCGGCCGTCCGACGGCCTGTTTCGTACCGGGCCGAGCGTGGCGCGGGATGAAACGGCCGATCGGCATCTCCTGGAGGCCCATCTTGGTTGACGTACGACCGCCTGGCGAGCGCCTGTCAGAACCCGCGCCGCCGACTCGGGCCGCGCCGGTCCGGGTCCGACCGCGGCCGGCCGGGACTGGGGCCCCAAGGGGACTAGGACGGCTTCCCTCAGTCATGGTCGTTGGGTCGCTGACGATCGACTGGACACCGCTCGCCCGGCCGTTCCTCGAAAGACAGCGGGAGTGCCCCCAAGGGGATTCGAACCCCTGATCTCCACCTTGAAAGGGTGGCGTCCTAGGCCTCTAGACGATGGGGGCGGGCGCCGCCGGAGTCTACCAGAGGGTCCGTCGGCGGCCGCCCAACACTCGATCGGACGGCGCGCGGGCCCGGCCATCTCGGGGAGCTTCCGGCCGCCGCTCGCTGCCTGGTCCGGCTTGGCGAACCAACGGACAGAGGACCGGACTGGATCAGGTGGTTTCCGGATGCCTGGCCGCTCCTTGGTTCGGCTGGCGTACCAACGGACGGAGGACTGGGCCCTTAGGAGAGCCGCCGCGGACCTGACGCCCTATCGCAGGGTGAGGCTCAGGATGATCGCGGCCGCGAACGAGCCCGCGGCGACGAGGACACAGAGCCCGCCGAGGAGGGCGTAGATGAACGCCCGGCCGCTCTCGCCATCCCGCGCTCGATCGAACGCCGCCCAGGCTCCGGCCAGGGCGAGCAGGACGAACACGATCCCGCTGATGAATTCGCCGGCGGTGAGCATCGGGATCTGGGTCGCATCGCGAGCAAGCAACCCGTAGGCGACGACGGCCGACGACGCGATGAGAGCGATCCCGAGGAACGCGCGCAGCGGCGTGAGCCGTGGGCTCCGGGGCTCACGCTCGGATTCGTCGAGGGGTGGCGCCGACGCAGGCGCCTGGTAGGGCTCGCCGGCCGATCGGCCCTGGTTCGGCTCGGTCATGGAGCCGCCGCTCTCGGATTCACGCTCCGAGCCTACCAGCGGCGCCGGATCGACCGCGCCACCGGCCGGTCAGGACGTGGGATCCGGCCCGCGCCGCGAACGGTGGTAGACGGCGACGTTGTAGCTGAGACGCGGGCGCGACAGCTCGGCCCCGACCGCCTTCCCGGTCACGCCGAACAGCCCCTCGAGCACGGATCGCGCCTCGTCGAGCGTGGCGAACGTCCAGAAGCAGTGGATGACCCGGATCCGGAAACCGTTGCTCAGGTACCAGCCGTCACGCCGAGTCCAGCTGCCGTACTCGGGCAGCTCCCCGCGGAGACGCGACACGTCGTCGCGGCCATAGTCGTGGACGACGAGCAGCCGGCCGTCGGGCCGCAGCACGCGCTCCGCTTCGGCCAGCTCGTCGGGGCTCGGCGCCCGGAACGACGACCAGAGTCCAACCACGACATCGACCGACCCGCCGGGCGCAGCCAGCTGCCGGCCGTTCGCAGCGGTCGGACTGGTCGTGACCCGGGCGCCGAGTCGGCCCAGCTCGGCAGCCCGTCGTCCACTATCGCAGTCGACCAGCAGGACGTCCCGACCGGCGACCGGGCCGAGAGCCTCGAGGGCAAGGGGAATCTTGCCCTCGACATCGAGACTGGCGGCCAATCGCAGGGCGAGCCGCGGGTCGGCGGGAGCGAACGGGAGGTCGGACATGAAGAAGCGCGAAGGATAGCACCGGGTCCAGGCGGCCCCGACTCGAGTTCCCCAGAACCGAGTCAGGGCTGGTCGAAGTAGACCCGGACGTCCTGCCGTAGCAGCCCCCGGAACAGGACGATCGCGAGAGCCGCGAAGAACAGGGCGGCGACCAGGCCGGTGCTCGCGAGGGTGAAGCTGAAGAACGCCAGGGGGACGGCCGGGATCGTCAGGCTGGCCAGGCCGAGGGCGAGACCCCGGGCGACCTCCTTCCGTTGCAGCACGAGCGTGATCGTGAAGATCGTGTAGGCGAGCAGGATCATCACGAGGACACCCGGCAGGCTGACCGGAGCCGAGATCGCCATGTCGATCACGAAGCGCAGCGACAGCCCGATGATCACCAGGATCCCGAACGCGTAGACGAGGAACACCCGAACGCCGGCCGGCATCCGCGGCTTCGGTTCGGCCGGGGGATCGGTGGTCATCGCCGCCGATTCTGCCACGGCCCATTGCGGCGGCCGGCGGCGTTGGAACCCGACCGCGACACGGAAGGCCGCCGGGAGGGTACCCTCTGCCGGAAGCGGGCCACGCCCGCCATCTCGTTCCCCAACACGCCGCTGCCCTCGGCGTCCTCCTTCGAGGCAGGTCTGTGAGCAACGAACCCAAAGGTCAATCGAACAGTGCCGGCGCGAGCGGCGGTCGCCCGACGGGACAGGCCGCCAGCGAGACGCCGTCCCATGGCCCCGACGGTGGGACGCGCCGCGGCCGCCGAGAGCGGGAGCGCGAGCGCGGTCGAGCAAGGGCCCGGACCTACGCTCCGAGTCGTCGGCCGTTCCTCGAGCGCCATCGGGGTGAAGTCCTCGGGCTGATCGCGATCGTGGCGATCGTCCTCGCCGGCGGGTTCGTGTTCATCCAGGCGAACAGCAAGCTGTATGCCTGCACGACGCTGACCGACCCGGCCCCTCCGGCGACCCCCCTGCCGAACGGGTCGCCGGCGCCGCTCGGGCAGGTCCAGCCGGACATGGGCAAGAACCATCTCCTGCCACCCGAGCCCCAGCGCTACACGCAGTGCCCGCCGGCCTCCGGGAACCACTACGCGCCGCCCGGCGGACCGATCACCGCTCGCTACTACGGGCCTGACGACGCGACCCTGCCGGAAGGCTGGATCCACAACCTCGAGCACGGCGGCCTGGTCGTCCTGTACAGCTGCGACAAGGGCGCCTGTGACGACGCGACCCAGCAGGCGCTCCAGGAGCTGTTCAAGTCGTTCCCGGACAGCCCGGTGTGCAAGATACCCAGGGGCAACATCAGCCCGGTCATCGCCCGGTTCGAGGACATGAAGGCGCCGATCGCGGCGATGCTCTGGGGTCGCATCCTGTTCCAGGACAAGCTCGACAAGGCCCAGATCCTCGAGTTCTTCAACACGCAGGCGGAGCTCCACAACCCGGAGCCGCAGTGCGCCCGGCCGACGCCCACGCCGGCCTCCGCGCCGTCGACGGTCCCGAGCGGCTCGCCGGCCGGTTCGCCGGCGAGCTCGCCGAGCGCCGTGCCATCGACCAGCCCGGCGGCCAGTCCGGCCGCGTCGCCCAGCCCGTCCTGATCGAGGCTGTCCGATGCGACTCTACGCGTATCACGATCGAAAGAACGGGTACCAGCGGTTCGGCGTCCTCGTCGAGGGGGACTGATCACTGCCGGCGACCTCGAGCGGAATGGGCGTCTCGAGCTCACGACCTACTACGGCATTGGAGGCACGATCGTCTTCGCCGCCGACTACGACATCGATTGGCGACGGGAGATCACGCGCGCCGTAGACCGCGCCGTTCGGCGAGGCGCGAAGCCCAGGACCGTCGCGAGCCGCCGTCCAGCTGCCGCGATCCGCTCGCCGGAGAAGGTCATCTGCGTCGGGCTGAACTACCTCGACCACGTCGAGGAGCAGGCGATCGAGCGGCCGGACCGGCCGCTGATCTTCGCCAAGTTCGCCGGCCTCGGTCATCGGCGACGGCGAGCCGATCGTCAGGCCGGCCGGGACTCACGCTCTCGATCTCGAAGCGGAGCTCGGCGTGGTCGTCGGCAAGCGGGCCCGTCGGGTCAGGGCGGCGGACGCGATGAGCCACGTCGCCGGCTACGTCGTCGGCAATGACGTGTCGGCTCGCGACTGGCAAGGGGTCAAGCCGGCGTTGGAGCCGGGCGAGCACGGCGATGGCCAGTGGCTCAGGGCGAAGGGCTCCGACACGTTCTACCCGATGGGTCCGGTGTTCGTGACCGCCGACGAGTTCGATGGCCCGCCGGACCTGCCGATTCGCTCGTGGCGAACCGCCGGCTCGGGTCCCGACGCGGGTCAACCGATCCAGATGCAGGACGGACGAACGGGCAACACGGTCTTCGACCTTCCGAGCCTCATCGAGTACATCTCGGCGACGATCACGCTCGAGCCGGGCGACGTCATCTCGACCGGAACGCCGGCTGGTGTCGGGGCGTTCCGGGAGCCGCCGGTCTTCCTCCAGCCGGGGGATCGCGTTCGGATCGAGATCGAGGGGATCGGCTCGGTCGAGAACCCGGTCGTCGACGCATCGGAGATGGACTGACGGAGGCGACGATGCTCGCCCTGGTCAAGGCGGCGCCCGGCCCCGGGCTCGAGCTGCGCGAGGTCCCGCGCCCGTCGATCGGCATCAACGATGTCCTCGTTCGGGTCCACCGAACGGGGATCTGCGGCACGGACCTCCACATCGAGGCGTGGGATCCGTGGGCCGCGGCCACGATCCAGCCGCCGCTCGTGGTCGGCCATGAGTTTGTCGGCGAGATCGTCGAGGTCGGATCGAACGTGACCGACTTCCACCCGGGCGACCTCGTCAGCGGCGAGGGCCATGTCGTCTGCGGCCGGTGCCGCCACTGCCTCGCCGGCCGGCGCCACCTGTGCGCCCAGGCGATCGGCCTCGGTGTCGGTCGCGACGGTGCGTTCGCCGAGTATGTCGTCCTGCCGATGACAAACATCTGGCACCACTGGCCGGGGATCGACCCGGAGGTCGCCGCGATCTTCGACCCGTTCGGCAACGCGGTCCACACCGCCCTGGCCTTCCCGATCCTCGGCGAGGACGTGCTGGTCAGCGGCGCCGGACCGATCGGACTCATGGCCACGGCCGTCGCCCGTCACGCCGGCGCCCGGTTCGTGGTCGTCTCCGAGCCGAACCCGTTCCGGCGCGAGCTGGCGCTCCGGATGGGTGCGACCGTCGCCGTCGACCCGAACGAGCGCGACCTGGCCGAGGTCGGTGCCGAGCTGGGCATGGTCGAGGGCTACGACGTGGCCCTCGAGATGTCGGGCAACGCCGCGGCGCTCCGGGCGGCGATCGAGGCGATGGCCCACGGCGGCGGCGTGGCGATCCTGGGCATCCCGACGGCCGAGATCTCGATCGACGTGAACAAGATCGTGTTCAAGATGCTGACCCTGCGGGGATCTACGGCCGGGAGATGTACGAGACCTGGTACAAGATGACGGTGATGCTCCAGTCGGGGCTCGACATCCGCCCGGCGATCACCCATCGCTTCGGGTTCCGCGACTTCGAGGCGGCGTTCGCGGCGGCCCGCTCGGGCGACTCGGGCAAGGTGCTCATGGACTGGAGACGGGCTGAGCATGGGGCGCATCCGATGACGCGACGGCACGACCCGACCCGCTCGCCTTCCTCGGCGAGGAGCTCGACGACCTCCGCGACGCGGCACCTCTACCGGCCGCTCCGGGTCATGAGCTCGGCCCAGGGCCCGATCGTGTCGATCGACGACCGCCGGCTCATCAGCCTGTCCTCGAACGACTACCTCGGGCTCACCCACCATCCGCGGCTGCGCGCCGCCGCCCTGGCGGCGGTCGAGCGGTTCGGGGCCGGATCCGGCGCGGTCCGGACGATCGCCGGGACGATGACCCTCCACGAGGAGCTCGAGGCGGAGCTCGCCGCGCTTCAAGGGCACCGCCGCCACGCTGACGTTCCAGTCCGGCTTCACGGCCAACACCGGGCGTCATCCCGACGATCACCGGCGAGCAGGACCTCATCGTCTCCGACGCGCTCAACCACGCCTCGATCATCGACGGGATGCGCCTCTCGAAGGCGCCCCGCAAGATCTACCCGCACGGGACGTCGAGGCGCTCCGCGAGATCCTCGCCGAGGCCGAGGAGCACGGGCGCCCGAGACCGGGCTGCCCTACCGGCTGATCCTCGTCGTGACCGACGGCGTGTTCAGCATGGACGGCGACATCGCGCCGCTGCCCGGGATCGTCGAGGCGGCCGAGGAGTTCGGTGCGCGCCGTCTTCGTCGACGACGCGCATGCCTCGGGCGTCCTCGGCCGGAACGGCCGCGGCACCGTCGACCACTTCGGGCTCCACGGCCGGGTCGCGATCCAGGTCGGCACGCTGTCGCAAGGCGGTCGGCGTGCTCGGCGGCTACGTCGCCGGCTCGCAGGACCTGCGCGACATCCTGACCCAGCGGGCGCGCCCGTTCCTCTTCTCGACGTCGCATCCGCCGGCCGTCGCGGCCGCCTGCCTCGAGGCGATCCGCGTCATCCAGGACGAGCCCGGAGCTCATCGAGCGGCTCTGGGCGAACACCCGGCGGTTCAAGGCGGAGCTCGTCCGGCTCGGGTTCGACACCGGCGCCTCGGAGACGCCGATCACGCCGGTGATGATGGGCGACCCGGCGACCGCGGCCCGGTTCAGCGACCGGCTGTTCGAGGAGGGCGTCTTCGCCCAGCCGGTCGTCTTCCCGACGGTCGCCCTGGACAAGGCCCGGATCCGGACGATCGTCACCGCCGCCCACACCGACGAGCAGCTCGACCGCGCGCTGGCGGCGTTCGATCGGATCGGCCGCGAGCTCGGGTCTCATCGGCGGGGTGACCTCGCCCGACCCGACGGTCGACCCCCAGGCCCGCGACCTCCCGCTCGACGCCCACCTCCACACCGACCTGTCGCCCGACAGCGACGTCCCGATCGACGCCTACGCCGCGCAGGCCGTCGAGCGCGGGATCGCCGAGCTCGCGATCACCGACCACGTCGACTTCGACCCGCGCGTGGCCGACTTCGGGCCGCGACATCGCCGAGCGCGAGCGGGTCGTCCGCGATGCCGCCGAGCGCTGGGCGCCGCTCGGAGTCGCGATCCGGTTCGGCGTCGAGGTCACGTACGAGCGGCGCCGCGAGGCCGACATCCGCGACCACCTGCGCCGACCACCCCTACGACTTCGTGATCGGCTCGGTCCACGTCGGGCCGGACTCGCCGTATCACGTCGTCGCGCGTCGACCGGTGGGTGGCCGGCAAGACCCTCGACGAGATCGTCGCGCCGTACTTCGACGAGGTCGAGGCGGCGGCGCGGAGCGGGCTGTTCGACGCGCTCGGACACCTCGACTTCGTCAAGCGCTACGTCGCCGCCCACGTCAGCCCGGCCGATTTCGCCGAGCGCCTCGAGCTGTACGAGCCGATCCTGCGGGCGTTGATCGAGTCGGGCACCGCGCTCGAGGTCAACACCAGCGGCCTGCGCCAGGCGCCGCGCGAGACCTACCCGGGCCCGGCCGTCGTCGCCCGCTTCCGCGAGCTCGGCGGCGGCCGGCTGACCGCCGGGTCCGATGCCCACCGGCAGGACTGGTTCGCCCACGGCCTCGAGGAGGGCTACCGGATCGCCGCCGAAGCCGGGTTCGAGGACCTGTCGTTCCGCCGCGGCGCGGGAACCCGTCGCGATCGCGTTGCCGGCCCGGTTCAGGCCCGGGTAGGCTGGCCACATGCGCCGGATGCCAGCCAGATGATCGAGCTCATCGTCCTCGGAGCGGGCCCCGCCTATACCTCCCGGCCCGGCGCGGTCGGCGCCGCTACCTCGTCCGAGCACGGTCCCGACGCGATCGTGCTCGACCTCGGCCAGGGCTCGTTCACCAACCTCGCCGGCGGCGGTCGAGCCGAGCTCGCTTCGGGCGGTCGTCATCAGCCATCTCCATCCCGACCACTTCATCGACCTGGTCCCGCTCCGGCACTACCTGCCTGGGACTTCCGACCCGGCGCGGCGGGTCGCCGTGCTGGGCCCGGCCGACTCGCCCGGCGGCTCGACGCCCTCCACGGCGAGCCGGGCTTCACGGCGGCGTCGCTCGACATCGCCGATCTCGGCGGCGACGGCATCCGGCAGCTCGGCCCGTTCACGCTCGAGGCTCGTCACGTCCGCCACACCGACGACAGCTACGGCTTCCGGGTGAGCGCGGGCGCCGGGCCCGGACTCGTCTACTCGGGCGACTGCGGCCAGGCCGACGACCTGACGCCGCTCATCCAGCCCGGCGACACGCTCCTGTGCGAGGTATCGTTCGGGCCGGGACCGGTCGCCGACGGGTCGGAGCACCTCGACGCGCCGACGTCGGCCAGCTCGCCGGGCGACCTCGCCCGGACGGGTGCTCCTGACCCACCTCCAGATGGGCCATGACCGCGGCGGCGGCGGCGGCGGCCGTGCGCGACATCGGCCGGGATGGAGACGACCGTGTCGTCGACCCCGGGGACCGCTTCTCGATCTGAGTCGACCGCGCTACGATGCGCAGCGCACCCTCCGCCCGCAGGAGCCGACCCGAGATCGCCCGACTGCCGATCCCGACCCTCGCGCGGTCAGCTCCGCCGACGCGATCGAGCGTGCCTGGGCGCGGGCGATCGCGGCGGGCGCGCTGCCGCTCGGCCGGACCGACGACGAGCCGGCCGCCGGTCGAGGTCGAGCGGCCCGCCGAACCCGGACCACGGCGACCTCGCGACCAACCTCGCGATGAAGCTCGCCCGACCGTACCGCCGGCCGCCGCTCGACATCGCCGGGCGATCGCTGGCCGAGCTCGTCCGCGAGGCGCGGCCGATCCCGGCAGCGACGCCGATCGGCTCGGCCGACGTCGCGCCCCCGGGCTTCCTCAACCTCCGGATCGCGGACCGGGCCCTCGCCGGCGACGGTCGACGCGCGATCCTCGCCGACCCGCCGACGTGGGGCCGCGTCGCCGCCGAGCGCGCCGCGCGCGGTCAACGTCGAGTTCGTGTCGGCCAACCCGACCGGGCCGCTGCACATCGGCAACGCCCGCGGCGCGTTCGTCGGCGACCTCCTGTGCCGGGTCCTCGAGGCCGGCGGCCAACGGCGTGACGCGCGAGTACTACTTCAACGACTTCGGCGAGCCAGGTCCGGAAGCTCGGGGCGTCGGTCCTCGCGATCCGGCGCGGGCGAGCCGGTCCCCGAGGACGGCTACCACGGCGACTACGTCGGCGACCTCGCGCGCGAGCGTGCCCGACGAGGTCTGGGCCGCGGCCGAGGCCGCCGACGCCGGAGACGGCCGACGCGGAGTCGTCGGCCGCTGGGCGTCGGAGCGGGTCCGGGCCGGCATCGAGGCATCGCTCGAGCGACCTCGGCGTCCACTTCGACGTCTGGAAGACCGAGGGCTCGCTCCACGACGACGGCTGGGTCGAGCGGGCGATCGAGCGGCTGCGCGAGCGCGGCCACGTCTACGAGCAGGACGGCGCGCTCTGGTTCCGCTCGACGGCCTTCGGCGACGACAAGGACCGGGTGGTCATCCGCTCGAACGGCGAGCCGACCTACTTCGCCGCCGACATCGGCTACGTCACCGAGAAGTTCAGCCGCGGCTTCGACCACCTCATCTACATCTGGGGCGCCGACCACCACGGGACGGTGGCCCGGGTGCGCAACGCGGCCGAGGCGATGGGCTACGACCAGGCCGCGGTCGAGATGCTCCTCACCGGCTGGGTCCGCTTCGTCCGCGACGGCGCAGGAGATCTCGATGTCGCAAGCGGGCCGGCGACGTTCATCACGCTCGACGAGCTGCTCGCCGAGATCGGCGTCGACGCCGCGCGCTGGTTCTTCGCCTCGCGCGGCGCCGACGCTCGACATCGACTTCGACATCGAGCTGGCCAAGAAGCAGTCGAACGAGAACCCCGTCTACTACGTCCAGTACGCGCACGCCCGGATCGCGTCGATCCTGCGCAAGGCGGCCGACGACGGGCCTCGCGCCCGGCCGACGGCGTCGGCGGGCCGCTCGCCGGCGAGCCCGAGGCGGCGCTCGCCCGGGCGGTCGTCCGCCTGCCGGAGGTCGTCGAGGACGCCGCCGCGGCCGAGGAGACCCAGGGCATCACCGCCTACGCGACCGAGCTCGCGACGACGTTCCACGCCTTCTACCGCGACGCGCGGGTCGTCGACCCGGCGAGCCCGGAGCGGTCGGCGGCGCGCCTGGCCCTCGTGGCGGCGACGCAGGACGACCCTCGCGAACGCGCTCGGGCTGCTGGGGATCTCCGCGCCCGAGTCGATGTAGCCGCGGCCGGCGGCCGGGCCGCGCTCAGCCGGCGAGGCCGAGGACGCTCGCGAGCGTGCGCCGATCGTGGCGTCGTCGGTCGCCGAGGAACAGCGTCACCCGGTCGGCCGCGTCGGACCGACGATCAGCGCGTGCGGCCGCCTGAGCGTGGCGACGCGGTCGGCGCGGCGGCCGCGCGAACTCGGTCGCGTCGGCCGGGTGTCCCAGCGCGGTGTCGATGACGACGCGCCCAGGCGCCGTCCGGTCCGTCGACGCAGCGCGACCCGGTCGCCGCCCCAGCCCGCGGCGGCCGCGTCGGCGGTCGCCTGGGCGACGCCGCCGGCCGCTCGAGCCAGATGCCGAGCTGGAACTCGCCGAGCGTGTCCTCCAGCGCCGACCTTCCAGCCGGCGCCGAGCCGCGTGGCGAGGTCCTTCGGGAAGGTCGACCGCGACCGGCGCCTCGCCGGCCGCGTACTTGTCGGGGTGGAGGATCTGCTCGGTCGAGTCGGGCGGCTTGGCGAACAGCGGCGTCGACGCGCCGGCCAGCCGCCGCCGATCTGGACGCCATCGACGAACGCGAGGCCCGGCAGGTACGGGAACAGGAGCGGTCTCGCGGAGGATCGCGGGCATGCCGTCGAGGACCGCCGTCTGCTCGGGGTCGTTCGCGCCCGGCGAGCCTGGCCGAGCTCGGCCGGGGTCAGGTTGCTGCTGGGCCCAGTAGGTCATCAGCAGCGTGGCGTCGCCCTCGACCAGCGGCAGGCGGGCGAGCGCGGGTCGCCCTGGTCGATCGCGTCGAGCGCCAGAGCTCGTCGAGGTCGAAGTTCTGGTCCTGGAGCGCGTGGTTGTACTCGTGGGCGTACGTGACCTTCTCGGTCGGCCCGAGGCCGCCGGTCTCGAGACGACGTACAGCTGCTTCGTCGTCCGGCGTGTAGAAGCCGGCGACCTGGCTGCTCGAGCAGCTCGACGTAGAGGTCCGCGAGCGACGCGTCCGGCGGGCAGCAGGCCGAGGGCCTGATAGAGGCGCTCGGCTCGTCGGCCGACGAGCTCGCCGGCGGGTTGTCCTCGTCGAAGCGTCGGCCGATGATCTTCGCCGAGCGTCGCGTCGTCGATCGAGGAGCTCGGCTCGACCGGCGTCTTGGCGCTTGAGCCCGCGGATCGCCTGGACCTGCCGCTCGATCTCGGCGTAGATCGGCGGCCGGGTCGGGCGTCGCGGACGGGCCGGGCGGATCGGCGGGCGAGCTCGGCGGGCTGGCGCTCGGCCGGGGCGTCGTGCGTCGGCGGTCGGCCGCAGCCGGCGCACACGAGCGCGGACGCGCCGAGCGACGGCGCGACCGGGCGGCGCGGCCGCGACGATGCGGGGATCATGCGCGCGGATTGTCGGCACGCGGATCGGCGCGACACGGGCCATCGGCGCGGATGGTCCGTCGGGCGCGGTCGCCGACGGTCCGGCCGCGTTCGTGTCGCTTTCTTAACCGCTTCCGGCTCGCGGCTGAACCCGGCTCGGCCTAGTGTCATCGCGACTGGAACCCTCAGAGGTTCCATCCTCCCTCCCTCCGACCGGAGGCGCCGATTGGGCAGGCGCCTCCGGTCTTCCTTCTGTTCGCGGACTCGGCTCGCGACCGGTCCGCCGGCGACCGTCGGCAGGCGGCGGTCGAGTCCGGCTGTGTCAGAATTGCCGGCGATGGAACTCACCTGGTACGGGCGGACCTGCGTCCGCCTGCGGGCAGGGACGCGGTCGTCGTCGCCGACCCCTACCAGTCGGTCGTCGGGCCGACCGGCCGCGGGATCACCGGCGACATCGTCACGTTCAGCCACCCCGACGACGCGCCGCTGCCGCGAAGGCCAAGGGCAAGCGCTCGCGCGACGGCGGCGACCCTCCTGCCGACCAGCCTCGAGGACGCGTTCGTCCTCGACGGACCCGGCGAGTACGAGGTCCGCGACGTCCTCGTCACCGGGCGTCCGGACCTACCGCGACGACGCGAAGGGCGCGGAGCGCGGCCGGCAGACCGCGTTCGTCGTCGAGCTCGACGGATCCACACGATCCACCTCGGCGACATCGGCCACCTGCTGACCGAGGAGAAGCTCGGCGACATCGGCCCGGTCGACATCGCCTGCGTGCCGATCGGCGGCGCGCTCAGCGCCACGAAGGCCGCCGAGCTGATCGCCCAGCTCGACCCCGAGATCGTCGTCCCGATGCCGGTCTGCGAGGACGAGGCCGGACTGCGCCGAGGCCCTCGAGACGTTCCTCCACGAGATGGGCGGCGACGCCCACCGTCCAGCCGAAGCTGCGCCTGCGGTCACGATCTCGAGCCTGCCCGACCGAGACGACCACGCGTCCTCCTCGAGTCGCGCGGCAAGGCTGGCCCTGACCGCGCGGCGTCGGCGGCTCGGCCAGCTGCGCGCGTGTCGAGGACCGACGCCGGCCGCGCTTGACGACCGCCCGGACGAGGTCGGCGCGCCGGCCAGTACGGGATCTGGTCGGCGGTCGGGACGCGCCAGACCACGAGGTCCGCCTGCTTGCCGGGCTCGATCGAGCCGACCTCGTCGCCGAGCCCGAGGGCATGCGCGGCGTTGATCGTCGACCGCGGCGAGCGCCTCGGCCGGGGTCAGCCCGAGCTCGAGGCAGGCGACGGTCATCACGAGCGGCAGGCTCGGCGTCGGCGACGTGCCCGGGTTGAAGTCCGTGCCGAGCGCGACCGGCACGCCGCGCTCGATGAAGCGTCCGCGCCGGCGCGGCCTGGTCGGCTTCATGAGGAACCAGGTCGTCGCCGGCAGGAGCGTCCGCGACGACCGGGCGGCCCGCGCTCGGCGGCCGCGGCCAGCGCGTCGATCCCGGCCGTCGACGGCGCGGCGAGGTGGTCGGCCGACAGGCGCGCCGAGCTCGGCCGCGAGCTCCGCGCCGCCGGACGGCGCCAGCTCGTCGGCGTGCAGCCGCGGACGCATGCCCGAGGCCGCGGCCGCCTCGAGGATCGCGCCGGCTCTGGTCGGCGCTGAACACGCCCCGCTCGCAGAACACGTCGGCGAACCGGGCCCGGCCCTGGGCCGCGACGCCGGGCAGCTGCTCCTCGAGCAGGTGCCGGACGTACGCCTCGGTGCCGTCGGGCCGGGCGCGGAACTCGGGCGGGACGGCGTGGGCGCCGAGCCACGTCGGCACGACGTCGATCGGCCCCTCCTGGCCGAGCTGGTAGGCGACCTCGAGCAGGCGCAGCTCCGTCGGCAGGTCGAGCCCGTAGCCGGACTTCGCCTCGACCGTCGTCGACGCCGTGGCGAAGCATCTCGTCGAGCCAGCGCCGGCCGTGCGCGGCAAGGTCCTCGTCGGAGGCGGCCCGGGTGGCCGCGACCGTCGACAGGATCCCGCCGCCGGCCGCGAGGATCTCGAGGTAGCCGGCGCCGCGCTGGCGGAGCACGAGCTCGCCCTCGCGCGAGCCCGCCGAACAGCAGGTGGGTGTGGGGGTCGACGAGGCCCGGGCGTGACGGTCGCCGCCGGCCGCGTCGATCCGCGCGAACCGGGCCAGCGGCAAGCCGGCCGCCTCGAGCGCTGCGGACTCGACCTCCGCGTGCGGCCCGACCGCGAGGATCCGGCCCTCCCAGCAGGCGACGACCGGGGCGTCCGGGGCGTCGGGTCCCGCCGGCCGCCGCGGCGTCGAGCAGTCGCGCTGTCGGCCTGCTCGGCGCCCCGCCGCAGCCCGCCGGCCATCGTCGCGATCTGCGCGCGCGCCGACGACCAGCAGGCCCGGGCCGAGCCGTCGGTCGCGGCCGCCCTCGATGAGTCGGAGGCTCAGCGGCCGCCGGCTCGCCTCGGGCGGCGGCGAGCCGCAGCTCGAGCGCCTGCAGCGGGCTGAAGTCGCGCAGCCGGAGGTAAGCTCGCGGCCGCCGCCAGCCGGGTCTTCGACCGGCGCTCGTCGTGGAGCGCCGGCGTCGGTCGGCGACGGCGAGGAACGCCGCCAGCGGAGCGAGGCCGATGAGCTCGGACTCGGCGAGCTCCACGCCGTCCGCGCCGCGGCCTCGGCCTCGACTGCCTCCCAGACCCGCCAGAGCGGCGTCGATCTCGAAGTCGAGGAGGTTCATCGAGACCTGGGCGCAGGGTCGGGCTCCGTCAAGCCGGAAGCCGTTGGCCTGGACGCTTCGGCAGCCCGCCGCCGGACTCGCGGATCGTCCGGGCGATCCGCCGGGCGAGCTCGACGTCGGCCGAGTCGAGGTTGATGTTCTAGGCGATGAGGAACGGCCGGGCGCCGACCGCCATCGCCCCGGCGCGGGGTGCATCCGCGCCGGGCCGAAGTCCGGCTGCCGCTCGGGATCGCTGCCGATCTCGGCCTTGAGCCCCTCGTACTGGCCGCGCCGGACGTCGGCGAGCTTCACGCGGTCCGGCCGAGTGGCCGCCCGGGCGTACAGGTAGACCGGCAGGCCGAACCGGTCGGCGATCCGGGCGCCGAAGGCGCGGGCCAGCTCGACGCACTCGTCCATCGTGGTCGCGCCGAGCGGGACGAACGGGACGACGTCGACCGCGCCGATCCGGGGGTGCTCGCCGGATGTGCCGCTCCATGTCGATCGTCTCGATGGCGATCGCCGACGCGTCGCTTCGAGCGCCTTGGTGACCGCCTCGGCCTCGCCGGCGAGGGTCAGGACCGATCGGTTGTGGCTGGCGTCGCTCGTCCGGTCGAGGAGGTAGACGCTCGGCGGTCCCGGCGACCGCGCCGGCCAGGCGATCGACGACGTCGAGGCGCCGGCCCTCGCTGTAGTTCGGGACGGATTCGACGAGCCTCGCCATGCCGCCAATCGTGACATGTCGGACGAGCCGGGACGGGTCCCGGGCGACTACGGAGGCGCCAGTGGCCGCGCCATCGGGTGGCTCGCCGCGGGCGCCCGTAGACTCGATTGACTAACGGTGTTAGACGATAGACTAACAGGGCCCGACGGCCGCCAGCGAGGTCCCATTGACCGCTCCCCGCCAGAGCCTGCTCCGTCGCCGTCCGACTACCGCAAGCTCTGGACCGCGGCGACGATCTCGCTGTTCGGCACGCAGGTCAGCCAGCTCGCGATCCCGGTCGTCGCGATCTTCCTGCTCCACGCGAGCGCCTTCGAGGTCGGCCTGCTCGCGACGGTCGAGTTCCTGCCGTTCATCCTTCTTCACGCTGCCCGCCGGCGTCTGGGTCGACCGCCTGCCGCGGCGGCCGATCCTCATCGCCGGCGACCTCGGCCGGGCCATCGTCGCTGGCCTCGATCCCGGTCGCCTGGGACCTCGGCGTCCTGACGATCTGGCAGCTCTACCTCGTCGGCTTCATCAACGGCGTCCTGACCGTCTTCTTCGACGTCGCCGACCAGTCGCTACCTGCCGACGATCGTCGAGCGGGACGAGCTCGTCGAGGGCAACGCGAAGCTCCAGGTCAGCGCGCTCGGCCGCCCAGATCCTCGGCCAGCCGCTCGGTGGCGGAATCGTCGGCCTGTTCGGCGCCCCGTTCGCGGTGATCGTCGACTGCGCTCAGCTTCGTCGCCTCGGCGTGCTCATCTTCCGGATCCGCAAGCGCGAGCCGAAGCGACGCGGACGGCGGCGTCCGCTGGCGGGCTCCACGCGCCGGTCGCGGGCTGCGCGGCGAGATCGCCGAGGGGCTCCGGTACGTCACCGGCCACCCGTCCTCCGCAGCATCGCCGCCTCCACCGGCTCGTCGAACCTCTTCTCGCAATATCGTTTCGCGCGTCTGACCGTCTTCGTCTACCCCGATCTCGGGCTCAGCCCCGTTCCAGTCGGGCTCGTCGGCGGGATCGGCAGCTTCGGGGTCCTTGCCGGCGCGCTCGTCGCGAGCCGGTTCGCCGCGCGGTTCGGGGTCGGGCGGACGATCGTCTGGCTCGTCGCCCTCTCGGCCCGCCGGCGCTGCTCGCCGCTCGCGCCCGCCGGCGACCGCGATCCCGTTCCTGGCCGCCGCGATGTTCCTCTTGGGCGGCTTCGCCGGAGTCGTCTACAACATCAACCAGGTCAGCCTGCGCCAGGCGATCACGCCGGAGCGGATGCAGGGCCGGATGAATGCCACGATGCGGTTCCTCGTCTGGGGCACGATCCCGATCGGTCGCTCATCGGCGGCATCCTCGCGACCGCGATCGGCGCCCACGAGGCGATCTCGTGGGTGGCATCCTCGGCTGCTTCGCGTTCGTGCCGATCCTGTTCTCGCCGGTCCGGAGCTCGAACGGATCGCCGACGCCGAGCGCGGCAGACCGCCGCCGACACCGAGCTGCTCGACGCCGACGCCGGGATCGACGAGCCCGGGATCGTCGCTCGACTCGAGCCGCCGGCAGCGGATCGGGCGTCGCGCCGGTCAGCTTCCGCCGTCGAGCATCGGGATGTGGACGCCGCGCTCCCGGGCGACCTCGATCGCGCGCTCGTAGCCGGCGTCCGCGTGGCGGATCACGCCCATCGCCGGGATCGGTCGTCAGGACCCGCTCGAGCTTCTCGCGCGGCGAGCGCCGTGCCGTCGGCGACGACCACCATCCCGGCGTGCTGGCTGTAGCCGATGCCCGACTCCGCCGCCGTGGTGGATCGATGACCCACGACGCGCCGGCGGCCGTGTTGACCAGGGCGTTGAGGAGCGGCCAGTCGGCGACCGCGTCGCTGCCGTCGCGCATCGCCTCCGTCTCGCGGTTCGGCGATGCGACGGAGCCTGAATCGAGGTGGTCGCGGCCGATGACGATCGGCGCCGTGACCTCGCCGGCCGCGACGAGCTCGTTGAACGCGAGGCCGGCGCGTCGCCCGCTCGCCGTAGCCGAGCCAGCAGATCCGGGCCGGCAGCCCCTGGAACGGGACCCGCTCGCGGGCCATCTCGATCCAGCGGCGGAGCCCGCGTCGTCCGGGAACAGCTCGAGCAGGGCGCGGTCGGTCCGATAGATGTCCTCCGGGTCGCCCGCGAGCGCCACCCAGCGGAACGGGCCGCGGCCCTCGCAGAACAGCGGACGGATGAAGGCCGGCACGAAGCCGGGGTAGGCGAAGGCGTCCTCGACGCCGGCCTCCTTCGCCATGCGCCCGCAGGTTGTTGCCGTAGTCGAAGACGATCGCTCCGGTCCCCTGGAACGCGAGCATCGCTCGCACCTGGGCCGCCATCGAGTGCATCGCCCGACCGACGTAGACGTCGGGCTGGGCCGACCGGAGCACGAGCGCATCGGCCAGGCTGATCTCGGCCGGGACGTAGCCGCCGAGCGCATCGTGGGCGCAGGTCTGGTCGGTGACGACGTCGAACCGCTCGCCGGCCTTCGCCCAGGCCGGCTCGATCTCGGCGGCGTTGCCGATCGAGGGCGATCGACAGCGGCACGCGCTCGGCGGTCGCGGCGCGGGCCCAGGCCAGCGCCTCCTGCGGATCCTCGGTCAGCCGGTCGACATAGCCGATCTCGAGACGACGGCGGGCGCGCGCCTGGTCGACCTCGATGCAGATCGCCACCCCATCGTTCATCGTCACGGCCAGCGGCTGGGCCCCGCCCATCCCGCCGAGCCCGGCCGTCAGGGTGACGCGTTCCGCGCAGCGACCCGCCGAAGTGCTGGCGAGCGAGCTCGGCGAAGGTCTCGTAGGTGCCCTGGAGGATGCCCTGGGTCCCGATGTAGATCCACGACCCGGCGGTCATCTGGCCGTACATCATCAGCCCGGCCGCCTCGAGCTCGCGGAAGACCTCCCAGGTCGCCCATCTCGGCGACGAGGTTGGAGTTGGCGATGAGCACCCGCGGCGCCCACTCGTGGGTCCGGAACACGCCGACCGGCTTGCCGCTCTGGACGAGCAGCGTCTCGTCGTCGGCGAGGGTGCGCAGCTCGCGGACGATGGCGTCGAACGCGGCCCACGACCGGGCGGCGCGACCCGTCCCGCCGTAGACGACGAGGGCATCGGGGTTCTCGGCGACCTCCGGGTCGAGGTTGTTCATGAGCATCCGGAGGGCGGCCTCCTGCGCCCAGCCGCGACACGACAGCTCGGTGCCCCGGGGAGCGCGGACGATCCTGGCGCCTGGCAGGGCGCCGGTCTGGGCGGTCATCGCCCGAGTCTACGCCGGTCGCGGACCGTCTCGGGTACGCTCCCCGGACGATGCCGATCCTTGCCGTCCGCCGCTGGGCGGACCTGCCAACGGCCGAGCGGGAGCGGCGTGCTCGCCCGGTCGACGGCGGCGGTGTTCGAGCCGTCGCTCGTCGCTTCGATCGAGGCGATCTTCGCCGACGTCCGATCGCGCGGCGACGCCGCCGTCGTCGACGCCACCGAACGGTTCGATGGGGTCCGCCTGGCCCCCGATCGACTGGCCGTGCGCCCGGACGAGATCGAGGCGGCCCACGCGGCGATCGCGCCCTCGCTGCTGGCCGGGATCCGCGAGGCGATCGCCAACAGCCGCCGGTTCAACGAGACGCAGCTCGCTGAGACGGCGTCCGATTGGCAGCGCGAGGTCCGGGCGGGCTTCCTCGTCGGCGAGCGATTCGCGCCGATCCCGAGCGCCGGCCTGTTCGTCCCGACCGGCAAGGCCAGCTATCCGTCCGTCCTGTGCCAGATCGGGACCCCGGCGGTGGTCGCCCGCGTCCCGACCATTGTCGTCGTCGTGCCGCCGATCCCCGGCTCGCCAGACGGGGCCGTGGATCCGGCGACCCTGGCCGTGGCGCGCGAGCTGGGCATCGACCGGCTGTTCCGGGCGAACGGACCGGCGGCGATCGCCGCGCTCACGTTCGGGACCGAGTCCGTGCCCAAGGTCCTGAAGGTCGTCGGTCCGGGTTCGCCCGCCGTCACGGCGGCCCAGGTGCTCGCCCAGCGCTACGGCACGGCCACCCAGATGCTGTGTGGCCCATCGGAGAGCCTGCTCATCGCCGACGAGTCGGCCGACCCGTGGCGCCTGGCGATCGACCTGCTCAACGAGGCGGAGCACGGGGCCGATTTCGGCGGCGACCCTGGTTACGGACTCGGATGCCCTCGCCGCGGCCGTCGAGGCGGCGGTCGCCGAGCAGATCGTCGGGCTGCCCGAGACGCGTGCCGCCGCGGCTCGGATCGCCCTGTCCGATCTCGGCGGGGTCGTCCTCGTGGGTTCGATCGACGAGGCCGTCGCGTTCGCCAACGAGTACGCGGCCGAGCACGTCCAGATCGCGACCCGCGATCCCCTGGCGACGCTTCGCGGCCTGCACTACGCCGGCGAGGTGCTCCTCGGCCAGGACACGCCGATCGGCGCCTCGA
>CAVOVX010000013.1:0-56285 GCA_963699965.1 uncultured Chloroflexia bacterium | reverse complement strand
GTTCTTCCGCGGAAGGATGACGATCTTCGCCCCGGACAGGTGGGCCGCCAGGATCTTGCTCTTCAGCCCGCCGATCGGGAGGACCCGACCGCGCAGGGTGATCTCGCCGGTCATCGCGACGTCCTTGCGGACGGGGATGCCGGTGAACGCGCTGACCATGGCGGTCGCCATCGTGACCCCGGCCGACGGGCCGTCCTTGGGGATGCCCCCGGCCGGGACGTGGATGTGGAGGGTGTTCTTCTCGAAGATCTCGCGCTCGACCCCGAGCCGGTCGGCGTTCGCCCGGATCCAGGACAGCGCCGCCCTGGCCGACTCGCGCATGACCTCGCCAAGCTGGCCGGTGAGGATGAAGTCCTCCTTGCCCTCCATCTTGGTCACTTCGACGGCGACGATGTCGCCGCCGACCTCGGTCACCACCAGCCCGGTCGCGGCGCCCGTCTGGTCCTCGGTCTCGAGCTCGCCATACTCGAACCGGGGCGGTCCGAGGTACTCGTCGAGTCGCTTGACGTCGACGATCGTCTTGCGCTTGCGGCCTTCGGCCACCGCGCGGGCGACCTTGCGCATGATGTTGGCGATCTCGCGCTCGAGGTTCCGGACGCCCGCCTCGTGGGTGTACGCCTGGACGAGCTCGGTCATCGCCTCGTCGGTGATCTCGATGTGCTTCGGCTTGAGGCCGTGGTTCTCCATCTGCTTGGGGATGAGGAACCGGCGGCCGATCTCGGCCTTCTCCTGCTGGGTATAGCCCGGCAGCTGGATGATCTCCATCCGGTCGCGCAGGGCGGCGGGGATGGGGTCGATCAGGTTACCGGTGGCGATGAACAGGACCTTGCTGAGGTCGAACGGGACCTCGAGATAGTTGTCCTGGAACGTGTTGTTCTGCTCGGGGTCGAGGACTTCGAGCAGGGCGGAGCTCGGGTCTCCCCGGAAGTCCATCCCGATCTTGTCGATCTCGTCGAGCATGAACACCGGGTTGTTCGTCCCGGCCGTCTTGATGTTCTGGATGACCCGACCGGGCAGGGCGCCGATGTACGTCCGGCGATGGCCGCGGATCTCAGCCTCGTCGTGGATCCCGCCGAGGCTCATCCGGACGAACTTGCGGCCCATCGCCCGGGCGACGCTCTTGCCGAGCGAGGTCTTGCCGACGCCGGGGGGTCCGACGAGGGCGAGGATCGGGCTGCGGATCGTGTCGGCCAGCGCGCGCACCGCGAGGTACTCGAGGATCCGGTCCTTGATCTTCTCGAGGCCATAGTGGTCCTCGTCGAGGATCTTGGCGGCCTCCTTGATGTCGAGCCGATCGTCGGTCGAGCTGTTCCAGGGCAGGCCGACCAGCCAGTCGACGTAGGTCCGGATGACCCCGACCTCGGGCGAGGCGGACGGGATCCGGCTCATCCGGTCGATCTCCTTGATCGCCCGGGCCTTGATCTCGTCGGGCATGCCAGCACTCTCGACCTTCTCGCGAAGCTCGTTGATCTCGGCCTGCTGCGGATCGTCCTCGCCGAGCTCGCGCTGGATCGCCTTGAGCTGCTCGCGGAGGATGTACTCGCGCTGGGTCTTGTCCATCTCGGACTTGACCTCGGACTGGATCCGGCCCTTGAGCTCGAGGATCTCAACCTGTCGGGCGAGGAACGCCTGGACGAGCTTCAGCCGCTCGACGACGTCGATCGTCTCGAGCAGCTCCTGGCGCTGCTCGGTCGTCATGTCGGGGCTGTAGGCGACCATGTCGGCGAGGAGGCCGGGCTCGGTGATGTTGCGGGCGGCAACGGCGGCCTCGGGTGGGACCGGGGCGCCGTTGGCAACGTACTGCTCGATGCCGGCCTGGACGGTCCGCATCAGGGCCTGGACCTCGACGTCAGCGGGCGACGCGTCGCTGATCTCCTCGATGACGGCCACGATGTAGGGGGCGGTCTGGCTGAAGCTCTTGACCCGGAGCCGGCCCTGGCCCTGGACGATCGCCCGCACGGTGCCGTCCTGGAGCTGGACGACCTGGGCGATCTTGGCCAGCGTTCCGATCGAGTAGAGCTCGGCCGGATCCTCGATGTCCTCCTGCTCGGGCCGGCGCTGGGTCACCAGCGCGATCGGGCCGCCGCTCTCGACGGCCGCGTTGAGGGCGTTCACGCTCTTCTCGCGTCCGACCTGGAGCGGGACGATCATCTCGGGGAAGATCACCGTCTCGCGCAGGGCCACCAGGGGCAGCGTGCGCGGGGTCGTTCCGGAGCCCTTTGGCTTGCTCGGATTGGCCGGTCGGTCAGACATCAACGGGTCTCCTGTCGTGCGGCATCCCTGCCGCGGTGCTCACGGTACTCGGTCCGACCACTGTCGTCCGACGCGCTGGCCTGGGCTTCATCGAAGAGGGTTTCCAGGATCCTGGTCCCGAGTCGCTCCTCGAGCTCGAACAGGATCCGGATCCCGGCGAGGTTGACGCCGCGTTCCTGGGTCAGGTGCCTGATCCACAGGATCCGCCGGATGTCGTCCTCGCTGTAGAGGCGAATGTTGGTTGGGGTCCGGGCGGGGCAGAGCAGGCCCTCGTCCTCGTAGATCCGGAGCGTTCGCGGATGGACCCGGACGAGGCCGGCCGCGACGCTGATCACGAAGACCGGGCGGGAGGGATCCCGCTCATGCCCGCCAGTGGACACGTGTCAGGCCTGGACGCTCGGGTCGGCCGGGGCGTCGTCCGCCGGGAGCGGCTGACCCTCCGTGGTCGGGCTGATCTTGATCCGATGGGGCTTGACCTGCTCCGCGCGCGGGATGCGCAGGGTGAGCAGGCCGTTCTCGAAGGTCGCACTGGCCTTGTCGGGCTCGAGACCCTCGGGCAGCGCGATCGACCGGGTGACTGCTCCACGGCGGATCTCACGGACGAGGTATGAGCCCTCCTCCTCGGACAGCTCCTCGCGAGCGGACGTGGCCAGGGTCACCGTCCCGCCCTCGACCGTGATGTCGAGGTCCTCGGGGCGGATTCCGGGCAACGACGCCTGGATCGTCAGCGACTCGGCGTCCGTCCGGACATCGAGCGGCATGTACCCAAGCGTCGAGCCGTTGCCGGCGAACCGGACGAACGGGCGGGTGAAGTCGTTGTCAAAGAGCCGGTCCACCGCCTGGCGGAGCGAGAACAACTCGTCGTACGGCGACGGACGGCGCACGAGCATCGACATGATCGGCACCTCCAGATGTGATCGTCACCGGTCCCTCGACCGGACACATTGGGAGGATAGAACCTTGACAATGCCGTTGTCAAGACATGGGACGCAGTTGGCTACATGGCCCGGGCTGTCGTACGGCCCCGGCGTCAGCCGGCGAGCCGAGCCGCGGCCAACTCCACACTCACGACGCTGCCCTTCTGGCTGTAGAGATCGAGGGCCCGCTGGAACGCCACGTCTGCCTCTGCCCGGCGACCGGCCGCGCGCAGGACGTCCCCGAGGATCAGCGCGCTGTTCGCGTGGAAGGTGATGAAGTCGGTGGTCGCGAAGAAGTCGACGGCGCTGCGGGCATCTCGCTCGGCGTCGTCGAGGCTCCCAGCGTTGAGATGGGCACCCGCCGTGGCCGCCTCCAGGAGGGCCCGCGTCGCTCCGTGCTTGGCGGCTGCGATACCGGCCAGCCGGGCGACGTCGACCGGCTGGCCGGCGGCGACCTGGGTCAGCCCGTGAAGGGCTTCGAGGATCGCGTGTGGTCCACCGTTCGCGATGAACCAGGCGCATCCTTCGGCGAGGATCCGTTCGGCTGCGGCGTGGTCGCCTGCGAGGGTTTCGACGTCGGCCGCGACCTCGGCGAGCATGGCCGCGTCACTGCGTTGCCCGCTCTCAGCTGCGATCTCGATGCAGCGGGCCGCCAGCGAGCGGGCCAGCTCGAAGTTGCCGAGACGGGCGTGCAGGTGAGCGAGGGCGTGGGCGATCCCCATCTCGATCGCCCGATCATCGGGTGCGCCAGCCTGGATGCCGTTGCACCACGCGATCGCCTCCGACACTGGCCTCGGTCCCCAGTAGAGGTCGACGCTCATCTCCAGGACGATCGAGGTCTCTTCCCAGCGGGACCCGGCGCGGCGGGCGTGTTCGAGTGCTCGGGCCAGGGCGAGTTCGTCGCCGGCCGAGCTCCCGGTCTTCCATGAGGCGAAACCGCGAAGCCTCCAGGCCAGCGCCATCCCTCGGTCGTCACCGAGGCGCTTGAACGTCGCAAAGCACTCGTCCGCGATCTGTTGCAACTCACTCGGCGTGAGGTCGGAATCGATGATGAGGTAGCGCACGACGCGGGCGTAGGCAACGGCTTGCTCGTCGCCTGTCGCCTCCGACCGCTCGATCGCTTCCGCGAAGCAGGCTTTCGCGTCGTCGAAGCGTCCATTCGAGTCAAGAGCGCGACCAAGGTCGGGCAGGATCGCGAGGCGGGCCGGGTCGTCCGGGTCCAGCAACCCCGCCGCCCGGCCATACAGGTTCACAGTCGCGGCGATGTCGGACCTCTCCAGCGCCCGGCTGCCGGCGGCGATGAGCCGCAGCGCGGCCCGACGGGCCAGCTCGCGCGCTCGGTCATCGACCGGAGCCAGCTCCTCTCGATATCGATATGCCTGCTCGAGGTGATACCCAACCATCTCCTCGACCTCGCTCAGGCGGTCACCTGCCGTGCGCTCCAGCCAGCCGGCGAACAGCTCGTGCAGCTCGGCACGCTCCGATTTCGGCAGTCGCTCATAAGCTGCGTCACGAATGAGCATGTGCCGAAACCTGAACGCCTCGCCCTCGGCGAGTCCGGACCGGTCCGGGCGGATCAGCTCCTTGCGCACGAGGGCAACCAGACTGCCAGAGACTTCGGAACGGCCTTCGGTCGGCGACAGGGCAACGACGGCGGGCTGGTCGAAGACGCGACCTACGACCGATGCGCGTTCGGCGACCGCCCGCTCCGGGGGAGCCAGCCGGTCGAGGCGCGCCGCGAGCAAGGCCTGGATCGTCGGCGGCACGGAGATCGATTCGAGATCCCGCGTGGCGGTCCATCCGTCCACGCCCGGCACCAGTGCGCCGTCATCGATGAGCATCCCGACGAACTCCTCGAGGTAGAGGGGATTGCCCTCGACCGCATTCGCGATTCTCGCTCGCACCGACGTTGGGAGTACTCCCGGGACGAGCGCGTCGATCAACTCCAGGGCAGGCCCCTCGGCCAGCGGCTCGAGCAAGATCGTCGTGGCGTTGAGCTTCCCGCCGCCCCAGGTCGAGCGGTCGTCCAGGAACTCCGGCCGTGCCGGGCAGATGACGAGGATCGGTGCGTCCCGGGCAAGGTCTGAGACCGACTCGATGAGGTCGAGAAGCGTCGGCTCGGCCCAATGGATGTCGTCGATGAGGACAATCAGCGGACGTTCGTCCGTGAGGTGCTCGAGTGCGCGGCGGAACGCCCAGACAAGCTCTTCCTGGGCTGCGGACGCCTCGAGACCGATCAGACTGACCAGGCCGCGTGCGATCGCCGCGGACTCGGGGAGCCCGGAGACGAAGGTCTGGATCCGCTTGTGCGCCGTTTCGGCGTCGTCACCGTCGGCGATCCCGGCCGCCTGCCGGACGATCTCGGCAACGGGCCAGTAGGTAATGCCCTCCCCGTACGGGAGGCAACGGCCGCGGACAATCATGGCCCGGTCGCGAATCGCTCCCAGGAACTCGGCGACGAGCCGGCTCTTGCCCACGCCGGCCGTACCAAGGATCGTGAACATCTGGCACGACCCATCCGAGACGGCGCGTTCGAAGGCTTGCCGGAGCGCATCAAGCTCGCGTTCACGTCCGACCATCGGCGCATCAAGCCGACGACGATGCCCCTCGGCGCCGGCGGCGACCTGATGCAGCCGGTAGGCGAGGACGGGCTCCGCTTTGCCCTTGAGCTCGATCGACTCGGCCGGACCCACCTCCACTGCGTCGCGCACGAGTTCGTGAGTCGCACTGCCGATGACGATCTCACCTGGCCCGGCGGCCGTCTGGAGCCTGGCGGCGACGTTGACGGCGTCACCTACGACGATCGCCTCCCCGGGCCCACCGGTGCCGACGACGACCGCGCCAGTGTTGATACCCGTTCTCGCCTCCAGGGTGACGCCGCGCTCCCGGCGCAGGCCGACGTTCAGACGATCGAGCGCTTCGCGCATCTCCGCCGCGGCTCGCACGGCCCGAAGGGCATCCTCTTCGTGGATCACCGGAACCCCGAACACGGCCATCACCGCGTCGCCGATGTACTTCTCGACCGTTCCGCCGTGGCGCTCGATGACCTCGCGCATGCTCGCGAAGTAGCGGCCCATGACGTCGCGAAGCGACTCCGGGTCGAGCCGCTCGCCGAGCGACGTCGAGCCCGTCACATCGGTGAACAGGATCGTCACGGTCTTGCGCGTCTCGCGTTCCGGGGATGCCACTGCGAGCGTCGCGCCGCAATAGCCGCAGTGCCGGAAACGCACCGGGTTCTCTTCGCCACACGAAGGGCAGCGGATCACGCGTGGAGTGTAGGCCGGGGATCGGTCGCCCAAGACGCCGGATCAGGCCAACTGCAGAACCCGAGCTCAGCCCCGCGCGACCTCGGTCGCGGGCTCGATCGTGTCCTCGTCGCCGATGAGCTCTCCGTGCAGGGCGGCCTCGCACTCCGGTCGGCCGATCGCGATGACCTTGTCGCCGAGCGCGAGGACGGTGTCCGGGCGGATCGGGATGGCGACCTCATCGCGAACGACGGCGAAGATCGCACAACCCTCGGGCATCGGCACTTCGCGGGCGGCGCGGCCGATCGCCGGCGATCCGTCGCGCAGCTGGGCCTCGATGATCTCCAGCTCGCCGCCCCCCAGGCCGGCCAGGTGGAGCAGCTCGTGGACCGGGATGTCCTGCTCGATCGAGCCGAGGACCATCCGGGTCGGGCTGATCAGCTCGTCGACGCCGAGATGGCGGAAGAGCGCCTCGTTCTTCGGGTTGTTGACCCGGGCGATCGTCCTCGGGACGTCGAAATGGTGCTTCGCCATCTGGCAGATCACGAGGTTGTCCTCGTCGTCGCCGGTGACCGCGGCAACGACATCGGCGCGCTCGCAGCCGGCCTCGGCGAGGTGATTGCCCTCGCAGCCGTCGCGGCCGATGACGATCGAGCCGATGTCGTCGGCGATCTGTGCCGCCCGCTGTGGATCCTTCTCCATGAGGACCACTTCGTGACCGGAGTCGATGAGCTCCTTGGCCAGGTAGTAGCCGACCTTGCCTCCACCGACGACGAGGACGAACATGCTCAGGCCTCCCCGGCCGGCAGCGCGCCGACCGCTGCACCGGCCGCGGCCGGTGGATTCCCCGGATGCTCGTGCGGCGCGGCGGCTCGGACGCTCGGAGCCGGACCCGTCGTCAGCCCGATGTGGGCGAGCAGGGCGTGGGTCATGAGGTCCGTCCGGCAGATCGTCGCGATGCCGAGCTCGGCATACGCCCTGGCCCGGACCGGATCGTTGATCTTGGCCACGATCTGACCGATGTTCAGCGCCTCGGCGGCGAGCTGGGCGGCCATCACGTTCCGGTTGTCGCCCTCGGTCAGGGCGAAGAAGACATCGGCACCCTCGGCCCCGGCCCGGCGCAGGGTGTCCTCGTCGGTGCCGTCGCCGCGGACGGCGTTGCCGCCGAACGAGGCCGGCAGCCGATCGAACGCGCCGGTCGACAGGTCGACGATCGTGACCTGATGACCTCGGGCGTCGAGGTCGGCGGCGATGCTCGCTCCGACCCGGCCGCAGCCGACCACGACGACGTTCATAACGGTGACTCCTGGCCCATCGGCTCTCGGATGACGATCACCGCACAGGGCGCGTTCTTGAGGGTGTAGGGGACCGTCCGACCGATCGCGAAGTCCCCGCCGAACCTGGTCCGGTAGGGCAGGCCGAGGATCAGCAGGTCGGCGCCGACGGCACTCGCCTCGTCGACGATCGCGGCGCCGACGTCGCGGGCCTGGAGCAGCACGGTCTCGATCGGCATCTTCATCGACTCGGCCACTCCTTCGACCACGTCGAGCACCCGCTGGGCCTCCTCGGACCGGGAGGCCACGTCGGCATCGAGTGGCAGGCTCCAACCGATCTCGACGATGTGGATCGCCATCACCTCCGCCTTCGTCGGTCGGGCGAGCTCGCACGCGATCCGAACGATCCGCTCGTCGCTCGGTCCGCCATTGACGGCGATGACGACGCGACGGATCGCGCCTGGACTGGGTTCCGGCACGGCGGTCACGATACCACCGGCGTCCGCGCGGGTCTTGGCGGGCGATCAGGCTCCGGTGCCGCGGCGCGACGGCCCGGACGGTGCGGCTGACGGGGGGTTGGCGGGGGACTGCCCGCCAGATGGCGCATCGTCCGGTTCCTGGTCGTGGCCAGAGGGATCCTCGCGCCGGTACGGCGCGTTGACCACGACCGTGTGCGGCCGGCCGATCAGGGCCGACCGGAGGCGCTTGGCCGACTGGTTGTACAGGATTCGTTCCCACCAGTGGCGGGCGACGTACTCGGGGATGACCACGAACGTGACCGGAGCGTCCTTGTCCGGCGGCCAGGCCCGATCGAGCACGTCGAGGTAGGCGAGGAGCGGGCCGACGAGCGCCCGGTACGGGGACTCGACGAGGACGAGCGGCACGCCGGGCATCTGCCGCTCCCACCGGTCGCGCATCGCGGCCGATTGGTCCGGGTCGTCCGAGATGTAGACGGCCCGGACGTCGTCGCTGATCGAGCGGCCGACGTTGACGGCCTGGACGACCGCCCGGTTGAGCGACGGGACAGGCACGACCACCCGCTCCTCGCGCCGTGGCTCGCCGCCGACGAAGTCGGGGCGGACCGCGAGCTGGGTGGCCGACGAGCTGTACTGGCGACTGATGAACAGCATCATCCCGACCAGGATCGGGATGAGGATCACCACGAGGTAAGCCCCGTCGACGAACTTCACCGACACGACGACCACGAAGACGACAGCGGTCAACGCGGCGCCGAACGCGTTGACCGCTGCCCGCCAGTGCCAGCCCGGCCCGTGGACGCCGATCCAGTGCTTGACCATCCCGATCTGGGAGAGGGTGAAGCAGACGAACACGCCGACCGAGTAGAGCGGGATCAGGGCATGGGTGTCGCCCCCGAAGATCCACAGGAGGCCGAACGCCACCGCCGCCAGGACCACGATCCCCCAGGAGTAGGCCAGACGATCGCCGCGGAACGAGAACTGGCGGGGCATGAAACCGTCCTCGGCCAGGATCGCGGCCAGCCGCGGGAAGGCGTTGAAGCTCGTGTTGGCCGCCAGGAACAGGATCAGCGCTGTCGCAGCGGCGAAGGCCGGCACGAACAGTGAGCCCGCGCCGAACACCGAGGTCGCCACGAGCGCCACGACCGACGGTCCGCCGGGTTGCGTCGGGAGCACGTCGTACGCCCGGGCCACGACCGTGATCCCGACGAACAGGATCCCGAGCAGGATCGCCATCACGGTGAGGGTGTTGGCGGCGTTCTTGGCCTCGGGCGGCTTGAACGCCGGCACCCCGTTGGCGATGGCCTCCACCCCGGTCAGCGCGACGGAGCCGCCGGCGAACGCCCGGAGCAGGAGGAACACGCTGAGGGTCTCGATGGCCGGCGGGTTGAACACGTCGGTCTGCTCGATCGGCACCACGGTTCCGGTGACGATATGGAAGGCTCCGACGCCGATCATCAGCAGGGCGAGGAAGACGAACAGGTAGGTCGGGATCGCGAAGATGTTCCCGGACTCGCGCAGGCCGCGGAGGTTGCCGATCGTGATCAGCGAGATCGAGACGAAGGCGACCTCGATCCGGACGTCGTAGATCTGGGGGATGACCGACTGGATCTGCTCGATCGCCGAGGCCGTCGACACCGCCACCGTCATGACGTAGTCGATCAGCAGCGCGGCGGCCGCGATGAGCCCGAACAGCTGCGACAGGTTCTCGCGCGCGACGACGTAGGCGCCGCCGCCGCTCGGGTAGGCCCGACAGACCTGGCGGTAGGACACCGATACGACGGCCAGCAGGACGGCGATCGCGACCGATACGCCGACCGAGTACGCCAGCGCACCCGCCCCCGCAGCGATGATCAGGACCTTGAGGATCTCCTCGGTCGCGTAGGCCGACGACGAGATCGCGTCCGAGCTGAAGATCGCTAGCGCCTTCTTCTTCGCCAGGCGCTCGCCGAGCTCCTCCTCGTTGGCCAGCACGCGACCGAAGACGATCGCACGGGCCCGCGCGATGGCCCGACCGGCCGGCGTCGCAGGACGGCTGGCGGCCTCCTTCGCCACCATCTGGCCAGGACCCGTGTACCGGAAGTAGGGCGAGTGGGGCCGGGCCACCCGGACCCGGCGGTCAGCCGGCTTGCGCCCGTGGAGCGGGCGACGACCGCCGATCATCGCCGCCGCTTCGCGCTGGAGCTCACTATCCCTCCGATCCCGTCAGCGCGACAGGCTACCATCGCGGCTCAGAGGCCATGGTCGAGCCGATCGACGAGCCGGTCGGGCAGGTTGAGCCGGCGCATGGCCCGCTGCGTAGCGGCGATGTCGTACTCGACCCGATGCCAGGTCAGGGTCCGCCGCTCGAGATCCAGGACCAGCGCGCTGGCCCTGGGGTCGCCGTCGCGAGGCTGCCCGACGCTGCCCGGGTTGGCCAGGATCCGCCTGGCGCCGAGCTCGATCGCCGATCGATCGGACGGGCTGAGCATCTCGATGAGGCCGTCCTCGTCGCGGAAGACCGACGGCAGGTGAGTGTGGCCGTGCAGTCCGTACGGGACCTCGAGCAGGGCCAGGTTGAGCCGGGCGACGGGCGCGGTCGTGATGTACTCCCAGGTCGGGTCGCGCGGGCTGCCATGAACCAGCGCGAACTGGCCCTCCGTGTGCCGCTCGGGCAGTGCCGCCAGCCAATCCCGGGTCGGGCCGGCGATCGCCGTGCGAGTCCACTCCATGGCTCGCCGGGCGTCGTGGTTGAAGTAGTCGATCTCGAGGCCGCCGACGGCCGCCGCGTCGTGGTTGCCGCGGACCCCGATCGCCTTCAGCTCGGCGAGCCTGGCCACGACGGCATCGGGCTCGGGTCCATAGCCGACGATGTCGCCGAGCTGCCAGACGGCGTCCACCGCGCCGACGGCCGCAAGGACGGCGTCCAGGGCGACGAGGTTGGCATGGATGTCCGACAGGACCGCGATCCGCACGGTCAGAGTTTCCGATAGTTCGGCGGCCAGTGGGCGGGTCGTCCTGCGTTTGGCCGGGTCGCGGAGCGGGCGAGGTCAGTCGGCACGGATCAGCCGACCGGGCCGGCGCGGCGGCGAACCGCGGGATCGCGGGGGAACCCAGCCGGCGTCGGTCGGTCCTTGACCACGGTGACCAGCACGTGGCGATCGAGGCCGAGTCCCGGGTCGACCGGCACGATGGTCGGCGGATGTCCTCCCAGGACCTCGATCGTCCTGGCGGCCGCCGCCAGCTCCGGGCCGAGCTCGCCGCGCTTCCAGGCCACGACGAGCCCGCCCCGGGCGACGAGCGGCAGTCCAAGCTCGGCCACCTCGGCAAGGCTGCCGACGGCCCGAGCGACGACCGCCGGCCAACGCTCCCGGTGGCGGCGGTCGGCAGCCAGTGCCTCGGCTCGGCCGGCAAACGCCTCGACCGTCCCGGCCGGGCTGACGACCGCACCGAGCGCGTCGAGGAAGCGCGCCTTCTTGCCGATGCTGTCGACGAGCAGTGCCCGGCGGACCGGTACCGCGACGGCCAGGGGCAGGCCCGGATAGCCGCCACCGCTGCCGACGTCGACGAACGCATCGACCGCGTGGCGGCGAAGGACCGCGACCGCGGTCAGGCTGTCGAGCACGTGGCGCCGGACGGCCACGGAGGGATCGCGGATCGCGGTCAGGTTGATCGCGGCGTTCCAGGCGAGGAGCAGGCGGAGATGGTCCTCGATCGCCCGTCGCGCGTCCGCCGGGAGGTCGGCCAGGCCGAGCAGCCGGAGGCCCTCCTCGAGGGCGGCGCGCGACTCGGGCGGAATGGCGGGGAGGCCGTCGGCGCGCGACGGGAGCGGTTCGCGAGGGCGGTCCACTGGCCTCCTGGGTGATGGGGGCTTGGACCGACCGCGAGCCGCTCCCGGCGTCGACTATGTGGCACGACATGGAGGACCGGTCGGTCTTCCGCGGCTCATCCGGTTCCGGCCCCGGTCTCCCGGCGCCCCTCGCGAGCCACGTTACCCTGCGGTGCCGCCACGACGTGCGGATGCCGGACGCTACGGGACGGCCGAGGTGAAGTCAACGCGGTTATCCACGAACCGCGATCGACGGTCCACGTTCGTGGATAAGTCGGCCCTTCGACCACAACTCTGGGAGCTGTCGGAAGACCGCTCGGGCGCTCTGCCGACCGGCGCCGCGGGGACGGTCAGGCCAGGTTCGGTGGGTCGCTCCGGGAGAGGGCTCCGTCGATCGCACGCAGCCTGACCGGGCGCAGGCCGGGGGCAGGCGCCGCCGGGGTCGCCTCCTGATCCGCATCGTGGGATGGCGTCTCGAGGGCGACCGGTCGTCCTCCCGAGCGGATCGCCCGGAGCACCGCGGCTTCCTCGAGGAGGACTTCCTCGTCGGCCAGGGCGCGCTCGAGCGCGTCATCGATCGACCCGTTGCCTGCTTCGGCCGGTCCGGGCAGGACGAGGACGAAGCTGGACCCGGACTCCTGGACCGAGGCCACGGCCAGGTCACCGTCCATCGCCCTGGCCAGGTCACGGGCGATGGCAAGACCGAGCCCGGTCCCGCTCACCGAGCCATGGGTGTCGACCCGGTAGAAGCGCTCGAAGATCCGGAACCGCTCCTCGGCCGCGATCCCCGGGCCGTCGTCGCGGACGGCGATGACCGCGACGGGCCCATCGAACCATCCGGCGAGCTCGACGTGGCCACCGTCCTTCGTGAACTTCAAGGCATTGCCGATCAGGTTCGTGAGGATCCTCTGGACCTCGCGCCGATCGCCGCTGGCCGATCGCATCCGCGGCGGGAGGTCCGACCGAAGCGCGATCCCGCGCTCGAGGGCGAGCGGCGCCAGTGCGCCCAGGACGCGGCCGCCGATCTCGGCCACCGAGAAGGGCCGGATGTCGAGCCGGAGGTTGCCCGCGTCGAGGCGGGAGATCTCGAGGAGATCGCCGACGAGATCGCCCATCGAGTCGACGATCAGCCGGCTGCGGTCGATGAACTCGCGCTCGACCGCCGGGTCCTCGACCCGTCCCTCGGCGATCAGGTCCAGGTAGCCGCTCAGACCGGTCAGCGGCGTCCGAAGATCGTGGGCCACTGTCGCGACGAACCGCTCCCGCTCGGCCTCCCGTGCCAGCAGGGCGTCGAGCTCGGCGGCCTGGGTCACCTGGGCGGTGACCAGGGCGAGGGCAACGGCGGCATGCCGGGCAAGCGTCGGTGGGAGCCGGTCGGCCAGGCCCAGGACCCCGTCTTCGTCGGTCATCTCGAACCCGAGGATGACCCGGCCGGCGCTCGGGATCTCGATCAGGGCAAACCGTGCCTCGGGTGGCAAGCGGTGGATCGACGCGCTCGGCGGCTCTGCCACCAGCTCGTCGTCGGCGGGCGTCTCGATCGCCCGGTCGTAGCCGTCCGTCTCGCCTTCGTCACCGGCCGCCGCATCGATTCCCGCCCTGGCCGGGCCGACCTGGCGGGCGATCGTGATCGGCGCTCGGCCAGAAGCCGCTCGCTCCGCCCGCGACCGTGGGGCCTCGGCATCGAGCCAGGCGGCCAGCCGCCTGGCATCGGTCTCGTCCTCGCCCGCGCCGACCGAGACGGCCACCCGCCGCTCGGACGTGATCGACAGGACGGCCGCTCGTCGAGCGCCGACGGTTCGGGCGAGGAGCTCGAGCAGGCCGGCCAGGCGGGTTTGGGCGGGCGCGTCGGCGACGAGGACGTCGAGGGCGCGCGCCAGCATCGCCGCCTCTTCGTGGGCGAGGCGGTCTTCCCGCCGGCGGGACCGCTGCCGGCGTTCCATGTACGGACCCGGCGCTCCGACGGTTGGCGTCCGAGCGGGCACGCGGACGAGCGGTGGATAGCGATCGGCCATCCGAGGCATCGTCCTGCGGCCGGTGCATCCGGGAAATCCCCCGTCCGCCGAGGCGGACGGCCCGGAAGTACCGTCGGCGGTTGGCCTCCGCGCAGGGCCGACGAGCCCGTCGGCGCCGGTTCAGGTGCCTCGCGCGGGTCGGATCGGGCGGCCGATCGTGCGCCGGACGACGTCGATGACCTCGTCCACGTACGCATCGGCCTGGCCGCGCTCGGCGGCCGTCCGGACGCAGCCGCGGACGTGATCCTCGAGGATCATGATCGAGACCGCGTCGACCGCGGCGCGGAGCGCGGCAGTCTGCTGGAGGATGTCGACGCAGTACTCGTCGCGCTCGATCATCCGGGCGATCCCGCGGACCTGACCCTCGATCCGGCTCAACCGGCGAACGAGGGTCGCCTTGTCCTTCGAGTAGCTGTGCCGGAAGTCATCGGGCGCCTCGGGCGCCGGCGTCGGGCGCCCGGGTCGGCTGGTGGCGGTCGTCATCGTGGTCCCGTCTTGCGATGCGTCGCGGGCGCCCCTCGCCCGCTCTCGGGATCATACCCCCCATCAGTATTCGCCATCCAGGGAGGGGTATCGGCCCGCGAACCCCGGGAGCCGGGCTGACCCAGTCCCCGACGGTCGGCTAGACTGCGCTTCGATGGATCCCCGCGATCGCCCGCCCGCGACCGCCGCCACCGGGGCGGGCAGGTGAGCGACTCACGGTCGACCGGCCCGGGCGTCGACCCGCCGTCGTCCCGGGACACCCCGGACAGCCCGGACACGGGTCCGGCCTTCGCCCATGCCAGCGAGGCCGAGCTGTCCCGGATCCTCGACTTCTACGCCGTCCGCTGGGAGTACGAGCCGCACGTCTTCCCGATCCTGTGGAACACCGACGGCGACGTGCTCGAGAGCTTCGCCCCCGACTTCTACCTGCCGGACCTCGACCTCTACGTCGAGATGACCACGCTCCGCCAGAAGCTCGTGCGCAAGAAGAACCGCAAGCTGCGCCGGCTGCGTGAGCTCTACCCGGGGATCCGGATCAAGCTGTTCTATGCCCGGGACTTCCGGGCACTCATGCTCAAGTACGGCCGGTTCGCCCTGGCCGAGGAGCTGTCCGGGACGCCCGGCCAGGTCACCCCTGGACGAACTTACGAGGAGCTCCTGGCGGGCCGCTTCGCGACCGCGCCCGAGGAGCCGGGCGTCGAGCCGCTCCCGCTCCCGGCCGAGCTGGCCGCAGTCGACGGAACACCGCTCGTTCCGGCCCGCCGTCGTCGCCGCCGGCGCTCGACCGGGGCCTTGAGCACGGCCATCGGTGAGGCGGCTGCGACCGATCGATGAGCGCCCCCGTCGATCTCCAGGCCGACGTCGCCGAGGTCCTCGTGTCCGAGGACGCCATCCAGGCCAGGGTGCGCGAGCTCGGCCAGCGGATCAGCGACGACTACCGGGGCCACAACCTGACCCTCGTCAGCGTGCTCAAGGGCTCGCTTCCGTTCATGGCCGACCTGATGCGGGCGATCGACGTCCCGGTCCGGATCGACCTCATGGAGGTGTCGTCCTATGGCGGCACGTCGACCGAGTCGTCCGGTCTCGTCCGGATCCTCAAGGACCTGTCGGCGAGCATCGCCGGTGAGGACGTCCTCCTGGTCGAGGACATCATCGACACCGGGCTCACGTTGAACTACCTCCTCCGCTACCTGCGCGGCAAGAATCCCGCGACCCTCCGGATCTGCACGCTGCTCGACAAGCCGGCGCGGCGCCTGGTCGAGATCCCGGTCGACTACACCGGGTTCACGATCGAGGATCGGTTCGTGGTTGGCTACGGGCTGGACTACGGGGAGCTGTACCGCAATCTGCGCTTCGTGGGCGTCCTCCGCCCCGAGGTCTATTCCGGCGGGAGCTGAGGAGCTCGGTGCATCGACGACCGCTGGGCCGGGGCCGGCTGCTTGCCGCGATCGGCGCCGTGCTCATGCTCATCGGCTGCGTCCTGCCCTGGTTCGCCCGGGGCGGCGGCGAGACCGGGATCACGCCGATCACGACGAACGCGTTCGCCGACAAGGGCATCGTCGTGTTCATCTGCGCGCTGCTCATCCTCGCGCTGGTCAGCCTGCCGTATGCCGCCGGCGACAAGCCGGTCGCCCTCGACCGGACGATGTCGTACGGGATCGTCCTGGCGGTCGCGATCGGTGCCTTCGCCTGGCGGCTGCTCGAGTTCGTGCTGATCGACCCGATGGGTCTGCGGCCCGACCTCGCTCCCGGAATTTGGATCGTGGCGATCGGGCTGATCGTCCTGACCCGGGCCACCTATGAGATCTCGGCGGAGCGTCGGTACTGACCGGAACCCGGGTCAGGGGCCGGTTATGTCGACCGGCACGGGCAGGATCCGGATCTCGATCGACTGGCCGAACGCTCCCGGATCGGTCGTCCAGGCGAGCCGGTAGCGGCCGGGGGGCCAGACCACGAGATGACCGTCGGTCGCCCGGCTGCGGATCCCGATGACGCTGAAGTGATCCGGCCACGGCGATGGGAGCTGCTCGATCCGGACGGGCTCGAGCGTGCCGGCGGCCGTGTACTGCTGCAGCTCGATCTGGCTGACGTCGTAGCCGAGCGGCGTGTTGATCCCGAGCACGAGGAGATGACTGCCCGCGGGCATGTCGAGCCGGACGGGCCACGAAAGGAACGGCGGAGCGGACGACTGAGCCGATCCAGCCGGGCTCGACGACGGCGGCGACGAGCGCGTCGGTCGGCTCGGAGCAGCGGTGGGGCTCGGGTCGGGCGAGCCGACCGGCGGCACCGGCGCGGCGAAGCCGAACGTGACCAGGTAGCCGGCGGGCCACAGGCCCCAACCCGGCAACGGCTCCGGGCCCCCGAACAGCTCAGGCCGATAGCGGAGGTCGAAGCCGGACGGCGCCGGGGCCGGTTGCTCCAGGGCGTCCGCGGCCGACGGATCAGCTGGCGCGGCGCTCGGACCGAGGGTCGCCAGCAGGCTGCCGCCCGCCCCGCCCCACGGCTTGACCATCGCAACGAAGATCGCGACCACGACGATGGTCGCGGCCAGCGCTCCGTGACCCTCGAGGACGGACCGTGGCTTTCGGACCGGCTGCAGGTCGGCCAAGGATGGTCTCCCGGCTCAGTCCCCGCCGAGGTAGGCCGACCGGACAGCGGGGTTCTGGGCGAGGGCCGCGGCGGCGTCGCTGAGCACGATCTCGCCCGTCTGGAGGATATACCCCCGGTTGGCGATGCCCAGCGCCATCAGGGCGTTCTGCTCGACCAGCAGGACCGTGGTGCCCTGCTGGTTGATCGTCCGGATGATCTCGAAGATCTGCTCGACCAGGATCGGCGCGAGACCCATCGATGGCTCGTCGAGGAGGAGCACCCTGGGTGCCGCCATCAGCGCCCGGCCGATCGCGACCATCTGCTGCTCGCCGCCGGACAGGGTGCCGGCCTTCTGCGCGGTCCGTTCGCGGAGCCGCGGGAACAGGCCGTAGACCCGCTCGAAGTCGCTCGCGACACCCGCCTTGTCGCGCCGCGAGAACGCACCCATCTCGAGGTTCTCGTGGACCGACATCCGGTTGAACACGCGGCGTCCCTCGGGGGCCTGGCAGACGCCCAGCTCGACGATCTCGTGGGGAGGGTGGTGGTCGATGCGCTCGCCGCGGAGACGGATCTCACCCTGGCGCGGCTTGAGCAGTCCCGAGATCGTCCGGAGCGTCGTCGACTTGCCCGCCCCATTCGAGCCGATGAGCGTGACGATCTCACCCTCCTCGACCGTCATCGTCACCCCCCGCAGGGCGTGGATCGCCCCGTAGAAGGTGTGGACGTCGTGGAGCTCGAGGAGGGCCATCGTCAGGCGTCCGCGGCGCCGCGGCCGAGGTAGGCCTCGATCACCCGCGGGTTGGCCCGGACCTCGCCCGGCGTTCCCTCGGCGATGACCTGGCCGTAGTCGAGCACCGTCACCCGGTCGCTGATCCCCATGACGACCCGCATGTCGTGCTCGATGAGCAGGACGGTGAGCCCGAGCTCGGCCCTGAGGCGCCGGATGAAGTCGGTCATCTCGCGGGTCTCGCTGCTGTTCATCCCGGCCGTTGGCTCGTCGAGCAGGAGCAGCTTCGGTCGGGTGGCCAGGGCGCGGGCGATCTCGAGCCGGCGCTGGTCCCCGTAGGGCAGGTTGCGCGCCCACGTGTCGGCGCGCCGCTCGAGGCCGACGAGCTCGAGCAGGCGCATCCCCTCGTCGATCGAGGCGGCCTCCTCGTTGAGCATCCGCGGCGTCCGCAGGACGGCGTCCCACCAGCGGCTCTTGAGATGGACGTGGATCCCGGTCCGGACGTTGTCCATGGCCGACATCGTCCCGAACAGCCGGATGTTCTGGAAGGTCCGCCCGATCCCCATCTTCGTCACGTCGTGCGGCTTGCGCGAGCGGAGCTTGTTGCCCTTCTTCTCCACGATCGGCTGGCCGTCGAACCAGATCTCACCGCCGGTCGGGACGTAGTAACCGGTGATCATGTTGAAGAACGTGGTCTTGCCCGCCCCGTTGGGGCCGATCAGGGACACGATCGCCCCGCGCGGGATGTCGAAGTCGACGGCGTTCACGGCGGTCAGGCCGCCGAAGCGCTTGGTCACCTCGCGGGCCTTGACCAGCAGGTCGGCGTCGGGGATCTGGCCGGTCAGCCCGACGGCCATCGTCTCGGCCGTCATTCGTCGCGAGTCTCGGACGGGACCTCGGCGGCGCGCGAGTCGGGGCCGGTCTCCGACTGGCCGTGCGGGGCGATCTCGACGTTGTCCATCTCGACTTCGACGCCCATCTCGGCCTCGGCCTCCTGGAGGCCGTGGACGCTGAGCTCGGCGGCACGCTGGCGGCTGGGCAGGAAGCCCTCGGGCCGGAACCGCATCATGGTGACGAGCAGGATCCCGAAGATCAGGAAGTTGAACTGGGTCGGGTTCGGGAAGTCCGGGGCGACCGCCTGGACCCGGGTGCCGATCCAGGGCAGCAGGGTCTTGTCGATATAGGTCAGCGCGATCGCCCCGGCCAGGACGCCCCAGATGTTCCCGATCCCGCCGAGGATGACCATGATCAGGACCAGGATCGACGTCGTGAACGTGAAGAAGTCCGAGGTCGAGGCGCCGAGGTAGGACGCCTGCAGGGCGCCGGCGGCGCCGGCGAAGCTCGCGCCGAGGGCGAACGCCAGGAGCTTCGTGCGGACCGTGTTGACGCCCATCATCTCGGCGGCCGTCTCGTCCTCCCGGATCGCCCCCCAGGCGCGGCCCATCCTCGACCGCTCGAGGTTTCGGGCGACCACGATCGCGATGACCACGAGGACCATCCCGAGGTACGCCGCGGCCACGCCCGAGGTCGCTCCGAACGAGATCCCGAAGATCACGAAGGGATCGATCGGGTTGATCCCCAGCGGTCCGCCGGTCAGGTTGACGTTCTCGAGCTTGATCAGGGTCAGCCCGCCGATCGACAGCGAGAACGTGATCGCCGCGAGGTTCTTGAAGAAGATCGGGACGATCTCCCCGAAGCCGAGGGTGACGATCGCCAGGTAGTCGCCACGGAGCCGGAGGGTCGGTGCGCCGAGCAGCGCGCCGAAGGTGGCCGCGACGAGCACGGCCAGCGGCAGGATGATCCAGAACGGCATGTGGATCCCGGGGAAGCCGGCGGCCACGTTCGAGAACAGCACCCAGCTCGACGCTGCCGAAGTGGGGCGAGGCGAAGAACGCGGCGGTGTAGGCACCGAGCGCGTAGAACGCCACATAGCCCAGGTCGAGCAGGCCCGCGAAGCCGGCCACGATGTTCAGGCCGATGGCCATGATCCCGAAGATCATCATGAACGTGACGACCGTGTCGTCGGGCAGCGGGAGCGAGAACACGTTCCGGCTGAACCCGGCCAGGAAGAACGTGTGGATGAGCGGATAGAGGAGCGCGACGGCGGTCAGGACCGTCAGCAGGATCGTCCGGCGGCGCCGGGTCGAGAGCGCTCGACCGTAGTGTCCCGGGGCGGCCGCGGCAGTGTCGGCGACATGGCCGAGCCAGCCACCGAGACCGCCCGCGACGGGTCGGCTCGTCGTGCTCATGCCCGGTCCGCCAGCTGCTGGCCGAGGAGGCCGGTCGGCTTGAAGACGAGGATCGCGATCAGGACGCCGAACACGATCGCGTTCGTCCAGTTGGCCGAGAAGTAGCGGTCACTGAACGCGTTGATGAAGCCGAGCACTAGGGCCCCGAGCACGGCGCCCTGGAGGTTGCCGATCCCACCCAGGACGGCCGCCGTGAACGAGTTCAGGCCGAACCGGAAGCCGAGGCTCCAGACGGTCGTGTTGTTGTACAGGATCTGGACCACGCCGGCGGCCCCGGCCAGCGCTCCGGCGATCAGGAAGGTGATGGCGATCGTCCGGTCGACGTTGACACCCATCAGCCCGGCGGTGTCGGGATCCTGGGCCGTCGCCCGCATCGCCCGACCCTGCCTCGTCGTCCGGACGAACCAGGTCAGGATGATCAGCAGCGGGATGGTCACGATGGCCACGAAGATCTGCTGGATGTTGATCGTGATCCCTTCGACCCCGAAGATCGACAGGAAGTTCCAGGTCCCGAAGACATTGTCGATGCTCTTGTTGGCCGGTCCGGCGACGAGCAGGGCGACATTCTGGAGCACGAAGCTCATGCCGATCGCCGAGATGAGCGGGGCCAGCTTCGGCGCGTTGCGGAGCGGCTTGTAGGCGACTCGTTCGATCGACACGTTGAGGACCGACGTCGCCAGCATCGTCACCGCGAGGACGATCAGGATGATCCCGATCTTGAGCACGACCGGCGTGTCGGCGGTGAGCCCGAAGAAGACGGAGATCAGGAAGAACGCGAGCATCGAACCGAGCATGAACACGTCGCCGTGGGCGAAGTTGATCAGCTCGATGATCCCGTAGACGAGGGTGTAGCCGAGCGCCACGAGGGCGAAGATCAGACCGTTCGACACCCCGATGATCTCGGTCTGGAAGAACTCCTCGGGCCCTGACAGCAGGACTCCGACGACCTGGAACAGCGCGAACAGGGCGATGCCTGTCAGGGCCCCGCGCGACACGGTCTGTCCCTACCTCCGGCTACCAGGGATCCAAGAGACCGGGTAACGAGCAGGGCGGGCCCAGAAGGCCCGCCCTGCGTGCGACTTCAACCGACAGTCGGGAGTGCTACTCCTTGACCGACAGGATGAGCTGGAAGGTCGGCGGCCACGAGGTCTCGACCTTGTAGCCGCTGATCGAGCCACCGACTGCGTCGCCGTTCTCGTCGAACGTCGTCGTGCCGAGGACGGTCGGCAGGTCCTTGGTGGCCATGACGGCCTTGAGGACCTCGTACCGGTCGTTGCTCGCGGCCTTCTGGAGGGCGGCCAGCGCAACCGCGGCGGAGGCGTTGCCGTAGGCGGTGTACGTCGCCGGCTGCTTGCCCGCGTGATCCGCCTTGTACTTGTCGAACCACTCCTTGCCGGCCCCGGTCAGCTGATCCGGACCGACGCCGCCGAAGGTCAGGAACGTGCCGTTGCCGGCCGCGCCGGTGCCCTTGTACCAGGACTCCTCGAACACGCCGTCACCGGACATGATCGTGACATCGGGCATCGCGGCCCGGAGGTCCTTCCAGAGCTTGCCGGTGTTCTGGCCGGTGATCGAGCCGATGTAGATGATGTCCGCACCGGTCGCCTTGATCTTCTGGGCGAGGGCGCTGTAGTCGGTCGCCTTGGCGTCGAAGCCCTCGGAGGTCTTGTTCGGGCTGAGCACCTCGAGGCCGATCTTGTTGGCGTGGAGCGCCCAGGCCTTGGCCAGCCCGGCGCCGTAGACCTGGGTGTCGTCGAGGACGTACGCCTTCGTCTTGCCCTGCGACTTCGCCCACTCGGCGCCCGCTGCACCCTGGACGTCGTCGGTGGCGATGACCCGGACGTAGCTGCGGTAGCCGGCCGGATAGTAGGTCTGCGGCTCACCCGGCTGGGTGACACCCTCGACGGCCTTGGTCAGGCCGGGGTAGCTGTTGGCCGGGCTGACCATGACCAGGCAGGCCTGGTTGAGGATCGGGATCGACAGCTTGGCGGCACCCGAGTTGTAGGTGCCGATGTAGACCATCGCATCCGGGTCGGCGGCGGCCCGGTTGGCGTTCTGCTGCTCGACCGCGCCGTCCCAGTCGCCGTTGTTGGCGGCCGACGAGTCGTCGAGATCGAAGTACTTGATCGTGAAGTTGCCGACCTTCTGGCCGTCGAGCGTGTTCTTGATCTGCTCGACGAGCGTGTTGGTCTGCTCGGTGTTGGTGCCCTGGCGGGGAAGGCTCGAGTAGACGTGGATCTCGCTCGAGCTCGTGCCCTTCTTGTTCTTGCAGACTTCGGGCTGGGTGCCCGCGCCAGCGCTGGCGCCGGACGACGGGGCGGTGGTCGAACCGCTCGTCGAGCACGCAGCGAAGACGAACACCGCGCTGGCGACAATCGCGCCGAGCTTGGTGACCTTCATGTACAGCTCCTCCTCATCGTGCCGTCCCGCCGAACCCGGCGGGGCGTTCTCGGTCGAAACCCCTGCGCGGCCGGACCGCTGCCGGGCTGTCGGCCAGTCCCCGGCGCCCAGTCGTCCCGATGCGGCCTGCCAGCGAACCCTTCTCTCCAGGGACCGGCGGTTCAGGACACGCGCTGGGGACGTCGGTGCGGTGCGGCGACGACGCGAACGGCCAGGCCTCGGGCGGCGCGCAGGTGGCCGCCGAAGCGATGCCGTATATTAGCCATCGGCGCGTCGATTGCAAACATCCGGTCGACGAGCGCCCGCAGGAGGCTGCCGAGCGGTTCGCCGCTCGCCCCTGGAGGCGCGCTCGCGATCATCCCGGACGATCCGGTCTCAGCGTTCGCAACGATGACGCCACCCTCGCGAGGTCGCACCCGTCAGCGTGGATTACCAGGTTCGAGCGGCTCGGATCACGGACATCGATCGGCTCGTCGCGCTCTGCGCGGGGACGGCCTCGATGGCCGCCGACGATGGGCCGCTCGTCGCCCCCGATCTTCTCCGCCAGCTCGTCTACCTCCCCCAGGCGAGCGTGATCGTCGCGGAGCTGCGACGATCGGTGATCGGTGCGGCGGTCCTCGCGTTGCGGCCGTCCGTGCGGGCCGGAGGCTTCGTCGGCACGGTCGACATCCTGGTCACGGATCCGCGCCACGACGTCGACGCGGTCGCCGATGCGCTCATCGAGGAGATGCTCCGCTCGGCCCGGAACAAGGGTTGTGCGCTCGTCGAGGTTGCCCGGCCGGCCGATCGCGCCGAGCGGGCGCGCTGGGACCGGCGCGGCTTCCACGAGGCGGGCACGCTCCTCGAACATCCGGTCGCCATGACGGCCCGGCGACCATGACCGGATCAGACACGACATCGTCATCACGACCATCGAGCCGCGCCGCGGTGCGCCGATCGGTCGATCACCAGCTCAAGGAGTCATTGTGGGCAAGAACGTAGCCGTCTTCGTGGACGTGGCGAACATCTTCTACGCGGCCAAGGCGGCCGGCGTGGACATCGATTACGTCACGCTCCTCAAGTCGGCCATCGCAGGTCGGGACTTCGTGCGCGCCTACGCGTACACGGGACTCGATCCCGACAACGAGAACCAGCGAAACTTCCATAACTTCCTGTCCCGCCACGGCTACAAGGTCGTGAGCAAGGACATTCGCAAGTACGGCGACGGCAAGGTCAAGGCGAACCTCGACATCGAGCTCGTCGTCGACATGCTCAAGACCGCTCGCAACCTCGACGTCGCGATCGTCGTGTCGGGCGATGGGGACTTCGCGCCGGCCATCCGGGCCGTCCAGGAGATGGGCGTCCGGGTCGAGGTGATCAGCTTCCGGGGCAACACCTCGTCCGACCTGATCGATGTCGCCGACCTGTTCACGGACATCATCCAGATCGCCCGGGTCGAGAAGGGCTCGTCGCGGAGCGGCCGCCGAGTCGCCGACGACGGTGAGGACCTGTCGATGACCGAAGTCCCGGACAAGCTGACCGAGGGCACCGGACGCGGCCGTGGCCGCGGAACCGGTCGCGGCCGGGGCCGGACGGGCGACGCCGAGCGCGAGCCGGTGGCGGCCAGCGCCGCCCGGACGACGCGTGGCGGGACGCGCACCCGGCGGGCGGAGCCCGAGGTGGAGGTCATCGCCGCGACCGGCGCGGGCGTCGGGCTGATCGCGCTCCCCGGCGAGAAGCTGTCGAAGGCGGCCCTGGCCCGGCTCGAGGCAGCCGGCCCGACCACACCGATTGCCGTCGACGTCGAGGAGCTCGGGGACACCGGCGAACCGTCTGACGAGCGAATCGAGCAGGACGGCGACGGGCCCCGCCGCCGGCGCCGACGTGGCGGCCGCGGGCGGGGTCGCGGCCGAGGGCGTCCCGAGGGTGGCGAGCTCGAGGTGGCCCCGACGGGCGAGGCCGCGCCAATCGTCGACGTGGGGACCGGCGGGGACCGTCGGGTCGAAGCGGACGAGATCGTGGTCACCCACCCGCAGGGTCCCCGACCGGGCGCCTTCGGGTCGGTCTGGGATTCGCAGATCGGCCAGACCCGCACGCCATCGGTCGAGTCGACCCCGTTCGACATCGACGATGAGGACGAACCGGCGATCCCCGAGTACCTCATCGCCGAGCAGCGGCGCGGCAGCTCGGGGCCGCGAACCGGCGGCGGCCGCCAGGGTGGTCGCGGCGGGCGAGGCGGCGGCTACACGACGGCCGTCGATCGCGAGCGCTTCGGCCGCGGCGGCGGAGGCGGTGGGATCAATCGCTATCCGGACGTATCGGGCCGGAGTGGCGGAGGCGGGAGTCGCGGCGGGCGAGATGCCCGACGCGACGACCGGCCGCCGTCGGGGGGCCGCCCGGAGCGAGAGCGGCCGGCTGCCGGCCGGTCGGATGAGCCTTGGAGCGAAGTGCCGCCCGAGCTCGAGGCGATGCTCCGCGCCCAGCTCGCCACGCGAACCGACGCACGTCCGGCGGAGCCCGCAGCGCCGACCAGCTCGGCTGCCGCCGAGTCGCCGCTCGACGAGGGCGGATCGAGCGTCCCAGCCACCCGGACGGCCTCGCGCCGCCCGGCCAGGGCTGACAGCGGGGCGAAGACGACCGCGCCGAAGCGACGTCCCGCCGCCCGTAAGCCCGCGGCCACCGCCGGGGTGGAGGCCGATCCGGCCGCCGCCTCGCCGGTCGAGGGCACCGCGTCTCCGGCGCCGAAGCGCCGCACGACGACCCGCAAGCCGGCGGCGAAGGCTGATGCGGCCTCCGACCCGGCGGCCGAAGGTGCCGAGGCCGCCGCGCCGAAGCGACGGACCTCGACCCGCAAGAAGGCGGAGCCGACCGAGGCCTAGCGGCCGCGCGGCCCTGATCGTGGATCCCGCGTGATGGCGTCGAGCGCCGTCTCCGGACCCGGTCCGCGTTGGGCGACCCGGGGCCAGCCGGCCGCGCTCGCTGCCGTGGCCCGGATGGCCGCGGGTCCGGCCCCGCATGCGGTCCTGCTCGTCGGGCCGCCGGCGATCGGCAAGGCGACCCTGGCCGAAGACCTTGCGGCGGCCCTTCTATGCACGGCCGACCCGGAGCGGCGCCCCTGCCGTGAGTGTCGTGGTTGCCGCCTGGTCGCGAGCGGCAACCACCCCGACCTCCACCGGCTGGCCGTCGCGGGACCCGGCGGTCAGGTCGTGATCGGTGATTCGCGCGACGCCCGCGCCCCGCGTGGTGTCCGCGACCTGCTCCGCGATCTCGCCCTCCTGCCGGTCGAGGGAGGCGCCCGGGTCGCGATCGTCGAGAGCGCCGCGGAGATGAACGAGGACGCCCAGAACGCCCTGCTCAAGACGCTCGAGGAACCGCCGGCCCGAGTCACGATCGTTCTCTGCGCGGACCGCGAGGAGCTGCTCCTGCCGACGGTCCGATCGCGCTGCGCCAGGATCCGGCTCGGGCCGACCGGGCCGCGCGAGATCGAGGCGCTTCTCGGGGAGCTGGGGCTGGCGGACGCGCCGACCGCCGGACGGCTCGCGCACCTCGCGGGAGGACGCCCCGGCGCGGCGGTCGCGTACGCCCGAGCTCCCGGGGCGATTGCGATCCGCGACGAGATCGCCCGAACGCTGCTCGACCTCCTGGCCGCCGGGCGAGCCCGGCGTCTGACGGCCGGTCGGGAGCTCCTCGGCCGCGCCCGGGATCTCGGCGACATGCTCGACGGTGCCCCGCCGGTCATGGCCAGCGGAGCGACCGCCGAGGGGCCCGCCGAGGTCGACGAGGAGGCGGGTCCGGCCAGGCTTGCCCCGGCCGTCCGACGTCGCGCTGCTCGCCTGCTGCTGTCCGTCTGGCGGGACGTCGCTCGCGATCTCGCGGTGGCCGGCCTCGTCGGTCCGCGGCCGATCCGGGACGTGGTGCTCCTCGAGGAGCTGACGGCCGCCTCGAACGAGGTCCACCCGGATTCGGTCGTCGCGTTCCTCGAGCGCCTCGATCACATCGCGGAAGGCGTCGCCGGCAACGTCAGCCCGGAGCTGGCGGTGGACGTCGCGATCCTGGCCTGGCCTCGGGCAGCCATCCGGACGGCATGACCGGGCCTGCCGCCGGCGCGCGCGACGCTGCGCGGCTGGAGGTCGTCGTCCACGGCCGGGTCCAGGGCGTTGGCTACCGGATGTTCGCCGCGCGCGTGGCTGCCGGTCACGGCATCACCGGCTGGGTGGCCAACGAGCCCGATGGCGCGGTGCGCTGCGTCGCCGAAGGTTCCCGGGCGGCCCTCGAAACGTTCGTCCGCGACCTCGAGATCGGCCCACCGGGAGCAGTCGTCGATCGACTCGAGGTGGCCTGGTCAGCTCCGCTGGACGCCTTCGACCAATTCGCGATACGGTCCGGGTGGCATGGAGGCGACTGATCGAGGCCGGCTCGAGGCGATCCACCTCGCGGACCGCGAGGGCGGGCCGATGCGCGCAGTCGACTCGGTCGAGGCGATCGCGGGAGTCGGGCTGACCGGCGATCGGTACGCGATCCCGCTCGATCAGCAGGACCCGACGGACGACGAGGTCCGCGACGTCACGCTCGTGGAGGCAGAGCAGATCGAGTGGCTCGCCGCGGAGACCGGGATCCGGCTCTCGCCCGGCGCGACGAGGCGGAACCTGACGACGAGGGGCGTGCGGCTCAACGACCTCGTCGGCCGCACGTTCCGGGTCGGATCCGTCCGGATCCAGGGCGTCGAGCTGTGCGAGCCGTGCGCTCACATGCAGGAGCTCGTCGGACAGCCGGTGCTTCGTCCCCTCGTCCACCGGGCCGGATTGCGCGCCCGGCTCCTCGACGGCGGGGAGCTCCGGATCGGCGATCCGATCGAGGTCGATCCGAGCTGACGTCTTCGGGACCGCGGATTGGGCGGGCCCGCAGACCCGACCGGGTCAGGGAAGCCCAGACAGCAGGCCTCCGTCGACCGCGGTGAACGTCCCGGTCTGGTAGCCGGCCCCATCCGAGCACAGGTATGCGACGCAGGCGGCGAGCTCCGCCGGACGCCCATAGCGGCCGGCGGGGATGGACGCCAGGTGGGCGGCCCGGACGGCCTCGAGTGATTCCCCGGTCCGCTCCGACCGACCGCGATCGAGGCTGTCGACGCGCGGCGTCTGGAGGCGACCGGGCAGCACGCCGTTGACCGTGACCCCATCCGTGGCGACGGCCCGGGCGGTCGTCTTGAGCCAGGCCATCAGGGCGCCTCGGGCGGCGGTCGAGTAGACGAGGTCGGCGATCGGCTGGCGGACACCCGACGACAGGATTCCGACGATCCGGCCCCAGCCACGCGCGCGCATCCCGGGCAGGAGCGCGGTCGCCAGCTCGATCGGGGTGATCGACAGGAGCTGGAAGGCGTGCTGCCAGCCGGCTGCGTCGGTCGCGGTCGGGTCGACCGTCGGCGGCCCACCGGCGTTGAGGACGAGGATATCGATCGTGCCGAAAGCGGCCAGTGCCTCGGCGCCGATCCGGGCCCCGGTACCCGGCTGCCCGGCGTCGCCTTCGAGGACGACGATGTCGGCCCCGTGCCGTTCGCGGAGGTCGGCGGCCACGGCCTCGAGCCCGGTCCGGCTCCGGGACCAGATCGCCAGCTGGCAGCCTTCGGCCGCGAGTGCCGCCGCCGACGCGCGCCCGAGTCCCGACGAGGCTCCACCCACGAGTGCGGTCCGTCCGGTTAGCCCGTAGTCCATCGCAATCCTCCGTCGCCTGTCAGGCCGTCGCCCGGTACGGCTCGATCGATGGGACGATCCCGAGCCGGGCAAGCACTGCCTCGAGGCCAGCGATCGTCGGGGCGTCGAGCGGAGCGCCGAGGCCGCGCGTCGCTCCATGGTCGATCGCACCGCGCCGGCGCAGGGATTCCTTGCGGATCGCCAGCCCGACGACGGGTTGCGCCTCGTAGGCGAGCAGCGGCAGGTACCGATCGAACAGTCGCCCGGCACCGCCTTTGTCGCCGGCCTCGTGCGCCAGCCGGATCGCCCGGAGGACCTCCGGGTAGGCGAACCCGGTCATCGTCCCGCACGCTCCGCGCTCGAGCTCCCACAGGGCGGCCGCGCCCCCGAGCCCACCGAACACGGCCAGGCCTGGATCGAGGGCCAGAAGCCGGGCGATCTTCGCCGGCGTCGGCGGGTCCTCGAGCTTGACGGTCCGCGCTCCCGACGCGGCGAGGCAGGCTTCGAGGATGCTGACCGGCAGGGTCACGCCGGTGGCAGCCGGCTCGTCCTGGACGACCAGCACGAGGCCGGCCGCGCTCCCAACCGCGCGGTAGAAGTCGGGCAGCACATCCGCGTTCCGGACGAGCATCGGCGGGGCGACCATGGCCGCGACCGCACCGAGGCGCCGGGCCTGGTCGGCCAGAGCGGTCACCCGGGCGACGGTCGGCGCCGAGCACCCGACGGCGATCGGGACCCGGCCGGCCGCGGCCTCGAAGATCGCTCCAAGGGCGATCTCACGCTCGTCCGGCGACAGGCTGCCGGGTTCGGCCATGACACCCATCGCGGTCAGGCCGTCCACCCCCCAGTCGATCGCGGCGTTCGTGAGCCGGGCCAGGGAGCGGATGTCGAGGCCCCCGTCCGCGTCAAATGGCGTAGGCAGGATGTACCAGGTGCCGCGCAGCCCCGGACGGCCTCCGGCAGGGCTCTCGGGCGTCGTCGTCATCGTTCGGCAATGGTGCCACGGTTGGGTCGCCGGGCGGACCCGCCGTCACGATGGTGACCCGAACGTCAGACGGACATCGGGACGAGTCGGTCATGCCCAGCCGACCCGACCGCGCGCAAGGTTGAGGCGATGGGAACGGACCCCGTGCTCGCCGAGTACCTGCCGGTCCTCTACCGCGTGGCGCTCGATGCGATCGACGAGCTGGCGAGGCAGGGCGGACGGACCCAGGCCGCCCGTCTCCGGATCGCCGCCGCCCGAGCCTATAGTCGTGCCTGGGACGATCGCTGCCGGCGCTCGCTCGAGGAGACCATCGTGAGCGCCCACGTGGCGGCTGGCCGGACGCCGCCACCGCTGCCGTTGCCCGGGTTCGCCGCCGCCGTCGGCTGACCGGCCGAAGCCACCGATCCGGACGACCGCCGGAAGCAGGCTTGGGCTAGGCTGGCGCACATGGCGCCGCCCGTCGTTCTCGTCCGCGATCTCATCGACCGTGCCATCGCCGCCGAGCGGGCGCTGGCCGACCTCGGCGAGGCGATCGACGACGAGTGGTCCTACGTCAACGACCTCGACGCGACGTGGGCGGCCCGATTGGCCGAGGTTGGATCGACCCGCGCCGAGGAGCCGGTCGCCCCGAGTGTGGCGGCGGCGCTCGACGAGGCGATTGCCGAGACCGAGTCGATCGACGACCCGCATCGCGCGATCGACTGGATGTCCACGTTCCCGCAGGTCGTCCTGCTCGCGCTCGACGAGCCGGGCTGACCCGGCGTGCGCTTCCAGGACGCCGCCCGCGACGGACGGGCCGTGGTCTATGCATCGATCCAGGCCGACCCCCTGGTGGCCCGCGTGGCCACGGCCCTCGCCGACGCCGACCGAGCCGAGCGGCTTCTTGCGCGAGCGGTGATGAACGGCCAGCGAACCGATCCCGCGGCCTGGCGGACGATGTTCCCGAGCCTCTTCGGTTCGCTCGTCGCGGAGGCTCGCCGGAGCCGGGCTGAGGCGATCCTTGCCCTGTCGCTCGAGGTCGCCGATCGCGGCGAGCAGGTCCGCAGCCAGGTCCGGGGAGCCATCGTCGAGGCGCTCGCGGCCGCGATCCTTGCCCGGCGCGGACCGGCCGTCGCCAGTGCGGTCCGGCGCGAGCGGCGGATCCTGTTCGACGGCGTGGCGGCTGAGATCCATCCGTACGACGTGACGGTGGAGCTCGACGGGCGGGCCGAGGCATGGGACTGCAAGTGGGGTGCGCGCGGGATCGGCCCGGACGTGCTCCACCAGCTCGATGACGCGCGGGCACACGCCGCCGACGAGGACGAGCGGTTGCTGGTCGGGCTGGTCGTCTTCGACGCCGAACGCTCGTGCCGGGTCCGCCTCGACCGTGAGACCGCGCCGCACGACACCACTCGGCTGATCGGGATCGAGACCCTCGACGACCTCGCCACGACCGGCGGAGCCAGGGCCTGATGCCCGGTCCTCCGACCGAGCCTGAACGACGGGCGAGCCTCCCGTTCCGGGTCCGGTTCGACGAGGCCACCCCGGCCGGCGTCATCCGTACCTCGGTCCTCCTCCGCTACGCCGCCGACCTCGCCGCGTTCCACTCCGACCAGCACGGATTCGGCCGGGCGTGGTACCAGGAGCGAGGTCTGGCGTGGCTGGTCCGGGGCGTTGATCTCGAGGTACTCAGCCGGGTGGCCTACGGTCAGCAGCTCGTCGGCACGACCGAGGCCGTCGCCGCCCGCAAGGTGATCGCCCGACGCCGGACCGAGTTCCGGACGGACGCCGGCGAGCCGGCCGCCGCCCTGACCGTCGACTGGGCGCTGACGACCCTCGACGGGACACCGACCAGGATCCCGCCGGTCTTCGCCACGGTGTTCACCATGCCGGAGGGGTCGTTCAGCCCGATCCGGGTTCGCGAGGTCTCACCGGACGGGACACCCTTGGCTCGGCTCGAGCTCGAGGTCCGGACCCATGAGCTCGACCCCATGGGCCACGTCAACAACGCCGTCTACGTCGACTGGGCGGAGGAGGCCGTGGTCGCGGCCGCCGGCGCCGACGGCCGCGAGATGCTCGACGCCGTTCCCCGTCGCTGGCAGTTCGAGTACCTCGGCGCGGCGGCCCCGCGGGCTCGGGTTCAGGCGATCGCCTGGCCGTCCGCGAACGGCTGGTCGTGTCGGATCGTCGATGCCGGAAGCGGCCTGCCATATCTGGGGGCCAGACTGGAGGCCTGAGCGCACCGGCCCAGGGGTCGGGTCCCGGCGGCGGCCCCGGACGGGCCGGTGCCAGCTGTCATCGCGCCACCCCAGCGGACCTCACTGATCTCGCACGCGGATGGGACTACAGTCCTCCCCTCACCCGGGACGTGCAGCGACGCACCGCCCCGGACCGCGGTCGGAACGGTCGGTCACCCCGAGGGCCGGGGACCATCTCGCTATGGCTGGTCCTGCGGCGCGCGCCGACGATTGCCACGAGTCCGATCAATCCGCGCCCCGTCAGCGGGTCGCGTCTAGCTTCGTGCACCTTGTGGGAGTTCAGCGCCAGGTGACGATCACCGAAGATACCGGACTCGCCCTAGCGATCCTGGCCGTCGCCCTGATCGGGGCCCTGGTCGGAACGGCCGGCTACGCTGCCACGATCGGTCGCCGCCAGATGCGCCGGATCCTCGAGCTGACCGACCGGCTCGCCACGGCCACGGACCTGACCGCCAAGGTCGACACCGGCAAGGTCGACGACGCACGGCTGCGGGCCGGCTTCGGGCGCCTCGCCGAGCGGATGGGCCAGGCCTGGACTCTCGCGACGGTCGACCTGCTGACCGGTGCGCTCAACCGGCAGGCGCTGCTGGCCAGGCTCGAGGACGAGCTCGAGCGAGCCGCCCGCTACCAGCGGCCGTGCTCGATCGTGCTGGTCGACCTGGACCACTTCAAGCGGGTCAACGACACCCACGGTCACATGGCCGGCGACCTCGTGCTGCGCGAGGTCGCGGAAGTGCTGACCAGCAACGTCCGGGGCGTCGACCTCGTCGGCCGCTATGGCGGCGAAGAGTTCATGATCGTCATGCCCGAGACCGATGCCGATGCGGCGGCTGCGAGCGCCGAGAAGCTCCGCCGTCTCGTCGGCTCGCGCCAGGTCCGCCTCGACGACGGTCACGTCCTGACCGTGACCTTGAGCGCCGGCGTCGCCGGAGGACCCGGCCAGTTTCTCCAGCTCGACGCCCTGGTCCGTGACGCCGACGCCGCCCTGTACTCGGCGAAGTCACTTGGCCGCGATCAGGTCTATGTCTTCCACGAGATCGAAGAGGGCAGCCTCGTCCGTCGAGCCGCCATCGGACCTCAGGCCCGCGAGCGCGCGGTCGAGGTCGGTCGGGCCGCCATGGGTGCCGCGACGGCGAGCCTCCAGGATGCCCTCGAGGCGCGTCCCGCCTGGGCCGGCAAGCCATCGACGATGATCGCCGAGATGGCGGTCAGCCTGGCCAGGGCGCTCGACCTGCCGAATGGCGAGGTCGAGCGGGTCCGGACGGCCAGCCTGCTCCACGACCTCGGCAAGCTCGCGATCCCGGACGAGATCCTGACCAATCCCGGCGAGCTGACCGATCCCGAGTGGCGCGTCGTCTCGGAGCACCCGAAGATCGGTCACGTCGTTCTCGAGCAGGCGGGCGCGCTGCGCGACGCGGCGACGATCGTCCTCCATCACCACGAGTGGTACGACGGCCGGGGCTACCCGCATGGCCTGAGCGGCCAGGAGATCCCGGTCGGTGCCCGGATCGTCGCGATCGCCGACGCCTACGAGGCGATGGTCGCCGGCCGGCCGTATCGCCGGGCCGTGAACCACGAGCAGGCCATCGCCGAGCTCCGTCGTCACGCCGGCGTCCAGTTCGACCCGGAGATCGTCCGCCTGTTCAGCATCCTGTTCGCCGACGGCGTGCCCTGGAGGCCCGACGGACACGCCCTTTCTCATGCCCATCCGCATCCGGGCGACGAACGTTCGCATGCCCAGATCCACGACGACCTCCACGATCGCCGTCGGCTGGCCGTCCCGGCCGCAGGCACCGAAGTCACGATCAACGGCGGTGGCTTCGACGCTCCGACCGGGACGAGCGGCTGACGAGGATGGCCCGCGACCCCCTTCGCCCGCTGCTGCCCGCTGTGCTCGCCCGGATGTTCCGTCGAGGTCCCCGGGCGGGTTCCCGGGACCTGGTTGCGCCGTCCCTCCCGGACCCTCGCCTGCCCGAGCAGCGCCTGCGCGACGCGTCCGAGCGGTACGGCCGGATCCTCGCCGGCGACGGGTCGGACCATCGCGGGACCGACGCGCAATCGGCGGGCGTCAGGACGGTCCGAGCGACGGCGCCAGCCGACGCGGGGGCGCCCGCCTGGGTCCGCCGCCTCGGGGAGCCCGGCGGAATGCCGTCGGACCCGCCCGAGACGCTTCCCACGGACCCGAGCACCGGCTCTCCGTCCGGGGCCGCCCGGCGGCCTCGTCCCGCGCCTGATCGAGAAGGCGACCACCGACCACCCGCCCAGGGCGTTACTCCGGGATCGCGTCGGAGCGCCGGCCGATGAGCTCGGCGACCCACTCACGGAGCCGATCGAGATGCTCGGCGTAATGCTCGACCGCCGACTTCCGGATCCACCAGGCCGCCTCGTCGTTTGGCCCGCCGAGCTGCAGCCAGGCCTGGAGCATCCTGGTCCGCCCGGCGTTCGCCTGGATCCAGGCGACCTCCCAGGGCTGGTCCCGCATAGCGGCCAGGAAGGAAGCGTTCAGCGCGTCGATGTCGACGTCATGACCTTCGTAGGTCTCGGCGTGGATCCGCTCGAACTGGACCTCGGCCTCGGCGAGCCAGGTCCCGAGGTGGGACGCCACGTCGCGGACCGACCAGTCCGGATCGCGGTAGTAGCCCGGGACGAGACACTCCTCCGGGGTCAGCGAGCGGACGAGGTCGGTCAGCTCGTACCAGGCGACCCGTTCCGCTTCGATCTCGGCCAGGTAGGGGTATCGCGGATCGGCCGCGTCCCGGTCGCCGATCGTGTCCGGTCTCGGCGGATTCATCGTGATCCCTCCAAGCGAGCACGGGTCATCGTAGCGCCCATTCGGGCGCGCTTCGAGGCTTGACGCTCGCGGTCCGGCGCGACTATCCTCCGCGGACCCGCGGCGCGAATGGTAGCGATAAGCGTTATCGATAAGCGCGCGGATGGGAGGTCCTCGTGGGCGGCTATCCGAGCTTCGAGCTGACCGGCCAGGTGGCGCTGGTCACGGGCGCCGCTCGCGGCATCGGCCGGGCGATCTCACTCGCCCTGGCCAACGCCGGCGCCGACCTCGCGCTCGGGTTGCGCGACCCGGGGACGGCGCCGACCTCGTCGATGGAGATCCGGGCGATGGGTCGCCGGGCCCTCGCCCTGCCGATGGACGTCCGTCGCCTCGACCAGGTCCGCGCGCGCCGTCGACTCGACCGTGGCCCACTACGGCCGACTCGACCTCCTCGTCAACAACGCCGGCCTCGGCCCGAGCGAACCGGCCGAAGACGTGACCGAGGCGGACTTCGACCTCACGGTGGACGTGAACGTCAAGGGCATGTTCTTCGCCAGCCAGGCCGCCGGCCGGGTGATGATCGAGCAGGGATCGGGGCGGATCATCAACCTCAGCTCGCAGGCCGGGTTCGTCGCGCTTCCGACCGAGTCCGTCTATTGCCTGACGAAGGCGGCCGTCGCCCACCTCACGAAATGCCTCGCGGTGGAGTGGGGTCGGCACGGGATCACGGTCAACGCCGTGGCGCCGACGTTCATCCGGACGCCGGGGACCGAGGCCGACCTGGCGGATCCCGCGTTCCGGGCCGAGGTCGAGGAGCGCATCGCCGGGCTGCACCGGATCGGCGAGCCGATGGACGTCGCCGGCGCGGTGGTCTATCTCGCCTCGCCCGCCGCGTCGCTCGTGACGGGGACCACCCTCCTGGTCGACGGCGGCTGGACCGCCAGGTAACGGTCGCTCAGGCTCCGGATCCGGGCGATGGCGCTGCGCCGTCGCGAAGCAGACCCAGGGCCGAGGCATCGTCGGCGATCGACTCGAGCACGCCCGGCTGGGCGACCTCCGCAAAGCCCTGGAGGATGAGCCGGTCGATCCCGAGGCCCTCGAACTCCCGGATCCGATCTCGCCGTTCCCGGCCGGGCGACACCTGGGCGGGTCGGCCCCAGACATAGACCGACACGCGGAGCGACGCCGGGTCGCGCCCGATCTCGGTGCAGCGTTCGGCGATGACGGGCAGCGCTCGAGCGACCTCGTCGGGCATCAACGCGTCGAGGTTGAGCTCGTCGGCGAACCGGGCCGCAAGGCGCCAGGTCACCTTGGGGCCGTTGCCGCCGACGACGATCGGGATCCGCGGGACCTGGAGGCCCTTGGGTTCATGGATCGCATCGTGAACGCTGGCATGGCCTCCCTCGTAGGTCGCTCGTCCCGGGGCCGAGCATCCGGGTGATGATCTCGAGATGATCGGCCAGGATCGCCAGTCGCTCGGGCGCGTCGCGGGAACCCGTAGCCGTAGGCGAGCCACTCGTCCTCCTTCCAGCCGGCGCCGATCCCGAGCTCCGCCCGACCGCCGCTGACGACGTCGAGGGTCGAGATCATCTTGGCCGTGAGCGCGGCATTGCGGTACGCGGCGGCGAGGACGAGGTGGCCGAGGCGCACCCGCCGCGTCGCGATCGCCAGAGCCCGTGAGCTCGACGAACGGCTCGAAGATCGGCGCCTCGATCGAGGGGTGGATCGACCTGGAAGTGGTCGTTGATCCAGATCGACTCGAAGCCGAGCGCCTCGGCCGCGCGGGCGGACTCGACCGTCCGGTCCCAGGCGGTCCGGGCGTCGAGACCGAGGTATTCGCGGTCGCAGCCCTGGGCCAGGCTGATCCCGAGCTTCATGCCGTCGCGCTCTCCGGATCCCAGCCTTCGTACGCCGCACTCACCCGCTCCCGGATCCCGTCGATGAACGCCTCATCGATCGGCACCGCGTCGGCGACCGAGAACCAGAGACCGGCCGACCGGACGTAGCCAGCCAGGGTCCGCATCGCCTCGCCGGCGTCGTCCCAGGTGACCCCCATCGCCTCGGGCCGGATGTCGACGCCCACCCGCTGGATCGCGGCGAGCATCCGCTCGGGCTCGTTGTCCTGGAGCGCCGATCCGATGACGATCCCAAGGCCGACCGGCTGGCCGTGAATGAAGTGGCGACCGGTGAGCCGTTCGAGGTTATAGAAGAAGAAGTGGTCGACGCCCTCGATGTGGCGCGGGTTCCAGCCCGAATCGTGGAACGTCGCGCCGCCCCAGCGGTGGGCGGTCATCGAGAGTCCGGATCCCGGCCTCGTTGACCGCCCGGATGTCGTCGAGGTGGTCGAGGACGCTGTCGAGCCGAAGGCGCGCCGCGGCGACGAGCGACTCGTCGTACGGCCACTGTGCCTCCTCGCGTCCGAGGTCGCGGGCGAGCCGCCAGTCGTAGTGCGCGGTGTGGTAGCACAGGATGTCGCCGATCCCGCTCCGGTTGAGCAGGGGCGGAGCCGACGCGATCACGTCGAAGTCGACGTAGACCGCCTCGGGCACGGCCCAGCCCATGTAGCGAACGGTGCCCCCGGTCCGGATCCCGGCCCGATGGCCGAACGGAGCGTTGACCGTCATCGCGGTCGGGACCTGGAAGATCGGCAGGCCAAGCGACCAGGCGAAGAACTTGGCGACGTCGATCGCCTGGCCGCCGCCGAGGCCGATGACGCTCCGGCACGCCGGCAGCTGGCCGACCGCGAGTCGCAGCTCGTCGAGGTCGAGCGTTCGGACGGGATGTACCCCGGCCAGGCCGTCGTCGAAGTGGTGCTCGAAGATCGGCCACAGGTCGTCCATCGTCACGATCAGGTACGGCCGCGGCACGAACTTCGGGAGCTCGCCGACGAGGCCCCGCCCGAACACGGTCGTGAACTCCCGGCCGGTGGATCCGTCCATCGCGCTAGCCCGGGACCGGGCCGGGCGCGGCGGTTGACTCGCGGACCACCAGCGTCGGCTCCACGACGATGTCCTCGATCTCGTCGGCCGCCCGGTCGTGCTCGATCATGTCGAGCAGCAGCGTCGCGGCTGTTCGTCCCATCTCGACGCCCGATTGGCTGACGGTGGTGAGGGGCGGGATCGCGAACGCGGCGATGTCGATGTTGTCGAACCCGACGATCGACAGCCGGTCCGGGATGACGAGGTGGGCCTGGTAGGCCGCCTGGAGCAGACCGATCGCAATCGTGTCGGAGGTCGCGAAGACGGCCGAAGGTGCGTCCGCTCGGTTCGCCTCGGCGAACAGCTCGGCGCCGAGCCGATAGCTTGGCCCTGGGTCCGGTTGGGTGGTCTGGTACGAGCCGATCGCCGCGGCCTGGCCGCGATCCGCCATGAACCACTCGTAGAGCTCGGCCCGCTGACGCTGATCCGCCGTCCCGGGATCGAAGACGCAGACGATCCGCCGGTGGCCCAACCCCCACAGATGCGTGAGCGCGAGCATCGTGCCCTTCGCGCTGTCGCCGTAGACGCCGGGAAACGACAGGCGCTTGATCCGATCCGAGACGCCGATGACGAAGCGATGCTGGGAGGTGAGGTCCGCCAGCTCCTCGTCGCCCCCGGCCAGGTCGCCCAGGATCAGGATGCCGTCGGCGTGCGATCGCTCGAACATCGATCCGTAGGTCAGGGCCACGTCGGGCCGGTAGTCGACGTGACCAAGGAAGAGGCGGTAGTCACGGGATCGGGTGACATCGTTGACACCCTGCAGGACCTGGATGTGGAACGGATCCGAGATGTCCCGGGCGATCACCCCGATCAGCGAGCTCCGGCTCCCGCGCAGGCCCCGGGCGAGGAGGTTTGGCTTGTAGCCGAGCTCGGCTGCGACAGCCAGCACCCGCTGCCTCGTCTCGTCGCGGATCGGGACGCCCGATTCCCGGCCGTTCAGGATGCGCGACACGGTCGTGATCGACACCCCGGAGCGTCCCGCGACATCGCGCAGGGTCACCGACGTGTAGGTCGCCCGCGTGCTCATCGGGCCACTCGCCCGGGTTCGCGGAGGATGGCGTCAGGAATGACCCAGGCCCCTTCGACTGCCGGAAACCCCCTTGACTGGGGCTGCCCGCAGAGTATCCTGCGGGCTTGGTGGCATCGTCAAGCGTAAACGTTAAGCCTTGCCGACAGCGGCGTTGATCGTCGCGTCTCGCCCGTTCCGGTCGGCTGTGGCCGGCCGGAGCGCGGGGCATGACCAGGACCCGTCGCGGGGTCCACATCGCGGAGGAGGAGGACGACCCGGTGAATTGATCCAGCAAGCTCCGGTGGTCGAGGCTCACGGTCCCGATCGCCATCATCGGACTGGTCGCCGCAGCCTGCAGCAGCAGTGGCACAACGACGGCACCCAGCGCCGCGGCCGCCACGAGCACCCCGGCGGCGAGCACGGCGGCCAGTGCGCCCGCCAGCGCCGCCGCGACGGTCCACGTCCCGATCGTCAACAAGGACATGACGCCCGACGACATCAAGGCGGCGATCCAGGCCGAGGGCGGCGTGGTGGTCGGCAACTGGACCTATGCGGCCACGAAGGAGATCGTCAACCAGTTCCAGAAGTACGTGAAGGACACGTACGGCGTCGACATCAAGCTGACCTACGCCGGCACCCAGGCGCCGAGCGAGTACATCACGAAGCTGTCGGCCGCCAAGCAAGGCCGGCAACCCGGCTCCCTACGACGTCGATCGCGGTCGAGGAGAACTACTGGTACGACGCGACCGAGCTCGGACTTCCGGACGACTACCTGCCGTCCGGCCTGATCCCGAACCAGAAGCTCGTCCTCGATTCGTTCCAGCACGCCCCGACGTCGATCGCGTTCCAGTCGACGGCCTATCCGGGCGTCGTCTACAACAAGAAGAACGCGCCGTTCCTCAAGACGCTCAAGGACCTCGCCGACCCGCGCCTCAAGGGCAAGGTCACGCTGCCCGCGCCGGGCGACATCACGGCCGGCGGGTTCCTGCTCGGCGTCGCCGCCGAGCTGGGCAAGGACTACAAGGATCCGGCCCAGATGAAGGAAGTCGTCGACTGGGTGGTCACCAACATCGGCCCGAACGTCGTCAAGTACACGACCGACCAGCCGACGCTACAGAAGCTGCTGGAGTCCGGGGCCGTCGACGCGGTCGGCTTCTGGAACAGCCTCGCCCGTCTCGAGTACCTCGGCGGCCATCCGGACGCCGCGCTGCTCGTCCCGCCGACGATCTATCCGGCCAATGGCTATCTCTGGATCCCGAAGAACGCACAGCACCCGGTGCTCGCCCAGATCTTCATCAACTGGCGCCTCAGCCCCGGAGGTCCAGTTCCCGAACGCCTGGCCGATCGACCATGGCCAGTGGAGCGAGCTCAGCGAAGGGCTTCCTCGGCCCGGACTACGTCGGCCTCGTGCCCGACTGGTTCAAGGCCGACTACTTCACCTACTACCCGACCCTCGACCAGATCAAGTCGTCGTTCAAGCCGATCGACTGGAAGGCCTACAACGCGAGCGCGAAGGTGTTCCAGGAGTACTACAAGCAGAAGATCGGACAGTAGGATCGGAGCGTCCGCGGCCTCCCCGATCGACGGCTGGCCCGCTCGACGGGGAGGTGCCGCGCGCGACGTGAGACGATCCGATCATGGCCGCTGATTCCGGCCAGCTCAGCTCCACCGGCGAGCTGGCCACAACCCTGCCCGCGCTCTCCCCGCAGCTGAGGCGGAGGGAGCGCGTCGCTCGCCTTCGGACTGCCGTGCTCCTGGCGCCGGCCGCCGTGCTGGCAGCCCTGCTGCTCTACGCCCCGCTCGCGTTCATCGTCAACCTGAGCTTCACCGAAGGCGGCTCGTTCCTGTCACCGGCCGGCCCGGTGTACTCGCTCGCGAACTACGCCGAGATGGTCGACGCGCTACCTGCCGAACCTGTTCATCACGATCCAGCTGGCCACGCTGGCGATGCTGGTCGACCTGGTGTTCGGCTTCCCGTTCGCGTACATCCTCGTCCGCCGGGTGCGCTACCGAGACCTCGTCCGGGCGATCATGGTGTTCCCGATGTTCGGGGCGCTCTACGTCGCGTTCGGGATGAGCTTCATCCTGCTGCCCGGCGGGCCGCTCGACCCGCTGTTCAACCTGCTCGGCATCTCGAGCACGGCTCTCCTGTTCAGCCTGCCGGCCGTCGTGTTCGCGATGGCCATCTTCACGTTCCCGTTCATGGTCATGAGCATCGGCACGGCGTTGAGCAACGTCGACCCGACGCTCGAGGAGGCGGCGGCCTGCCTCGGGGCGCGGCCCTGGCAGACGTTCTGGCGGGTCGTGCTGCCGCTGACCCGGGCCGGGGTCGTGGCTGGTTGCCTGATGGTCTTCGGCTGGAGCATCGGGGCGTTCGCGGAGCCGCTCCTGCTCGGCTCGGTCAACGAGCAGCGATCGCTGGCCCTCGACCCTCTACCAGCGCGCCGTCGTCGAGAACGACTACGGCCTGGGCGCGACGATGGGCGTCGTGCTCATGGGCCTCGCCTTCGTCGTGACCTACTTCTCGCTGCGCTACTCGCGTGGAGCACTCGTCGAATGACGACCGGGACCGCGCCGCGTCGACCGCTGCTGACGCGCGCGCCGGCTGAGCGCCATCGCCAGCCACGGCTACATCTGGCTGTGCCTGATCGTGTTCGTCCTGCCGTTCTTCGCGCTGCTCGTCCAGTCGCTTGGCGGATCGCGGCGGGACGTCCGGTCTCGCCAACTACGCGGACGCGTTCGACAGCTTCGGCGACAACCTGGTCTGGAGCTTCAAGATCACGAGCCTGACCCTGCTCATCGATCTCGCGGTCTGCCTGCCGGCGGCCTATGCCCTCGTTCGCTACCCGGTCCCGGGCAAGCGCGTGATCTTCTCGCTGCTCCAGCTCCCGCTCTACGTGCCGGGCGCCGTCATCGGCCTGTCGCTGCTCCTGACCTACACCTTCGTCTATCGGATCGAGTCGATGTGGGGACTGGTGCTCGCGATGGCGGTCGGATCGTTCCCGCTGATGCTGACGCCGATCGTGGTCGCGATGAAGGACCTGCCGCATGGTCTTCGAGGAAGCGGCCGAGTGCCTCGGCGCGACCAAGTGGCAGGCCTACCGTCGGATCGTCTTCCCGCTCATCGGCCCGGGCGTCTCGGCCGGCCTCCTGCTCGTCTTCATCATCGTCTTCAACGAGTACCTGGTGACCCTGTTCGTCCATCCGCCGGACCTGGAGACGGCGCCGCTGCGGGTCTTCAATCTCGTGCGGACCAACGGCCTCGCGCCGTCGACCGCGGCCCTGGCGGTGACGATGCAGGCCATCTCGTTCCTCGCGGTCATCGCCTTCTTCCGGATCTTCGGGACGCGCCACTTCAAGGGCACCTACATCCTCTGATGACGACCGTCGTCCTCGCCTCGGTGACCAAGCACTACGGCCAGACCGTGGCCGTGGAGGCGTTCGACCTGGACGTCGCCGACGGCGAGTTCGTCACGCTGCTCGGTCCGTCCGGCTGCGGCAAGACCACGACGCTTCGGATGCTCGCCGGGCTCGTCGAGCCGACGAGCGGCCAGATCCTGTTCGACGACGAGGACGTGACCTACCTCGCCGCCACGCGCCCGGAACATCGGCTTCGTGTTCCAGAGCCCGGCGCTGTTCCCGCACCTGTCGGTGGCCGACAACGTCGGGTTCGGGCTGTCGGTCAAGGGTCAGAAGAAGCCGGCGATCGCGGCTCGGGTCGACGAGATGCTCGGCCTCGTCGAGCTGGCCGGCTATGGCAAGCGCCTGCCCGCCCAGCTGTCGGGCGGTCAGCAGCAGCGGGTCGCGCTGGCGCGGGTGCTCGCCACCGACCCGCGCCTGCTCCTGTTCGACGAGCCGCTGTCGGCGCTCGACAAGAACCTGCGCGACTCGCTCAAGTACTCGATCCTCGACCTCCAGCGGCGGACACGGAAGACGGCCATCTACGTGACCCACGACCAATCCGAGGCCTTCGCGATCTCCGACCGAATCGTCGTCATGAACCAGGGCCGGGCCGAGCAGATCGGGACCCAGAGCGACATCTACCTCCACCCGCAGACGCCGTTCGTCGCCGAGTTCATCGGGGCCAACAACAGCCTGCGGGGCACGGTGACCGGGATCCGTGGCGAGGGCGACGAGGCCATCCTGACCGTGGCCGCAGGCGACCTAACGCTGCACTGCCGCTCGCACGAGCCGTTCGGGGTCGGCGACAGCGGTGCTCGCCTATGTCCGTCCGGAGGACGTCGCGGTGCTCGACGAGGGCGAGCTGCCCGGCCATGACAACGTCGTGGAGGGTGTCATCGATCGAGTGATCTTCGAGGGCGCCACCGCCCAGCTGCGGGTCGACGTCGGCGGCCGGGAAGTCCGGGCGGACATCAGCGGCGGCCAGCGGATGGCGCTCGTCCAGCGCGAAGGCCGGGTCCGGCTGGCGTTCGATCACCTCACGCTGATCGCGGCACCGACCGGGCCAGGGTCCGCGACCGCCGATTCTGACGGGTCGCCCGACGGGAGCAGCGGTCCGTCGTAGCACTCCCGATCACGATCGGGCCGGTGACACCCTGTCGGCCAGGATCGAGCGCCGGGCATCCGGCATCAGGCGCTGGACCTTGGCGATCGCCTCGACCGCATCCCCCACGCCGTCAGCCCCGGCTCGGAACACATTCTCGTCAAGGTAGATCGACTCGAGCGATCCGGCCCGGTCGGCGACCGGGAACGCCATCTCGGCGACGTCCAGCCGCTCCGGGTACTGCATCGGGACGGGGAGCCGGGAGAGGGACGGCTGGAAGAGCGGGTCGCGGCTGAGGCTCGGATAGCCGACTTCGCAGCCAACGCCTTCGGCGCCGAGCGCCTCGCACACGACCTCGTGGTCGGCTCCCCCGAAGGCGTCCGGATCGATCGCGACCATGTACTTCCAGAAGCTCCGACTCGTGTTGCGCGGATCGATCTCCAGGAGGCGGACGCCGGGCACGCCCGCCTCGACCATGAGCCGCTCGAACACCAGCATGTTCGCTGCGCGCTCGGCGGCCTGCCGCTCGAACTTCGCCAGCTGGCTCAGGAGGAGGGCGGCGTGGAGCTCGCTTAACCGGTAGTTGCCACCGAACGTGTAGTTCCGCTCGTCTGGATCCTTGGCCCGGCCACAGTCGATGATCGAGCTGACCCGCTCGGCGAGGTCGGCGTCGTTGGTCAGGAGCGTCCCGCCCTCGCCGGCGGTCAGGATCTTCGAGCTCTGGTGGCTGAACGAGCCGAATGTCCCGATGCTGCCCGCACCACGCCCGTTCCAGGCCTTGCCATGGCTGTGGGCGCTGTCCTCGATGACCGCCAGCCCGTGCCGGGCGGCGATGGCCATGATCCGGTCCAGGTCGGCCATGCTCTGCCCGAGGTGAACCGGGATGATCGCCCGGGTACGCGGCGTGATCGCGGCCTCGACGGCGTCCGGATCGATCGCCCACGTGGCGGGCAGGACGTCGACGATCACAGGCAGGGCGCCGGCGGCGATCGGCGCGCAAGCGGTCGCGGCGAACGTGAGCGCAGGGACGATGACCTCGTCCCCCCAGCCGATGTCGAGCGCCCGCAAGGCGACTTCCATCGTGACGGTGCCGTTCATCATGAGGATCCCGCGGCGGGCGCCCTGGAGCGCGGCGAACCGCTCGCCAAACGCCTCTGCCAGCGGACCTGGGACCGGGTGACCGCCCCACCGGCCCGACCGGACGACGGCGCTCACTGCGTCGACGTCCGCCTCGTCGACCTCCGGCCAGACGGGGTAGCCTCCCGAGCGGACGGGCGTGCCGCCGAGGATCGCGAGTCGTTCGCTCACGGGCGCTCCTCTCCTAGCTCTGGATGACCGACAGGATGTTGTCGGCCGGGTCCTTGAACCACCCGATCGGCGGTGGGTAAGCGCGCGCGATTCCGCGCTCGTCCTGGTCGAGCCCTTCGTAGCGCTCGAAGCGGATCCCGGCGGCGACGAGCCGATCGACGGCCGCATCGATGTCATCGACCCGGAAGTTGAGCACTGTGAACGTCGCCGGCTCGTGGTTCGGCTTTGGGTAGACGACGACCGTGCCGCCGCCGCCGAGGTGGAGGGTGAGGACACCGTTCTCCTCGCTGACCTCCAGCCCGAGGGTCCGGCCGTAGAACTCACGCGCCGTCGCAATGTCGTTCGTGGAGAACCCAGAGAATGCGTGGCTTTCGCGGAACATGCGACTCCTCCCGGGCGCTTCGATCGTCGGGCCGATTATGGGCCGTGGCCCGAACCCGGGGCCGCCCGAACGGTCGCTCCAGCCGGGGTCGCTGCCGTCTACCATCGCCTTGCCCATCAGGGGCGATGGCAGCCGCGCCCGAGGAGTCACCCCGATGCCACGGTTCATCGACGCCCTGAACGCCCAGCTCGTCGAGGAGTTCAGCGCCGCCCAGCAGTACGTCGCAATCGCGGTCTGGTACGACAGCCAGACGCTCCCGCTCCTGGCCCGCCACTTCTACCGCCAGGCGGACGAGGAGCGGACCCATGCCATGATCATCGTCCAGTACGCTCCTCGATGCGCAGGGCTCGGTCCACATCCCCGGTGTGCCGGCGCCGAGGACCGAGTTCGCCGACCCGACCGAGCCGGTTCGCGTCGCCCTCGACCAGGAGCGCCACGTGACCGACCAGATCGAGGCGTTGGCCAAGCTCGCACGCGACGAGGGCGACCTCGTCGGCGAGCAGTTCCTGGCCTGGTTCCTGCGCGAGCAGCGCGAGGAAATGGCGAGCATGGCCGACCTGCTCAAGACGGTCGAGCGCGCCGCGGCGACGAACATCCTGCTGGCCGAGGACTACCTGTCGCGGACCCAGGTCGGCGACGGCGGCAGGAGCCAGGGCGCCCCACCGGCCGCGGGGAGCGGGGGTTAGCTTCCGGCAGAGGCTCCTCCCCGTTTGGCCCCCTGTTCGGTCCACTTGGCCCTGTCGCTGCTCGGCGTCTCGGCCGATGATGACGGTTAGCCCTTGAGGAGATGGACATGGGCAATAGGCAGCTGTTGGTCGCGGACGTGATGACCTACGATCCGATATTCGTCACGGTGGATGCGTCGCTCGAGGAAGCCGACCACCTGCTCCGTTCGACCTTCATCACAGGTATCCCGGTCGTCGATGAGGGGGGCATCCTGGTGGGGGTGATCAGTCACGCCCACCTCGCCGCATACCGATTCGCCGTTCAAGGGCCTCAGCCGAACGAGGCCGTACCGGCAGCACGCGGACGAGCAGCTGAGCGCAGTGGCGGCGACGGTCCCCATGACGCGCTCGCTGGGTGAGGCTGGCTGATCGTGCGAGACCGTCGGGTCGGCTGGCTCGTCACCGTCGTCGTGGCGCGTTCGACCGCGAGTCGGCAATGAACAGGGCCATGGCGCCAGCTCGAGCCCCGGTCGTTGACGGCGCTTCGCCGCGGTTCGCGTTCCACGGCCGCGGGCACGAGCTGATCGCGCAGCCGCTCCTCAACAAGGGCGCGGCCTTCACGATCCGCGAGCGCGATGCGCTCGGCCTCCACGGTCTGCTGCCGTCGGGCGTGGCGACGATCGACGAGCAGGTCGCCCTGGAGCTCGAGCATGTCCGGCGCAAGGCCGACGACCTCGAGCGGTACATCGGGCTGGCGGCTCTCCAGGACCGCAACGAGACCCTGTTCTACCGGCTCCTCGTCGAGAACCTCGAGGAGTTCCTCCCGATCGTCTACACGCCGACCGTCGGCCTCGCCTGCCAGCAGTTCAGCCACATCTTCCGGCGTCCGCGCGGCGTCTGGATCACCCCTGACTGACGTCGGCCGGATCGACGTCATCCTTCGCTCGGCCGGCGACGACATCCGCCTGATCGTCGTCACCGACAACGAGCGCATCCTGGGCCTGGGCGACCAGGGGGCCGGCGGGATGGCGATCCCGGTGGGCAAGCTGGCCCTGTACACCGCGGCCGCGGGCATCTATCCGGCGCAGACACTGCCGGTCTCGCTCGATGTCGGGACCGACCGGCCGGAGCTCCTGGACGATCCGCTCTACGTCGGTCACCGGGCGCCCCGGTTGCGCGGCCCCGCCTACGACGCGGTCGTCGAGGCGTTCGTCGACGCTGTGGCCCGGGTCTTCCCGGCGGCCGTCGTCCAATGGGAGGACTTCAAGCAGCACAACGCCGTTCGCGTCCTCGACCGCTACCGGCACCGGCTGCCGAGCTTCAACGACGACATCCAGGGGACCGGGGCGGTCGTCCTGGCGGGCCTGCTCGCCGCGCGCCGGGAGCGCGGAGGCCTGACGTCGGACCGTTTCCTGTTCGTCGGCGCGGGTGCGGCGGCCATCGGCATCGCCACGCTCGCTGCAGCGCGAGCTCGTCGCGGAGGGCATGGACCCTCGCGCCGCGGCTTCGGCCATCGTCATGCTCGACAGCCACGGCCTGGTCCACACGGCTCGGCCGGCCTTGCCCGATGACCAGCGGCCGTTTGCCGCCGACCCTGCTCGCCCTGCTGCAGGCCGGGCTCGAGCCGTCTCGAGCTGGCCGACCCGGTCGCCGTCGCGCGCGCCACCGGAGCGACCGTCCTGATCGGCGCGACGGCCTGCGCGGGCGCGTTCTCCGAGGCCCTCGTCCGGCGAAGTGGCGCTCCACGACCCGGCGCCGATCGTGCTGCCGCTGTCCAACCCAGGCGCCTGCGCCGAGGCGCGGCCGGAGGACATCCTCGCCTGGACCGGAGGTCGGGCGCTCGTCGCCGCGGGCGGCCCCGAGCCGCGAGGTCGACGGCCCCGCCGGGGCGCGCGTGATCGGTCAGGCGAACAACGTCTTCATCTTCCCGGGGATGGGCCTCGGCGCGATCGTCGCCGAGACGCGCGAGGTGACCGACGACATGTTCCTCGTGGCCGCCCACGAGCTGGCCGAGCCTCGTGTCGGCCGATCGGCTGGCGGACGGGCGCGCTCTACCCGCCCATCGCGGAGCTGCGAGCCGTCGCGCGGGCGATCGCGATCGCCGTCGCTCGCCAGGCTCGAGATGGCGGCCACGGGCGCGACCTATCGGACGACGGAGATCGAGGCGGCGGTCGATCGCGCGATGTGGTGGCCCGACTACGTGTCGTTCGAGCCGGGCGACTGATTCGAGCGATCGCCCGTGGCGTACGTCAGTCCCAGCGAAGCGCGAGAGGTGACCCTCATCGCGCCCCGCCCCGCCCCGCCTCGCCGAGTCGTTCAGACCCGCTCGAAGGCCATCGCCACGGACCCGCCGCCGCCGAGGCAGAGGGTCGCCAGGCCGTAGCGGCCCTCGCGCCGGCTGAGCTCGTAGAGGAGGGTCGCGACGATCCGGGCTCCGGACGCACCGATCGGGTGGCCGAGCGCGATCGCGCCACCGTTGACGTTCACCTTGTCCCAGTCGAAGCCGAGCTCGCGGCCGTCGGCGAGCGTCTGGGCCGCGAACGCCTCGTTGATCTCGATGAGATCGAAGGCTTCGATCGGCATCTCGATCCGATCGAGCAGCCGGCGGACGCCCTCGACCGGGGCGAGGAACAGCCACTTCGGTTCGACCTCGGCCTGGGCGTAGCCGACGATCCTGGCGAGCGGCTTGAGGCCGTAGCGCTCGACGGTCCGCTCGCTGGCGACGACCGTCGCCGCGGCGCCGTCCGTGATGCCGGGCGCATTGCCGGCCGTGACGGTGCCGCTGGTCGCGCTCGCCGCGATCCTCGCCCTCGGGCAGGTCGAAGACCGGCTTGAGTCGGGCCAGGGCCTCGATCGTCGAGTCGCGCCGCGGGCCCTTCGTCGACGGCTGACGATCGTCTCGCGCCCCTTGGCGTCGCGCACCGTCACCGGCGCGATCTCGGCCTCGAAGCGGCCTTCGTCGATCGCCGCGATCGCGCGCTGGTGGCTGCGCAGCGCGAACTCGTCCTGGTCCTCGCGGCTGACCTTGCTGGCGATGGCGACGCGCTCGGCATGGGTGCCCATGTGGCACCCCTCGATGGCGCACCACAGCCCGTCGTGGACGGTCGCGTCGACGAGCGTCCCGTCGCCCAGGCGATAGCCGAAGCGGGCCCGGGGCAGGAGGTACGGCGCGCCGTTCATGCTCTCCATCCCGCCGGCGACGACGACGTCGGCGTCACCGGCCCGGATCTCGGCCGCGCCGAGCATGATCGCCTTGAGGCGCCGAGCCGCAGACCCGGTTGATCGTCGTCGCGCTCGTCGTCACCGGCAGCCCGCCAAGGAGGGCCGCCTGGCGGGCCGGTGCCTGGCCGGCGCCGGCCTGGAGCACCTGGCCCATGAGGACTTCGTCGACCGGGGCGTCGGCCGGCAGGCCGCTCCGCTCGACCGCCGCCCGGATGGCGACGCCACCGAGCTCGACCGCCGGCACATCGGCCAGCGCGCCACCGAACTTGCCGATCGGCGTCCGGGCGGCGCTGACGAGATAGACGCCGCCGTTGCGGCCGGCCTGAGTCGTGTCAGCCATCGTGGCTCTCCTCGCCTCTCGAGTGCTTCAGGTTCCGATCCGGGCGACAGGGCCAGCCGGGCCGGGATCACGTGTACAGCCCGCCGTCGATCGCGATCACCTGGCCGGTGATGTAGTCGCCATTCGAGACGAGGAAGGCGACCACCTGGGCGATCTCCTCCGGACGCCCGAACCGGCCCATCGGGATCTTCGCGAGGATCCGAGCGCGGACCTCGTCCGGCATGGCCGCGATCATCTCCGTCTCGATGAAGCCGGGCGCGATCGCATTGACCGTGACGCCCTTGCGGGCGAGCTCGAGCGCCGCGGACTTCGTGAAGCCGATGATCCCCGCCTTCGCGGCCGCGTAGTTGGCCTGGCCGAAGTTGCCGTGGAGGCCGATCACCGAGCTGATGTTGACGATCCGGCCGTAGCCGGCCTGGACCATGTGCGGCAGCACCCGGGAGGTCAGGTGGAAGACGCTGGTCAGGTTCGTCTGGAGGACGGCATCCCACTCCTCCGGCGACATCTTGGCCAGCGAGCGGTCGCGGGTGATCCCGGCGTTGTTGACGAGGACGTCGATCTTCCCGAAGCGCTCGACGACGCTCGGCGACCGCCGGCTCGATGGACTCCGGGATCCTGGACGTCGCAGCCGAACGCGAACGCCTTGCCCCCGGACGTCGCGATCTCGGCGGCGACCTGCTTCTGCCGCCGTCCTCGTTGTGGGCGATAGCCGACGGCCACGGACGCGCCGCGACGTCCGAGCTCGAGCGCGATCGCCCGGCCGATGCCGCGCGATCCGCCGGTGACGAGGCAGGCCTTGCCCTGATCAGATCGTCAGCCATCGGTCAGCAACCATCGCTGCGACCTCCCTCGGCCGAGACACGACGAGGTGGCCGGCAGATCGCCGGCCACCTCGGTGGTCGTCAGCCGCTTGTCAGCGCTTGGTGCGGTTCGGTCGCCTTCGTGGCCATCTTGACGGTGGCCTGCCAGCTCTCGAGCGTCGCCTTCTGGGTTCGCTTGACGATCTCGGAGAACTGCTCGACTGCCTGCCGATTGCCCTTCACGCCCAGGTCGAACAGGCCCAGGCCGGCGTCGATCGCGGCATTCTGTGCCTCGAACGCCGTCTTGAGGACGGCCTCGCTCTGGATGGACCAGGTGCCGAGCAGGTCCCGGCCGATGCGCATTGGTGTCGTCGGCGTAGGAGCGCGCGGCCTCGATCGAAGCCTTGGCGGTCTCGGTGCCGTTGCGGGCCGCCTGGGCGGCGATGCGGGTGGCTTCCGTGACGGCGGCGGCCGCCGACTCCGGCATCTCGTTGGTGGTAGTGGACATCGCGGTCTCCTTCGCCTATGATCGGGCTGCCTCTACTTGCGCGACAACTCTAGGTGCAGTATGCACATAGTGCTACATTGTCAAGGCACCACCGCCGTTCGAAGCGAGAATCTCAATCAGCCATGCCTGACCGCGAAACCGCCTCCGCCATGGGCTCTGCGCCAGACCTGTCCGCCGACGCCGGGCGGGCCAGGAGCCGGCGCAACCGACCGGGCCCAGCACCGAGACCCACCGGGTCCGGTCGTCGGAGCTCCGACGCTGACAGCCAGGCCGAGCCGATCGAGGAGCGCGAGCCGCTTCCCGGCTGGCCGCCGCGCGACTTCCTGGCGCCGTTCGTCCTGCTGGCCGTCTCGCTCCAGCGGGCGCACGGCTACGTGATCGAGGACTACCTGCGAGCGCTCGGCCTGTTCGGGATCACGATGAGCACGCTGTACCGGACGCTCCGCCAGATGGAGAAGGACGGCTTCCTCGAGTCGACCTGGGAGCCCGGGCCGACCGGTCCCGCCCGGCGGGTCTACACGATCACCGACGCCGGCCATGCCTGGTTGGAGTCCTCGGCGGCGATGCTCAATGCCTATCGCGAGACGATCGACCGCTTCTTCGGTCTGTACGGACGCTGGACCGGGCGCGACGCGCCGACCAGCCGCGACGAGCCGACGGACGGAGAAGGAGAAGCAGCGATGACGAAGACCGACGAAGCGGGCCAAACGACCAGCGATCCATTCGAGATCTGGCGCCAGCTGTACGACGCCAACGAGCGCGCCTGGAGCGCGGCCCTCGAGCAGGCGATGGAGCAGCCCCGAGTTCGGCGAATCGAGTGGGAGGCTGCTCGAGACGATGCTCGCCGCCCAGAAGTCGGTCCGCGACAACATGCGAACCTATCTCGAGACGATGAACGTCCCGACCCGCGAGGACATCGCCCGGCTTGGCGAGCTCATCATCGGGCTCGAGGAGAAGGTCGACCAGATCGTCGATCGGCTCGACGACGTCGAAGCGGCAGTCCGCGCCGTGCCGGCGGGACCCGAAGGACCGGCCGGACCGGCAGGACCCGAAGGAGCCGCTGGAGCGATCGGACCGGCAGGACCGGCAGGAGCCACCGGATCGGCAGGACCGGCAGGACCACCGGACCGGCAGGCCCAGTGGGTCCGGCCAGGAGCCGGACCGGCAGGAGCCACGGCCAAGGGACCCGTGGGAACCACTGGACAGGCTGGACCGGCAGGACCGGCGGGAGCCACCGGACCGGCAGGAGCCACGGGAGCCACCGGACCGGCAGGACCGGCGATTACCGCGTCCGTCAGACCCGCTGCGCGCACCAGGCCTGCAACTCGTGCCAAGCCCTCGCCGCCCGCCAAGCAGCGCACGCCGGCCAAGCCGGCCAAGGCCGCGAAATGACAACGCCGCCCCCATGGCCCGTCGTGGCCGGACGCCGAGAGCTTCTGGCTCGTCGAACGACCGCGCCCTCGAGATGGCGCGAGCCGTCCTCGGTTCGGCGGACGCTCCCGTCGGTCTCACGCCCGAAGGAGCTGGTCTGGCGCAAGAACAAGGCCCGCCTCTACCGTTACGTCCGCTCCGAGCCGGCCACCCACCGGACGCCGATCTTCCTCGTCCTGCCGCTCATCAACCGGGCGTACATCCTCGATCTGCGGCCGGGGGCGAGCTTCGTCGAATTCCTGCTGGGCGAGGGCTTCGACGTCTTCCTCATCGACTGGGGCACGCCGGGAGACGAGGATCGGGCGCTGGACGTCACGACCCTCGTGACCCGCTACCTGCCGCGGGCCGCGAAGGCGATCCAGCGGGCCACCGGCGACGGACCAGATGACGGTCCTCGGCTACTGCATCGGCGGCGCGCTGGCGACCTGTTTCGCTGCCCTCCATCCCGAGGTCACTCGCAATCTCGTGCTCCTGACGGCGCCGCTCGACTTCTCGGACGCCGGTCAGTTCGGTCAGATGACGGCGCGTGGCGTCTTCCCGCTCGAGCGACTGATCGACACGTTCCCGACGGTGCCGGGCCAGATGCCGGATATCGGCTCGAAGCTGCTCAACCCGACGGCCAACTACGTCGGCACCTATCGCTCGCTGTGGGAGAAGCTTGGCGATCCAAACTTCGACGTCAGTGGCTGGCAGGCGATGTACCGATGGGTGAACGACAGCGTCCCGTTCGCCGGGGCGGCGTTCCGCCAGTGGATCGTCGAGTTCTACCAGGAGAACCGACTGGCCCGGGACATGCTCGACATGGACGGCCGGCCGGTTCGCTTGGCCGACATCCACTGTCCGGTGCTCAACATCGCCGCTAGCCGGGATCCGATCGCGCCCCGCCCGACGACGAGCGTCGTCACGCATCGCGTCGGCAGCGAGGACGCGTCAGAGATCGTCATCGAGGGCGGTCACGTCGGGATCGTCGTCGGCCGAACAGCGAGCCAGAACCTGTGGCCCAAGCTCGGCGCCTGGCTCAGCGCCCACGACTAGGACGTGTAGCCTAGGTCGGTGACTACGAGGACGGACGCGCTGTCCCCTGCGCTCCACGTTGCCGACCGCCACGATCTGATCCGCGTGCATGGCGCGCGAGTAAACAACCTAAAGGACGTCAGCGTCGAGATCCCGAAGCGCCGGCTGACGGTGTTCACCGGCATCTCCGGCTCGGGCAAGAGCTCGCTGGTGTTCGGTACGATCGCGGCCGAGTCGCAGCGGCTGATCAACGAGACGTACAGCGCCTTCGTGCAGGGCTTCATGCCCACGCTGGCGCGGCCCGACGTCGACGTGCTCGACGGGCTGACGACGGCGATCATCGTGGACCAGGAGCGGATGGGCGCCAACGTCCGCTCGACCGTCGGCACCGCGACCGACGCGAACGCGCTGCTGCGCCTGCTGTTCAGCCGCCTCGGACAGCCCCATATCGGGCCGCCCACGGCCTACTCGTTCAACATCCCGCAGCGCAAGGCCAGCGGGGCGATGACCGTCGACCGCGGCAGGGGCGAGCGCATCGTCGTGCGCGACGCCATCTACCACGGCGGCATGTGCCCGCGCTGCGAGGGCATGGGCTCCATCACCGACATGGACCTGACCCAGCTCTACGACGCGGGCAAGTCCCTCAACGAGGGCGCGATCACCATCCCGGGCTACAGCATGGAGGGTTGGTACGGGCGGATCTACATCGGGAGCGGCTTCTTCGACCCGGACAAGCCGATTGGTCAGTACACCAAGCGCGAGCTCGACGACCTGCTCCACAAGGAGCCGACCAAGATCAAGGTCGACGGGATCAACCTGACCTACGAGGGGCTGATCCCGAGGATCCAGAAGTCGATGCTGTCGAAGGACGTCGACACGCTCCAACCGCACATCCGGGCGTTCGTCGAGCGGGCGGTGACGTTCACCGCGTGTCCCGACTGCGGCGGCACCCGGCTCAACGAGCCGGCCCGATCATCGAGGATCGCCGGGATCAACATCGCCGACGCCTGCGCGATGCAGATCGACGATCTCGCCGAGTGGCTGCGCGGCCTGGACGAGCCGTCGGTCGCCCCGCTGGTCGCCGGCCTCCAGCACACGTTCGACTCGTTTGTCGAGATCGGGCTCGGCTACCTCTCGCTCGATCGGCCATCGGGGACGCTGTCGGGCGGCGAGTCCCAGCGCACCCGGATGATCCGCCACCTCGGCTCGTCGCTGACCGACGTCACCTACGTGTTCGACGAGCCCACGATCGGGCTCCATCCGCACGACATCGAGCGGATGAACGGCCTCCTGCGACGGCTGCGCGACAAGGGCAACACCGTGCTGGTCGTCGAGCACAAGCCCGAGGTCATCGCGACCGCCGACCACATCGTCGACCTCGGTCCGGGTGCCGGGTCCGCGGGCGGCGAGGTGGTCTTCGAGGGCACAGTCGAGGGCCTGCGGGCCAGTCCCACCTTGACCGGGCAACACCTCGACGACCGCGCGTCGGTCAAGCCGTCCGTTCGGATGGCGTCGGGCCGGCTCGAGGTGCGCGGCGCCAGCACCAACAACCTCCAGGCGGTCGATGTCGACATCCCGCTGGGCGTCCTGGTGGTGCTGACCGGCGTCGCCGGGTCGGGCAAGAGCTCGCTCATCGACGGCTCTGTGGCCGGCCGGGACGGCGTGGTCTCGATCGACCAGAGCGGGATCAAGGGCTCGCGACGAAGCAACCCGGCGACCTACACCGGGCTGCTCGACCCGATCCGAACGGCGTTCGCCAAGGCCAACGGGGTCAAGCCGGCGCTGTTCAGCGCCAACTCCGAGGGGGCCTGTCCGACATGCAACGGCGCCGGCGTCATCTACACCGAGCTCGGCTTTATGGACACGGTCGCCACGACCTGCGAGGACTGCGAGGGGAAGCGCTACGAGGCGGCGGTCCTCGAGTACCACCTGGGTGATCGCGACATCAGCGACGTGCTCGCGATGTCGGCGAGCGAGGCCGAGGCGTTCTTCGGGAGCGGAGAGGCGCGCACGCCGGCTGCGCACACGATCCTCCAGCGATTCGTCGACGTCGGACTCGGCTACCTGCGGCTCGGCCAGCCGCTCCCGACCCTGTCCGGCGGGGAGCGGCAGCGGCTCAAGCTGGCGACCCACATGGGCGAGAAGGGCGGCATCTACGTCCTCGACGAGCCGACGAGCGGCCTCCACCTCGCCGACGTCCGGCAGCTGCTCGGCCTGCTCGACCGGCTGGTTGACAACGGCAAGTCCGTCATCGTCATCGAGCACCACCAGGCCGTCATGGCGCACGCCGACTGGATCATCGACCTCGGCCCGGGTGCGGGCCGCGATGGCGGCCGGATCGTGTTCGAGGGCACGCCCGCCGACCTCGTCGCCGCCCGCTCCACCCTTACCGGCGAGCACCTCGCGGCCTACGTCGGCATCGCCTGAACCGTGACCCCGGGCGATCCGGTGCGGTCGCGGTCAGGTCGCCGTAGAGCGGTCGGCCGGGCGACTCGGCGCGGTCGCGGTGAGCTCTCTCGGCGCCACCCATGACCGGAGCGTCTGCATGTAGTTGGCGCGTTCGAACGCGGACGGGTTCTCGGCCGTTGCCTGGCTGGCGCTTCCGCGGAGCTGTTCGACCGACTCGTACTCATGATCGGCCATCCAGGCGCGCAGCTCGGCCTCGACCGTGACGACGTGCTCGGGGCCGTGGCGCAGCAGGGCCGACGTCATCATCACGACGTCGGCGCCGACCATGAGGCCCTTGACCACATCGGTCCCGGACTGGATCCCGGAGCTTGTCGCGAGCGACACGCTAGGGCCGAGCTGGGGTCGCAGGATCGCGATCCAGCGGATCGGCAGGCGCGCCTCCCAGGGCTGGCTCAGCTCAAGCCGCGGCACGACCTCGAGGGCTTCGAGGTCGAGATCCGGTTGGTAGAAGCGATTGAACAGCACGAGGCCATCCGCGCCCTGTTCGACGACCGCGGCGGCGAGGTTTGCGAATGCCGAGTAATAGGGGCTCAGCTTGACGGCAAGCGGGATCGTCACCGAGGCGCGGACTGCGGCGACCAGTTCGAGGTCGGCCGCCTCGATATCGACGGCTGTCCGGTGTGGGTCGGCCGCGACCCGGTACAGATTCAACTCGAGTGCGTCGGCACCGGCGTCCTGGATGGACCGCGCATAGAGGACCCAGCCCCCGACGCTGCTCGCGTTGAGGCTGGCGATGATCGGCACGCTGGTCTGGGCCTTGACCCGCTCGAGCGATGCGAGGTAGCGGTCGGCCGACCTCCAACGAGCCCCTCGACCGCAGGGAAGTAGTCGAGCGCTTCGGCGAAGTGCTCGGTGCCCTGCTCGAGTGAGTCGGTTGAGCTCGAGTCTCCTCGGTCCAGGTCTCCTCCTCGAACAGCGAGGGAAGGACGATCGCACCCCACGCCGGCGGCCTCCAGGCGTCGGAGCCATGGCCGGCTCCCGTTCTGGGGCGCGGCCGAGGCGACGATCGGCGAGCGGAGGTCGAGGCCGAGGTAGCGGTTCCCCGAGGACGACGGTCATGCCTCGCCACCTTCGTTGTCATAGCGGTAGCCGGCGTCGCTCTCGACGTGGGCACGATGCCGGGGTCGGGTCGATGGGCGTGGGGCACCGTGCGCTCGACGCCACTGAGCTGCTCGTAGTAGCGCCAGCGCTCGTCGGCGTCCGCCTCGGCCAGGCCCGCGAGCTCGGCGGCCCGTTCCGGCTGCGTCCGCTGGAGAATAGGCGAAGCGAGTCTCGGTCGCCACGAAGTCGGGCGATCGGGATCGAGGGGGGACGAGTCGAGCTTGAATGGCTCTGCCACCTTGGATCTTGGAGGGGTGGAAGCGATAGACGGCCGGTGCCGCTCTGACAGCGTCCTTCTGGTGGGTCATCGACTTGCTTCATGTCGATCCCGTGGGCGATGCAGTGCTGTAGGCGATGACGAGCGACGGACCTGGCCAGGCATCTGCCTCGAGCAGTGCCTTCGTCGTCTGGAGGTCGTTCGCACCCATGAGACCTGGGCGACGTAGACGTTGCCGTACGAGCG
>CAVOVX010000012.1:0-16941 GCA_963699965.1 uncultured Chloroflexia bacterium | reverse complement strand
GAACCAGCTGTCCGGGTCGAGGATCATCTCGACGAGCACGTAGCCCGGGTAGACCTTCTTCTGGACGGTGTGGCGCTGGCCCTGGCGGATCTCGATCTCGTCTTCCATCGGGAGAGGACCTGGAAGATCTTGTCGTCCATGCCCATCGACTCGATTCGATGCTCCAGGTTCGTCTTCACCTTGTTCTCGTAGCCCGAGTAGGTGTGGATGACGTACCAGTGCTTCTGGGGAGCCTGGGTCTCGGTCGTGGTTTCGGTCATGTGTCGGTCCTAACCCAGTGTCTGGATGTAGTTGAGGCCCTGGGTGAAGACGAAGTCGACGACCGAGATGAACACGCCGACGACGAAGCTCACCAGGAAGACCAGGAACGTGAGGTTCAGGGTCTGCTGGCGAGTCGGCCAGGTGACCTTCTTCAACTCAGACCACGACTCGTCGAGGAATTGACGGATCCGCTGCAACACTTGGGTCTCGATGCCTTCAGGTACGGATGGAAGACGAGGTGGCAGGGGCGATAGGACTCGAACCTACAACCGCCGGTTTTGGAGACCGGTGCTCTGCCAATTGAGCTACACCCCTCCGGTGGATCGCTACTTCGCCTCCCGATGAAGCGTATGGCGGCGGTCCCGCGGACAGTATTTCATGAGCTCGATCCGGTTGGGATCGTTCTTCTTGTTCTTGCGCGTCGCGTACGTCCGCTCGCGGCACTCGGTGCAGGCGAGCAGGATGACCGGACGGTTCTCGACCTTCGCCATCGCCCTACTCGGTGATCGAGGTGATGGCGCCGGCGCCGACGGTCCGGCCACCCTCGCGGATGGCGAACCGCTGGCCGGTCTCGAGGGCGATCGGGGTGATCAGCTCGACGGTCATCTCGACGTTGTCGCCGGGCATGATCATCTCGGCCCCGTCGGGCAGCCCGATCGCGCCGGTCACGTCGGTCGTGCGCAGGTAGAACTGGGGCCGGTAGCCGTTGTAGAACGGGGTGTGCCGGCCGCCCTCCTCCTTGGTCAGGACGTAGACCTGGGCACTGAACTTGGTGTGCGGCTTGACCGAGCCGGCCTTGGCCAGGACCTGGCCGCGCTCGATGTCGTCGCGCTCGATGCCCGCGGATGAGGCAGCCGACGTTGTCGCCGGCGCGGCCCTCGTCGAGCAGCTTCTTGAACATCTCGACGCCGGTGACCACGACCTTGCGGGTCGGCTTGACCCCGACGAGCTCGACCTCGTCGCCGACCTTGACGATGCCGCGCTCGATCCTCCCGGTGGCGACCGTCCCCCGGCCCTTGATCCCGAACACGTCCTCGACCGGCATCAGGAACGGCTTGTCGATCGCCCGCTCGGGGGTCGGGATGTAGGAGTCGACCGCGTCCATCAGCTCCTGGATCGGAGCGTAGGCCGGATCGGCCGGGTCGTCGCCGGCCTCGAGCGCCTTGAGCGCCGAGCCGCGGATGACCGGGATGTCGTCGCCCGGGAACTGGTACTTGGAGAGCAGCTCCCGGACCTCGAGCTCGACGAGGTCGAGCAGTTCGGGGTCGTCGACCGCGTCGCACTTGTTGAGGAAGACGACGATGTAGGGGACCTCGACCTGGCGGGCGAGCAGGATGTGCTCGCGGGTCTGGGGCATCGGGCCGTCGGTCGCGGCGACGACCAGGATCGCGCCGTCCATCTGGGCGGCGCCGGTGATCATGTTCTTGATGTAGTCGGCGTGGCCGGGGCAGTCGACGTGGGCGTAGTGGCGCTTGTCGGTCTCGTACTCGACGTGGGCGATCGCGATCGTGATCCCGCGCTCGCGCTCCTCGGGGGCGTTGTCGATCGACTCGAACGCGCGGTACTCCGAGCCGCCCTTCATGGCGAGGTACTTGGTGATCGCCGCGGTCAGGCTCGTCTTGCCGTGGTCGATGTGACCGATCGTGCCGATGTTGACGTGCGGCTTCGTCCGCTCGAACTTCTTCTTCGCCACGTGAGCGCTTACTCCAGACTGTTGGTGCTATGGCGGCGCGGCTGCGCCGCGCCGGAACCGCGGGCAGTTCGGCCCGCCTCCGGGGGGATCATCGGACCCGCGGCCGCGATGATGGAGCCCACAATCGGACTCGAACCGATGACCTCTTCCTTACCAAGGAAGTGCTCTGCCAGCTGAGCTATGTGGGCCCGGTAGAACCCTTCATGAGATGGTGGGCAGGGAGGGAATTGAACCCCCACAGTCGAAGACGGCTGATCTACAGTCAGCGGAGCTCACCACCTGCTCAACCTACCCACTGAGCGTGTCCGGTGACGCTGCGGCGTCGTGGTGCACCCGGCACGCGATGATTTGCGCTGGAGCCGACGACGGGACTCGAACCCGGAACCGGCGGTTTACAAAACCGCTGCTCTACCAATTGAGCTACGTCGGCGCGCGCAGGACCATACCGCAGGTGACCCTGTGGCGCCCGGGAATGATAGGCGGTGGCAGGCGCGAGCGTCAACCGCGGTCGGGCTCGCCCGGGAGCAGATCGACTGCGGGGTCGGTCGACGGCTTCGGGGTCGGCGGCTTCGGACTGGACCGCGTTCGAGCCGTCCGGCGCGGGGCATCCGCTTTCCGAGCCTCGGGCGGCGGCGGGCCGCCGGTCGTGGCGCGCGGGCGACGAGCTCGCTTGGTGGGAGCCTCGGGCGGCGGCGGGCCGCCGGTCGTGGCGCGCGGGCGACGGCTCGCTTGGTGGAGCCACCGGTGTCGTCGCAGCCTCGTCCGATCCGCCGGGCTCGCGCGGGACCACGGGCTTCCGGGGGCGACGGGTCTTCGGCGCGGGGACGGTCTTCGCCTCGGGAGCCGCCGCCGACTCGGGAGCCGCCGCCGACTCGGGAGCCGCCGCCGACTCGGGAGCCCGGCTCGGGAGCCGCCGCCGCGCCGGAGTCAGCCGGCCGTCGGTCGTCGACACCCGGCGGCGAACCGGCGGCCGCTCCACGCTGGGTCGACGCCTCGTAGAGCAGGATCGACCCGGCCACCGACGCGTTGAGTGACCCGACGGCACCCCGCATCGGAATCCGAACGAGCAGGTCGCAGCGACGGCGGACGGCCGGGCCGAGACCCTGACCCTCGCTGCCGACGACGAGCGCGAGCGGTCCTCGCAGGTCGGCCTCGCGAACCGAGAGCGGGGCATCGGCCTCCGCGCCGACCACCCGGAGCCCGCGCCCGTGGAGCTCGACCAGGGCGCCCGGCAGATCGTCGACCGGCGCGAGCAGGAGATGCTCGACCGCCCCGGCCGAAGCCTTGACCGCAGATGGCGTGAGCGGGGCCTGGCGGTGGGTCGGGAAGACGACGCCGTGGATCGCGGCCGCCTCCGCGCTGCGCAACAGGGTTCCGACGTTCTGGGGGTCCTCGAGCGAGTCGAGGACGAGCACGAACGGCGGCTGATCGCGCTCGACCGCTCGGGCCAGGATCTCGTCGACGTCGGCGTAGCGCCGGGGACCAACGACGAGCCCGATGCCCTGGTGGCCGTCGAAGCCGGCGATCGCGGTCAGCGTCCCGCCTTCGACCTCGACGATCGGGATGCGCAGGCTCGTGGCGTGGAGGACCAGCTTCTCGAGGGCCTGGCGACGTTGTGGCACGACGAGCAGGCGGCGCGCCTCGCGGCGGGCGACGAACGCCTCCTCGACCGGACGCCGCCCGGCGACCAGCTCGTCGGCCGCGGAGTCGAACAGGTCGACTCGTGGACCGAGGGGCACGAACGGGCGCGGCGCGGACTGCGGCCGGACGCCAGGCGGGCGGCCGGACCATGCCCCGGGCGGTGCGCCGCCGGGACGGGGACCCGGCGGTCGTGGGCCTCCCGGCCGCGGGCCGGCCGGACGCTCGGCGTATGGTCGAGGCCCGGTCGGTCGTGCCCCGTACGGTCGGTAGCCGGGGCGGGGCCCGCTCGGTCCGGATGGCGGAGGTCGATCGGGACCGTCGGGGAACGGCTCGGAGCGGGGCGGTCCGCCCGGATACGGCTCCGAGCGGCGGGGTCCACCGGGATATGGACCCGAGCGGCGCGGTCCGCCCGGGCGCGACCCATACCGCCGGTCGGGGGCGGGTCCGTGGTCGAACCCACCGCGACCGTGCCGATCGTCGGGACCCCCCGGCGGGCGAGGGCGCGATCCATACGAAGCATGACCTGGACCCGACCCGCGGCTGGGACCGGGGCCCCGCCGGGGACCCTCGAATCGGCGCGGACCAGGGCCCTCGCGCGACGGCGGTGGGCCCGCCCGCCAGTCGTCGCGCGCTCCCGGTCCGCCTGGGCCGTCCGGGAACGGCTGGCCGCGATCGGGCGGCGGCCCGTCGATCCCGCGCAGGCCGAACGCCTGGCGAGGGCCCTTCGCGCCCGGTCGCCCGCCCGCTCCGGTCGGGTGTGAACCGCCGCCCCGTGGACCTCCAGCCGCGCCACCCGACCCATGCTGGCCGGAGTCCCGGCCCGGCCGTCCGCCAGGTCGACCTGCCGGCCGGCCGCTATCACGCGGACCAGCCCGGTCCGGCTTCGGTCGATCGGGCTTCGGTCGATCCGGCTTGGGCCGCCGCGAATCAGCCATCGGACACCGCTTCGGCTCGTCGCCAGCGCTGGCCGTCACGTGAGTCCTCGACTGCGATTCCGGCCGCCGCCAATTCGTCGCGGAGCCGATCGGACGCCGCCCAGTCGCGCGCGACACGGGCCGCAGCGCGGGCTTCGAGCAGCGCCTCGAGCGCGGGCTCGAGCCCGCTTGGCGCGGCATCCGGACCGATCCCGAGCACGTCGTCGAGCTCGCCCAGGGCGGCTGACGCCGTCGCCGCGTCGCTGGTCGACAGGGTCCGGGCGTCGATCCGCCGGTTCAGCTCGCGGATCAGGTCGAACAACGCCGCCAGCGCGGCCGACACGTTGAGGTCGTCGTCGAGCGCCGCGCCGAACGAGGCGCGAGCGGCCTCGAGGACAGCCGGCAGGTGCGGATCGTCGGGCCGGTCCTCGTGGTAGGTCGACAGGGCGAGCAGGGCAGCGTCCAGGCGCTCGATCGCGGCGCTCGCCGCCGCCAGCGACTCGTCGGAGTAGCTCAGGCCGGACCGATAGTGAACCGCGATGAGGAAGTAGCGCAGCGCTCGCGCGGACACGCCGCGCTCGAGGACCTCGTCGACCCGGGCGATGTTGCCTTCCGACCGGGCCATCTTCGCGCCGGCCATCTGGAGGTGGGCGCAGTGCAGCCAGGTCTGGACGAACGGCTTGCCGGTCGCCGCCTCGCTCTGGGCGATCTCGTCCTCGTGGTGGGGAAAGATCAGGTCGACGCCACCGGTGTGGATGTCGAAGCTCTGGCCGAGGTGCTTCATGCTCATCGCCGAGCATTCGATGTGCCAGCCGGGACGTCCCTCGCCGACGCTCGTGGCCCAGAACGGCTCGCCGGCTTGCGCCCCTTCCAGATCGCGAAGTCCCTGACGTCGTCCTTGCCGTATTCGTCGGCCTCGACGCGCTCGCCGACCCGGAGCTGGTCCGGGTCGAGCCGGGCGAGGCGGCCGTACGCCGGCCATGACGCGATCCTGAAGAAGATCGAGCCGTCGTCGGTCCGGTAGGCATTACCCTGGTCGAGGAGCGTCTCGACGAGCCCCACGATGTCGTCGATGTGGCCGGTCGCCCGGGGCAGGACGTCGGGTTCGGTCATCCGCAGCGTCCGGGCGTCGCTCCGGAAACGCTCGGTCCAGCGATCGGCCAGGACCTCGATCGACTCGCCGGCGGCCGCGGCACCCCGGATGATCTTGTCGTCGATATCGGTCACGTTCATGACCCAGGTCACCCGGTACCCGCGCCAGCGAAGGTGCCGGACGAGCAGTTCGGCGAACAGGAACGATCGGAAGTTGCCGATGTGAGCCGGGCCATAGACGGTCGGACCGCAGCTGTAGATCCGGACGTGACCCGGCTCGAGCGGGACGAGCTCACGCTGCTCCCCCGACAGCGTGTCGAGCAGGCGGACCGTCATCGGATGGGTTCGACGGTGGCCACCGCCCGGGCGGCGATCCCCCGACCGGCGCCCTCGCCATCGGCGAGGTTCCCGCTGGACGCCTTGACGTTGACCCGGTCGACCGGGACGCCGAGCAGCTCGGCGATGGCGACCCGCATGGCGTCGAGCCGGTCGCCGAGGCGCGGCCGGGCGGCGACGATCGTCAGGTCGACCCGGGCCGGGCGCAGTCCGGCGCTCGCGAGCCGCTTGACGACCGCCTGAATGAGCTCGGTGCTGGCGATGCCCTTCGGGGTGTCGGGTCCCGCCGGGAACAGCCGGCCGAGGTCGCCCTGGCCGGCGGCGCCAAGCAGCGCGTCGGCGATCGCGTGAAGAGCCACGTCGCCGTCCGAGTGGCCGTGCAGGCGCGGCGCGCCGTCGATCGCGATCCCGCCGAGGGCGAGCGGCGCGCCGGGCCCGAACGGATGACGATCGTCGCCATAGCCGATCCGGACCGGTGCCGGGCCGAGGAGCACGAGCTCGGCCCGCGTAAGGTCGTCGGGCGTGGTCACCTTGAGGTTCGTCGGCTCGCCGGGGATCGCATGGACCGGGATTCTACAGGCCTCCAGCAGCGCGGCCTCATCGGTCCAGGTTTCGGGACCTGCCGGCGGGAACGTCGCGAAGGCGAGCGCCAGGAGCGTCCGCCGGACTCCCTGTGGCGTCTGGGCCGTGGCCAGCTCGGTCCGATCGACTGTCGTCACCACCCGGGCCTCGTCGATCCGCTTGACGGTCTCGACGATCGGCACGACCGGGATTGCCGCCCCGTGCTCCGCCGCCGCCCGGGCGATGGCGCCAACGAGGGCCGCGGAGACAGCCGGCCGGCCGCCGTCGTGGATCAGGACCACCCGATCGCTCGACGCTGCCCGACCATCGACCAAGCCGACCGGTTCGACGGCCTCGAGCCCGGCCAGCCCGGCCGCCACCGACTCCTGGCGCCGGACCCCGCCGGCCACGACGGCGACGACCTTGGCCGGAAGCCACGAGGCGACCCTCGTGGTCTCGACGGCATCCGCGGCGACGACGACCACGACCCGCTCGACCTCGGGCGCCGCGGCGACCGCGGCCAGGGTCCAGGCGAGCAGCGGCCGGCCGCCGATCGGGGCGAGGAGCTTGTCGATCCCGGCCATCCGGCTCGACGCTCCGGCGGCGACGACGATCGCGTCGACCACGGGACCCGGGACCGTGGCGGCGGATCCCGCCGGCATCGGCTCGGGCGCCGGCCCGCTCAATCCTGGCGCGGCTGGGCGAAGATCATCCGTCCGGCCACCGTCTGGAGGACGCGGGTCACGGCGACGTCGAGGTCCTTGTCGATGAAGCGGGCACCGCCCTCGACGACGATCATCGTGCCGTCGTCGAGGAAGCCGACCCCCTGGCCGAGCTCCTTGCCCTCCTGGATGACCCGGACCCGGAGCTCCTCGCCCGGCAGCACGGCCGGCTTGACCGCGTTCGCCAGCGAGTTGATGTTGAGCACACGCAGGCCCTGGAGCTCCGCGACCCGGTTCAGGTTGAAGTCGTTGGTCAGGATCGCCCCGCTCTTGCGCTTGGCCAGGGCGACCAGCTTCGCGTCGACCTCGCTGATGTCCGGGAAGTCGTCGGACACGATCTCGACCGGCGTGGGCGAGTCCTTCTGCATCCGGGCGAGGATCTCGAGCCCGCGTCGGCCGCGGTTCCGGCGGAGGGTATCGGCGCTATCGGCGATGTGCTGGAGCTCGTCGAGGACGAATCTGGGGGACGACCAGCGTCCCATAGATGAACCCGGACTCGGCGATCTCCGCGATCCGGCCGTCGATGATCGCGCTCGTATCGACGACGATGTGCGGGTCGCCCCGACCACCGCTCCCGTCGTCCGGCTCGGATCGTCGGAAGATGCCGATCGCCTCGGCGGCCGTGACCAGGTCCTGCCGCTTGGCGACCGTGAGCCCGACCATCCCGAGCCCGAGGCCAAGCGAGGTCGCCAGCGGCAGCCAATAGCCGAGCGGCGGCGGGATGTTGGACAAGGGATCCCGAGCAGCAGGCCCATGAGGAGGCCGATCAGCAGGCCCACGACCGCGGTCACGAACTCGGCCGTCGAGAGCGCCTGGGCGCTTCGGATCAGCCACTCGGCCGGGACGATCGTGAGGTACGGCAGGATGGCGAATCCGACCACGATCCAGGCGACCACCCAGGCCGCCAGGAAGAACCCGTAGTAGGGTCCGCCACGATCGAAGACGCCGCCGAGCGACGTCGCCAGGGCCAGGCCGACGATCCCGCCGAGAGCGGCGCCAAGGATACGGATGTTCCGGATCACGGTGGTGGACGCGCTCCCGGCTGAACATGACGATGGGCCGAGGCGACGGCCCCCGGTCCGGGCGTCAGCCTAGCATCGCCGGGATGCGGGCGTCGGCGTCGAGCGCGGCCTCAATCGCCTCGCGGAGGGTGCCCACGGCGACCACCTCGAGCCCGTCGACCTCGGGTGCCGACCCTCCACGAGGCGGCCGCGGCACGATCGCCCGAACGAAGCCGAGCCTGGCCGCTTCGCGCAGCCGTCGCTCGAGCCCGGTCACGTTGCGCAGCTCGCCGAGGAGGCCGACCTCGCCGATCGCCACGCTCGCCGCCCGGACTGGGCGGTCGCGCAGGGACGAGGCGAGGGCGAGGGCGAGCGGCAGGTCGAGACCCGGTTCCTCGAGGCTCAGACCGCCCGCCAGATTGGCGTACACGTCGTGGCTGCCGAGGCCGATCCCGGCCCGTCGCCCGAGCACGGCGACGAGCAGCGCAAGTCGGTTCGGGTCGATCCCGACCCCGGTCCGGCGGGGCGTCCCATAGGCGACCGGCGCCACCAGCGCCTGGACCTCCACGAGCAGCGGCCGGCTGCCCTCCAGGGTCGGCGCGACAACGCTCCCGGGCGCGGCTCCGTCGTGCTCGACGAGGAATGCCCGCGCCGGGTCGGCCAGCTCGACCAGGCCGAGCTCGCCCATCTCGAACACCCCGACCTCGTCGGTCGACCCGAACCGGTTCTTCGACGCCCGCAGCAGTCGCAGACCGGCCGATCGATCACCTTCGAGGTTGAGCACGGCATCGACGAGGTGCTCGAGCGTCTTGGGTCCGGCGATCGTGCCGTCCTTCGTGACATGACCGACGAGGACGACCGCGATCCCGTCACCCTTGGCGAGGTCCATCAGCCGGAGCGCCGCCTCGCGAACCTGCCCGACGCTCCCAGCGGGACCGTCGAGCTCGTCGACCGTCGCGGTCTGGATCGAGTCCACGATCACGAGGCCGGGTCGATCGGCGCGAGCGAGCTCGGCTACTCGACCGACCTCGCTCTCGGCAACGACCCGGACGCCGGTCCCGGCCGGCCCGTCGAGGAGATCCAGGCGACTCGCCCGAAGCCGGACCTGGGCGGCCGATTCCTCACCGGTCGCATAGAGCACATAGCCACGGTCCGCGAGCCGGCCCGCGATGCCCGCGGCGGCCTGCAGGAGCAGGGTCGACTTGCCGATTCCCGGCTCGCCGCCCACGAGCACGAGCGAGCCGGGAACGAGTCCGCCGCCGAGGACCCGGTCGAGCTCACCGATCCCGACCGCCAGGCGCGGCACGTCGGCCTCGACGACCGCCCCGAGTGGCTGGGGGACGGCGCCGGGGCGTCCCTCCGCGAGCCCCATGACCGCGCGCGAGGCCCGGCTCGGCTCCCGCACGACGGTCTCGACCAGGGTGTTCCACGCGCCGCACGTCCGGCACTGGCCCTCCCAGCGCAGGAACGCGTCGCCGCAGGTCTGGCAGACGAAGCGACTATGGCTCTTGGCCATCGGCCCGGCCGGCCGCTAGTGGGCTTCGACGGGGGTCTTCTCGTCGGCCGCGTGGATCTCGAGACCCGCTTCCTCGCCCTTGTCGACGACGATCGTCGTGCCCGGCTCGTAGGTCCCGAGGAGGAGCTGCTCGGCCAGGACGTCCTCGACCATGTTCTGGATGACCCGGCGGAGCGGCCGGGCTCCGTAGGCGACGTCGTAGCCGAGCTTGATGATGTGCTGCTTGGCCTCGGTGGTCACCTCGAGCGACATCTGCTGCGCCTTGAGCTGATCGCGCACGCGGTTGAGCATCAGGTCGACGATCTCGGTGATCTCCTCGACGGTCAGGCTGCGGAAGACGACGGTCGCGTCGATCCGATTGAGGAACTCCGGCCGGAAGCCCTGCTTGAGCTCCTGCTGGACCTTGTCACGCATCAGCTCGTAGGACGCCTCGGCCCGGGTCTCGTCGGTCGTCCCCTGGACCCGGAAGCCGAGCGAGGAGTTCGTCTGGAGCTGCTTCGCCCCGAGGTTCGAGGTCATGATGATGATGCAGTTGCGGAAGTCGACCCGGCGGCCCTTGGCGTCCGACAGGTGCCCGTCCTCGAGGATCTGGAGGAGGATGTTGAAGACCTCGGGATGGGCCTTCTCGACCTCGTCGAGGAGGACGACGCAGTAGTTCTTGCGGCGGACCGCCTCGGTCAGCTGGCCACCTTCGTCGAACCCGACGTAGCCGGGGGGCGCCCCGACCAGCCGGCTCACGTTGTGGCGCTCCATGAACTCGCTCATGTCGATCTTGATCAGCGCGTCCTCGCTGCCGAACATGAACTCGGCGAGCGCCTTGGCCAGCTCGGTCTTCCCGACCCCGGTGGGACCGAGGAAGATGAACGAGCCGATCGGTCGCTTCGGGTCCTTGAGGCCGGCCCGCGCGCGACGGACCGCCTTCGACACGATCTCGATCGCCTCCTGCTGGCCGACGACCCGGCCGTGCAGGGCGGTCTCCATGTTGAGCAGCCGCTCCGACTCCTCCTGGGCGATCCGGGTGACCGGGATCCCGGTCCACATCGCCACGACCTGGGCGATCTCCTCCTCGCCAACGGTGGGCTGGTCGCTCGAGGTCTGGGCCTGCCACTCCGCGCGCAACCCCTCGACGAGCTCCTTCGCCGTGGCCTCGGCCTCGCGCAGCCCGGCCGCGTCCTCGTACTCCTGGGCGTTGATCGCCGCGTCCTTCTCCTTGATCACCCGCTCGAGGTCCTTCTGGGCCTCGCGCAGGGCGGGCGGCGCCGACGAATGGCGGAGGCGAACCCGACTGGCGGCTTCGTCGATCAGGTCGATCGCCTTGTCCGGCAGGTGGCGGTCCGTGATATAGCGGACCGACAGGTCGGCGGCGGCGTGGACCGCGGCATCGCTGATCGTCACCTTGTGGTGCTGCTCGTAGCGCTCGCGGATGCCCATCAGGATGTCGATCGTCTGCTCGAGGGTCGGCTCCTCGACCATGACCGGCTGGAAGCGACGCTCGAGGGCGGCGTCGCGCTCGATGTACTTGCGGTACTCGTCGAGGGTGGTCGCCCCGATGCACTGGAGCTCGCCGCGGGCGAGCGGCGGCTTGAGGATGTTGGCCGCGTCGATCGCGCCCTCGGCCGCGCCGGCCCCGACGAGAGTGTGGAGCTCGTCGATGAACAGGACCGCGTCGTTCGTGTTGCGAAGCTCCTCGATGATCTTCTTGAGCCGCTCCTCGAACTCGCCGCGGTACTTCGTGCCGGCCACGAGTGAGCCGATGTCGAGGGTGAGGACGCGCTTGTTGAGCAGGATGTCCGGCGCGTCGCCGTTGACGATCCGATGGGCCAGGCCCTCGGCGATGGCGGTCTTCCCGACGCCCGGCTCCCCGATCAGGGCCGGGTTGTTCTTGGTCTTCCGCCCGAGGATCTGGATGACCCGCTCGATCTCCTTCTCCCGGCCGATGACCGGGTCGAGCTTGCCCGCGCGGGCGAGATCGGTGAGGTTGATCCCGAGCTGGTCGACGGTCGGGGTCTTGCTGGCGCGCTTCGTCTCCTGGGCCGACGGGCCGGCCGACGAGCTCTGCGACAGGACCCGGATGACCTCGTGGCGGACCTTGTCGAGATTCACTCCGAGCGATTCGAGGACCCCGGCGGCGATCCCCTCGCCTTCGCGCACGAGGCCGAGCAGGAGGTGCTCCGTCCCGATGTAGTTGTGGCCGAGCCGGCGCGCCTCGTCGATCGCAAGCTCGATGACCCGCTTCGCGCGCGGCGTCAGGCCGACCTCGCCGACGACCGGGCGGTCCCCTCGGCCGATGATGAACTCGACCGCGGTCCGGACCTTGGGGAGCTCGACGTTCATGTTCTCGAGGACCCGTGCGGCGACGCCCTCGCCCTCGCGCACGAGGCCGAGCAGGAGGTGCTCCGTCCCGATGTAGTTGTGGTTGAACCGCTGGGCCTCATCCTGCGCCAGGGTGAGCACCTTTCGGGCGCGGTCCGTGAACTTGTCGAAACGATCCATCCTGTCGAACGCCTGTTCCTCTTCCGGGCAGCATCGTGGGCGCCCGCGGCCATGCTAGCACGGCGGCCCTGCCCCGCAACCCGGACCGACCGGACCATCGGCGCGGACCATTCGGTAGTGGATTCGCCGGCGGACCGAGTTTGGATGCAGGGGCCCGGAATTGAACCGGCCCGCCGGATGATCGACGGGCCGAGGATCCGCGGGCGGGACGGGGTCAGCCCTTGGTGTTCTTCTCCATGGTCTCCTCGGCGATCTCGGCGACCGCCTCGGCACCTGCGGCCTCGATCTCGGCCTCATCCTCGACGACGGTCTCGGCGATCGACTCGACGGCTGCCGCTGCCTCGGTCTCCACCTCCGCCTCGTCCGCGGCGACCGTCTCGGCGATCTCGGCGATCGTCTCGGCGGCCGCGGCCTCCTCGAGGGCTTCCGCTTCGGCGACGGTCTCCACGACCTCGACGGCCGCCTCGGCCGCCGGCGCCTCGTTCGCCTCGTTCGCGTCGGCAGCGTCGACCAGACGCTCGATCTCGCCGGCTGCCTCCGTCTCCATGACGACTTCGTCGACGGCGACGGTGTCAACGATCTCGGCGACGGCTTCGGCGGCGGCGGCCTCCTCGGCCGACTCCGTCTCGGCGACGGCTTCGGCGATCTCCTCGACGGCCTCGGCAGCCGCAGCCTCCTCGACCGCCTCGGCGTCGGCAACGGTCTCGGCGACCTCGTCGACCTCCGCCGCGGCAAGCTGCTGACGGACCTGGGCGAAGGCCGAGGCCAGCGTGTTGTCGATCCCGCCCTCCGGCTCCTGGACCGCATCGGCCATCGAGTAGCCGCGCTCCTGGCGGGGACGGCGCTCGGGCCGCGGGGCACCGGGTGCGGCCTCCGGGGCGGCCGGGCGCGCCGGCGGCTCCTCGGCCTGCTTGAGGCTGAGCCCGAGGCGGTGTCGCTCGGAGTCGAGCGAGATGATCTTGAGCTTGAGCGTCTGGCCCTCATGGACGACGTCACCCGGGTGGGCGACGCGCTGGTGGGACAGCTCACTGATGTGGATCAGGCCCTCGAGACCGTCGCGGACGCGAACGAACGCCCCGAAGTTGACCAGCTTGGTGACGGTCCCGTCGATGATGTCGCCGACCTTGAAGTCAGCGACCGTCGAGTGCCACGGGTCGGGCTGGAGACGGCGGATCGACAGGCTGATCCGGCCGCGCTCGTGGTTGATGTCGATGACCTCGGCCTCGACCTGCTCGCCGACCTGGTAGCCGGACTCCGGGTTGTTGACCTTGTTCCAGCTCAGCTCGCTCTTGTGGACGAGCCCGTCGATCCCGCCAAGGTCGACGAAGACGCCGAACGGGGCGATCGAGCGGACCGTGCCACTGACCTTCTGGCCGACCTGGAGGCTGCTGAACAGCTCGTCGCGCTTCTCGCGCCGCTCCTCGTACAGGGCCACCTTCTCGGACAGGATCAGCCGGTTGGCCTTGCGGTTGACCTCCAGGATCTTGAGCCGGAGCTTCCGACCGACGAATGGCTGGAGCTTCTCGGCGATCTCCTGGGCCGCGTCGCGCGGCTGGTCGTTCTGCGGCCGGCGCGGGAAGTCGACGATCTGGCTGATCGGGACGAAGCCCCGGATGCCGCAGTCGACGATGAGGCCGCCCTTGTTGTGGTCGATGACCGGCGCCTCGATGATCACGCCGCTCTCGAACTGCTCCTGCATCGAGCGCCACTTGCGCTCGAGCCCGGCGCGTCGGAGCGACAGGACGACGTGGCCTTCCTGCGACTCCGGCTGGAGGACGTAGACGAGGACGGTGTCGCCGATGGCGAGGGCGGGCTGGCTCTCGGCGTTCCGGCCGTACAGTTCGCGGTTCGAGACGACGCCTTCGCTCTTGGCCCCGATGTCGACGAGGATCTCGTCCTTGTCGATCCGGACGACGGTTCCCTCCACGACATCGCCGTGCTTGAAGCTCTTGATGTCCGAGTCCTGCTCGGCGAGCAGCTCTTCCATCGTGGACGGCTCGGGACCGAGGTCGCGAGCGGGCTCTGGAGCCTCTTCCTCGGCGTCGACCGCGGCCGGCGCGTCGGCGATCTCGGCGGCGAGCTCGGCGGCGGCATTGTCCGCGGCCGCAGTCTCGACCGTTTCCGCGACGGCCTCCATCGCCACCTCGTCGGCGGCGACGGTCTCGACGATCTCGGCAACCGCCTCGGCGGCGGCGGCCTCCTCGACGGCTTCGGTCTCGGCGACGACCTCGATGACCTCGACCGCAGCCTCGGCCGCCGGTTCCGCGTTCGCGTCGTTCGCGTCGGCGGCGTCGACGAGCCGGTCGATCTCGGCAGCCGCGGCGGCCTCGAGGGCGGATTCGTCGGCGGCCACTTCGTCGGTGATGTCGAGGACGGCCTCGGCGGCCTGGGCCTCTTCGGCGGTCTCCGCGAGGGCGACGGCCTCAGCGATCTCGGCGGGCTCGTCGGCGACGGCGACGGCTACCTGGGGCGCCTCGTCGGTGACGGCGGCGGTCGCCTCCGTCTCGGGCGCGGTCCCGCCCTGCTTCTGGTCGGTCAACTTGATCGTTTCTCCTGTTCGGTCTCCCCGCGGAATCAGAACGGCCCGAGCGACGACTCAGGCCGTGAGAGACGATCAGTCGGTCCGCTGCTTGCTGGGCCTCGGTCCGCTCCTTCGTGTCGGATGGCGCTGGGGTCACGCTCTTCTGCTGTCCTGCCCGCGAGGGCCGGGAGAGTCTAGCACAGGGTTCTTGCGCCCTACAATCGGCTCCATCGTGCCTGAATTGCCCGATCTGACGATCGTCGCCGAGGCGTTCCACGCTGCCCTCGCCGGGCGCCGAATCGTTCGGACGGATGCCCTTGCCCCGCTCGCAGTGCGGGGTACGCCCGCGGAGCTCGAGGCACTGGTCGGTCAGCGTCTCGACGCCATCCGGAGGCGAGGCAAGTTCCTCCTGATCGACCTCGAGCGTGACCGGCTCGTCGTCAACCCGATGCTCACCGGGCGCTTCCAGCTGGCGACGCCGACGGCCAAGCAGCCGACGAAGACCGCGGTCGTCGTCGGCTTCGGGCCGCGGACCGGCGGGCCACCGTCCGACGCGGCGCGCTGGACGCGGGGGCGACCTGGCTCGTGCCCGACGCCGAGGCCGTCGAGGTGCGCTATCGCGATCCGACCCAGATGGGCAAGGTCTACCTGCTGCCGACCGGGCTGGACCGGGCGGTGCCCGGGCTGGATGAGGAGCTCGGTCCAGATGCCGACGATCCGGGTCTCAGCCTCGAGGACTGGCGGGCCCGCATCCGACGCCACCCGGGCGAGCTCAAGAACCTGCTCAAGAACCAGGCGTTCGTGGCCGGGATCGGGAACGCCTACAGCGACGAGATCCTCCACGCGGCGCGGCTCCTGCCATTCCGCAAGCGGACGTCGCTCGCACCGGAGGAGGTCGACGCGCTGTTCGGGGCGACCCGCTCGACGCTGACCGATGCGATCGAGGTCCTACGCGCGCGCGTACCGCCGACGTTCGAGACCCAGGTCCGCGACTTCCTCGCTGTCCATGGCAAGGGCGGATCGCCCTGCCCGCGCTGCGGGACCCGGATCACCGAGGTCCAGCCCGGCGGGTTCGTGACCTCGTACTGCCGGGGCTGCCAGCGCTGATCGCGCTCGGTCAGGGCAGCTTGAGGACCTGGCCCGTCTTGATCAGGGTCGAGCTGCCCATGCCGTTGACCTTCTGGATCGCCTTGACCGTGGTTCCGAAGCGGACGGCGATCGACGATAGCGTGTCGCCCGACCTGACCGTGTAGGTCTTGCCGGTCGACTTCGTCGGAGTCGGGGTCGGCTTCGCCGTCGGTTTGACGGTCGGCGTCGGTGCGGCCGAAGGACTCACGCTCGGAGCGCTCGTCGGGCTCGGGGCCACGGTCGGCGTGGGGCTCGCGACGGTGACTGCCGGGGCGCTCGATCGGGGGCTCGGGCTCGCCGCACCCGTCCCGGTCGACGGGCTGAGCCGGGCGACGAGAACCGCTCCAACCGCCGCGATCATCGCCAGGGCAAGGACCGCCTGGCCGACCGTCCGGCGATCGGCAATGTGCGGGATCGGGATCGGGGGCCGGCCACGATCGATGACCACCGGCGCGGTCCGGGCGATCGGGCGGAGGGGCACAAGCGGGACTGCGGCGCGGTAGGCCGCCAGGGCGTCCTCGTAGCGGCCGCAGGTCTCGTAGTCCGCGAAGCACAACCGGCGCTGCATCTCGAGCCCGACCGGGATCGGCTCGGCCTGGGCCGTGCAGACGTGGTCGCGCGATGGCTCGGCGTTCCGCCAGTGGCCGGCCGTCACCAGGAGATACGGGCAGATCGTGCCGAGCTCGGCGCTGACCGATGGCTCGCTGACCGATGGCTCGCGATCGGGCGATGCTGTCATCGCCCAGAAGGATACCCACCGCCGCCGGCGGGCCGGTGGCCCGGCGAGTCGGGCGGACCCGTCAGCAGACCCGGAAACGCAGAAATCCTGGCGACGACCTATGTTCCCGAAAGGCTGCCCTCTCAGTATCTTCGGCGCTGGAGAGCTTAACTTCCGTGTTCGGGATGGGAACGGGTGTGGCCTCTCCGCTAGAGTCACCAGGATTTCCTGCGTCTGGACGTCGTTCGGCGTGGCCGGGGATCCCGTCGGGGATCGCACCGGCGATCGAGCTTCGATCTCGCGTCTGATCTCGGTGCGCCAGAGTCTGGCGCGGTGTACCTCGG
>CAVOVX010000011.1:0-112022 GCA_963699965.1 uncultured Chloroflexia bacterium | reverse complement strand
CGGTCGGTCCCCGGGCGCCAGGACGATGTCGGCGCCGGCGGCCGCGACGAGCTCGACGACCGCCCGTCCCCAGGCCGCCGGCGCATAGGCGCTGAGTCGTGCACTGGCAACGTGGTGGGCAGTCGCGACGCCATGGACGTCGAGCTGCCCGGCTGCGGTCTCCGCATCGTCGCCGAACAGGATCGCCTCGAGCGGCTGACCCGAACGCCCGGCGAGCCGGCTCGCCAGGGTCAGCGCCTCGAGCGACGAGCGATCGGGCTGCCCGCCGGCATGCTCGACGAACGCGAGGATCATCCGGCCACCAGGCCCCATCCGGACGAGGAGCTCGACGACGGCCGGTGCCGCCTCGGGGCCGGTGCCGAGGACCTCGACTCGCTTCTCCTGCTCGGCCGGGAGCCGCAGTCGAACCTTGATCGGACCGCCGGGCCGGCGCTGTCGGGCACGATCCGCACGATCTCCTTCTTCTTGGCCCGCAGGCGGCCCGGGACCGACGGATAGCGGGGCAGGTTGATGCCCTTCGCGGACCGCGACCACCGCGGGCAACGGCAGCTCGAAGACCTCCCAGCCGCCGGCGGCCTCGCGTCGACAGACGGCCATCCCATCGCGGATCTCGAGCGCCTTGACGCCACCGACGAACGGCAATCCGAGAGCGACGGCAACCCGGATCCCGACCTGGAAATCGCCGCTGTCAGCCGCCTCGTTGCCGAACAGCAGGAGGTCATAGTCGGTCCCCGCCGCGCGCTCGGCGGCGATCGCGTCGACGATTGCCGCGGCCGTCGCGAACGGATCCCAGTCGCGCCCGTCGGTCTCGAGCAGGATCGCCCGGTCGATGCCGATTGCCATCGCGTCGCGAAGCTGGTCGGCGGCGTCCTCGGGCCCGAGGGTGAGGACCGTCGAGCTGCCGCCGTGCGCCTCGACGATTCGGACCGCCTCCTCGGCGGCGCACTCCTCGTGCGGGCTGATCGTGAACCCGAGGAAGCGGGTCTCGATCGCCTGCTGGTCCGGGGTCAGGCTGACCCGGCCGCCCGTCTCCGGAACCCGCTTGACGCAGACGAGGACGTTCATCGAGCGAGCCGGCTCAGGACCGGATCCGCTCGTTCGTCGGATCGAAGGCGGGGTGCTCCCGGCGACCGCGACGGAGACCGGGTAGCGCTCGCCGAAGTACTCGACGAGGAGCCGGTTGCCCTCGACGGCCGCCTCGGGCGGGAGGTAGCTCATCAGGAGGTGCCTCCCGAGCGACGGACCGGACCCGGCGCTCGTCACGTACGATCGGCGTCCCTTCGAGTCGACAAGCGGCGACCCGTCGGCGGCCAGGATCGGCTCGCGACCCAACATGTACCGGCGTACGCCGTTCTTCGAGGTCGGATCGTCGAGGGTGAGCGTGCACAGGAGGGCCGCCGGCGGCTTCGAGCGTTGCTCGAGGTAGGCGGCCTTGCCGATGAACTCGCCGTCCTTGACCTTCGGCCGGGCCATGCCGGCCTCGACGAGGTCGAACTCGAGCTCGAGCTCGGCGCCGTGGGCCCGGTAGCCCTTCTCCAGCCGTCCGGTCGTGGCGTACACCCCGATGCCGGCGGCGACGACGCCGTGCGGCTGGCCGGCCTCCCAGAGCGTGTCCCACAGCCTGAGGCCCTGCTCCATCGGGCAGTAGATCTCCCAGCCGAGCTCGCCGACGTACGAGATCCGGGACATCAGCGTCCGGACGCTGCCGAGGTCGACGACGCGCGCGCGTCCCGAACGGGAACGCGTCGTTCGACAGGTCGTCGCGGGCGACCGACTGGACCAGCTCGCGGGCCTTCGGGCCCCAGACCCCGACGGTGTACAGGGCCGAGGTGAGATCGCTGAGCTGGGCCGATCCGTCGGCGGGCAGGTGGTCGACGAACCACTTCTTGTCGCGCATGCCCAGGCCGCCGCCGGTCACCACCCGGTAGCGGTCGTGGGCGAGCCGGATGATCGTGAGGTCGGCGACGATCCCGCCGGCCTTGTTGAGGAGAGGGGTGTAGATGACCCGGCCAGGCGGGACGTCGACCTGGCTGACGACGAGGCCCTGGAGGTAGGCCGACGCAGCGGGCCCGGTCACGTCGAAGATCGCGAACGCAGCGAGGTCGACCAGCGCCGACCCGCTCGCGCATCGCGAGGTGCTCGGCATTGATGATCGGCGACCACCAGCGCGACTCCCACTCGGCCGCGCGCGGCATCACCCGCTCCCCGTAGTCGGCGAGGAGCCGCTCGTTCGCGCCGTACCAGAACGGTCGCTCCCAGCCGGCCGCCTCGAAGAACTCGGCCCCGAGCTCGCGTTGGCGAACGTTGACCGGGCTGAGCCGGACGTTCCGGTTCGACGCCCATTGCTCCATCGGGTGGACGATCCCGTAGGTCTTGTTGAAGCCCTCGGCGCTGCGCGCCTCGATGTGGGCCGCGGTCCGCTGGTGGTCGTAGAAGCGGGCGATGTCCGAGCCGTGCGGGTCGATCTCGGGCGTCCCGTCGGTCATCCACTCCGCCACCATTCGGGCGATCCCGGGAGCCTCCTTGATCCAGATCGCGGCCGTCGACCACAGGCCCTTCACCTCGGGCGTCTCGCCGAGGATCGGCATCCCGTCCGGCGTCAGCGAGAGCAGCCCGTTGATCGCCAGCTTCACCCCCACCTTCTCGTCGCCGACGATCTCCGGGAACAGCTCCAGGGCGTCCTCGAGCTGTGGATCGAAGTCTTCCTTGGTGAACGGGAGCATGGTCGGCGACAAGGCCGCCGCCTCGATCGACGGGATGTCGTCGGGCTCCATGAGGATCGCCCGATGGGCGTACGAGCCGATCTCGAAGCCAGTCCCATGCTGGCGCTCGTACATGTTCGTGTCCATGTCGCGGACGATCGGGAAGCCGACCTCCCGGGTCGTGTGCTCGAAGCGCGGCACCGGTCCGATGTCCATCATCTGGTGGACGGCAGGCGTCAGGGGGATCGAAGCGCCGGCCATCCGCGCGATCCGCGGGCTCCACACGCCGCAGGCGATGACCACCGTGTCGGTCGCGATGTCGCCTTGATCCGTCCGAACGCCGCTGACGCGGCCGTCCAGGACGTCGATCCCGGTGACCTCGACGCTCGGGGCGACCACCAGGGCGCCGAGCTCCTGCGCCTTCTGGCGCATCAGTGTGCCAGCCTGGAGCGAGTCGACGATGCCGACGCCCGGCGTGTAGAAGCCGCCGAGGATCACGGTCTCGTCGATGAACGGGACCATCTCCTTGACCTCGGCCGGGGTCAGCAGGCGACTGCCCTCGATCCCCCAGGAGGTCGACGACGCCATTCGGCGTTTGAGCTCTTCCATTCGCTCGGGTGTCCGGGCGACCTCGATGCCGCCCGTCTCGTCGTAGACGCCGAGCTCGCGGTACTGCCGGGCACTCTCGAGGGTGAGTGCCGTCATCTCCTTCGAGTGGTCGGTCAGGAAGATGAAGTTCGAGGCGTGACCGGTGGAGCCGCCCGGACTTGGCAGCGTGCCCTTCTCGATGAGAACGATATCCCGCCAGCCGAGCAGGGCGAGGTGATGGGCCATGCTGTTGCCGACGATCCCGGCCCCGATGATCACGACCCTTGCCCGCTCGGGAAGCACGCTCATCCGCAGGGATCCTCCTCACCTCCGGGCCGTCGAGCACCGTGTCGACGACCGAGCCGGGAGCCGATAGTAGCGCGCCGGTCCGGCCCGCGGGACCGCCTTGACGCCGACCGGCCGGGCGAACAATCCTCCGAAGACCGCAGCCGAGGTCAACGTGCCGAGCCTGTTCATCGACGGCCACTGGGTCGCGTCCGCAGACGGCGCGACCAGCCCCGTCGTCAACCCGTCCGACGGGACCGTGGTGACCGAGGTCGACGTCGCGACCGACGACCAGGTCCAGGCCGCGATCGCCGCCGCGCGACGCGCCTTCGACGCCACCGACTGGCCGCGGACGCCGACCGGCGACCGTGCCGCGCTGCTCGACCGGGTCGCCGGGCTGATCGACCGTGATCACGAGGAGATGTCCCGGCTGGAGACGCTCAACACCGGCAAGGCGATGCGCGAGAGCCGCTGGGACATGAGCGACGTTGCCCGCGTGTTCCGTTACTACGCCGACCTCGCCGACAAGGAGGCCGGGCGCCTCGTCGACACGAACGACCCGAACACGCTCAGCCGGATCGTCTACGAGCCCGTCGGGGCGTGCGCGCTGATCGGGCCCTGGAACTACCCACTCCTCCAGATGAGCTGGAAGATCGCTCCCGCCCTCGCAGCCGGCAACACGGCGGTCATGAAGCCCGCCCATTACACGCCGCTGTCGACGATCCACCTGACCCATCTCCTCGAGGAGGCCGGCGTGCCGCAGGGCGTCGTGAACCTCGTCCTCGGGCCCGGCGGCCGGGTCGGCCAGGCGCTGGCCGACAGCCCGGACGTCGACCTCATCTCGCTCACGGGCGGGCTTGAAGCCGGTCGGGCGCTGCTGCGTGGGGCGGCCGTCAACGTCAAGCGGGTCGCCCTCGAGCTCGGCGGCAAGAGCCCGAACATCGTGTTCGCCGACGCCGACTTCGAGACGGCCGTCGACAATGCCCTGACCGCGGCGTTCGTCCACTCCGGCCAGGTCTGCTCCGCCGGCTGCCGGGCGATCGTCCAGGACGAGATCTACGACCGGTTCGTCGAGGAGATCGGGATGCGGGCGGACCGGATCCGGCTGGGGATCGGGACAGACGAGGCGACCGAGGCCGGCGCGCTCATCAGCGCCGACCATCGCGAGAAGGTAGAGGGCTACGTGGCCTCGGCCATCGCCGAGGGAGCACGGCTTGTCGCCGGTGGACGGCGGCCCGACGAGCCGGAGCTCCAGGACGGCTTCTTCTATCGCCCGACGGTCTTCGCCGACGTCAACCGCGGCATGCGGATCATCCGCGAGGAGGTCTTTGGGCCGGTCCTGACCGTCGAGCGGTTCACGACCGAGGAAGAGGCGATCGAGCTCGCCAACGACACGACCTACGGCCTGGCCGGGGCGGTCTGGACCGCCGACGCGGGTCGCGCCCAGCGGGTCGCCGGTCGGCTCCGCCACGGCACGGTCTGGATCAACGACTACAACACCTACCTGCCCCAGGCCGAGTGGGGCGGCTTCAAGCAGTCGGGGATCGGGCGGGAGCTTGGCCCGAGCGGTCTGGACGAGTACCGTGAGGCCAAGCACATCTGGCAGAACACGTCCCCCGCGCCGACGGGCTGGTTCGGGGGCTGACGCTCGCCGGTTCGCCGGTACGAGAGGACGGGCCGATGACGACCGAGGCGACCACCGCGCCGACCGACCGGCCGACCGGCCGAGCCGCTCGAGGAGCCCCAGAATCACCCGACCGTAAGCCGACGATCACCGTCCGGGGTCTGTGGAAGATCTTCGGGCCGGCCGAGCAGAAGATCGTCGGGACGCCGGACGCGGCGCTAAGCAACGCGGAGGTCCGCCAGAAGACCGGTTCGAACGTCGCTATCCGGGACGTGTCGTTCGACGTCTGGCCCGGCGAGGTGTTCGTCGTGATGGGCCTGTCCGGCAGCGGAAAGTCGACCCTCGTCCGCTGCCTCACTCGTCTCATCGAACCGACCGCCGGCGAGATCCTGCTCGACGGCGAGGACATCCGAAAGGCCGACTCGCACCGCCTCCGCGAGCTCCGTCGACGCCGCTTCGCAATGGTCTTCCAGCACTTCGGGTTGCTGCCCCATCGGAAGGTCATCGACAACGTGGCCTACGGCCTCGAGATCCGCGGCGTCAACAAGAAGGTGCGGCACGCACGGGCGAGCGAGATGCTCGAGCTAGTCGGCCTGTCCGGCTACGACAACCGCTACCCCGATCAGCTGTCGGGTGGGCAACAGCAGCGCGTCGGGTTGGCGCGGGCCTTGGCCGTCGACCCGGAGGTGATGCTGTTCGACGAGCCGTTCAGCGCCCTCGATCCGCTCATCCGGCGCGACATGCAGAACGAGGTCATCCGCCTCCATCACGAGGTCGGCAAGACGATGGTGTTCATCACCCATGACCTCGCCGAGGCGCTCAAGCTCGGTGACCATATCGTGATCATGCGCGACGGCGAGATCGTCCAGGCCGGCCGGCCCGAGGATCTCGTCGGAGCTCCGGCCGACGACTATGTGGCCGACTTCGTCCAGGACGTGCCGAAGTCCCATGTCCTCACGTTGCGCTGGGTCATGCGCGACCCAACGCCGGCTGACCCGGCCGAGGGGCCGGAGTTCGCCCCCGACACGATCATCCGCGACGCCGTCCATGCGGCTGCCGCCACGGATCGCCCCATCCGGGTGGTCGAGGACGGCCGCCTGCTCGGGGTCGTCGATCGAGCGCTGATCCTGAGTGCCATTGCCGGCCCCGATCGGACCGGCGAGGTCTCGTGACCGCCATCGCGCTGCCGCTCGGGCGGCGGCGCGAGATCGAGCTGTCGAAGGGCACTCAACTCGCGATCCTGCTCGGGATCGCCGCGCTGCTCTACATCATCTTCGGCGGCCAGTACACGCTCGAGCACGCCGACGACGCGCCGATCTTCAGCACCCTCAACGGCTTTCGGGACGCGATCGACGCCGGCCGCCTGACCAACGCCCTGTTCCTGTACGTGTTCACCCCGATGCGGCAGGGGATCGGCGCCCTGTTCGATGCCTTCCTGTTCCTTCTCAACGGCCTGAGCTGGATCGGCGTGACCGCGATCTTCGGGGCGATGGGACTGATCTTCGTGAGCTGGCGAACCGCCCTCGTGGTCGTCGCCAGCTTCCTGGCGTTCGGCCTGCTCGGGCTGTGGGAGGAGACGCTCGAGACACTTGCCCTGACGATGTCGGCGGTCGTCCTATCACTGGCGATCGGGATCCCGCTCGGAATCCTGGCCGGGCGGAGCGACCGTTTCCTCCGTCTCGTCTCGCCGATCCTCGACGTGATGCAGATCATGCCCACGTTCGCCTATCTGGCGCCACTCTCCCTGTTCTTCCTCATCGGCAGCCCGGCGGCGATCATCGCGACGTTGATCTATGCCGTTCCGCCGGCCATCCGGATCACCGCGCTCGGGATCCGCGGGGTGGCCCACGACACGGTCGAGGCCGCGGTGTCGATGGGCTCGACGCGACTCCAGGTCCTGGTCAACGTCCAGCTGCCGATGGCCCGAAGCACGATCGGCCTGGCCGTCAACCAGACGATCATGATGGCCCTGTCGATGATCGTGATCACCGCCCTGATCGACGCTCCCGGCCTCGGGCAGTCGATCATCACAGCGCTCCAGAAGCTCAACGTCGGGGTCGCGTTCGAAGCGGGGCTTGCGATCGTTCTCCTGGCAACCGTGCTCGACCGGCTCACGGCGAGCGCCAGCGCGACGACCGATCGACGGAAGCGCGGTGCCGATCCGACCCCGATCCGGCGCAGACGCGTCCTCGAGATCGCGACGGTCGTAGGCGTGGTGCTGGCGGTGATCGCCGGAATCGTCCTGCCGATCGGCGAGGAGTTCCCTGAAGACTGGCGGATCAACCTCGCGGCGCCGGTCAACGCCGTCGTTGCCTGGATCGAGAAGAACCTCTACCCGATCACCGATGCCGTGAAGAACATCGTCACCGAGTTCCTCGTCAACCCACTCCAGCATGTCCTGACGACATCGCCATGGTGGCTGGTCGTGTTCTTCGCGGCGGGACTCGCACTGATCGTCAGCGGTCGGCGCGCGTCGATCGTCGCCGGCGTAGCGCTCATCGCCATCCTCGCGATCCAGCTCTGGGAGCACGCGATGGAGACGCTCACGATGGTCCTCGTGGCGGTCGTGATCACGATGGCCGTCGGGGTCGCGCTGGGCGTCGGTGGGGCGCGCAACAACCGGCTGTCCCAGGTCCTGCGCCCGATCAACGATGCCGCCCAGACGATGCCCGCGTTCGTCTACCTCCTGCCCGCGGTCGCCCTGTTCGGGACCACCCGCTTCACGGCGATCCTGGCGGCCGTGATCTATGCCGTGCCGGCGGTCATCCGGATCGTCGAGGACGGGATCCGCGGCGTGTCGCCCACCGTGATCGAGGCAGCCACGGCGGCCGGCTCGAGCCGATCGCAGATGATCCTCAAGGTTCAATTGCCGATGGCTCGTCGATCCCTGCTCGTCGCCACGAACCAGGGTGTCGTCCTGGTACTGGCGATGGTCGTGGTCGGCGGTCTCGTCGGCGCCGGGGCCCTTGGCTACGACGTGGTCACGGGCTTCTCCCAGAGCGAGGACTTCGGCAAGGGCATGGCGGCGGCGATCTCGATCGTCCTGCTCGGTGTCCTGCTGGACCGGATCACCCAGGGCGCGGGTGCACGCGACGTGGAACGAGTCCGACCGCGAATGTGAGTACGATGTCCTGATCCTGGATCCAGGCGGACCAGCCGACGACAGGTCGGCCGACCGTCGTGAGCGTTGGAGGAGCGGACCGACGGGCCAACCGGCGGCCGATCACAGGAAAGGAGCACGAGTGAGCCCGAGAGGCAGCACGTCGGTTCGGGTCGCCGGACTCGCGGCGACGTTCATCATCGTCCTGTCCGCGTGCACATCGTCGGGGGGCACGTCCTCGGCGCCGAGCAGCGCCCCCGCAACGAGCACTCCCGCCGCGGCCAGCCAGGCTGCGGGCAGCCCCGCCGCCGCCGTGAGCAAGGCGCCGTGCGGGACGGTCAACCTGGCGGTCAATCCGTGGGTCGGCTACGAGGCCAACTACGCGGTGATCGCGTACGTCCTCGAGCACGAGCTCGGCTGCAAGGTCGAGAAGAAGGAGCTCAAGGAGGAGATCTCCTGGCAGGGCTTCGAGACCGGTGACGTCGATGCGATCCTCGAGAACTGGGGCCATCCGGACCTGGTCAAGAAGTACATCGACGAGAAGAAGGTCGCCCAGGACGCCGGAGTGACCGGCAACGAGGGGATCATCGGCTGGTACACCACCAAGGCGTTCGCCGATGCCCATCCGGACATCCTGACGGCGGACAAGGATCCCAAGGTCCTCAACAAGTACGTGGCCGACTTCAAGACGTCCGAGTCGGGCGACAAGGGCCAGCTCCTCGACGGCGACCCGTCGTACGTCACGAACGACGTGGCGCTGGTGAAGAACCTCGGTCTCGACTTCAAGGTCATCTTCTCGGGCAGCGAGGCCGCCTCGAACAAGGCGATCCAGACCGCGTCCGATCAGAGCAAGCCAATCCTCGCCTACTACTACGAGCCGAACTGGTTCAGCGCCAAGGTTCCGCTCGTCCACATCCCGCTTCCGGCCTACACGGACGGCTGCGATGCCGACCCGAAGGCGGTCGCGTGCGACTACCCGCCCTATCACCTCAACAAGATCGTCTCGACGAAGTTCGCCACGAGCGGAAGCCCCGCCTTCGACGTGATCAAGAACTTCAAGTGGACGAATGAGGACCAGAACTCGGTGGCCGCGGCCATCACCGACGGCGGCAAGTCCGACGCGGATGCCGCAAAGGCATGGCTCGACGCTCACCCCGATGCCTGGAAGGCCTGGCTGCCCCAGCAGTAGCCGCGCCCGCCAATCAGAATCGCGCAACCGCCCGGTCCGCAACGGCCGGGCGGTTGTCGTTCGAAGCAGCAGGCGCCGCCGTGGCGACGGACGGGCCTGCCGTCCCTCCCTGCTATCGTGCCCGAGTGGAGATCCTGATCGAGCCGGTCGCGCCCGGCAGCCTGCCCGTGGGCTCCGAACCGCTCGACGTGCGCTGGCTGGGACAGGTCGACTATCGCGAGGCATGGGCGCTCCAGAAGCGGCTCGTCGACGACCGGACTGCCGGCGACATTCCCGACACGCTGCTGCTCCTCGAGCACCCGTCGGTCCTGACCCTCGGGCGCCAGGCCGACGAAGCGCATGTGCGGGCCACGACGGCCGATCTCGTCGCACGGCGGATCGAGCTTATCCGGGTCGAGCGCGGTGGCGAGGTCACCTACCACGGTCCCGGTCAGCTCGTGGCGTATCCGATCGTCGCCCTCGCGCGCCGCGGCCTGCTTCTCCGGCCGTTCGTCCGCGCCCTCGAGGGGGCGATGGCCGACACGTGTCGGGCGCTCGGCGTCGAAGCCGATCGCCGCGACGGGCACCCGGGCTGCTGGGTGGACCCGGACGGGCCGCGGCCGCGCAAGATCGGAGCGCTCGGTCTCCGCGTCGAGCGCGGCGTCAGCTACCACGGGATCGCCCTCAACGTGTCGGTCGACCTCGCCGACTTCGCCCTGATCGATGCCTGCGGCATGCCCGACGTCGAGTCCACCTCGATCGTGACCGAGCTCGGCCGGTCCGAGACGCGGCCGTTCACCGAGAGCGTCAAGGCTGCCGGGGCCCTGTTCGCCGCCGCCCTCACGACTCGCCTCGTCGGGGACGGCTGAGTGTCGGCCGGCCTGTTCGAGCTGCGCAAGGACGCGATCACGGGTTGGTGGGTCGCGACAGTCGTCGATCGCACGTTCCATCGCGACCGGTTCCGGCTCGCCGCCGGGCCGGTCGACGACGGCGGAGACTGCCAGAACTGCCGCGAGCCGGCCGGCGACGGGGTCCGCCTGCGCACCCTCAAGGACTTCGCCTTCCACGTGGTAGGGACAGAGGACGAGGCGCGCCGCCGTGAGCAGGACCTCGCCCAGGTCGCGCTCGACCAGGCCCGGTCGTCGGGCAGCTGGCGGACGGTGGTCGCACCGCCGCGGGAGCACCGGCCGTTCCAGGCCGTCGGGGCCGTGATCGCCGGCGACATGCTCCGGGCCTGCCGCGATGCCGTCGCGGCGGCCGCCGCCGCAGGCCAGACGGCGTACGTCCAGGTCGTCCAGAACTGGGGATCCCAGGCGGGTGCGCGGACGAACCACCTGTGCCTCGACCTGTACGACCTGCCCCAGGTCCCGCATCGGGTCGCCGAGGAGATCGGCGGAGCCGCCCGGTTCGTGATCCGCGAGGGTGAGTGCCCGTTCTGCCGGCTCGTCCACGACGAACCGCGGCTCCGCGAGCGGCTCGTCTGGGAGGACGACGCGGCCGTGGCATTTGCCCCGTTCGCGTCGCGCTCTCCGTTCGAAGTCTGGATCGTGCCGCGCCGCCATGCGGCCGACTTCGGCGAGGCGTCCGACTCTGACGTCGGGGCCAGTGCGGAGGCGCTGCGCCAGGTCCTCGGGCGGCTGGCCGGGCTCGACGGACCGCCCCACAACCTGGTTCTGCATACGGCGCCGGTCGGTGAGCGCATCGACGCGACGTACCACTGGCACTGGGAGATCCACCCTCGTCTCAGGGAGATCGCGGGGCTCGAGCTCGGGACCGGATTGCCGGTGAACCCGGTGTCACCCGAGGAGGCCGTCGAGGAGCTCCTGCGCACCGCGGTCGGGGCCGTCGAGGATCGCTGATGACCCAGCGTCACACGCGACCAGCGGCCGTCGTCCTTCGGCCGTGCATCCCACCGGTCAGCTTGCCTACCCCCAGGACCGCGCGATGACGGACGCCCCGGCCCACACGGCTGCCGACGCCTTCATCGAGGACCTGTTCGCCCGCCACCACGGCGAGATCTACGCCTATCTCTACCGGATGGTCCGCGACTCCGAGCTCGCCGCCGACATGACCCAGGACGCTTTCGTCAAGGCGTACCGCAACTACGCCTCGCTCGAGGATCCGACGCATGCCCGGGCGTGGCTCTACCAGATCGCTCATCGGGTCGCGCTCGACGAGTTCCGCCGACGCAAGATCGTCCGGTTCATGCCGTGGACCGGCGAGTCGCACGGTTCCGCGCCGTCGGCCGAGCATCTCGCGATGGAGGCCCGACTGTCCGCCCCGCTCCAGCGGGCGCTCGACCGGATCCCCGAGCGGCAGCGCGCGGCACTCCTCCTGGCCGAGCTCCACGATCTGACCGGACTCGAGCTCGCTGCGGCGCTCGGGGTGAGCCACGTCGCGGCTCGGGCGCTGCTGACGCGGGCCCGCGAGAGTCTCCGCCAGGCACTCGCCGCCGAACGCGCCGCCGAGGCGCAGGCCGAGGCCGATGCCGACGCCGCGGCCTCGGCGCGGGGCCTTCCGCCGACCGGTCGACCTGGAGCGGCAGGCTGATGGACCGTCGACACAACGACCCGCAGACGCCCCACGAGCGGGCCCGGATCCTGGCGTCCGATCGCCTGGACGGCGAGCTGAGCGCGACCGACGCCGCCTGGCTCGACGCGCATCTGAGTGGCTGCGACGAATGTCGCAGCGTCGCCGCGGCCTACGAGGAGGACCGGGATCTGCTCCGGGCGATGCCGCAGCCGGAGCCTCCGCGGGACCTGTGGGCCCGAACCTCTGTCGCGCTCGATCACGAGCGCTCGGCCGGGGTCGGTCGGACCCGGCTCGCCCTCGGCGATCGGCGTGGTTGGCACGTTCGCTGGGAGGCGGCCGCAGGGGTCGTCGCCGTGCTCCTCATCGGCGTCGTGGTCGGGCGGTCCCTGCTGATCTCCGACCAGACCGGGGTCGGCGTCGCTACCGGCTCATCGGGTCCCGGCGCGAGCGCTGTGGTCGGCCCGACTCCCATCGCCGTCCCTCCGGGCGCGGTGGCGTGGGCCGCTCCGGGCGCCGACGGCTCGTACACGGTCAACGTCGCCAACGTCGATACGGTCTGTCCGCAGGGCCCCGTGACGGTCCCCGGCTGCGAGCCGCTCGACGCCGGTGCCCGGGCCATGGTCTCGCTCACGTCAAAGCCCGGTTCGGTCGTGCTCGACCCGCAGTCGGAGCAGGCCGCGGTCGTCGAGTCGAGCGCCTCGACCACCGGCGGGGCGATCATCGTCGTCCCGATCAGTCACCCGGCACCCACCGCCTCACCCAGCCCGGCCGCGACGTCCTCGCCTTCGGCCCCGCCAAGCGTGTCGGTCGAGGCTCCGCCCAGCGCGAGCTCGAGTGCGCCCGCGGGCACGTCCGCGAGCCCGTCGGCCCCGCCGAGTGGAACACCCGAGGCGAGCCCGTCGACGAGCCCGACCGCCACGCCCCAGCCGACCGCGACCGCCGAGCCGAGCCCGAGCCCATCGGTATCGCCAGCTCCCACGCCGACCGAAGCGGCCGCAGCCCTGGCGATCATCAATGACGTCATCGTGGTCGGCGCCGATGCCTCCTACTCGGCCGACGGCCAATGGCTGGCGTTCTCGGCCCGGCCTTCCGATGGCAGCCAGGGCCCCGATGTCTACGTCTGGCGCGTGGGTGACAAGGCAGCCCGGCCGCTGACGACCGATCATCAGACCGTCTTCTCGGACTGGGTGGACGGTCGGGTCCTCGTCAGCCGGGTCCTCCCGGCGGATCACGTGACCGACTCGGCCTCGCCCGTACCGACCACGCGTCAGCCAACCTCGCTTCTGCTCGATCCGGAGACCGGCAAGCAGCACGGACCGATCATCCCCGGGGCATGGCGGCCCGTGGTCGACCCGACCGGGCGGTTGGTGGCGTACTGGACCGGCGAGCTCGTTGCGGACACGGACGGCTTCACCTTCGTGCCGAATCAGGGCCACATGGTCATCGACCGCTGGGACGCCGTCCGAGAGTCAGGACCGGACGCATCGCTGGATCCGCAACCGCTCCTCGACCTGGGCGACGGACCCATCAAGGACTGGGAGGTCCGCTGGGATCCGAGCGGCCGCTACCTCGGGGTGTGGATCGCCGATCAGCTGACGCCTGCGCTCGGTCGACTCAGCCTGCTGGCAATCGATCGGACCACCGGCAAGGTCGACACCGGACCCAAGCAGCTCCTGCGCGACGCCCCGGCACTGTCCGGCTTCGCGATCCGCGACGGTCGGATCGTGTGGGCTTCGCCGCCCGGCCAGGACGGCGAAGGCAGCCGGCTCCTGGTGCTGGCCTGGAAGGGTCCCGATGCCGGTCGGATGCACTCGGAGCCAGCCCCGTCGAAGGAAGACATCGTCGTCGTTCGCTGAGGTGGGACGGGCCGTTCGAGGCGGCGCCACGGGCCCATTCCTGGTGCGGTTTGGTGAGGTCTGCTGCGGTTAGGGCCCATTCCGACATGGCGCGAACCCGCGCGATGGGCTATGGTTCACCTCTGTGCGACCCAAGACCATTGTCGCGGGCGCGGTGCTCACCACCGCCATCGCGCTGGTCGCCGCACCCGGTTTCGCGGGTTCCCGGACCCCGGCTCCTTACGAGCCGGTACCGGCAGCGGCGTTCCAGGCCCTGAAGTCTGACGCAAGCGCCAGATCGACGGCTTCGATCACGCAAACCGATCCTGCCTATGATTCAGCCGGCCGGCTGGCTCCGGGCGCGGTCTTCGCCGAGCCCGGAACGACGGGGTCGGCCGACGTCCCCGTCCTCAAGCGGACCGTCAAGCAGCCCGATCCGGCGCCAGCCAAGGTCTACAAGAAGGCGAAGTACGTCCTGACCGGCAAGGCGACGTTCTACGAGAACGGCACGACCGCCATGCGGCTGCCGCGGGGCACGGTCGTCCGGGTGTGCGGCGCCGGCGGCTGTCTCGAGCGGGTGATCAACGACTACGGGCCGGTCGCCGGCACGAAGCGGATCATCGACCTGTACAAGCCCGACTTCTTCAAGATCTGCGGCTGCGGCTCGTGGAACGGGGTGACCAACGTCAAGGTCTACGTCTACGGCACCCCGTAGGCGGCCCCCGGCATCTCCTCTGGGGTAGACTCAGCGCCGACCTTTAAGGACCGGTCCGAGAGGCCGGGAAGGAGCGGGCGTGCATTCACCTGACGGCGGGACCCGGTGACCGGGCGCCAGATCATGACGGCGGACGAGATCCGCCGAGCCACGATCCGGATCTCGCACGAGATCGTCGAGAAGCAGGCCGGCACGGCCGGCCTGGCGCTCGTCGGGATCCAGCGTCGAGGCGTCCCGCTCGCTCATCGCATCGCCGACGCGATCGCCGAGCACGAAGGGGTCAGCCTGCCGGTCGGCGCCCTCGACATCACGTTCTACCGCGACGACCTGTCGCTGGTCGCCCTCCAGCCGCTCGTCAAGGGCACCGACCTGCCGTTCGACCTGAATGGGGCCACGGTCGTCCTCGTCGACGACGTCCTGTACACCGGCCGGACGATCAGGGCCGCGATGGATGCCCTGGTCGACTTCGGACGGCCGCAGGCGATCCGGCTGGCCGTGCTCATCGACCGCGGCCACCGCGAGCTCCCGATCCGGGCCGATCACGTCGGCAAGAACGTCCCGACCTCGCGCGAGGAGATCGTCCGGGTCCACCTTGCCGAGACCGACGACGAGGACGGGGTCGACATCGAGCGGATCGTCGGCGCGGTCGCGGAGCCCGTCGCCGGATGAGCCTGGTGGCGCCGGACGGGACGGCCATCGACCTCCCGGCGGTCGTCCCTCCATCGACCCCGGCCGGTCAGCCGGTTCGCTGGGCGCACCGGCACCTGCTCGACCTCGACGTCGTGACCTGGCCCGAGATCGAGCTCGTCATGCACACGACCGACGCGATGCGCGAGGTCCTGGCGCGGCCGATCGCCAAGGTGCCCGCGCTGCGCGGAACCGGGGTGACGATCCTGTTCTACGAGGCTTCGACCCGGACCCGGGTGTCGTTCGAGGTGGCCGCCAAGAACCTGTCCGCGGACGTGGTCAACATTGCCGCCGCCAGCTCGTCGGTGTCGAAGGGCGAGTCGCTCGTCGACACGATCCGGACCGTCGAGGCGCTCGGTGCCGACATGATCGTGATGCGCCACGGCACGTCCGGCGCGCCGTACCTCGCCGCCGAGCACTTCGGCGGGTCGATCCTCAACGGTGGCGACGGCTGGCACGCCCATCCGTCCCAGGCCCTGCTCGACCTGTACACGATCCGCGAGCACCTCCCCGGCGGGCCGGACCTGACCGGCCGGAAGGTCGTGATCCTCGGCGACGTCCTCCATTCGCGGGTCGCACGCTCGAACATCTGGTCGCTCACGGCGGCCGGCGCCGACCTCTGGCTGTGCGGCCCCGCGACGCTCCTGCGCGGCTTCGAGCGGTGGGCGACGGCCCTCGGCGGTGGCCCGGGCCGGGGCCGGTTCACGGTCACCTCCGACCTCGAGGGCGCCCTCCGCGACGCCGACGTCGTGATGGCCCTCAGGATCCAGCGCGAGCGGATGAGCGGCGGGCTCCTGCCATCGCTCCGCGAGTACGCGGCGCGGTTCGGGCTGACCCTCGACCGGCTGGCGCTGGCCAGGCCGGACGCTCTCGTGATGCACCCTGGGCCGATGAACGAGGGGGTCGAGATCGCACCGGACGTCGCGGTCGACCCGCGCTCGGTCATCACCGACCAGGTGACGAACGGCGTCGCCGTCCGGATGGCCCTGCTCTACCTGCTGGCCGGCGCGGCCGGCAGGACCCGCGAGCCGGCCGGTGGCTAGGACCGCCGCGGCCGCAGGTACCGAGATCGGCCGGACGGTCGCCGACCTCGAGATCAGCCGGGCGTGGCTCGTCGACCCTGCGACCGACCGCGAAGGCCCGGGCGAGATCGTCGTCGAGGACGGGGTCCTGCGCAGCGTCGTCTGGCTCGAGGGCACCGAGGCCGACGGGATCGAAGCGTCCGGGGTCGTGGTCGCGCCGGGCTTCGTCGACCTCCACGCCCATTTCCGCGAACCCGGCTTCGAGGACGCCGAGACGGTCGCCACCGGGTCCGCGGCCGCGGCCCACGGCGGGTTCACGACCGTCTGCCTCATGCCGAACACCGCGCCGGCGATCGACGAGGCGAGCGTCCTGACCCGGGTCCGCGAGGCGGCCGCTCGATCCGGGTCGCCGGTCGAGGTCCTCGCCTACGGGGCCGTCAGCGTCGGGCGCGCCGGCGAGACGCTGGCCGCGCTCGGCGAGCTGGCCGACGGCGGCGCAGTCGGCTTCAGCGACGACGGTGCGCCGGTCCGTTCGGCGGCGATCCTGCGCAACGCCCTCGTCTATGCCGGGATGCTCGGCCGGACGATCGTCGACCATCCCGAGGAGCCTGCGCTGACCGACGGCGCCGAGGCGAACGAAGGGTTGGTCGCGACCGTGCTCGGGCTGAAGGGATGGCCGGTCGCCGGCGAGGCGGTCGCGGTCTCGCGCGACCTGGCGATCCTGGCCGACGCCCTGGCCGACGAGCCCCGTGCGCGGCTCCACCTGACCCACCTGTCGACCGCCGAGGCCCTCGACCTCGTCCGCTGGGCAAAGGCCGGCGGCCTGCCGGTGACCTGCGACGTCACCCCGCATCACCTGGCGTTGAGTGACGAGTGGCTCGCCGGTGCCCGGCGCTGGGCATGGGAGGCGCTCGATGCCGACGGCCGGGCGCGCAGCCCGTGGGCCGACGGGGCGATCATCGCCGCCGCCTACGACCCTGCCCTGCGGGTGAACCCGCCGCTCCGCTCGGCCGACGACGCGGCCGCCGTCCTGGCCGCGCTCATCGATGGGACGGCCGACGCGATCGCGACCGACCATGCGCCGCACACGCGGGTCGACAAGGAGGTCGAGTTCGGGCTGGCATCGACCGGGATCTCCGGGATCGAGACGGCCCTCGGGCTCGTCCTCGCGGCGGTCGACGCCGGGCGGTTGCCGCTCGGGCGCGCGATCGCAGCGCTGACGTCGGGCCCGGCGGCGATCCTGGCGGGCATCGGGTTGGACCGGCTCGCGCGGGCTGGTCGAGGGCGCGCCGGCCGATCTCGTCGTGTTCGACCGCTCGGCAGCATGGCGCGTCGAGACCGCCTCGCTCGCGTCGCGCGGCAAGAACTCGCCGCTCATCGGACGGGAGCTCCTGGGCCGCGTGGTGCTGACGGTGGCCGGCGGACGGCTGGCGTACGAGGACGCGGGTTGACCGAGACCGTCGACCCGCGTGCCTGGCTCGATGGCCACGTCGCTGCGTTGGGCGTCCCGTACGAGCTGTTCCCGTGCGACCCGGCGCTCGCCGACACGGCCGCGTTCTGCAAGGCCTATGGGTTCGCGCTCGAGGATTCGGCCAACACGATCGTCGTGATCGGGAAGGCCAACCCGCCGGTCTATGCCGCCTGCGTCGTCCTGGCGACGACCCGGCTCGACGTCAACCGGACCGTCCGTGAGCGGCTGGGTACGCGCAAGGCGTCGTTCGCCGCCGCCGACGAGACCCAGGACCTGACCGGGATGGCGATCGGCGGGGTCACGGTCTTCGGGCTGCCGACCCGACCTGCCGATCCTCGTCGACGCCCGGGTCATGGCTCGCCCGCGGATCGTCCTCGGCGGCGGGAGCCGCTCCTGGAAGGTCCTCGCCGAGCCGGCGATCCTGCGCGCTCTCCCGAACGTCGAGGTCGTCGAAGGCCTCGCGAACGAGCCGCCGTACCCGGGCTGATCCGGGCGAGGAAGCGGGGCTGGCCGGCTCGCGAGAGGTTCACTCCGGCCCGGATCGCGTCTCGCTGTCGGGAGGTGTCGGTTCCGGGGCGCGCAGGCGGTTCGGGATCGGCTTCGGCATCGGCTGTGCCCTGTGGGGCGGTCCAGAACGCCGGCGCGGGCTCGGATGCCTGGAGTGCCTGCTCGGTTGCCCGGGCCCGCTCGCTCAGCCACGCGTCGCGGAGCGGCTCCTCGCCGGCCAGCCATGGGCTGGACGCGCCGAGCTGGGTGCTGCCCTTCTGGCGGCCGAGTTGCTGGTCGACGTGGAAGTCGGGATCGGGCGTGACGTAGGTCGGGTCGACCGGGCGGGGCTGATGACAGCGGTAGCAAGTCAGGTGGGTGGGGTCGTTGAACGACTTGCAGGCAGCGCACAGCCAGACGCGATCGGGCAGGATCTGGGGCTTGCTCGCTCGCCGTCCGGCCACCGCCCAGCCGGCCCAGGCGCAGATGGCGAACACGACCGCCACCGACACCAGGTAGAGGAGCGGGCTGTCAGGCATCGCTCGTCAGCCGTCCGGTGGGAACGTGACCTTCAGGGTGAACGCGGCGGGCGTCGGCCCGTCGGTCGCGAGCCGGTCGAGCCGGTCGCGCGCTTCGTCGATCGTCGGGCGATGACCGGCGGGCACCCACCACAGCACGAGGCTGGGGCCGTCGAGCGGCTCGAACCACTCGCGCCGTCGACGGAGGTACTCGACGTGGTCCGAGCGGTAGGCGAACGCCCGGAGCGCCTCGATCGTCTCCCAGACCGTCAGGTTGACGATCATCAGCGGGTCCTCGAAGGCGCGGATCGTGGTCGCGGCACCGAACTCGTCCTGGAGCCGCCAGACGAAGCCCGGGCTGGCGTCGCCCAGGCCATTGATGTGGTCGAGGTTGTCGACGAAGTCGGCCAGCACCGGATCGTCGAGCGGGGCGACCGTACGGCCGATGTTGAGCTCGGCGACGTGGAAGGCGCGCGTGGCCTCGGTGCCGCTCATCGGTCGGCGAGCGTCTCGCCGTCGGCCAGGCGCCGGAGGTCGTCGAGGATCCGGTCGATGTCGGCCTCGGTGGCGAGGTAGTTGACGATCCCGGCCCGCAGCCACGTCGCGCCGCGCAGCGTCGTCGTCCCGAGCCACGCGTCGCCCGAGGCGATGAGCGCCGCCTGGATCCGGTCCTGGTGGGCATCGAGCGCGGCCGGATCGAGTCGGGCGGCCGCTTCGGCGCCACCGGGGAGATGGCGGAAGCAGACGACCGACAGGTCGGGCTGGACGGGGAGTGCCTCGAAGTCGTCGGCCACGGTGCAGCGCAGGGCGAGGTACGCCGCCAGGTCGTTGTTCGCCTCGACCAGCCAGCCGAGGCCGTCGGTCCCGAGGTGCTTCCAGCTCATCCACAGCTTGAGAGCCCGCCAGCGCCGCGTCCCCTCGAGCGAGCGCTGGTAGTAGTTGAGCTGATCGGACTCGTCGTCCTCGTGAGCCCCCGCCGTCGGCGCCAGGTCGTCTCACCGCCGCGGTAGTACTCGGGGCTGTGGTGGTAGGTCGTCGAGCAGGTCGTCGCCGTGGCGGACGAGCAGCCCGCCGATGTCGTAGGCCTGGAAGAACCACTTGTGAGGGTCGATCGTGATGGTGTCGGCCCGGTCCAGGCCGGGCAGCCGCGCTCGGTCGCGCGCAGACAGGAGCGCCCCGCCGCCGTAGGCCGCGTCGACGTGGAGCCACAGGCCTCTCGCTCCGGCGACGTCCGCGAGCTCCACGGTCAGGTCGATCGAGCCCGTGTTCGTCGAACCGGCCACGGCCGAGATCGCCCACGGCCTGAGGCCGGCGGCCCGGTCGGCCGCGATCGCTTCGTCGACCGGCTCGCCGCGCAGCCGGAAGCGCTCGTCGGCTGGGACCAGGTGAAGGGTCTCGGCGGGGAAGCCGAGCTCGTCGAGCGCCCGCGCGATCGAGAAGTGGGTCTGCTCCGACGCGTAAGCCCGAACGCCATCGAGCTCGCGTCCGCGCGGCGGGTGGTCGAGCCCGAGCAGGCGCCGCAGGTGAACGTCCCGCGCGACGGTCATCGCCATGAGGTTCGCCATCACGCCGCCCGACGTCAGGATCCCGAAGCTCGCCGGTCCGTAACCGACGAGGTCGCACAGCCAGCGTCCGACCTCCTCCTCGACGAACGCCCCGACCGGCCCGGCGTGCCACACGTCGATGCCCTGGTTGGTGAACTGGGCGAGCAGCTCACCCACGATCGACATCGGGAGCGGCGGCGGCGTGAAATAGCTGAGCGAGCGCGGGTGCCAGGAGTTGAGGCTGTACGGGGCAATCCGGGTCGCGAACTCGGCGAGGACCTCGGACGACGGCGTCGGGTCCTTCGGAGCTGGGCCGGGACCGTCACGTGGCCCGGCCGGGTCGCCCGCGTAGAACGTCCGGCGAAGTTCGGCATAGGTCGTTGGGGGCCCGACCGACCGGCGCAGCGCCTCGTCGAAGAGGTAATCGAGGCCGGCAGTCCAGGCCGCCAGGCCGAGCGCCTCGAGCGCATCGCGGGAGGTCGCCTCGTCGTCGACGCCGATCAGCCCGGGCTCCGGGTGCCACCCGAACCGCGAGGCCGCGGAAGGGCGGTCGATGTCCGGTCGGCGAGCCATCGTCCGATGGTAGCAAGGCCGCGGAGGCGCCCGGCGGCCGAGTCCCGTATCGTTCCGGCTCGTGACCGAACCGTCCTCGACTCCGGGTCCACGTCGCCCGACCGGCGCGATCAACCCGGGCCCCGTCCAGTACAAGGGCGCGCCGCTCGACTCGGAGCGAGGTCCGGGGCTTGGCTGCTTCCGCTTCCAGATGGTGGCGCTGGCCGTCCTGATCGTGCTGACCCCGCTGACCGTTGGGCGGGTGCCCGCCGAGGTCTCGGCCCTGCTCCTGTTCCTGACGATCGGGCTCCTCCTCGTCAGCGGCCAGACGATCATCTTCCTGCTCCGGCTCGTCTCGGCCGACCGACGCAGCCGGCGCCGGCCACTGGCGCCGCGGTCGCCGACCGTCGGCCAGCTCGAGGACGCGGAGACCGAGCCCGCCGACCCGTCCGCAGAACCCGCCGACCCGTCCCCCGAGCCCGAGCCACCCCTCGATCCGCCGCCCCCGGCAGACTCGCCGGCCTCCGGCCCCGTGCGACAATAGCGACCGACCCGTCGCCGCCCGAGGAGGACCGCCGCCCGTGCCCGTGCTCGCGACCTACTTCTCGGTACGCCGCGGACGCGACCCCTTCTTCAAGTTCTTCATGCGGACGATCTTTCCCAGGCAGGTGAAGGAGTACGAGGAGAAGTTCGGGATCCGGTTCCTCGGCTGGTACAACGTCGCCCACGGCTGGGACTTCGACAATGTCATCCTGCTCGACCTGCCCGACTACGCCACCCTCGACAAGCTCGAGAAAGACGAAGCCACTCGGGCCCTCGGGCACCGCGCCGGCGAGTGGATCTTCGAACGTCATCACTCGATGTTCCTCCGCGAGCGGATGGGCACCGATCTCGAATACCACCCCTAGGGAGGGCCCCGATCGATGGACGCCAGCCGCAGCGAGCTCCTGGGAGCGCTCGCCTCCGACGCCGCCCTCGAGCGGAGCGACTTCCTCGTCAGCGCGACCGACCAGCTCAAGCGCTTCCTTGATGCGAACGCGGCCCGGATCAGCGCGCTCGGCGGGATGACCCTCATCGACGAGGACCCGGACTTCCTGTCGATCGCGCCGGACCTGACGTTCCGCAGCCGGAGCCGCTACCTCGACGACACGACCGGCGAATGGGTCAGCGAGACCGAGGTGATCGAGACCGCCGCCGAGCTCGTCGAGCTGTACAACCCGGCCGACGTCTACGCCGCGTTCAGCGAGGCCGCCCGGGAAGCCGCCGGGCTGGCGCCCGAGCCGACCGGAGCCGAGGACCTGCTCGAGGTCGCTCACATTCCGCCGTCCGACGGCGCCGGGCTCGACGCTGCCTATGCGGCGGCGGCCGACGAGTGGGCAGCCGGCGAGAGCCTGATGGCCGAGCCGCCGGACGAGGAGTCGGCCGCTCAGCGGCTGTACGACCTGGCCCTGTCCTTCCAGGAGCGGAGCCAGCGGTCGGAGGCGCGCCTCCTCGACGACTTCGCCGACGTGTCGACCAGGCTCAGCGAGAAGCTCGGGGACGTGATCATCGTCGACGACGACGACGAGCGACTCGTCCTGAAGTCGGGCGGCGGCTTCCGGGCGGAGGTCGTCCCGGACGACGCCGACGGCGAATGGCGAAACCTCGTCAATGCCGACGAGCTCGTTGAGTTCTACGACCCGACCGACGTCTTCGGCGATCTCGCCGACTCGCTCGCCGAGGCGTTCCCGTCGGTGGCTCCCGAGCTCGAAGGCGAAGCCGACGACGACGCGGGCGGTGAGGGCGACGAGGCGGAGGCGCCGGTCGAGGACGTGGCCGCACGCCGAACCCGGGGACGACGCCGCCGGGACCGGGGACGCCGGCCGCGCGTGAGCATGCGCCTTGCCACGGCAGAGCTCGTCGACAGTCGCGAGATCCTGCCCAGGCAGTGGCTCCAGGCGTACCACGCACCGTCCCTCGCGAGCGGGACTCGGGCCGGCCAGTTCATCCACGTCCGGCCCGGCGACTTCTCCGGGCTGATCCTCCGCCGGCCGTTCTCGTTCAACACGGTCGACGTCGCCACCGGGATCGTGACGATCCACTTCCGGGCGATCGGCCGGGGGACCGACTGGTTCACCCGGCTGCGGGCCGGCGACGGCGTCGACATGCTCGGTCCGCTGGGTCGGCCGTTCGAGGTCGATCCGCGCAGCCGCCACCTCCTGCTGATCGCCGGCGGGCTGGGCATCGCCGGGGTCCGGATGCTGGCCGATGAGGCGATCCGCGACGGGCGCCAGGTCGTCCTCCTGTTCGGCGCCGCCAGCGCGTCCGAGGTCTACCCGTCGAACCTGCTGCCCGACGAGGTCGAATACGTCGTGGCGACCGACGACGGGTCGATGGGCCACCGCGGCTTCGTCACCGACCTCGTCCCGGACTACGAGGCATGGGCCGACCAGGCGTTCGCCTGCGGCCCGGCGCCGATGCTCGCGGCCCTCGCCCGGCTGGCCGCCGGTCGGCGCGAGCGGCTCGGTGTCGCGAAGCTCGGTCGGAAGCGGGGCGGCGGGAAGACGGACCCGGCTCGGCTCGCCGGCCGCCCGCCGGAAGTCGTTCCTCCAGGTGTCGATGGAGCAGAACATGGGCTGCGCGGTCGGCGCTTGTCTCGGTTGCGTCGTGATGAGCGCCAGCGGCCAACCCCAGCGGGTCTGCCGCGAGGGCCCGGTCTTCGCCGCCGAGGAGCTCGACTGGGAGGCCGGTTGGTGAAGGCCAAGCGCAAGGTCGTGACGAGCGGCAAGGCCCACGCGACACGACACCGGCCGGCCGATCGGGGCGGCCACGCCGCCCGGTCGTCCACGGCGGCGGCGAACCCGGGGCGTGTCCGGCGCCCAGCCGCGGTCGAATCGGCTGGGCCGGTCGCCGGACCGAATCCGCCGACGACGGCTGTCGACCTGTCGGTCGAGCTGGCGCCCGGTTTCCGGCTCGACAACCCGATCCTGGTCGCGTCGGGCACGTTCGGCTACGGCATCGAGTACGGCGACGTCGTGGACGTCGAGCGGCTCGGCGCGATCTGCTGCAAGGGCACGACGCTCAAGCCGCGGATCGGCAACGTCACGCCACGGGTCACCGAGACGCCGGCCGGAATGCTCAACTCGATCGGCCTCCAGAACCCTGGCGTCGACGCGGTCATCGAGCGCTACGCCCCGACCTGGGTCGGCTGGCACGTGCCGGTCATCGTCAACGTGGCCGGTGAGTCGATCGAGGACTACGTCGAGGTCGCCCGGCGGCTGGACGGGGTGCCCGGCGTCGCCGGGATCGAGCTCAACATCAGCTGCCCGAATGTCGGCAAGGGCGGCCTCCAGTTCGCGATCGACGCCGAGGCCGCCGGCGCGGTCACCGCCGCGGTCCGCCGCGCCTCCGACCTGCCGCTCCTCGTGAAGCTGTCGCCGAACGTCGCCGACGTCCGGCCGATCGCGAGGGCCATCGAGAAGGCAGGGGCCGACGCGATCAGCGCGATCAACACGCTGTCCGGGATCGCCGTCCGGGGGGACCGCAACCGCCCGCTCCTTGGCAACATCTACGGCGGGCTGTCCGGTCCGGCGATCAAGCCGGTCGCGCTGCGGATCGTCTACGAGGTCGCCCAGGTCGTCGACATCCCGATCGTGGCGATCGGCGGCGTGTCCGAGCTTGCCGACGTGCTCGACTTCCTGGCCGTCGGCGCGGTCGCGGTCCAGGTCGGGACGGCCGTGTTCGCCGACCCGGCCCTGCCCGTCCGGCTGATCGACGAGCTCAGCCGAGGAGGTCCGCCGGCGAGGGCTCGACAGCTACGCCCACCTGATCGGGACCGCGCTGCCGAAGAAGCCGAACGCGCCATCGTCGAAGGGCGTCGAGTACCGACCGTAGGCTTCGCCGCTAGACTGTGCGGCGATGACCACGATCCGCTCCGCCATCGACGAGGCCGCGCGGGTGGCCGTCGCCCGGCGGACCGAGGAGCTGTTCCGCCGCTCAGGGGCGCTCCGGGACGGGCACTTCCTGCTCAAGAGCGGGCGTCACTCCGATGCCTACCTGGAGAAGTTCCAGGTCCTCCAGGACACCAAGGCGACGAGCGAGCTGTGCTCCTATTGGGCCGCCCGGCACCAGGACCGGGACCGCGTTGCGACCGTCGACCTCGTGGCCGGGCCGACGACCGGTGGGCTGATCCTGGCCTTCGAGACCGGCCGCCAGCTCGGGACCCGGGCGATCTTCGCCGAGGAGGTCCGCGCTGACGACGGCGTGGTCCGGCGCGAGCTCCGGCGTGGCTTCACGATCGCACCCGGCGAGAAGGTCGTCCTCGTCGACGACATCCTCACGACCGGTGGCTCGCTCCTCGCGATGATCCCGGCGATCGAGGCGGCCGGCGGCGAGATCGTCGACTGCCACGTCCTCGTCGACCGATCGGGCGGCACGCCGACCCTCACCTCGCCGACCACGGGTCGGGTCTATCCGCTCGAGGCGCTGTGGGTGCTCGATCTGCCGACCTATGAGCCGGGCAGCGAGACCTGTCCGCGTTGCCAGGCGGGCGAGCCGGTCCAGGCGCCGGGCAGCACCGGCACCGGAAACTCCGGGTGAGCCGGCGGTCGCTCGCACCCTGGCCGGCCATCGGCCCCAGGCTCGTCCTCGTCGCGATCGTCGTTGCGCTCGTCGCCGGCTGCGCCGCAAGCCCGGAGTCGCCGCCGGTCGCAGCGTTCACGCCACCGCCCAGGGCATCCGGGTCGCCCGGCGCCTCGGCCAGCTCCGAAGTCCCGGAATCGCCGATCGTCGGGCTGGTGACGAAGATCGACTCGGAGGGCCTCGACAAGGTCAAGGGCTTCACGCTGCGGGCCTCGAACGGCCAGGACCTCACCTTCGTGCTGGGCGACCTGGACAATGCTGCCGACTTCGCCCCAGGCCACCTCGCCGAGCACATGGCCGCCGCTGACCCGGTGCTGGTGTATTTCCGGGTCGTCAACGGCGCCCTCGTCGTCTACCACCTCGACGACGCTCCGTAGCGTCGCGATTCGGGGCTAGCGGACCGCCGCGATCGCCGCCTTCAGCTCCTCGGGCGAGACGACCGTCTCGAACGAGCCGCGGACGATCCCATCCTTGTCGACCACGTAGACCCACGGCTCCGACAGGATTCCCCACGCCTTCGTGGTGTCGGTGATCTGGAGCTGGTTGCTCGCGCTGAGCACCGGCTGCAACGCGCCGTTCGCGTACTCGAGCTGGTAGGGCTCCACGTTGATGAAGGTGATCCCGGGTTCGCTGTTGGCCACGGTCTTGATCCCATCGAGGGTTGGCCCGCACTGCTTGCTGACGCAGAACCGGGGTGTCGCGAAGACGAGCACGAACGGCTTGTGCTCGGCCAACGCCTCGTCGACCGAGGTCGTGTAGAAGCTCGGGTCTGGTGTCGAATCGGTCGCGATCCTGGCGATGCCGGCCGCGTCCGTGGCCGTCGGCGTCTTCGTGGCCGGGGCCTTGTCACCGACCCGGACGGCGTAGCCCTTGTCCGACACCTCGAACTGCACCGAGACCGTCCCGCTCGGGATCGAGCCGCCGGAGGCGTTGACGAGGACCGTCCAGTCACCGGCACTCGGGAAGTCGACATCGGCGGCATAGACACCGCGCTCGTCGGGGATCGCCCAGACGAAGCGCGCCGCGGTTGGCTGGATCGTCGCCGGTGACGAGCCGCCGCCCTGGAACGCCACCTGGACCTTCGTGGACGGGTCGGTCAGCGGCTTCGTCCCGGCGGCGTCGAGGATCCCGAACAGGAACCGGTTCGGGCCGACGACGTTCTCCGACGAGATCAGCTGCGGCGTGAAAGGGCGACCTGCCGGGGATCCCGCGGAGCCCGATGGAGGTGCCGACGTCGCGCCGCCGGTCGCGTTGCTGCACGCGGCGAGGAGCGCGACGACGAGGACGCCGAGCGCAGCAGGGCCGAGCAGCCGGAGTGGCCGGGAGGGGTGCACGTCGGCATCCTACCCGTGGTCGCTCAACGCCGCCTTGCGCGGCTAGAATGCGCTCCGTGACCCGCTTCCAGAAGCTCGCCGCGACGACCGTGGCGGGGACCCTCCTGCTGGTGACGCTGGGGGTCGTCGTCCGCGTCACCGACTCCGGGCTGGGTTGCCCCGATTGGCCGTTCTGCTATGGCCAGCTCCTGCCGTCGCCGAACGACCCGAAGGCCTGGATCGAGTGGCTCCACCGGACGATCGCGGCGATCCTCGGGCTGCTGATCGTGGCCCAGGCGATCGTGGCGTTCCTCGACCACCGTGACCGGCGCTCGCTGCTCTGGACGTCGATCGGGGCCGTCGCGCTCGTCGGCTTCCAGGCCTACCTCGGCCGGCAGACCGTCCTCCTCGGCAATACCGGTGACTCGGTCACCGCCCACCTGGCGACGTCGCAGGCCCTGCTCGGGCTGCTGATCTACATCCTCGTCCGGTCGTACTTCCCGGCCCGGATCGGCGGACGCGGCTCGAGCCAGCGGTTCACGCTGCTGGCGGCATTCGGGGCGGCCGCCACGTACGCCCTGCTCCTGTTCGGGGCGCGCGTGACGGCTGCCGACGCGGCGCTGATCTTCCCCGACTGGCCACTCATGGGCGGCACGTTCTTCCCGCCGCTGACCGAGCTCACCACGACCCACGTCCTCCATCGCTGGATTGCCGTGATCGTCGGGCTGATCGTGGCCGCGATCGCCGTCGCGGCGCTCCGGACCCAGCGCGGGCACCCGGTCGTCGTCAGGCTCGCCCTGTCGGCCGCTGCCCTGTTCGTCGTCCAGGCGATCGTCGGCGGGCTCCAGGTCCTGACCCAGCTGGCCGCCTGGACGCAGACCCTCCACGTGGCGCTCGGCGCGACCGTCTGGGCGCTCATGTGCGCTCTGGCGGTGACGGCCTACTACACGGCCCGGGTGACGCCGGCGATCGGGTCGTCGGCCTCGGGTGGCGGGCTGCACGCCGGCGATGCCGACCCGCGCCCGGCGGCCGGGACCGCGACGACGGGCGACACGATCCGAGCGTACGTCGCGCTGACCAAGCCGCGGATCATCGAGCTCCTGCTCGTGACGACCGTGCCGGCCATGGTCCTGGCGGCCCGGGACGTCCCCGGGATGCAGCTGGGCGAGTGGACCTGGCTCGTGCTGTGGACGCTGGTCGGCGGCTCGCTCGCTGCCGGGAGCGCCAACGCGATCAACTGCTACCTCGACCGCGACATCGACGAGCTGATGACCCGGACCCGCCGGCGTCCACTGCCGGCGCACCAGGTCGAGCCCGAGCGAGCGGTCGTCTTCGGGCTTGTCCTCGGGGTGATCTCGCTGATCGTCATGGCCTGGTTCGTCAACCTGGTCGCGGCGTTCCTGACCCTGCTGGCGATCGCCTTCTACGTGGTGGTCTACACGATCCTGCTGAAGCGCTCCACGCCTCAGAACATCGTCATCGGCGGGGCAGCCGGCGCCCTGCCGCCGGTCATCGGCTGGGCGGCGGTCACCGGATCGGTCGCCCTGCCGGCGATCGTCCTGTTCGCGATCGTCTTCTACTGGACGCCGCCCCACTTCTGGGCGTTGTCGCTCCGGATCCGCCGCGACTACGAGGCCGCCCGGATCCCGATGCTCCCGGTCGTGCGGGGCATTCCGGAGACCACGAAGCAGATCGCGCTCTACTCCGTCCTGCTCGTGGCGATCTCGCTCGTCCTGTTCACCGTTGCCCGGATGGGCCTCATCTACCTCGCCGCAGCGGTCGTCCTCGGGACGATCTTCATCTGGCAGGCCTACCGGTTGTGGCGCGAGGGAGCCTCCGAGGAACGATCGACCGCCGGGGCGATCCGGCTCTATCGCTACTCGATCACCTACCTGACGCTGCTGTTCGCCGCGATCGCCGTCGACGCCCTGCTGACGATCCCGCTCGGCTAGGGCTCCGGCTGGGCTTCCGGCAATCCGGCGCAGGTCGGTGAGGAGCGCAGCCGGCGAGACCGGGCGGCCGAGGAACTCGGTCAGGACGTCGCCCGGCATCCGCTCGCTGCCCCAGCGGTACAGGGACTGGCTGACCGCGTCGTACCAGCCCGGGTCGCCACCGAGCCAGTCCCCGCGCAGCTCGCGCAGCCGAGCGCGCAGATCGGCCGCGATGATCGCACCGAGTCCGTAGTTGACCATGTATCCGGGCGTCTGGACGAGCTGCCCGCGAACCGCCCACCACGACCATTCGGGGTGCGGGACGACTCCCAGGTAGGCCGAGGTGATCTCGGTCCAGATGGCGTTCGGGGCACGATCGGGCGCCTTGTGGACCTCGATCTCGAACAGGGCCCAGGCGACATCGAGGATCACCTCGCCGTACCGGGCCCGCAGGTTGGTCGCGATCGGCAGTGCCCGATCGAAGTAGCGCCGCTGGAACTCGGGCTCGAACAGGTCCCAGGCGGCGAGCTCGCCCAGCGCTTCAATGAGCGTGTCGAGAAGCTCGATCATCGGGGCGAATGCCGGGCGGGTCCGGACGGCTCGGTAGTGGATGGCGTGGCCGGTCTCATGGAGGAGCTCGCTCAAATCGGGGATCCGGGGTCGAACGTACGTGCCGAGGATCCACTGCTCACCGCTCGTCCAGCCGGTTTCTGCCTGTCGCGGAAGGTCGACGTCGAGCGCAAACGCGACGGGAACCGGACCCCGGCCCGGCCGAGGGGTCAGGTCGTAGACGATCCCGAGCGCGGCAGGGTCGGCGCCGAGTGAGGCGTAGAAGTCGTGGTTGATCCGGACGAGCTCACTCGTCGGCAGCTCGCGGTCCAGCGCACGTCGGAACGCCCCCGTCTGGAAGCGGAGGTCCCACGGCTCGACCGGTCCGCTCACCATGAGGTCGCGCCAGGCGGCGAGGATCGTCCGGAGCCACGGTTCGACCGCGCTCGGGTCGATCCCGAGACCGCGGGCGTTCAGATCGACCGGAGACTCGCCACGTCTCCAGGCCTCGGCCGTGGCGCCGGCAGCGACCCGGTACGGGCTTGTCGGGCCGCCGTCGCCGTCGACCGCCTGCCAGAGCGGTGCGAGGGATTCGAAGAGCTCACGCCGTCGACTCGGATCGGGCTCGGTCGACAGCCGCCCGAACACGTCGAGCCGGTCGGTCGTCTCACCGCCGATGCCGATCGTCTCCGCCGCCGCGCTGTAGGCGGCGGTCGTGCGCGTCGTCAGCACCGCCAGCCCGTCCCTCGCGAGGACCATGTCGGCCGGTCGGTCGTCGCGTTCGGTCGTCGACTCCTCGACCGCCACCGTGTAGGCCGGATCGCCCGATGCCAGCCGCCCCAGGGTGTCGCGCATCGTCGCCTCAGCCCGACGGTCCTCGGCATCGAGCCCGGTCGTCGCGAGGGAGTCCAGCGCGGCCACCGCGGCTGCGATCGCGCTGGCCGCCACGCCATTTGACGCCGCGACCAGGTCGGGATCGTCGGCGTTCACGATCGCCACGATCTGGGCCCGTTGAAAGGCCGTCCAGGCATCCGCGAAGAGGGTCTCGACGTCGCCGATCGCGAGCGTGGAATCAAGCATCGGCTCGCGGGTTGCGTGGCTCGATCGGTGTCAACTGGGCAAGACCCAGCATCTCCTCGAACGCGCGAGCGGCCGACAGCAGCGCGGCCTCGCCACGCGGGCGGCCGACGAGCTGAAGGCCCACCGGGCGGCCGTTCCGGGTGAAGCCACACGGCACGGAGATCGCCGGGCATGCGGTGAGCGTGATGGCACACGTGATCCGCAGCCAGCCTATGTAGTTGTCGAACTCGACCCCGTCCACCTGGCGGATCCAGCGTGTCCCGACATCGAACGGCGGCACGATCGCGGCCGGACAGGCCAGCAGGTCGTAGGTGCGGAAGAACTCGGCCACCCGACCGTGGACCTCGCCCCGCACCAGCTCGGCCCGGCCGATAGCGGCGGTCGTGAGCCTCAGTCCCTGCTCGATGTTCCAGATGACATCGGGTTTCAGCTTGTCGCGCTCGTTCTCGAACAGCGAGAGGTGGTCGCCGACATAGCCGACGGCGCGGAGCGTCATGAACGACTCGGGCGCACCGCCCAAGTCCGGACATGCCTCGTCGAGCGTCGCGCCAAGCTCCTCGAACCGGCCCGCGGCGGCCGAGCAGATCGCGCGCACCTCGGGATCGACCGGCGATATCCCGAGATCGCCCGAGAACGCGATCCGTGGCGGTGTCCGCCGTGCCGCCGCCGCCGCCCGGAACGATCGGCTGGGCGTCTCGAGCGAGAGAGGATCCTCCGGGTGTTCGCCGACCATGGCATCGAGCATCAGCGCGACGTCACCGACGGTCCGTCCCATGGGGCCCTCGACCGCGAGGGTGTCGAATGGTCGTTTCCGGGGGCCGCTGGCGACCCGGCCTGGGCTGGGACGCAAGCCGACGACGGAGCAGAAGCTCGCCGGCGTGCGCAGGCTCCCGCCGAGATCGGACCCGGTTGCCAGCCAGACCTGTCCTGCGGCGAGCGCCGCTGCCGAACCGCCGGACGAGCCGCCTGGGGTGAGCGCCGGATTCCACGGGTTGCGCGTCTCGCCGAAGACCTCGTTGAACGTATTGCCGCCGGCCCCGAACTCGGGCGTGTTGGACTTGCCGATGACGATTGCGCCTCGCTCCTCCAGCCGCTCGACCATCAGATCGGAGCGGCTCGGGACATGATCGGCATAGATGATCGAGCCGTAGGTCGTCCTCACGCCGTCAACGTCGTTGAGGTCCTTGACCGCGATCGGCAGCCCGCCCAACCAGGGCGATCCTGATCCCGGCCGCTGCGCGCGTGTGATCCGCCGAGCGTGGTCGCGAGCGCGATCGAGACACAGCGTGGGCATTGCGTTGATCGCGCCGTCGGTTGCTTCGATCCGCGCCGCGGCTGCATCCACCAGGTCCAGCGGTGACACCTGGCCCCCAACCAGGAGGTCGACGGCCTGCTCGGCGGTGAGCGCGATCAGCTGCGTGTCGGCCGCCACGATGCGGACCATATCCTTGCGGGACCGCTGCGGCAAGACGGCCCATGCCGGGCCTCCCATTGGTCCGCGATCGGCGAATTGGCGGGTGCGGTGGCACACTCCGCACGATGCACCTCCAGTTCCTCGGGGCCGCGACCACGGTGACCGGCTCGCAGTTCCTGCTGACCACCGAGCGCGCCCGGATCCTGATCGACTGCGGCATGTTCCAGGGCAGCCCGAACGAGTCGATCCGCAACCGGATCCCGCTCGCGTACGACCCGTCCGAGCTCGACGCGATCCTCCTGACCCACGCCCATCTCGACCACTGCGGGCTCATCCCGCATGTCGTCAAGGAAGGGTTCGCCGGGCCGATCTGGGCGACCGACGGGACGATCGACCTGGCAAGCCTCGTCCTGCTCGACTCCGGCAAGCTCCAGGAGGAGTTCGCCAAGCGCGGGTTGCGCTGGGAGCGGCGGCATCCGGACGAGGCGGCCGAGGAAGACAAGCGGGACCTGGCCGCCTACGAGGCGGCGATCCAGCTGGCCGAGCACGGCGAGGCCGAGAGCGAGCCAGCCGGGGCGGCATCGCCCGCGATCGTCCCGGGCAGCGCCGTGACCGGTGAGCACGTTCCGACGACGATCGAGCCGGACGGGACTCCGGCGCCGACGCCCGACCGGCGAGTCCGGCAGGATCCGCGACTCGACCCCGCGCACTTCGGTCGCCGGCGGTACGACGTGGCGTTCATGGTTCCCCAGGAAGGCGGAGGAGCCTCCGACCCGGTCGTGGCGCCGTCGACCTTCAGCTCCTTTGCCGCCCTCCCGGCCGAGGCGGTCCCCGCGCGGTCGACTCCGCCCTTCACCATTGCCCCGGACCCCGAGACCGCCCTGCGCTCACAGCCCGCCAAGCTCGACGTCGACCTCGACGAGCCGCTCTACGACGAGCGCGACGCGCGAGCCTCGCTGGATCGGTTCCGCGGCGTCGCCTACGACCAGGAGATCGAGGTCGCCCCCGGGATCCACGCCACGTTCGTCGACGCGGGCCACATCCTCGGCTCGGCGATCATCCGTCTGCGGGTGGCCGACCGGGACGGCGGTCCCGAGCGTCGCCTCGTGTTCTCGGGCGATCTGGGGCGAACCGGCACGCCGATCCTGCGCGATCCGACGATCGTCACCGACGCGGACTACGTCCTCGTCGAGTCGACCTACGGCGGGCGCGAGCACGAGCCGGAGGACGAGGCGGTCCGGATCCTCGCCGAGACGGTGCGCCTCGTGGCCGAGAGCGACGGCGTCCTCCTCGTTCCGTCGTTCGCGATCGGGCGGACCCAGGAGGTCGTCTGGGAGCTGGACCGGCTGATCGGCGCCGGCAAGATCCCGCTGCTGCCGCTCTATCTCGACTCGCCGATGGCCTCGAAGGCCTCCGACATCTACCGCGCCCACCCGGACTACTACGACGACGAGACGCGCGACCTCCTGGCGCGGGCCGGGTCGCCGCTCGACTACCCGAACCAGATCGTCACGAACGATGTCCGCCAGTCGCAGGCGATCGCCAGGGCAAAGCGGCCGTACCTGATCGTAGCCTCGAACGGGATGCTGACCGGCGGCCGCGTGGTCGGCCACCTGCGCAACCTCATCGACGACCCGACCGCGGTCATCCTGTTCGTCGGCTACCAGGGCGAGGGGACCCTGGGCGCGCACCTCCAGGCCGGGGCGAAGACGGTCCGGATCGACGGCCAGGTCAGGGACGTCCGCTGCCAGGTCCGCTCGATCAGCGGCTTCTCGGCCCACGCCGACGAGTCCGAGCTGCTCGACTGGCTGGCCAACTTCGCGAAGGGCAAGCGGCCCGGGAATCCGGGCTTCCCGCACAAGGTGTTCCTGGTCCACGGCGACCCGGACGCGCAGGCGGCACTGCTGCCCAAGGTCCGGGCGCTCGGGTTCGACGCCGACATCCCGTCGTGGCACGAGGTCGTGGAGCTCGAATAGGTCGTGCCTTAAGGGGGGTCGGCTGCCCGTCTCCTCGACTCGGCCGGCCCTTCGCGCCGAGCTCGCTCGGGCACGGGCTGCCGACCCCCCGGTACGGCGTACGCGGAGCTGGGTCGAGAGGAAGGCCGCCCGCTGCTCCAAGTCACCCGAAGCTCATGAGAGAGGACGTCGGCTTCGCGGTCGATCCTCTGGGAAAACGGCACAGGCGTAGCCTTGGCCGCGTCCAAGGTCTGGAGGCGAGCCCGAATCGTCCTGTGGCACTCGGCAGGCAAGAGCGACTCGCGAACCTGACCGAGATCCGGTGGGGGGTAGAGATGAACGCTGACGGGTTTGCGGCCAAGCTGACGCCACGGTCGAGACGACTCGCCAGCCTTGTCCTCATCGTGCTCGTGACTGGATGCGGGCAGACGCCTCCAACGGCGAGTTCGTCGGCCGCGGCGATCGCATCGCCGACGCCGACGCCGACCGCCACGATTGCACCGACCCCGACTCCGCCTCCCGAGCCGTCGACCGCCCTGGGGGGCATGGTTCCGGGCTCGGTGGCCGTGACGGTGTCGGATCGACTGCTGGTCCGCTCGAAGCCGCAGGTCAGCGACGACTCGATCATGTACGAGCCGGTCCTGCCGATCGGCTCTGAGCTCCTCGTGCTGGGGGGCCCGGTCGCCGCCTCCGGGTACACGTGGTTCCACGTGGCGCCGACCTCGGTCACGCTCAATGGCGGAATCACCGACGGTTGGGTCGCGATGGCCGCCCGAGACGGCACGCCTTGGATCGCCCTGTCCGACGCGCCGCTGTCCGGGCTGGAGCTCGCTCAAGCTGATGTCGCCCGGGCGCCGGCATCTCCCGCCGCCGCGAAGCAGGCGGCGGCCTCCATCAACGCCTTCGGGCTCGATCTCTATCGCCGGCTCCTCAGCGACTCCGGCGGCGCGGGCGAGAACGCCGTCGTCTCGCCGACGAGCATTGCCCTCGCCCTCGCCATGGCCCGGGCCGGGGCACGCGGCCAGACTGCTGGCCAGATGGACGCGGTGCTGCACGCGGGCGGCTGGGACGCGCTCGCTGCCGGGCTGAACTCGCTCGAACAGTCACTCGCGTCGCGCAGTGCGACCTGGAAGGACGAGGAAGGGAATACGCACGCTCTCGCTCTCAAGGTGGCGAACGAGGCGTTCGCCCAGCGGGGCTGGCCGATTGAGCCATCCTACCTGGATGCGATCGCCACGGCGTTCGGGTCAGGAATTGGCCTCGTGGATTACGCGTCGGCCGTCGAGGCGGCTCGGAAGTCGATCAACGACTGGGTCAGCCGGCAGACCGCGAAACGGATTCCCGAGCTCCTCTCTCCCCAGGACCTGACCGGCCTCACCCGGCTCGTCCTCGTCAATGCCATCTACATGAAGGCGAACTGGGCGCGCGAGTTCGATCCCGACGCCACCCAGGCGAAGGCGTTCGCCCGGCTCAACGGTCCCTCGGTCAGGGTTCCGACGATGACCCTGGTCGGCGAGCAGGATGTCCCGCTCGCTCAGGGCCAGGGCTGGCAGGCGACCGAGCTCGACTACGCCGGCAAGGCCGGACAGTACGGTGACCGGGGCTCGAGCGGGCTCGCGATGACCCTCATCATTCCGAATGACCTGGCGGCGTTCGAGAAGGGCCTGAACCCGGCGAAGCTCCGAACGGTCACGGCGGCGCTGGCTTCCGAGCGCAAGCGCCTGGCAAAGGTCACCTACGGCGGGCCCGATGACTGCGGAACCTACGCCTACGCCCTCCAGCTCTCGATGCCGCGGTTCAGCACCGAGACGCGGGCACGCCTGGTGCCGATCCTGCGGCAGCTCGGCATGACCAATGCCGTCGATGCCTCGAGGGCGGACTTCACGGGGATCACCTCTGCCCAGCCGCCGATCTACATCTCGGAGGTCATCCACCAGGCGAACATTGACGTCGATGAGAAGGGCACGGAGGCCGCCGCTGCGACGGCCGTGGTCATGGGCGCCGGCGGTTGCACGGGCCCGTCCCCGGCGAAGATCCGCACCCTGAAGCTGAACAGGCCATTCCTCTTCCTGATCCGCGACCTGAAGAGCGACGCCATCCTGTTCATGGGCCGGGTCGTCGATCCATCCGTGACGACGTGACCTCGGCCGCGGTCGGAACGGAGCGCGACCCGGAGGAGCCGCGGTGTCGGCGCCGCGACCGTACAGGGCGGCGCAGCCGGCCAGCACGACCGGGGGCAACCCCGGCACGATGATCAGTCGGCGCGGACGTCCCGGGCGGCGGCGTCGGCGGCGGCGAGCATGAAGCCGTAGTCGGTGCCCAAGGTGACCCAGGCGAAGCCTTCGGCGCGGCGGGCTCGGGCCTGGGCGACCGACAGCGTCCAGATCCCGGCGGGAACCCCGTGATCCTGTGCACGGTCGAGGATCCGGGCGATCGCCGCTTCGACGTCCGCATGGCCGATGGCGCCGGTGTGGCCGAGGGCTGCGGCGAGGTCGTTCGGGCCGACCAGGATCGTGTCGATCCCGGGCATGGCCAGGATCGCGTCGAGGTCGTCGAGGGCCTCGCGCGTCTCGATCTGGATGCAGCACGTCACCAGCTCGTTGGCGGTGCCCATGTACTCTGCCGTGTGCCTCCCGTACTCGGACGCTCGGCGCGGAGCGATCCCGCGCAGTCCGACCGGCGGATAGCGGCACCAGGCCACGGCCCGCTCGGCGTCGGCGACGGTCCGGATCTGGGGAACGACGACGCCACTCGCTCCGGCGTCGAGCGCGTGCATGATCCGGACGGGCTCGTTGGCGGCCACGCGGTAGAGCAAGGGCACGCCGGCGGCGCGGAGCGCGATGAGCATCTCGACGAGGTCCGACGTCGCGATCGGACCGTGCTCGCCGTCGGCGACGAGGAGGTCGAACCCGGCACCGGCCATGAGCTCGGGCACGGTCGGATCGAGGATCGTCAGCCACGACCCGAGCAGGAAGTTGCCGGTCGCCAGGCGGGCGCGAAAGCTGGGGACCATCGTCGGCCGGTCGGTCGAGCTCATCCGGCGCAGCATACGGCGCGACGAGGGTGACGATCGGGTCCAGTCCGATGCTCCCTGCCGCTCAGCCCACGCGGCCCGGGCCCATCAGGCGGGACGCGAGAGGCATTGGAATCTGCCGGCTTGAGAATCGGCCGGATGGCCGAGCGTGGGACGGGAGCGTCGGCGACCTGAAGGAGCGTTGGTGCGGCCGACCCTGAACGTGCTCAGCGACGAGCTGATCGAGCGGATCCTCGACGAGGCGATGACGGTCCTGGCGACGGTCGGGATGGAGATTCGCGGCCCGGTCATGCGCCAGCGGCTGATCGATGCCGGGCTGCCGACCGACCCGGCCGGCCGGGTCCTCTTCCCGCGTGAGATCGTCGAGCGGGCCATCGCGAGCGCACCGTCGTCGTTCTGGCTCTACGACCGCGACGGGAACCCCCACGCGGACCTCGGCGGCGACCGGGTCCACTTCGTGCCGGGCTCGAGCGGGCTGCGCGTCCTCGACCACCGGACCGGTCAGGCGCGGCTGGCCAACTCGACCGACTTCGTCGAGTACGTCAGGTTGGCCGACGGCCTCAAGCACATCGCCTACCTGGCGACGGCGTTCTCGACCAACAACGACATCGAGGCCCAGATCTCCGATGCCTGGCGGCTGTACATGTGCCTCACGAACTCCAAGCGGCCGGTCGTCTCGGGCGCGTTCACCGAGCATGGCGTGCCGCGGATGGTCGAGCTGCTCCAGCTCTTCCGGCACGACCGGGCCGACCTGATCGCGCGGCCGATGACGATCTTCACGATCACCGCCACCGGCAATTTCCGCTATAGCGAGGACTCCTGCCAGAACCTCATCGACTGCGTCGAGGCCGGGATCGCGGTCGAGATCGTGCCGGTCACGCTGATGGGCCTCATTGCGCCGGTGACGCTGGTCGGGGCGACCGTCTTCCACACGGTCGACGTGCTGGCCGGGATCGCCATGACCCAGGTCATCCGGCCGGGCGCGCCGGTCCTGTTCGGCGGGGCGCCGGCCACGTTCCATATGAAGATCGCCAGCTCGCCGATGGCCGCGATCGAGGCGCTCCACCTCGATGTCGCGTACGTCGCGGTGGCCAAGAAGCTCGGCCTGCCGACCCAGTCGTACATGGCCCTGTCCGACGGCAAGGTGCTTGATGCCCAGGCCGGCGCCGAGACGTTCGGCAGCGCGCTCCTCGCGGCCCTGGCCGGGGTGAACTCGGTGTCCGGCCCGGGGATGCTCGACTTCGTGCTCGTGTTCAGCCTGGCCAAGCTCGTCTTCGACGACGAGGTCTGCGGTCAGGCGCTCCACTTCGTTCGCGCGATGGAGCCGCTCGGCGACCTGCCCGCGATCGACCTCGTCAACCAGGTGATGACCGATCAGCACCTGATCATGGCCCCGCACACGCTCGAGCACTGGCCGGCCGAGCTCTACCTGCCCGGTGGCGTCATCGAGCGTGACAACCGCGAGAACTGGATGAAGGCCGGTGCCCCTGACACTGCGCAGCGGGCGACCGCCGAGGTCGGCCGGCGACTCGCCGCCTACCAACCGATCGAGACCGACCCGGCGATCGACGCGGAGCTCCGCCGGATCATCATGTCCGGCCTGCGCGACCAGGAGGTCCTCCCGGAGCTCCCGCCGGCGACCGAGCCGACCATCGTGGACGACCCGAGCGCGGGTCGACGACCCAACCCGAGACGAGCCCATCGTTCAACGCCAACCAGCCAGGAGGACCCGCCGTCATGACCAGCCAGACAGCTACGCCCGCCACCGAGGCCTCGACGACGCTCTATTTCGGGCCGTGGTATCGCCGCTCCCCGTTCTTCGAGAAGACCCTCGCGGCTGGCTGCAGCGCCTATGACATCTACAACCACATGTACCTGCCGGGCTACTACGCCGACCCGGTCGAGGAGTACTGGGCGCTGCTCAACGACGTCACGGTCTGGGACGTCTCGGTCGAACGGATCGTCGAGATCACGGGTCCCGACGCCTCGGCCTTCACGAACATGCTGACCTGCCGCGACCTGACCAAGTGCGCGGTTGGCCAGGGCAAGTACGTCCTGATCACGGCCGAGGACGGCGGGATCGTCAACGACCCGGTCCTCCTGCGGGTCGAGGAGAACCGCTGGTGGCTGGCCCTCGCCGATTCCGACGCCGGCCTGTGGGCCCGCGGCGTCGCGACCCACGCCGGGCTGGATGTCAAGGTCCGCGAGCCCGAGATCTATCCCGTCCAGGTCCAGGGCCCGAAGTCGAAGGACGTCATGCGGACGCTGTTCGGCGACGCGGTCCTCGACATCAAGTACTACTGGACGATGACGACCGAGCTCGACGGGATCCCGGTCGTGATCAGCCGGACCGGCTGGACGGGCGAGGTCGGCTACGAGATCTACCTGCGCGATCCCTCCCGCGGCGGCGAGCTGTGGGATCGGATCATGACGGCGGGCAAGCCGCACAGGATCCGCCCAATCGCCCCGTGCGAGGCGCGCCGGATCGAGGCCGGCATCTTCAACTACGGCTCTGACATGACCATCGACAACAACCCGTTCGAGGTGATGGGGCTCGAGCGGCTCGTCGAACCGCAGGCGGCCGACTACATCGGCAAGGACGCCCTCGAGGCGATCCGGGCGAAGGGCGTCAGCCGCAAGCTCGTCGGGATCGAGGTTCCCGGCGACGCGCTCCCGTTCGAGCTCTCGCGCAAGTGCAACGCGCTCCACAAGGGTGTGAGCGTGGGAACCGTCACCGACCTGATCTGGTCGCCCCGGCTCGCGAAGAACATCGGCTACGTCTGGCTCCCGATCGAGCTGGCCGGCGCCGGCACGCCGCTCGAGATCGAAGCCCCCGACGGGGAGCTCTGGGCGGCCACCAGCGCAGCGATCCCATTCCTCGACCCGAAGAAGGACGTGCCCAAGGGCTGAACCGTCGGCTCGCTCGACAGCCCGCACGTCAGCCCGCACTAGACTCCAGCCAGATCCGCCACCGGAGGTCGATCCCTTGACCGCTCGCCACGTCGTCTCATCGCCGCTCACCCAGGCCGAGATCGCCGCCGTCCGCAAGCCATACCGGGCCGCCTCGTTGCTGCCCGGCCGGGCGTACCACGACCCGGCGATCCACGAGTTCGAGCGACGCGAGTGGTTCCGGCGGGACTGGGTGGTGGTCGGCCGCGAGGAGGACGCCGGTGCGCCCGGGACCTACTTCCTGGCCACCGTCGACGACGAGCCACTCGTCATCGTCCGCGGACGGGACGCCGTCCTGCGCGGCTTCTACAACGTGTGCCGGCATCGCGGGACGGCCGTCGTCGAGGAGCGCTGCGGCACGGCCGTCCGGTTCCAGTGTCCGTATCACGCCTGGATCTACGACCTCGACGGGAAGCTCATCCGGGCCAAGCACACCGAGGACCTCGACGACTTCAGCTTCGACGGCTTCGGCCTGGTCGAGGTCCGTCTGGCGACCTGGCAGGGCTTCGTCTTCGTCAGCCTCGACCCGGACGCCGACGAGCTCGTCGGCTGGCTGGGCGATCTCGTCCCGCATCTCCGGCGGTTCGACTTCCAGTCGCTCCGGGTCGCCCACGAGGTCGCCTACGAGGTCGACGCGAACTGGAAGTTCATCGCCGAGAACTACAGCGAGTGCTACCACTGCCCCGGGATCCATCCCCAGCTCAACAAGCTGACCCCGTACGACCTCGGCGGCGACTTCGCCCCGGACGGGCCGTGGCAGGGCGGCTGGATGGAGCTCGTCGACAGCGCCGAGACGATGGCGCTCGACGGCGGCCACCGCGGCAATCGACCCGCGATCGGCGGGATCACCGAGCTCGACGAGCGGCGGATCTACTACTACCTGCTGTGGCCCACGACGTTCCTGTCGATCCACCCGGACTACCTGCTCGTCCATCGGCTCGAGCCGGCCGGAGCGGATCACACCCGGATCGTCTGCCAGTGGCTGTTCGAGCCCGACACGATCGCCGCCAGGGACTTCGATCCGTCGGACGCGGTCGCGTTCTGGGACCTGACGAACCGCCAGGACTGGCACGTCTGCGAGCTCCAGCACCGGGGCACCCGATCGCGCAGCTGGACCGCCGGGCGGTTCTCGAACCAGGAGCCGAGCGTCCACGCCTTCGACCTCATGGCGGTCGACCGCTACGCCGGTGACGGGTTCACGAGCCGGCGCACGGTCCGCGAGCGCTACGACGTCCCGCCGCCCAAGCCGCTCGACGAGGGCGACCCGGTCGGAGCGGTACGCCTGCCTCGGACGGCGGCCCGTCAGTCGGCCAGGATGACGGCGCGGGCCAAGACCGACTGACGCGGGTCAGGTCGCGGCTGGTGCCGCGTCGTCGGCCACGACCCGCTCGTCGCTGCCCCGGAACGCCCCGAGGCGCCAGGCGATGAGGATCGCCAGCGCGGTGACGGCCACGATGATCGTCGAGACCGCGTTGATCTCCGGCGTCACGCCGAACCGGATCTTCGAGTAGATGTAGAGCGGCAGCGTGCTGCTCCCGACGCCGGCGTTGAAGCTCGTGATGACGAGGTCGTCGAACGACAGGGCGAACGCGATCATCGCACCGGCCGCGATCGCCGGCGCCAGGAGTGGCATCGTCACGTGACGGAACGCGCCCCAGGCCGACGCGCCGAGATCGCGCCCGGCTTCCTCGAGGTGCGGATCGAGCCCGATCGCGCGCGCCCGGACGATGATCGCGACGTACGACACGCAGAACGTGATGTGGGCGATCGCGATCTGGGTGAACGACCCCTGGCCGCCGAACAGCGTGGCGAAGAACAGCAGGAGGCTGATCCCCATCACGATCTCGGGGGTCACCATCGGCAGCAGGAGGAGGACCTCCATCGGGCCGCGCCAGCGCTGGCGTAGCCGGGCCAGGCCGAGGCCGAGGAGGGTCCCGAGCGCCACCGACGCGAGCACCGCGATCGTCGCGACCTGGAGGGTCACCCCGAGGGCGCCGAGGATGAGCTTGTTGGCGAACAGCGTCGGATACCAGTCGAGCGTGAACCCGGCCCAGTTGAAGTTCCGCCGGTCGGCGTTGAAGCTGAAGATGATGAGGATGACGATCGGCAGGAACAGGAAGACGTAGACGACCACGGCGTAGGCCGACAGCCAGCGGTTGCGGTCGGTCCGCATCAGCTGAGCACCTCGGTCCGCAGGCTGCGGATCGCCACGAAGGTCCCGATGATCGTGACGGTCATCAGGATGAACCCGAGCGCCGCGCCCTGCGGCCAGTCGCGCCCGGACAGGAACAGGGTCTGGACGACCTTGGCGACCGTCGTCGTCTGGGCGCCCCCGAGCAGGTCGGGCGTGACGTAGTCGCCGATCGCCGGGATGAACGTGAGCAACGCGGCCGCGATGATGCCCGGCATCGTCAGCGGCAGGATCACGTGGAGGAAGGCGCTCCGGCCGTTGGCGTACAGGTCGCGGGCCGCCAGCACCAGCGCCTCGTCGAGGCGGTCGATCGACACGAACAGCGGCAGGATCGCGAACGGCAGGAAGCCGTAGGTCATCCCGAGGATCACCGCCAGGTCGGTGTTGAGCAGGATGACCGGCTCGCTCGTGAGGCCGAGCCCATGGAGGATGGAGTTCACGACGCCGTTGTCGCGCAGGATGATCATCCAGGCGTAGGTCCGGATGAGGTAGCTCGTCCAGAACGGGAGCATGACGAGGATCAGCAGGAGCGCCTTGTTGCGTCCCCCGTAGCGACTGATCCAGTACGCGACGGGGTAGCCGATCGCGATCGACAGGATCGTCGTCATCCCGGCGTAGTAGATCGAGCGCGAGATCGTCGGGATGAACGTCGGGGCGAACGCCTTGCGGTAGTTGTCGAGGGTCAGGGCGTCGAACAGGACCCGGCCGAACCGGTCGTGGGTCCCGACGCTGACCGCCGCGATGAACGCCAGCGGGACGAGGAAGAACAGCGCCAGCCAGACCGTGCCCGGCAGGACCAGCGGCCCGATCCCGAGCCGGCGGCCGAGCATCTAGATGCCGGCCTTCAGCTCGGCCCAGCGAGTTGCGTACTTGTCCGTGTCGAGACCGAGGTCGAGCAGCTCCTGGAGCTTGTCGAGGACGGCCTTCTCGGGGTTGATCCACGGCGTGTCGAGGAGGTCCTTGCTGATGTACTGCTTCGCCGCCTCGTTCGGGCCCATGTACCCGATGTAGTTCGAGTTCTCCGCGCTGACCTTGGCATCGAGCAGGTGGTTGATGAACAGGTTGGCCGCAATCGGGTTCTTGGCCCCCTCGAGGATGACCGCGGCGTCCGATCCGCGAATGGAGCCCTCCTCGGGGATGTAGAACTGGACGGACGGCTTCTTCTGCTGGACGGCGTAGATGTCCGAGCCCCAGGCGTGGCCGATCCAGATGTCGCCGGAAGCCATGTACTGCTGATCCTCGACGCTGTACAGCCGGACGAGCGGGTGCTGTTGCTTGAGCAGCGCGAGCGCCTGGTCGAGCTCGGCGTCGTCGACGGTGTTGGCGCTGAAGTTGAGCTGGATGAGCGCCGCCGCAAAGGCCTCACGCTGGTCGTCGAGCATCGCGATGTGCCCGCTCCAGCGCTCGTCCCAGAGCGCCTTCCAGCTCGTCGGGGTCTCCTTGATCCTGGCCTTGTCGTAGGCGACGCCGGTCGTCCACCACATGTACGGCATCGAGTGGGCGTTGCCTGGGTCGTAGCTCGGGTTCACCCATTCCGCCGCGAGATTGACCTGGTTCGGGATGAGCGACAGGTCGAGCGGCAGGATCTTGTTGATCGCGACCAGCCCGGTGACGTCGGTCGAGGCCGGGAACGTGATGTCGTAGCCGGTCTGGCCGGCGACGACCCTGGCGTACATCCCTTCGTACGTGTCGAAGAAGTCCGAGCTGACCTTGACCTTGTACTTCTTCTCGAACGACGGGATCACGTCCTCGCCCATGTATTCGGCGTAGTTCCAGATGTGGAGCTCGGCCTCCGGGGTCGGCTGCGGCGTCGGCTCGGGGGTTGCCGTGGCCGCTGCGGCGCTGGCGCTGGCCGTCGGAGCGAGCGACGGTGGCGCGCTTGACGGGGCCGGGGTCGCCGACGCCTGGCCCGTGCTGCAGGCGGCGATGATCGGGGCCAGCGCGGCGGTGGCGCCGACGACCGAGATCCGATGCAGGAGCTGGCGGCGGGTCATGCGCTCCTCGGCCAGGTAGCGGACGAGGATCCGCTCGAGATCGGGCTCGGGGACGTTGCGGTCGTTGCTCACTGGTTCTCCTCCGGGTGCGGCGGTCGCTCGGCGACGACGAGCGCGTCACCGGGCGACCAGCCGACTTCGACATCGTCACCGGCGACGAACCGGCGACTGCCCTTGGGGGCGACCACGCTCAGAAGCAGGCCGCCTTGACTTCGAATCTGGTACTGGACGTTGGCTCCCAGGTAGGCCGACTGCTCGACCCGACCCTCGATCGCGGCGGGCCCTCCCTGGCCGGGGCCGCCGATCGACACGGACTCGGGCCGGATCGAGATCTCGATCGCCTGGCCGACCGCGAGCGGATCGCCGAGCGCCGCCCGGCACTGGTCGCCCCCATCGAGGCGGACCGTGGCCACCGTCCCGTCGACCGCCTCGACCGAGCCCTTGAGCAGGTTCGTGGTGCCCATGAAGTCGGCCACGAAGCGGGTCGCGGGACGCTCGTAGAGCCCCTCGGGCAGCCCGATCTGCTCGACCTTGCCGCGGTTCATGACCGCGATCCGGTCGCTCATCGTGAGCGCCTCCTCCTGGTCGTGGGTCACGTAGACGAACGTGATCCCGACCTCCACCTGGATCCGCTTGAGCTCGAGCTGGAGGCTCTTGCGCAGCTTGAGGTCGAGGGCACCGAGCGGCTCGTCGAGGAGCAGGACCTGGGGCCGGTTGACGAGGGCCCGAGCGAGGGCGACCCGCTGCTGCTGGCCGCCCGACAGCTCGTTCGTCTTGCGCCGGCCGTAGCCGCCGAGGTGGACGAGGTCGAGGGCCTCGGCGACCCGGACCTTGACCTCGGCCTCCTTGACCTTGTGACGGCGCAGCCCGAAGGCGACGTTGTCGTGGACGTTCAGGTGGGGGAACAGCGCGTAGTTCTGGAAGACCATGTTGACCGGGCGCTTGTCCGGCGACGCCCTGGTCATGTCGACCCCGCGCAGCTCGATCACGCCGGACGTCGGGAGCTCGAAGCCGCCGATCATCCTGAGGGTCGTGGTCTTGCCGCAGCCGGATGGCCCGAGCAGCGAGAAGAACTCGCCGGACCGGATCTCGAGTGAGACGTCGTCCACCGCGCGCACGTCGCCGAACCGCTTCGAGACGCTCGACAGACGGATCTCGGGCACCGCCTCGGAGACCGTCATGCGTCGCAGCCTACGGGACGCCTTTTGGCACCCGTGCGAGGTGTCCCGTCAAGCGCAACCGGGGTCGTGACACGGTCACCAGGGTCCGCGCGGCGCCAGCCAGTCGGGGTCATCGAGCTCCTCAGTCGACCGTGGGCACGGCGCACGGCGGAGGGTAGCCGATCAGCGCGGAGTCGTCCGCGACGGGGGTCGCGTTCGAGCGGCGATCCTGGCCAGGGCGCCCGCCCAGTCCGGGTCGAAGGCTCGACCCGGAGCATCGAGGTCGACCACCAGGGGAGCATGGTCCGACGGGATCGGCGGTCCCTTGCGAGCCTCTCGGTCGATCTCGGCCCAGACGACCCGGTCGACGAGCGGCCGGGTCAGCAGCAGGTGATCGATCCGCATCCCGAGGTTCTTGTGGAAGTTGCCGGCCCGGTAGTCCCACCACGTGAAGCGTCCGGGCTCGCCACGCCTCAGCCGGTAGCCATCGACCAGGCCCCAGTCGAGCAGGGCGTCGAACGCCGCCCGTTCCGGCGCCGAGACGTGGGTTCCGCCGTGGACGGCCGCCGGATCCCAGACGTCCTCGTCGGTCGGCGCGATGTTGAAGTCGCCGCCGAGGACGAGCGGCTCGTCGGGTGAGCGCGTCTCGTCGGAGCCAACGCTCGAGGCGCCCGAACCAGCGCAGCTTCCCCTCGAAGAACGGCGAGCCCACGACCCGCCCATTCGGTCCGTACAGGCTGACGAACCGGAGCGGCCCGCCGGCCCTCCCGGCCGGATCGACGACGGCGCTGACCATCCGCGCCTCGTCGAACGGGTCGAAGTCCTCCTCGCTGACGGCGACGGCGGCACCCGGCCCGCTGTCCCGGACCGGCCCGTCGCCGAAGTTCGTCACGACGTCGGCGGCGCCCAGGCCCTGGCGGACGGCGATCGCCACGCCGTTCCAGCGGCCCTCGCCGTGGTGGACGAGGTCGTAGCCGGCCATCGCGAATGCCATCACCGGCGCGTCATCGTCGCCGAGCTTCGTCTCCTGCATGAGCAGCACGTCGGGAGCGGCCCGCTCGAGCCAGCCTTCGACCTTGTCCTGGCGGGCCTTGAGCGAGTTGACGTTCCAGGTCGCGATCCGCATCGGGTCGTCCGCCGGGCGAGCGGCTCAGAACCGCTTGCCGCGCTGCCGGGCCAGGTCGAACGTCGCCGTGTCGGCGACGGCCATGACCGCCATCGTCCCGGCCTGGACCGGATCCGAGACCACGAGGTCGACCGCTTCGGTGATCGAGCCGACCATGTTGAGGGCGATGATCGGGATGCCGTGCTCGCGGAGCTCGCGGGCGGCCCGCGTGATGTCGCCGCCCATGATCGAGCCGGCCAGGACGAGCAGGCGGGCCCGGGGCAGGTCGGCCACCGCCCGGACGGCCGCTGCGATGTTGGCCTCGCCGACGAGCGGGATCGTGTCGACGCTGATCCGCTCTCCGCGCAGGTTGTGGCGGTCGGCCTCGCTCACGGCGCCGAGCGCGACCTGGGCGACCTGGGCACCACCGCCGACGACGATGACCCGCTTGCCGAAGACGAGGTCGAGGCTTCTCGTCAGGCCCTGGCCACGGAGCCCCGGCAGGCCCTCGACCGTCGCGCTCAGCAGGTCCTCGGCGAGACCCTCGACCTCGACCTCGATCTCGACGCCGGGGGTCGCGTCATCGCCGTCGAGCCGCCGGACCGTGCTCAGGTTGCGCAGGGTCCCGCCGGCTTCGGCCACCCGACCGACGAGCGCGGGGATCGCAGCCGGTGCGTCGTCGAGGCGGAGCCTGATGGCAACCGTCGATGGCTGGCCGGTGTCGCCGCGGCGGGGCATGCTCGGACGACTCGCCGGCCGGGATCAGGCGCCCGAGCCGGAGGCGCCGCGACCGAGATCGGCCACGGTCATCCGATCGGGGGCGATCCCGGCGGTCGGATCGTGCTCCTCGTAGGGCAGACCGAGGACGAAGAAGGCGTCCCGGGTGGCCGCTGCGTCACTGGTCGTGAGCATCAGCGCGCCGTCGGTGTCCTCGGCGACGCCGACGATCCCGGTGATGTTCACTCCCCGCTCGCCGAGCGCCGTCGCGACGCGCGCGAGCGACCCGGGCCGATCCTCGAGCCTGACCGTGAACCAGACCGTCACCCGCGTTCCTCCTCTCGGTGGATGGTAGCCGGTCCACGGGCGCCCCGGCCATGCGCACCGAACCCCGCGCATCTGTGCGCCCCGCGCTCGAACGAGCGAAGGGCGGCCGCCCCACCGCTGGACCGTGCGTCGCACGCTCGAACGAGCGAAGGAGCGACTCGCCCAACCGCCGGATCGTGCGCCTCATGCACGCCCCAGCCGACCAACACCGTCGCGTTCGCTGGTTCGTGCGCCTCACGCACCAGCTGCGTCCTGGGCCGAGCGTTGGTGAGTCCAGAAGGCAATCCTGAGGCCGCTAGGCTGTGAGGATGCCGTCGTCCCAGGGCAGCGCGCCACCAGCGGTCCAGATCTTTGGTCTCGAGACCAATCGCGCGACCCGCGCCGCGTTACGATTCTTCAAGGAACGGCACACCGCGATCCACTTCGTCGATCTGCGACGGAAGCCCATCGCGCCGGGGGAGCTCCGCCGCTTCACCGACCGGCTCGGGGCGGCGAGCCTCCTCGACACGGCCGGGTCGACCTATCGCGATGCCGGGCTCGGGTACCTGCGGATGGACGACGCCGAGATCGTCGAGCGGCTGCTGGCCGATCAGCGCCTTCTCCGGCTGCCCCTCATCCGACGCGGCAATGAGGTGAGCGCGGGCCCAGCCGAGGCCACCTGGAGGGCGTGGCTCGCCGGCGACACGATCGGTGGCTGACCGCCGGATCGGCTCCGGGACCCGATGCCGTCAGGGCTTCCGGATCGTGTCCCATGCGATGTATCCGCCGATCCCGATCGCCACCAGTCCAGCGATCGCCCAGAACCGGTCTCCGGACATGACGCTGCCCGGCAGGATGCCCATGCCCTGGCCGACCCAGACGGCACCGACCACCACGAGCAGGACCGCGACCGCCAACCTGAACCGCTGCACCGGGTACCTCCGCGGTGGCATCCTACGTCCGTGACCGAACGAGCGCCGCGTCCCAGTCCTCCGCGCCACCGGTGCGGTCGCGTGACGATCAAGACGAGCGCGGCTGAGCACCTCGCCCTCGACGCGTCGGTGACGGAGGACGAGAAGCTCTTCGCCCGGTCCGTCCGGCCCGCCTTCCTCGGCGAGGATCCGTGGCGGGTGCTTCGGATCATGTCCGAGTTCGTCGACGGGTTCGATGCGCTCGCGGAGGTCGGGCCGGCGGTCACCGTCTTCGGGTCCGCGCGCGTCTCCGAGGGCGCCCCGATCTACGAACAGGCCCGCGAGATCGGTCGAAGCCTCGCCCGCGACGGTTGGGCCGTGATCACCGGCGGCGGCCCGGGAGTGATGGAGGCGGCCAACCGCGGCTGCCAGGAGGCTGGCGGCCTGTCGATCGGCTGCAACATCGAGCTGCCCCACGAGCAGTCGGTCAACGCCTACGTCGACCTGGCCGTCGAGTTCCGCTACTTCTTCGCCCGCAAGACGATGTTCGTCAAGTACGCCGACGCGTTCGTGATCCTGCCCGGGGGGTTCGGCACGCTCGACGAGCTGTTCGAGGCGCTGACCCTCATCCAGACCGGCAAGATCCGCCACTTCCCGGTGGTCCTCGTCGGCACCGAGTACTGGGCCGGGCTCCTCGCCTGGGCGCGCGAGACGCTGATGCTCGACGGGACGGTAAGCGAGGCCGACCTGGCGCTGCTCACCGTGACCGACGATCCCCAGGAGGTCTGCCGGGTCGTCCGGGCGTTCGCCAAGTCGGAGCACCTCACCCGGCCGACCAGCCCGGGCTAGTCCGGGAGCGCGACCTCGATCCACCCGTCGACGATCCGGACGGGGTAGTAGCGGAGGCGCCGGACCCGGGTCAGCCGGCGCGCCTCGGCTTTCTTCCCGGGCGGATCCTCCTTGGGCGCGCTGCCGGCCGGGGACCAGGTCGGGTGGTAGTGTCCGTCCGGGTCGAGGCCGCCGGTCGTCGGCATCTGGACCGGCTCGCCGCTGCACAGGTCGAACCGGCCGTTGTGGAGCGGGCAGTCGACGACACAGCCATCGAGCGTGCCGAGCGACAGCGGCGCCGCCATGTGCGGGCAGCGGTCGGCGACGGCGACGATGCCCTCCGAGGTCCGGGCGATGAGGATGTCGAGGTCCCCATGGGTGGCCCTCCGCAGCGCCCCGGGCGGGAGCTCGTCGAGATGCGCCAGCCGGTGGAATGGCGCGTCCGCCGTCCCGGGCGCGCGAAGCAGAGGGGGGTGTGCTGCTGGCCGATCGTCCATCACTGCCAGCGTACCCGACCGGACACGGACCGGCCCCGAACGCGTCGTCCGCGTCGGGGCCGGTCCCTGGAGGAGGAGGCGAACTGAAGGCCGTCGCCGGGGTCGGTCAGTCCTGGGCGCGGGCGGCCGCGACCGGTGCACCGTCGGCCGGCGCGTTGCCGGTTACCGGCTGCGCCAGCGGCGCCTCGTTCGTCGACCTCAACGCGTGCTCGTGCATGGTGGCTGCGGCGACCGCGGCGACCGCGGCTGCGGCCACGCCGATCCAGAACGTCTGAGCGACGGCCAGGCTGAACGCGGCGTGGATGCCGGTCACGATGTTCGAGATGAACGGCGCGACGACTGCCTGGAACTGGGCAGGGATGGCGGCCAGGATCTGCTGCCCGAGATCACCGACGCCGGTCAGCTTGTTGAAGTCGAGCGTACCGCTAGCGCTGGCCTGGCCGAAGCCCGCGACCACCTGGGGCGGGACCCCGGCGGCGGTAAGCTGGGGCGCGAGCTGGTCCTGGAAGCTCTGGCCGAAGATCGTGCCGACGATCGCCAGGGCGACCGTTCCGCCGATCTGGCGGAAGAACGTCAGGTTCGAGGTGGCCACGCCGAGCTCGTGGAACGGCACCGCATTCTGGACGATGATCGTGAACACCGAGAACGTCGGACCGACGCCGAGGCCGGCCAGGAACATCCAGAACCATACGATCGGCAGCGGTGTGGTCGCGGTCAGCTGGGTCATCAGCGCCGTCCCCGCGCCCATGAGGAGGATCGCGCCCACGGTCAGCCACTTGTAGCGGCCGGTTCGCGAGACGAAGAGCCCGGACACGATCGAGCTGAAGATCAAGCCGATCACGAGGGGCAGCGCGGCGAACCCCGAGTTCGTCGGGCTGAAGCCGTGGACGAACTGGAACCAGCGGGGCAGGAAGATGATCGCGCCGAAGAACGCGAAGCTGGCGAAGAACGTCGAGATCATCGAGCTGGTGTAGGTCCGGATCCGGAACAGCTCCGGCGGGATGATCGGCTCGACCGCCCGGAGCTCGGCCAGGGCGAACACGACGATCCCGACGAGACCGATCGCGATGAAGCCGCCGACCGTCAGCTCGGTCCACTCACCGAACTGCTTGTTCGTGAGGCCGACCAGCAGGAACGTGATGGCGACTGTGAAGATCGCTCCGCCGAGGACGTCGAAGTTGCGGGTCGCTCGCGGGTTCTTCACCGTTGGCAGCAGCCGCGAGATCACGAACAGCGAGACGATCCCGATCGGGATGTTGACGTAGAAGATCCAGTGCCAGCTGACCTGCTCGGTCAGGAACCCACCGACCAGCGGGCCGACGACGAACGCGACCCCGAACACGGCCCCGAACAGGCCCTGGTACTTGCCGCGCTCCTGCGGCGTGAACATGTCACCGATGATCGCCAGGGCGACCGGGAAGAGCGATCCGGCACCGACGCCCTGGATCCCCCGGAAGACGATGAGCATCGCCATGTTCTGGCTGAGCCCGCTCAGAGCCGAGCCGATGAGGAAGATCACGATCCCGATCATGAAGATCGGCTTGCGACCGTAGAGGTCCGACAGCTTGCCCCAGAACGGGACGCTGATCGTGCTGGTCAGGAGGTAGATCGTGACCGCCCACACGTAGATGTCGTTGCCCGACAGCTTGGTGACGATCGTGGGCAGGGCGGGACCGACGATCGTCTGATCGAGGGCCCCGAGGAACAGCCCGAGCATGACGGCGAAGAGGATCTCCATCTTCGCCCGGTGGGACAGGCCGAGGGCCGGGTCCTCTTGCAGTGACGGGGTGTAGTCCCGTCCGTCGTCGACGATTCCGCCTTCCATCATCGCGTCGCGTACTCCCTTCGGGGGACCCGGGGCCCTGGCGTCGGCTCCGGCTGGGGCTTGTGCTCGTGGGGATGGTCGTGATCGATCCCGAACCGACCGGGATGGGCGACCGCTTCGGCCCGGATGGCGTTGCGGAAGTCGCCCAACCCGACCCGGAGACGATCGAGCTGCTCGTCGCCGAGTCGGGCCAGGATTGCCTTCATCAGGTCGTCCTTGATGATCTGGATCTCGTGGAGGAAGCCGCGACCGGCCGGGGTGAGCTTGACGAGGACGACCCGGCGGTCGTCCGAGACGCGGATCCGTTCGACGAGACCGCGCTCCTCCATCCGGTCGATGAGCCCGGTGGCGTTCGACAGCGAGACGTCGAGGAACTCGGCGAGGCGGCTCATCGGCAGCTCGCCGGACTCTTCGAGGCGCCACATGACCTGGAGATGCGTCATGCTGACCCCCTGCTTCACGAGCCGACCGGTCGCCGCGCAGCGGATCAGGCGCACCGCGCCATTCAGCTCCTCGACGACGCCGGCGATCGCCGCCCTGCGGGCAGTCGTCGAGGCGGGTGAAGTAATTCGTGGCATGTGAACAATCATAGCCAGACGAATAATCCTGTCAACCGCGACCATTCAGAGAGTGGCGAACATCCATCGCCCGGTCACTCTGGACCCAGGTTGTGAACGGTTGATGAAGACGCCGTGGCGGATCGGTGGTCGCCCGCCGGCACGCCGAACGAGGAGGATCCGAGACCGTGCGCTACGTCCTCATGATCGAGGCCCAGCAGGGCCTTTCATACGCCGACCAGCTGGCGATCGCCCGGCGGGCCGAGACGGCCGGGTTCGAGGCGATGTTCCGCTCGGACCACTACGAGAGCTTTCCGGGTCCCACCGGTCGCCCGACGACGGACGCCTGGACCGTGCTCGCGGGGCTGGCCCGGGACACCGAACGGATCCGGCTCGGCGTGCTCGTCTCACCGGTCACGTTCCGCCTGCCGGGAACGATCGCCAAGATCGTCGCGACCGTCGACGAGATGAGCGGCGGCCGGGTCGAGGTCGGCCTGGGCGCCGGCTGGAACGAAGACGAGCACCGGCGTCACGGCGTGCCCTTCCCGCCGATCGGCGAACGGGCGGACATGCTCGAGGAGCAGCTGGCGATCGTGCATGGCCTGTGGGAGGAGCCCGACGGCTGGTCGTTCGAGGGCGCCCACTACCGGGTCGAGGACGCGATCTTCCATCCGAAGCCGGTCCAGCGGCCACGACCGCCGATCATCGTCGGAGGCTCGGGGTCGCCCCGGTCGCTCCGGATCGCCGCCCGCTACGCCGACGAGTTCAACGTGACGTCATCGGACCCGGCCAAGGTTGCCGACCGGTACGCAGTCCTCGACGAGGCCTGTCGGGCGGTCGGCCGAGACCCGGCCACGATCCGTCGCTCGGCGATGGTCGGCACCTTGATCGGCCTGGACGCGGCGGAGGTTGCGGCGCGCAAGCGGGCGATCCTGGCCGAGTTCGACGAGGAGGAGCAGGGCGAGGGCTGGTTCGGCGCCCGCGCGGCGCGCTGGATCCTCGGGACGCCCGACGAGGCGAGGGCGGCGGTTGCAGGGTTCGCGGCGGCCGGCGTCGAGCGGCTCATGCTCCAGGACTTCCTGCCGCGGGATCTCGAGATGATCGACCAGCTCGGCGCGGAGCTCGTCCGCCACTAGTCCGCGTCTGGCACCGCACCCGGCAGGCGCCGGTACGGGTTGCCTCAGTCCTCGAACCTCGCGGCCGCCGCGGCGTAGGTCGGGTCGTTCCGGCGGATCGGATCGGGGTTGCTGCCGACGACCCTGGCAATCCGCTCGACGAGGAGCTGGAGCGGTGTCGCGGTCGCGAGGAGCGACGCGACGGGCGCGGGCAGGGCCGGCGCCTCCGGCACGACGATCCGGCCGAGCGGTGTCAGCGACGGGTCGAGCTGCCGGCTGACGTCCGCCGACAGGATCGCCGCGGTCCGCAGGCCGATGACTCCGGCGCCCTCGAGCGCCTGGCGCGCCCGCGCCGACCCGTTCGTCGCGTGCCCGCCGCTCGGTCAGGATCAGGACCAGGCCGGTCCTCGCGTCCGTGGACGGCAGGTGACCGTGGAGGAACGTCTCGAGGTTGCGCGAGGCGGCCGGGATCCAGGTTCCCTCCTCGAGCTTGAGGACCAGCTCCCGGGCGGCCGTTCGGTCCGCGCCGGTGGCGACGACGAGGATCGGCCGGCAGGCGGCCAGACCCGCGGCGATCGACTCGGCCGATGCGCTGGCACCGTCGTCGATCCCGGCGGCCAGCAGGCGCTCGAATCGGTCCGCGGGTCGACCGGCTCGCCGCTGAGCTCGGCGCCGATTGCCGTCGCCGCGAGGAGTGGCGACGTGTAGCCGATCGTGTGGCAGTAGCTCTGGTCGCGCTCGACCGTCTCGAGGACGATGTCGACGCCCTGGGCGCCCGGGGCGCGACCGCTGACCGTGACGATCGCCGTCCTCGCCCCGGTCGAGCGGGCCGCGTCGAGGGCCCGGGTCGTCGCCCACGTCGCGCCGTCGTGGCTGACCGCGACGCACAGGCCGCCCCGGGCGGGGGCGAGCGATGCCTCGAACGCCTGGACGGCGACCGGTCCCTGGCCGTCGGCGAGCCCCGCCCGAGTCCACGCGTCGCGCAGGATCTCGGCGAGGCCGAGCGCGCCATGCTCGCTCGTGCCGCAGCCCACGACCGTGACCGGCTCACGCCGAGCTGCCGCGTCGCGGAGGGCCGCCACCAGCCGGGCCGGGGCGCCGGCCGGGCCATCCGCGCCGAGTCGCGTCAGGCATCGCTCGGCGAACGCCGGCTCGGCGGCGATCATCTCGGTCATGAACCAGGGCGGCCCACCACGGTCGGCCGGTCGCTCGGCCCAATGCCACGGCTCGGGTGGGCCGGGCAGCGGCGCCTCCGGGTCGAACTCCCGGGAGTCGGTCGCCTCGCTCATGCCGGCGATGATAGGCTGGCGGTCCCGTCGGCCCTTCCACGGACCGTCCAGCGCGACGCGTGGAGGGCGCCGAGGTCCGCATCCCGCAGCAGAGGCGACGATGAAGGTCGGGCTGATGGCCCCCCAGGGCTGGAAGGGCGAGTACGACGGCTGGGATCCGGCCGCGGCCTGGGCCCGTACCGTCGAGCTCGCCCGGGAGGCCGAGGCGCTCGGGTTCGAGTCGCTCTGGGCGTTCGACCACTTCCACACCGTGCCCAACCCGACCGACGAGATGACCTTCGAGTCGTTCAGCGTGCTGACCGCGCTGGCGATGGTCACGAAGCGGGTCCGGCTCGGCCACATGGTGGTCTGCACCGGGTTCCGCAACCCGGCGCTCACGGCCAAGATGTCGTCGACGATCGACGTGATCTCCGGCGGCCGCTTCGAGCTCGGCATCGGTGCCGGCTGGAAGGAAGAGGAATGGCGGGCCTACGGCTACGGGTTCCCGACGATCGGCGAGCGGCTGGCGGCGCTGCGCGACCACCTCGAGGTCATCGTCCGGATGCTCGAGCCCGGGCGGGCGACGTACCACGGCGAGTACGCCTGGTCAGCGGAGCGATCAACCTGCCCAAGGGCCTCCAGTCGCCCCGGATCCCGATCATCGTCGGCGGGAACGGCCAGAACGTGACGTTCAGGATCGCCGTGCGGTTCGCCGATGAGCTGAACCTCGTCTACGTCGGGCCGGAGCGGGTGGCCGAGCTCGTTGCGATCGCGCGTCAGCGCTGCGAGGAGGCCGGTCGTGACCCGGCCACGCTCCGGATCTCGCTCTACACGAGCGACGATCACATCCGCGAGCCGGGCCAGCCCACGGTCGACCTGCTCGGGGCGCTCCAGGATCTCGGGCTGAGCCGGGCGATCTGCTTCCCTGGCCGGTGGTCGACCGCGTCGGAGGCCCAGGCGCGCTTTGCCGAGGACTGCCGCGCCGCTGGCGTGGAGATGACCGAGCCGGCCGCCACCGAGCCGGCGATCCGCTAGAGGCGGCCGATCCGGTGGTCGGGGCCGTAGCGGAACCAAGCGCGAGCGACCAGGCGGTCGAGCTCGACCGGGCCGTAGCGCCGCGAATCGATCGACACGGCGCGGTCGTCGCCGAGCAGCCAGGCCTGGTCCGGGCCGAGCCGGATCGGGCCGTCGATCGTGCGGATCACGTCGCCCGGCCGGGCGGCCACCCGCTTGATCGCGAGCAGGTCGCTGCCGGGCTCCCGGATCACGACGATCGTGCCGCGCTTCGGCCAGACGTGGATCGTCGGGTCGAGCAGGAGCCAGTCACCCGGCTCGAGCGCCGGCCGCATCGAGTCCTCGGCGACCAGGACCCGCCACGGACCGCTGCGCGCGTCGCGGGCAAGGTCGGCGACGGGCCCGATCCGGGCCAGCTTCCGGCCGGGTGACCGATCCGTCGGACCGGCCTGCGCCTCCGCGGACATGGCTGCGTCCCGGGCCGGGACGACTACTTCTTGGTCGACCAGAAGATGTCGGCGAACTCCTTGACCGCTGCCTCGAGCTGGGCCGCCGCCTCGGCGTCGATCGACTGCTTGTTCTTGCTCGCCAGCTTGAGGACGTTCCAGACCTTGGTGTGGAGATCCGGGTTGGCCTCGAGATGCTCGGGCTTGAAGTAGTCGGACCAGATGACCTGGACCTCGTGCTTGACGAGCTCGGCGTGCTGCTCCTTGACCGTGACGCAGCGGATGAACTTGTTCCGGTCGGCCGGCGGCCGTCGAACCGGCGTCGATCTGGCCGATCAGCTCGACCATCCGGGCCACCGTCCGGGCGGCCTGCTGGGCGCCGGCCGGGTCGTAGATCCCACACGGGATGTCGCAGTGAGCGTGGACCACGGTCTTCGGGGCGAGGAGACGGCTGAGTCGGGACATGGGACACCTCGGGCAACTGGGGTTCCATTCGGTGCTCGAAGTGTCCGAGCCGCGGCTCAGGGTGTCAAACGGGACTCGGGGTCAGGGCAGGCGGGATCGGTGAACACTCGCAGGCGGGAGTCCAGACCTTCCGTCGTCGGTGCCGGATTCTACTGCCGCAGCTGGTCGATTGCGTCGACTCCGTGCAGCTCCGTGACGATGTAGGCCACGACGGCCGCCGCGATGATCAGCGAGGCGAGAGTCATCCTGGTCACGACCTCGCAAGGATCACGGCCGACAATGGCAGCCGAATCACGACCAGCGTCATGCGCTACCTCGATCGCGACCATCACCGTCACGAGAGACCCAGCAGGCTGGCCGCAGCGAGGCCGCCGACCAGTCCGGGAACATCGCCGGAAGGTGGAAGTCGATGACCTCGCGGTCGAGTCGGGCCTGGCCAGTCGTCCTGCGCCTCAACTATCGGATTAACGGCGCAGTTGGCATAAGCGAAGGGCATGGTGAGTCATTGACCGCCGCTCATTCGGACCTTCTGGCCGCCCTCAGTAGTGGTTGGCCCGAGACGTTGCTCGGGGCTCCTCCCACCCGCCGCTCCCGACGGACCGTCCGCCTGGCCTTCGGCTTGATGGCATTGGCCACAGGCGTCGCTGCGCTACTCCTTGGGCCTGCGATCATCCTGATCGTCAAGAACTCGGGCAGCTGACAAGCGGTTTGGCTGGGCAGTCGCGTACGGGGACAGAAGCTGCCCTCCGCTCGCGTATAGCAAGAGCCACAACCGCCAGGGTCGGTCTCACGCCCGCCATACGATGCACCCCTCACGGGAGCTCACGAAAGCCGCCAGCGCCGCCTCCACGTGGAACTTGGCCGCCCGCGACCTGAAGATCCGAGGGCGGCAGACCAGCCCGTCCAGGTGCAGATCGCAAGGCGGGCCGCTAAGGTGAGGAAATGGACGGGGAGGGTGCCTCAGCGACAGGGCGACCGCTCATGGACGCGAGCGGGTTCGAGGCCTTCGGGCACGGCGTCTTCGCGATCGCGGTGACCCTGCTCGTGCTCGATATCCAGGTGCCCGACGCCGGATCGATCGACAGCGGGGCAGCCCTGATCGACGCCCTGGTAGGACAGGCGCCCCGCTATGCCGCTTATTGCCTCGGCTTCCTTTTCCTCGGCGAGTACTGGATCGCGACCAACCGCACGAACGCCATGCTCCGCGGTGTCGACCACGTGTACTTGGTCCTTGGGCTGTTGTTCCTCATGGTGATCGCGGCGGTGCCGTTCGCGTCGGCCCTGCTCGCGGAGTACATCGGCCTTGGCAACGGTCGCGACAAGGTCGCGCTCGTCGTCTTTGTCGCCTTGCAACTCGGTCTCGCGGTTCTCGCCAACATCATGATCCGTTACGCCGCGCACGGGCGGCGACTCATCAAGCCCACGGTCCCGGCGGCCCGGTTGCGGAACTGGCTGCGCGTGGTCGCGCTCGGTCCGTTGATCTGGCTCGTGGCACTGCTCGCGGCGATCCTCGTCAGCGGCACCGTGACCCTCGTGCTGATGGTGGTGCTGGCGATCGTGTTCTTGCTCGACTTCCCGACCGGCACCACGCCGGACGGGTCGACCTCGGGGACCGGGGAAGCACCCTCGCCGAACAGCTAGGTTCCGGCTGCCACGGCGGCGAGGTCACCCTTGCGACCGCCCCGCCGATCACGCCGGGGCCGATCACCAACGAGCACGACTCATCCACGAAATGGGGCTGTGCCGCGTATTGGGCTCCTGGTGGTCAGTGCTCGACGATCTTGTCGAGCTTGCCCGCCTCCTCGATCCAGGCCGCGATCTCGGACTCACTCGGGGTCCGACGGACGATGCCGGGCCGGGCCGCGATGACCTCCTGCACGGTGATCGCGAGGTTGGCCGGGTTCCGCTGCGCGAGTTCTGCGGGAGAGCCGACGCCGGCCGCCTCGAGCAGGTCGCTGTACTGCGGCCCGACGCCCGGGACGCGCATGAGATCGACCTTGTCGACCCAGTCGCGGATCAGATTGCCACTGATCCCCGTCTGTTGAGCGATCCTCTCGCGGTCATAGGGCTTTGCACCAGCCGAGAGGAGGTCGTCGGTCGTCTTGATCCCCACGGCGGCGAGCTTCTCGGCATAGGCGGAACCGATCCCCTCGACATCCTCGATCTTCATCTGATGGCGCGGCGTCCGGCCTCGTCGCGGACGGAAGCCGCCGCGACGGCGACCGGGGCCGCGACGGCGACCGGTGCCGCGACCGGCTTCGGCGCAGTCGTGTCGGCCGCCGATCGCCGCTGCGGCCGCCACGGGTGCCGCGACGGGTGCCGCGCCGCCGGTGCCGCGACGGGCTCCGGTGCCTCCGCCGGTTCTGCCTCGCCGAACGCGGCCTTCACCTCGGCGGTGCTCAGGTACCACAGGATCAAGGCCGGCATGATCGCCATCCCGAAGCGCGACGCCCGTGCCCGGGAACTGGAAGAAGGCGAGGACCGCCTCGAACAGGGCGAAGCCCGCGATGATCATCGCGAACAGCCGAGCCCACGGCTGGAGCGCCCACAGCCCGACCGCGGCGAGGATCCAGATGATCCCGGTGACGACCGCCAGCCAGCCCCACAGCCCGACGTGCTCAAGGCGCGGCAGGTCGCCGAGGATCCCGAACCAGTCGAACCCCAGGACCCGCAATCCGAAGAACAGGTAGCCGAAGCCCGGCGAGCGCCGCGAAGAAGCCGATGATCGAGATCAGGATGGGCGGGTTCTTCATGGGTGTCTCCCTCCACTCGTGAGTCTGTTGCCAGGTCGGTCTGGGATCGAGTTCGTTGGTCGGACGTTCTCGTGATGGTCCGCCGAATCCTCAGGAAGCAGAGAGCGACAGCTCGCTCCGCTGGCGCTACGACCCCCGGTACGCGGAATACTCCTTGCGACCGGCGAGGAACCCGATCCCCCAGGTACCGAGGTCGGCGAACACAGCCGCGATCAGGAAGATCCAGTTCAGGAGGCTCAGTCCGTTCTGCTGGACGAACCCATAGATGAAGGTCGTCCAGGGGAGGAAGATGAACCCTCCCAGGAACCAGATCGGGGACCCGAAGAGAGACCCCCAATAGGCCCCGTCGTTGTACCACCCGGCGAAGAGGAGCAAGCGCGGCACGAACGCGCCGAAGATGGAGAGCATGAGACCCACCCTTCCGAAGGATCGAGTCGCACCGTGTTGGGCTGCGCGACGTCTGTGTAGCCTACAGGATCGATGACCGCGTTCGAAACGTGGATCGGCAAGTCGGACTCCGGCGACGGCTCGCCCGTCGGTTGGGCGATGGGATACTCTCCGGCGATGCCACCGAAGGTCCCGCGCCCGCTCCAGCGAGCTCGCGATCGGTTCACCGACGACCCGGCCTCGATGGGCAACGCCGTCCGGCTGATCATCGGCATGGTGGTCGTGGCAGTGTTCGTCGGGAGCCTCGCGATCTGGGTGCTCGACCACCGCGACTTCCCCGACTACGGGACAGCGCTCTGGTTCAGTCTCCAGACGGTGACGACGGTGGGTTATGGCGACATTACGCCCTCATCAGCTGTCGGGCGGACCGTCGCGGCCCTGGTCATGGTGGTGGCGATCGGTTTCATCAGCGTCATCACCGCGGCGGTCACCTCGACCTTCGTCGAGGCGGCCCAACGCCGGCGCCGTTCGGACGAACAGGCCGCCCAGCAAGACGCCAGCCAGCGGCTCGAGAAGCAGCTCGACGAGATCTCCCGGCGCCTCGAGCGGATCGAACGGCACGTCGGCGTCGACCAGACGCGCAAGGATGACCAGGCCGGCAAATGATCGCCCGAACCCTCCTTCGCGCAGTGCCGGGGTTGAGTAGGATCGCCTGCAGCGATCACATGCATGGCCGAGAGTCGTTCGGGCCGCGATCACGAAGAGGCGAGTGGCCCCGTTCAAGGAGGCGTCATGACGGCCCAGGCACCGGTGCTGCGCCAGCACGGCAACGCCTACAACATCTTCATCCTGGTCCTGACGATCTTCTCGCTGGCGATCATGGTCCTGCTGCTGCTGCCGGTCTCCGACGCCGAGCGGGACCTGTTGACCCTCTACGACAATGCGGTCTGCATCATCTTCCTCATCGACTTCGGGATCAACATCGCCGGCGCCAAGCCTAAGCGGGCCTACTTCATCGGCCAGCGTGGCTGGCTGGATCTGCTGGGTTCCATCCCGAGCTTCGGCTTGCTCGGTTTGAGCCAGATCACCGCACTCTTCCGCCTCGCCCGCCTGAGCCGGCTGGCCCGAATCACCCGCCTGTTGCGCGGCCAGGCCGGCAAGGACCTCGTCCTGGACGTGCTCAAGAACCGCGGCCAGTACGCGACGTTCATCACGATCCTGCTAGCCGGGATCGTGCTCAGCGTCGCGAGCATCCTCGTGCTGCAGGTCGAGAGTCAGGCGCCGAACGGCAACATCAAGACCGGCGGCGAAGCCGTCTGGTGGGGCCTCGTGACGATCACCACGGTCGGCTACGGTGACTTCTACCCGGTGACGATGTTCGGGCGTCTCACGGGCGTCTTCGTCATGTTTGCCGGCATCGGGATCATCGGCGCCCTCGCCAGCATCCTCGCCAGCCTGCTCGTTTCGCCCGCACCACCGGAAGAGCCGGCCCCAGAAGCCGTGCAGGGGACCGCGCCGGCCGCCGGCGCCGCGGCGAATGTCTCGATCGCTGAGGAGCTCTCGGCCCTTCGAGCCGAGATCGCAGGCCAGCGGGCCGAGATCGCAGCACTGCAGGCCTCGCTTGACGCCGGCGGAACCTGAGCCCTCCGTCGCGGCGTGATCTGCCGCGAATCAGCCCGGGCTGGACTCGATCCGGCCGTCGGCGATCGCCGCCTTGAACGCCGCGTGGTCGCGCTCGTTCTGGTCGGCGTACGCCTCCGAGAAGTCGGCGATCGCACCGTCGAACGTATCGCTCGTTCCCAGGTATGAGGCGATCGCCACGCCGTCGCCGCTGCGGGCGTGGGCCCGGGCAAGCGAGCGGGCGCACAAGGCGGAGTAGAACCCCAGCCCCAGAGGCTTGAGGCCCGTGATGTCGACGGACCCCTTCATATCCCACAGCTGGCGGAAGTAGAAGTCGCGACCCTGTGGGCCGCGGGTCCAGCCGAGGAAGATGTCGGGCGTCGTCTGCATGAGTCGCTGGCCTACGACGACGCGCTCGCCCTGGTTGACGTAGCGGCTCGTCTCGGCGTGCGCCTCGAGGACCGACCTGGTCGCCTCCTTGGCCTGGAGGATCATCGGGTCGCCCTCGTCGCGTCCCTCGAGGAGCACGATGAAGCAGCGGGTCCCGACGCTTCCGACGCCGACCACCTTCAGGGCGAAGTCGACGAAGCGGTAGCGCTCGATGAGCTCGCGCCGGTTCTCCGCCATCGAGGCACGGTAGTCGGCGAACGTCTTGTCGAGGGCGGCGATCCCACCCGGGATGTCGACGTGGGTCACGACCGGCGGGTCGTCGACGATCCGCCACTCGCCGTCGACATGGGTCGTCAGCGAATCGGTCGCCCGGATGCGGTCCTTCTTGCGAGCCTTCGTGAACAGCTGCATCAGGGTATCGACCCGGCCCTGGACGGCGGCCGCCCCCTCCGCGGCCCTTACCCGCTCGCGGAGGAGCCGCTCGATGTCGGCGTCGGTGATCTTGTCGTACCAGATGTCGATGAGGCGCATTTCGGCATATTCGGCCATCGCCTCGCGATACCCCTTGACGGCGTGCATCGTGGCGGCTCGGGTGTCGGCCGAGGAGAACCCGTTCTCGCGCCCAGCGATCACCACACTGGCTGCGAGCCGCTTGACGTCCCACTCCCACGGCCCCGCGAGGGTCTCGTCGAAGTCATTCGCATCGAAGACCAGGGTTCGTTCGGGTGACGCGAACAACCCGAAGTTCGAGATGTGGGCGTCGCCGCTGGCCTGCACGATGAGGCCGCTACGGGGGTCGTCGAGAGGTCGGTGGCCATGACCGCCGGTGCCCCGCGGTAGTAGGCGAACGCCGACTCGGCCATCCGGAAGTGGCGGATCGGGACGAGCTCGGGCAAGCGGTCGCGCTCCTGCTCGACGAGGATCGCGATCGGGTCGCGGTCGGGCGGCAGCTCGAGGGCGGCCTGGCTCGTGCGCGGCGCCCGCTGGCGAGCCTCGCGTCCGACCCTGGCCCGCTCGGCTGCCGGGACCCACGGCCGCGGAGTCCAGGCCTCGGGCTGAGGCTCGGTCGGCGCCCACGCTGCCTGCAGCTCGTCCGAAGCTCGTCGGCCCCGCGTCGTACGCGTCGTCCCCGTTGGCGTGCTCTGGGCTGGCTTCGCCGGCTCGTCGGTCATGATCCGAGACTGTAACAGTCGGACGCGGGGCGAGCAGCGAGTCGTACTCACTTGCCCGCCGGGTATCATCGATGGTGATGACGGAGCGCACCGCTCACGACGCCAGCGTCACCGCCTGTCCGTTCGTTGCGTTCGTCGACGATCGCGACGAACGATCGGACGTCCCGGATCATCGGCACCGCTGTTACGCCGAGATCCGCCCGGCCCAGCGGGCCCTCGCCCATCAACAGGCGTTCTGCCTGTCGGCCTCCTTTGCGGACTGTCCGACCTTCCAGGATTGGGCGCGGCGCGAGTCGGCCCGGGCACGAGCGGCCGCGGCCAACCAGCGACCGGCTGCCGAGGTGGCTGAGATCGACGAACCCGAGCTCGTGGCTGCGGCCGCCGGCGGGTCGATCGAGGAGAGCCCGGACGACGAGGACGTCCCGTTCGACGATCGGGCGATCCGGAACCCGCACCGCGACTGGGCCGATCCGCCGCCCTGGGCCGACCCTGCCGTTCCGGCCCCGATTCCCGAGCCGGACGCCCCGGGCTTCCTCGCCGGTCGGCCGTCGGGCGGTGACGAGGCGGTCGCGGCCGCCGGCCTGTCATCGTCGCGCTGGCTCCAGGAGGTGCCGTCGCCGCGCGAGGCCACTGAACCGGATTCCCCGGTTCGCGAGCCGGACGACGAGCTCGAGCGGGCGCTCGCGGAGGATCGGGCCAATCGTGAGCGCGCCGCGGCGCTGGCCGTCGGCGCAACGGCGACGGCGTCGAGCAGTCGGGCCGCCCGGAAATCGAGCCCCCCGGCGGGACCGCAGACGGTCTCATCGGCCCGGCGCCGGCTGCCAGAGAAGGCCGTCGCCGGACCATCGTGGGAGCGACCACGCCGGTTCGAGGCGTATCCGACCCTCAAGACCCGGATCGGGCTGCCATCGATCCCGCGGATCGGCCTGGCCGCGCTCGCGGTCCTCGTCGCCGCCTTCGTCCTGTTCCTCCTGCCGTTCCTGCTCAAGGGCGGACAGGGCGGCGGAGCCCTGGCGACGCCGACTGTCACCCCCGCTTCGAGCGCCCAGGCATCCCCGACCGAGGGGGCGCCGGCGACGCCCAAGGTCTACGTCGTGAAATCGGGTGACACGCTGCTCAAGATCGCCAAGAGGAACAACCTGACCGTCGACCAGCTGCTGGCGGCCAACAAGCAGATCAAGAACCCGAACAGGATCGCGGTGGGCGACGAGATCATCATCCCGGTCGCTGCCCCGAGCGAGATCGTCGACGGCGCCTCGACCGCGCCCTCGACCTCACCCTGACCCGCGCTGAGGCAGGGGGTCCGACCCGCCCGGTCGTCCGGCGTGGCTCGTCGGGCTGACTCGGCGCCGCTCCGCCTCAGCGCCGGGCGATGTTGATCGAGGTGATCTTGCCGGCCTCGACCCGGAACGTTGCGTCGAGATGCTGCGACTCCACCCCGGGTCGGACGACGAGGATGTCCGCCTCGTAGGTGTTGCCCATGTCGCGGGCGTCGCCGGGGATCATCTTGAGGCCCTGCTCGCTGCGCAGGAACCAGCCGCCGACCCGCTCGACGCCACGCAGCGTCTGGACCGAATCACCGACATGTACGCGCATCTCGGTGCGCTCGTCCATGAGCGCGACCGCACCCTCGCGATCGCCTGCGTTGAGCTTCTCGAAGAACTCATCCATCGTGTCGACCGCGCCCATGGCCGGGAGTGTACGCGAGCGGCCTAGAAGCCGCCGCCCGCTCCGCCGCCACCGCCGCCCGAACCGCCGCCACCGAAGCCGCCACCGCCCGACGACGAGGGCGAGTTCCCGACGGAGCCGAGGACGCTGAACATCCCGCCGAAGTCGGGCACGGCCGAGGCCGAGAACACCGACCCGCCACCGGCGGCCGCGCCACCAGCGGCGAACGACTCGTGAGTCCCGTACCAGACCGGGAACCAGGGGTTGGCGACGGCCCGGCCGCCCTGCAGGTCGTCCCGGCTCCGCTCGAGGACGTTCTCGGCATCGTGCTGGAGCCCGAGTGCGACCGCCCAGACGAGCGCCTGGTCGGGGGTCTTGAGCCAGTCGATCTTCGCCTCGTCGACGACCTGGTCCATCGACCGGGCCTGCTCCATCGTCTTCTCGAGGGTCCGCCGATAGGCGGCCAGCATCGCCCGGATCACGGCACCGTCGTAGGTCCGGGCCGGCATGACGTGCGCGATGAGGACCGTTGCGACCCCAGCGACCACGAGCCCGCCGCCGAGGACGACCAGGCCCGAGAACGGGATCTGGAGACCGGCGAAAAGGGCCACGACGCCTCCGACGATCTCGACGATCCCGACCCCGGCCCAGCGACTCACGACCTTACTGGGAGCCTGCGTGAACCAGCTCCGGTCGACCGCAAAGCGCTCGAGCTTCTCGTCGAACTTGCTCACCTTGCTGCCGAACTTCAGAAGGTCGTCGTCCTCGAGGACGTCGCCGGAGGGCGCGAGATCGCGGAGCTCCCGGAGGGCGTACGTCTCGGCGTCGCTCAGCGGGCGGCGCGCGTTTAGCCGGCGATGAGCCGCGTCGACGTCGTTCGCAGGCTCGGTCCCCTCGGTCCGGATCGCGACCTTCTTCTTGAGGAACGCGTCTTGCTGCTCGAAGGCCAGCTCGCCACGGCTGGCCAGGTCGAGCAGGGCCGTCGTCAGCGTGCGTCGCGAGGACTGCCCGTCGTAGACGAGGGCCCCGCTGGCCGCGGTCAGCTCGTCCGGTGGGGCGGGCATGAGGACCGACGGGTCGTCGATGAAGACCGGGTCGCGGCCCCGCTGCACCCAGCTCAGGACCGCCCAGCCGACGAGCACGAGGAACAGGATCGGCCCGAGCACGACCCCGACGACCGCGTTGAGTGAGCCGCCCTCGCTCGAGCTCCTGGGCGTGCCCGGGCGTCGCGCTCGCGTCCACCTTGGCCATCGCCGCGAGGACGGCGCCGTCGAGGTCGCCGTCGCGGAGGAGCGGCAGCATGTCGTTCTCGAAGATCGCCTGGCGCTCCTCGTTCGTCAGGTACGACACCCGGAAGCCGGGGCCGGCATAGAGCTGGACCTGGCCGTGGCGCCGGCTCTCGTCGAGGTCGAGCAGGATGACCATCCCGTCGTCGAAGCCCTTGCGCCCGATGCCCCACTGGTCGATCAGGGCAATCGCGTCCTGCTCGGCCAGCTCGGTCGTGTCGCTCTCGGGCTTGACCTGGGTGTAGACGACGACCTGGGCACCCGTCCGCGCCTCGATGTCGCGGCTGATCTGCTCGGCCCGCGCGATCGTGGCCGCCGACAGGACGCCCGCCGTGTCGTAGACGCGCTGACCGGTCACGGGCTCTGGATATGGCGGCCCGGCCGCGGCGGCACTGGTGGCGAGGAGCACCATGGCGACCAGCCCGGCGATCGCGGCCAGCGAAGCGATCCGGATGCTGCGCAGCTCCATCGACCGCATCGTACGTGTCACGAGCGTCCTCGACCCGGCGCCGACGGGACGTGCGCCGGCGCGCTCGCGCGGATCCGCCGGACGAGCTCGGCCGCCTGCTCGTAGCGTCCGAAGCTCGGCATGAGGTAGGTGCCCGAGACGAGGTCGCGGACCCGCTCGAGCAGCGACAAGGCGAGCTCGAGACCGACCTCGGCGCCGCGATCGCCCGCCTCGGCCATCGCGGCCCGGGCATCGTCGGGGATCGTGATCCCGGGGACCTCGTTGTGGAGGAACTCGGCGTGCCGGGCGCTCTGGAGCGGCAGGAGCCCGAGCAGGACCGGGACCGGGAAGCCGCCCGGGCCGAAGCGGCGGCGAGCCTCGGCATCCATCGCCTCCACCTGGCCGGTCGAGTAGAGCGGCTGGGTCATGACCAGGTGGGCGCCGGCGTCGAGCTTCCGCTCGAGGCGGTCCCACTCGGTCACGCCATCGGCGGCCGTCGGATCGAGGGCGCAGGCGATCGTGAACCCGGCCCGCTGGCCGATCGGCGAGCCGGCTCCGTCCTCGCCCCGGTTGAGACGCGCGAGGATCTCCACCAGCCCGATCGAGTCGACGTCCCAGACTCCGGTCCCGGTCGGGTAGTCGCCGATCCGAGGCGGGTCGCCGGTCAGGGCGAGGACGTTGCGCACTCCGAGGGCATGGGCGCCTAGGAGCTCGGACTCGAGGGCCATGAGGTTCCGGTCGCGGGTCGTGAAGTGGACGAGGCATTCGAGGTCGAGGTCGTGCTGGATCCCGAACGCCACGGCCATGCAGCCCATCCGGACGCGGGCCATCGCCGAGTCGCTGATGTTGAGCAGGTCCACTCCGGCGTCGCGCAGGAGCCGCGCTGCCTCGATCGTGCGGTCGATCCGGATCGAGCGGGGCGGGTCGATCTCGACCGACACGACGAAGCGTCCCTCGGCCAGGGCGGTCGCGAGGCGGGTGGGCGGGGGAGCCTCGCCGACGGTTCGATCGGGCCCGGTCGCCACGACCGCCGTCGACGCACCGGCCTGCGCCGGCGCGCCGGCCGGCCCGGTCCGGCCTTCGGCACGGGCCCGGGCCCGGGCGAGATCGCTCGCCGCGATGGCGTCGAGCGCCGCCCGCATTGCGGCGACGTGCTCGGGGGTCGTCCCGCAGCACCCGCCGACGATCCCGGCGCCCGCAGCGAGCATCCGCGGCACGATCTCGCCGAAGTAATCGGGCTCGGCGGCGTACACGAACCGGCCCTCGATCCGCTGGGGCAGCCCGGCATTGGGCATGATCGATCGGGTCAGCCCGGAGGCCGGATCGCCGATCCGATCGAGCGCCTCAAGGCAGCCGAACGGCCCGGCGCCGCAGTTCACCCCGATGGCGTCGACATCCGCATCGGCGAGCGCACGAGCAAGGACCTCGGGCGTCGTCCCGTCGGCGGCGACGAGCTCCTCGCCGAAGGTCATCTCGGCGAGGATCGGCAGGTCCGCGGCGCGGCGTGCCTCGTCGATCGCGAGCCTGAGGTGGAGCAGGTCGGAGAAGGTCTCGAGCACGAACAGGTCCACCCCGCCCTCGAGGAGCCCGTCGATCTGCTCCCGGAACGCGGCCCGGATCGCGGCCTCGTCGTGGCTTGCGAGCTCACGGGTCGGGTTTGCGAGCGGACCGATCGAGCCGCCCACCAGCACATCACGGGCGCCAACATCGCGTGCCTCCCGGGCGAGCTGAGCCCCGCGCCGGTTCAGGCGTGCCGTCTGATCGGCCAGGCCGTAGCCGGCGAGCCGGGAGCGGTTCGCGCCGAACGTGGCCGTCTCGAGGATGTCGGCGCCGGCCTCCAGGTACTCGCGGTGGATCGCGCCGATGAGGTCCGGCCGGGTCGCGACGAGCTCGTCGAGGCAGGCTCGCTGCGGGATACCGCGCGAGAACAGGAGGGTGCCCATCCCGCCATCGGCCAGCAGCGGGCCGCGGGCGAGCCGCTCGTGGAACCGCTCGCGCTCGTTCATGCCGTAAGCCTAGCCGAGCGCACCGACCGAGCCGCGTCGCCGGGCAAGCGTGAGCCGGCCGTCGGGCTCGAGGATCAGCTGGGGCGGCCTCGGCCGGCCGTTGTACGTCGACCCGAGCGAGGCGCCATATGCGCCGGCGTCGCGAATGGCAACGAGATCGCCCCGGCGGAGGGCCGGCAGGGCGTGCACGCCCAGCTCGTCGGTCGACTCGCAGATCGGGCCGTGGACGTCGGCCGGCTCGGAGGCCGTCGGCTCGCTCTGAGGCGCCGATCGGTCGTCGGTCGGGCGGCCGAGCGAAGTGAGCGCGACGATCGGGTGACGAGCGCCGTAGAGCGCCGGCCTGATCAGCTCGGTCATCCCCGCGTCGAGCACGACCATCCGACCGCCGCGCTCCCGGACGTGGAGGACGCTCGCGACGAGCCAGCCGGCCCGGGCGACGAGGAACCGACCGGGCTCGATGGCGAGCCGGGTCGGGCGTCGATCGGCCGGAACCGCGGCGAACAGCGCCGGCAGCTCGCGGGCGAAGCGCTCCGGCCGCGGGGCATCGTCACCGAGCGTCGGGACCGGGAACCCGCCGCCGACGTCCAGCGTGTCGAAGCCGGGCAACCCGCCGCCGAGCAGGGCGCCGAGCGCGAGCGCCCGCCGGACGGCATCGCGCCAGGCGTCGACGGCCCCGAGCTGGGATCCGACGTGAAGGTGGATCCCGCGCCAGCGCAGCGGCCCGTCGGCTCCACCGCCGGCCTCGATCGCCCCGGCCAGCTCGTCGTCGGCCAGCCCGAACTTCGACAACCCGGCTCCGACCGCGAGGCCGGGCTGGGTCTCGGGCTCGACGGCCGGGTTGAACCGGAGCAGGACGTCGAGGCTGGTCCGGGCGCGGCGCGCGAGCTCAGCAAGCCTGGCAGCCTCGCTCGATGACTCGACGGCCAGCCAGCGGAGCGGGTCGCCCGTTGCCGCGGCCCGGACCGCTGCCCGGAGATCGGCGTCGGTCTTGCCGACACCCTCGAGCGTGATCCGGGCGTTGGCGATCCCGGCCCGCCGCGCGACGGCCCACTCCCCCCGCGACACGACGTTGGTCCCGAGCCCGATCGACCCGAGCCGGGCCACGATCCCGGCGACGTCGTTGGCCTTGAGCGAGTACTGCCGGATCCATGGGTCGGGGAACGCGGCCCGGAGCTCGTCGGCGGCGGCCAGCAGCGCCGTCGCGTCCATGACGTAGAGCGGCGTCCCGAATCGACCGGCGGCTGCCCGAAGCGCCGGCGCGACCACCGGGAGCCGATCTGGCTCGCTCATCGCGCTCGCAGGTCGGTCGGTCGCCCCCGGGTCGCCCGGCGGGTGACCTACTTGCTCGTCCTTACGAACGGAAGCCAGCCGATGATCGTCGAGACGATGCTCAGGACCACCCCACCGACGACCGCGGCGATGACCGTCTGGAGGCTGAAGTCGGGTGGGTAGCCGCCGACCGTGAACTCCAGCTTGAGGTTCTGCGAGATCCACGCCAGGAGAAGCAGCAGCGCCCCGTTGATGATCAGTCCGAACAGCCCGAACGTCACGATGCTCAGCGGCAGCGACAGCACCTTGAGCAGCGGCTTGATCGTGGCGTTCACGACACCGAAGATCGCCCCGACGATGAGGATCGTCGTGATCTGGGTCTCGGGCCCGAATGAGATGTCCTTGTAGACGAGCGAGGTCACCCAGAGGGCAAGCCCGGTCCCGACGACGGTGGCGACGAAGCCGATCATCACGATGCCTCCCGAGCTTGACGCGGCGCTCGCCCGACCCGCGTCGGTTCGCGTCGCCTCGGATGATGGCAGACGCGTCGAGCCGGGTTCAGCGAAGCAGGAAGCCGGTGCCCAGGGGATCGCGCGGATCGAGCTCGAACTCGTGACGGCCGGTCAGGAACGCCGATCCCTCGACCTCGGTCACGACGGCCGCCCTGCCGGCGATCTCGGTCTCATCGACCACCCGGCCGACGAACGCCGAGTCGACGATGCTCAGGTGGCGGAGTGCCTCTCGTCCGTTCGGCCCGAGCCGTCCGTCCGCTGCGAGCAACGCCAGTCGTGCCGAGGTGCCGCTGCCGCACGGCGAGCGGTCGACCTCGCCGTCCGCGAACACGGTCACGTTGCGCTGGGTGAGTGCGACCCCGGGCGACCCGTGGGACCCGGCCGTCGGCTTCTCCTGCCAGTAGACGACGCCGTAGATGCCGCGCAGCTCGGGCTGCTCCGGATGGACGACGTCGATCGCCGCCTCGAGCGCTGGCCGGAGCTCGCGCTGGAGCGCGATGAGGGCCGGCAGACTGCTCGCCGATACGTCGAGGCCGAGCGTGCGGGCATCGACCGACGCGTAGAAGGCGCCGCCGTAGCTCACGTCGCAGCGCACCTCCCCGCGGCTGGACGCGATCGGCACGTCCCTGGCGACGACGAACGACGGGACGTTGCGGAAGGTGACCGATGCGACGTGACGACCGTCGGCGTCCGTTCGCGCGATGCAGGTGAGGCGGCCCGACGGCACGTCGACGGTCACCACGGTCTCGGGCCCGGCGAGCGGCAGCCGGCCGGACTCCAGCGCCCAGGTCACGAGCGCGATCGTCCCGTGGCCGCAGGCCGTCGAGTAGCCCTCGTTGTGGAAGAAGACGACACCGAGGTCGGCGCCCTCGTCGTCCGGCTCGGTCACGAAGCAGCCGTACATGTCGGCGTGGCCGCGCGGTTCGTCGATGATCAGGCGCCGAACGCGGTCAAGGACCTCGCCGGCAAAGCGTCGTCGCTCCAGGACCGTCCGGCCTTCGAGTGGGCGCACCCCGCCGGTCACGATCCGGAACGGCTCACCACCGGTGTGGTAGTCGACGGTCGCGACCCGCAGCGGGATGTCGTGTTCGCCCATCTCAGCTCGCGCGACGGTGACGGTCGAGCCGGGCCCGGAGCCCGGCCCGGACGTCCGGCCATTCGTCATCGATGATGCTGTACCAGGCGGAGTCCCGGGCCCGGCCGCCGGGCATCACCATGTGCCGGCGGAAGATCCCCTCGAACGTCGCACCGATCCCGAGGATTGCCGCCCGCGATTGCTCGTTGAGGGCGTCGGTCTTCAGCTCGACCCGGCGGCAGCCGAGGTCGTCGAACGCGTGGCCGAGCATCAGCAGCTTGGCCTCGGTGTTGACTGCCGTGCGCTGGAATGCGGGGTCGATCCAGGTCCAGCCGATCTCGAGGCGCAGGTCGGCCGGGGCGAGGTTCAGGTAGCGCGAGCTCCCGGCGACCCGGCCGGTCGCCCGGTCGATCGTGACGAAGGGGAGCATCGTCCCGGCCAGGCGACCGGAGATCGCCGAATCGACGATCGCCCGCATCCCCGCAGGCGTCGAGCCGTCGGCGGGCATCCAGGTCCAGATCCGCGGGTCGCGTCCGGCCACGGTCAAGCCGGCGACGTGGTCGAGCGACAGCGGCTCGAGCCGCACGAACTCGCCCTCGAGGACGACCGGCTCGAACCAGGCGTCCGCGGTCTCACTCACGCAGCGAGTCTACGGTGACCACGTAGACTCCGGGGATGCGACGCGGCCTTCGACCCGAGGATCTCGGCGACCTGCTCGACCGGCCGCTGTTGGCAACCCTGGCCACCCGACGGGCCGACGACTCGATCCTGCTGTCGCCGGTCTGGCACGAGTGGCGGGACGGGTCGTTCCTCGTGACGGCGGACGCCGGCGACGCGAAGCTCCGCCATGTCGAGCGCGATCCCCGGGTGACGATCGTCGTGGCCGAGCCCGATCCGCCGTATCGGGGGATCGAGATCCGCGGCCTGGCGGAGACCGCCGACCTGCCCTACGGCCCGACGATCCGGCGGATCGGCCGGCGCTACGTCGGGGCGCAGGCGGACGAGCTCTGGTCCGACGACGACGACACCGGGACCGTCCTCAGGATCGCCCCTGGCGACCTGCGGGTCTGGGACTTCGCGGACGACTACCCCGGCGCCTGATCGGTCGCGACGCGGCTAGACTGCCGGCGTGTCCAACGCGACCTTCTCCAAACGGATCGACGCGTTCCTGGCCGAGTTCTTCCGGCTCCACCCGCTCCACGCAACGGCCGCCGGGATGCACGCTCACGACGCGGAGTGGCCGGACATGAGCGCGGCCGGTCGGACGGATCGCCTGGCATTCGTCGCGCGCTGGGAGGCCGAGCTGGGCCGGGTGGCCGATGCCGACCTGAGTCGCGATGAGCTGGTCGACCGGGACCTCGTCCTGGCCGAGCTCGACGGGATCCGGTTCTCGGAGACCGAGCTGCGCCAGGAGGCCTGGGATCCGCTCGAATGGGTGTATCTCCTCGGCGGCGGGATCTTCCCCCTGCTCGCCCGGGAGTTCGCTCCGCTGCCGGACCGGCTGGCATCGGTCGCGGGACGACTCGAGGAGATCGCGTCGGTCGTCGCCGCGGCGAAGGCGGAGATCGTCGGGCTGCCGGATCGGCCCGTCTCGCGCTTCCACACCGAGACGGCGCTCAAGCAGCTGGCCGGGGTGGGGGCGCTGGCCGATGACGCGGTCAAGGAAGCCCGGGCCGTCGGCCCGACGGACGCGGCGGTGGCGGCGATCCTGCCCCGCCTCGAGGTGGCTGCCCGTACCGCCCAGTCGTCGCTGGCGGAGCTGGAGGCGCATCTCCGGGACGTGGTCCTGCCCGCGGCCGAGGGCGAAGGTCGGCTCGGCGGGCCGTTGTTCAGCGCGAAGATGCGCCACACCATGCGTGATGCGGAGCTCACGCCAGCCCGGATCCTCGAGCGAGCCGAGCAGGAGTACGCGGCCGTCCAGGCCGAGATGATCCGGCTGGCTCGCGAGGTCTGGCTGGTCTGGCAGCCGGGTCGTGCGGCGCCGACGGACGATGCCGCCGCGGTCCGCGCCGTCCTCGACGCGATCGCCGCGGAGCATCCGAGAGCCGAGGACCTCCTCGACTGGTGCCGCGCAGAGCTCGACCGGATCGAGGCGTTCTGCCGCGACCGGGAGATCGTCCGCCTGGCTGACGATCCGCTGGAGATCCGCTGGACTCCCGTCTTCCTGCGCGCATTCGGCGGCGCGATGCTCGATTCGCCCGGTCCGCTCGACAAGGGCCAGAAGTCGTTCTTCGCGATCACGCCGATCCCGGACGACTGGACCCCCGAGCAGGCCGAGAGCTACCTCCGCGAGGACAACGACCGGATGCTGCGGCTGCTCACGATCCACGAGGCCGTGCCCGGTCACTACCTCCAGGGCGCCTATGCGATCCGCAACCCGTCGATCGTCCGCTCGGTGTTCTGGAGCGGCGTCTACGCCGAGGGCTGGGCTCTCTACGTGACCCAGGTGATGATGGACGCCGGCTACGGGGCGGATGACCCGGCGCTCATGCTCACCCACTGGAAGTTCTACCTGCGCGCGGTCACGAACGCGATCATCGACATCCGGATCCACTCCGGGGAAGCGTTCGGTCGGCCGATGACCGAGGACGAGGCGGTCCGGCTGATGGTCGACGGCGGCTTCCAGGAGGAGTCCGAGGCGCGCAACAAGTGGGACCGGGCGAGGCTGAGCTCAACCCAGCTGTCGACCTACTTCGTGGGATCGGTCGCGATGTGGGAGCTGGAGGTCGCGGTGCGCCGCCGCCTGGCCGAAGCGGCCGCCGGACCCGCTGCCGCGACGGCGGTCGTCGAGTCCGTGCTCCCCGGCGGGCTCGGCGAGACGCCCGGGTTCGTCTACCGCACTCATCTCGAGACCGTGATGCGTCAGGGTGCGCTCCCGCTCCCCCTCCTCCGCCGCCTCGTGCTCGACGAGCGCTGACCCGACGGCCGGCGGACGGCGGTCCTAGCCGCTCGTGCCGGCCACCTCGGCGTCGCTCGGGCGGCCCAGCCTGATGACGAACCGGAGGAACAAGCCGACCGCCGTGGCGGCGAACAGGACCAGGCTCAGCTCGAGGATCGGCCAGGCCAGGGCGTTGACCGTCGCCTCGTCCGGATTGGCCGCGCTCAGCGCCCCGGGCACCGAGCCGAGACCGTAACGATCGAGCCACTCGACCTGGTCGGCGGCCTCGAGCCCGTAGATCTGCGGAACGATGTAGAGGACCGACGAGATCACGAGCAGGAGGCTGACGATCCGGAACGCGCCTGGGTCGTCGTCGGCATCGCGGATCAGCTTGACGACGAGGGCCCAGAAGAGCACGACCGTCGCGAGGGGTGCGGTGAGCGGCAGGCCGAGCCCGATGTAGAGGTTCGGCATGAGGAAGGTCACGGCAAGAGCCAGGGTGAGCACCAGGAGCACGTCCCGGATCAGCACGTAGGACAGCCACCAGACGTCGCCGCCGAACCGAAGCGTGAGCGACTGGAGGAAGCGCAGGACGTACGGCCGGGCGAAATGCATGATCAGGGCGAATGCCCACAGGATCGGCAGGATGGCCGCCAGCGACAGCACCAGCCAACCCGATCCGCCGGTCGTGAGCGCGGTCGCGAGGTCGTCGGCACTCATCGGGTCTGCTCCTTGCTCTGGGTCCGCCGCGGCCGGGCCTCGGCCTGGCGGAAGTTGTAGACGACGGCGACGGCGGCGAGGATTCCGGTCAGCACCGCCGACAGGTAGCACAACGTCAGCGCGACGTCGGGGTTCTGGCTGCTGACGAAGACCGATGCGAGCTGGTTCGAGGTCTCGGTCCCGATCTGGGTCACCTGGACCCCGAGGAAATACGGGACGATGTAGAGCGCCCCGCCGAGCCCGAGCAGGAGGACCTGGAACCGGAACCAGCTCAGGTCCGAGTCACCCTTGATCAGCCGGATGACGAGGACCGCAAAGGCACACACGGCCGCCAGACCACCCGTGATCGGCAGGTCCTTGCCGCTCACGACATCTGGATAGAAGAAGATGAAGCTGCCCAGGAAGACCTGGACGAGCAGCAGGTCGCGGATCGCGACGTAGACGATCCACCACAGGTCCGCCCCGAGGCGGAGGGTGAACTTGTGGAGGTTCCCGACCATGTACGGGCGGGCCATGTAGAGCGCCAGGATCAACAGCCAGAGCGCGACCAGGGCAGCCGCGATCGTCCCTTCGATGAAGCTCTCGCCTGCGTCGAACAGGCCCGATACCTGATCCGGGGTCATCGATCGCCTCCTGCTGCTCGGGTCGTGCCGGTCGGCGACGCCGGCTCGGACACGATCGGGATGTGGGGTGACAGGGGTGGCCGGACGTGTCCTGGCGGCTTGATCCGGTCGGGCCCGTCCGCGGGCCCGCGGCCGGCGATGACGGCTACCGACGTGCAGCCATAGACGGCGTCGCACCGGAAGCAGCGACCGGCCTCCGCCCGGGCGGTGTCCTCGGCGAAGCCGGCCTGGTTGGCGCGGAATGAGCTCGCATCGACCATCGGGAGCGGTGGATGAGCCCGGCCGCGCTGCTCGAGGTCGAGTCGGAGAGCGGGCTCGGGCGGGGTCGGATAGCGGACCGTGGCCAGGATGTCCGCCTCGCCGTTGGCGGAACCCGACAGATGCTGGTGGATCGCCCCGGCCGCCCGACGGCCGGCAGCGACGGCATCGATGATCGTCTTCGGTCCGGTGACGACGTCGCCGCCGGCGAACACGCCGGCGCGGCCGGTGGCCAGAGTCCGTGGATCGGCGGCGATCCCTGCCCAGGCGCTCGTCTCGATCCCGGCCCCTTCGGGCAGGATCGAGGGGTCCGGCTCCTCGCCGATCGCAACCAGGACGACGTCGGCATCGATCGTCGCCTCAGAGCCGGGGACGGCGGCCCACACCGCGCGCCCGCCGGCGACGTCGCCGGTCGGCGCCTGCTCGACGATCCGGATGGCCTGCGTGGCGCCCGCCAAGCCGATCACCTCGGTGACCGTGGCCCCGATACGGAACGCGATGCCTTCGCGTTTCGCGGCTTCGACCTCCTCGGTCTGCGCGGGCATCTCCTTGAACCCGCGCCGATAGACGACGCTGACCGACCCGGCACCGCTCCTCAGGGCCGACCGCGCGGCATCCATGGCGGTGCTCCCGCCACCGACCACGACCACGTTGCCCGACAGCCGGGGCCGCTCGCCGAGGTTGACCTGCTTCAGGAAGACCGTGGCCGGGATCACCCCGGCGAGCGTGTCGCCGGCGACCCCGAGGCGACGACTCTTGGGCGCTCCGGTCGCCAGGAAGATCGCGTCGAACCCCTGCGCCTCGAGGTCGGTGAGCGTGAAGTCGCGGCCCATGACCGCATCGAGTCGAAGCTCGACGCCCAGTTCGACGATCCGCTGGATCTCGGCCTGGAGCACCTCTCGCGGCAGGCGGTACTCGGGGATCCCGATCGCCATCATCCCGCCGGGTACCGGCATGGCCTCGAGCACGGTGACCTCGTAACCGAGCCGGACGAGGTAGTACGCCGCCGACATCCCTGCCGGTCCGCCGCCGACGATCGCCACCTTCTCGCTTCGGCGGACCGGCGGCGGCTCGACCGGCGGCAGCGTTCCGTGCTCGGCCGCGAAGCGCTTGAGCGTCCGGATCGCGATCGGCTCGTCGAGGACGCCTCGCCGGCAGACCGTCTCGCACGGAGCGGTGCAGATCCAGCCACAGACCGACGGGAAGGGGTTGACCTCGGCGGCTACCGCGTACGCGTCGTCATAGCGGCCCTCGGCGATCAGCCCGACATAGCGACCGGCATCGGTGCCAGCGGGACAGGCCGCCTGGCACGGAGCGATCGGCTCACGCTCCCCGGGGACCATCGATGCCCAGACCTGCCACGGCTGGGGACGCTGGTGGGTCCGCCACGTCCCGAAGTCATCGAACGGCGACACCTTCGTCGGCTTGAGCGACTCGCGGGTCACGGCCGACCAGGGGATCCAGCCCGTAATCGGCTCTGGTCGCTCGATCTCGCCCTGGCGCGCGGCCAACGGCGTCGGCCCGTCGACGGTCGCGAGGGTCATCACCGAGACCGGACACTCGCGGATGCAGATCGAGCAGCCGATGCACTCGCCGACCTGGACCGGGTACTCCATCATCCAGCGGAGCGGGCTGCCGCTCGCGCCGCCGGCCTCGACGCCCGGTCGCTCCGGGCGGGTCATGTCGAGCGCCTCGACCGGGCAGACGTCCATGCAGATCCCGCAGTTGAAGCAGTTGCCGAGGTCGACCTCGATCTGGTAGCCCATGACCGACTCCGCTGCGGGACTGTCGCGTCGAGGGTCGTCTCTCGGCCGTCATCCGACCACACGCAGCGGGGTGGGCGGCGGCCCCCCGACCGGGTGGGAGCGGGGTGCCATTCGGCCCGGGCCAGATGGCCCTTCCGGCCACGATCCAGCAGGCGCCGCGCGCCGGACTGCGCCCGGCCTACGGGATCGCCCGTTCCTCGGGCGGGGGGACGAGGCCCTCGCGAACGGCTCGGGCGGCGAGCTCGGTTCGGCTCTGGGCGTGCAGCTTCTCGAGGATGTTCCGCAGGTGGTACTTGACCGTGTTCTCGCTGATCCCGAGCTCGGCGGCGATCTCCTTGTTGCGTTGGCCCGCGGTCACCAGGGCCAGCACGTCGAGCTCTCGCTCGGTCAGCTGGTCGGGGCCGGCCGGTTGGCGGTCCGCGAGCCGTTCTCGGCGGACGAACTCCTCGATGATCCGGGCCGCCGTCGACGGCGCGATGGCCGCCTCCCCGCGGCCGACCGCATCGATCATCGACCGAAGCTGGGCTGCCTCGAGGTTCTTGAGGAGGTAGCCCTGGGCACCTGCCTTGATCGCCGCGAACAAGTCGTCCTCGTCCTCGCTGACCGTGACCATCACGATTGCGGTGTGAGGACAGGCCGACTTGATCCGGGCCGTCGCCTCGAGGCCCGAGCCGCCCGGCATCCGGACGTCCATGAGGACGAGGTCGGGTTGAAGGCGTCCGGCGAGCTCGGCCGCCTCGCCACCATCGGCTGCCTGCCCAACCACCTCGTGACCCCACGCACCGAGCAGCGACGCCAGCCCGTCCCGGAACAGGGCATGGTCGTCTGCCAGGAGGATCCTCATCGGGTGGTCCCGGACAGGACGGGTCGTGTATCGAGCGGTGGGTCTGGTTCGGGTTCGACCGGGATCGTGAGCCGGACGATCGTGCCACCACCCGGAGCCGGCCGCCAGTCGACGTGACCGCCGGTGCTCGTCGCCCGTTCGCGGATGCCGGCCAGGCCGAGCTGCGGCCGCCCGGCATCGGCCACGACGGCCGCCGGGTCGAACCCCCGCCCGTCATCCTCGACCTCGACGACGAGCCAGCCCTCGGCGACGTCGAGCCGGATCGCCACCCTCCCGGCCGAGGCGTGCTTCCGAACGTTGGTCAGCGCCTCGCGGACGACCCGGAACGCCTCGTCCTCGATTGCCGGGTCGATCGCGAGACGGGCCGCTGCATCGGTGGTCTCGACCCGCACGGCGAGCTTCGATGCGTCGGCGAAGCGGCGGCCGTAGACCCGTAGCGCGGCGGCCAGCCCGGCGCCCGAGGCGACCGGGCCGCGCAGCCCCAGGATCGCCTCGCGGACGTCGACGTAGAGCGACCGCGCGGCGGTTGCCAGCTCGCCCAGCTGACTCCGGGCATCGGCCAGCCTGCCGGCGGCCAGCAGCTCGTCCACGGCCTGCGACTTCGTGTTGACGTAGCCGAGAACCTGGGCGAGGCCGTCGTGGAGCTCGCGGGCGATCCGCTCGCGCTCACCGCGGACGGCCAGCTCACGGAGCTCGAGCTGGAGCCGATCGGCGTCGATCGCGATCGCCGCCTGGCTCGCCAACGAGGCCAGCTCTGTGAGCTCGTCCTCGCTCGGCGGCCGGTCGGCTCGGCGCCGGACCGAGAGCGTGCCGATCGACTCGTCTCCGCGCATGAGGGGAGCCTCGAGCGCGTCGGTCGGTGCGGTGCCGGATGGGTGGCGTTCACCGGTCTCGACGACGTCGGGCCGGCTGCCGCTCCACGCGCGCAGTCGGGGCTCGCCGGTCGCCCCGACGACCGACAGGGTCGCGAGGTCGGCAGCGAGGAGGCGTCGGGCGCTGTCGACGATCGCCTGGAGGATGTCGTCCAGCTCGGCCATCGCGGCAATGGCCACGCTCACCTCGTACACGGCGCGAGCCGACGCATTGCGTGCCTCGAGCTCAGCGTTCCGCGCTCGAAGGGCCGCGTGCAGCCGGTCGATCTGGCGGAACGTCAGGTAGGAGAAGGCCGCCGCCATCACGAGGACGACGGCACTGATCAGCGCTGTGTCGAGCGGGAACGGCAGGAATGGATCGAGGAGCGTGTCGCTCAGCAGCTCAATTCCGCCGACGAACACGACCGGCACGAGGATCGTCAGCCAGCGGAGCCGGTTCACTCGTCCGGTGCCTCGGCCCTCGACGGGACGGATCCGGCGCCCGCCGGCGTCGGCCCAGACGCGCGAGCAATTCGTCGACCCGGTACCCGGCGTCGCTCGCCGATCGTGCGAGCTCTGCGATCCGACTGCCGGCGGCGCCGTCTCGCGCCGTTCGGGCAGGGCCCAATCGGTCGATCGTGGCGCCCGTGAGCTCGAACGCGTCCCGGTCGAACCAGCGGACCCCACCGGCGTCGTGGACGTACAGGACTCGGCTCATGGTCGGATCGCCGAACCAGGCCGCGACGGCCTCGTCATCGAGCCCACGCAGGGCGTGATCGGCGACGACGAGTCCACGGACGATGTCCGCGCCACGCTCGGCGTCCGGCCCGTCGAAGCCGGCCGTCCGGAGGGCGTCGACGACGATCGGTCGCAGCCGAAGCTCATCGAACGCCTCCCCGTCGAGCGTCCCGACGATCTCGGCAGCGACGTCGGCGAGCGGCGGCGGGCTGACGGTGCCCCCGGCCGGGGTCGGCGCCGAGGCGGCGACTCGAGGACGGCCCGTGGATTCTCCGACCGCGACTCCTCGGACAAGGTCGACGGCCGCGGCGACCCGGCGGCGGATCTCGTCGTGGATCGGGCGCAGCGTGATGCCGGAGAGCGCCTCGTCGACCGACGGGATCCAGCCGTCACCCAGCTCGGCAGCAAGCTTCGCGACCGGTCGTCCGGGCTGATCGACCAGCTCTTCGAGGTCGACGAGCACCATGCTTCGATAGGCGCCGAGCTCGACCCGCAGCCCGTCGCGGACGAGCGCGGCCGACCAGCGCAGGCTCTCCCGGCCGGTCATCGCGTCCCGCAGCCGGAGCCAGCGGTCCTCGCGTCCGCTGAGCCCGAGGCCGGCGGCCAGCGACTCTCGACGGATCCGCCGCTCGCCGTCCGGGTCCCGACCGTTGAAGCCGACCGACTCGCGGATCGTCCCGCGGGTCTCGGCGTAGCGGTTGTGGTAGACGACGAGCGAGCGCTCGCCGGCCGGCCCGACGTTCGAGTAGGCGAAGACGTCCTCGTCGACGGCCGCCGTCGTCGGCGACGACGTCGTACAGCAGGAAGTCGTCCGACCTCGGCGAAGCCGCCGCGCCGGTGGAGGAGCGGGACGATCTCGCGCTCGTGGCGTCGGCGAGCAGCGCATCGTCGAGCGGCTCGTCGCAGTCGGCGCGGCGGAACTCCATGCCGTACTTCTCGGCGAAGCCCTCGATCTGGCCGTGCCCGAACATCGGCAGCCCGGGCAGCGTCGCCAGCAGCGTGGCCACGCCGAAGTACTTGTCGCCCTTGCCGAACTGCTCGACCGCCGTCTTCTCGTCGGGGTTGTTCATGAAGTTCACGTAGCGCCTGAGGATCGCCGGGTCGAACTCGAGCGTGTTCGCGATCACCTGCCGGTAGCCGGCGTTGTCCTCGTCGCGGAGCATGTGCATGAACGCGCTGTTGTAGACGCGGTGCATGCCCGAGCGTCCGGACGAAGTAGCCCTCGAGCAGCCAGAACGCCTCGGCCAGCAGGAGCGTGTCCGGCGCCTCGGCGGCGACCCGGTCGACGACCTCGCGCCAGAACTCGACGGGCATCGCGCCGGTCGAACTCGGCCTTCGGCATCGCGTGCTCGGCGCGGACGGGATCGCCGCCGCCGTGGCCGGGCTCCGGGTACCACAGCCGCTGGACGTGCTTCTTGGCGCAGGACCATCGCGGCGTCGAAGCGGATGATCGGGAACCGGCGCGCGACGTCGAGGATCGTCTGGATGACCGCCTCGCGGACGTCCGGCTTGAGGTAGTCGAGCTGGGCCGTGTCGTTCCACGGGAAGCTCGGTGCCGTCGTTGCCGTGGTAGATGTAGCGCTCGCTCGCCGGTCCGGCGGTCGACGCGCTTGAACACGACCGCCGCGTCGGTGTTGTCCCAGTAGTGGTCCTCGAGCCGGATCTCGACGCGCGTCGTCGCGCGACAGGTCCGGGCCGTTGAACGTGTAGGCCGGGTACGGCGGCTCCGGCACGCGACATGAACCAGCTCCGGGTGCTCGATGACCCAGCGCGAGTCGATGCCCATGTGGTTGGGGACCATGTCGCTGGCGAGCCGGATGCCGCGCGCCCAGGCGCGCTCGCGCAGGTCGCGCGAAGGCGCCCTCGCCGCCGAGGTCGTCGGCGATCCGGTAGTCGTCGAGCGAGTACGCGGAGGCGACCGCGTCCGGGTTGCCGCGCATGCGCTTGATCCGCTCCGAGGCCGCGCTGCGCTCCCACAGCCCGATCAGCCACAGGCCGGTGATGCCCCAGCGCGGCGAGCCGGTCGAGCTCCTCGTCGGGGATCGCGTCGAGCGTCCGGATGTCGCGGCCGTAGCGCCGCGACAGCTGGTCGAGCCAGACGTACGTGCTCTTCGCGATGAGCACGAGGCGCGGCATCCACGTCGCGAGTCCTGCGAGAACCGCTCGGCTCCGTCGCCGAGCGTCGGAAGTCGGGCGCCTCGCCGGCGCCGCCGGCGCCCGGACCGCGCCGGCGAACCGCAGGTCGCAGGCCGCGCTCCTCCTCGGCGAGGACGTCGAGCGCCAGCGTCGAGCCGGTCGAGCGAGTCGCTCGAGCGCGCCGCCGAGCAGCCCGGCCCAGTGGTCGCGGACGTAGCGCAGCTGGCCGGCCAGCGAGTCCGGCGCGGCTGGCGCGCCGGCTCGCGCAGCAGCTCGACAGCGAGCGCGCCGCTCGGGCCCGAGCCGGGCCGCTCGGCGAACGAGCTCGGCCTCGAGCGCTCGGCGACGTCGCCGAGCGTCCGGCTCGTCGCGGACGCGTGCGGTCGTCGACGAGCTCGCGCAGCGGTCGCCGCCGGTTCTCGTTCGAGAGCTGGCCAGCAGGAGCAGCTCGGCGAGCGCGGCCGGCGGTCCGGCTGCTCGGGGACCGTCAGATGGCGCCGGGAACTCGGCCGGCGAACGACGGCGACCGCCGTGCTCGTCGGCCGCGGTGCCGAGCGACTCGCGGAGCCAGCCGTCGGCCGCCGCGATCGCCGCCGGGTCGGCCTCGGCCGGTAGCGCGATCGACGAGCGTGGCCGAGCTCGTGGAGGAGGCCGGCGGCAGGAGCTCGCCGGCGGTCACCGGCTCGGCGCCGGCCGCGGCGTCGGGCGCCGGCGGCACCGGCGGCGGCCGCGCGGCCGGCGTTGACCCGGGCGGCGACGGTGCGGGCCGTCGCGAGGTCGCGCGGCCACGATGAGGTCGGCCGAGGCCGTAGCGCGTCCGGGCCGCCGCGCGCGAGCGTGGCAGTCGCCGCGGTCGCACGGCGCGAGCCACGATCAGCGCGGACGCCGGCTCCGACGCTTCCGGCGGCCTCGGCCGGACCGGCGCGCGATCGGCCTGAGCGTGCTCGATCGCGCGGCGCAGGAGCTCGAGCCCGGCCGGGTCGAACTCGTACGATCCACTGCGCGGACCCGCTCCGGCCGCTCGAACCGCGCGTCGAGCCCGTGCGGCGATCGCCTCGCGCGACAGCAGGATGAGGTCCGCGGTCCGGTCGATCAGGGCGAGCTCGCTCGGCATCGTCGATCGTCGCCGACACGATCTCGACGCCCGGTCGCGCCCGACAGCGCGAGCGTCTCGGCGATGTTCTCGGTGCCGCGCTCCGACGCGCAGACGAGCCCGACCCGCGAGCCCGGCGGCAGCGCCGGCGATCTCGTGGACGAGCTCCATGTAGCCCGGCCCGACGAGCATCGCGACGACCGGCACGCGGCCGCGACGCAGCGCCTGGGCCTCGTCGGCGTGGAACGTCGTCGTCGCGACGAGGTCGTAGTGGAACCGGTCGAGCCGGTCGCGGGAGCTCGTCGAGCAGCGCGCCCTCGGCCTCGATCAGGCCCGGGAACGCTTCGGCGAGCCGCTCCGCGTCGTAGCCGGCGTCGGCGTTCGTGCACTCGGCGAACAGCACGCGGACCTGCGGCCCGGGCCGCTTGCGCTCGGTCGCGGCGGCGAACGTGGCCGCGGCGACCTCGTCGGGCGTGAAGCCCGGCCTGCGGCCGCGCGGCGGAGCATCTCGGCGACGATCCCGGCGAGGGCCTCCGCGCCGCGCCGCTGCGGGCGGCCGATCGGCGACGTGCGTCCCGGCGCCGTGGCGGCTCGTGACGTAGCCGGCGTCGGCCAGGCGCCGGTAGACCGCCCGGATCGTGTTGGGGTTGACGCGGAGGGCCGCCCCGAGCTCGCGGACCGGGGCAAGCCGGGCGCCGGGCAGGAGCCGGCCGGACTCGATCTGGTAGGCGAGCTGCCAGTAGATCTGGGTGGAGATCGGGACGTCGGAATCGCGCTCGACGTCGAGGTCGCCGGCGGTTCGCGCGAGCGTGCCGTCGGCCGAGGTCAACTCGCCCGGTGGCGGGACCTCCGGGTTACTTGACATAGTCTGATAGTCCAACTAGTATCCGATTTGGCCTAGTCAACTATACCAAAGGGAGGGAGACCGCGTGGCAATCCTCGCCCTCATCGTCCCAGTTCTCCTCGCGCTATCGGCATCGCCGCCCAGGCCTGGGGCGCCGACTCGCGCCCCGGCTCGACCGACCCGCGCGCTCCCGAGCGCGGAATCGCCTAGTCCCTTCCCGTCGATCGCCGACTCCCTGCTCGGCGACCGCGATCTCTCGTCAGCCCGTGGCGCGCAGGCCACGGGCTGACGGATCTCGGGGCGCGCGATCCTCATGTCGCGACTCCTTCTTCGAGCCTGGTCAGTGCGGCGCTCGCGTCCCACAGGCGACGGGCAACCGCGGGATCCCGCGTGTAGGACGGGGGTTGGATCTCGCGACCGTTCTTGAAGAAGTGCCCGGTCATGCCTTCGTATTCGGGCGAGATGGCCAGCGGCACGATCGAGGCCGCGGCGCGGGTCGGAGGTGCCGACACGACACGGATCATCCAGCGCAGCGGCGCCGGCGCCTGGTGCATCAGGTTGGTCCGAACCAATCCGGGATGGACGGCATTCGCGCTGACCCCGGTGCCCTCGAGTCGGCGGGCGAGCTCGAACGTGAAGAGCAGGTCGGCCGCCTTCGACGCTCCGAAGACGCGCAGCGCGCCGAACCTTCGCTCGGCCTGGAGGTCGTCGAAGTCGAGTCTGACGGTTGACGGGGCGGTGAGGACGAGCACCCGGGCAGGAGCACTGCCGATCAGCCGGTCGCGCAACAGGTTCGTGAGCAGGAATGGCGCGAGCTGATTCGTCGCGAACATCGTCTCGAGGCCATCCGCAGTCACGGTCCGCTGCCGGCTGAAGACCGCGGCACAGTGGACCAGGACGTCGAGTCGGGGAAGGCCTGCGATCACCTCGGCCGCCAGCCGGCGGACCTCGGCCTGGCTCGACAGATCGGCGACGAACGGTCGGACGTCCGAGCCGCCGGTCGCGGCCGAGATCTCGTCGCGTGCGGTCGCGCCACGGGCGGCATCCCGGGCGACGATCCCGACGGCCATGCCGGACCGGGCCAGCGCCTCCGCGATTGCCCGCCCGATCCCGGCGGTCGATCCGGTCACGAGGGCGACGGGTCCGTTCGATGTCGCCTGGGTCATCATCGGACGGTTCGGCAGGCGTTCATCTGCGTCCAATCCTCGCCGCGAGAGACAGGTCTGTATCGTGCGATCGTAGTGGACAGAGCTGTGTCGCGAGCCTGACCGCCAGACCCGTTAGGCTGCCCAGGTGATCCATTCGGTGAGCGCGGCCGGTCGCCGCTGGCGTCGCATCGCCGCCGCGCTGTCGATCAGCATCGCCATCCTCGTCGTCGAGCTGCTGGCAGGAGTCGCCAGCAACTCGCTGGCGCTGATGGCCGATGCCGGTCATCTCTTTGCTGACGTGTCGGGGATGGCGCTGTCGCTGGCCGCGATCTGGGTCGCGGCCCGGCCGCGGACCGATGGCCGGACGTTCGGGCTGTACCGCCTCGAGATCGTCGCCGCGACGGCCAACGCGATCCTGCTGCTCGGCGTGCGCGATCGTGGTCGTGGTCGAGGGCGTTCGACGGTTCCTCGCGCCGCCCGAGATCGCGATCGGGCATCGTGATCGTCGTGGCCGCGATCGCGCTGCTGGGGAACGCCGTGTCGCTGCGCCTCCTGGCGGCGGGCCGCCACGAGAGCCTCAATGTCCGCGGGGCGTATCTCGAGGTCGCCGGGGACCTCCTCGGGGCGGGCGCGGTGCTGCTCGCGGGGCTCGTGATCTTCACGACGGGCTGGGCGCAGGCGGACGCCGTCGCATCGATCGCGATCGGCATCCTCATCGTCCCTCGGGCGATCGGGCTACTCCGGGATAGCATCGACATCCTGCTCGAGGCGACGCCCAAGGGCGTCGACCTCGAGGAGGTCAGCCGCCACATCCTCGAGGCGACCGGGGTCGCCGACGTCCATGACCTCCACGCCTGGACGATCACGAGCGGGATGAACGTCGTGTCCGCCCATGTCGTCCTGACCCCGGCCGGTCAGCCGGGTGATGTCCTCGACGAGCTTGGCCGCTGCCTGACCGACGACTTCGACATCAACCACTCGACGTTCCAGCTCGAGACGCCCGATCACGTGCGCTGGGAGGCGGGCAGCTCGCAGCCGCGCCACTAGCCCTCGGCGGAGGCCAGCTCGTCGGCGGAGCGATCGGTGGCCGTGCTGACGATGTGTCGGACCACCACCGTTCGGCGCTCGCCGCTCGCCAGCTCGATCGGCCAGACGAAGGCGAGCGAGCTGCCCTGGTAGACGCGCTCGAAGCCGTACTCCGAGTTGGAGACCGTCTCGATGGGTGACCACCAGGTCGTGGCTGCCGGCTCGACCGAGGTCTCGAGCGCGATCCCGATGTAGTCGTTGCCGCTGAGGACGGCGGCCAGCGAGGACCGCTCGGCGATCGAGTCGTGGGTGAGCCGCTCGCTGCCGACCCGGTAGTAGGCGGCCGGGTTGCGCCCTCCGCCGAGCATCGTCAGCGACCACTCGAGCGCCAGGTCGAACTGGATTGGTCCGCCGGACACGAGCTCCACGTCGACGGCCAGATCGAGGGTCGGCTGACGCCGATCGCCGCCGAGGGCGAATCGCTTCTCGACCCGGACCACCGCCTCCGGCTCATCGATCGTCACGGCGCGGACCAGCGCCGATCCGGTCCGGCTGGAGCCCGACCAGGTGGTACTTGCCGCCGACCGCATCGCCGAGCTCGATCGCCGAGCCGTGGGCAAAGGATGCCGCGGTCGTCCCCGGCGCAAGCAGGTGGACCAGGCCCGATCGACGTTCGTAGCCGTCATAGTGGAGATGCGGGGTCAACCCCGTCTCGCGACTGCGGACGATGTCGTGGATCGTCGTCGCCTCGTCGTGCACGTCGTGAGGTTTGCCAGCAGCGGCTGCGGCGAGGCTCGCCTCGTGGGCCTGCAGCCGGGCGTGGTAGGCCTCGGGTCGCCGGCGCATGACCGCCGTCAGCGCGTGGCGGACGGCCAGGATGTCCCAGCTGCCGAGCCCGCCGCCCTCGTTCGGGTCGATCACCGCGACCTGCCCTGCGGTCGAGGCGAGGATCTCGTCGACCCCGTCGAGGTCGGTGTCGACGAGCGCCGCCCGGGCAGCGGTCTCGCCATCGTCAGCGCCGGAAGTGACGAGCTCGGCGAGGTCGGCCGCGGCGATCAGGTGCTCGTGGGTCGCCAGGCGCATGTGCGGGATGTAGATCCCGCCGAACACGCCATGCCAGTAGCAGTCGTTCGACTGTCCCTCGTACAGGTGGCGCCGAGCCAGCTCGGCGGCCGGCCCCGCCGGCATCGCCTCGACCGCCGCCGACGCGCGCAGCATCTGCTTGTGGAGGTCGTTGATCTCGCGGTACTTGACCTGGAAGTTGCGCCAGAACCCACCACGCAGCCAGCGCGCCCACGGCGCGCCCTCGGCCTCGGCGGTCCGGACGGCGGCGGCAAATGCCACGCTCTGGTCGGCCGGGAGCGCCCACTCTCCCATCTCCGAGTAGGACGAAGTCGGCAGGTAGATCCGGCCGATCGGCTGATGGCCGGCAAGCCAGTCGGTCGGCGTGACAGTCTGGATGACGGGCTCGGCCTCGAGCGCCCTGAGGAACCCGTCGACCCAACCCTCGACGCCCCAGCAGTGCTCATGCGTGTCGGGCCAGGCGCCGAATTTCTCGCCGTCGTCGCCCATGAAGCTGAGCCGCTCGCCGCCCGGGGTTGCATTGGCCACGAGGTGGCCGACGATGTCCTCGACTCGACCAAAGGGGATGCCGTAGCGGAGCCGCTTGGCCGAGCCGAAGACCGTCAGGAGCCGACCCTGGTCCTCGGTGGTGTACGGACCCCAGAGCTCCTTGTCGTCCAACCCGGCCGCCCGGAAATGAGTGTCGTCGAGGACCGTCCAGCGGTAGGCTGCGTCGACGATCGAGGTCGGCAGGTCGGGCTCCCAGACGCGCTCGGCGAGCCAGGCGCCGGCCGGCCGGCGACCGCCGATCCGCTCAACCTCGTCGGCCATCCGGTTGAGCTGGGCGACCCGGTCGCGCTCCGGCAGGATGGCCAGGACCGGCTCGTAGTAGCCGCCGCCGAGGAGCTCGACCTGGCCGCGCTCGACCAGCGCCGCCAGTCGGTCGATGAAGACGGGACGCTCGGCCCGGATCCAGTCGATCAGCGGCCCGGTGTAGTGCAATCCGACGTGAACCCCGGGATGACGGTCGAGGGCATCGAGCATCGGGAGATACGCCCGCTCATAGACGTCGGCGATCACCCACCCGAAGTTGCCAACGGGCTGGTGGTTGTGCAGGACGAGCGCGAGCGAGATCCGGTCGGTCACGCTGCGAAGAGTACGTGGCGAGCGCATCGGACCGTGGTCCGAACGGGTATCGTCGCTGACGATGCCGATCGACACGCCAGACTGGGTTCGCGACGCGGTCTTCTACGAGATCTTCCCCGACCGGTTTGCCCGCAGCGAGCGCCTGGCTCCAATCGGGCCGTTCGAGCCGTGGGACTCGCCGCCAACCACGTACGGGTTCAAGGGCGGCGACCTGTACGGCGTCGCCGAGCGGCTTGCCGAGCTGGCCGACCTGGGAATCACCGCGCTCTATCTGACGCCGGTCTTCAGCTCCGCCTCGAACCACCGCTACCACGCCTACGACTATCTCCACGTCGACCCGCTGCTCGGCGGAGACTCGGCCCTGCGCGAGCTGCTCGACGGGGCCCACGAGCGTGGGATGCGGGTCATCCTCGACGGTGTCTTCAACCACTGCGGACGCGGGTTCTGGCCGTTCCACCACGTCCTCGAGAACGGGGCCGCCTCGCCCTATCGCGACTGGTTCTACCTCGATCCGGCGGTCCTGTCCGGGTCGGTCGGCCTGAACGCCTACCCGGACCGCGGTGGCGCGAGCGGTGGCATGCCGCTCGGCTACCGGGCCTGGTGGGGCCTGCCCGCGCTGCCCAAGTTCAACGTCGACAACCCACCGACCCGCGAGTACCTGCTCGGGGTCGGGGAACACTGGCTGCGGTTCGGGATCGACGGCTGGCGGCTCGACGTCCCCGGCGAGATCGACGACCGAGCCTTCTGGCAGGAGTTCCGCCGGCGCTGTCGGGCGATCAAGCGCGACGCGTACCTCGTCGGCGAGCTGTGGGACGAGGCGCCGGATTGGCTCGAGGGCGACCGGTTCGACGCCCAGATGAACTACCCGCTGGGGACGGCGATCCTTGGCTTCGCCGGCGACCGGCACCTCGACCAGGACGTGATCCGGCGTCATGACTCGTACCGGCGGATGCTCCACCCGCTCGACGGGCCGGCTTTTGCCGCGCGGCTCGAGGCGCTCATGTCGAACAACGACCCAGCCGTGGTGGCCGTTCAACTCAACCTGATCGGCAGCCACGATGCGCCGCGGGCGCTGACCGTACTCGGCGGCGACCGGACCGCCCTGCGCATCGCCATGGTCCTCCAGCTCACCGTGCCCGGCGCGCCGTGCATCTACTACGGCGACGAGATCGGGCTGGAGGGCGACCACGACCCGGACAATCGGCGCTCATTCCCGGCCGATCCGAACGCCGGCGATCGCGACCTCCGCGCGTTCGTCAAGGGGCTGGTGGCGGCCCGCCTTGAGCATCGGACGCTCCGGCGTGGCTCGGTCCGGATCCTGTCGGCCAGTGGCGGGGCCGTCGCCTACCTGCGCGAGGCGGACGGCGAGAAGGCGATCGTGGCGGTCAACGCCGGACCGGGGCGAGCGTCGCTCGCGGTCCCCCGGGCCGAGGGCGAGACGTATCGGGCGCTCGACCTTCCCGGCCTTCCCGGCGGCACGCTGTGGGCGGGATCGATCGACCTGCCGCCCGAGTCCGCGGTCGTCCTCGTCAAGGCCTGACCGGACTCGATTGGCCGCGGGTCGGTCTCAGCCTGCCTCGGTGACGATCGGGTCCTGCCGACGCCGGCCGGCCTCCGTTCGCGACTTCTTGCCTGCCGCTCCGGCGGCCGGCAGGTAGAGCTGCTCGGTGTACTCGTGGAGCATGCGGGTCGCCGAGAACCGCCAGATCGTGCTCGCGACCGCGTTCCGCATCAGCTCGGTCCAGCCGCGTGGCACGCCGGCCCGGTCGCGCTGGTAGTAGCGCGGGATGACCTCGCTCTCGAGGATCCGGTAGAGATCCTGGGCGTCGGCCCAGTCCTGGGCGCCCTCGTCCGGGTTCGTCTCCCGGCTGCCGATCGCCCACCCGTTGTCGCCGGTCCAGCCCTCGTCCCACCAGCCGTCGAGGACCGACACGTTGACGACCCCGTTCTGGGCCGCCTTCATCCCGGATGTCCCGCTCGCCTCGAGGGGCCGGCGGGGGTTGTTGAGCCAGACGTCGACGCCGTGGACGAGGAAGCGCGCGATGCGCATGTCGTAGTCCTCGACGATGAACACGCGGCCACGGAGCTCGGGCGCGCGTGACCGGGCGAAGATGTCCTGGATGACCCGCTGGCCGGGGCGGTCGGCCGGATGGGCCTTGCCGGCAAACACGACCTGGGCCGGCCGCTCCTTGTCCCACAGCAGCCGGGCGAGCCGATCCATGTCGCTGAACAGCAGGGCGGCCCGCTTGTAGGTCGCGAAGCGGCGCGCGAAGCCGATCGTCAGGATGTCCGGGTCGAGCGCCTGATCGAGCTCCTCGAGGACCGCTGGCGATTCGCCGTGGCGGGCGAACTGGTTGCGCAGGCGACCCTGGGCGAAGATCGCCAGCTCGAGCTTCTGGCGCTGGTGGGCGCGCCACAGCTCGGCATCCGGCACGCGGGTCATCCGCTCCCAGAACCGGCGCCGTTCGGTCTGCGGGTCGAGGTCCTCGAGATCCGCTTCGACGTAGCGCCGGTACAGGTCGGCCATCGCCCGCCCGACCCAGGTCGGCCCGTGGACGCCGTTCGTGATGCCCAGGATCGGCCGATCGATGACCCCGTTCCAGGTCCCATTGGCCGTCTCCGCGTGGAGCTGGCTGACCGCGTTCGCCCCGTTCGTCTGGCGGAGCGAGAACGCCGTCATGTCGAAGACGTTGGGATCGTTGTCGACGCCCCGGCCGAGCTCGAGCACGCGCTCGACGGGCACGCCGCCGGTCGCCGGCCGGCCGTCGCCGTCGAGCAGCGGCCCGGCGATCCGCCGGACGATGTCGGCCTCGAACCGCTCGTTCCCGGCGGCGACCGGCGTGTGGATCGTGAAGACGCTCGACCGGCGCACCTTCTCGAGCGCCTTGTCGAGGGTGGCGCCGGTGGCCACCAGCTCCCGGGCGCGCTCCGCCAGGAGGAACGCCGAGTGCCCTTCGTTGAGGTGCCAGACGGCCGGGGCCAGCCCCAGCGCCCTGATTGCCCGGACGCCGCCCACGCCGAGGACCAGCTCCTGGTGGAGCCGCATCTCGCGGCCCCGGACGTAGAGGATGTTGGTGATCGGTCGGTCCGCGGCCGAGTTCTCCGGGACGTCAGTATCGAGCAGCAGGACCGGGACCCGGCCGACCTGGGCGACCCAGACCGCCACGGTCAGGTCGCGATCGGGCAATGGCACGGTCACGAGGAGGGCGTCGCCGCTCGGGTCGGATGCCCGCAGAAGCGGCAGGCGGTTGAGGTCGTAGTCCGGATAGGCGTGCTCCTGGTGACCGTCGGCGTCGATCGTCTGGCGGAAGTAGCCCTTGCGGTAGAGCAACCCGACGCCGACGAACGGCAGGGCCATGTCGCTGGCCGCCTTCATGTGATCGCCTGCCAGCACCCCGAGCCCGCCCGAGTAGATCCCGAGCGATTCGTGGAAGCCGTACTCGGCGCAGAAGTAGGCGATCGGGCCGTCGAGGTCGGTCCCGTGCTGGCGCTGGAACCAGTGGTCGGAGCCGTTGGCGAGATAGGCGTCGAACTCGCCCAGGATCGACTGGTACTCGGCGAGCAGGTCCGGGTTGTCGAGCAGCTCCGACCAGGGGACCGGTCCCTCGAGGAGCGGGATCGGGTTCCGGTAGCGCGCCCAGGCGGCACCGTCGAGGCGGCTGAACAGGACCCGGGCTGATGGGTGCCAGGTCCACCACAGGTTGTAGGCAAGCCGACGCAGGCCTTCGAGCTGGGGTGGGATCCGGAATGGGACGCCGGGCAGCGTCGGGACGCGAACGACTGGTTCCATCGGGCTGCATGATACCGGCCGAGCCTGGAACCTCGGCGGGCTACCATCAGCCGATGCGCGTTGCGTTCATCGCCGCCGAGTGCGAGCCGTGGGCCAAGACCGGTGGCCTTGGCGACGTGGTCGACGCGCTGGCCCGGGCGCTGGGTCGAATCGACGCCGGGCCCGATGCCCCGATCGACGTCTTCCTGCCGCGCTATCGGGCGATGACCCTGCCCGATGGCGAGCACCCCCGGCGACGCGTCCGGGTGCCCGATCCGCTCTCGCCGACCGGCTCGACCGAGGTCACGATCGTCGACGTCGTGAGCCACGGCTACCGGCTCCGGCTGGTCGACCATCCGCCGGCGTTCGATCGGGCCGGCTATTACGGCGAGCCGGGCGGCGGCGACTACCCCGACAACGCCTGGCGGTTCGGGCTGTTCTGCCGGGCGGCGCTGGAGGTCCTGCGCACTGACAACCGGCCGATCGACGTCCTTCATCTCCACGACTGGCACGCCGCGCCGGCGGTGATCCTGCGCGACCGGTTCTATACCGACGACCCGATCGTCGGTCGGGCGGCCGCCCTGATCACGATCCACAACCTCGCCTATCACGGCTGGGTCGAGCGCCACCGTCTCGGCCAGCTCGGGCTCGCGCCGGGCGACACCGTCGTGGCTCCCGACGCCGTCGGGATCGACCTGCTCCGGGCCGGGATCGAGCGATCCGAGCTGGCCAACACGGTCAGCCCGGGCTACGCGGCCGAGGCCCTGACGCCGGAGTACGGGATGGGCCTCGACGCGACGCTCCAGCACAAGGCGAGCATGCGGACGGCCGACGGGACGCCGTCCTTCTTCGGCATCCTCAACGGGCTCGACGCCGAGCTGTGGAACCCGGCCGCGGACACGGACCTGGTGGCTCGCTACAGCGCGGCGGACCTTGGCGGCAAGACGGCCTGCCGGGCAGATCTGCTCGTCCGGCACGGGATGGACCCGGCCGACCCGGCTCCGGTCATCGGGATGATCGGGCGACTCGACCCGCAGAAGGGCTTCGACCTGCTGGCCGACACCACGCCGGAGCTCGTCAGGCTCGGGGTCCGGATCATCGTCCAGGGCAGCGGCGACCCTCGCCTCGCAGACCCGTTCCGGAGGCTGGCGGCGGCCAACCCGGTCCAGGTCGCGCTCGTCGAGCGGTTCGATCGGGCGAACGCCCGTCGGATCTACGCGGGCTCCGACCTGTTCGCGATGCCGTCCCGGTTCGAGCCCTGCGGCCAGGGCCAGATGATCGCGATGCGCTACGGAACGCCGCCACTCGTCCGCCGGACCGGCGGCCTCGGCGACACCGTGATCGACGAGACCGAGCGGCCGGGAGAGGGGACCGGGTTCGCGTTCGACGAGCCGACGCCCGCCGCCCTGATCGGCGCCTGCCGCCGGGCGTTCGCCGCGCGCGGCGGCGACGGCTCATCGGCCACCTGGGCCGGGATCGTCCAACGCGGCATGGCGCTCGACTTCGGCTGGGAGTCCGGCTCCGCTCCCCGCTACGCCCTCGCCTACCGGCGGGCCGCCGGCGTGCGCCGGGCGATCGTGGCGGCCGTTGCTCAAACCAGCGGTCGTCCGCCGAGCGCGACGAGCCAGTAGAGATCGGCCGCAGCGACAACGGCCCAGAACGCGATGATCAGCGTCGGGCGTCGGAGGAGGCACTTCGTCCAATGCACGCCGAGGGTGACCGCGCGCGCGTAGAGGACGATCGCGGCCAGCGCCACGATCAGGACGAACAGCGGCGGACCGAGCGCCCAAGCAATCAACCCGGTCGTGCCGAGCCGACAGAACGTGAACGCGAGTCGCTCGTACTTCTCGGGCTTGCTGAGCTGGCGTCGCGGGTACGACGCGGGCCCGACCGGACCGAAGGCCGGATCGATCGGAGCGGGGAAGATCGGCTCGATCGTGCCGCTCATGGCCGAACTCCGCTGGCAGCTCGTCGGTCGTCGAGCGGGATGAGCTCGCGCGCCGTCACCATCCCGGCCGAGGTCCGGCGGCGGAGCGCTCCGAACGACTGGCGAGCGCAGAACGGGATGCGGACCGGGTCGTCGCCGTCGGTCGAGCCGACGTGGACGCAGCATTGCTGGAGGCGCTCGACATTCATCGTCCATGGATCCATGAACGTCTTGATCGATACGCGCTTCACCCGTCGGGCCAGGGCCTCGACGGGGACCGCCGACCGATCGGTCAGCCACCGCCCGAGCGTCTTCACGAACCCGCTGACCCCGAGATCGCAGACTTCGCATATGTCGAGCAGGTAGTCGATCAGCTCGGGCCGGCTGACCATCGCGGTCTCGGACAGGAGCCCGGTCAACGATTCCCAGAGTGCGTCGTCGGGCGCCAGCCGATTGCCGATGAGCACCAGCTGCTCCTTCAGTCGCTCGCGCCCGATCATCTGGATGACCGATCGATAACCGCCGTCGTCGCCTCGGATGAAGTACGTCAGGGATGAGCAGTCCGGGTGGCTGCACGGCAGGGCGATGAAGTCGTCCGGAGCGACCCGTCCGCCCGTCTGCTCGCCGAGACGGCGGATCGTCCCGGTCGTCGTGGCCCGATCCAGCGGATCGACGGGCTGTGCCCGGCCCGACACGAACATCGGCTGGAACGCGATCCCGGCGATGTAGTCCGTCCCGAATGCCAGGTCGACGATCGCACCTGTCTCATCGTCGTTGACGCCCTTGGCGACCGCGACCGCGAGCGTCGTGAAGATCCGGGCGTCGGTGAGACGCCTGATCGCCTCGGCCTTGACCTCGCGGAGGTCAGCGCCGCGATGGAACAGGTGCGTCTCCTCGCGGAAGCCATCGAACTGGAGGTAGACCTCGACCCGGTCACGGACTCGCGTGAGCTCGGCCATGAACCGATCGTCCCGGGCGATCCGGATGCCGTTCGTGTTGAGGATGACCCGGGTGACGTTCCGTTCGGTGGCCGCCCGGATGATCTCGACGATCTCGGGGTGGACCGTGGGCTCGCCGCCGGACAGCATCAGCGCATCGATCTTCCCGCCTTCGCGGGCGATCGTCGTGTCGAGCGTATGGACCAGGTGGCGGACCTGGGCGTGACGATTGATGCCCGGACCGCTGACCGCAAAGCAGGTCGGGCACTGGAGGTTGCAGTTCTCGGTGACGTCGAGCAGGAGGATGCACGAGTGCTGCGTCTGCAGGTCGCCGAGGCCGTCCAGGTAGCCCATCGGGATCGGCCGAGCATTGCCGGCGCGATCCGGCACGATCTGGCGGGTGGGGATGCGCCACTGCTGGAGGTCCTCCCAGAGGCGGACGTCCTCCTCGTACAGGCTCACCACCTCGCCGTGGCCGCGACGACAGATCCGGCGCAGCTGGACCTGCCCATCCGTCGCGACGAGGTTGCCCTGGAGGATGTCGGTCTCGTAGTCGATCTCTCGATCCGGATCCTCCGCGAAGCAGCGGCCGCAGACCGTCAGGACCATCCGGAGCGGGGTATACGAGCGCAGCGCGAGCATCGAACCCTCCGATCTGTTCGGACCTGATCGCTACTGCGTCGTTCCGAATCCGGCGAACGGGACGCACAGGCCGGCGACCCCCACGAGCAGGACGACCGAGATGACCACGGCCCAGGCGAGGTACTCGCCCGATCGCAGGGCACGCGATCTGCGGATGAGGAGGAGCGAGACGATCGCCGCGAGGGTCAGGGCGATGGCCAGGATGATGGCCCCGACGCCATAGGTGGAGCGGGCCATCGGGGTCAGGGCGACGAAGGCCACCCAGGTCACGACGTAGGCCACGACGATCACCACCGAGACGGCCCCGCGGCGGTCGGGCTGAGCCGGCGGCTCGCCGTGCTCGGCCACGTCGAACGCGGCGTCGATCGCCGCCTGGTCGTGCCCAGCCTCGAGAAGCTTCTTCGAGATCGCCTCCTTGGTGTAGATCGAGCGGTTCTTGCGGATGTAGTCGACGATCTCGTCGGTCATGGCACTCCCTCGGCGAGTCCTGGGGTTGGTGGCTCCGGCAGGCGGTAGACGCCGCGCCGGACCTGGCGAGTGAAGTGGACGACCAGCAGCACGAGCAGCGGGATGAGCACCGTCTGGGGGCCGGTCAGTCCCCACGGCTGGATCTGGTTGCCGCGTACGAACTCGACCCCGAACCGGAAGGTCAACGCCGCGACGAGGTAGAGCTTGAGCAGGTCGCCCTGGACGGTCACCCGGTGGCGCCAGCGGATGATCGCGGCGGCCGCGAGGAGGCTGAACAGGATCTCGTAGAGCATCGACGGATGCATCGGAACCGTGCAGCCCGGGCAGCGCGCGAACGCGGCGGCTGCGGCTGGGCTCGCCGCGATCCCCCATGGCAGGTCGGTCGGGGTGCCCAGCGGCAGCTCCGACAGGAAGCAGCCGACCCGCCCGATGGCCGTGCCGACGGCCAAGGCCAGGGCGTAGCAGTCGCCCGTGGAGCGGGTATAGCCGAGGGCTCGCTTGGCCAGCACGCCGGCCAGGTAGCCTCCCGCAATCGCCCCGAGAATGCTCTTGCCGCTGTGCTCGACGATCCATGACAGGGGCAGCCCGGCAGCCAGGGCCTGGGCATAGAGCTCCGGGTGCTCCCAGGCCGTGATGGTTCGGGCTCCGATGACGCCGCCGACCACCACCAGCGCCGAGATCGTCACGATCCGGGGCTCGAGAAGCCCTCTCCCGCGCAGCTCGCGGTAATAGAGCGCCAGACCCACGAGGATCGCGATGACGGAGAAGACGTCGTGCGTGTAGAAGGTGACCGATCCCGCCTGCCAGAGCACGGGAATCACGGAGCGAGCCCCTCCCATCGCACGGGTGCCGGCGCGACTTCGACGAGCATAGCGTTGCGCCGTCGTCGGGGAGACCGGGTCTGCGCACCCGGGTCGGGTCGGGCCGAGCTCGGACGGCTAGAATCGTGCTGGCGGCCGCCCTCCGTGCGGCGCCGCGGAGGGTGGCATGGCCAGGCAGTTCGTCGTCCAGCTCAAGAACCAGCCGGGAGCGCTGGCGATCCTCGCCGAGGAGCTGGCCTCGCGAGGCGTCGACCTGCGCGCGATCGGCGGCGGGAGCATCGGCGACTCGGGCCACGTGATCATGACGACCGCCGACGACGACACGACCAAGGCCGTCCTCGACGAGGGCGAGTACACCTACGTCGAGGGCGAGGCGATCCTGTCCGAGGTCGGCGACCGGCCCGGCGGGATGGCCGCCGTCGCCCGGGAGCTGGCCGACGCCGGGGTCAACATCCAGGGCCACCTGTTCCTTGGCCGGTGGGGCGACCGGGCGATGTTCACGTTCGTCGTCGACAAGCCCGAGATCGCCCGCCCGATCCTCGAGCGCAAGCCCTAGGCCGCGACCACCCTGGCCTGCGCGCGTTCGGATGCTGGGATCGCGCGGCGTTGGCGGCGCATGCCGATCGAGACCACCAGCCGGTAGCCGAACAGGAAGACCACCGCGACCGTCGAGGCGACGTAGATCCACCATGCCCACGCCGCCCGGCTGTCCGTGCCGGCGCCGAGCCCGTGCGCCGTCGCCCCAACAAACGCGAGGAACGTCAGGTAGTGCAGGACACGCCAGGTCCGCTGGCCGATCCGTCGCCGGGCGTAGAAGCTGGCGATGACCACGACCATGAGGTAGAAGGCAACCTGGCCCACCGCGACCGCCAGAGGGGCGTGCGGCGCGAGGCCGGGCACGGCGATCTGGGGCAGGCTGAACGGAACCGTCTTGTCGAGCGCGAGCAGGGCACCATGCACACCGGCAAGTCCAAGACCGACCGAGGCGAGGTCCTGATGGAGGTTGAACGTGATCGGCCGATGGGCGATCGCGTCGAGAATCTTCGTCGACAGGAGGAGCCCGTAGAGGACTGAACCCGCCACGGCGAAGTAGGCGAGGAAACCGGCAAGTCGCTCGACCAGCCACGGAAGGCTGGCGCGGTTCAGCTCCCAGGCCGTCGCCAGCGACCGGGCTGCGGTCGGTGTCGTGGCCCCGAGGACGATCCCCACAGCGACGGCGAACAATCCCCACCGGAGCCATTGCGTGCGCGGATCGAGACCCCGGAACTTCACGACAGCCAGCGCGAGGTCGCGGGGGTCAGAAGCAGCTCGTCCCGATCGGTCAGCAGCACGGCCCCGTCCACGCCCGGCCGACCGAGCAGGTCGAGCGCCTCGTCGGACCCGAGGATCACCGCCGTCTTGGCGAGCGCCTCGGCCTCGCGCGCCGTCCCGGCCAGGACGGTGGCCTGGACGACATCGGTCCGTGCCGGCGCTCCGTTTCGTGGATCGATGAGATGGTGGGCCGTCAGGTCCCCGTGGGCCCAGCGATGGATGCTGGTTCCCGATGTGGCCAGGCCGAACCTCCGACCGTCTTGTCGGCCGGATCCGACGAGTTCGAGCTCGACGAGATCCTGGTGCCTGAGGCGCGGATCGGCGACACCGAAGCGCCATCGCTGGCCCGGTCCGAGCCTGATGGCGATGTCGCCGTCGGCATCGACCACGGCGGCCGGGAACGAGGCCAGACGTCCGAGGGCGCGATCGGCCAGCCAGCCCTTGGCAACCCCGTCGAGATCGAACCTGAGCCCGACCTGTCGCAGGACATGGGTCTCCCGGCTGCCCCGGTCCAGCGACCAGGTGCGGTCGACGCTGAGGTCAGCTTGTTGACCGTCGCACCGCTCCGCCGCCAGGCGAGCGTCGAGCCATGCGATGTCGACCACACCGTCGCTCAAACCCTCGGCGATCCGAGCCCAGTCGAGCACCGCCGCGAGCGTCTGGCTCACCCGGACCTGGGACTCCGGGGAGTCGTTCAGCCGGGCGAGATCCGAGGTCGTCGTGAACCTGGTCAGGCGATCGGCCCACGCCCCAAGCCGGCGGACGGTCGATCGAGCCGCCTGGCGCGCCAGTGCCTCAGACCGCGCCCCTCCTTGGACTGGCCGGACGTGGACCCCGACCATCCCGCCCATCAGTCCGGTCACGACCGACACGGGTGGTGCGTCCGGGTCGGACTCGGATGCGGACTCCGCGGGGGTGACGACGTCACACCTCGGACCTGTTGGCGGCATGGCCCGAAGCTCGACCTGATAGCTCATGGCTTGGCGCCCGACTGGCGGGTCGTGACGACGACGACCCGCGGTTTTGGCGTCGGCGCCTGCTTGACCACCGCTTGGGGTGGCGCCGTCTGGCCGGGCTTGAGCTTGATGTACTGGACCACGTGGCGGGCGACGGGCGGCGGATCGACGCCCAGCGTGACCGTCTGGGTCGTGGGAGCCGTGGTCGAGCTGCTGCCCGTGGTGACGAGCGCAGTCACGAGCGCGCTGGCGGCCGCGATCCCACCCATCCCGTAGGCGATCCGGAGCGGTCGTGAATCGGGCCGGGCCCGCGCGATCGGCACCGGTCGCGCCGGCCGGTCGCCGCGGAGCTCGGTCATCAGTCGCCGCCCTCGGACCCTTCGGACTCGGATTCGCCGCCGCCGGAGCTCGTGACCTTGTGGACCGTGATCGTCCGCTGGGGCTGTGGCGGTGCGACGTAGACCTTGTCGACGACGACCGGTGGCGGTGCGACGACATCGGCAGCGTCCGTACTGACGGTCGCTGACGTTGCGACCGGCGCGATCGTGGTGCCGGGCGCGAAGCCGGCCGCGGCGAGCGCGAAGGCGAGGGTCAAGGCAGCCGCCACCGAGGCGACGAGGAGCGCGGTCTTGTGAAGCATCGGTCATGAACCTCATCGAACGAGTGGCAATGGGGCCAGCATCGGCCGGCGCGATGGGACCGACCTGTGGCCCGGATGAGAAGCTTCAAAGACAGGCCGTTGGAACCTCGACGCTGGCCCGGCCCACCCGCAGAATGCCCGGGATGCACATCCTGCTGGTCGAGGACGAAACGAAGATGGCCGCGCTGATCAAGCGCGTCTTGACCGCCGAGCGACATGTCGTCGATGTGGCACCCGATGGGCTCACGGGGGCTGCGCTGGCCCAGCGAGGACCCTACGACGTGATCGTCCTCGATCGGATGCTCCCCGACATCGATGGGGTCACGTTGCTCAAGCTCCTCCGCGCGAGGCGGGTGCTGACGCCGGTCCTGATGTTGACGGCCCTCGGGGCCCTCGACGATCGGGTAGGCGGGCTGAATGCCGGCGCGGACGACTATCTCGCGAAGCCGTTCGCGTTCGCGGAGCTCATTGCCCGGATCCGGTCCCTCGGTCGGCGGTCGTCGGTCGTGTCGGTCGGGCGGCTCCAGGCGGGCGACCTGTCGCTCGATGAGCTTCGACACGTCGCACAGGTGGGGGAGCGGACCGTGGACCTCTCGGCTCGCGAATTCGCCCTGCTCGGCTACCTGATCCGCCACGCCGGCCAGGTGCTGACGAGACAGCAGATCCTCGACGCCGTCTGGGGCGCAGAGCCGGACGTGTATTCCAACGTCGTCGACCTGTATGTGCACTACCTCCGACGCAAGCTCGGCGAGCTCGGCCGGGCCGACCGCTTGCGGACGGTTCGCGGCGTCGGCTACACGCTCCGGGCCGAGGCCTGACCGGTTCCGTGGCCGACTCGACCACCAGGCTGTTGCGGACGACCCGCCGCCGCTTGATTGTCGTCACGCTCGCGCTGATCGCCCTTCTCGTCCTCGGGATCGGCGCTGCGACGGCGTTCGTCGGGCTCAGCGTCCTCGATGCCGACGTCGACCACGCCCTCGCTGCCAGCGTCGATTCCGCCGTGGCCGCGCTCGACGGCGAGCTGCCGCAGGCGCAGGAGGAGACCGAGACGGACGAAACGGCCCCGGCCTCCGCCGACACCTTCCTGCTCTACCTCAACCAAGCCGGGGGGCTGCTCGCCAATCCCTCGCGAACGGCGCTGGCCGGGCTCCCCGACGCGTCCGCGGCTGTTGCGGCCGCTGCCTCGGGTCGGGACCTCCGAACGGTCCACGCGGCGGGGGTGCCGGTTCGCCTGTTGACCGTGCCGGTCGTCTCGTCAGACGGCGGACCGGCGATCGGCTTCGTCCAGGGTGGCTTCGTCATGGAGCTGCACGACGCCCAGTCGAACAGCCTGGTCGCCGCCATCGCGCTGGTTGGCGCCATCGGCCTGATCGGGGCTGCGCTGGTCACGCTGGTCGTCACCGGTGATGCGCTTGGTCCGATCCGTCGGACGTTCGACGCTCAACGTCGGTTCGTCGCCGATGCATCCCATGAGCTACGGACCCCGGTCGCGCTGATCCGGGCGAACGCCGAGGTCCTCGACCGTGAAGGACTGGTCGTCGACAACGGGCGCCAGTTGGTCGACGACATTGTGGCCGAGTCCGACCAGCTGTCGCGCCTGGTCGGCGACCTTCTCCAGCTCGCGTCAGCTGAGGCGACCGGGCTGGTTCTCGATCGCCGGCCAGTCGACCTGGCCGGGATCGCTGCAGATACCGTGCGCCAGGCCGAGGCTCTCGCCACGGAGCGAGGGGTGGGCCTGAGGCTGGTGCGCTCCGCGCCAGAGGGGTTGACCCTCGTGTCTGGCGATCGGGATCGGCTTACCCAGCTCCTCCTGATCCTTCTCGACAACGCCTTCGATCATTCGCCGAAGGGGACGACGGTCACGGTCGACGTCCGGACGTCGGGCCAGGCCGCCGTCGCGTTGACCGTCTCAGATGAAGGGCCGGGCATCCCGAGCGCCGACCGGGAACGGGTCTTCGAGCCGTTCGCCCGTCTGCCCGGTGTCGCCCGGGACCGTGCGGGCGGGACGGGCCTCGGGTTGGCGATCGCCCGGCGGATCGCGCTGGCCCACGCCGGGACGATCAGTGTCGACGACCGGCCGGGCGGCGGAGCGAGCTTCGTCCTGACGTTACCGGTGGCCGAACCGACCGCCGGCTGACTCGGTCCCGGATGAGTGAACTCACATCCGGGCCACACGGCACTCCCATCCGCCGGTCCGACGATCGAGTCAGGCCGCGCGCCGGCAGACGCCAGGCGCACGGCCGACCAACTCGCCGGGAGGACAACCGTGGCTTACGTCATCGCCGAACCGTGCATAGACAACAGTGATCAGACCTGTGTCTCGGTGTGCCCGGTCGACTGCATCAGCGCGGATCCGTCTGTTGACCGCAAGTTCTACATCGATCCGGACGGTTGCATCGATTGCGGCTCGTGTGAGTCCGCCTGCCCGAACCAGGCGATCTTCCGGGCCGACCAGCTGCCCCGCCAGTGGGTCGAGTTCGCCTGGATCGACGCGACCTGGTATCGCGATCCGAAAGCGGCCCGCGAGGCCGTCGACGGCGTTTCGTCGGCGGCCTGACCGTGACCGCCTCCGCTGTCGAGACGGTCCTGCCGCCGATCGGCTCGGTCGTCCGGCCGGCCCTCGGGCCGAACGCCACGCTGTCTGCCCGAATCGACCTGACCCCGACGATGACCCAATTCGTGGTTCGGCCGGATGACGGGGTCGGCGCATTCGAACCTGGTCAGTACTTCGCGCTCGGCGTGACCGTGGACGGCGGGCTGATCCAGCGACCCTACTCGACGTCGTCCCCAAGGGACGCCCGGACCGAGCTCGAGTTCCTCGTCCGACTCGTGCCCGGCGGCTCCTTCACCCCGATGTTGTGGGCGCTCCGAGTCGGCGACAGGATCCGGATCGGGCGCGCCAAGGGCCTGTTCAGGCTCCGCCGGGGCGATCCGCGGACACACCTCTTCGTGGCAACCGGAACTGGTCTGGCGCCGTTCCTGTCGATGGCCGAGTCGCTCATTCGAGACGACGGGGCAAGCTCGCCTCGGCCCCGTGGACCGTCGGCGGCGCCGCCTCGAGCGATCGTCGTCCACGGCGTCTCGCACGTCGACGAGCTGGCCTTCCGGGATCGGCTCGAGCGGCTCGCGGCTGATCGGGGCGACTTGCACTACCTGCCGGTCGTCTCGCGCCCGGCCGAGGCCGTCAACGCCGGCTGGTCGGGCCTGACTGGTCGGCTGGACGCACAGCTCGGTGCGATCTGCGACCGACACCGGTTGGAGCCGGCCGCCAGCGTCGCGTACCTGTGCGGCAATCCCGAGATGATCGCCGGTGTCGAGCGTCTCCTGGCGGCCCGTGGCTTCGACCGGGACGCCATCGTCAGCGAGCAGTATTGGCCGCTGGCCTGAGGCTGGGCTCCCACCGCCGAGACGCGCACCAGGCGTCACGACGGCCCGCCCCCTGGTCAACGAGCCCGCCGGCTCGAGGGTCGACAGCCGGGCACCCGGATCGAGGCATCGATCCGGGCACCCGGATCGAGGCATCGATGTTAGGGTCGGCTGCGTTCCGACGAGCCCGCCACTAGGGAGAGCACCAGGGTGACCGAGCCCAAGGGAGCGGCGAGCGACGACGAGTTGCTGCTCCGGCAGGATGTGCTCCAGGCCGAGGCGACCGGTGTCCTCCGCGACCTCGACCTCGTCGAGCGGCTCGGAACTGCGGGCCGGCCGATCCAGACGGGCAGCGTGGCGCTCGGGCTCATGGCCTGGCGCGACATCGACGTGACGGTGCTCTGCCCGAGCCTGGCGATCGCGCCGATCTTCGAGGCGCTCCGGCCGCTCGCCCTCCATCCCAACGTTCGCCAGCTCCGGTTCCGGAACGACACCGGGCGCTGGAACGTGGACCCGGCCTATCCCGACGGGCTGTACTGGGGCGTCGACTACCGGGCGGAAGGCGGCGCCGACTGGAAACTCGACGTCTGGTTCCTGCGCGACGGCAGCTCCCAACACGACCTCGAGCACATCGTGACGCTGCCGCCGCGGCTTACACCCGAGAGGCGTCTGGCGATCCTGCGGATCAAAGACGTCTGGCAGGGGAGGGCGGGCTACGGCACCGAGGTCCGCAGCTACGACATCTACGAAGCGGTCCTCGACCATGGTGTGCGAACAGTGGCCGAGTTTGACGCGTACCTGGCCCGGCGCCACACCTGACTCGGGTGGGGCCGGCGGAAGGTCGTCAGCCGACCGAGCGTCCGTTGTGCAGCGGCGGCACCTGGGCAGCGATTCGGGCTACGATTCCTCCCCTTCACCGAGGAGACCTCTTTGTCCGAGACCTACCGCGTCGACGTCCGATCGGTCGACGGCGGCCCGACCGCCCTCGGCTCCGGTGGGTCTGCAACCGTGGTCATCGACCGGCCGGCCGCGGCAGGCGGCCGGGGGCTCGGGCTCAACGGCGGCCATCTCCTCAACCTTGCGGTCGCCGGCTGCGTCTCGAACGACCTGTTCCGCGAAGCCGCCCGACGTGGCATCCGCCTCGACCAGGTTCGAGTCGTCGCCGACAGCGACTACGTGGGTGATCCGGCGACGTCGACCGCCATCGAGTACGAGGTCGAGCTGTCGGGGGACGCTTCGCCGGAAGCGCTCGCCGACCTAGTGGCATACGTGGACGAGATCGCCGAGATCCCGAACTCGATCCGGCGGGGCACCGAGGTTCGACTGCGCCGCCCGTCCGCGGTCAGCTGAGAACGTTCCGATCGATGGCGATGTCGACGGTTGGGAGGGCTTCATGGAAGGTTCCGGCGTCGGTTCGTGGCCCAGTGGAATCAGCGCCATCACGCTGTTCGTCGAGGACCTGGCGGCCGCCAAGCAGTTCTACCGGGATGTCTTCGGCCTGCCCGTGACGTTCGAGGACGATGACTCGGCGGTGTTCCGCTTCGGGGGCACGCTGGTCAACCTGCTGAGGACCACGGCTGCACGGGAGCTCGTCGAGCCTGCCGTCGTGGCTCCACGCGAGGTCGGGTCTCGCTTCCAGTTCACGATCGCCGTCGATGACGTGGACGCGATGTGCGCAGAGCTGGCCAGGCGCGGTGTCAAGCTGTTGAACGGTCCACTGGACCGGCCGTGGGGCGTCCGGACCGCCAGCTTCATGGACCCCGGCGGCCACATCTGGGAGATCGCGAAGTAGCCGGGTACTACGCTCGAGGCGAGATCACGCACCGGGACGTGGAACGGGGCCAGACGATGGAGTTGGAACGATGATTCGGGTCGGTTCGATCGTGATACGGGTCGATGATCTTCCTCGTCAGCGGCAGTTCTGGACGGCCGCGCTCGACTACCTGCCCCGCGAGGGCGACGGCGACGATTTCGCCCTGCTTCATCCGCGGGACGGCATCGGGCCGAACCTGTCGCTGGACCGGGTCCGTTCGACCGTCCAGATCCCGCCCCGGATCCATCTCGACCTCTACGCCGAGGACCAGGCCGCAGAGGTCCGGCGCCTCACCGCGCTGGGGGCCACCGAGGTGCACTGGGACAAGCGGCCCGCGGACGCGGACTACATCATCATGGCCGACCCGGAGGGCAATCGCTTCTGCGTCATCGACGCGGGTTAGGCATCGTTCCAGCCCAGCTCGGGTGATGCCGCGCGTCCCTCACGGGGACGACGTGTCGCGAGGATTGAGTCGCCTGTCGGGTCGCGCCGCCCTTACCTTGTGAGTGCGCCGGATCCGACCGGCGTGCCACTGGCGGAAGGGCATGGATACTCAACTCGTGGTCCTGGCTCAGCACGGCGACGAAGAGGCCTTCGCGAGCCTCGCCGTTGCCATCGGTGGCCGGCTCCACGCGGTGGCGCACAGGATCCTGCGCGACACCGACCTCGCCGAGGATGCGACGCAGCAGGCGCTGTTGACCATCTGGCGAGACCTTCCCCAGCTTCGCGACCCGGCGGCCTTTGACGCCTGGTCGTACCGGCTCCTCGTGCGCGCCTGCTACGCCGAGGGTCGCCGGATCCGGGCCTGGACACCGAACCTCCGTCTCCTTCCGGTCGATGAACCGGTGGAGACAGGGGGCCTGAGCGTGGTCGTCGATCGCGATCAGCTCGAACGGGGATTCAGGCGCCTGTCCATCGATCACCGAGCGGTGGTGGTGCTCCACCACTACCTGGACCTTCCGCTCGACCAAGTCGCCGAGATCCTCGGCGTCCCGATCGGGACGGTCCGATCCCGTCTATTCCATGCGATGCGCGGGCTTCGCGCGGCCCTAGAGGCTGACGCTCGGCCAGCGTTGCGGGAGGTTGCACCGTGAGCGCCGATCGCGACGTCACACGCATCGTTCGGTCGTGGCTGGACGAGGGCGTGACCGCGCTCCCGGACCGCGTCCTGGACGCCGTGCTCGACCAAGTCCCCGCGACCCGACAGCGCCATGCCTGGTGGCCGGCGCGGAGGTTCCGCGAAATGAACAACGCCATGCGGATTGTCGTGGCGGCGGCGGCTGTCGTCGTCGTTGCCCTGATCGCTCTAAACCTCATGCCCAGCAACCGCGGCGTCGGAGGACCGCCCTCGATTGCCCCGACCCCCAGCCCTACTCCGGCCCCCACCCTGCCGACCGGCGAGATCCCGCCCGGGACCTACGGGAACCTGTTCGTCACGTACACGGTGCCCGCCGGCTGGAGCAGGCCGGATGGCAGCGCCCCGACAATCTTCAGAGATGGCAATACGACGCCACCCACGGGGATGGTCGTCGACCTGTGGCAGGAAATCGACACGGTCTATAGCGACCCGTGCCACTGGCAGACGACGGGCGTGAAGATCGGCCCGACGGTCGACAACCTGGTGGCCGCGCTCGTGGCCCAGAAGCGCGGCTCGACCGTGACCCCGGTCGACGTCACGATCGGCGGCTTCCACGGGAAGGAGATCGACCTCATGGTGCCGCTCGGGGTCAAGTTCGACGCGGATTCCAGCGCTTCTGGCTGCGACGGCGGCCAGTACAAGTCGTGGATTGGGACCGCCGGGCCCGGCGACGACCGATACAACCAGGGCCCCGGCCAGCATGACCTGCTCGACATCCTCGATGTCAACGGCCAGACGTGGGCGATCAATCGTACCTTCTGGCCGGCCAACACGGCCGCCGACCGGGCCGAGCTCCAGGCGATAGTCGACTCCATCCGGATCACGCCCTGACCCAGACCCAGGCCGTCTCCCCGGTATTCCACGAGGCCTGGCGCCAGTACCCAACGGCGCCGGGTCTCGTGATGCCGTGCAGGCTCTCATTCGACCGGATCGCAACGGCCGGCGATTGGTACAGTGACGGCGATGCCTTCGCCCCTCCTCGCTGATGCGTTCGGCCATCACGTCTGGGCCACCATCCAGGTTCTCGATGCCTGCGCTTCGCTCGACGAGGCGCAGCTGGCGACCACCGTGCCCGGAACGTACGGATCGATCATCGACACGCTCCGCCACCTCGTGGACGGGGACGTCTTCTACCTGGACGTCCTGCGCGGCGGCGAGCCGGAGCCCTTCGACAAGGGGAGCGACATCCCGACCCTGCGCGCCGTGATGGAGGCCCACGATCCGGTCTGGCAGCGCCTGGTCGCCGGCGACCTCGACCCCACCACCATCGTCGTCGAGTATGAGGACAGCGGCTACGAGACCCATGCGCCGCTCGGGATCAGGCTCGCCCAGGCGCTCTACCACGGGACCGATCACCGCAGCCAGGTCTGTACTGCCCTCACGTCGCTCGGAATCGAGCCGCCGGCGATCGAGGTGTGGGACTACGCCCGCCGCGATGGCCGCATGTTCACGACCGAATCGACCGGAGCGACCGCGGCGTCGCCCTGAGCCAGGCGTGAGCTGGCGAGCGACCCTCGACGGCGCCCTCTGATCCGGCGCGGCGACCTACAGCTCTCCCGATTCCATCAATCGCTTCAGCGTCTCAAGTCCACGAGCCCACGCCCTGCCGTACCACGCGGCGAGGAACGGTCCCGCGATCCGCGAGGCGCCTCGGAGAAGGAACTCGGTGGTGACTTCGACGAGCGTCGCCTCGCCCTCGCGCCTGAAGACGAGCGTGCCGACGAACGGGGCGTTCGGCGAGGTGCCCGCCATTGCCGCCCGGTACGGTGGGTCGTACTCCGTGACCTTCGCGTCGTTCTCGGATCGCCTGCCCCACATCCGCACCACGGCATGCCGCGTCGAACCGACCCCGTGCGGCGGCGGTGAGGTCCAGCGCTCCTCGACGTCGCCCGGGAACCAGATCCCGGTCTTCTCGACATCGGTCAGGACCGCGAAGACGTCCTCGATCGCTCGGCGAATGGTGATCCGGTTCGTGACACTCGACAACGGACCGTTACCTCCGTCTCCGGCGAACCCTGGACGTACTTGATCGGGGCCCCAGACTCGCCTACCACATGCGTCCGCCGTCGCATTCGATGGTCAACTCGCCGTCGAGGTCCAGATCGGGCGTGCGTCTGAGCCGAAGGATCATGATGCCCTGCTGATCAGGGGTCGGGATCACTCCCTGCGCGTTGACGCCCGCGAGGGCACCACGCCACAGCTCCCAGCCAAGTCGCGCGTAGAACCCGCAGTTCTCCGTCTCAAGGCAGCCGACATCGTAGTCATCGACGTTGTCCGCCAGGAGTTGCAGGACGGCACTCCCGTACCCCTGTCGCTGGTGCGCCGGCGATGTCGCGACCGCGTCTACGTAGGCCGTCTTCAAGCGACGCGCACCTTCGAGGTGAAGCCAGCGTGTCGTAACCACCGCGTGGCTCACCAGCTCCTTGCCGCGATACGCCATGAAGTGCCGCCCACCTGAAGGAATGTAGGAGAAGAGGCGTTCGAAGTCGGGCTCATGGTGAGCTGCGACGCACACTTTGATGATCTCGGCCCGGGTGTCCGGGTCGAGATCATCGGTCGCGGATCGAATGACCGTGGTGCCCACGTTGTGGCTGTGCTGCGCGACGGGCCGAGCCGACCGCTCCGCCTCCAGTCGAGAGTCTTGACGCCGAGACCTGCCGGGCACAGGACGCCGGACGAGTGGCCCGGGCAGTGGCCCACGGGATTCTCAGTTGGGTCAGCGTACTGCCGCACCGACCTTGACCGCGTTGACGCGTCGGCGGCGGGCCTGGCTCTGGTTTGTCCACCGACTTGACAAACCCCTGCGGCTGGCACAACATCTAGCTTCGTCAAGTCTCTTGCCAAAGCCGCGCGGCAAGAGACAGGGTGGTCTCGGTAGGAGGAGCGTCCGCCCGCGCATGAGCGCCAGCCCGACGGTGCTGCCTGAGAAAGCCACGCACCAGCAGACGCGAACGTTCAACCAGCAGCTGGTTCTGCGAGCCCTTCACGACGACAGCCCTCTGTCACGCGCAGACCTGGCTCGACTGACCGGTTTGACGCGAACGTCCGTCAGTGACCTCGTCGGCGCGCTCATCGATGACGGCCTGATCGAAGAAGTCGGTCGTGGCCAGTCGAGCGGGGGCAAGTCACCCATCCTGCTGCGCGTTGCTCCCGACGGTCGCCACCTGATCGGGCTCGACCTCGGCGAGGCGCGGTTCAGCGGCGCCGTCGTCAACCTGCGTGGCGAGATCCTCCGCTCGATCCACCTACCCCTCCAAGGACGGAACGGCGATGCCGCCATCGAACTCGTCAGTCCACTTGTCGACGCCCTGCGCGCCGATGACCGGTCTCCCCTCCTCGGCATCGGCATCGGCGCGCCCGGCATCATCGACACGAGCACGGGGACCGTCCGCTGGTCGGTCAACCTGAACTGGGCTGAGCTCCCCCTCGGGCCGCTGCTCGAGCAGCGCTACGGCGTGCCGGTCGTCGTCGCCAACGACAGTCACGCTGCCGCCCTCGCCGAGCTGACCTTCTTTCGCCGCCCTCGGCCCAACAACCTGATCGTGATCAAGGTGGGTCGCGGGGTCGGCGCCGGGATCATCCTCAATGGCCAGCTGTTCCAGGGCGATGGCTATGGCGCAGGCGAGTTCGGCCACGTCTCAATGGGCAGCGGCGGCGGCTCCGTGCCGCTGCGGGCGGGAGGGCTGCCTCGAGACGATGGCGAGCATGCGCGCGTTGCTCGACGCCGCTGGCGCCGTCGAGCCTTCGATCACCGACGAGAGCGGCCTCGTGGCCGCCTTCCTGGCCGGCGTTGCCAGCATCCGGCGGATCGTCCTCGATGCCGCGCGCGAACTCGGTGTCGCGGTTGGCTGGCTGATCGGCGTGCTCAACGTTCGCCACGTGCTGCTGGTCGGCCCGGTCGCGCAGTTCGGCGACGACTGGCTCGGCGAGGTCCGGCGGTACGCCCGCTCGAGCGTCCTGGCATTGCTCGCAGGCGACACGCAGATAGAGTTCGGCCACGTCCACGAAGACGTGGTCGTGCTGGGCGCGTCGGCGCTGCTCATGGAGCAGCAGCTGGGCCTGGGGTTGGTGCGATGATCGCGACCTATGAGCCAGGGCTCACCGGGCCGCTGGTCGCCGGCGTCGACGTCGGCGGCACCAAGACATCGGTCGTCGTCACCGACGATCGGGACCGCATCCTCTACGAGCATGTCACGCCAACGGACCGGTCATCGCTTGTCGGCCAGATCGCCGGACTCGTCGACGACGCCCGGCGCCAGCTGCGGCAGGACGTAGCCGCGGTAGGCGTCGCCATCCCCGGCCACGTCGACCCGGAGGACGGCTCGGTCAGCATGGCCGTCAACCTCGGCATCACCCACCTGCCTCTGGGAGCGATGCTGCAGAGGGAGCTTGGAGTACCGACCTTCGTCGAGCACGACGCCCGCGCGGCGGCGCTCTGGCTGAGCGAGCAGGCGGCCGACGGGTCGGCTCAGGCGCCGGCGAGCGTCGCCTTCCTGGCGATCGGGACTGGCATCTCGGCCGGCGTCGTTCTCGACGGGGCAGTGCTCCGCGGCGACAACGGCTTTGCCGGTGAGGTGGGCCACGTCGTCGCCGATCCGGATGGAGCCGTCTGCGCGTGCGGTCTGCGCGGCTGCCTCGAGACGATCGCAGCCGGTCCGGCGATCGGTCGCCAGGCCGACGAGGCGATGGCTGCCGGTCGCAGGACCGTCCTGTCGCCCCATTCGAGTGCCGCAGATGTGTTCCGCGCCGGTTCTGCCGGCGACGAGGTCGCGGTCGAGATCATCGACCGAGTGGCCGACCACCTGGCTAGAGCGATCCGATCGCTCGCCCTGACCCTCGGCGTCAAGCGAGTCGTCATCGGAGGCGGCGTGGCGGCCGCCGGACCTGCCCTTCTCGATCCTATCCAATCGCGCATCGCCCGCGAACGCGAGGCCTCGCCACTCGTCCAGGCCGCCTTGGGCGATGCGACCGTCGAGCTGCTGTCGCCAACCGAGGCGCCCGGCGCACGAGGGGCGGCAGCGATCGCTCGCCACCGTATCGGCTTGCCTGATCGAGAGGGGGTGGGCGAGCGATAACCCACATGGCGGCTTTTGCTGGACTGGGATACCTTGACCCAGCGAAGCCACTCGTCACACGCAGTCATGGTAGTTCGCAGGAGGAGAATTCATGGCCAAGAGACTAAGGACAACGTCCGCCCTGGCGGTCGTCGTCATGATCCTGGTCGGCGCATGCTCGAGCAGCAGCGCGACGCCGACAGCAGCCGCATCCGCGCCGGCTGCATCCGCGCCGGCTGCGTCGGCGCCGGCCGCATCGAGCGCCGGCCGCATCGGCGCCGGCGCGCATCGGCCGCGCCGGCGGCAGCCGTGCCGAAGGTCCCGACCGGCTACACCGAGCTGGACAAGGCCCTCGGCGCAGACCAGCCGTACAAAGGCAAGAAGGTTTCGATCCAGACCCAGTGGATCGGCGGCGAAGGCACCAACTTCGCTGCCGCGGTCGCCGACTTTGCGAAGGCGACCGGCATCACCATCCAGATCGACAGCATCGGCTCGAGCCACGAGACGGTGCTGAAGACGCGCATCGATGGCGGGAAGCCGCCGGACCTGGCGATGCTCGCCCAGCCGACGCCCGTCTTGCAGTACGCCGCCGCAGGCAAGGTCATCGACGTCGCCTCGTTCATGGATGCCACCAAGCTCGCCAAGGAGCATCCGGCCACGATCGGCCTGGTTACCCAGGGCGACAAGATCTGGGGCGTCCCCTACAAGGCTGATGTGAAGTCGACCATCTGGTACCCCATCAAGGCCTTCGAGGCCAAGGGATACAAGGTTCCCACGACGTGGGACGAGCTGATCGCGCTGTCCGACAAGATCGTGGCCGACGGCTCCAACCCGTGGTGCGTCAGCGCCGGCGGCCCGGGCACCGCAACCGGCTGGCAGCTCACCGACTGGGTCGAGGAAGTGGTCCTCAAGACCAAGGGCCTCCACTACTACAACGACTGGATCAGCCACAAGGTCACGTTCCAGGACCCGGGCATCAAGGACGCCTTTGACAAGGTTGGCAAGATCCTCTTCTCGCCGAACTACGTGTTCGGCGGCAACACGGCGATCGTCACCACCGACCAGAAGGTCGTGATGGATCCGATGTTCACCGACGACCTGGCGAACCCGAAGTGCTGGATGCAGAAGATCCCGACCTGGTACGGCCCGGACTTCTTCCCGGACCAGCGGACCAGCCTGAAGCCGTCCAAGTACATCCTTGGTACTGACGTCGGGATCTTCCCGTTCCCGACCATCGACCCGGCCCAGAAGAACGTCGAGGGCTCGGCCGACACGCTCATGGTGCTCGTCGACCGGCCCGAAGTTCGTGCCGTTGCCGAGTTCCTCGCCACGCCGGAAGGCATCCAGAACTGGATCCGCGCCGGCAGCGCCATCTCGACCAACACGA
>CAVOVX010000010.1:0-21374 GCA_963699965.1 uncultured Chloroflexia bacterium | reverse complement strand
AGGCGGCTGCGCCCGATGCCGTCGAGGCGATCAGCTACGGCGCTCCGGCGCTTCGGTACCGCGGCCGCCCCTCGTGGCCTACCGGGCGGCACAGGCGCACTGCGCGCTCTACCCGATGAGCCCAGCGGTCCAGGACGCGTTTCGAGCCGAGCTCGCCGGCTACGACACTTCGAAGGGCACCATCCGGTTCACGCCTGCGCGGCCCATCCCGGGGGCCGTCATCACCGGGATCGTGAAGGCGCGGATGACCGAGATCGACGCGAGCGGGTGATGTCGGCGTGACGATGACGGCGTAAATTCCGGCGCAGCCGGTCGTCGTCGACGGCCGTGGCCCCTCGGGAGGGGATCGTGCGACCGCCGAAGGAACAGGTGATCTGGGGCGTCCTCGGAGCCGCGGCCGCGGCCTGGTTCGCGATCTGGATGTTGTTCTTCCCCCAGCTCGTCGCCGGCCACTTCGCCTGGGACGTCCATCCGCGCTACGCCATGGCGTTCATCGGCGCCGGCTACATCTTCCGGACGGCGTTCTTCCTCAACGTCGCCCTCGAAGGGAACTGGCTCCGGCTGCGCTGGATCGTGTGGGGCAACCTCGTCGTTCACGGGGACCCTCCTCGTCGCCACGTACTGGCACCTCGACGAGTTCCACTGGAACCCGCTCCAGACGCCGCTCGCCCACATCTGGATCGTCCTCTACATCTTCGAGCCCGTCGTCATGATCTACCTGATCCCGCGGGGCGCTCCTGCGGGCGGTCGCACCGGCGACCGGCGGCCCGCTCCACCGACTGGTTGAAGGCGTTCCTCGTCTTCGTCACCGGCATCCTGCTGATGAACGGCCTGCTGATCGTGGCCAACCCGGACTTCGCGGCCCATCGCTGGGCGTGGGAGCTCAACCCGCTCGACGCCCGGATCGTCGGCGCCTGGTTCCTCGGTTGGGCTGTCTGGAGTGGGACGATGGCGTTCGCGCTCGACTGGGACGAGATCCGCCGGGCGGCCCAGCTGTTCATCCTGAACGGTGTCGCCCTGCTCGCGACCGCGATCGTCTTTCGCGACGAGTTCCTGCCCGGTCGAGGGACGGTCCAGGGTTACGCCGGCGGATTGCTGATCCTGACCGCCGTGATGATCGGGTTCTACCTGCTCCAGGAGCGCCGCCGGCCGACGCCCTACGCCTGACGATCGAACCCCGCGACGCGCCACGCTTCGAGCGCGGCCACGATGTCGTCCGGTGCATCCTCGTCGATGAACTGACCGGCCCGGGCGAGGATGACCGTCCGGGCGGCGGGGAAGAGCGCCTGCCAGCGGCCGAGCTCGGCATCGCCGAAGCCGGGGTCTGAATCGGGCCAGATGATGATCGCCGGCTTGTCGCTGAGCCTGGAGAGATTCGCCTCGACCTCGCGGAGCCACCGCTTGCTGCGGACGATCTCGCGCGGGAAGGCGCGCATCACCGAGCGGTTCGGCCGGGAACGGTCCCTCGTACGCGGCCCGCTCGGCAGGCGACAGCCGACCCCGCTTGAGGTTCAACGGCAGGTACAGGCGGAGCATCAGGTTGAACCGCTCGACGAGCAGCGGACTGAGCGGTCCGCCCATCAGCGCCGAGAAGAGTCGGACCCGGAGCCGGTCGTCCGGCCAGGCCCACGTATTGGCGATCACCAGGCCGCGGACGAGCTCGGGCCGCCGACCGGCCAGGCCGAGCCCGATCGGGCCGCCCCAGGCATAGCCGAAGACCACGATCCCCTCCAGGCCGAGCCGATCAATGAGGCCCTCGATGATCCGCGAATGCGACCGCGGTCGGAAGTCGTACCCGTGCGGCCGCCTGCGACAGGCCAAACCCCGGGTAGTCCGGAGCCACGCAGCGGAACGAGCGGCGAAGCCCAAGGATCACGTCGCGCCAACCGAACGACCAGCTCGGGTTGCCGTTCAACAGGAGGATCGGGAGACCGTCGCCTTCGTCGACGTAATGGACGAGGTTGCCGTCGATCTCGGCCCAGCGATCCTCAAACGGGTAGAGCGCGTCCGGAACCCAGGCCGGCCGCGGTGGCGCCGGCGTCGCAGACCGCGGTTCCGACTCACTGTCCCCGGACGGTTGCACGGCCCTGCCCTCCCGTCGCCAGGCGGCATCGGTCCAAGCCCCTGGCCGCCGGCAGCCACCACCATAGCGAGCCGGGCGCCCGGAACAACAACCGGTCACTTTGTAACGGCGCGCTCGGCGATGCGTCACAGTGTCGTCGCTGGAGGCCGCGCAATGCTCAGAACTGTGGTGGTAGCGGCGCTCTGCGCTGTCCTTGCGGCCGGCTGTGCCAGCCCGTCGGCTTCGCCGACCTCGCCACTCGCCTCGGCGGATCCGAGCCTCGCGCCCTCGGCCTTCGCCAGCGGAGCTCCGGGTCTGACCGCATCCCCGGCGACTTCGACCGCGTCGCCATCGCCCGGGCCACCGCTCGCCGCCGGCTCACTCCCGGTCAGCGCGTCTGCGCGGGACGTCGCGATCCACGTCCGGCTGGCTCCAGCAATGGGCAGGGACGGGGAGGTGTTCGTTTCGATCCCCACGCCGACCGGGTCGGTGATCGTCGCGTTGCTCGACTCCCGCGGCCGGCCGCGGGCGGGCTGGCCGGTCACGCTCGACGGCGCGACCGCCTGTGATCAGCTGTTGTCGGCTGACGATGGCTCGATCCGTCTGGTCTGCGCGCCGGAGGAGCTGAACCGGGAACTCAACACCGGAGTGCGCGTGTATGCCCTGGGCGCAACCGGGCGTCCGCTGGCCGGTTGGCCCGTCGACCTCGACGGCGCAGCCAGCGGACGCCTCATCGACGACAAGCTGATCCTGGTCGACCTGCGACCGCTCGTCGACGTTGTGACACCGGGACAGCCGTCCCAAGAGGTCACGCTCGATACGATCGATGCCGACGGCACGCTCCGGACCGGGCTGTCGGCTCCGTTCGAGACGTGCTGTGGCGAGCAATGGGCGGTCGGACCCGATGGGACCGCCTACGGCGTCACACCGGCGGGCGATCGAGCCGGGGGATCGATCGAGGCCAGTGAGCTCAATGCAGTCGACATGAGCGGCGTGCGACCTGGATGGCCGGTGCCGATCGACGGAATCGCGTCGGCGCCGCGTTCGGGCCAGACGGACGGATCCTCGTCACGGTCGGGTCCTACGAGGGAGATACGACCCGGGTCCTCGCCTTTGAGCGTGGCGGAAAGGCCGCTTCGGCCGCCTCCGCAAGGCTCCCGTTGGACACGGCGGAGGGGGGCGTCGACTGCGCCCCTTGGGGTCCAGAGCCGCCCGTCGCGACCCAGGACGGCACGATGTTCGTCGTCAGCGAGATCGAGACCCCGGTGTTTGGGCTCGACCATTCGTTGAGCGTATTGCCCGGATGGCCGTATCGGCCTGCTACACCTCTGGAGTGGCCCGGGCGGAACGATCCCCGCAACGAGATCAGCTGTGGGTGGTACGAGGCCCCGGCTGCCGGCCCGAATGGCGCCCTCTACCTGCCGTTGCAAGCCCGTCGCTCGACCGTGGGCGGGAGTCTTTCGGCGATCGAGGCGAACGGCGAGCAGCGTTCTGGCTGGCCCGTCGAGCTGGACCGCCCGGGCGCCGGGTTCTGGTCCCTCGTCGTCGGCTCGGACGGGACCGCGTATGCGCTGGCCGTTGAGCCCGAGGCCGGCGACGCGGCCTCGGCCACCCTCCTGGCGATCGCCCCGGCCGGTAGGGTCCTCTATCGGTCGACGATCATCGACCCGTAGCTGTATCGCTCGGCTCTCCACGAGGGCCGGTGAACGTTTCGCGCAACCCCGGCGCCATACCCTAGTGAGCACGACCACCTGGGTCGTGTCGCAGCCGAGGCGGAATGTGGACCAGCGCGGTCTCGTCGAGCGGGCCAGGAGAGGCGATCATGACGCCTTCACCGAGCTCGTCGACCTGACCATTGCGCGGCTGGACACGGCCGCCCGGCTGATCGTCCGGGACGCGGAGCTCGCGCGCGACGCGGTCCAGGACACGCTCATCAGAGCCTGGCGCGATCTCCCGGGCCTGCGCGACCCGGATCGGTTCGACGCCTGGCTCCACCGCCTGCTTGTCAACTCCTGTCTCGATCTCGTCCGGCGGCGCAGCCGGCGGGTGATCGAGGTGGAGCTCACGCCCCTCGACACGCCGGCCATGACCGACATGGCTGGCGACTTTGCCGACCGCGACCTGCTCGACGGGGCGCTCCGCCGCCTCGATCCTCGGCATCGTGCGGTCGTCGTCCTGAGCAAGCCTGCCTGGCAGCGCCGCGCGCCCTGAGTTTCAACCGGTGGCGGTCGGCTCGAGGCCGGCCGCCGCCTGCAGTTCGGTGACACACTGGTCGCGCCGACCATCTGCCGACGCCCGGAGCGACCCGTTCGATGCCAGCCCCTCCGGTTCCAGATCTGCCCACCGGAACGGTGACCTTCGTCTTCACCGATATCGAGGGATCGACGCAGCTCGTCTCCTCGCTCGGAGAGTCGTATGGGCCGGTCCTGGAAGCGCACTCGGACCTGATCCGCAGAGCGATCGCCGATCATGCCGGAACCGAGGTGAGCACCGAGGGAGACGCCTTCTTCGCGGTCTTTCCCTCCGCTCTCGACGCGGTCCGGGCGGCCGCCGACGCTCAGCGGGCGCTCGCGTCGCACCCGTGGCCCGGTGGCATATCCGTACGGGTTCGGATGGGACTGCACACCGGGACGGGACACCTGGGCGGTGACAGCTACGTTGGGATGGACGTCCATCGGGCGGCCCGGATCGCGGCTGCCGGGCACGGCGGTCAGGTCCTCCTCTCGGACACGACCCGGGCGCTCGTCGCGCAGGCGCTCCCGGACGGTCTGGCCGTTCGCGACCTGGCCGAGCACCGGCTCAAGGACCTGCCGGCGCCCGAGCGGATCTGGCAGCTCGAGATCGACGGTCTCCCGGGCGACTTCCCGGCCATCCGCTCGCTCGATGCGCGGCGGGGCAACCTGCCCTCCTCGCCGACCCCGCTCATCGGTCGCGAAACAGAGCTGGTCGAGATCGCCGAGCTCGTCAGGCAGCGCCCGCTGCTGACCCTGATCGGGCCCGGCGGCAGCGGGAAGACACGCCTCGGCCTCGAGGTCGCGGCACGGCTCATGACCGACTTCGCCGATGGCGCATTCTTCGTCGCGCTCCAGGACTCGCGCGATCGAGCCGGCGTGGCAGCGGCAATCGCGGTTGCGCTCGGCGTTCGGGAGACGCCCGGCCGGGACCTCGAGCGGGGCGTGAACGAAAACCTGCGGGAGCGCGAGCTGCTCCTGGTCCTGGACAACTTCGAGCAGGTCGTCAGCGCCACCCCGCTGGTCGCCGAGCTGCTCGCGGCGTCCCCCCGGCTGCGAGTCGTCGTGACCAGCCGGGCAGTCCTGCACTTGTCGGGTGAGCAGACATACGAGGTGCCGCCGCTGAGCCTCCCGGACCCGGAGAATCTGCCACCGCTCGCGGAGTTGGCGGGGTACGAGGCGGTCGCGCTGTTCGTCGAGCGCGCCCGCGCGGCCAGGCCGGCCTTCGCGCTCACCGAAGGGAACGCGCTGACCGTGGTCGCGATCTGCCGTCGGCTCGACGGGTTGCCGCTCGCCCTCGAGCTGGCCGCTGCACGGATCAGACTCCTCACGCTCGAGGCGATCCTCGAGCGGCTCGAGCGACGCCTGCCCTTGCTCGTCGGGGGCGCGACGGACTTGCCTGCTCGACAGCAGACGCTCCGCGGGGCGATCGAGTGGAGCTACGACCTGCTCGAAGTCGCGGAGCGGCGGCTCTTCGAACGGCTTGCCGTCTTTGCGGGCGGCTGGACGATCGAGGCGGCCGACGCGGTCTGCAACCCGGGGGCAGAGCTCGGCATCGAGACCTTCGACGGGCTCATCGCGCTCGCCGACAAGAGCCTGATCCAGCCGATCCCGTCCGACGACGGCGAGCCACGCTTCGGGATGCTCCAGGTCATCCGTGAGTTCGCCGCCGAGAGGCTCCGGAGCGGGGCGGATTTAGATGACCAGCCGCGACGTCATGCCGCCTATGTACTCGCCCTGGCCGAGACAGCCGGACCCGAGCTTCGATCGGCCGATCTGAGAACCTGGCAGCACCGACTTCGCCGGGAGCAGGAGAACCTGCGGGTGGCGCTTCATTGGGCGATCGAGGTCGGTGACGCCGAGGTCGGTCTTCGGACCGCCGGTGCCATCTGGGACTACTGGCACTACTGGGCCGAGCTTCGCGAGGGAGCCCGCTGGCTGGAGACGCTCCTGGCGCTGCCGGCGGCCAGCCGCGCAACGCTCGTGCGGGCGAAGGCGTTGCGCGGACTCGCCGGCATTCTCTACTGGCAGGGTGATGCGGACCGATCGTTCGCCCTCTACGAGGAGGCTCTGGCGATCACGCGGACACTGGGCGACGAACAGCTGATCGCCGCCACCCTGCATGACACAGCGTGGGCCGCCCTCGCTCGAAACGACCTGGCCCTTGCCATGGCGTTCGCGCAGGACAGCGGCGATCACTACGCAAGGGCCGGAGACAATGAAGGCGCGGCGATCGTGGCGGCGTGGCTCAGCGTCGCGCCACTCGTCACGGGTCATGGTGGGGACGTCGCCGCTGCCCTCGACGGTGTCCAGGGAGCGATCGACGCGAACCGTCGGCTCGGGCGCGCACACGAGGTGGCCGACTGGCTCGAGACGCTCCCGTTGCTCTATCGGGCAATCGGCGACTTTCCCCGGGCTGACCCAGCAGCCCGGGAGAGCCTGAAGGTTTGGTACGAGCTCGGGACACTCGGGCGACTGCCGCTTGGCCTCAAGACACTCGCCGCGGTCGCGCTCGGAAACGGTCAACCAGGGCGCGCCGTCCGGCTTGGCGCGGCCGCCGAGCGCTACAACGACGAGATCGGCGGCGAGGTGCCGGACGTGATCGCCCAGCTCGGCGATCCGGTCGAGGAGGCACGGCCGATGCTCCCCGCGGCGGAACACGCTCGAGCAGTCATCGAGGGCCGCAGCATGAGCCTCGAGGAACAGATCGCCTACGCCCTCGAGTAAGGCTCGGCAGTTGGCCCAGATCGGCGCACACGTCGCGCGCCGTTACTGGAGCTCGATCGAATCGACGATCGCTTGAAGTTCTGCCGCGACTTCCGGCGGCGCGTCGAGCCGGTACGAGGCGTCGATCACGAACCGCACGCCGTCGACGTCGAGGATCAGCAACTGATGATGCGAGCCTGGCGACCAGTCGTAGTCCCATTGCTCGCCACCAGAAGGGGTGGACCATCCGCGTAGCGGCCAGCAGTCGGGGGTGGGGTCCGGGATCGTGAACTCGACCACCTTGCCGGCGTACCCGCCGATCGTGACGTCCGCGACGTGGACGCCAGGATCCGCCTGCAGACTGGTCACGAGATCGTCGACACTCGATCCGGGCTGGCGCAGCGGGGTTGCGCATTGACTCGGCTTCGGATCGAGGGCACCGAGGCGGCCGAAGGTCAACCGCGCGATCGCCGCCTCCGGATCCGAACCCTTCAGGATCCCTCCGCCACGCCAGGGGCCCCACTGTGTCCAACCATCGGGGACCGTAACGATCACCTGTCCGACAGGCCATTTGCCGACCCCATCGGTATTCGGATTCAAGCATGACGTATCGCCCCGGCGACATCGGCATGTACCACTCGCCCAGCTTCGCTGCCGCGGTCGCGGAGGAGAACGCTGAGGGCGATGGCGCAGCCGACTCCGAGGGGTTTGGGGAGCTGGTTGTCCCGGGACCCGAAGTCGCGGGACGCGAGGTGATCTGGCTGACCGCGATGACCCCGACGACGCCGACGAGGACCAGGCCGGCCGCGATCGGCCGCACCGACTTGTTGGACACGAGTCGCCTCCAGCCGAGCACGGCGGAGGGTCGGTGGCGTTGCGGTGCCGCCTGAATATCGTGGAGGATCGAAGTCAGGAGCCGATCCGGCGCGGCCATCGGCAGATCGTCCAGGACGTCCTTCAGCAAAGCGAGGACGCGCGTGTCATCGGTCATGCTGTTCGTCCTTCCGAGACCGTCGGGCGCTCATCGGCCTCGATGGCGCCGCGGAGCGTGCGGAGTGCGTAGTGGAGTCGAGACCGCGCCGTCCCGACCGGGATCCCAAGGGCGTCGGCAACCTCCGTCAGAGGAAGAGCCTGGTAGTGGTGCAGGACGATGACCGCACGTTGCTCGACAGGCAGGCGGCGGAAAGCACGCTCCAGCTGATCGCGATCCGCGAACGAGCCGGATGCGTCGGCAACCGCTGGCTCGACCGACGAAACAACGACGCTTGCGATGAATGTCCGCTCTCGGCGGCCCTGGTCATAGCACGCCCGAACGACCAGCCGATAGAGCCATGCGTCAAAGCGCCCCGGATCACGCAGCGACGGCAGGTCTCTCCAGGCGACCAGGAGCGCGGACTGCACCGCGTCTTCCGCCTGGTCACGATCGTGGACGACGCGCACGGCGATGGCGTACAGACGATCGATCGACGACGCTGCCAGCGTCCCGAACGCGTCGCGGTCACCATGCATTGCGCGGTCGACGAGATCCAGCACTGGTGCTCACCTTCAATCCGGTCCCTACACGGTATGGCGGGCGCGTTGCCACAAACGTTCGAAGACGAGATGGTCGACGCTCGGTCGCCGGCCGGAATCGAGGCGGAAGGGGATCCCAAGGATGGGTGAGGCGGTATCGTGCAGCCATGTCGCAAGACAAGGACGACGCCCTCAAACGGCTCGGCGCCGGGCGCTGGCGAACCCGCGACGAGCGCTTCACGATCGAGCCCCAGTCGGGCACCTGGGTCGTCGTCGATGCCGAGCAGACCGATGACCTCGGTCTGCCCCTCGTCCGCGGACCGTTCGGCAGCCTGCGCGACGCCAAGGAGGCCATCGAGCGGGCCCGCGAAACCGAGCCGGTCGCGTCACCGCTCGACGCTCGAGTCGAGGCCCTCCGCCGCCGTCCGGACGCTGCCGGCGCGACCAAGCCGGCCAAGCCAATCGAGACGGGAAAGCCCGCCAAGGTCGAGGAGCCACAGGAGCCGCGCTGGCTGACCGAGCTCGCCCCGGCGGAGCGCCGCGGAGCCCGCCAGCTCATCGATCGGCTGACCCTGGCCGAAGCGCCGGATCCGGAGGGCATCGTCCGGCGTGACGTCGTCGGCAACGTCGCGACGACGGCGGCCTACGCGATCGTCCGCGCGCTCGTAGCCCTCGGACCCGACGCCTCGCCGGGCGCTGTCGCCGAGGTGCTCGCCGACGGCCGGGACGACGAGCTCGGTGTGCGCTGGCGACTCGTCGACGGCGACGGCCGCCCGATCGCGCTGGATCGCGGCCCGCTCGGCGACGGCTGACGCCCGAAGGGCCCAGGGCCGCCAACGGCGACGTTGTATGGTCGTGTCATGAATGTCAGGACAGATCCCGGGACGACGAGCCAGGTTCCGTCCGGGCTCGACGAGCCGGTTCTGAGGCTGTTCGAGCGGATTGCCGCGCCGGCCGCGGCCGCAATCGTGGATCTCGGGTCGATCGGGACGGCGCTCGTCGAGCTCGCGACCGACGTCGACTATCTGGGCCGCTGGGTCGAGCGCCTCGGGGACACCAGCGGTGCGTTGCCGATCCATGCTCCGGCGCGTGGCCCGCGCCTCATGATCGTCCACAGGCGCCAAGGCGAGATGGGCGCGGTGCACGATCACGCGACGTGGGTCGCGATCAGCCCGATCGTCGGCCTCGAGACGCACCGACGCTATCGGATCGTCGGCGTCGGCCAGTCGGCCCGTCCCGAGCTCGCCGAGGCGCTCTCGATGGAGCCGTCGGACGTTGCGACGCTCTTGCCACCGGATGACCTCCACGACCACGGCCACCTCGCCGGCCACGGCCTGCCGGCCTACGTCCTGATCATGACCGGGGACGATCAGAGGAGATACACCCGCAACGAGTGGGACCTCGCGACCGGGCGCCATCGGATCCTGCGGCCGGGCGACCCTGGTCGCTGGCTCGCCAGCCAGCCGATGCCGTAGCCGAACCCCGTGAGCAAGCCGGTCCGGATCGGTGCTGCGGTCGCGATCGTCCTGGCGGTCGTCTTCATTGCGTACACCGGCTACGTCGGCGCGGAAGGCGCGCGCATGCTCATCGAGGCGCCATCCTTCCGGGACTGCCGGACCCCGGCCAACCAGTTCGGTTGGGCCTACGAAGCCATCAACTACGACATCGCTGACGACGCCCAGCTCGCCGCTCGCAACAAGAATCTGGAGATGTGCACGTATCAGGGCGCCCAGGCGGGTGACGCGGTCGTCACGGATGACGGGATCCATGTCGCCGGTTGGTACGTGCCCGCCGCGAACGGAGCCGGTCCGACCGCCCCGACAGTCGTCCTGGTCCACGGCTTCACCGGCTCGAAGAGCTCGATCCTCAAGTCGGGTGAGGGTCTCCACGCGACGTTCAACCTCGTTGCGCTCGACCTGCGCAATACCGGGCGGAGCACCGGCGACCAGACGACCGGGGGCGTGCTCGAACGGAAGGACCTCCGCGCGATCATCGACTGGCTGGAGCGGACCAAGCACCCCGGGCATATCGGCGTGCTCGGGATCTCACTCGGGGCGGCGACGGCCCTCGCGGAGGCCGCCAGCGACCCGCGGGTCGAAGCCATCGCGCTGGACTCGATGCACACCAGGGTGCGGTTCCAGATCGAGAAGCGGCTCCAGGAGCACGGGCAGCCGCCCTACCCCGGGACCTGGGGCGTGTTCATGGCGGTGCGGATCCGGACGGGAGTCGACCTCGGGTCGATCGACGCCGAGGACGAGCTCGCCTCGGAGGCGCAGCGACCGATGTTGCTCATCCACGGCACGGCCGACATCGAGGACCTGCTCGAGCGAACCAGGGCGTTCTACCAGGAGGCCAGCGTCGCTGGGATCCCGGCCGAGCTCCACCTCTGCGATGGCGCCGGCCATGGGTCGAACAGGGGCATGCCGGCGGACGTCTGCCCGGACGCTTACGGTGGCTGGGTCCGCGAATTCTTCGCCCGCAGCCTCCGCTGAGCATCGGTCCTCAGGGACGAAGGTGGATAACTCGCTTGCTCCGGCCCGCCGAGAGGTCCACTCTGGGCGTCTACGCTGTACCAGGAGGGCGATTTCGATGGGCGACACGAGCGGAATGGCGGCGAGGTTCGAGGAGGTCCTCAAGGCGGGTGACTTCGGTGGGATGACAGGGCTCATCCAGGAGTTCGCCACGGACGACTTCGTCGAGGAGTGGCCCCAGTCGGGGGAGCGCCTGACCAAGGCCGCCTCGCTGAAGATGGCCGAGCACTATCCGGAGATGTCCGGCACGAATCCCAGCTTCAAGTACCGCCGGATGCTCGGTGGCCCCGACCTGTTCGTCATCGAAGGGACGATCGACTACGGCGACGGCATCCCGGTCAGCTTCGTCGGTATCGGCGAGCTGCGCGGCGGCAAGGTCGCCCGGATGACGGAGTACTTCGCGAACCCGTTCGAAGCTCCCGCCTGGCGGGCCGATTTCGTCGATCGGATGGAGCCCGTCAAGGCCTAACCGGCGCAGGATCGTCGGCGGTAGGCCTCGAGCGCGGCCGCGATCCCATCCCGCTCCTCGCGCGCCCAGCGTTCCCAGTGGGGGCGGAACGTCGCATGCTCGCGCGACTCGAGCATCCACATCAGCATCTGGGTGCGGCGCAGGATGGCGAGGGCCAGGAGCTGGGTCTGTACCCGTCCGGCAGCGGACGGAGCCTCGCGTACGCAGCGAGGAGCGCGGCCCGCATGGCGTCGTAGTGCGGGCGATCTTCCAGCTCCCAGAGCGAGACGACGAGGTCGTACAGGTAGAACCCCCAGCCGCAGTCGTCGAAGTCGATCGCCTGGGCCCCTCCGCGGTGGAACAGGAAGTTCTCGTAGTGCAGGTCGCCGTGGATGAGGCCGGAGGCGCCGTGGTCGGTCCCAAGCTCGCGCGTCGCGGCCCAGACGACATCGAGGGCATCCGCCAGCACGGTCGCGTCGGCGTCCGACATGAGCTCGGCGACGAGTCCAAGGGCGCGATCGGCATCCTCGCGCGTCGGATGATCGCCGGGGCCGAAGGCGTCGGCACGGCCGCTGACGCTGGCACGCTTTCCGGCGTCGGAGAGCGTGTCCACCCGTGGCCGGACGAATCCATCGGGCGGGATCCAGTCCACCGTGTGCAGCTGGAGGCGCGCCTCCAGGAGGCCGACCTGGGCCAGGTGCCTCGGCGCGAGCCGCTCGTCGACGAACCGACCGTCGAGCCATCGGAGCAGGACGCAGTTGCGCGGCTCGTGGACGCCCGGGTCGCTCACGTCCAGGACCAACGAGCCGTCGAGGGCACGGATCGGCTCCGGGACGCCGAGGTCGGTGTCGCGTCGGAGCGCGGTCAGCCAGGCCATCTCCGAGCCGATCGTGGCCGGTTCGTGGACGCCCGGACGGCTGATTCGCAGGACGTACGGCCCACCGTCCGCTTCGACCTTGAACGTCGTGTTCTGCTCGTGACGGAGGGGGGTCAACCGGGCCGGATCCAGTCCGAAGCCGGACAGCGCCGATGTTCCGAGCCGGTGCAGCCGTCGGACTTGTCCACGCGGCGTGAGCGATCCGAACGGCTCCATCGTGGTTCCGAGGGTACCGCCCAGGCGTCAGTGGAAGTCGGTCTCCTTGACGATCCGGCCCGAGCGGTCGAAGGTGCGCCAGACCCCAGTCTGCCGGCCCTGGTCGAACTGGCCCGTCCGCATCAGCGACCCGTCCGTCCGGTACCACTCCCAGGGACCGTGCATCTCGCCGTCGAGGTTGGCGCCGCGGTACTTCACCTTGCCATTGCCGAAGTAGGTGATCTCCGGGACCGGTTCTGACCGCCTGCTCAACTCCGATCTCCGGCATCAGGATCGAGCGGCTCGAGCACGAAGACCGGGATCTGTCGAGTCGTCTTCGCCTGATACTTGGCGTAGTCCGGCCAGGCCTCGACCGCTCGCTCCCACCAGGTGGCCTTCTCGACGCCGGCGGCCTCGTGGGCCAGGTAGTCGCGCTTCTCGGCCCGGTCCTGGAGCTCGACGTGCGGGTTCGCGGTCAGGTTGTGGTACCAGACCGGATGCTTCGGGGCGCCGCCCATCGACGCGACCACGGCGTAGACCCCGTCGTGCTCGACCCGCATCAGGGCGGTCTTGCGGAGCTTGCCGGTCCTCGCCCCGACCGACGTCAGCACGATCACCGGCCGGCCACGCAGGTCGTTCGCCTCTGCGCCGTTCGTGGCCTCGTAGCGCTCGGCCTGCTTGCGCGCCCAGCCGGCCGTGCTCGGCTCGTATTCCCCGGTCAATGGCATGGCCGAATCCTGTCACGAACCGGCCGGGACCGCGGGCCGATAGGATGACGATGATGCAGACCCTGCCGATGCCGTCCCCGGAGCGCTACCCGCCGATCGAGCCCCACGAGACGGGCATGCTCGACGTCGGCGACGGCCAGTCGATCTACTGGGAGGTCTCCGGCAACCCAGACGGCAAGCCGGCAGTTGCGCTCCACGGTGGGCCGGGCAGCGGCAGCAGCCCAGGCCGACGACGCTGGTTCGATCCGGATCGCTATCGGCTCGTCCAGCTCGACCAGCGCGGCTGTGGGCGAAGCACGCCGCATGCCGGCGACCAGTCGACGGACCTGGCATCCAACACGACCCACCACCTCATCGCCGATCTCGAGCGGCTTCGGGAACACCTCGGGATCGAGCGTTGGCTGGTCTGGGGCGGGTCGTGGGGCGTCACGCTCGGGCTCGCCTACGCCGAGCGGTACCCGCAGCGCGTCTCGGAGATGATCCTCCTGTCGATCACGCTGACTCGCCGATCCGACGTCCACTGGCTCGCCCACGAGGTCGGTCGCTACTTCCCCGAGGAGTGGGCCCGGTTCCGGGCGGGCGTCCCCGAGACCGATCGCGACGGCGATCTCGTCGCCGCCTACGACCGGCTCCTGAACCGGGAGCGAGATCCCGCCGTTCGGCTGCAGGCGGCGCGCGACTGGGTCGCCTGGGAGGACGCGATCTTGTCGCTCGAGGAGGGCTCGGTTACGCCGAACCCGCGCTGGGCCGACGAGCCGTACATGGTCGCCTTCGCTCGCCTCGTGACTCACTACTTCTCGCACGCCGCCTGGCTCGAGGAGGACGATCTGCTGCGCAACGCATCGCGGCTGGCGGGCATCCCCGGTGTCCTCGTCCACGGACGGCTCGACCTCGCCGGTCCACCCGACGTCGCCTGGCTCCTCGCAGAGGCCTGGCCGGGCGCTGAGCTCCACTTCGTGTCGGGCGGCCACACGGGCGATGCCGAGATGGATCGACTCTTCCTCGAGTCGACGAATCGCTTCGCGGGGCGACGGTGACCTGAGTGATCGAGGCGGTCATCGTTGGAGCGGGTCAGGCTGGGCTGGCTGGCAGCTGGCATCTGTCGAGGCTCGGGATCGACCACCTCGTCCTCGAACGCGAACGGGTGGGGGAGTCGTGGCGATCGCAGCGCTGGGACTCCTTCGCGCTCAACACTCCGAACTGGATGAATCGCCTCCCCGGTGAACTCGACCCGGCCGAGCCGCGGGATGCATTCCTGGCCAGGGACGCCTGGGTCGACCGGCTGCAGGGGTACGCCGACCGGCATCGGCTGCCGATCCGCACGTCGACCGAGGTCACCGCCGTCGAGGCAGGTCGGCGCGAAGGCACGTTCCTCGTACGGACCGCCGGCGCGGACGCCGGGGACGTGATCGAGACCCGCCATGTCATCGTGGCCTCTGGGGCGCAGCGGATCCCCAGACTGCCGCGGCTCGCGTCCGACCTGCCACCGTCGATCCGCCAGCTCCACACAGCCGAGTACCGGGCTCCTGCCGCGCTTCCAAGGGGTGCCGTCCTCGTCGTCGGCAGCGCCCAGTCGGGTGTCCAGGTCGTCGAGGATCTCCTCGAGGCCGGGCGGGCCGTCTACCTGTGCACGAGCGCGGTTGCCCGGCTCCGCCGACGCCAGCGTGGGCGCGACTCGCTCGAATGGCTCACCGAGGCGGGCTACTACGAGACGACCCCCGCGGAGCTGTCTGACCCCCGGATGCAGCTCGCGCCTATCCCGCTGACATCGGGCATCGGACGGTATGGGCACACGGTCAGCCTCCAGTACCTGGCGCGGCTGGGGGCCACGCTCCTCGGGCGGCCCATTGCGGTCGACAGTGATCGCATCCTGCTCAATGACTCCCTCGGCTCGAACATCGCCTTTGCCGATCGCGCGTCCGCCGAGCTGAATGCCCTCGTCGAACAAGGGATCCGGGCGGCGGGTCAGACGCCACCGCCGCTCGAACCCGACGCCGCGGACGAGCCGCATCCCGATCCCTCGGCAGTCCACTCACCCAACGCGCTCGACCTCGGGGCAAGCGACGTGTCGACCGTCATCTGGGCCACCGGCTTCGGGCCGGACGTCGCCTACCTCCGGGTGCCGGTCCTCGACGCGCGGGGGGAGCCGATCCACGATGGCGGACAAGGTCCGATCCCCGGCATCCACTTCCTCGGCCTCCGCTGGATGACGCGAAGGAAGTCTGCTCTGATCTGCGGTGCCGACGACGACGCCGCCGAGCTGGCGCGTCGAATCGCCGGCGCCGGCGTCCGGGTCAGCTAGGCGTCTCGAGCCCCGACGTCAGCGCCTCGATGACCGGCCCGGCCTGGGGCGGAAGGTGACCCGCCGCGAGGAACCGACGAAGGTGCTCGGCTCCCCGTGGCTCGGCACGCAATGCCTCGGCGAAGAGCTCGCGAGCCTCGGCCATCCGTCCGGCGCCGGCGACCATGAGCGCCGTCCAGAGCGTGATCTGGTCGTCGTCCGGGGCGAGGTCGTGGGCCGTCTCCATCGCCGCCGCCGCTGCCTCGAGGTCGCCGGCCATCGCCGGCGCCTCGGATCGATCGAACGCCTCGTAGGCCCGGGCGAGGCGCAGCAGCCGCACGAGCTCGTCGAGGGGCGCCCGGTGGTCCTCGACCCGAAGGTCGTAGCGGGTCGCCCACGCCGGCCCCGACGCCGGGACGACGAGGAGCGCAGCCGACTGGCGACCACGGACGTCGCCGCCTTCGACCTCGGCCGCCCGGAGGGCGGCGACGAGACGGTCGGCGAGGTCACCGTCCGTCGCGCGGTAGGCCTCGGCCATCGCCGGCCAGACGGTAGGGCGTTCCATCATGTTCGCCTGGATCGACAGGTTGTCCAAGGTCAGCTGACCGGCCGCCGCCACGCAGCGCGCTCCGGTGAAGGCGGCCGACCGTCCGGCCGCGTCGACCATGCCTACCTGTCGGACTTCGCGATCCGGGTCGGCCGCCACGCAGGGCATCGAGCGCCTCCGATGCCGAGGCGCCCGACCGCATCCGGGCCAGCCCGAGCGGGCCGTAGCTCTTCTCCGAGAACGACTGCGTCGCGACCGCGCCGACCCCCGGTTCCGCCCACAGCACTCCGTCGCCGACGTTGAACCAGCGCGTCTGGACGGCCACCCCTAGCTCCCCGGTCGACGGGTCGCGAGCGACGATGGAGTACGTCATGGTGCCCTCCGTCAGCGCCCGGCTCGATCGCGGCGAGCCGGGCAAGGCATGGCCCGATGGAGCCATGGTGCCTCACACTGACGCTGGGCACTCAAGCCCTCAGGTTCCAGCGGAGGAACGATCGGTGGCCGGACCCTCGAGCGTGGACGAGTACCTGGCGTCTCTGCCGCTCGAGCGGCGTACCGTCGTGGAGGAGTTGCGGCGGACGATCAACGCCGCCGCTCCCGACGCGACTGAGACGATTGCCTACCAGATGCCGGCGCTCCGGAGCCACGGCGGGCAATTCCTCGTGTCGTACGCCGCCTACAAGCACCACTACAGCCTGTTCCCCGCGAGCGGCGCGGTCGTCGCGGCGCTCGGCGACGAGCTGACTCCGTACCTGGCGGGGAAGGGGACCATCCAGTTCCCGGCCGACAGGCCGATCCCGGCCAGCCTCGTCACGAAGGTCGTCAAGGTGCGGGTCGAGGAGAACTCCACCGGATAGGGGGCAGCGGATGCGCCGACTGAGGAGCCCGTGGGCGCGGGCAGTCCTCCTCTGGACGGTCGTCGTCCTCGTGGTGGCGGCGCTCGTTGCCATCGACGCCGTTGCCGGGCTCCTTCGAGCCGCGGACGAGTGCTGGTTCGGGCTCAGCCCGTGCTCGCCGAAGGATGATCCCCACCTCGTCCAACTCCAGGTCGCGTTCTTCGCGATCCCGGCGATCTGGCTGGCCGGCATCCTGATCGGCGTCGTCGCTCATGCGTTCGCACGGCGGAGGTGACCGTCGCGTCAGAACGTCCGGACCGCCGGACCGGAATGATGGGAGAATGCCCCGACCAGCCCGTGTCTCGGAGGCGTACCGGATGGACAAGAAGGCGAAGACCCCAAAGAAGCCCAAGCAGATCAAGCCAAAGGGGTCCGGCAACCCGAAGTAGCGCGCCGAGCCTCTGCCGGCAAGCACCCGCACTCCGGCCGGCGACGGGCAACGGTGCCACGAACTGAAGCGTTCGACGTCGCGGTCGTCGGGGGCGGCGCGGCTGGCTGCGTCGTCGCCGCGCCGCCTCGCCGAGTCGGTTGATGGGTCGGTCGTCCTGATCGAGGCTGGACCCGACGTCCGCCTCGCAGACCCCGGCCGACTGGCGCGACGGCTGGCGGCTGCCGACCCTGCCCGACTGGGGGTTCACGTCCGAGCCGGACGGCGCGGGCGCGACCGGCCGGTTGCGACGCGGCCGGTTGCTCGGCGGCACCTCGTGGCTCACCCGATTCGCCGTTCGCGGCGCCGGAGCAGACTTCGACGCCTGGGCGGACGCGTGGCAACCCAGGCTGGGGGTTCGCGGACGTCCTGCCCGCGTTCCGGCGCCTGGAAGCCGACGCCGAGTTCGGTGCCGAGCCCCTGGCACGGCGACCGCGGACCGATCCCGATCACCCGCTACCCGGAGCTCGAGCCCTCGGAGATCCACGCGGCTGCCGTCGCGGCGTTCGAGGCCGTTGGCTTCCCGACCGTCGACGATCACAACGCGGCCGGCCGCCGTCGGCGTCGGCCGGATGCCGATGAGCTCCCGGCAGCGGCGTGCGGGTCACGTCCGTCGACGCGTACCTGCCCCTGACGCTCGCACCGTCCAACCTCGCGATCCGCGCCGACTCGATGGTCGCGCGGGTCGTGGTCGAGGCAGGCCGGGCGACGGGGGTCGGCTCGTCGACGGCACCGAGATCCGCGCCGGCTGGGTCGTCCTGGCGGCGGGCACGTACGGCAGCCCGACGATCCTCATGCGGTCGGGCATCGGGCCCGCCGGAGCACCTCGCAGGCCTCGGCATCGACGTCCTGGTCGAGCTTCCCGGCGTGGGCGCCAACCTGGCCGACCATCCGGCGGTCGACCTCGACTCCGGCTGGCGGGGCCCGGCGACGACCGGTCCGATCCTCCACTCGATCGCGACGTTCCGAAGCTCCGGGCGTCGACCGGCGGGGCGCCCGACCTGATGTTCTGGATCAGCGATCCCGAAGGCGACGAGCCCGGGTTCTGGTTCGACCCGGTCCTCCTCAAGCCCCGGTCCCGCGGCTCGGTCCGGCTCCGTTCGTCCGATCCCGCGGCATCCGCCGCGGATCACGCTGCCCGAGCGTTCGCGACCCCGCCGACGTCGAGCGCCTGGTGGAGGGGTACCGGCTCGGACTGGAGCTCGCCAATCGACCAGAGATCCGGCGACTGTCGACGGCGGTCCCCGCCGTCCGAGCCATCGACTCCCGAGGAGTGGCGTCGCCGCGTCCTCGAGAACGCGTACTCGATCCCGCACGTCGTCGGCACCTGCGCGATGGGTCCGTCACCCGACGGCGGCGACGTCGTCGACGCGCTCGGAAGGGTGCACGGCGTCGAGCGGCTGAGCGTCGTCGACGCCTCGATCATCCCGGAGCCCCGTCCGGCTTCCCGCACGTCGTGACGATCATGCTGGCCGAGCACCTGTCGGAGAAGCTGATCGCCCTGCTTTGACCGATCGCGGAACCGTACTGGGCTCGACTGGAGCGGTGGGCTATTCCAGCCGCCCGAGCCCGAAATCCATGGAGAGCTGGCGAAACAGCGCGTCTTCCAGCAGACCATCGCGGTCCGCGTCGGCCACGGCATCGAACCATTGGTCGAGACCGCCTGGAACGGCGATGAACAAATACCGCGAAGGTGTCTCGAGCGGATTGCGGATCGCATGCGGGAGGTCCCTCGGGAGGCGTGCGATGCCGCCCGCCTCGAGGGTCGCGGTTCGATCCTGGAGTCGGATTTCGAGCGCACCCGTTAGAACGTAGCCGATCTCGTCTTCGCGGCTATGGACATGCAGCCGGTTGCCGGCGCCGGGCTCGAAGCTCGACTCGAAGATGTAGCAGGCGCCACCGGTCTGCTGACTCGTCAACTTGTGGGTCACGGAGAGGAAGTCCAGCACCTTGCCCGAGTGCGGGGTGACGAAGACAGGTTGCCGATCGTCGGGCTCCACGGTTGCCTCCGTTCGTGACTCGGTCCTGGCGGCAGAGTCTACGCGGAGGGTAGACCGGCCCTCATCCCGGCCAGTCGAACCGGCTTGTGGAACGACGGGTACCCGCGTAGATTTACGACCCCGATGGTCAGGCTGTCACGCTCTTCGGTCATCGTCGCGGCGATCCTCGTCGCCGCCTGTGGATCGTCATCGCCTAGCGGCACGGCACCGTCGACCGCGGCAGGACAGGCCGCCTCGCCCTCGACGCCGGCCGCGGGGGCGTCGCAAATGCCGAGCGCGCCTCCATCGCCGCCGGCCCCGCCTGGACCGCCGTGCTCGACGAGATCGGCGCGGACGGGCCCGTTTCGAAGGATGTCGCCCTGCAGGCGTTCGCGCTCGCGTCGGCGCCGACATGCCGGGCGTGACCCCGCCAGCCGGGGATCCCGGCGCCACCGCCTCGGGATCGATTGCGCTCCGCTGGCTCGTCAGCTACTGGGACGAATTGACGCCAGACCAGCAGGCGGCCGCGATCGAGGCGCTGCCCGAGCTCGCTGGCCTCGGCCAGACGTCGCGTGTTCCCGGCTCAGCCAGGCTCGCGGTCGCCCGCGAACCGGTCGGTGGCGCGGCGCCGCCCCGGCCAAGGTCGCGCAATACCGGACAGACGCCTACTACACCCAGCTTGCAAAGATCAAGATCGCGGACATCAAGCTGCACTTGCCCTCCGATGCCCACCGTTCAACCTGGCGATCGATGCGCATGTCGGGCTGACCAACAAGGCGACATCGGGCATGGAGACGGGGGTCTACGACGCCGGCGGCGGCAAGCAGGGCGCGCCTTCAAAATGCGTGATCACGGTCTCCTGGCTGGGCGACGCACAGACGGACGTCGACGTCGAGGCCCAGATGGCCCACGAGGCCTGGCATTGCTACGAGGGCGTCGTCCTCGGGCTGGGCCGCTTCTGGAGCCAGAACCCCGCTCCCTGGATCATGGAGGGCGAGGCGTCGTGGGTGGAGGGGACACTGGTCCCCAACGGAACGCTCCCCGAACAGGCCTGGTATGAGTACGTCGAGAAGCCCGAGTTGCCGCTCTTCCCGCGCACGTACGACGGGGTCGGGTACTTCGGGCACCTGGGCGATGTCGGGGATCGACGGCTGGACCAAGCTCCTCCCGGTGCTCCAGGCGACGACCAGCCCCGATGCGTTCAACACCGGCGGCGCCAACGCCGACCCGTACCTCGACTCCTGGGCCGCGAGCCTCCTCAACGACGCGAGCCGGCCGCCGGCCTGGCACATGGAGGGGCCGTCTCTGCCGCCCAAGACCCCGGATCCGCCCGCGGTCAGCGTCCCCAACGGCGCGTCCCAGGCGCTGAGCGCCCGGCCTACGGGAACCGGGTCGTCACGCTCGGCGACGCCCCGGACGTGCTGACGACGAGTTTCGTGGGCCGTGCGCGGCTGTCGGACGGTGCGGGCCACGACTACCTGGCAGGGGACTCCGGCGCGTTCTGCATGCTCTCGACCGGGTGTGTGTGCCCGGGCGCGGCCGGCGAGCCGCCGCCACAGCCGCTGGAGGGCGGCTCTGTCGCGGTCGCCGTCACCGGCGGGCCGGATGGCGCGTCAGGCACGCTCGTCGGGATGAAGCTCGACGACTACTGCAACAAGGGAATCACCGGGACGTGGGACGGGATCTGGCAGAACGACGAGAAGTGGGGCGGCGCGACCGGCGGGTTCACCCTGAAGGTCGTTCAGAAGGGCGCCCCGTTCACGGGCACAACCGATGTCACGGGCCCGACCTGCGTCCGCCACGGGAAGGTCACCGGGACCGTGACCAACGGCCCCATCTCGATGGGCTGGGTCGCCGCCGGCGTCCGCGACGTGGCGTTCGAGGGCACGGTCAGCGGCGGCACCATGGCCGGTACCTGGACGGCGATCGCCTGCAACACGGACCTGGAGATCAA
>CAVOVX010000009.1:0-11626 GCA_963699965.1 uncultured Chloroflexia bacterium | reverse complement strand
TCCATATGGTCTTCTATTTTTCCGCCCTGGTGGCCTGCGTTGGCCGTTACGTAACGGTTGGAAATCACGATTTTACCTTCATCCAACCATTGGCGGATTTTAAAACTGGGCATCAAAACGGTCGATGGCATAAAAAATAGACGCGGCCTCAGGGCCCCACCCGCCCATACTTGCCGTTTAAGTATTCCTCGATCAATCCAGCGGATTTAGTCCGATATGGGGAAAATCTACCATTTCCACCGGATAGCCGCCCAATTTTAATTCGTCCACCAGCAAAGTAGTTTGGGTGGCCTTGCCACTGCCGTCTGTGCCATCAATAACAATAAACCTTCCCTTTTGGGGTTGCTTTTTCTTGTTGGATTTCCCGAATTTAAGCATAGAGATGAATAGGTGGCCCATCCCGGAATTTTTTAGTCATATGGTTATCATCGGCTGAAAAATATCCGGGATCCAGACCAAAAAGCTTATTTCTGTATTTCCCTTGATATTTTTCACTTTGCAGATAATGTCCAAAAGGTGAAAAATTCCGGGATGGCAACTTACTTAGTTTTCATTAAAATCTTAATTATGTCGTCAACTTTTTTGTATAACTCCTGCAAGCTTCCCGTATTCTCTATTTTAAAATCCGCCAACTTACCGAGTTCTGGAATCCGCAATTCTGTCGGACCTTTTTCCTGCTCGGCAAACTGATCCAAATTCATTTGGGCTTATCGGCTTTTTCGTGCCTGTTGTTGTAGCGCTCAAACCTTAATTGCAAAGGCGCGGTAATATAAATAATTTTAGCATCCCATTTTTTTACTTCCTCCATTTCATCCATCCTTATGCCGTTAACCACAATGAGCTTGGTCCAGGCTTCGCGCACCCTTTTTTCCAGCGCGTTTACCAGCACATGTTCGCCAAAAACCTTGCGAAACCTAAACCTAAATCTATTTCGTTCTTGCGGGATATTTCTAAATTCAAAGCTTCCAGGACTTCGTCCAAAATATGGGTAAACCTAAAATGGCTGGCGTTGGATCTTGATGAGGTAATTGGAAACCGTATCCTTATTTTTCTCCCACAAGCCCTATGATCTAGAAAACAACAATTAACAATTTACGATTAACAATTAACTTCTTTGCTTGGACAAATACACTGTAACGCCGTTAATTGCTTAGCTAAATTCTCGGCTTTTATAAGGGCCGTTTCCACGCGTGCGATCCAGCCGTCGTCGATGCGCTTGACCGTCTCGACGATCGGCACGACCGGGATGGCGGCGCCGTGCTCCGCCGCGGCGCGGGCGACCGCGCCGACCAGGGCCGACGAGACGGCCGGTCGGCCACCGTCGTGGACGAGCACGACCCGCTCGTCGCGCTCTGCCCGGGACGCGGCTCGAGTGCCGGACGACGGTGGCGCCGATGCATCGAGCCAGGCCAGCCCCGCGGCGACGGAATCCTGGCGACGCTCCCCGCCCGCGACGACGGCGTGGACCTTGGCCGGCAGCCACGGGCCGCCCGGATGGCTTCGACCGCGTCCGATGCGACCACGAGGACGATCCGTTCGACCTCGGGCGCAGCAGCCAGCGCCTCGAGCGTCCAGGCGAGCAGCGGCCGGTCGCCGATGGGGGCCATGAGCTTGTCGACGCCGGCCATCCGGCGCGACGCACCGGCGGCCACGACGACCGCGTCGGCGCGCACGAGAGGCGGGGTCGGGTCGGCGCCGTTCCCGGACACGGCCGCGCTCGCGCCGTGCCGCTACTCCAGGCGCGGCTGGGCGAAGATCATCCGCCCGGCCACGGTCTGGAGCACGCGCGTGACCGCGACGTCGAGGTCCTTGTCGATGAACCGGGCGCCCCCCTCGACGACGATCATCGTGCCATCGTCGAGGAAGCCGACTCCCTGGCCGAGCTCCTTGCCCTCCTGGATCACCCGGACCCGGAGCTCCTCGCCGGGCAGCACGGCGGGCTTGACCGCGTTCGCGAGCGAGTTGATGTTGAGGACGCGGAGGCCCTGGAGCTCGGCGACCCGGTTCAGGTTGAAGTCGTTGGTCAGGATCGCCCCGCTCCGGCGCTTGGCCAGCGCCACGAGCTTGGCGTCGACCTCGCTGATGTCCGGGAAGTCGTCGGCGACGATCTCGACCGGGGTCGGCGAGTCCTTCTGCATCCGGGCGAGGATCTCGAGCCCGCGCCGGCCGCGGTTCCGGCGCAGGGTGTCGGCGCTGTCGGCGATGTGCTGGAGCTCGTCGAGCACGAACCGCGGCACGACCAGCGTGCCGTAGATGAACCCGGACTCGGCGATCTCGGCGATCCGGCCGTCGATGATCGCGCTCGTGTCGACGACGATGTGCGGGTCGCCCTTGCGCCGTCCCGCCGTCATCGGGCTCGGGCCGACGGAAGACCCCGAGCGCCTCCGCGGCGGTGACCAGGTCCTGGCGCTTGGCCACCGTCAGCCCGACCATCCCGAGCCCGAGCCCGAGCGACGTCACCAGCGGCAGCCACGACCCGAGCGGCTCGGGCAGGTTCGAGAGCGGGATCCCGAGGAGCAGGCCCATCAGCAGGCCGATGAGCAGGCCGAGGACGGCGGTCACGAACTCCGCGGTGGACAGCGCCTGGGCGCTGCGGACGAGCCACTCCGCCGGGACGATCGTGAGGTACGGCAGGATCGCGAAGCCGACGACGATCCAGGCGACGACCCACGCCGCGAGGAAGAACCCGTAGTACGGCCCGCCCCGGTCGAACACGCCACCGAGCGACGTGGCCAGGGCCAGCCCGACGATCCCGCCGAGGGCAGCGCCGAGGATGCGGATGTTCCGGATCACGTGGTGGACGCACTCCCGGCTCGATCGAGGTGACGGACCGCGGGGCCAGCGGTGCGGGCGTCAGCCTAGCATCGCCGGGCTGCGCGACGTCTGCCTCGAGCGCCTGGCCGATCGCGTCGCGGAGCGTGCCGACGGCGATCACGTCGAGCCCCTCGACGCTCGGGGCGGACCCGCCCCGCGGCGGGCGCGGGACGATCGCCCGGGCGAATCCCAGCCGGGCCGCCTCGCGGAGCCGGCGCTCGAGCCCGGTCACGCTGCGCAGCTCGCCGAGCAGGCCGACCTCGCCGATCGCCACCGTCCCGGGCCGGACGGCCCGGTCACGCAGGGACGACGCGAGGGCGAGCGCGAGCGGAAGATCCAGACCGGGCTCCTCCAGGGCGAGCCCACCGGCCAGGTTGGCGTACACGTCGTGGCTGCCGAGCCCGATCCCGGCCCGCCGGCCGAGGACCGCCACGAGCAGCGCGAGCCGGTTCGGATCGATCCCGACCCCGGTCCGCCGCGGCGTCCCGTAGGCGACCGGCGCAACGAGCGCCTGGACCTCGACGAGCAGCGGCCGGGTGCCCTCGAGGGTCGGCGCGACGACGCTGCCCGGGGCGGCGCCGTCGTGCTCGACGAGGAAGGCCCGGGCGGGGTCGGTCAGCTCGGTCAGCCCGAGCTCGCCCATCTCGAACACGCCGACCTCCTCGGTGGAGCCGAAGCGGTTCTTCGACGCGCGCAGCAGGCGGAAGCCGGCCGACCGGTCGCCCTCGAGCCCGAGGACCGCGTCGACGAGGTGCTCCAGGGTCTTCGGTCCGGCGATCGTGCCGTCCTTCGTCACGTGGCCGACGAGGACGACCGCGATCCCGTCGCCCTTGGCGACGTCCATGCAGCCGCAGGGCGGCCTCGCGGACCTGACCGACGCTGCCGGCCGGGCCGTCGAGCTCGTCGACGGTGGCGGTCTGGATCGAGTCGACGATCAGGAGGCCGGGACGCTCGGATCGGGCGAGCTCCGCGACGCGACCGATCTCGCTCTCGGCGACGACCCGGACGGCGGTGCCGGCCGATCCGTCCAGGAGGCCCGAGGCGAGCGGCGCGCAGCCGGACCTGGCCGGTCGACTCCTCGCCGGTCGCGTACAGGACGTGGCCACCGGCCGGTCCCAGCCGGGCGGCGACCCCGGCGGCTGCCTGGAGCAGGAGGGTCGACTTGCCGATGCCCGGCTCGCCGGCGACGAGGACGAGCGAGCCCGCGACGAGCCCGCCGCCAAGGACCCGGTCGAGCTCGCCGATCCCGATCTCGAGTCGGGGCAGCTCGGCCTCGACGACCGATCCGAGCGGCTGCGGGCCCGGTCCGGCCGACCCGCCCCGGGCGCCCGCCCGCCGGGCCACGCGCGGCCCGGCCGGGCTCGCGGACGACCGTCTCGACGAGGGTGTTCCAGGCGCCGCACGTGCGGCACTGGCCCTCCCAGCGCAGGAAGGCGTCACCGCAGGCCTGGCAGACGTAGCGGCTGTGGCTCTTCGCCATCAGGGCCGCCCGGCCCTAGCGGGCTTCGACGGGGGTCTTCTCGTCGGCCGCGTGGATGTCGAGGCCCGCTTCCTCGCCCTTGTCCACGATGATCGTCGTGCCCGGCGCGTAGGTGCCGAGGAGGAGGTGCTCGGCGAGGACGTCCTCGACCATGTTCTGGATCACCCGGCGGAGCGGGCGCGCCCCGTAGGCGACGTCGTACCCGAGCTTGATGATGTGCTGCTTGGCGGCCTCGGTGACCTCGAGCGTCATCTGCTGGGCCCGGAGCTGGTCGCGCACGCGGGCGAGCATCAGGTCGACGATCTGGGCGATCTCCTCGACCGTCAGGCTGCGGAAGACGACCGTGGCGTCGATCCGGTTCAGGAACTCTGGCCGGAAGCTCTGCTTGAGCTCCTGCTGGACCTTCTCGCGCATCAGCTCGTAGGACGCCTGGGCACGGGTCTCGTCGGTGTCGCCCTGGACGCGGAAGCCGAGGGTCGAGTTCGTCTGGAGCTGCTTCGCCCCGAGGTTCGAGGTCATGATGATGATCGAGTTGCGGAAGTCGACCCGGCGGCCCTTGGCATCGGACAGGTGGCCGTCCTCCAGGATCTGGAGGAGGATGTTGAACACCTCCGGGTGGGCCTTCTCGACCTCGTCGAGCAGGACGACGCAGTAGTTCTTGCGGCGGACCGCCTCGGTCAGCTGGCCGCCCTCGTCGAACCCGACGTAGCCGGGCGGAGCGCCGACCAGCCGTGACACGTTGTGGCGCTCCATGAACTCGCTCATGTCGATCTTGATGAGCGCGTCCTCGCTGCCGAACATGAACTCGGCGAGCGCCTTGGCCAGCTCCGTCTTCCCGACGCCGGTCGGGCCGAGGAAGATGAACGAGCCGATCGGCCGCTTCGGGTCCTTCAGGCCGGCACGGGCCCGGCGGACCGCCTTGGACACGATCTCGATCGCCTCCTGCTGGCCGATGACCCGGCCGTGGAGCGCGTCCTCCATGTGGAGGAGTCGCTCGGATTCCTCCTGGGCGATCCGGGTGACCGGGATCCCGGTCCACATCGCGACGACCTGGGCGATCTCCTCCTCGCCGACCGTCGGCTGGTCGCTCGACTGCTGCGCCTGCCACTCGGCCCGCAGGCCCTCGACCAGCTCCTTGGCGGTCGCCTCGGCCTCGCGCAGACCCGCCGCATCCTCGTACTCCTGGGCGTTGATCGCGGCGTCCTTCTCCTTGACGACCCGCTCGAGCTCCTTCTGCGCCTCGCGCAGGGCGGGGGGCGCAGACGAGTGGCGGAGGCGGACGCGGCTGCCGGCCTCGTCGATGAGGTCGATCGCCTTGTCCGGCAGGTGCCGGTCGGTGATGTAGCGGATCGACAGGTCCACGGCGGCCTTGACGGCCTCGTCGGTGATCGTGACCTTGTGGTGCTGCTCGTAGCGCTCACGGATCCCGAGCAGGATGTCGATCGTCTGCTCGAGCGTCGGCTCCTCGACCATCACCGGCTGGAAGCGGCGCTCGAGCGCCGCGTCGCGCTCGATGTACTTGCGGTACTCGTCGAGGGTCGTCGCGCCGATGCACTGGAGCTCGCCCCGGGAGAGCGGGGGCTTGAGGATGTTGGCGGCGTCGATCGCGCCCTCGGCGGCTCCGGCCCCGACCAGGGTATGGAGCTCGTCGATGAACAGGACGGCGTCGTTCGTGTTGCGCAGCTCCTCGATGATCTTCTTGAGCCGCTCCTCGAACTCGCCGCGGTACTTCGTCCCGGCCACGAGCGAGCCGATGTCGAGGGTCAGCACCCGCTTGTTGAGGAGCGTCTCGGGCACGTCGCCGCTGACGATCCGATGGGCCAGGCCCTCGGCGATCGCGGTCTTGCCGACGCCCGGCTCGCCGATCAGGGCGGGGTTGTTCTTGAGCCGGCGCGACAGGATCTGGATGACCCGCTCGATCTCCTTCTCGCGGCCGATGACCGGATCGAGCTTGCCGGTCCGGGCGAGCTCGGTGAGGTTGATCCCGAGCTGGTCGACCGTCGGCGTCTTGCTGGCGCGCTTCGTCTCCTGGGCGGACGGCCCGGTCGATGAGCTCTGCGACAGGACCCGGATCACCTCGTGGCGGACCTTGTCGAGGTTGACCCCGAGCGACTCGAGGACGCCGGCGGCGATCCCCTCCCCCTCCCGGACGAGCCCGAGCAGGAGGTGCTCGGTCCCGATGTAGTTGTGACCCAGCCGGCGCGCCTCGTCGATCGCGAGCTCGATGACTCGCTTGGCGCGCGGGGTCAGCCCGACCTCGCCGACGACCGGGCGGTCGCCCCGGCCGATGATGAACTCGACCGCGGTCCTGACCTTCGGGAGCTCGACGTTCATGTTCTCGAGGACGCGGGCAGCGACGCCCTCGCCTTCCCGGACCAGACCGAGCAGGAGGTGCTCCGTGCCGATGTAGTTGTGGTTGAACCGCTGGGCCTCATCCTGCGCCAGGGTGAGGACCTTGCGTGCGCGGTCCGTGAACTTGTCGAAGCGATCCATCCGGTCGAACGCCTGTTCCTCTTGCGGGCATCATGGCGGGCGCCCGCGGCCATGCTAGCACGGCAGCCCCTCCCCGCAACCCGCCCCGTCAGGCGGGTCGGCGATGCGCCACCGATGGTTGATTCGCCGCCCGGAGGGCTCCGGATGCACGCCCCGAATTGAACGGCCCGTCGGGTCGGGCCGACGGGCCGTCGTCCGCGCGGGCGACGCGGTCAGCCCTTCGTGTTCTCCTCCATCGTCTCCTCGGCGATCTCGGCGACGGCCTCGGCGGCCTCGGACTCGAGCTCCGCCTCGTCGGCGGCGACGGCCTCGGCGATCTCCTCGACGGCTTCCGCGGCGACGGCCTCCTCTGCGGCCTCGGTCGCGACGACCGCCTCGGCGATCTCGACGGCCTCCTCGGCGGCGGGCTCGAGCGTTGGCGTCGTTGGCCGCGGCTGCGTCCTCGAGCTGGTCGATCTTGGCGGTGGCCTCGGCTTCGAGCTCGGCCTCGTCGGCGACGACCGCCTCGGCGATCTCCTCGACGGCCTCTGCCGCGGCGGCCTCATCGGCGGCCTCCGCCTCGGCCGTCGCCTCGGCGACCTCCTCGATCTCGGCCTCGGCAAGCTGCTGGCGGACCTGGGCGAACGCAGAGGCCAGCGTGTTGTCGATCCCGCCCTCCGGCTCCTGCACGGCGTCGGCCATCGAGTAGCCGCGCTCCGGGCGGGGCCGGCGCTCGGGTCGCGGGGCGGCCTGGCCGGGTTCCGGCGCAGCCGGCCGGGCCGGCGGCTCCTCGGCCTGCTTGAGGCTGAGTCCGAGGCGGTGGCGCTCGGAGTCGAGCGAGATGATCTTGAGCTTGAGCGTCTGGCCCTCGTGGACGACGTCGCCCGGGTGGGCGACCCGCTGGTGGGACAGCTCGCTGATGTGGATCAGGCCCTCGAGCCCGTCCCGGACGCGGACGAACGCGCCGAAGTTGACGAGCTTGGTGACCGTGCCGTCGATGATGTCGCCGACCTTGAAGTCGGCCACCGTCGAGTGCCACGGGTCGGGCTGGAGCCGACGGATCGACAGGCTGATCCGGCCCCGCTCGTGGTTGATGTCGATGACCTCGGCCTCGACCTCGTCGCCGACCTTGTAGCCGGCCTCGGGGTTGTTGACCTTGTTCCAGCTGAGCTCGCTCTTGTGGACGAGGCCGTCGATCCCGCCGAGGTCGACGAACACGCCGAACGGGGCGATGGAGCGGACGGTCCCGCTCACCTTCTGGCCGACCTGGAGGCTGCTGAACAGCTCGTCGCGCTTCTCGCGGCGTTCCTCGTAGAGCGCGACCTTCTCCGACAGGATCAGCCGGTTGGCCTTGCGGTTGACCTCGAGGATCTTGAGCCGGAGCTTGCGCCCGACGAAGGGCTGGAGCTTCTCGGCGATCTCCTGGGCGGCGTCGCGCGGCTGGTCGTTCTGGGGTCGGCGGGGGAAGTCGACGATCTGGCTGATCGGCACGAAGCCGCGGATCCCGCAGTCGACGATCAACCCACCCTTGTTGTGGTCGATGACCGGCGCCTCGATGATCACGCCGCTCTCGAACTGCTCCTGCATCGAGCGCCACTTGCGCTCGAGGCCCGCCCGGCGCAGCGACAGGACGACGTGGCCCTCCTGCGACTCGGGCTGGAGGACGTAGACCAGCACGGTGTCGCCGATGGCCAGCGCGGGCTGCGACTCGGCGTTCCGGCCGTAGAGCTCGCGGTTCGAGACCACGCCCTCGCTCTTCGCGCCGATGTCGACGAGGATCTCGTCCTTGTCGATCCGGACCACGGTCCCCTCGACGACGTCGCCGTGCTTGAAGCTCTTGATGTCGGAGTCCTGCTCGGCGAGCAGCTCCTCCATCGTGGCCGGCTCGGGTCCGAGGTCGCGCACGGGCTCCGGCTCGGGCGCCTCCTCGGCGGCGGGAGCGTCGGCGATCTCGCCGGCCAGCTCGGCGGCGGCCTCGTCGGCCAGCGCGGCCCCGGTCGCAGCACCGGCGACCTCGAGCGCCATCTCGTCCGTGACGACGGTCTCGGCGATCTCGGCGACGGCTTCGGCGGCGACAGCCTCCTCGGCCGCCTCCACCTCGGCGACCGCCTCGATCACCTCGACGGCGGCTTCGGTCGCGGGCTCCACGTTGGCGTCGTTCGCGGCGGCGGCATCGACCAGGCGATCGAGCTCGGCCTTCGCCGCGGTCTCGAGCGCGGTCTCGTCGGCGGCGACACCCTCGGCGATCTCGGCGACGGCTTCCTCGGCCTCGGCCTCCTCGGCGATCTCTGCCTCGGCGACGGCTTCGGTGATCTCGGCGGGCTCGTCGGCGACGGCGACGGCTACCTTCTGCGCCTCATCGGTGACGGCGGCGGTCGCCTCCGTCTCGGGCGCGGTCCCGCCCTCTTGCTGGTCGGTCAACGGATGGTCTCTCCTGTTCGGATGGCTCCCCGCGAATCAGAACGGCCCGAGCGACGACTCAGGCCGTGGGAGACGATCAGCCGGTCCGGTGCTTGCTGGGCCTCGGTCCGCTCCTTCGTGTCGGATGGCGCTGGGGTCACGCTCTTCTGCTGTCCTGCCCGCGAGGGCCGGGAGAGTCTAGCACACGGTTCTTGCGGCCTACAATCGCCGGACCGTGCCCGAGTTGCCCGACCTGACCGTCGTCGCCGAGGCGTTCCAGGCCGCCCTCGCCGGCCGGGAGATCGACCGCGTCGAGGCACTCGCCCCGCTGGCGGTCCGGGGCACCCCCGCCGAGCTGACCGGGCTCGTCGGACAGCGCGTCGCGGGGATCCACCGGCGCGGCAAGTTCCTGCTGGTCGACCTGGACCGGGACCGGATCGTCGTGAACCCGATGCTGACCGGCCGGTTCCAGCTGGCCTGCCCCGGCCAGAAGCTGCCGACCAAGACGGCGCTCGTGCTCGGCTTCGGAGGGCGGCCCGGCGGGCTCCCGCCCGATGCCGCGCCATGGACCCGTTCCGCGAGCTGGCTGCCGGCCGACACGGATCGGATCGAGGTGCGCTACCGGGATCCGACCCAGATGGGCAAGGTCTATCTCCTGCCGCTCGGGGTCGAGCGGGCGGTCCCCGGGCTCGACGACGAGCTCGGGCCCGACGCGGACGACCCGGCGCTCGACCATCGACGAATGGCGGCGCCGGATCCGTGCGCCATCCCGGCGAGCTGAAGAACCTGCTCAAGAACCAGGCGTTCGTGGCGGGGATCGGGAACGCCTACAGCGACGAGATCCTCCATGCCGCGGCGCTCCTCCCGTTCCGGAAGCGATCGTCGCTGGCCGCCGGAGGAGATCGACAGCCTCTACGCGGCCACCCGCTCGACCCTGGCCGCGGCGGTGGACGTGCTTCGCGTCCGGGTGCCACCGACATTCGAGACCCAGGTCCGCGACTTCCTGGCGGTCCACGGCAAGGGCGGAACGGCCTGTCCGCGCTGCGGGGCAAGGATCACCGAGGTCAAGCCCGGCGGCTTCGTGACGTCGTACTGCCGCGGCTGCCAGCGCTGACCGCGGCCTCGCCGCGAGGGAGATCGGCTCTTTCGCGGCTCAGGGATCTTCAGGACCTGCCCGGGCCGGATCACCGTCGGGTCCTTGATCGCGTTGAGCTTCATGAGCGCCTTGACCGTCGTCCCGAACTTGGCCGCGATCGACGAGAGCGTGTCGCCGGGCTTGACCGTGTAGGTCTGGCTCGCCGACGGCTTCGGGCTTCGGCTCGGCTTCGGCGTGTGGCTCGGGGTCGGCGACGGGGTCGGCGAACGGTCGGGGTGGGCGACGGGGTCGGCGACCGGGTCGAGTCGGACTGGCGACGCGGCGATCGACGGGCTCGCCGGCCGCCGGGCTGGCCGTCGCTCCGGCGACTCCGCCGGACGGTCCGAGCCGGGCGACCAGGACGGCCCCGACCGGCGGCAACCATGGCGAGCGCGAGGATCGCCTGGCCGAGGGTCCGGCGATCGCCGAGATGGGGCATCGGCAGCGGGGCACGGCCCCGGTCGACCACGACCGGCGTCGTCCGGGCGACCGGCCGGAGCGGGACGAGCGGCACCGCCGTGCGGTAGGCCTCGAGGGCGTCCTGGTATCGACCGCAGGCGGCGTGATCGCCGAAGCACAGCCGGCGCTGCGTCTCCAGGCCGATGGGGACCACCTCGGCCTGGGCCGCACAGACATGCTCGCGCGAAGGCTCGGCATTCCGCCAGCGGCCGGCGGCGACGAGCAGGTATGGGCAGATGGTGCCCGGATCGCTGGTGGCCGGCGCCTCGCGGTCCGGTGTCGACGACTCGCGGTCCGGTGTCGATGTCATCGAAGGACAGGATAGCGAAGCGCCGGCGGCGGACCGGGAACCGGCCCGATCGGGCCGGAAACGCAGAAATCCTGGCGACGACCTATGTTCCCGAAAGGCTGCCCTCTCAGTATCTTCGGCGCTGGAGAGCTTAACTTCCGTGTTCGGGATGGGAACGGGTGTGGCCTCTCCGCTAGAGTCACCAGGATTTCGTGCGTCTGGACGTCGTTCGGCGTGGCCGTCGCGCTCCCTCGAGGAGGCGACGACGATCGAGCTTCGATCTCGCGAGAGTCGGTTCGTGCGCCCGGTGGGCGCGGTGCTCTCGGATGCCAGCCACTGACCCTTGATCAGTTGCTGAAGAGGTCAAGCCCTCGACCATTAGTACGGCTCAGCTTCATCCGTCACCGGACTTCCACATGCCGCCTATCAAGCAGGTAGTCTCCCTGCGGTCTTACCCGGTTGACCCGGTGGGGAACCTCATCTTGAGGCGAGCTTCGCACTTAGATGCTTTCAGCGCTTATCCCGACCGAACATAGCTACCCAGCGGTGCCCTTGGCAGGACAACTGGCAATACATC
>CAVOVX010000008.1:0-416491 GCA_963699965.1 uncultured Chloroflexia bacterium | reverse complement strand
CCCTGCTCTTGGACGAGTACGGCGGGTCATACCGCTACCACACGCTCCTGCGCGACTTCCTTCAGCGAGAACTCGCAATCCGCGAACCCGAGCTGGTGACCGCCCTCCACCGGCGAGCCGCGGAGTGGTACCAGGCGAACCACGCCATGGAGCGCGCCGTCGATCACGCCTTTGCCGCAGGCGACCCTGATCTCGTCGCCACGCTGGTCGGCAACGGCTTCGTCCAATATCACTGGTCCGGCCACCGAGCGACCATCCGAGCATGGTCCAGACGTCTGGGCGTGGATGCGTCTCGAGGCCCGCCCTTGGCTGGCCGTGCTGGCAGCCTGGGAGGAGATCGCCGCGGGCGATGTGGCAGGGACGATACGCTTCGCGGATGTCGCCGAGCGAGGAGCGTTCGAGGGCAGGCCGCCCGATGGCACGGCTTCATTCGAGGCCGGGCGGGCGATGCTCCGAGCCGGCATGGTTCGCCGGGGGGCAGACGACGCGCTGGCGAACGCCACCCGAGCGGTCGAGCTCGAAGGGGACGATGGGTCGTGGCGGGACTTCGCGCTGTGGCAGATGGCGTTCGCGCGCCTCACGATCGGCGATCTGGCGGGCGCAGACGCAGCGTTGGCCGACGCGGTCGTCGCGGCCAGATCGTCGGGCGACGTCGCGGTCTGGTACTGCGTGCTCGGGCACCGCGCCCTCGTGGCCGCCGAACAGGGCGCCTGGGATACCGCCGCTGCCCTCATCGCGGAGAGCGACGCGATCGACCCGGCTCCACAGATCGACGGGTACCTATCCAGCGTCCCGTCTCGCGCGGCCCGCATCAGGCTGATGATCCACCGCGGGGATATCGCCGGTGCGCGTCGCGAGCTCGCTCGCGCGACGGGCCTGCGACCGCTCGTGACTGCCGCGGCCCCGGCCGGAGCGGTCCAGCTCCTTCTCGCGTTCGCCCGGGCCCATGTCGCGATCGACGACCCCGCCGGCGCACGCGCTCTCGTTGCCCAGGCGACCGATGTGATCCACGATCGTCCCGATCTCGGCGTCCTTCCTGCCCAGGTTGACGCCCTCCAGGCGACCCTGGCCGCACGGGCGCCCGTGCGCGGCGGAGGCGCCACCAGCCTAACGGTCGCCGAGCTTCGCGTCCTGGCACTCCTGCCGTATTACCTCTCGTTCAAGGAGATCGGACAGCGCCTCGGCGTCAAGGAGACGACGATCAAGTCGCAAGCGCTTGCGATCTACCAGAAGCTTGGCGCGGCGACCCGCAGCGATGCCGTCGACCTGGCCGTCGACGCCGGACTCCTCGAGCGCTTCTGGCCAGCCGAGGCGTCCCGGCCGCCCAACGGGTCACCCTCCAGGGCCTGACGACACGAGACCGAGCGTCTCATCCGAAGGGGAGGATGTTCGCGAGGTCGGGAGGGCCCGAAATAGACGTGCGCTTGACCCATGGCAAGCGGGCGTGAGGCCACAGGCGTTCAGTCCTCCCGTGCCGGTGAGCTCCGATAGGGACTATGTCGATGACCGAGGATGAGTCTTCGAGCAGAGGAGCGGACCTCGAGCCGGAGGCGGGTCCGGCCCCGCGCGGCGGTGATAGAGCCATCCCCCAGGGCGGTCCGGCTTGGGGACATCCACGTCGGCCGTCGGCCGTCACCGTCGTAGCGATCACCTACCTCATCCTGTCCGTCGCCTGGGCGGCGATCGCGATCCAGTCACTGATCTCCGCCCACATCCTTCTCCCGCCAGGCGGCGGCGTCCTCGACATGGAGTCACTGCGGAGCGGCTTCACGCTCCTCGGCGGCATCGTGGCGGTCCGGCAGGCGGCCGTCGGCGTGACGGCCTTCGTGGCCAGCATCGCTCTCCTCCGGATGCACCCGCGCGGTTGGCTCCTGGGCATGGTCGCCGCGGTCATCGTCCTCGCGGTGCAGCTCGTCTCCTGGTACGACGCGACGCCTAACTACGTCCTCATGACCTTCGCGGTCGCCGTCGTCCTCCTCATGAACCAGGCCGAGGTGCGTGACGCATTCGGCGAGGAACGTCAGCGCGTGAGCGACGCCGCGATGACCTCTGATCCGACCGCCGCCCAGGCCGGTCCGGCCGCGATCGCCACGGAGCCCGCCACGGACCGGGAAGCGGACCTGGCGCTCCTGCGTCGCTACGAGCCGATCGTCCACTACACGAAGGGTGAGCTGTTCTTCCCAACCGAGGTGGACGAGTACGTCGGGGGGGAAAGGGGGGAAAAGCCACATAAAAAGACACCTCCCGTAGCTCGCTGGGCGCGAGGTCTGGGCCGGATCAGCATCGGCCTTGTCCTCATCGCGTTGGTCGCTGTCGTCCTGCTGGCGCCCGCGGAGTTCCTGCCGACCGCCGCCTTCCTCATCGGTCTGACGCTCTTCATCGACGCCCTGTTCCGGGGCGTCGCCGAGCAGTTCGTGAACACGCTGGCGGTCGTCCTCACCGTCGCCGCCGCGGCGATCCTGCTGTGGACGTTCTGGCAGCTTCTTCTGTTGGGGTTGCTTCTGGTGGCTGGGATCTACCTGACCTGGGAGAACCTGCGGGCGGTCGCCGAGTGATCGGCCCGCGGCCCGCGGACTCGACGCGCCGCTCATCCCGATCTGGCTGAGCAACGCGGCCGCGATCGGCTGGCGCGTGCTGGTTGTATTTGGGCTTGTCGTCGTCCTCGCCGATCTTGCCGTGATCCTTGGAACAGTGGTCGCTTCGATCCTGTTCGCACTGATCGTCGCCGTCCTGTTCGCGCCGGTCGCGACGCGGTTGCGCGGACGGGGCTGGTCTCGGACGAAGACGGCTGGCACCGTGACCCTCCTGGCGATCCTCGTGATCGGCACGATCGTGGTCCTCCTCGCGATCGCGGTCGTGCCGCTCATACCCGGGATCGTCGAGGCGGTCCAGTCGGGGCTGGCCAGGCTCCAGGCGGATGCCAGCGCGAGTGGCCAGGGCGGTCAGCTCGGCGACGCGCTCGGCCAGGCTCGATCGAACGCGGAGGCGTGGATCGGCGGCCAGCTCGCGAGCGTTGCATCCTGGCTGGCGACCGCCGTCACGGTGACGATCCTCGGGAGCATCCTGACCTTCTTCCTGCTGCAGGACGGCGACAAGGCGTGGACCTGGGCGCTCCAGGCGACGGGCGATCGCCGGCGTGAAGTGATCATGTCGAGCGGCGACGAGGCTCTGAGGGGAGTCGGGGTCTGGCTCCGTGGGACCGCGACGCAGGCGGCCATCAACGCCGTGACCGTATTCGCCGTCCTGTCCGTGCTGGGCATCCCCGCCGCGCTGGCCCTGTCGATCATCACCTTCTTCGCCGGCTTCATCCCGTATCTCGGCGGTCTGCTGGTGATGACCGTCCTGCTCGTCGTGACCTATGCCTCAGGCGGCCTCGCCGCCGCTGGCACCATCTTCGTCGCGGTCATCCTGGTCCACGTCGTCCAGACCTCCGTCGTCGCCCCGAAGGTCTTCCGTGGGGCGGTCCGGATGCCCCGGCCCGCCGTACTCATCGCCCTCCCGATCGGGGCGGCGATGGCCGGGTTCGTGGGCCTGTTCCTGGCCGTCCCGGTCGTCGCCTTCGGGTACGCCGTCGCTGGTTCCCTCATCGACGTCATCGGCATGGACGTCACAGGTGCTCCCGGTGAATCGACCTCGATCGTGCCCCTGTGGCTGGACCGCCTGGCGCAATGGAGCTGGCGATGCCTGATCGGGCTCGCGTTCCTGGGCGTGGCGGTCCTCCTTGCGGTCCAGGTCCCGATCGTCCTCATCCCGGTCACCCTCGCGATCATCCTCGCAGCGACGCTCTCCCCGATCTACCGTCTGCTCCGGGCCAGGGGCTGGAGCTCGACGAGTGCGGCCGGGACGGTGACCGTGGCGTCGATCGTCATCACGACTGTCGTCGTCGTCCTCACCGTCGTGAGCCTGGCGACCCAGATGGGCCCGATCGTTCAGGCCGCCAACGACGGTGCTGGGCGAGCGGTCGCCTCGAATCCCCAGGTCCTGGCCTGGCTGCAGCCGCTCGTGTCGAGTTCTTCCGACTTCCTCGCGCAGGCTGCCCAGGCGGTTCTCGCCGCTTCTGTCGGGCTGGCCGTGGTCATCGTCATCGGCGCCCTGCTGACGTTCGACTTCATGCGCGATGGTTCAAGGTTCTGGTCGTTCGCAACCTCCCGCCTGGCTGGGTGGCGTCGCAGCGAGGTGGATGAAGCTGGGGGTCGGGCGGTTGGGGTCCTGGGTGGCTACATGATCGGGACCGGCGCGATCTCGCTCTTCGGGGCGGTCAGCCAGTTCGTGATCATGGCGATCCTCGGGATCCCCCTCGCACTACCCCTGGCGGTGCTGTCGTTCTTCGGCGGCTTCATCCCATACATCGGCAGCATCCTGACCACCATGCTGGCGTTCCTCGTGACCCTTGCTCTCGGGACCCAGCAGGACGCCGCGATCATGGGCGTCTACACCATCGTCTTCAACGTCGTCCAGGGCAATTTCGTGGCGCCGGTGGTCTACGGCCGCGCGGTCAACATCCATCCGGCCATTGTCCTGCTCGCGATCCCGGCGGGCGCGGCCCTGGCGGGGATTGCCGGGATGTTCCTCGTCGTGCCGTTCATCGGAGTGTTCGCGACGACGTGGCGGACGGGACTCCTGGTCATGGGCGACGGCCCGCCGGCTCCCGTTGCGGACGGCGATGCCCGCGGTTCGGCCGAGGAGCGATCCCAATGAAGCGACCGTCAGCCCTGATCGCACTCGCTGGCGCGCAGTTCGTCATGGTGCTCGACCAGACGGTCATGGGGGTCTCGATCAGTCAGCTGGTGGCCGACTTCGACACGACCGTCACGACCATTCAGGCGATCATCACGCTGTACTGCCTCGTCATGGCGATGCTCATGCTCGCGGGCGGCAAGATCGGCGACATCATCGGGCGCCGTCGCGCCTTCAAGATCGGCCTCGTCATCTACGGCTGCGGCTCCGCCATGACGGCGCTGGCCCCGACGGTGGCAATCCTCACCCTGGGCTGGTCGATCCTCGAGGGTATCGGCGCCTCCCTGGTGCTCCCGGCGATGGTCGCGTTGATCGCCGGCAACTTCGAGGGCAAGGACCGCAAGGTCGCCTACGCGGTCATCGGAGGCGTCGCTGGCGCCGGCATCGCGGTCGGCCCGATCGTCGGAGGCTGGGCCACCACGGTGCTCACGCTGGCGGGTCGTCTTCGCCGGGGAGGTCGTCCTCGTGATCGGGATCTTCGCGATGACCAGGTTCGTGGGTGACGCCCTCCGGAGCGGACCCAAGCCTCGTCTCGACATCGTCGGTGCGGTCCTGTCTGCCGCCGGTCTTGGGCTGATCGTCCTCGGAATCCTCGAATCGAGCGTCTGGGGTCTGATCCAGCCGAAGGACGCGCCGATCGAGCCGTTCGGCCTCGCTCCGACCCTCTTCGTGATCGCCGCCGGTGGGGTTCTGCTGTGGGGGTTCGCGGGCTGGCAGCGGCACCGCGAGGCGATCGGGAGCGACCCGCTGGTCCACCTCGACCTGCTCAAGATCCTGCCGCTCCGATCGGGCCTCGTCGGCCTCTTCACCCAGAACCTCCTGCTGATGGGTGTCTTCTTCACCATCCCCCTCTATCTCCAGCTCGTCCTCGGCCTCGACGCGCTCCAGACGGGCCTCAAGATGCTGCCGGTCTCGATCGCGATGTTCGCTGCGTCCGCCGCGGGGTCGCGCCTCTCGACCCGCTACTCCGTACGTTCCATCACGAGGACGGGGCTCATCCTGTCGGGCATCGCGTGCGTGATGCTGCTCGCGACGATCAAGCCCGACCTCGCCGATCTCGCCTTCGCCGCGTCGATGGCCGTGCTCGGGGCCGGGATGGGGCTGATGGCGTCGCAGCTCGGCCTCGTGGTCCAGTCGTCGGTCGACGCCTCCGGACGCGGCGAGGCCGGCGGCCTGCAGTTCACCGGGCAGCAGCTGGGCTCGTCCCTCGGGGTCGCCCTCATCGGCGCCATCGTCCTGGCGGGCCTGACGAACACGTTCGTCTCTACCATCCAGGCCGACCCGCGCATCAGCCAAGCTGTCGCCGGACAGGTCGGGACCGAGGTCGGCTCAGGGCTCGACTTCGTCTCGTCTGCGACCATCGAGACCGCCGCTCAGAAGGCCGGGCTCGATGCGACCACGACGGCGGCGATCGTGGACGACTACGAGCAGGCCCAGCTCCGGTCGCTGAAGGCCGGGCTGCTGGTGGCTGCGCTCCTGGCTCTCGTCTCACTCGCCTTCACCGGAGGCCTGCCGGGGAAGGTGACCGATAAGCACGGCAGCGCCCGGCGATGATGCGGCCGCCCCGGACACGGTCGCGCGGGCGACGGCATAGCGCAGGGTCGGGCGCGCCCGTCGTTTCGCATTCGCCACGGCCCCGCGCCTCGGGCTCTCACTGACCATGGCGCTCGGGGAGGATCAGCCCTTCATCCGTCAAGGAGGATGCGCGGGGCGCCGTCGACGAGCCTACTCTGGCGTCACCCCGAGCCGGACCTGCCACGCATGGGGCGATGAGGCTTGCGCGTCGGTCGAAGGGAGTTGACGATGCTCCGACAGTTGGTCCTGGCGATCTTCGCGGACGAGGCGTCCGCGGACACTGCCGCCGAGGGGCTCAACCGGTGGGCGGAACAGGAAGCCGCGGCGAAGTTGATCGATACCCATCAGATCCAGGCGATGGGCGTCCTCGTACTCGACGAGAACGGCAAACTCAAGACCGAGAAGCTCGGCCCGCGAAGCATGGGGACAGGCGCCGGGATCGGAGTCATCCTGGCCATGCTCACCCCGATCGGCCTGGCAGTCGGGATCATCGGCGGCGGGATCCTTGGCGCTCTCCACCACAGGAGCCTGTTCAGCTCCAAGGACGATCGAGAGCGCCTCGGTCGCGAGCTGCAGGGGGGCAAGGCCGCGCTCGGGGTGATGACCGATAAGACCAGCGCCGCCGCCATCTCCGCCGAGCTCGCCTCCCTCGGCGGTCAAGCCGAGATCCATGAGCTCGACGACAGCGCTGTCGCTGAGGTTGACGCCGCTTCAATGGCGGCTCCGGCCGACGCGTCGGTCAACGCGACCGCATGACACGTTCTGTCGATGGAGTCTGATCGACCTGCCGATGAGGCCACGACCGACCAGTCTGTCCGACGATCGGTGAGCGACCGTCGCGCGTCCCGAGCCGCCGATGTCCTGCCGCTCGACCGGTTCAACGCGTTCACCGACGGCGTCTTCGCGATTGCTATCACGCTGCTCGTCCTCGAGCTCTCGGTCCCGGCTGTCGGCGGTCGCCTCCTGCCCGCCCTCGCCGAGCAATGGCAGGAGTTCCTTGGCTACCTGATCAGCTTCGCCTTCATCGGGGGGATCTGGGTGAGCCACGCGGGGATGACGAAGTTGATGCGGCACGCCGACACCTTGGCGTACGGGATCGACCTCCTGATGCTGCTCTTCGTGGGCCTCCTTCCGTTCTCGACCAACCTGCTGGTCACCCACCTGTCGGGTCCGGACGTCGAGGCCGCGGTCGTCATCTACGGGGTCAACGTGCTCCTGGCGTCGCTCGCCCTGAGCCTGCTCATGTTCTACATCGCAAGTGAGCGATCGCTGGTGGTCGACGGCGTCGCCGACGAGACCCTGGATGCGAAGGTCCGACAGCGGTGGATCCTGATCGCCCTGAATGTCGCTGCCATCGCCCTCGCCGTGGTGGCGCCGGCCGCTGCCGTCGGGGTGTATCTGGTCATGACGTTCCTTGCGCTGGCCCTCCCGTTGATCCACCTTCGTCGGCGCCGGCACGATCGCTAAGCATCCGCATAGCATTCAATCCGTCATTGACGCCATCAACGGTTGCAAGACGCCCGAGGAGAAGGAACGCAACATGCCACTTAGAAAAGCTGTTGTCGCGGCGGCGGTCATCAAGCCCGGCCCGTCGCCGGTCGCCTAGGCGGCAGTCGTCGGCGCTGATCTTCTCGGACCCGCGGGTGAATTGACGTGCTAAGTGGCGCACCTGCCTGAAGTCCGCGTTGCGATCGATGGCGTCCAGGCGAGCCCGATCAGGGAGCAAGCGCTGATCCGCTGACGCGTCTTCGAACGTCGCCGCGGTAGAGTGGGCCGCGGAATCCCGCCATGACACCATCGACATCCGAACCGACGTCCGAGGCGACAGCGCTCGACCGCGGTCGAGCAGCCTACGACCTCTGGGCCTGGTCCGACGCGTACGGGGGCTGACCGAGGCTGATCGCGCCGAGCCTCTCGACGCGGCGGACCTTGAACGGCTGGCCATGGCCGCGCACCTCCTCGGTCGCGACGAGCCAGAGCATCGAAGCCCTCACTCGGCTCCACCGGAGTCGCCACCGTGCCGCCGACCTCGCGGGCGCGGCCGGAGCGTGTTCTGGCTCGTGATGTTGCTTGACACGGAACGGTGAGCTCGCCCAGGCCAGGGGTGGCTGGCGCGGGGCACTCGCGAGCTCGAGAAGAGCGGACTCGACTGGTCGAACGTGGATACCTGCTCTTCCCAGTTGCGCTCGCACAGCACGAATTGGGCGAGCCGGCCGGCGCGCAGGAGACGTATCTGGAGGCAGCTGGGATCGCCGACCAGTTCGGCGACCGTGACCTTGCGACGCTGGCCCGCCTCGGTCAGGGTGATGCGCTGATCGCGCTCGGGGACGTCGACGCTGGAATGGCACTGCTCGACGAGGCGATGGTCGCGGTGACGGCCGGGGAGATCTCGCCGGTCGTCGTCGGGATCGTCTACTGCTCGGTCATCGAGACGTGCCAGGGCCTGTTCGACCTGCGCCGGGCCCAGGAGTGGACCGCGGCGCTGACCCGCTGGTGCGAAGCCCAGCCGGACCTCGTTCCGTACCGCGGCCAGTGCCAGCTCTACCGCTCCGAGCTGGCCCAGCTCCACGGGGCATGGCAGGAGGCGGCGGATGAGGCACGCGAGGCCGGCGCCCGCGCGGACGATCCGGCCGACCGGCCGGTCGCAGGAGAGGCACACTACCGTCTGGCAGAGCTACATCGACTGCGCGGTGCGTCCCCGGCAGGCAGAGGCGGCGTATCGCGAGCGCGAGCGGCCTGGGACGTCGGCCAGAGCCCGGTCTCGCGCTCCTCCGGCTGGCCCAGGGTCGGGCCGACCAGGCAGCGATCTCGATCCGGAGGGCACTCGCCGAGGAGACGCGACCCGCACCCGCACGCACCTGCTCGAGCCGTCCGTCGAGATCCTGCTCGCGGCCGGGGACGTTCGCGGGGCACGGGGCGCCGCCGAGGAGCTCCGGGCGATCGCCGCGCAAACGGACGCGCCGCTTCTTGGCGCGATGGCGGCCCGGGCCGTGGGAGCGGTGGCCCTCGCCGAAGGCGATGCCGGGGCCGCACTCGCGGCGCTGCGTCGGGCGTCGGAGGCGTGGCAGGCGCTCGACGCGCCGTACGAGGTGGCGCGGACCCGGCTGCTGATTGCCGACGCTTGTCGCGGCGCTCGGCGACGAGCGATGGTGCGTCGCTCGAGCTCGAGGCGGCCCGCGACGTGCTCCGCCGGCTCGACGCCCGGCCGGACCTCGAACAGATCGCCAGGCTCGAGACCGCCGCCGACGCTCAGGCGAGACCGAGCGGGACCGCTGACTGCCCGAGAGGTCGAGGTGATCCGGCTCGTCGCCAGCCGGCAAGACGAACCGTGCGATCGCGGCCGAGCTCGTCATCAGCGAGAAGACCGTCGCGCGGCATGTCGCCAACATCTTCACGAAGCTCGACCTCCGTCGCGCTCGGCAGCTACGGCCTATGCCTACGAGCACGGCCTGGTTGCGCCGCCTCGCGGTCTACATAGAAGCACCCATTTCGCGAGCCGGATCGGTTTGCACGGTTCGGTCGATGCGGGCCGGGCGCCCCCGCCGCCCAAGCTGGTCCGTGGCGACCGGCCCTGCCGGTCGCCTCCGCTCAACCGGCGACCCTCGAGGAGGTGCCCCAATGCAACCCGAGCGCTTCGACGCGATCGTGATCGGTGGCGGACAGGCCGGATTGGCGACCGGGTACCACCTCGCGCAGCGGGGCCTATCGTTCGCCATCCTCGAGTCCGCCGACCGAGTGGGCGACTCGTGGCGCCGACGCTGGGAGGGACTGCGCTTGTTCACCGCTGCGCAATACGATGGCCTCCCGGGCGTGCGTTCCCGGCGCCGCCACACAGCTTCCCGACGAAGGACGAGGTCGCCGACTTCCTCGAGAGCTACGCCGAGGGCATGGCGTTGCCGTTGCGGATCGGGGTGCGGGTCGATGCGCTGCGCTCGAGCCACGATGGCGACCGTTACGTCGTGCTTGCAGAGGAGCAACCACTCGAGGCGCCAGCGATCGTGGTCGCCACCGGCGCGTACCTGAGGGGCCGGGTCCCGGCGTTCGCCGCGGAGCTCGATCCGGCGATCCGACAATACCACTCGGTCGACTATCGCTCGCCAGCGCAGCTGCAGGCGGGACCTGTGCTCGTCGTCGGCGCCAGCAACTCCGGGGCGGAGGTCGCGCACGGTGCGGCGCGCGACCACCAGACAACCCTGATCGGCCCCGACACCGGTCAGATGCCGTTCCCCATCGACAGCCGCCGCGCCCAGGTCTTCGATCGGGTGTTCTGGTACTTCATCAATCACTTCGTCACCCTGCGGACGCCGATCGGCCGACGGGCGTTGTCAGCCGTCCGCGACCACGGCGGTCCGCTCGAGCGCGTGCGGTCGGCCGACCTGGCCGCGGCCGGGGTCGAGCGGATCGTGGGACGTGTCGTCGGCACCCGCCGCGGCAGGCCGCTCCTCGACGACGGTCGGGTCCTCGAGGTGTCGAACGTCGTCTGGTGCACTGGGTATCGGCCCGACTTCGGCTGGATCTCGCTTCCGGTGGCCGATGTCGAGGGTTGGCCGCGCCAGGTCCGAGGCGTCGCGACCGATGCGCCTGGGCTGTACTTCGTCGGGCTGCCGTTCCTGTACTCAGCGGCATCGGCGCTGCTCGGGGGAGTTGGTCGCGACGCGGCCTACGTCGCCGCACAGGTGGAGGAGCGAGTTCGCGCAGTCGCGACGGCGCAGCGGCGGGCGGCAGTCGCGGATCCGGTGGACGGGGCGATGGTCGCAACCAAGTCGTAGGGAGGCTCCAGACCCGAGCCCTATCCAGGCACCTTCACGTGACGTCGCAGGAGGGTGTGCCGCTCACCGGACGTGGTAGAGAAACGATCGTCTCAAGAACGGGGCGTGCTAATCAGCAACCGACCGGAACCCGATCGCCGGAGCCACCATTCGGGACTCGTCACGGGCCCTGACCCGTGAGGCTGAGACCCGCTCGGTCAGGGGGCGCCGACCCCGATCACGAGGCCGACGGCGTAGGTGAACCCGGCCGCGACGGCCCCGAGGCAGACCTGCCGCAGGGCCCCGTACCAGGCCGGTCGGCGGGTGAGGGCCGCGATCCCCGCCCCGAGGAGCGCCAGCGCGGCCAGGCTGACCGACAGGCTGGCCACGAACGCCGGCATCCCGGCGCCGAGGAGGTACGGGACGAGCGGGATGAACGCGCCGGTCGTGAACGCGACGAAGGAACCGGCGGCGGCGGCCAGCGGCGAGCCGATCGAACGGGCATCGAGGCCGACCTCCTCGAAGATGAGCAGGCGGACGGCATGGTCCGGATCGCCGAAGACGGCGTCGACGAACCGGTCGGCCTCGTCGGGGCCGAACCCACGCTCGACATACAGCTTGGCCAGGATCGCCCGCTCCTGGTCGGGGGCCTCACGCAGTTGCTTGCGCTGGAAGGCCAGCTGGTAGTCGAGCAGCTCCCGCTGGCTCTGGACCGAGACGTACTCGCCGACGCCCATGCTGAAGGCGCCCGCGATGAGCCCGGCCACTCCGGCGAGCACGATGATCCCGTTGTCCGACGTCGCGCCGGCGACGCCCATCACCAGGGCGAGGTTGGACACCAGCCCATCGTTCGCACCGAAGACGATCGGTCGAAGGACGCTGTTCGCCCTGGTTTCGTGGGGTTCCGATGCCTCCGGCAGCGATCGGTCATCGACCGCCGCGCTACGCATCAGGGCCGTCCATCTCGTCTCCGCGGGATGCAGGACCTGTCCGCAGGCGCGGTCGAAGCCGGTCCGAGCCTGACGCTACGGTGGTCCCGCGTCGTCGGCCAAGGGCCGGACCGCCTGATTCGGGATGGCCGATGCCGCCGATCGGTCCGATCGGCACTGCCGCCGGGCGTGTCGCGGCGTTGACGCTTGGGATCGTACCGGCCGACGTCGCCCCGACCACGCCAGGTGCGACGAACCGGAACCAGCAACGTGAGCATGCTCCCAGCCGTCGGCGGATCCTCGGGCGTCCAGATCGAGGACGTCCCCGCGGTGGACCGCGTCCGGGACCCATGGGCGGTCGACGCTGCCGGAGGTCGTCGCCGCCCTCGGCTCCGATGCGGATCGGGGCCTCGACCCCGACGAAGCTCGGCGTCGCCTGATCGCGCACGGGCCGAACGAGCTGGAGGCGCGCGCCGGCAAGCCCGCCTGGCGCCTGCTGGCCGAGCAGTTCACCAACGCGATGATCCTCGTCCTCCTCGGCGCGGCCGCGATCACGGCGGCGATCGGCGACCTCAAGGACACCGCCATCATCCTGGTCATCGTCGCGCTCAACGGGATCATCGGGTTCGTCCAGGAATACCGGGCGGAGCAGGCGATGGACGCGCTGAAACGGATGACCAGCCCGTCGGCGCGCGTCGTTCGTGCCGGCGTGACGACCGTCGTCCCGGCGGCCGAGCTCGTGCCGGGCGACCTCGTGCGCCTCGATGCGGGGGACATCGTGACCGCCGACATGCGCCTGGTCGAGGCTCGATCCCTCCGGATCAACGAGGCCGCCCTGACCGGCGAATCGGAGCCCGCCAGCAAGATCGACGGCTCCGATTCCCGATGTCACCGCCGCGGTCCTCGCCGACCAGCGGAACATGGCCTTCAGCGGCACGGCGGTGACCTATGGGCGTGGCCTGGGCCTCGTCGTGGCGACCGGGATGGAGACGGCCCTCGGACGGGTCGCCGAACTCCTCGAGGAACGCGGCAGCTGGCCAGACACCGCTCCAGCGACGGCTGTCGACGCTCGGCAAGCGACTGGCGGTCGCGGCGTTCCTGGTGTGCATCTTCGTGTTCGTCAGCGGCGTCGCCCGTGGCGAGCCGGCCGACGTGATGTTCCTGACGGCGGTGAGTCTCGCGGTCGCGGCCATCCCGGAAGGCCTGCCGGCCGTCGTCACGATCGCCCTGGCTCTGGGCGCCCGACGGATGGCCCAACGACATGCCCTGGTCCGCAAGCTGCCGGCCGTCGAGACCCTCGGGTCGGTCACCGTGATCTGCAGCGACAAGACCGGCACCCTGACCGAGAACCGGATGCTCGTCGAGCGGGTCTGGACCCCGAACGGCGACTATCGCGTGACCGGCGATGGCTACGCGCCGACGGGACGGTTCGATCCCCAGCCGGCGAACGACACCGCCCTGGAGCGACTCGCCCAGGTCGCCGCCGCCTGCAACGACGCGTCGCTCCATGCCCCGGCGACCAGCGACGACCCGTGGACCATCAGCGGCGATCCGACCGAGGCGGCGCTGCTCGCCCTCGCCGCCAAGCTCGAGGTGGATCCGGACGATGGTCGCCGCCGCATGCCCGCGGGTCGAAGAGCTGACGTTCGACCCCGAGCGGCGACGGATGGCGACCATCCACACGGCCGGTGCGGAGGTCTGGGTCGCCGTGAAGGGCGCCCTCGAGGCGATCGGACCGCTCCTCGATGCGACCGAGGCCGACCTGCTGCGGCAGGCCGAGCGCGTCGCCGAGCGCTACGCCGTCGACGGATACCGCGTGCTCGCGTTCGCCGAGCGCACGATCGACGACGTCCCCGCCCGGCTCGACGACGCCGAGCACGGCCTCCATCTTCTCGGGATCGTCGGGATGGCGGACCCGCCGCGCGAGGCCTCGGCCCCGTCGATCGCGGCCTGCCGTGCGGCCGGCATCACGCCGATCATGATCACCGGCGATCACCCGCTGACGGGCAACGCGATCGCCCGACGGATCGGCGTCCTGCGCGACGGCGGACGCAGCCTGACCGGCGCCGAGCTCGAGCAGCTCGACGACGCCGCCTTCGATGCGATCGTGGCCGATGTGGCCGTGTACGCGCGGACCAACCCCGAACAGAAGCTCCGCATCGTGGACGCCTGGCGGCGCCGTGGGCGCGGTCGTCTCGATGACCGGCGACGGCGTGAACGACGCACCGGCACTGCGGCGGGCCGACATCGGGGTCGCGATGGGCGTCACCGGGACCGAGGTCAGCAAGGAGGCGGCCGACATGGTCCTCGCCGACGACGACTTCGCGACGATCGTCGCCGCCGTCGAGGAGGGCCGCCGGATCTACGACAACATCCGGCGCTTCGTGCGCTACCTGTTGACCACGAACTCCGCCGAGATCTGGGTGATGACGCTCGCCCCGTTCCTCGGCCTGCCGTTCCCGCTGCTCGCCGTCCAGATCCTGTGGATCAACCTCGTCACCGATGGGCTGCCGGCCCTCGCCCTGGGCGTGGAGCCGACGGAGCGCGGCACGATGCGCCGGCCGCCGCGGTCGCCGTCCGAGTCGCTCTTCGCCCGCGGCCTGTGGCAGCACACGATCTGGGTCGGGCTGCTGATGGCGTCCGTCGCCCTCGCGGTCCAGGCGTACGCCATCGGCCAGGGCTGGCCGTGGCAGACGATGGTCTTCGCGACCCTGGCGCTCCTCCAGCTCGGGCATGCGCTGGCCATCCGGTCGGAGACGGACAGCCTGTTCCGGCTCGGCCTCCGATCGAACCTGCCGCTGACGATCGCGGTGGCGGCCACCTTCGTCGTGCAGATGGCCCTCATCTTCGTCCCGGCGCTGCAGCCGATCTTCGGGACGGTCGCGCTGACCCTGCCCCAGCTGGCATTGGTCCTGGTCGCCTCCACCCTCGGTTTCGCGGCCGTCGAGGTCGAGAAGTGGGTCGGGCGCCGGACGTCCGGGCCGCACGTCGGCCGGGCACCGCGAGCGTCGGCGCAGGTCCAGGGATCCGAGCGGCGCGCCAGGACATGGTGACCGTGCCGCTCTGCGAACCGGTTCGTGCGTCGGAATGGTCAACGTGTCGCGGGCAGAACTCTCAAGTCAGCGTCACCCACGCAGGCCTCGGGCACGGGACTCGTCAGGTGCCTTGGCCGGCGGCTACTGGTTCCGCCTCGACCGGCAGGAGATCGTCGGCGATCGACCGGGCCCATGCTTCGATCTCGGGCCAGTCGCGGAAGTCACCGGCGGGCAGGGCGTCACCGGCGGCCGGCATCAGCGACATGACCCGTTCAGCGAGCCCGATGGGCTTCCGATCCCGGTCGTAGGCCCCGAAGAAGACGCGGTGATCCCGGGCGTTGACGCTCGCCCGGAGCTCGTTCATCTCCTTCGGGATCGCCGCTACCTTCTGATCTCGACCCTGTGCGTCGAGGGCGTCGGTGCCGAGCGGCCCGCTGCTGAACAGCCAGACGGGCTTGTCGGCAAGGGTGGCCCTGTTGCGATGGACGAGATCGCCCGCCTCCTTCAGCCAGTGGAACATGTAAGCCGCGCTGCCAATCACGAACGCGTCGTAGCCGGCCATCGACTTGACGTCGCGTGCGCGCGCGAGCTCGGCGTTCAGGCCGGCCTCGCGCAGCGTCTCCGCGATCCGTTCGGCAATCCCCTGGGTGGCGCCGTGCCGGCTGGCATAGGCGACCAGGACGTTCATCCGTCCGGCTGCCTCGGGCGAGGTCATTGGATCCTCCCTTGGGACTCGGTGGGGCGATGCACCTCGTGTTGACGCATACCCGAGTCGATCGTCGTCGCCCCGACGGCCACGTGGGCCCGGCGACTGGCGGTCACGGCGCTCGCCGGACTCGCCAGTTCATGGTTGGCCAGCGCAGCATCGCCGACCAGTGCCGGACGGACTTATCCGCCGCCGCCCGACCGCCGAGGATGCTTGCCGGGGGCGGGGGACCGCGGACTTAGGCCGCGATCGCGGGGAGATCGATGACCAGCTCGCGGGTGTGGGTGCCCGCGGTGAGTGCCGCGAGGATGCGAGCGATCCGCCCATTCGGGGCGTCGCTCAGCGATGCGCATTCGAGCCAGAGCCCGTCGGCGCGGGCGACGACCGACGTGGTCCGTCCGCAGCTGCAGAACGGCCGTGCGTCGGATGCGCGCTCGATCTGGTAGACGATCTCTCGGTGGTTGTCGGTCATGATGATTCCTGTTGAATTGATACGATCCGTTCCGTATCATAGCAGGGTGCCTGACATGAATCAAGACGCCCCGTCTCGGAACTCTTCCGCCACCGGATCGCCGCCGCCGCCGGCTGCACGGCGTGGCCGCCCGAGGAGCGACCGCGTCCACCGGGCGATCCTCGATGCCGCGCGCGAGCTGCTGATCGAGGACGGCTTCGCGCACCTGAAGCTCGAGCACGTGGCCGCCCGCGCCGGGGTCGGGAAGGCGACGATCTATCGCCGCTGGGACTCGAAGGAGGCACTCGCCCAGGCGTTGCTGGCCGACCTGGCCGCCCCGCACATCGCGATCCGTCGGAGCCACGACACGCGGGCCGAGCTGTTGGCCGCCGTCGTCAACCCGATGCGAGCCGTCACGGAGACCTCGTTCGGGCCCGTCCTCCGGGCGCTGCTCTCCCAGATCGCCACGAACCCGAGGCTGGGCGACCCGTTCCGGGCGACCGTGGTCCGGGCCAGGCGCGACGAGATCGCCCAGGTGATCGCCCGCGGGATCGCCCGCGGGGACCTCCGCCCCGACGCGGATCCCGACGTCGCGACCGAGCTCCTCGTCGGTCCGGTCTATTTCCGGCTCATGTTCGGGGGCGAGCTGAGCCTAGGATTCGCGAATCGGGTCGTAGATGCGGTGCTCCAGGGCTACGCCGCCCCGCCCGAGACATCGGACCCGAGCCTGTAGGCCCGCTGCGGTCCGCTGGGGAGCGGACGCCAGGTGACGGCTCCGGTATCCGATTGGTCACCCGGTCCGAGTAGGACCCGGCGACGCCGACCCCGATTTCAACATCGGTTGCGCCGGTGCACATAGCCCACCGTGGGACGAACAGTCGAGTTTCTTCGCCTGCGGCGGCGGCTATGAATCACCTGCATTCATCAGCCTCGGTCTCCGAGGCACCCGCCCAGGGTCGGTATCGGCGCCGGGGCCTCAGTGAGCAGAACCACATGAAGAGACCGCGCCGCCGAAGGGACGTCCTTCGGCCGATTGCTTCCGCGCTTCTCATCAGCGGGATCCTCGGTGCCTACGCGTTCCCACTCGCCATGCCCACCCTCGCGGCTGGGTCCGGCTGGTCGCCTGGGGCGCTCGACGTCGACCCGGAGACGGCCAGCGGTCCGGCCGGGACGACGTTCACGCTGACCGCCACGGTCTACGACCACGACGGCGACGTCTACGCCGGTCCCGGCACCGACACGGAGGTCCGGTTCTACTTCGTTTCGAACAGTCCGAACGACCCGCACGGTGGCTGGAGCCCGGACATGAGCTGCAGCACCGGCACCGACGGCGTGTGCTCGGTCAGCTATGTCGCGCACGATGAGGGTACAGACCACATCCTCGGTCTGGCGATGACCGATTGGTGGCCTCACTGGCCCGACTGCTTCGGCCCAGGAAGCTCCAATCCGTGCGACTACCTGACCGACATGGTCACCCGGACGGTGACCGGCGATCCGGATCCGACGCCCAGCCCGACCCCGTCGCCGATCGCGACGCCCAGCCCGACCCCGTCGCCGTCGCCGACCCCGTCGCCGTCGCCGACCCCGTCGCCGTCGCCGACCCCGTCGCCGTCGCCGACCCCGTCGCCGTCGCCGACCCCGTCGCCGACTCCATCGCCGACGCCAAGCCCGACCCCTTCGCCGACCCCGTCGCCAACGCCGAGCCCGACGCCGAGCCCGACACCGACGCCGACACCCAGTCCATCGCCGACCCCGACCCCGTCGCCAACGCCAAGCCCGACGCCGTCCCCGACTCCGTCGCCGACACCCAGTCTGACGCCGACACACAAGCCTTCGACACCGACTCCGACCCCTGTCGCTACGCCCGACGCGATCGTCACGCCAAGCCCCGAACCGCCGGCAACGCCCACCGCAACGCCCGCCCCGACCCCGTCGGTGACGCCGAGCCCGGAGCCGACCGCGACTCCCACGCATACGCCCGCCACGGTTGCCGCCGGTTCCAGCGGTGGAGGCCAGGGCCCGACCGCCGGGCCGGGCCCGGAGCCTGCCGGCAGCTCGACGGACCCGGTCACCGACCCGAGCGAGACCGTCCGCAAGGCCGTCACCAAGGTCACCGACACCGTCGTTAGCGGCGTGAACCGGGTGGTCAAGCCGCAGGTCGCGGCAGCCGTCGCATCCACGTTCAGCTTCCCGCTGGCGCTGATGGTCTTCGTGTTCGTCTTCCTGCTCGCCCAGTCGCGGGTCGATCGGCTCGACCCGAAGCTCCGCGCACGACCCGATCCAAGCGCCGATCTGATGCTCGGCTTCGAGGAGGAGAACCAGCTGTGACGGCCCAGGCAACGGCCCCGGTCCCGACCACCCTCCCGGCCCTGCCCACTGCCTCGTCCCTGTCGGGTCCCGTGGCCCAGGCCTCGCGCGCGGACTTCTCGTCCCTGAGTGACCGGATGAGCTACATGCTCGTCCTGCGCTTTGCGATGGGCGCCATGATCGCGATCTGGGCGGTCCTCCGCCCCGAGGCGCTGACGGTTCCGCTCCAGACGCTCGGTAGCTGGACCGTCGCCTACCTCGTCGTGGCGGTCGCCGGTGAGTGGGCGCGGCGCCGGACGACCCGGTTCGAGTACACCATCATCACGGCCCTGCTTCTGCTCGATGGGTTGTACCTCGCCTTCGCGCTGTATGCGACCGGCGGGACCCAGAGCCCGATCCAGTTCGTCATCTACCTCCAGCTTGTCGCCGTCTCGCTCCTGGCCTCGTATCGGACCGGACTGAAGATGGCCCTCTGGGATTCGCTCCTCCTGTTCGTGGTCCTGTACGCGCAGGCCGCCCGGCTCGTGGCGCCGGTCGACGTCACGCCGGGTGTCGCCATCCAGTTCGAACGGATGCCGGTGCTCAACGTGACTTCGTTCTGGTTGTTCGCGATCGCAACATCGATCTTCTCGGCCCTCAACGAGCGCGAGCTTCGCCAGCGCCGAGCCGATCTGCAGTCACTGGTCGACGTGGGCGCGCGGCTCGACGCCGTCGCCGACGCGATCCAGCAGTCGGGCATCGTGCTCGAGGCACTGGTCGACCGGTTCGGGTTCGAGCGCGGCCTGCTCCTCGGCGAGTCCGATGGCAAGGTCGTCGTCCTCGCCAGCCACGGCACGCACGACGCTCCCACGACGACGAGCGACCCGGACTGGATCGTCCGCCGGGCCTGGGAGCGACGGCAGATCCTGCCCGTCAAGCAGCTCGACCCCGCTCGCGACCCGCTGCTGTCGATGGTGATGCCCGACGCGCGCAACGTGCTCGTCGCGCCGATGCTCGCCGACGGCCGGGCCGTCGGGGCGATCGTCGTCGAGCATCGGGCCCGGCGCCGGACCGGCATCGAGCGTCGGACCGCGGCAATGCTCGGCCAGTTCGCATCGGTCGCCGCGCTCAACCTGCGCAATGCGGTCCTCCTCCAGCACGTTCAGGACCTGGCCGAGCGCGACTCGCTGACCGGCGCGGCCAACCGCCGGATGTTCCAGCTCGCCCTCGAGCGGATCCTCCACGGGGCCCCCGTCCGGCGCCGGGCAGATCAGGTCACGGCCGTCCTGTTCCTCGACCTCGACGATTTCAAGGTCGTCAACGACACGCTCGGCCACGCGGCCGGCGACGCACTGCTCGTCGCGGTCACCGAACGGATCTCGGGCCTCGTCCGCGAGGGCGACCTGGTCGCTCGCCTGGGCGGCGACGAGTTCGCGGTGCTCATCGAGGACGACCCGGGGCTCAGTCGGGCGCGGAAGATGGCCGGCCGCCTCGTCTACGAGCTGCGCGCGCCATACATCTTCGGCGACAAGCACGTCGTCGTGACCGCCTCGGTCGGGATCGCCAGCGCCCGCGACGCAGTGTCCGGCGCGGCGGACCTCGTCCGGAACGCGGACGTCGCGATGTACATGGCGAAGGCCAATGGCAAGTCCGGGTTCGCGATCTTCGACCCGGGGATGCACGAGGCGATGCGCGAGCGCCACGAGCTCAGCGTCGATCTCCAGCGCGCCGTCGACCTCGACCAGCTGGGCGTCCTCTACCAGCCGATCGTGAAGCTCGGGACCAACCAGCTGGCCGGCGTCGAGGCGCTCGTCCGCTGGTTCCACCCCGTGCACGGCGAGATCATGCCTGATCGGTTCATCGAGATCGCCGAGGAGACCGGCTCGATCCTTCCGATCGGCCGCTGGGTTCTCCGCCAGGCGTGCGGCGAGGCTGCGCGCTGGCTCGAGGACGGCTCCGTGCCCGCCGAGACGTTCATCAGCGTCAACGTCTCGGCCCGCGAGATCCAGCAGCTCGGCTTCGTCGACCAGGTCAAGGCGGTGCTCGGGGAGTCCGGGCTCGATCCGAAGCGGCTCGTCCTGGAGATCACCGAGACGGCGCTGCTCAAGGCCACGCCGACAACCGTGGCGACGCTCCACGCCGTGCGAGCTCTCGGCGTCCGAACCGTCATCGACGACTTCGGGACCGGCTACTTCTCGCTGAGCCACCTCCGCCAGTTCCCGGTGGACGCGCTGAAGATCGCGACGGAGTTCGTCCAGGACACCGATCAGTCGTCGAAGTCGTCGGCACTCGCCGGGGCGATCGTCGCGATGGGCCGCTCGCTCGACATCGAGACGGTCGCCGAGGGGATCGAGACCGAGGAGCAGGCGAACCGGATGCGCGATCTCGGCTGCCTGTTCGGACAGGGCTACTTCTTCGCGCGGCCGATGCCCGAGGCCGACCTGCTGGCGAGCTTCGGGACCGCGGCGAGCACGGTCCAGCCTGCCGCGGCCGCCACCACATCAGGCCGGCGCGAGGCGAACGGCCGGGCCGCAACCGCCTCACGCCGGCCGGCCAGCTCGACGTCGGAGCCGGGGAAGAGCGCGCCCCGGGCTCCGCGTCGGTCGCCGGCCCTCCGCCCGGCCGGCTCCTAGGAGTCGCCTCCGGGCTCAGCCCGGCCGCTGCCCAATCCCGCCCGTGATTGGCCACCGGCTTGCGGTCGATCGCAAAGATTGAGTCAAATGCGCCCTTGATGTGCCCATAAGGCCAGAGGGCGTCGGCGATCGGCCGCGCTCGAGCGTGGATGGGCATGGATCGAGAGCTCGTGACCAGAGCACAGCAGGGCGACCAGGACGCGTTCGGTGTCCTGGCTCGGGCAGTCGGCGGCCGGCTCCAGGCCGTCGCCGAGCGGATCCTCCGCGAGCCTGATCGGGCCGAGGACGCCACCCAGCAGGCGCTCGTCGCGATCTGGAAGGACCTGCCGGCCCTGCGCGATCCCGACCGTTTCGAGGCGTGGGCCTACCGCCTGCTGGTCCGAGCCTGCTATGCCGAGGCCAGGCGATCCCGCCGGGCGCCGAGCATCCGGCTCCTGGCGATCGATCCGCCAACGGGCGACGCCCTCGGCGTCGTGCACGATCGCGACCAGATCGAGCGCGGCTTCCGCAAGCTGTCCATCGACCAGCGCGCCGTGATCGTCCTCTACCACTACCTCGATCTCCCGGTCGACGAGATCGCTGCCACGCTCGGGATCCCGGCCGGTACCGTTCGCTCCCGACTCCACCACGCGCTGCGTGGGCTGCGCGCAGCACTCGAGGCCGACGCTCGCTCCACGTTCAGTGAGGCCGCCCGATGACCGCGACCGACCGCGAGCTGGGTGGCCTCGTGCGCGATTGGCTCACGCCCTGGCACGACGACCCTGTCCGACGGTGTCTTCACGCGGCGCCATGGCCGAGATCTCGACGACCCCCCAGCGCCGCGGGACGCTACCGCTGCGACGCTGGCTGGCGCTTGCACGGACCTCCCGCTTCGCCCTCCTTGCCAGCACCGCCATCCTGATCGTCGCCGTCGCCGGGATCGGACTCCTCCTCATGCGACCCGGACCAAGCGTCGGGCCGACCGTCGCGACGCTGCCTACGAGCCCGACTCCGTCCGCGCAGTCATCCCGGGTTCCCGACCAGACGCCAAAGCGCCATCGACCTGGGAGATGGTCGTGCGAGTCATCCTTCGAGATCCCCACCGGATGGAGCCGGTACGGGGTCGCGAGTGTCGGAACCGATCGACCCCGAAGGCACCTGCGGGCGCCGAGGTGAGCTTCTAGAGGTGGATCAGGTTCGCCAGCATCCTTGCACATTGAGCGGACTGGAAACCGGCTCGGCGACCGGCACGACGCCGGCCGACCTCGCTGCCGCGTTCGGGCGAGCCAGCGAGTACGAGAAGACGGCGCAGGTCGACGCGTCGCTGGACGGTCATCCTGGCAAGAGCCTCCGGATCACCCTGCCCGACCAGCTCGGAGACTGCGAGTTGCCGGGTCGGGCCCTGCTCTGGGCGTCGAGTGCGCAGCCTGAGAGGTATGGGCTGCCCGGAGAACGTGACACGCTCTGGATCCTGGACGTCGAGGGCACTCGCCTCATGATCGACGCGACGTCGTTCCCCCTACCTCCGCGGCCGACCTGGCCGCCCAGCAGCAATTGATCGACTCGATCCGGATCGAACGAGTCGATACCTCCGACGAACCCGGCGCCGACCGTCATCGACTCGATCGACGGGCTGCGGATCACCTACGACCTGCCGGCCGGCTGGGACGCGTACGACGTCGGAGCGCACCGGCTCGGCATGTCATCGAACGACATCGATGTCTCGTTCGGCATCGTGGATCGCGTCTGGCAGTACCCGTGCCGGATGCCGTATCTCTCGAACAAGTCGACGACCGGAACGACGCCCGGCGATCTGGCGGCCAAGCTGCGATCGGCCGAGGGATACACGGCGACCGAGCCGATCGACACCGTGCTGGCAGGCTATCCGGGGCAGCGGCTCCAGCTCCAGATGCCGGCGAGCCTCGGCGGGTGTTACGACTTGAGGACGGAGCTCTTCCTGTGGATCGGTCAACCAATGGGGTACGGGTCACCGGGCCAGCAGCACGACTTGTGGATCCTGGACGTCGAGGGCACTCGCCTGGTCGTCGACGCGACGTCGTTCCCTCACTCCTCTGCGGAGGACCTGACCGCCCAGCAGCAATTGATCGATTCGATCCGGATCGAACGAGTCGACACAGCAGCGAGCCCGAGCCCGAGTCCGAGCCCGAGTCAGGCGCCAGAGGATGGCCGCGGTACCTGGGAGGCAATCGACGGACTTCAGATCACCTTCGATCTTCCTCCAGGCTGGTCGCAGCCGGGAGGCACGGGCAGCACGGACCGCTATCCGACTCCACACGTTCAAGGGCGCAACCCTGGCGTGGCTGTGAACTTCTACGACGAGATCGATCGCGCCATGCCGCGCCCTCCGGCAGGGCCTGGTTTAGGCCCCCAGGATCCCGGATGTCGGCTGCCGCTCGGGAGCAACGACGACGCCGGCAAAACGCCGGCCGATCTCGCGGCGAAGCTCCAGTCGGACCCCCATATCGCGGCGACCAGGCCCGTCGACGTCACACTCGCCGGGTTCAAGGGGAAGCGCCTGGAGCTCCAGATCCCCGACCCCGTGTCCGACTGCTTCCTTTCGGCCGGCCTTCCGTTGTGGATCGGTCGCCCGACGGGATTCGCCGTGGCCGGCCAGCGAGACACGGTCTGGATCCTCGACGTCCGCGGCAAGCGGGTGCTCATCGAGGCCGTCTCATTCCCGGGGACCTCGGCCGAGGACATTGCCGCCCAGCAGCGGCTCATCGAGTCGATCCGGATCACGCCAACAACTCCCTGAGCGACTCGTCCCACAACGCCGCGGCGGCCGTCACGGGAATCGCCGCCGCGGTAACCCGCCCGAAAGCCGGCGCCCGGGAGACTGGCGGGCATGGACGGCTCGATCGGCTTTGGCGACCCACGTCGTCGGTTTCAGAGCGTCGTCCGACCCTCATCGCCCGGTCGCCGGCTCCGTGGTCTCCCCCCGGCCGCGGTTGGCCGGCGACCGGACGGCCCACAGACGCCGCAGCGACTCGTTTCGCTCGCCGCAATCGTCCTGCTCCTCGTCGGCTGCTCCGCGTCCGGCGGACCTTCCTCGGCGACGCCGGCGACGGCCTCGGCCGGTGCGACCGCCGCGAGCAGCTCGCCCGCCTCGGCCGGCCTCGTCGACATCGGCGCCGGTCTCCAGGGTCCAGCCGGCCTGACGGCCACGATCTATGCCACCGGCCTCGCCAACGTCTCGGCGTTCGCGATCGACGGTCAGGGGCGGCTGTGGGTCGCGACCGCCGCGTTCGAGGACGAGGGCACAGACGCGGTCTACTTCGTGCCGTCGGCCGGTGCCACGCCGATCGAGGCCATCGCCGATCTCCACACGCCGCTCGGGCTGTTGTGGGTCGACGGTGAGCTGCTCGTGTCGTCGCATGAGCGAGTCGACGCGTTCGGAGGGTTCGACGGGTCGGCCTTCGCCAGCCGGCGAACGGTCGTCTCCTTCCCGGCCGGCGTCGGTGAGCTCAACGGCCTGGCCCGGGCACCCGACGGGTCGGATCGTCCTCGGCATCTCGTCGCCGACCAACGCCACTCCACCGAGCTCCGAGTACTCCGCGGCTGTGGTCTCGTTCCTGCCCGACGGGTCCGATCTCCAAGTGGTGGCGAGTGGCATCCGGGCTCCTATCGGGCTCGCCTACGTCCCGGGGACCGCAGATCTGCTGGTCACGATGAACCAGCGCGACGACCTGGGCGAGGCGACGCCCGGCGACTGGCTCGGGCTCGTCAGGCCGGGCCAGGACTGGGGCTTCCCGGACTGCTACGGCCAGGGCGGCTCGAGCTGTGCGGGCAGCCCCTCGCCGATCGCGGTGCTCGACGTTCACGCCGCGGTGAGCGGCCTCGCGATCGTCGCTGGCGAGCTGGGGACGTCCGTCGGGACATCGGCCCTCGTCGCCGAGTGGTCGACCGGCAAGGTGCTCGCGGTTGACCTGGCAGGGGAGGCAATCCAGACCGACCCCGCCGCCGTGGCGCCGTTCCTCGACGGGCTCAAGAACCCGGTCCCGCTCCTGCTCGGCCCGGACGGCACGCTGCTCGTCGGCGACTGGGGGACCGGGACGGTCTACGCGATCGGCGCGTAATCGAACCGACAGGCCGACCCGCCGAGACTCAGGCCATGAGCAGGTCGGATCGCGCCCGGCCGGAGCCGTTCGCCCAGGCGGACTCGGCAGCGACGCGGCCTGTGGGGGCCACCGAAGCCCATCTTTCGGAGACCTGGGCCAATGGACTGACCGCACCTTCCCTGTCTACGACCACCCATCCGTGAAGGAGACCCCTTGAACCAGAACGAAGCTCCCGAGCCAATGGTCGCCGAGGCGACCGATGTACCCCGCACCGCGCGCCTGTCCGAATCGCGCCGGCTGATCGCCTCGGCCCTCCTCGCGATCGGGCTGCTGACCGTCGGCGGCGTCGCCGTCGTGAGCGCAGCCAGCCCGTCGCCGTCGACGGCTCCAGGCGCGACCGCCCCGGCGGGCGGCGGGAGCGGGACGCAGAACCAGTCGGGCAACTGCCCGAACATGTGATCAGCGCCCCACCGGCTCGCCCGGTGGATCGCTGATCCGACAGGACGGCGGCACCGACGCGTGCCGCCGTCCTGGTCTTCCCCCGGCGCCGGGCGACCCGCCCCCACGAGCTCGCAACCGTTCCTCATGACACTCTCAGACTCGTCGTGCGACCATAGGCCGCCGAGTCCGCACTCAGCGAGGGAGCGCCGCCATAACGTCGACCTGATTCCGTGCCCGTGCCCAGGGGCCGCTGGAGGTTCCGATGACCGACCCGACCCGTGAGCTCAAGCCGGTGGCCGACGCTCCGCAGGCTCCTCACTCCCCGGACGCCCTCGACGGGCGAACGACGAGCGAAGCCGTCCTCTTCGAGATCCGGCGGGTGATCGTCGGCCAGGATGAGATGCTCGAGCGGGTGCTTGTTGGGCTGCTCGCCGGCGGCCACCTGCTCCTCGAGGGCGTGCCGGGCCTGGCCAAGACCCTGACGATCAAGACCCTCGCCGACGTCCTCGACTCCACCTTCCGGCGGGTCCAGTTCACCCCCGACCTGGTCCCGGCCGACCTCATCGGGACCCGGATCTACCGGCCCGACCGCGGTGGCTTCGAGACCGAGCTCGGACCGGTCTTCTGCAACTTCCTGCTGGCCGACGAGATCAACCGCGCCCCCGCCAAGGTCCAGTCCGCGCTGCTCGAGGTCATGCAGGAGCGCCAGGTCACGATCGGCCAGCAGAGCTACCAGGTGCCCCAGCCGTTCCTGGTGATGGCCACCCAGAACCCGATCGAGTCAGAGGGCACGTACCCGCTCCCGGAGGCCCAGGTCGACCGGTTCATGATGAAGGTCGTCGTCGGCTATCCGACGGCCGGCGAGGAGGCCGTGGTCGTCGAGCGATCGCTCCGACCGGCGCCGGTCGTCAGCTCGATCCTGACCGCCGACGGGCTGGCCGAGCTGCAGGCGCCTGACCGCCGACGTCTATGTCGATCGGCCCATCGTCGACTACGCCGTCGCCCTGACCGCCGCGACCCGCGAGCCGGCGCAGGTCGGCCTCGCCAATGTGAAGCCGTTCATCGCCTTCGGGGCGAGCCCCCGCGGCTCGATCAACCTCATCCACGCCGCTCGCGCGCTCGCCCTTATCCGCGGTCGCCGCTATGTGATCCCGTCGGACGTGACCGAGCTCGCCCATGACGTCCTCCGCCACCGGATCGTGCCGAGCTTCGCGGCCCTCGCCGAGGAGGTCTCGGCGGACATGATCCTCGACCGGATCCTCCCGTCGGTGCCGGCGCCGCAGCTCACCGCGGCCGACCCGGCCACGCTCGCAGAGCGGTCGGCATGACCGCGGCGGCGCTGTCCCGGCCGCGCACGCCGGCCCAGCCAGGGCCCGGCCCCACCCCGGAGGCGCTCCTCCGCGCGCTCGACGTTACCGTCGGACGACGGATCCGGGGCCTCGTCCCCGGCGAGTACCGGGCCCACGACCTGGGCGGCGGCACCGAGCTCGCCCAGATCCGGCCGTACGAGCCGGGTGACGACGTCCGGCGGATCGACTGGAACGTCACTGCCCGGACGACGGTGCCCCACGTCCGGGTCCACGTTCCCGAGCGAGCGCTGACGACCTGGCTCCTCCTGGACGTGTCGCCATCGATGACGTTCGGCACCGCCGACCGGCGCAAGGCCGACGTCGCCGAAGGCGTCGGGTTGGCGATCGGTCACGTCGCGACCCAGCGCGGCAACCGACTCGGGATGCTCACCTTTGGCGGTCGCCACGACCGGCGGATGCCGGCGACCGGCGGACGCCAGGGCCTGCTCGCGCTCCTTCTTGCCGCCCGCAACGACGGCGACGGCTCGGCCGGTGGGCCGGCCACGGTGGTAAGGGGCAGGTCCGCTCGGGGCCGTGTCTCCGGCGGCTGCCCTGCGCCGGGTCGCTGCAGCCGCGCCGCGGGGTGGGTTGGTCGTGCTCGTGTCCGACTTCCGTGGCGGGCGCGATTGGGCGAGACCGCTCGCCGCGGTGGCCGCGCGCCACCAGGTCCTTGCGATCGAGATCCGCGACCCTCGCGAGGACGCCCTGCCCGATGTCGGCGAGCTCACTCTGATCGACGCCGAGACGGGCCGCGAAGTCCGCGTCGACACCTCGTCGCGGGCGCTTCGCGAGCGGTTCACCGAGGCTGCCACAGCCGAGCGCGGCTCGCTCTCTCGCGAGTTCCGGCGGCTGGGCGTCGGCCACGTCGTCCTGTCCACCTCCGGGAGCTGGCTCCGGTCGCTAGCCGGTCAGCTCCGCATGCTTGGGATTGCATCATGACGTTCGCATCGCCGGAGCTCCTGCTCGGGCTTCTCCTCGTCCCGCTCGCGCTCGTCGGGCTACGTGCTGGTCCAGCGCCGCCGGACGCGCTACGCCGTTCGGTTCACGAACGTCGATCTGCTGTCGAACATCGCGCCGCGGACGCCGGCCTGGCGCCGCCACGTCCCGACGGCGCTCTATCTCGGTGCGATCGCCGCCCTCGCGATCGCCCTCGCCCGTCCCTCGATGGTCGTTGCAGTCCCGCGGGAAGAGGCGACCATCATCATGACCATGGACGTGTCGGCCTCGATGCGGGCAACCGACGTCGATCCGAGCCGGCTCGAGGCAGCCAAGAAGGCCGCCTCCGACTTCGTCGACCAGCTCCCGGCGCGGTTCAAGGTCGGCCTTGTCGCATTCTCGACGGCTGCCCGGCTCGTCCAGGCACCGACCGACGATCGAGCGGCGATCCACCTCGCGATCGACCGGCTCCAGGCCGACGGCGGGACGGCCCTCGGCGACGCGATCGCGCTGTCGCTCGAGGCGGCCGGCGTGGGCCAGACCGGCGCTCCGGCGGATCGGCACCGGGACGGCACCCGCGCCGTCGGCCTCGGCCGGCCCGAGCTCCGGGTCGGCTCCGGGGACCGCGGACGAACCACCGCTGGTCGCGACCGTCCTGCTCTCGGACGGCGCGAACTCGACCGGCAGCCTCGAGCCGCAGGAGGCGGCGGACAAGGCAGCTGCGGCCGGCGTGCCGGTCTACACGATCGCGCTCGGGACCCCATCCGGCGTGGTCGACGTCCCGGATCAGCAGGGCGTCATCCACTCGCTCGAGGTCCCGCCCGACCCGGAGACCCTGGCGGCGATCGCCGAAACGACCGGCGGTCGGTTCTTCGAGGCGCCGACGTCGGCCGACCTGGCCCAGATCTACGAGAACCTCGGCTCGAAGATGGGCAGCACCTCGGAGGAACAGGAGGTCACCCAGTGGTTCGCCGCGGCCGGCCTCCTGCTCGTCCTCGGCGGCGCGGGCCTCGCGGCCCTCTGGTTCAACCGCTTCCCGTGATCCGAACGCCCGCTCGCTCGAGCCAGTTCGCGGGCGTCATGCTCCGGCGGTCCCAGCCCTGCGCGGGAGTCGACGACCTTCGTCGCGAGTCGGTTCCCGGCCGCAGGATCAGCCCCGGATAGCCTCCTCGGGGACGGGCCGACTGCTGCTGCGGACGACAAGCTTCGGCTGAAGCAGGACGACCCGCGGGGCCCCGTCATCCGGCGCGCGGTGCTGGCGGGAGAGGCGGATCGACCGATCGATCTCCTGGACGGCCAGTGCACCGGCATCCCGAAGCGGCTGATGGACCGTCGTGAGCGAGGGCCAGAAGTGGGACGACTCGGCGATGTTGTCGACACCGACGACTGACAGGTCGTCGGGCACACGCCGGCCGATCCGATGTGCTCCGTGGAGCACGCCAAGCGCCATCTGATCGTTGCTGGCGAACACGGCATCGAGGTCCGGGAGCCCTGCCAGCAGTCGCTCGAGACCGAGCTCGCCGCTCATCGCGCCCCAGTCGCCCTCGACGACGAGCCGATCCCCGGTCGGGACGCGGTGGCTGTCGAGCGTCTCGCGCCAGCCGTCGAGGCGCTCCTGCGCCTCCCACCAGCTGAGCGGCCCGGTCACGATGCCGATCCGACGCGCGCCGCCGGCCAGCAGATGCTCGGTCGCCAGGCGACCGATCGCTCGATTGTCGATCCCGATCGACGGGAGCGAGGTCTGGCCGGCCATGCTCCCGACGAGGGTGACCGGGACCGGCAGGTCCGGGCTCCCATCGTGCGACCAGGCACGATTGCCGCTGACCTCCGGGACTGCCCAGATCACGCCGTCGACCTGGCGGCCGACCAGGCTGCTGAGCAGCCCATCGACGTCGTTGGTCTCGGGCTGGTGGATCAGGCTCAGCGAGATCGAGTAGCCCATCTCGGCGGCCTGCTGCTCGATCCCAGTCAGGACCCGTGACGGGCCGAAGTACTCGAGCCCGAAGGCGACCACGCCGAGGATATGGCTGCGGCCCTGGGTCAGGCTCCGGGCGTGCATGTTCGGGGCGTAGCCGGTGTCGGCGATGATCTGCTGGACCCGCTCGAACGTCTCAGGCGCGACGTCCGGTCGATTGTTCAGGACGCGCGACACCGTCTGGGTCGAAACACCGGCCGCCTGGGCGACTTCCTTGATCGTCATTCGCCGCCGAGCAGTCATCTACCCTCGCTCCGAGGATGCGATTTGGTTCTTCTCTATTGACGGTCGGCTACCGACGATGTACCGTCCCGTCAGCGTTCCCGTTAGCGGTAACGGGAACGGTAACAGAGCGTCGGAACGCCCGCAAGAGTACGTCTCTCCAGACAGGAGACTCCACGGGAAGCATGCCGAGCGCGATGTCCTCGAGAGCATGTTCTCGCCGACTCCAGCCGGGCGCACCGAGGGACGACGCCCAGCGGGCAGCCGAACGCCTGCCCTGGACGTCGCCGCTGGAGGAGGAGCCAGCGGTGTCACGAACCTCTGGGTGGATCGCCAATGTCCCGAGGCAGAAGGGAGGTCTCTGCCGATACGAGAGCCTGTTTTGAACTGCCTCGGGAGTTGACCGGGGCCGAGAGTCGATGTCAGCGAGGAGGACTCCGATGAGTGGGTCTGGCACGTACCTTCGATGGCGGCTACCAGCGCTGGTGGCCGGACTGATCCTGGTGGTCAGCGCATGCGGTTCAACGAGCAGCCCGGCCCCCGGAGCGAGCACGGGTGCAGCCCCGAGCACAGGCGCCGCCCCCACCACGGCCCCCGCCGCGAGCACCGGCGCCGGGGGTGCGGCGGACGGCCAGTTCTGCAAGGGGATGAAGATCGTGTTCTTCCCGGGCGGCACGCCGGGCGGCGGCTTCGAGACGGTCGTCTACAACGGCGCCAAGGCGGCCCAGGCGGCGTTCGGGCCGAACGTGACCTACCAGTGGTCCGACTGGGACCCGAACAAGATGATCACCCAGTTCCAGCAGGCCGTGGCGACCAAGCCTGACGGCATCGCCATCATGGGTCACCCGGGCGACGACGCCTTCGACCCGCTCATCAAGGATGCCGTTAGGCCAGGGCATCCTCGTCACCGTCATGAACACCGAGCTCCCGAAGGCCGAGGCGACAGTACGCCTCGGGCGGGTTCGGCTACGTCGGCGCCGTCCTTCACGACGCCGGCGCGGCGCTGGCCAACGAGGCGATCGCCCGAGGCGGGCTGAAGTCCGGCGACCGCGCGATGGTCTGGGGCCTCAAGGCCCAGCCGGGCCGCGGCGAGCGGACCCAGGGCATCCTCGACACGCTCCAGACGGCCGGCCTGACGGTCGACTACTACGAGATCGACGACGCGACGAACAAGGACCCGGCCAACGGGCGTGCCGACCTTCACCGGCTACGTCTCGTCGCATCCCGACGTCAAGGCGATGTTCATCGACCACGGCAACCTGACCTCGACGATCCCGACGTACATGAAGGCCGCCAACCTCGCGCCCGGCAAGGTCTACATGGCCGGCTTCGATGCCTCTCCGGCGACCGTGCAGGGGATCAAGGACGGCTACATCAACCTGGTCATCGACCAGCAGCAGTACCTCCAGGGCTTCGTGGCGGTCGAGCAGCTCTGCCTGACCAAGCAAGTACGGCTTCAGCGGCCTGTTCGTGAACACCGGCGGCGGCTTCATCGACAAGTCGAACGTCGACGTCATCGCCCCGCTCGTCGAGCAGCAGATCCGGTAGTGGCCGACGGTCCCGCGTCGGGAGCGACCCGGCCGGCGAGCGCCCAGGCGCTCGCCGGACGCGCGGAGCGCTGGTCCGCCGGCCGACGCCTCCCGCCGCGGAGCTGCCCGCCTCGAGCTTCGCGGCATCTCGAAGTCGTTCGGCGGCGTCCACGTCCTCGAGCGACGTCGACTTCCGGCTGGGCGGGCCGAGGTCGTCGGCCTGCTCGGCGACAACGGGGCGGGCAAGTCGACGCTCATCAAGATCATCACCGGCGTCCACCAGCCCGACGGGGGCGAGGTCCTGTTCGACGGCGAGCGCGTCGAGGGGCTCACCGTCCAGAAGGCGCGCGCGCTGGGCGTGGAGACCGTCTACCAGGAGCGGGCCCTGGCCGAGCAGCTGCCGCTCTGGCGGAACATCTTCATGGGCCGCGCGATCAGCGGCCCGCTCGGCTTCCTCAAGGTCGGCGAGATGCGCCGGGCGACCGAGGAGCTCATGGGCGAGTCGATGGGCTTCACGTCCGCTGCCCTGACGCCGGACACGAGCGTGACCGGCCTGTCGGGTGGCGAGCGCCAGGGCCTGGCGATCGTTCGGGCGCTCCACTTCGAGGCCGACATCATCATCCTCGACGAGCCGACGATGGGCCTGTCGCTCAAGGAGACCGAGAAGCTCCTCCACTTCGTCGAGGGCATCCGGGCAGCCGGGCAAGTCGGCGATCTTCATCGACCACAACATCTTCCACGTCTACTCGGTGGCCGACCGGATCGTGGTCCTCGACCGAGGGCCGGTCGCCGGCGAGTTCCCGACCTCGCGCTATTCGCTCGAGGAGCTCATGGACATCATGCGCGAGGTCGCCGTCCGACGGCGCCTACACGGAAGCCGAGCGCTACCGGGCGCCCGATCGACGCCGCTCCGAGCGCCGGTCCAGACGGAGGCGTTGCGTGAGCGCCTCGCCGGCGACCGCCGTCCGGGAGCGGCCGCGCAGCCTCAGCCAAGCTTCGCCGCCACCTGGGCGTCGCAGATCGGCATCACCACCGCGTTCGTGCTGCTCTGGCTCGTGTTCATCGTCCTCGCCCCGAGGACGTTCCTCGACAATCGGATCTACCTCTCGTTCGCGCAGACGACGCCGTACTTCGCGATCATGGCCATGCCGCTGACGATGGTCATCGTCGCGGGCGACATCGACCTCTCGTTCCCGTCGATCATGGCCCTGGGGATGGTCGGCTTCGTCGAGATCTGGCATGGCGACCGGCAGCGTCGAGCTCGGCATCGTCGCTGCGCTCCTCATGGGGGTCCTGGCCGGCCTGTTCAACGGCGTGCTCGTGACGTTCATCGGGATCCCGTCGCTGGTCGTGACGATCGGCACCCAGTTCCTCTTCCGCGGGCTGGCCCTCGTCCTCGTCGGCGGACGGAGCTTCGCCCTGGTCGCCACCAAGTCCTCTCCGGCCTACGACATCATCGTCGGCAAGCTGTTCGGGATCCCGATGGAGTTCGTCTGGCTCGTCCTGGCCGCGGTCGCGACCTGGGTGCTGCTCAACCGGCATCGGCTCGGGCAGAACGCCTACGTCGACGGGCGACAATCGCCAGGCCGCCGCGCTCATGGGCATCCCGATCCGGCGGACGCGGATCGCCCTGTTCGTGCTGGTCGGGTTCGCGGCGGCGTTCGCCGGCCTCATGAACAGCCTCCAGATCGTCAACTTCTACCCGACGATGGGCGACGGCTACCTGCTGCCGACCCTCGCGGCGGTCTTCGTCGGCGGGACCTCGGTGTTCGGTGGCCGGGGCAGCGTTTGGGGAACGTTCATCGGCGCGTTCATGATCGGCGGGATCACGGCCGGCATCGTGGCCGTCGGGCTGACCGACTACTACACGAGCCTGATCTACGGCGCGGTCATCCTCATCTCGGTCTCGATCCACGCGCTTCTCCGACGCCGGTTCGAGTACTGATGGCGCCTGAACAGCGGGCCTCGGTCATCGAGCTCCTCCTCCTCAGGGTCGGGTGTCGCCGAGACGATCGGCGCACCACGACCCTGACGGACGCCAGAGCTCCGTCACGGGCGTTCCGGCACGAGGGCCGTGCGAAATGCGAACTCGGGAGTCACGCGTGAAGCCGTTGGACCAGCTCGAAGTCTGGTTCGTGACCGGTAGCCAGGACCTCTACGGAGCGGATGCCCTGCGCCAGGTCGCGGCCAACGCCGAGCGGATCGCCGCCGCGCTTGACGCGGCCGAGGCGATCCCGGTCCGGGTCGTCTTCCGGCCAGTCGTGACGTCTGCCGAGTCGATCGCAGCGACCTGTCTCGAGGCCAATGCCACCGACGACTGCGTCGGCGTCATCGCCTGGATGCACACGTTCTCGCCCTCCCGGATGTGGATCGGCGGCCTCCAGGCGCTGTCCAAGCCACTGCTCCACCTGCACACCCAGTTCAATCGCGATCTCCCCTGGGCGGAGATCGACATGGACTTCATGAACCTCCACCAGTCGGCCCACGGAGACCGCGAGTTCGGGTTCATCGAGACCCGAATGCGGATCGCCCGGAAGACCGTCATCGGCCACTGGCAGGATCCCTACGTGGCGGACCGGATCGCCGCCTGGTCGCGAGCGGCCTGCGCCTGGCGCGAATCACGTCACCTCCGGATTGCCCGCTTCGGCGACAACATGCGCAACGTCGCCGACACCGAAGGCGACAAGGTCGAGGCCCAGATCCGGCTCGGTGTCGCGGTCAATGGCTACGGGGTCAGCGACCTGGCCGCCGCAGCCCGGTCGGTGTCCGAGGCCACGATCGACCAGCTCGTCGAAGCCTACGGCGACGAGTACGACCTCTCCCCGGAGCTCCGGCCCGACGGTGCCCGACGGGACGACCTGCGTGAGGCGGCCCGGATCGAGGCGGCCCTCCGCGAGTTCTTGACGGCCGGTGGGTTCGGCGCGTTCACCGACACGTTCGAGGATCTCGATGGGCTCGTCCAGCTGCCGGGCATCGCGGCGCAGCGGCTGATGGCCGACGGGTTCGGGTTCGGGGCGGAGGGTGACTGGAAGAGCGCGGTGATGGTCCGCCTGCTCAAGGTCATGGCGACCGGCCTTCCGGGCGGGACCTCGTTCATGGAGGACTACACCTACCACCTCGATCCGGCGGGGCCGAGGGTGCTTGGCGCGCACATGCTCGAGGTCTGCCCGACGATCGCCGACGGGCGCCCGCGCTGCGAGATCCACCCGTTGTCGATCGGCGGGCGGTCCGACCCGGTCCGGCTCGTCTTCGACGCGGCGCCCGGGCCGGCGGTCGTGGCGGCGGTGACCGACCTGGGCGATCGATTCCGGCTGATGGCCAACGTTGTGGACATTGTCCCGGCCGAACCGTTGCCTCGGTTGCCGGTTGCGCGGGCCGTCTGGCAGCCGCGGCCGGAACTGCGGACGGCGCTTGAGACCTGGCTCATCGGCGGGGGAGCGCATCACACCGCGCTGAGCCGGGCCCTGGACCCGGAGCCGCTGGCCGATTTCGCCGAGATGGCCCGGCTAGAGTTCCTCCTGATCGACGAGCACACGAGCGTGTCTGGCTTCGCCAAGGAAGTCCGCTGGAACCAGGCGTACTACCGCCTGGCCAGCGGGTTGTAGGCGGTCTCGTCCGGCCCGGACCGCTGGTCATGGCGCGCACTGGAGGAAGATGGATGGCCGCACCCGGATTGTCCGAGCTGCGCGACGCCGTCTGGCGGGCGAACAAGGCGCTCGTCCACGGTGGTCTCGTGCTGCTCTCGTTCGGCAACGCCAGCGGGATCGATCGGGAGGCCGGGATCGTGCTCATCAAGCCGAGCGGGGTCCCGTACGACGAGCTGCAGCCGGAGAATCTCGTGGCGGTCAGCCTCGAGGATGGGCGGGTCCTCGACGGCGCGGCCCGTCCGTCGTCGGACACGCCGACCCACCTGGTCCTGTACCGGGCCTATCCGGCGATCGGGGGCATCGTCCACACCCACTCGGAGGCCGCCACGGCCTGGGCCCAGGCCCGCCGCCCGATCCCACCACTTGGCACCACCCACGCCGACCACTTTCACGGCCCGGTCCCGGTGACCCGCGAGCTGACCGAGACGGAGGTGGGGGCCGACTACGAGGCAACCACCGGATCGGTAATCGTCGAGACGCTCGGCGAACTGGGGCTCGATCCCGAGGACATGCCGGGGGTGCTGGTCGCCTCGCACGGGCCGTTCACCTGGGGCGGCGACGCGCTCGCGGCCGCCGACAACGCGATCGCGCTCGAGACGGTAGCGGCGATCGCCTCCCGGACGTTCGCCCTCGACCCGAACGTCGAGCCGATGACCGACTACCTGCTCGATCGCCATTTCCGGCGGAAGCACGGTCCGGACGCCTACTACGGGCAGCGTCGTCGATGACGGCCGGGGTGGAATACGCCGAGGTGGCCCGGCTCCACGGCCGGCGGACGATCCGGGTCCAGCGCGAGCCGGTCGAGCCGCTCGCCGCCGGGGAAGTCCGCCTTCGGGTGACGGCCGTCGGTTTGTGTGGGTCGGACCTCCACTGGTACGCCGAGGGGAGCATCGGTGACGCGGAGCTGAGCCGGCCGCTCGTCCTCGGCCACGAGTTCGCGGGTGTCATCGCCGACGGCCCGCGGGCTGGAGAACGGGTCGTCGCCGACCCGGCCGACCCGTGCGGACAGTGCGGACCGTGTCTCGACGGTCGATCGAACCTGTGCCTGGCGATCCGCTTCGCCGGCCACGGCACGACTGACGGTGCGCTCCGCTCGATCATGCCCTGGCCCGAGCGGCTGCTCTACCGGCTGCCGGAGGCGATCGCCGCAGACGAGGCGGCCCTCCTCGAACCGCTCGGGGTCGCCCTCCACGCCGCCGACCTCGCCCATGTCCCGCCCGGCGGTCGCGCGGGCGTCTACGGCTGCGGCCCACTCGGTCTTCTCCTCGTCCAGGTCCTCCGGATTGCCGGCGCGTCGAGCGTCGTGGCGACCGACCGGCTGGCGCATCGGGTCGAGATGGCCAGGATGCTCGGTGCCGGGCCGGCGTACGACGTCGACGAGCCATCGTCAGCAGCCGGTCGCCGGTCGGCCCGAGCCACCGAGGTGGACGTCGCGTTCGAGGTGGCTGGAACGGACGAGGCGCTCGACGATGCGATCACCGCGGTCAGGCCCGGCGGGCGGGTCGTCCTCGTCGGGATCCCGACTGGCGACCGGACCTCGTTCGCAGCCGGCGTGGCCCGGCGCAAGGGGCTGTCACTGTTGCTCTGCCGGCGGATGGTCCCGACGAACCTCAGCCGGGCGATCGAGCTGGCCGCCAGCGGTCGGATCCAGGTCGCCCCGCTGGTCACCGCCAGGTTCCCGCTGGCCCGCGCGCCGGAGGCCTTCGCGACCCTCGCGGCGCGGACCGGTGTCAAGGTGATCGTCGAGCCCGCCGAGCCGACCGGGCCCGACGACCGATGAGCCGCGCGCGCTACACGGTCGGCGTCGACTTCGGAACCGAATCCGCGCGGGCCGTGCTCGTCGACGTCGGCGACGGCCGCGAGCTCGGGGTGGCGGTCCATCGCTACGCCAACGGGGTGATCGATGATCGCCTCCCGGCACCCGACGGTGACATCGAGCTTGGCCCGGACTGGGCGCTCCAGGACCCTCGCGACTACCTCGAGACGTTCCGGCAGGCCGTGCCGGCGGTCGTGGCCGAGAGCGGGATCGATCCGGTCGACGTGATCGGGATCGGGATCGATTTCACCGCCTGCACCATGCTCCCGACGACCGCCGACGGCACGCCGTTGTGCTTCCTCGACGCCCACCGCCGCGAGCCCCATGCCTGGGTCAAGCTCTGGAAGCATCATGCGGCGCAGCCGGAGGCCGACGAGATCAACCGCGTGGCGGCCGAGCTCGGCGAGCCGTGGCTCGATCGGTACGGCGGCAAGATCTCGTCCGAGTGGTTCTTCCCGAAGGCCCTCCAGATCCTGCACGAGGCACCGGCCACCTACGCCGCAGCCGACCGGCTGCTCGAGGCAGCGGACTGGGTGATCTGGCAGCTGACCGGCGTCGAGACGCGGAACAACTGCACGGCCGGCTACAAGGCGATCTGGTCGGCCGAGGACGGGTTCCCGGACGCGCGGTTCTTCGCGGCACTCGACCCGCGCTTCGGGGCCATCGTCGACGACAAGATGTCCCGGTCGATCGCCCGGCTCGGGGAGCCCGCCGGGCGGCTGACCGAGCGTGCCGCTTCCTGGACCGGCCTCCGCCCCGGGATCGCGGTCGCCGTCGCCAATGTCGACGCGCACGTCTCGGTTCCGGCCGCGACGGTCACCGAACCAGGCACCCTCGTGGCGATCATGGGCACGAGCATCTGCCACGTCGTCCTGTCGGACGCGGCGCCGGCGGTCCCCGGCATGTGCGGGGTCGTCCGGGACGGGGTGATCCCCGGCCTGTATGGCTTCGAGGCCGGGCAGTCGTCCGTCGGCGACCTCTTCGGATGGTTCGTGCAACAGGGCGTGCCACCGGCCTTCCACGACCGGGCCCGCGAGCGGTCCCTCAGCGTTCACGAGGTCCTGGCCGAGGCGGCCGCCGAACTGCCCGTCGGTGGGTCGGGGCTGCTCGCCCTCGACTGGTGGAACGGCAACCGGTCCGTGCTCGTTGACGCCGACCTGTCGGGGTTGCTCATCGGGCTGACCCTGGCCAGCCAGCCACCGGAGATCTACCGGGCGCTGATCGAGGCCACCGCGTTCGGGACGCGGGTGATCATCGACGCGTTCGAGGCCGGCGGCGTGGCGATCGACCAGGTCGTCGCCTGCGGTGGCCTGCCGGAGCGGAACCGGCTCCTGATGCAGATCTACGCCGACGCCACCGGCCGATCGTGGCGCGTGGCGGCGTCGTCACAGACGCCGGCCCTCGGGTCGGCGATGTTCGCGGCCGTCGCGGCCGGGTCGGCCGCGGGCGGCTTCGATTCGATCCGTGAGGCGGCCGGTCGGATGGCCCACCTGCGCGACGAGGTCTACCGGCCGATCGAGGCCAATCGGCGGGTCTACGACTTGCTGTACGCCGAGTACGTCAGGCTCCACGACCTGTTCGGACGGGGGATCGATCCGGCGATGAAGACGCTCAAGGGCATCCGCCACGCGGCGCTCGAGGGCGTGCGAACGCCGGCCCCGACGGCCTAGAGCCGGGACAGGCCCGGGATCCGCGGGGCGATCGCGTAGTTGAGCTGAACGAGCACGATGAAGGCGATGCTCAACGACGTGCTCACCACGCACAGCAGCATCCCGACGAAGTAGAGCGCCTGGGCAACCCGGATTCGCCGGCGTATCGCTCGCGAGATGTCCTCGGTGACGTTGTCGTTGTAGAGCCCGGCACGTCCGGCATACGTCCAGCTGGCGTACAGGATCAGGCCGATGATGAAGATGTTCGCCCAGTAAGCGACCAGGGCGACCCGGAGCTCGATGAACTCGGCGAGCAGGCTCGTCGAGAACGGCATGACCGCGACGGCCGCCAGGAACGCCAGGAAGATCCAGGTCAGGTTGCGATCGCCTCGAGCGAGATGATTGAGCTGGGTCTGCTGGCCGACCCAGAAGAGGCCCAGGGTCAGGAAGCTCAGCAGGTAGGTCACGAAGCGCGGCCCGAGCTCGCCGAGGGCGTCGAGCAACTGCCTGTCGGTCTGGATCGGCCCGATGTCGGGCACCCGGATCTCGAGCACGATCAGGGTCATCGCGATCGCGAACAGCCCGTCGCTCAGGGCAGCGAGCCGGCCGAGGTCGCGAGCGGCGATCTGGTTGTAGGTCGGGGTCATCGGCGCTCAGCCTGTCGTGGCGAACCGGCCGGGGTCACGTCGGTCCGGATGGCTGCCGGTCGGTGTTCCCGGGGTGGTTCCAACTGGCACCACAAACCCGGACCGTTCATTGCGACGTAGAGTAGCCCAGCCGTACTATCTGGACCCCAGTCGAGGATAGCCCGAATGTACCAAGACAGCGTATCGGCCGAACCGGGTTCGGAACCCGGGGAGACGGTCGAGACGCCCGCCGAGGACGTCTCCGCCGTGACCGACCAGACCGTCGCGGGCGAGAGCGTCGAGCCGCGCGAGTCGGCCCACGCCTTCCGCGACGAGCTCGCCCGCGCGATGCACGCGGCCGCCGAACGAGAGCGGCTCCGCATCGAGGCAGCGGTCGATGACGATGCGACGATGCACGTCGAGAAGGTCCGAGGTCGGGCGCTGGCCGAGGCTGGCGAGCTGAAGCGGCTCGCCGAGGACGACGTCACCGGAATCCGGAGCTGGGCGAAGTCAGAGATCGAGCGCATCCGGGGCGAGGCCGACACCCAGATTACCGAGCGTCGTGAGCGCCTCGAGCAGCACCTCATCGGCCACGCCACGATCATCGACGGCGAGGTCGATCGCGTCTCCGAGGCGGTCGAGGGCTACCGCCACGAGCTCGACGTGTTCTTCGTCCAGCTGTCCGAGGAGCGTAATCCGACGGAGATCGCCCGGCTGGCCGACTCGGTTCCCGCGCCGCCGGACTTCGAGGTCATCCGGGCCGTCGCCCGGGCCGAGGCGGTCGACCGGCTGTCGCGCCTGGAGACCGAAGAATTGGGCCCGGCCGAGGCCAGCGCCGAGGCGGTCGTCGACGCCGCTGATTCGTCTGCTCAGGCCGCATCCGCGGAAGGAGCCGGCGAGGCGTCCGAGGGCGAGCGCGAGCTCGTCGCGGTGATGGATCCGGCGCTGGCGTCGAACGACGAGCCCGCTGCCGAGGCGAGCGTCGCGACCTCGGAAGCGGCCGGGACCCCCGCGACCGAAGGGGCCGCTCGGGGCGAGGAAGCGGCTGAGGCGGCCGCGGTCGTCGCTGCCGCAGTCGCCGCCGCGGACGCCCCCGTGGCCGACATGGCCGCGACCGCCGGGGAATCGGCCGACGAGCAGGCCGCCTCCGAGCCGTCCGAGCCGGTCGGCGCCACCGCCGGAGCGACGACCGAGAACCCCGCCAGCCGCTTCATCCGAAGCCTGACTAGCTGGGGCTCGGGCGACCACGGGAACGACGACCAGGCCAAGTAGGCCCGCGGGTCAGCGACCGTCGGACTGGGCCGCGCGAAGCCCGGTCTCTGGCCGACCCTCCGTCACCTCCGCGCTGGCCAGCGCGGCCAACGCCCCACGCAGCTCCGTGAACCGCGGCGCCCCGAGCCGTCGGGCGGCCTCCGCCTCGACCTCGCCGACCGCCTGCCGGAGGTGGGCGATGAGCATCAGCCCACGCCCGGTCGGCAGGATCAGCACCGCCCGTCCGTCCCGTGGATCGCCACGTCGCTCGACGAAGTCGAGCCGCTCGAGCTCGCGGACGAGATCGCCCATCGACTGCTTCGTGATCCCCGCCCGCTGGGCGAGCTCGGTCGCCCGCGCGCCGCTCCGCTCGAGGTTCAGCAGGAGGGCGAGGTGGCCGGTCCGGACGCCGCCGTAGCCGAGCCGCAGAAGTCGTCCCTGGACCTGTCGCTCGATGGTCCGGCTCGCGGCGAGGAGCTGAGCCGGGAGGTCTCCGCGATGCTCGGCCTGAGGACTCACACAACCACTCCCCACCCGTCCGCTGTGCTCCATCTGAGCACGAATCAGTCAGGTAACCTTACCTGATCCGGGTGTGGCGCGCCTGCACCACGCGGCGCGGGGCTAGGCGGTCCGGAGACTCACGTCGGGCCGGGCGCGATCCTGGTCACCGGCTGCGAAGAAGTCGCGCCGGTTCCAGCCGAACAGGCCGGCGAGGAGGATCGCCGGGAGCTGGGCGATCCGGGTGTTGTAGCGGTAGACCTGGTCGTTGTAGAGCTCGCGCCGGTCGGCGATGACGCCCTCGAGTCGCTCGATCTCGCCCTGGAGCTTCATCACGTTGTCCGCTGACCGGAGCACCGGATAGTTCTCGACAACGGCGAACAGCGAGCGAACAGCCTGGCTCGTCTCGGCCGACAGCGCACCCTGCTCGGGCACCGAGCGATCGGGGTCATAGGCGTTGCGCAGCCGGCTGACCTCCTCCAGGACGGCCTCCTCGAAGGCCATCACGTCGCGAACCGCGGTGACGAGGTTGGGCAGCTCGTCGTGCCGCTGCTTGAGGACGACGTCGATGTTCGCCCAGGCCTTGTCGATCCGCTGGATCAGGGCAATGACGTCGTTATAGGTCGAGACCACCATGAAGCCGATCACGACGACCGCGACCAGCACCGCGAACCAGGCCGCTGCGGCGAACGGCATCAGAGCGCAACCCCGCCGCTCAGGGCGGTTGCCAGGGTGACCGCCGAGGCGATCGCCAGGATCGCCCCGAGCAGTCCGACGAGGAAGCGCGTCTCCTCGCGGGCCACGGCGGTGCCCGGGGTCCCGAGCGAGACGAGCAGGCCCGCTTCGGGCGAGGCGGCAACGACGAGCGTCTCGGGTGCGATCTCGAAGGTGCGCTCGGCTCGTTCCGCCTCCGACGCGTCGGCGACCGGCAGGGAAGCGGCGTCCGGATCGAGCTCCGGCGTCCGAACCGGCCGGCCGATCCCGAAGCCCGGAATCGCGGCGTTGCCCCACGCCTCGGTCGGATCGGTCTCGAGCATGCCGGCCGCCTGCGCCTCGGCCAGGTCGGCGGCGACCTCCGGGTCGCCGATGCCACCGGTCGGGTCCAGCCCCCCGTTGGCGCTGTCGGCACCGGTCGGGTCGGGCAGCTGATCGAACGGGAGGGCCATCCCGACGATCGTCACGACGTCACCAGGCTCGATCCGCGCTTCTCGATACTCGCGCCTGCCGCCCAGGTTGAACCCGACCGACGTGAGCCCGCCGGTCGAGCCATCAGCCGCGTCCGACGGATCGGCAGCGGGATGGACCGTGAGCAGCGCGGCGATCTGGGCCTCGCGATCCAGGCTGCCCGACTGGTACGCGCCGCCGGTCCGGAGGCTGAGTCCGGGGGGCTCGTCGCCCATGATCCCGGTTCCCTCCTTGAACGCGTCCGGGACGAGGAACCGGGCGCCGCGCGGGAACACCCGGACGTCACCGCTCGAGTCGCGAACGCGAAACCCGACGGCGCGCTCGTCCTCGAGGATCGTCCGCTCGGATCGGCCCTCCGACTCGCTGACCTTCGCCCGGTAGTAGACGCAGGTGCGGCTCTGGAGCGGCGAGGTCAAGGTGAGCTCAGCCGGCTCGACGACCCCGCTGATCCTGACTTCGCCGACGGCGATCGCGCTGATCGTCGAGGAGGCCGTGTCACCGATTTGGGCGGCCCGCCGCTGGCCGGCCATCCCCTGGACGAGGATGGCGAGCCCGAAGGCGATCCCCAGCGTGGATCCGATCGTGAGTGGCGTGAGGTCGGCGGACATGCGACGGCCATCCTAGGCAGGCGCGCCCGGGCCGTCGCTGGCCCGATGGTCCCGCCCCGGGGGATCAGCCGCCGTCGCTCCGGCCGGGTCGGACCGAGCCGATCACCAGGGCAATCCCGATCGCGACCAGCACGACGGGCCAGAACGCGCCGAGCTCGAGGTCCGGGGCCAGGGTTCGGAGCAGGAAGTAGCCCCCGAGCAGGACGAGGATGAGCCCGCCGATCAGCGACCCACCGCCACGCCGACGATGGCGATGGTCGCGCTCGGTCGACGACCAGCCGGTGGCCTCGTACGACCCGGTCGACGGCGGGGGAGGCTGCGTCCCGACCAGCGGCGCCGACGCCGGTGGCGGCGCCCCCGGTGCGGCGACGTCCGGGATCGAGCCGGCCACCGACGGCGGCCACGTCCGCAGGCGAGCCGGCGTCGGCCGTGGATCCTACATCGGCCGCAGCGCCGCCCTCGGCGGGGCCGGGCTGCCGCTCGGCGGCTGGGTCGAAGCGAAGGCCGAGGCGCCGGCGGCCGACGGCGCACCCCACCCAGGCACCGCCCCGGGACCCGGTTCGGTCGCGGTCGTCCAGCCGGCCCAACGATCGGCGCCGCTCGGCGCCTCCGGGACGACGATCGCCATCACGACGTAGAGCCAGAAGAAGAGGCTCCCGCTCAGGAACATCAGGATGATCCAGACGACCCGGACGAGCGACGGATCGAGGTCGAAGCGCTCGGCGACGCCGCCGGCCACCCCTGCGAACATCCGCTCGTCGCGCGAGCGGTACAACCGGTCGGTCATCGACAACCTCCCGTCGGATCGAGCGCCACGCTCCCGGCGTTCGCGGTGAGCGACAGGTCGATCTTGACCGGGGCGATCGCGTAGCCGGGGCTCGTCCAGGTCGATCCGGTCTGGACGAGGCCGCGTTCACCGAAGTTGTTCGAGGCGAGGACCGAGCTCGACTGGATCCGGACGCCGGCCCCCGCCGGCAGGCACAGGTCGAGGCTCCCGGCGTTGACCGTGGCCGAGCCGGACAGGCTCGCGGACGGCAGCGTGATCTGGGTCGAGCCGGCGTTGACCGTGTACGACAGCGAGCCGAGGGAGGCGCCGCTGAAGTCGATCGTGGTGTCGCCGGCGTTCGTCGTCCCGGAGAAGCCGGCGATGTGCATGCCCTCGAGGATCAGGCTGGCCGAACCGGCGTTGAGCGTCGTCGACAGGTCGAGGCTCGAGTCGGTCGGCAGGCCGACTCGCCATGTCTGGCGGGGCAGGCTGAAGATGGAACGCTCGGCGGACTTGACCCTCAGCCGGTCCGAGCTGGCCTCGATGTCGGGGACTCGACCCTCGGGCGTGCTGCCCGACACCGACCAGGCGTTGGACGACGTCGAGGCGACGCTGAGGTCCCCACAGGTCATCTCGATGGCGACCGACCCGCTGGGCCCGAGCACGCCACCCTGGTCCGGGAAGGTCGAGCCGGACTGATCGGACGAGCAGGCGAAGCCAAAGTTCACCCCGCCCGTGAACCCGCCGGCGAGCAGGCTCCCGAACATCAGCCCGAAGGTCGCCGCCACGATCAGCCCACCGACGAAGTGGAAGGCGGTCCGCCGAAGGAGCAGGCCGACGCCGATTCCGACGAGGATCAGCGGCCAGAACCGCAGGGCGTTGTCGACCGCGTCGCCCGAGATCCAGCCCTGGCTGGCGGCGAGCGGGATCGCGCCCAGCAGGATGAAGAAGACCCCCCAGTTGAGAAAGCGAGGGTCGAGGCGCATGGCGCCATGGTAGCCTCCGGGAGTCGATCTGACAGGGCCAAATGACACGCTCCGGAGGTCCGATGCTGCTCAGCCAGTGGCGCGCAGAGGGGTCACATCCAGCGGCCATGACTCCGAAGGTCGATGCCGTGCTCGCGCCAGTCCTCGTCGGGCTCGGCGCGGGCGACGATCCCGATTGCTGGGTGACCTGGGGGGACGAGCCGACCCGCTGGTCCCTGATGGCGCCGACCCCGGCCGGGCTCGTCCTCGCCCACGTCCGGGTCAGCGCCCCGCAGGAAGGGCCGCGAGCGTCCGGCAAGCTCGTTCGCTGGCATCGCGTCCAGGTCGGCGACTACTCGATCGAGATGCACGCCGGCCATCGCCTGCTCAGCTTCCAGATCGAGAGCCAGGTCCTGCACGGCGTCGACGACGAGTGCGACCCGCTGTCCTCGTTCATCCTGCGCCTGCTGGCCACGCTCGATGGCCATCCGCCGACCCGTCCCGGGTGAGTCGTCCCGCCCGGCGGTTCGCGGCGGTCATCTTCGATCTCGACGGCGTCCTCGTCGACGCGGAGATCTGGTGGGACGAGGTCCGGATCGAGTTCGCGCGGCGTCACGGTCGAGCCTGGACCGAGGCCGATCGCGCGGCGATCATGGGCGCCAACTCGTTCGGCTGGTCGACCCTGATGCGGGATCGCCTCGACCTCCCCGACGTGCCGCGCGAGGTCATCGAGGCCGAAGTCGTCGAGGCGATGGTTGCCCGCTACGGCGCGGAGGGCGCGCCGCTCATCGATGGGGCGGTCGAGGCGGTCCGCCGGGTGGCCGCCGCGCTGCCGGTCGCCGTCGCGTCGTCTGGCCATCCCGCGGTCATTGCCGCCGCCCTCGACGCGCTCGGGATCGCCGACGTCTTCGGCGCGGTGGCGTCCTCGGACGAGGTGCCGGTCGGCAAGCCCGACCCGGGCGTCTACCTCCTGGCCGCGGCCCGGCTCGGCCTGCCGCCGGCCGACTGCCTGGTGGTGGAGGACTCGCTCAACGGCGTGCTGGCCGGGCGTGCCGCGGGGATGACGGTCGTCCTCGTCCCGAACGGCGCGGTCCCGCCGGCCGCCGGCGCCCGTGAGGCGGCCTCGGTCGTGCTCGACCGGATCGCCGCGCTCGACCTCGAGGCGCTCGAGGCGATTCGACCGGAGCCCGAGTCCGGGCCGGAGCGCCCATCCGCGGCTCAGCGACGGGGGAGAGTCGCTCCGCCGGTTCCGGCCACGCGGCGCCGTCGCCGGGCGACCCTGGCCGCGTCGGCCGGGTTCGCAGGATCATCCGCTACGGGCTCACCATGGCGTTCGCCTCGATCGTGGTCCGGGCGCTCTTCCGGGTCCGGGTGGAGGGTCGCGACCGGCTCCCGTCCGGGCCGGCCCTCCTGTGCTTCAACCACCAGAGCTGGGTCGACCCGTTCATCCTGATGGCCGTCCTGCCGTGGCGCCCGCGCCTGTACTTCTTCGGGCCGAAGGAGGAGGACATGTCGCAGGGAGGCCGCAACCGGATCATGAAGTGGACCGGGACGGCGATCCCGTTCAAGCCCGGAAAGAACGACCTGATCGAAGCAACCCGACGGGTCGGCGCGATCTTCGCTGCGGGGGGCGTCGTAGCGATCGCCGGTGAGGGGCGGATCCACGACGGGGAGCGGGAGCTCCTTCCGCTCAACGAGGGCGCGGCCGTTCTTCGCCCTCCGGTCACGGGGTCCCGCTGGTCCCCGTGGCGATCAACGGGACGAGCTGGCTCGCTTTCGGGCGTCGCGTCCGGGTTCGGATCGGCCAGCCGATCGCCCCGACCGGACGACCGACCCGCGACGCCGTCGCGGAGCTCAACGCGCAAGCCTGGACCGCGCTTCACGAGCTCGTGGCCGACTACCCGGACCCGATCCCGCCACGCCCGGGCAGCCCCTGGTACCGCCTCACCGAGGCGTTCAACGAGTGGCCGGAGGGAGGTCGTCCGGCGCGCGCCCGAGAGCGACCGACGCGGGGGATCTCCGTCGGACGCTGAACCTGCGATACTCTCGGGCGACCGAACGAGTCGAGGAGGACCAGTGGGAGCGACGGGCCTGGCCGGGGATCCAGTCGAGTACCGGACCCGCCTCGGCGATCAGGACGACGCCCAGATCGACGCCTGGGCGGCGGAGGCCATGCGCGACATGGCCATCCGGCGGGGCGTCCTCCGGGTGCTCGCCGACTTCCGGTCCGCGGCCCGGATCGACGACCGCGCGACTCGAGCGGGTGTACGCGGCCGGTGGCGGTCCGCCCGCGACCGTCGGACGGACGGCCAGGGCCAGGTCATGGTCCCGGCGATCACCCTCCATTGCCTCGTCGCCGGGATCCGGCGCGAGACGCCGGACGGACGCAACCGTCTGATCGACTACCTGGTCGAGAACTTCCACGACTTCGTCTACGTCTGAGCTCCCAGCGGCCGCGGGAACGGATCGGGTGCCCGACCCGGTGCGCCGGCCCGGGCCGGGGCACGGCTCGCCGGGCTCATCCGGCTCGGCCACCCGTTCCCGTCGCTGCTGGACGGGCTCGTCACGGCGGCCCTCGCAGTCGTCGCCGGCGCCAGCGAGGCGCGGGCCATCCTGCTCGGGTTGGCGATGGTCGGGCTCCAGGTGTCGATCGGCGCCCTGAACGACCTCGTCGACGTCGACCGCGACCGGGGTCGCAAGCCCGGCAAGCCGATCCCCGCCGGCCTGGTCGGGCGGCGGACCGCCCAGCTCGTGGTCGCGGCGGGACTGGCGCTCGGTCTCGGCCTGTCGGCGCTGGCCGGCCTCCAGGTCGCTGGTCGTGGCCGTCGCCGGGATCGCGACGGGATACGCCTACGACCTCCGGCTCAAGGCGACCGCCTGGGCCTGGCTGCCGTTCGCGATCGGCCTGCCGCTCCTGCCGGTCTACGCCTGGGTCGGGGCGACCGGGCGGGTCCCGGCCCCTTCGCTCTGCTCATTCCGCTGGCCGTCGTGGCCGGGGCCGGCGTCGCGCTGCTGAACAGCCTCGTCGACGTCGACCGGGACCGGTCGGCCGGCATCGCGACCCCGGCCGTCCGGCTCGGTCCGACGCGGGCCCGGGCGATCGCGACCGGCCTGCTCGCCATCGTCGCCGCGGGAGCGGTCGGGTCGCTCGCCTGGATCGGCGCCGACCGGACGGCCTGGCTGGCCAGCCTCGCGGGAGTCGCGTTGCTCGCAGTCGGGATCGTCCTCGCCGGGTCGGACGCCGCGCCGAGGCGTGAGCGGGGCTGGGAGGCGAGCGCGATCGGGCTCGGGCTCCTGGCCGCCGGCTGGGCGCTGGGCTTCGCCGAGGCGGGTCTGCTCTGACCTCGGGTCCGTCGCGGGTCAGGCGGACCCGACTGGATGGCGTGGAGCCGAGTCCGTCCTCAGCCCAACGCGGGTCACTCCTGGTCGCCGCTCCGGACCAGCGCGATCGCATTCTCCAGGCGGAGCTTGGCGATCGTCAGGTACTTGGCGAGGTTCGCCCGGTCGACCGAGCCGATCGAGCCGAGGACATCCGGCGCGCGCAGGACGGCGACGAGCTCGTCGACCGAGTCGGCCAGCTGCTGCTTGGCGTTGACGAGCGAGTCGTCGGTCAGGTTCCCGGCGCCCTCGCGGCCGATGCCGGTCCAGGCGACCTCGGCCTCCGCGGTCAGCCGATCGGAGCCCGATCGGGTCGGCGCCGGCCGGTGTCGGCTCCTCGATCTCCTCGTCGACGAGCGCCTCCTCGGGCGGCTCGATGTCGACGACGCGGCGCGGCCGGCGCCGGCCCTCGACTCGCTCGCGCAGCTTGACCAGGGTCAGCTCGCCCCGGGCCACCTGCTCGGCGAGTCGACGGCGCTTCTTCGGGTCTTCGACCTTGAGCAACTCGTAGGCGTGGGAGATCGTGTCTTTGCGCACGGACACCAGGTCCTGGATCTCGGGCGGCGCGCCGGCCAGGCGGAGCCGGTTCTCGAGGTAGCCCTTGTCCTTGCCGAGCTTCTGGGCGAGCCGACGAATGCTGTAGCCGTGCTCCTTGACCATGCGGTCGTACATCACCGCTTCCTCGAGCGGCGACAGATCTTCGCGCTGGAGGTTCTCGATGATCGCGATCTCGAGCGCCGTGTCGTCGTCGAGCTCCTCGATGAGGGCGGGGATCGTCGCGAGTCCGGCCGCGGTCGCGGCGCGCCAGCGTCGCTCGCCCGCGACGAGCTGATAGCGATTCGTATCGTCGATCGGACGGAGGAGCACCGGCTGGAGGATGCCGTGCTCGCGGACGGATGCCGTCAGCTCGTCCAGGGCGGCTTGCTCGAACCGCGTCCGAGGCTGATCGGGGTTCGGATCGATCCGATCGATCGGGACGTGACGGACCCCGAGCGTCTTCGACGAGGTCTCGGCGGAGAGCAGGCTCAGAACCTGTGGTCCGAGCTCGCGCTCCTCCGACAGGCGCCGACCGACCGCCGCGCGGAAATCTGGTCTAGCCAAGGTCGATCACCTCCCGAGCGAGCTCGCGATAGGTCCGGGCGGCTTCCGAGTTCCCGGCGTACGCCGTGATCGGCCGTCCGGTGAGCGGCGCCTCGCCGAGCTTCACCGTATTGCGCACGATGCTGTTGAACACGTGGTGGTCGCCGAGCTCGCGCAGCTCGTCGAGCATCTCGCGACCGAGGATCGTTCGACCGTCGTAGAAGGTCGGAGCAGACCGAGGACGCGCAGGTCGCGGTTCAGCTTGGCCCGGATCGTGTTGATGACCTTGACCAGGGCCGTCAGCCCCTTCAGTGCGTAGTACTGCGTCTGAACCGGGATGATCACGCTGCGGGCGGCGACGAGCCCGTTGATCGTCAGCAGCCCGAGGGTCGGTGGGCAGTCGATGAGGGCGAAGTCGTAGTGATCGTCCACCCAGCCGTCGAGGACCTCGCGCAATGCGTGCTCTCGGCCGATCGCGCTGAACAGCTCGACCTCGGTCGACGCGAGCTCGAGCGTCGACTGGCGCGACATCGATCCCGGTCGTCTGGGTCGGGATGACGACCTCGGCCATCGACGCCCGGGAATCGGCCAGGACGTCCGCCATCGATCGATCGACCGTACCGAGATTGATCCCGAGACCGACGGTGAGGTTCGCCTGCGGGTCCATGTCGACGCACAGGACGCGAAACCCTTGCTCGGCAAGCGCGCCAGCGAGGTTGATCGCCGTGGTGGTCTTGCCGACGCCACCCTTCTGGTTGGCGATCGCGATCACATTGGTCACCGGAGAATCACCTCGCTCCTGTCGGCGGGGGTCGTCGCGCGCGCCGCGCGACGGCATGTCGGGCGCTCATCCTACTCCACCGTCGCAGCGCGCAACCATCGGACTTATCCACACGGACCCGGAGTTGTTCACCGATTCTGTGGAAAAGCAGCGCGCGCACGAGTCCCGATCGGCGTTGGACGCTGCGACTCCGGTGCGGCTTTCGTCGGCGACAGTGACGACTATGATGGAGGCGGAACGCGGCCCGGACCGACTGTCCTTGCACAAAGACGTGGTAGCGCCGACCCGTCAGGGGAGGGGACCGTGACGACGAATCAGGCACGCATCGAGCGGCTCCGGAAGATGCGCGACGAGTCCCTTCTCGGAGGGGGACCCGTCCGCACCGAGCGGCAGCACGCCTGGGGCAAGCTCACGGCCCGCGAACGGCTCGACCTGCTCCTGGACCCAGGCTCGTTCGTCGAGCTGGATGCGTTCGTCACCCATCGGGCGACCGAGTTCGGCCTCGACCGGCAACACTTCCTCGGCGACGGGGTAGTGACCGGTCACGGGCTCGTCGATGGTCGACTCGTCTTCGTGTTCTCGCAGGACTTCACCGTCTTCGGCGGTTCGCTGTCCGAGGCGTACGCGGAGAAGATCTGCAAGGTCATGGACCTGGCCATGAAAGTGGGCGCTCCGGTCATCGGGCTCAACGACTCCGGCGGGGCGCGGATCCAGGAGGGAGTCGTGTCGCTCGGCGGCTATGCCGACATCTTCCTCCGCAACGTCCTCGCCTCGGGCGTGATCCCCCAGATCTCGGTCATCCTCGGGCCGTGTGCCGGTGGCGCGGTCTACTCGCCGGCGATGACCGACTTCACGGTGATGGTGGAGGGCACGAGCTACATGTTCGTGACCGGCCCGAATGTCGTGAGGGCCGTGACCCACGAGGACGTCGACTCCGAGCGACTCGGTGGAGCAATCACCCACACGACGGTGAGCGGTGTCGCCCACCTTGCGGCGATGGACGAAGCGGAGTCGCTCGACATCACCCGCCGGATCCTGGGACACCTGCCCCAGAACAACCTGGCGGACGCACCGCGCATCTCGTCGCACGATCCAGTCGATCGACGGGATCCGGAGCTGGACACGATCGTCCCGGACGATCCACAGAAGCCGTACGACATGCACGGCGTCATCTCACGGATCGTCGATGACGGGCAGTTCCTCGAGATCCAGCCCGGCTGGGCCGCCAACATCATCGTCGGATTCGCGAGGCTGGACGGTCGCTCCGTCGGAATCGTCGCGCAGCAGCCGGCGGTCCTGGCCGGTGCACTCGACATCAACTCGTCGATCAAGGCGGCGCGGTTCGTGCGGACCTGCGACTGCTTCAATGTTCCACTGGTCACGTTCGTCGACGTGCCCGGCTTCCTGCCCGGCGTCGGCCAGGAGCACGGCGGCATCATCAAGCACGGTGCCAAGCTGCTGTACGCGTACTGCGAGGCGACCGTGCCCAAGCTGACGGTCATCACTCGCAAGGCGTACGGCGGCGCGTATGACGTCATGAGCAGCAAGCACATTCGGGGCGACATGAACTTCGCCTGGCCGACCGCGGAGATCGCGGTCATGGGCGCCGAGGGCGCCGTCAACATCATCTTCAAGGACCAGATCGCCGAGGCCGCCGATCCGGTTGCGGAACGCGCGAGGCTGATCGCCGAGTACGAAGCCGAATTCGACAACCCGTACGTCGCTGCGGCACGCGGTTACATCGACGACGTGATCCTTCCGTCGGACACGCGTCCCCGACTCATCTCGGCGCTCGAGATGCTCGCGGACAAGCGGGACACGAATCCCAGGAAGAAGCATGGGAACATCCCCCTCTGACGTGGCGCCGATGGATGTCTTTGCGCAAGGACGGCCGTTCGATCGGGTGCTCATCGCGAATCGCGGGGAGATCGCTCTTCGGATCATCCGGGCCTGCCACGAGATGGGCATGGAAGCGATCGCGGTGTACAGCGACGCCGACGTCCATGCCCAACACGTTCGGGCCGCCGATCGGGCGGTCCGGATCGGCCCGCCACCGGCGGCCGAGAGCTATCTCCGGGCAGACGCCATCGTCGAGGCCGGCCTCGCCACCGGCGCCCAGGCGATTCATCCGGGCTACGGGTTCCTCGCCGAGCGCGCCTCGTTCGCGGCGTCGGTCGAGGCCGCAGGGATGACGTTCGTCGGCCCTGGCCACCGGGCGATCGCGACGCTCGGCGACAAGCTGGCGGCGCGACGGACCGCGACGTCGGTGGGCGTCCCGGTCGTGCCCGGGACGCTCGAGCCGGCGCCGGTCGATCGACCCGACCAGGTCGCCTCGATCATCGCGGCGGCCGAGGACGTCGGGTTCCCGCTCCTCGTCAAGGCCGCCGCCGGGGGAGGCGGCCGGGGGATGCGTCGGGTCACGAGCGCAACCGAGCTGCCGGCCGCCCTCGTCTCCGGCTCGCGCGAGGCGGCCTCCGCCTTCGGCGATGGATCGGTCTACCTCGAGCGCGAGATCCTCCCGGCGCGTCACATCGAGGTCCAGCTCCTGGGTGATGCCGGCGGCCGGGTCGTCGCCCTCGGCGAGCGTGACTGCTCGCTCCAGCGGCGCCACCAGAAGCTCGTCGAGGAGGCGCCCGCGCCTGGTCTGAGCGCGGACCAGCGACGCGAGCTGCACGCCCTCGCCGTTCGGGTCGCCTCGGCGGCGGGCCTGCCAATGCGGCGACCTGCGAGTTCCTGTACGACGCCGACGGCCGGTTCTGGTTCCTCGAGGTCAACACCCGGCTCCAGGTCGAGCATGGGGTGACCGAGCTCGTGTCGGGTCTCGACATCGTCCGCGAGCAGTTCTGGCTCGCGCGCGGCGCGCCGCTCTCGGAGCGCGCGATCGAGGCCGCCGGTCGAGCCGCGGTGCCGGCGAGTCACGCGATCGAGGTCCGGGTCTCGGCCGAGGACCCCGCTCGCGAGTTCGCGCCCGCTCCCGGCCGGGTCGGCCGCTGGGTGATGCCGGCCGGGCCCGGCGTGCGGGTCGACACCGCGGTCGAGCCCGGTGAGCGGATCCCGCCGGACTACGATCCGCTCGTCGCCAAGCTGATGGTCCACGCCGGGGATCGACCGTCGGCGATCGAGCGGCTCCGCCGGGCGCTCGACGAGACCGAGATCGGGGGCATCCAGACGACCCTGCCGTTCGACCGCTTCGTCGTCCGCGACCCGTCGTTCATCGCCGGCGAGCTGTCGACCGGCTGGGTGCCCGAGCGCTGGGACGGGCCGGCCGAGCGGGCGAGCGCCGTCCGGCGCGCCCTCCTGACGGCGGGCCTCGCGGCGATCGCCGACGGGGAGCAGGCGCCGAGCGGTGCGACCCTCGGGCTCGGGCCGATCGGCCGGGTCGCCACTGCCGGTCGCGACGGGACCGGGCACGCGGGAACCGTCGCGCTGGCGGACCGCCGGCCTGGTCGCCTCGAACGATCGATGGCCGGCATGACGAAGCCAGCCGCAGGAGGCCGGGCTGGGGTCCGGCCGACCCCCCGAACCCGGGCAGCGACGAAGCCGGAGACCACGGTCGACGGACCGATCGATCCGCGGGCCGTCCGGGTCGCCGTGGCCGCCCCGAACCGGGCCGAGGGCGATCCGATCATGACGGTCTCGCCGCCCCCGCTGCCGGTCCTCCGTCCGGTCGGCCACCTTGCCGGGACCGCGATCCTGGGCGGCATCCCGAGCCCGCCGGACGCGACGCCGGCTGGGGATGGGCGCCGCGCGAGGCGAGCGCGAACGGCTCCGCCAGGTCGCCGACTCCGCCGCGGTCGCCGACGGGGTCACCCCGGAGGTCGAGGCCGCTCGCCGGCCAGGCCCGTCGGTCATGGTCGACGGTCGACCGGCCGACGTCGGCCTGGAGCGGCGCGACCCGGAGCACGTCGTGCTCGTCGAGCGGTCCCGGAAGGCTCGACCCGAAGCCGGGTGACGCTCGGCCGCGAAAAGCGCCGCGAGACGGACGGCTTGCTCGTCCGCGAGCTCGTGATCGACGGCTGGCGGGTCGAGGTCGAGCTCGAGCCCGAGCGCAGGGCCAGCCTGCGCGAGCGTGCCCGACGAGGGTCCGACGTCGCCGGGCGCGGCGGTCCGGTCGAGGTACGCGCGATCATTCCGGGTCGGATCGTGGCCCTGTCGGTCGACCCGGGCGATCCTGTGACGGCTGGACAGCAGGTCCTCGTCCTCGAGGCGATGAAGATGCAGAACGAGCTCCTTGCCCCACGCGAAGGGACGATCGAGCGGATCGCGATCGCGGTCGGCGAGACCGTCGAGGTCGGTGACCTGCTGCTGGTGATCACGTGACCGACGAGCGCAGGCGGACCCGGCCAGGCCCGCCCACCCCGGCTCCGGATCCCGCCCGGGACGCGCTGGCGAGCGACCACGCGGGCGAAGGCGCTCAGGGCGGCTCCCGAGCGGCGGGAACGGTTCGAGACGACCTCGGGGATCGAGATCGCCGACGTCTATACCGCGGCCGACCTGGCCGGCTTCGACCCGGCCACCGAGCTCGGCCTGCCGGGGGAGTACCCGTTCACGCGCGGCGTCCAGCCGACGATGTACCGGAGCCGGTTCTGGACGATGCGCCAGTACGCCGGCTTCGCGACGGCGACGGAGACGAACGAGCGCTTCCGCTACCTGCTCGGGCAGGGCCAGACCGGGCTGTCGGTCGCGTTCGACCTGCCGACCCAGATGGGCTACGACTCCGACGCGCCCGAGGCCGCGGGTGAGGTCGGCCGGGTCGGGGTCCCGATCAGCTGCCTGGTCGACATGGAGACGCTGTTCCGGGACATCCCGCTGGGCGAGGTCAGCACCTCGATGACGATCAACTCGACGGCCCCGATCCTGCTCGCCCTGTACGTCGTGGCGGCAGAGCGGCAGGGCGTCGACCGGACGGCCATCAGCGGCACGACCCAGAACGACATCCTCAAGGAGTACATCGCCCGCGGGACCTGGATCTATCCGCCGCGACCGTCGATGCGCCTCGTGACCGACGTGTTCGAGTTCTGCGCCCGCGAGCTGCCGCGCTGGAACACGATCTCGATCAGCGGCTACCACATGCGCGAGGCGGGCGCGACCGCCGTCCAGGAGCTCGCCTACACGCTAGCCGACGCGATCGCCTACTGCGACGCGGCGGTCGCCCGCGGGCTCGACATCGACGACTTCGCCGGCCGGCTGAGCTTCTTCTTCGCGGCCTGGAGCGAGCTGTTCGAGGAGGTCGCCAAGTTCCGTGCCGCGCGCCGGATGTGGGCTCGGATCGTTCGCGAGCGCTACGGCTCGACGAATCCTCGCTCGGCGACCTGCCGGTTCCACGTCCAGACCGCCGGCTCCAGCCTGACGGCCCGGTCGATCGACAACAACGTCGTCCGGACGACGGTCCAGGCTCTGGCCGCCGTGCTCGGCGGCGCCCAGAGCCTCCACACGAACTCGCGCGACGAGGCGCTCGCGCTGCCGACCGCCGAGGCCGCCCGGCTGGCCCTGCGGACCCAGCAGATCCTCGCCCACGAGTCGGGCGTGACCGAGACGCCCGATCCGCTGGCCGGCTCGTACTACGTCGAGACGCTCACCAACGAGCTCGAGCGCGCGGCCTGGGCCGAGCTCGACGAGATCGAGGCCCTCGGAGGCACGATCGCGGCGATCGACCGTGGCTACCAGCAACACCGGATCCAGGAGTCCGCCTACCTGGTCCAGCGCCGGATCGAGTCGGGTGACCAGGTCGTCGTCGGGGTGAACGCGTTCCAGGACGAGGCCGGCGCCAGCCCACCGCTCCAGCGGATCGACCCCGCCGGGGAGCGCCACCAGGTCGAGGGCCTCCGCCGGGTCCGCGCGGAACGCGACCCGGCAGCCTGGGCGAGCGCCCTCGGCCGGCTCGAGACGGCCGCTGCCGGTGAGGTCAACGTCATGCCCGCCCTGATCGAGGCCGTTCGTGCCTACGCGACGGTCGGCGAGATCAGCGATCGGCTCCGCTCGGCATGGGGTGAGCACCGCGAGCTCATCACGGTCTGACCCGTGGAGGTGACCCCGTCATGAACGCTTCGGTCCCGGACCATCTTCATCACCTCGGGCGAGTCCATCACGTCGCCGTCGTCGTCCGCGACCTCGAGGCGTCGCTCGGCTTCTACCGGGACATCCTCGGGCTCTCGCTCGAGACGGTCCTGCCGATCCCGTCGGACCGGGTCACGATCGCCTTCCTGCCGGTCGGCGAGTCGAAGGTCGAGCTCGTGGCGCCGACCGACGACACGACCGGGGTCGCCCGTTTCCTCGAGGCAAAGGGGGAGGGCTTCCACCACGTCTGCTTCGAGGTGCCCGACCTGGCCGAGACGCTGACCCGGCTCGCGATCGATGGGGTCGAGCTGATCGACACCGCTCCGCGCAAGGGCGCCGAGGGACCCGTCGCGTTCCTCCACCCGCGTTCGTGCCACGGGGTGCTGGTCGAGCTGATCGAGGCGCCCGGCGGCCCGTCGTGGGGCGCGCTCGGCTACTGACCCGGGCCGCGCGTCGTCGGACGCGGGTGGTCTGCCGCGCCGGTCGTCAGCCGCCCGGGCCGATGTCGGTCCGTGGGCTCTCCGGATCTGGCGCTGTGAGTGGATCGACGACGGGAGCCGGCCGGGCCGGACTCGGCGGCTCGTCCCGGACGACGCGCCCGCCGATCTCCGATCCGGCGCCGTCATCGCGGCCGATGATCCGGTTGGCCAGGCCCATCGGTCGATGCTTGGCTAGCCCGGTGATGAACGCGGCGAGGATCCCGACCCCGACGACGATGTAGAGGATCGTGAACGCGCGCCCGAACGGAGTTGTCGGGTGGAGGTCGCCGTAGCCGACCGTGGCCAGGGTCACGACGCAGAAGTAGACGGCGTCGAGAAGCGTCCAGCCTTCGACCTCCATGTAGACGACGCTGCCGATCGCGATCGTGAGCAGAGCGGCCACGGCGATGATCCGCGTCTCGGGCTCACGCAACATCAGGCGAAACGCAATGAACATGGCGCCATCTCCAGTCAGCTGACGATCGGGCGGAGTGTAGCCCGGGGCCGGGGACCGGTCGAAGCGCCTTCAGCCGGTCGCGCGAGCCGTGAACCGGCCGCCGCTGGCGTCGACCCGAAGGTCGAGCCCGTAGGCGGCCGACAGCACGGACCCGGTCAGGGTCGAGCCGATCGGGCCGGCCGCGACCGCCCGTCCCCCGGCCAGCACGAGAGCGTGGCTGAACCCAGCCGGGATCTCCTCGACGTGATGGGTGACGAGCGCGATCGCCCCGATCGATTGGTCCGCGGCGAGCGCTCCCACCCGGCCGACGAGCGCCTCGCGGGCGCCGAGGTCGAGACCGGCCGCCGGCTCGTCGAGCAGGACCAGCTCGGGCTCGCTCATCAGGATCCGCGCGATCAGCACGCGCTGGCGCTCGCCGGACGACAGCGTTCCGAAGGTCCGGCGGCCGAGCCCGGCCAGGCCGAGACGATCGAGCGCACCCGCCGCTCGCGCCTCGTCGGCCACGGTGTAGGCGGCCCACCAGGGGGCGAGCGCAGCGTGCCGGGCGCTGAGGACGATATCCGCGGCCACCAGCCCCGGATCGATCTCGGCCGCCAGGGCCGCGCTCACGAAGCCGATCCGGCGCCGGAGCTCGCGCGCGTCGATGGTCCCGATCCGGGCTCCGAGGACGTCGACCGTCCCGCGACTCGGCCAGAGGTAGGTCGCGGCGACCCGGAGGAGCGTCGTCTTGCCCGACCCGTTCGGCCCGACGATCGCCCAGCGCTCGCCGCGCTCGATCGTCCAGTCGACCCCAGCGAGGATCCAGCGGCCGTCGCGGCGGACGCCGACGTCGACCATCCGGACGGCCGTCGCCGGCGCGGAGCCCGTCGACCGCGTCACTCGCTCAGAGCGACCAGGCGAACAGGACGTCGGGTGCGCGCTCGGCGCTCCGACAGAACGCGACGACCTGGCCGGCGAGCTCGCGGATCCAGGGCTTCTCCTCGCGCGGAAGCTGCCCGAGCTCCTCGTCGAGGAGGTCGAGCCAGCGGCCGGCAACGGCCGGCACCTCGCGGTCCGCCAGCCGAGCGATCGCCGCGACCCACTCCGGGTCGATCCGCTCGACGGTTCGTCCGGGGACGCCGGCCGGGCCGTCGAGCTCGCGCCTGGCGTCGAGGAAGTCGCTCGGCTCGCCGTTGCCGGTCACCGCGCGGACGGCCTCGCTGAACAGGTCGAGCCAGGTCGGATCGAGGCCGGCACCGAGGGACAGGTGAGCCTCGAAGCGGCGCGGGTCGGAGAGGCTGCCGACGTCCTCGGTCGAGATCGCCACCAGGATCGCCGTCGTATCGCCGGCGACCAGCTCCATGAGCGCGCCCATCAGCCGCTGTCCCGGTACCCGGCTGCGCGCAGGATCGCCGGGATCTCGGTTGGCGAGTCGGCGACCCGGATCCCGGCCGCCTCGAGTGCCGCGATCTTGTCGGCCGCCGTCCCGGAACCGCCCGAGATGATCGCTCCGGCATGTCCCATCCGCTTGCCCTCGGGGGCGGTCCGTCCGGCGATGAACGCCGCCATCGGCACGCCGCGCAGGTTGTCCGCGGCCCAGGCCGCGGCTTCTTCCTCGGCCGAGCCGCCGATCTCGCCGATGAGCACGATCGCCTCGGTCTCCGGGTCGGCCGCGAAGAGCTGGAGGACGTCGAGGAAGGTCGTCCCGATGATCGGATCGCCGCCGATCCCGATGCAGGTCGACTGGCCGATCCCGGCATCGGTCATCGCCTGGACCGCCTCGTAGGTCAGGGTCCCCGAGCGCGACACGACACCGACCCGACCCTCGCGATGGATCGAGCCCGGGATGATCCCGACCTTCGCCCGGCCCGGCGACGTGGCACCCGGGCAGTTCGGCCCGATCAGCCGTGCCCCGTTGGCCCGGACGACCTCGACGACCTTGAGCATGTCGAGCGCCGGGATCCCCTCGGTGATGCAGAAGATCGTCCCGATGCCCGCTCCGACCGCCTCGAGGATCGCGTCCGGTGCGCCGGGTGCCGGGACGTAGACGCAGGCCGTGTTGGCTCCGGTCTGCTCGACGGCGGCGGCGACCGTGTCGAACACGGGGACGCGGCCGTCGACCGCGGTCTGGCCACCCTTGTTCGGGGTCATCCCGGCGACGACCGCAGTCCCGTACTCGACCATCTGCCGGGAATGGAACTCGCCCTCGCGGCCGGTGATCCCCTGGACCACCAGTCTCGTTTCCCGTCCGACGAGGATGCTCACGACCGGTTCGCCTCGGCCGCCTCGGCGACCCGGGCCGCGGCCACTGCCTTGCGGGCCGCCTCGTCGAGACTCGACGCCGTCTCGAACTGGGCCTCGGTCAGCAGCCGCCCGGCCTCCTCGGCATTCGTCCCGACGATCCGAACGACCATCGGCACGGACCGTTCCTGGACGGCCCGGGCCTCGATGAGGCCGCGGGCGACCTCGTCGCCGCGGGTGATGCCGCCGAAGATGTTGACGAGGATCGCGCGGACCTTGGGATCGGCGAGGATCAGCCGCATCGCGGCCGCCACCTTGTCGGCCCGCGCGCCGCCCCCGATGTCGAGGAAGTTGGCCGGCTCTCCGCCGGCCCGCTTGACCAGGTCCATCGTCGTCATCGCCAGGCCGGCCCCGTTGACCATGCAACCGATCGAGCCGTCGAGGTGGATGAACGAGATCCCCTGCGCCCGCGCCTCGGCGTCGGCCGGATCCTCCGAATCCGGGTCGCGGAGCCCCTCGAGCTCAGGGTGGCGGGGGAGCGCCGAGTCGTCGAGCGTGATCTTGGCGTCGAGGCAGACGAGCTGCTCGGCTGAGCCGCCGTTTTGGTCAGGTTGCCTGACGATCGCGAGTGGGTTCACCTCGACCAGGTCGGCATCGTCGGCGACCATCGTCGCGACCAGGCCGTGGGCGATCCCGACGAATGCCCGGAGGTGCGGTCCGGCCAGCCCGATGGCGAAGGCCAGCTGGCGAGCCTGCCAGTCGAGCAGGCCGAGCAGCGGATGGGCCTCGACCCGGTGGATCGCCCCGGGGTTGGCCCGGGCGACTTCCTCGATCTCGACGCCGCCCTCGGCCGAGGCGATGACCACGATCCGCCGGCTGGCTCGATCGAGGATCGCCCCGAGGTAGTACTCCTTGACGATGTCGGCGGCCGCCGCGACGAGAACCTTGCGGACCGGGATGTCCTTGATCGTGAGGGCGAGGATCGCCGCGGCGACCGTCTCGGCCTCGGACGCCGAGCCGGCGAGCTTCACCCCGCCGGCCTTGCCCCGACCGCCGACCAGCACCTGGGCCTTGATCACGACCCGATCGGCACCGGCGCCGAGGATCCGCTCGGCCGCCGCCCGGGCGGCGGCCGGAGTCCGGGCCACCTCCCAGCCGGGGACCGGCAACCCCTGCGCAAGGAGGAGGGACTTGGCGTCGGCTTCCTGGATCTTCACGCAGGATCGGGCTCCGTGAGTTCGGGCGTTCGATGGCCGGGGGAGGTCGATGGTAGCCCAGCTGTCGCCCGCCCGGGCGACGGTGGAACGAAGGACCGGGGTCGTCTCGCCATACTCATTGAGCGCGGTCCCGAGAGCCGCGCCGCCGCCGAGGGGCGTGATGCAGCGAGACCTCGTGGAGCGAGCGAGACGAGGCGATCATGACGCCTTCGCCATGCTGGCAGGCGCCGCGATCGTCCGGCTGGATGCTGCCGCCCGGCTCATCCTGCGAGATCCCGATCAGGCCAAGGATGCCGTCCAGGAGACGCTCGTCCGGGCCTGGCGTGACCTGCCCACCTTGCGCAACCCCGACCGCTTCGACGCCTGGTTGCACCGCCTGCTCGTCCGCGCCTGCATCGATGAGGCGCGGCGGCTCCGGCGCCATCGGTTCGACGTCGAGCTGACTCCGATCCACACCCTGGCCGTCGAGGACACGACCTCGGCGGCGGTCGACCGCGACCAGCTCGAGCGTGGCTTCAGTCGCCTCGAGCCGGAGGCGCGCGCCCTCGTCGTCCTTCACCACTATCTCGACCTGCCGTTGCCGGAGGTCGCCATCGCGCTCGGGATCCCGCTCGGGACGGCGAAGTCGCGCCTCCACCGAGCGCTTCAGTCCATGCGAGCGGCGCTCGACGCCGATGCCCGACCTCGGTCGGGACTCAGAGAGGGTCGCCTGGCATGACGTTCAACGATGGCTTCGGCCGAACCGTTTCGGACTGGCTCGATGAGCAGGCACAGGGCGTCGCGCCCGCCTACCTCGACGAGGTCCTCGCCCGGACGGTCCGGACCAACCAGCGCCCGGCATGGTCGAGCCTCGAAAGGTGGCTTCCCGTGCAGACAACGTATCGCTTCGCTCCGGTCCCCAGGGTAGCCTGGCTGCTCGTCCTTCTCGCCCTCATCGTCGCTCTCGGGACCGTGGTCGTGCTCTCGGGTTCGCGGCCGCGCCTGCCCGAGCCGTTCGGTCTCGCCCGCAACGGGTCGATCGTGTACGGCGGGCCGGATGGCGACATCCATGCCCTCGACCCAGTCACCGGCGTATCGAGAGTGATCGTCACGGGGCCGACGATCGACCTCGCCCCATCGTTCTCGAATGACGGCTCCCGGGTCATCTTCGCCCGCCAGGCGGACGTGGCCGGCAACCTCCACACGCTCGTGCTGGCGAAGGCCGACGGCACCGGGCTGCGACCGCTAACCGAGCCGCTCGCCAACCTGACCTGGTACACCTGGTCGCCGGACGGGACACGAGTCGCTGTCCTGTCCGACCGCCAGGACAGGCCTGCACTCTGGGTCCTGAGTGTGGACCAGATGACCAAACAGAACCTGGACATCGGCATGGACGCCGAGATGGTGCAGTGGCGGCCGGATGGCCGCGAGCTCGTGTTCCGGGGCTTGACGTCTGGTCCCGGCCGACCGACGAGCGGCCTCTACGTCGTCGGTGTCGATGGCACCGGTCCCCGCGCGATCGTGCCGCCGACCGACAGCGACGGTCATTGGCAGAACCCGACCCTGTCGCCCGACGGCCGCCAGATCATCTACACGCAATGGGATGACACCGGCGGCCGCCTGTGGGTCGTTGGGGTCGATGGCGGCACGCCACGGAAGCTCGCGTTCGACGGACCCCTGGCATCCGAGTACTACGCGCACTGGTCCGCTGACGGTGCGCAGATCGTCTTCCACCGTTGGTCGGGAGACGACTACCGCCTAGCCGTGGCGCCGGCCGGCGGCGGCCACGCCGTTGAGATCGGGCCCGCGATGCTCCAGCAGAGCGGAGCTGCGTCTGCGGAGTTCTCACCGGACGGTTCGCACGTGATCGCCCGCTATCCAGACGGTTCGTCGTGGATCCTCGGGGTCGCCGACGGGTCGCAGGATCGGATTCCGACGAGCAGCTTCCTGGCGAGCTGGCAGCGCAAGGCTCGCTGAGCTCGCCGGGCAACTCCCATCGAGCGGCCGGCTCGCCCTCGGGCTGCCGGCCGCCGTCGCGTCTCGGCCCCGGTCCGCTCCGCTAGAATGCTGTCATCGCCCACCCGATGACCTGGTCCCCGGTCGTTGGCGCTCAACTCGGAGGCAGCACCCAGCCATGGCGGTCACGCGAGCGAGCACGACGATCCGGCGGACGCCGATCAAGCCGCCGGGGACCGCTGCCAAGGGCTTCGGGCAAACCTCGCGGACCGACTCGTGGGCGCTTGCACCGATCGTCGTCGCGCTCGGCTTTGGCGCGTTCATCCTCTATACGCTCTTCTCGACCCTGCTCTGGGGCCCGCTGTTCGCGGTGGCGTACGAGGCCGATGGCTACCTGTCGCCCTTCTTCTCGCCGCTCGATCGGCGCCGGCATGCTGCCGTGGTGGTTCTCGCCGGCGATCCTCATCCTGTGGATCCCACTCGGTTTCCGGACGACCTGCTACTACTACCGGAAGGCGTACTACCGCTCGTACTTCGCGGACCCGCCGGCCTGTGCGGTCGGTGAGCCGGTCGTCCACCGCCGCTACTCGATGGAGGCGTCGTTTCCGTTCATCCTCCAGAACCTCCATCGGATCTTCCTGTACCTGGCATTCATCCCGCTGTTCTTCCTCTGGCTGGACGCCTTTGTCGCCCTCCACCCCGACGGGGCCTGGCGGCTCGGGCTGGGCAACGTGATCCTCTTCGTCAATATCGTCCTGCTAACCGGCTTCTCGCTGTCCTGCAACTCGCTGCGCCATATAGCCGGTGGTCGGCTCGACTGCTTCTCGTGCACGGCCCGGACACGCACCCAGTACTCGCTCTGGCAGAGGCTGACCGGCCTCAACGTGAATCACATGCGCTGGGCGTGGGTCAGCCTCATCTCGGTTGCGCTCGCCGACCTGTACATCCGGCTGCTCGCGATGGGCCTGTTCACCGACCCATCAATTCGGCTGTGAGCGAGGCCCCCGAGCGGCACCCCCACGACGTCCTCGTGATCGGGGCTGGTGGGGCCGGCCTGCGGGCCGCGATCGCGGCCGCCGAGGCCGGGGCCGACGTCGGGCTGGTGTGCAAGTCGCTCCTGGGCAAGGCCCACACGGTGATGGCCGAAGGCGGCATAGCGGCTGCGCTCGGGAACGTCGCCGAGCAGGACTCGTGGCAGGTCCACTTCCGCGACACGATGGTCGGTGGGAAGCTCCTCAACAACCCGCGGATGGCCCAGCTCCACGCCCAGGAAGCTCCGGCGCGTGTCCGCGAGCTCGAGGCCTGGGGGGCAGTCTTCGACCGGACCCGGGACGGGCGGATCCTCCAGCGCCCGTTTGGCGGCCACTCGTACCCGCGACTCGCCCACGTCGGCGACCGGACCGGCCTGGAGATGATCCGGACCCTCCAGGATCGAGCGGTCGCGGCCGGGATCAAGGTCTACATGGAATGCACGATCAGCCACCTGCTGACCTGGACCGACCGGGTGCGCGGGGCGGTCGGCTACTGGCGCACGACCGGCCGCCCGATCGTCTTCCCGGCCAAGGCGATCGTCCTGGCGACCGGCGGTGTCGGCCGGGCGTGGGAGGTCACCTCGAACTCGTGGGAGTACTCGGGCGACGGTCAGGCGCTGGCCTACCTCGCCGGTGCCGAGCTGATCGACATGGAGTTCGTCCAGTTCCACCCGACCGGGATGGTCTGGCCGCCCGGCGTCCGCGGGCTGCTCGTGACCGAGGCCGTCCGGGGCGAAGGCGGAATCCTGCGCAATAAGGACGGCGAGCGATTCATGTGGAAATACCTGCCGGAAGATCGCCGGCAGGAGTACGCGGCCACCGCGGACGAGGCCCAGGACTGGGTCACTGCCTTGGGGGCCGGCAGGGAGACCGACGCCCGGCGACCGCCCGAGCTGTCGACCCGCGACAACGTCGCCCGGGCGATCTACACCGAGGTCAAGGAGGGTCGTGGCTCGCCCCATGGTGGGGTCTACCTCGACATCAGCTACCTCCCGGCCGAGCATGTCCGGCGCAAGCTCCCGTCGATGTACGAGCAGTTCAAGGAGCTGGCCGACGTCGACATCACGAGCGGGCCGATGGAGGTCGGCCCGACGACCCACTACATCATGGGCGGGATTCGGGTCGACGCCGAGACCGGCGCCTCGACCCGGGCCGGACTGTTCGCGGCGGGCGAGGTCTCCGGCGGGATGAACGGCGCGAACCGGCTCGGCGGGAACTCGCTGTCGGACCTGCTCGTGTTCGGGCAGCGGACCGGGGCGGCGGCGGCCGCCGACGCCGCTACGCTCGGCGAGGTCCCGCAGGTCGATCCCGTCCAGATCCGGGCCGCGCTCGACGAGCTGGCGGCACCGTTCGGCCCGGACCCGGGCGAGGATCCCTACCGGCTCCACGAGGAGCTCCGGGCGACGATGCAGTCGCTTGTCGGGATCTTCCGGACCGAGGCCGACCTCCACGAGGCGCTCGGCCGGCTGGCCGGGCTCCACGCCCGCTGGCCGAGCATCCGGGTGGGCGGCGGTCGGGCCTACAACCCGGGTTGGGGCCTTGTCTTCGAGCTGCGGAACCTGCTGATCGTGTCCGAGGCGATCGCCCGCAGCGCCCAGCAGCGCAAGGAGAGCCGGGGCGCCCACAGCCGGCTCGACTTCCCGGGACTCGACAAGGCCTGGGGCGGCAAGAACAGCGTGATCCGGCGCGACGGTGAGACGATGAAGGCGAGCACATCACCGCTGCCACCCCTGCCGGACGAGCTCCGCCAGCTCATCGCCACGGAGTGACCCGATGTCACAGGCCCACCTGAGCGTCTTCCGCGGCAGCCCCGGGACCGAGGGCGAGTTCGTCGACTATGACGTCCCGGTCGAGGAGGGGATGGTCGTCCTCGACGCGCTCCACTGGATCCAGGCGAATGGCGGCGCCGGACCTCGCCGTCCGCTGGAACTGCAAGGCGGCCAAGTGCGGCTCGTGCAGCTGCGAGATCAACGGTCGGCCGAGCCTGTCATGCAAGACCCGGCTGTCGGATTTCGGCCCGGACGAGACGATCACGGTCGAGCCGATGCGCGCGTTCCCGCTCATCCGCGACCTGGTCACCGACGTCTCCTGGAACTACGAGGTCAACAAGCGGATCGCGCCGTTCAGCCCGCCGGCCGACCGACCCAGGAGGACTGGCGCTGGCAGCAGGAGGACATCGAGCGGGTCCAGGAGTTCCGCAAGTGCATCGAGTGCTTCCTGTGCCAGGACGTCTGCCACGTCCTGCGCAACCACGAGACCGAGCGTCCGTTCATGGGTCCGCGCTACCTCGTCCGGACGGCCGGTCTCGAGATGCACCCGATCGACACGGCCGATCGGCGCGAGTACCTCAAGGACGAAGGCGGGGTCGGGTACTGCAACATCACGAAGTGCTGCACCGAGGTCTGCCCCGAGCACATCAAGATCACCGACAACGCGATCATCCCGCTCAAGGAGCGGGTGGCCGACCGCTACTACGACCCCATCCAGATCGTCTGGCGGAAGATCCGCGGCGACCGGGCCGACACGGGCTCGCCGCCGGTCCCGAGCGGATCGCTCGAGACCCTCGGCGGCGGGCCGGAAACGCCGGGCGTCGAGGCAGGCCCCGGCGTCGGAACCGGGGCCGGCGAGGGTCGGCCGGACCGGATCAATCGGGCGCGACGGGTGATGGCGCCGGCAACGCCGGAGCGGCGAGCTGAGCCGGGGCGAACGCGAGCCCGATCCGACCTTCTGGCCGGCGCCGATGTCGACGCCCCTCGACGATGACCACGATCCTCGCCAGGCGACGGAGACCCCCTCGATCGCCCCGGGTCCGGCAGCGTCCGGATCCGGCCTGCGCTTGATCGTCCGGACCGACGGGGCCGCCCGGAGCAACCCCGGGCCAGCCTCGGCCGGGGCGGTCCTGATCGACGCCGGCCAACCGGGCGCCGGCGATCCGCTCGCGCCGCCGCTGGCCACGATCTCCGACTACCTCGGGGTCCAGACCAACAACGTCGCCGAGTACGAGGCGGTCGTCCGGGCACTCGGGCTGGCCGCCGACCTCGCGGCTCGGGAGGTCCACCTGCTGCTCGATTCGAAGCTCATCGTCGAGCAGGTCCACGGCCGCTGGAAGGTCAAGGACGCCAAGCTCAAGCCGCTCCACGCCGAGGTCAGGGCGCGGCTCGCCGGTTTCGACCGGTGGACCGCCGTCCACGTCCCGCGAGCCCAGAACAAGGCGGCCGACGCGTTGTGCAACGAGGCGATCGACCGGGCGCTCGCGGGCGGTCCGGCGTCGGTCGTCCGCCGCCCTGGCGGCCTCGGCGCATGACCGGGCGGCCGCACCCCGAGCTGCGCGGCCGGTTGCGGGCCAGCGGGGCCATCTCGACCGAGGTCGTCATCGGGTCCCGGTCGAGGCGCTGGGCGATCACGGCCGCCTTGCTCGGCCTCGTTGCGCTCGTGGCGGCCGCCTCGGCGGTCATCGGCCTCCCGTTCGCCCTCGGGATGGCGCTCACGCTCGTCGCGACCCTGATCGGTGGCCTGTGGCTCGTCCTGGCGACCGCTCCGGCACGGGATCGTCCGATCGCCGGCGCCTTCCTGCTCACCGGCCGGCGCGAGCTGAGCCGGTTCCGGAAGGCAACGGGCCGCCGGCTTCCCCGCGAACCGGCTGGGGCATGCGCCGCTGGCTCGATCGCGTGCCGGAGACGGCCGACACCCGGGCGGTTCGAGCGACCTACCTCGTGAACCTCGGGCGGTACGACGAGGCCGCCGCCGTCGTCGGCCGGATCGATCCGGGCGGCCCATTCGAGCGGTTCCAGGCGGCCCGCCTGTGGGCGATCGTCGACTTCGAGCGCGGCGGAGCCGGCGATCTCGGCCCGGCCCGGCTGGCCTTCGCCGCGATCGACGATCCCGACGACCGGTCGATCGCGGCCTGGCAGCTGGCCGTCGAGGATGCTCGCCAGCGCTACGTCCTGGGCGGCGACTGGCGGTCGCCGCTCGAGATCGCAGCCGGCGCCGGTGACCCGCGGGCCCGGTCGGTCAGGGCCTGGCTGCCAACCGTGATCTGGGGCGTGGCGCCGGCGCTCCTGGCGATCTACGTCCTGGCCCTGGTCGTCGAGCTGGTGGCCACCGGCAGCGTCGTCTGACGAGCGGTCGTGAGGGGCAGGGTAAAATCCGCAGGCCAGCGAGGCGACCGGACGGTCGCGGGTCGGGCCGGTTCGCCGGCCCGGCTCGAGGAAAGTCCGAGCTCCTCAGCGCAGGGTAGCGGGTAACGCCCGTCCGCCGTGAGGCGAGGACCAGTGCCACAGAGACGAGTCCGGCGGCTTTGGTCGCCGGGGTGAAACGCGGCAAACTCTACCCGGAGCAAGGCCAAATAGGAGGGCGCAACCTGGCGCGGCCGAAAGGCCGCGACGGGGGAGAGGTGCGCTGCCCAGCCCTCGGGTCGGCCGCATGAACCGCCGGGCGACCGGCGGTCTAGATGGATGACCGTCCCCGCGAGCGATCGCGGGACAGAACTCGGCTTACAGGTCGCCTCGCTGGCGACGTCCTCCTACCCGCGAGCGGAGCCGGCCGGGTCAGTCCTCGTCGGGGCGGAAGATGTGAGCGGCCGTGCAGGCGTTGCAGATCGGGGTGGCCGACTCGAGATCGCCGAGCGGGAGCGGCACCTGCCGCTCGGGGTAGAGGCACTCCACCTCGTACATCCGCTCGTGGGCGGCGTCGACCGCGATGAGCCGGCGGAACGTGCAGCGCCGGATGCGCTGCTCGGCGAGGCGATAGACCTCGTGCTCGGGAACCGCAATCGGCAGCTGGATGGCCATCGGGTCGGTCCGGATCCTCGTGAGGCGTTCGAATCGGTCGGTCCAGTGATCGTCCGATCACCGGTGGCGGAGCCTAACACCCGGTTGCAAGGCCCGGCAACGGCCGAAAGGTACTAGACTCCCGCCGTCGTCTGAGCGGACGGCGGCCCTGCGTCGCACCAGGAGGACCCGTGTCCGACCCGATCGGAGACGCCGCCCGAGACCCTGGCGGCGGTCCGTCCACGGTCGATCGCGGCGACGCCGGCAGGCACGGACGAGGCGCTCGCCGCTGCGGATCGCAGCTCATCCGACGGCCTGGCGCAGGGGGTCGTGTGCCCGCTGCTGGAGTTGGTCGGGGGCCGTGGGGCGTCGGGCTCCGGCGATCGAGGACGCGGGGAACCGGTGCGCCGCGTCGAGCCCGCCGGCTCCCGTGTCGAACCGCCAGCAGCGATTCGTCTGCCTCGATGCCGGTCACGTCGATTGTCCCCGGTTCGTCCGGGCGACGGCCTCGCCGCGCGCCGGTGGTGGACGTCCAGTCCGGGCCGTAGCCGTTCCGGTCGAGGCCGCCGTGATCGCCGGCGACCACGCCTGGCGTGGTCTCGACGGCGTCCGATCCGCGGCCCGCGTCCACGTCGACCGGCTCCCCGGCCACCGGCTCGCCGGCTAACTCAGCCGGCTGCTGCGCCGGCCGCTGCGCCGAGCCGCCGACACCGAGGCCGTCGCCGGCCACGAGCCGCCGAGTGCCCGGCGACGCCCGACGGCTGCGTCTGCTGCGCCGGTCGCACCCGTGACGCCCGTCACCCGGAGCTCCCGACGGAGCGGTGCGCGGCGGGCTGGGTCGCGCCCGACGCCGACGATCGTTGCGGGCGGGATCCTGGCCGTGGCCCTCGTCCTGACCGTCGCGTTCGTCTCGATCCGGGGTGGCCTGGCGCTGCCCGCCGCCAGCCCGAGCGCGGCGGGGCTCGCCAGTCCGAGCCCGGCCGCCAGTGCGCCCGAGAGCGCAGCGCCGAGTCCAAGCCCGACGGCCACGCCCCCACCAAGCCCCAGCCCGAGCCCGACGCCGAGCCCGGTCCCGACCCCGACGGTGAGTCCGACGCCGGTGCCGACGCCGAGCCCATCTCTGCCAGCAGCCTACCAGGGGCTCAAGCCGTGCCCGGACGCGCCGGCCTGCTACCTCTACCGGGTCCGGTCCGGTGACAACCTGACCTCGATCGCGGCCAAGTTCGGCATCACCGTGACCGCGCTCCGGAAGGCCAATCGCGAGATCGCCGACCCGAGCCTGCTCCACGTCGGGGACCGTATCCGGGTTCCGCTGCCTCCGTCCTGAGTCACCGACACCCGCTCCGTCCGCCGGTCTGATCCCCCGGCCGATCGGCCAGACGCCGCCCGCTCCCTGGCCGGGTCGGCGTGCCCACGACTCGGACCCTCGCCGCACGATTCCGTGCGTTTTCGGCATTGACGTGGGCGTTCGAGCATGTAGAATGCGGCGAAGTGGCACGAAGTGGTGTCAAGTGGGGAGCAGTACCACGGCAGCCCGATGGCCGAGCCGACGGAGGCCCACCGCCATCGGACCGCTCCTCGATCGCACAGCCAACGACGCGCTTCGGCCGACTTCAGGACCGACCCCAGCGACCCAGACCAGGGCAGGAGCCCGACCAGCGCCCGACCTAAGGGGAAGCCCGACCAGTGTTCACCGGCGAGTACCGGCACTCGGTGGACGACAAGGGACGGATCGCCGTCCCGGCCAAGTTCCGCCTGCAGCTCGATGGCGGGGCCTACCTGGCCCGCTGGGTCGACGCCTGCCTGGCGATCTTCCCGAAGGCCGAGTTCGAGGCGCTTGCCGGCAAGGTCGGCGGGCTGGGGATCGCCGACCCGTCGGCCAGGACGTTCAGCCGGGCGCTGTTTGCCAGCGCCTACGAGGTCGAGCTCGACCGGCAGGGCCGGATCGTCGTGCCGGCCTCGCTCCGGGACCTCCTCGGGCTGGCCGGTGACGCGGTCATCGTCGGCGCCCGCGATCACGCCGAGATCTGGGCGCCGGCGGCCTGGGACGACTACCGCAAGGCGATGGCGGCCCCCGACGCCCTCGCCGCCCACCTCACCGGCCTCGGGATCTGAGGACCGGATCGGACAACGAACCGGGCCGCGATCGGCCCCCACCACATGCGCTTCCAGGGTCCGTTCGGGACCGCCAAGGAACGGGAGACGAGATGAAGGAAGGGCACCTTCCGGTGCTGGCAGAGGAGGTCTTGACGCTACTCGCGCCAGCTTCCGGCAGCCTTCAGATCGACGCAACGCTCGGCGGCGGTGGGCACACCGAACGGATCCTGGGGGCGACCAGCCCTGATGGCCGCCTCCTCGGGTTGGATGCCGATGGGGCGGCCATCGCCAGGGTCCGGGCCCGCCTTGCTGCCAGGTTCGGCGACCGGCTGGTCCTGCGCCAGGCGAACTTCCGGGAGCTCGGCTCGGTCGCCCCGGCGGCCGGCTTCGACTCGGTCGATGGCCTCCTGTTCGACCTCGGCCTGTCGGGATTCCAGCTGGCCGACGCCTCGCGCGGGTTCGGGATCCGGACCGGCGGCCCGCTCGACATGCGGTTCGATCCGTCGGTCGGCGTCCCTGCGTCCGAGCTCCTCGCGACCCTCGACGCACGCGAGCTGGCGGCCCTCTTCCGGCGCTACGGTGAGGAGCCGCAGGCCGGTCGAATCGCCCGGGCAATCGTCGAGGCCCGGCGGACCGCTCCGGTGTCGACCGCCGAGGAGCTGGCAGCCCTCATTGAGCGTGTCGCTCCGGGCCGGCCGGGGAAGCGCCGCATCCACCCGGCGACGCGCGTCTTCCAGGCGCTCCGGATCGCCGTCAACGAGGAGCTCGACGCGCTCGCGACCGGGCTCGCGGCGGCGGTCGACCTGCTCCGGCCCGGTGGCCGTCTCGTCGTTCTCAGCTATCACTCGCTCGAGGACAGGATCGTCAAGCGATTCATGGACACCGAGCGGAAGGGCTGCATCTGCCCGCCGTCGGTGCCGATCTGCGTCTGCGGCCGATCGCCTCGGCTGCGCCTGATCACGAAGTCCCTGACCGCCAGCCCGGCCGAGGTTGCCGCCAACCCGCGCGCCAGGAGTGCCAGGCTCCGGGCCGCCGAACGGACCGCCGCGTAGTGCCCGACGAGCCAGCCGGGCCGACCGGAGCCCGGACCGAGACCCGACGACCAGGCCCCGTGGATGGGAGGACAGGACCAGGATGAGCAAGCGACACCATTCGAGCCGCCGCCGCTCGTACGGCCGGCGCCAGCACGAGCTCCGGGAGCGAACCGAGCGCCAGGATCCGGTGAGCGTCGCGGATCGCCGCTCGGAGTCGACCGAGGGCGAGCGCGACGGGTTCGCGTTCCTCGAGGTCGACCTCAGCGGACGTCGGCTCGGCTTCGCGGTCGGCGACTAGTGGCCGTCTACCAGGGCGCCCGATCGCGCCCGACCTTCCTTCCTCCACGCGCCGTCGACACGCCGACCCTCGAGCGTCGCCGGTCGCGCCAGACCGTCCGTGCGCGGCGCCGCCCGGGACGAGTCGGGATCATGCTTGGCGGGATCGCCCTGGCCTTCCTGCTCGCGTTCTTCTCGCTGGTCCAGAGCGTCCGGGTGTCGGCGACCGGCTACGAGATCGACCGGCTCGCGAACGAGCGATCGACCCTCGATGCCCGCCGCCAGGAGCTGATCGCCGACCTCAACCGCCTCGGTCGGGGGCCGGCCATCCGCAAGCAGGCGATCGACCTCGGACTCGACCAGCTGGCCGAGCCCCTCGTCGTACCCGCCCAGTAGCCGATCGACCGACGTGCCCGACGGACTGACGATGCTCGGACGAACCGATTCGCGCCGCCGCCTGCTCGTCGTCCTGGTCGTCTTCCTCGTTGTCGGCGCGTCGCTCTGCAGCCGCCTCGTCTGGTGGCAGGTCGTCCAGCACGACCAGCTGGCGGCCAAGGCCCAGCGTCAGACGACGGTCCGGATCGACGAACCGGTCAGGCGCGGCACGATCTACGACCGGACTGGGACGGTCGTCCTGGCCACGTCGGTCGAGCGCTACCTCGTGGCGGCCTCGCCCGACCAGCTCACGCCGAGTCAGCGGCGCGACGTCGGCAACGCGCTGGTCGGGATCCTCGGGCTCGATCCGGATGCCGGCCGGGCCCTGAGCGACAAGATCGAGACCGACCGGCCATACGTGATCCTCGTTCGGGGTCTCGAAGACGACGTCGCGGAGCGGGTCCGGCAGGGGATCTCGGACGGCACGCTCCAGGGAGTGTCGGTCGAGCCCGAAGCGGTCCGGGTCTATCCGCAGGCCGGCGGCGCCGCCGGCACGACCCTCGCCGCCCATCTGCTCGGGTTCGTCAATCGCGACGGCGACGGCCAGTACGGCGTCGAGGAGAAATACCAGGCCGAGCTGGCCGGGACGCCTCGCGAGCTGCTCGCCGAGCGTGATGTTGTGGGCCGGCCGATCACCGACACCGCCCAGGTCGTCAGCCCGGGCGTGTCCGGGTCGGACATCCGGCTGACGATCGACACCGACCTCCAGCTGGCGGCGGAGCAGGAGGTGCTTGCCGCCTACACCGCCGACGAGGCGGTCAGCGTCTCGTCGATCGTCATGGATCCGTCCAACGGGGCGATCCTGGCCGAGGCGTCCTATCCGTCGTACGACGCGAACGACTACCGGACGATCGCGTCCGAGGATCCGAAGCGGTTCGTCGACCCAGTCGTCTCCTCGGTCTACGAGCCGGGCTCGGTCTTCAAGATGTTCACCGCCCTGGCCGCCCTCGAGAAGGGAACGATCGACCTGTCGACGAAGATCCTCGATTCGGGCTCCCTGTCGCTCGACCATGGCGAGGGTCGGGTCTACGACTCCGACAAGCACGCCAACGGCTGGATGGACGCGCGCGACATCGTGGCCTTCTCGCGCAACGTCGGCGCCGCCCGGATCGCCCTGGGCCTGGCCAGCACCACGGCCAAGGCATCGAAGATCCTGGCCGGGACCTGGGTCAAGCTCGGCTTCGGTCAGAAGACCGGGGTCGACCTGGCCGGCGAGGCCCCGGGCCTGGTCCGTGATCCGGCGCTCAAGCACTGGAGCCAGGTCGACCTGGCCAACGGCTCGTTCGGCCAGGGCGTCGCCGTCACCCAGCTCCAGCTCGTCACCGGCTTCGCCGCCCTCATCAACGGCGGGAAGCTCGTCACGCCGCACGTCGTGCTCGGAGTGGGCGATCGCGACGTCGAGCCGGGTGACCGTGGCCAGGTCCTGTCGGCCGGGATGAGCCGGGCGATGGTCGACCTGATGGGCTACGTCGTCCACCGGGTGCCGTGGTACGCGGACAAGACGCTCGTCCACGGGTACGAGGTCGGCGGCAAGACCGGGACGGCCCAGATCTGGGATCCGAAGCTGCGCCACGGCCGTGGCAACTGGAAGCCGAACCGCTACAACCACACGTTCGTCGGATACATCGGGCGGAACAGCCCCGAGCTCGTGATCGCGGTCACGATCCACGAGGCCAAGCCGCTCCACATCGCGCAGGGCGACCTGCCGCTCGCGGTCGAGTCGTATGAGCTGTTCCGGCGACTGGCAACCGACGCCATGACGATGCTCGACCTGCCCGAGCCGGCCGCCCAGGCCGACCGGTGAATGGCGGCTATGGGACACTGGCAGCCGTGACCGACGGCCCCTCCGCCGTCGGGCCCGCCCACCACGGATGAGGCGTTCGACGCTGCCGAGATCGCCCGGCTGACCGGCGGCCGGTTGGAGCGGTCGTCGGCCCGTCCGATCCGCGGGGCGGCCGTCGACTCGCGACGGGTCGAGCCCGGCAACCTGTTCGTCGCGCTGCCCGGGGAACGGACGGACGGCCACGACCACCTCGTCGCCGCCGCCGAGGCCGGAGCCGCGGCCCTGCTCGTGAGCCGGCCGGGGGCCCTGCCGGCGGTGATCGGCGACGTCAGCGTGATCCGAGTCACCCGCCCGCTCGAGGCGCTCCAGGCGCTCGCGTCGGCCTGGCGCAGGCGGTTCGAGCCGCTCACGGTCGGGATCACCGGGAGCCTGGCCAAGACGTCGACCAAGGAGGCCGTCGCCGCTGTCCTGGCGACCCGCTTCCGGACGCTCAAGAACGAGGGCAACGAGAACAACGAGATCGGCCTCCCGCTGACCGTTCTCCGCCTGTCGCGCGCCGACCAGGCGCTCGTCCTCGAGATGGGGATGTACGTCGAAGGCGAGATCGCCGACCTCGCCCGGATCAGCCGGCCGCAGATCGGCGTCGTCACCAGCGTCCAGCCGGTCCACCTCGCCCGGATCGGCTCGATCGAGGCGATCGAGACGGAGAAGGGCCGTCTCGTCGAGGCGCTGCCGGCGGACGGGACGGCCGTCCTCAACGCCGACGACGAGCGCGTCCGGCGGATGGCCGACCGGACGGCTGCCCGAGTGGTCGGCTACGGGTTCGCCGCCGACGCCGACGTGCGGGCCGGGGCGGTCGAGTCGCTCGGTCCGGACGGGATGCGCTTCGAGCTCCAGGCCCCGGCCGGCCGGCGGACGGTCCGGATCCCCGGTCTCGGCCGCCATGCCGTCCATAACGCGCTGGCGGCCGCGGCGGTCGGCGGCGCCGCCCAGATCGACCTCGATTCGATCGCGGCCGGGCTGGCCACGGGATCCGAGGCAGCGCACCGCGGCGAGCTCATCCGTCTCGCCGACGTGACGATCGTCGACGACAGCTACAACGCGGCGCCGGCCTCGATGCTGGCCGCGCTGGACGTTCTGGCCGCGTTGCCGGGCCGCCGGATCGCCGTGCTCGGCGAGATGCTCGAGCTCGGTTCCGAGAGCCAGGCAGGCCACCTCGAGGTCGGCCGGGCCGCCGGCCGCATCGCGGACCTGCTGGTCGTCGTCGGCGACGATGCCGGCGGGATCGTCGAGGGCGCCATCGAGGCGGGTCTCGAGCCGGACCGGATCCTGTTCGTCGACGACGCCGAGGCCGCCCACGACGTGCTCCGCCCGCGGCTGGTCCCGGGTGACGTCGTCCTCGTCAAGGCGTCCCGGGGGATGGCGCTCGATCGGCTCGTGGCCGCCCTCCGCCGGGAGCTCGAGTCGTGAAGATCGGGACGGTCGAGCTGATCCAGGGCCTGCTCCTGTCCTTCTTCATCGTGGTCATCCTCATGCCGCCGTTCATCCGGCTGCTCCGCTACGTCCGGTTCGGCAAGAACATCCGAGAGGAGGGTCCGGCCAGCCACCAGGTCAAGCAGGGTGTCCCGACCGGTGGGGGCATCCTGCTCATCCTGGTCGTCGCGGCGATCGCCCTCGTCCTCGGGGCCGTCGGCAGCGACACGCCGGACACCTACTCGCCGTTGGCGGCGCTGGTGGGGGTCGGGGCGCTCGGGGCGTTCGACGACTATCGGAACGCGAAGACGGGAACCGGGATCAGCGTCCGCGGCAAGCTCGTCTGGCAGACCGTCGTGGCGGTCCTCGCCGCGCTCTACATCCAGCGCCACTTCGACATCGACGCGATCCGGGTGCCGTTTGCGGGCGACGTGACGATCGGGCCCGCCCTCTACGTGACCTTTGCCGCGTTCGCGATCGTCGCCTCGAGCAACGGCGTGAACATCACCGACGGGCTCGACGGGCTGGCCGGCGGCACCCTCGCCTTCAGCTTCGTGGCGTACATGATCATCGCCCTGCTCAACGTGCCCCACCAGCCGAACCTGGCCCTGCTCTGCGCGATCATCATCGGGGTGACAATGGGCTTCCTCTGGTTTAACGTGCACCCGGCCCAGGTGATCATGGGCGACTCGGGCTCGCTCGGACTCGGGGCCGCCCTCGCGGTCACGGCGCTGATCACCGGTCAGATCGTGGTCCTCCCGCTGATCGGTCTCGTGTTCGTCATCGAGACCGGCTCGGTGATCCTCCAGGTCGCCTACTTCAAGGCGAGCGGGGGCAAGCGGATCTTCCGGATGTCGCCGATCCACCATCACTTCGAGCTGCTCGGCTGGGACGAGGAGAAGATCACCGTGCGGCTCTGGATCGTGGCGGTCCTCGCCGGACTGCTCGGCGTCACCCTGTTCATGGCCTCGATCAACTCGCTGGCATGAAGACGATGACGACGCCACCGATGATCCCGGGGACCACGCTCGATCCGGACGCGCTCACCCTCGACGGGGTGCGTGCCGGCGCCCTGGCCGGACGCCGGGTGACCGTGCTCGGCTTCGCCCGGAGCGGGATCGCCCTTGCGCGCTTCTTCGTCGATGCCGGCGCGCGCGTGACCGTGTACGACCTTCGGCCGGCCGACGAGCTCGCCGACGCGGTCGACCGACTCGAGGGTCGCCCGGTCCGCCTGCTGGCGGGCCCCGCTGCCGACCCCGCCGAGGCCTGGCGGGACGCGGCTCTCGTGGCCACCTCGCCGGCGGTGAGTGCCGACTACCCCACGACCGAGCCGCGACTTCGCGCCGCACTGACCCGGCTGCGGGAGGCGCGCGCGGCGGGCGATCGGAGCGCGCCGGCGATCGTGTCGGAGGCGGACCTCGTCCTCCGTCTGTGCCCCGCCCCGACCGTCGGGATCACCGGCACGAAGGGCAAGACGACGACCTCGGCCCTCGCCGCAGACCTGCTCGCCGCGGACCCGACCCACCGGGCGATCCTCGGCGGCAACATCGGTCGTCCGCTCGTCGAGCGCCTGCCCGAGCTCCGGCCCGACGATCGGGTCGTCATCGAGCTGTCCGAGCTCCAGCTGCCGACGCTGTCGCGGGGGACGACCGTGGCCGCGTTCACGAACGTGACGTCCGACCACCTCGACCGGCACGGGTCGCTCGAGGCGTACCGCGCGGTCAAGCGACGGTTCGCCGAGCAGGTCGACCCGGCCGGTGCCCTCGTCCTGAACCTCGACGACCCGGTCGTGGCGAGCTATGCCGAGCTCGGCCGGGCGCGGGTCGTCCCATACCGGCTCGACCGGCCCGAGCCGGGCGGCCTCGGTCTCGTCGATGACTGGATCGTCGCCGCCGGCGTCGAACGTCTGGCGCTGGCCGGTGGTCTCCGACCCGTCGGCGAGCTCGACGGGTCGTCGGTCGCCCCGATCATGCCGCTCGCCGAGCTGAGCCTGCCCGGCGAGCACAACCGCTCGAACGCGCTCGCCGCGATCGCTGTCGCGCTGCTGTTCGGCGTGCCAGCGACCGCGATCCGCACCGCCGCCGGTGCGTTCCGCGGGGTCGAGCACCGGCTCGAGACCGTCGCCGTCATCGGCGGGATCCGGTTCGTCAACGACTCGCAGGGAACCCAGCCGGACGCGGTCGCCGCCGCGCTCCGCGCGTTCGACCCGCCGATCGTCCTGATCGCTGGCGGTCGGGACAAGGGGATCGACCTGACCGACCTCGGTCCGGTCGTGGCCGAGCGGGTTGCCGCGGCGGTCCTGATCGGCGAGAGCGGGCCTGACCTCGAGGCCCGATTCCGGGCGGCCGGGCTGGCCGCAACCGAACGAGCCGCCACGCTCGAGGCGGCCGTCCGCCGGGCCGCCGCGATCGCCGCTGCGCTGCGCGACGCTCAGGGCGGCGCGCGGCTCACGCCGACGGTCCTGCTCAGCCCGGCCGCGGCGAGCTTCGACATGTTCGTGGACTACGAGGCACGCGGCCGCGCGTTCAAGGCGGCCGTCGCCAGCCTGGCCGAGGAGGACAGCGAATGACCGCCCCCACGACCGCCCTGCACGGGCAGACCCGGCGACGAGTCGCCGTCAGTGGCCCGCCGAAGACCCTCCGACGCGAGACCCACCAGCCCGACTACGTGATCCTCGTCGCGGTCATCGCGATGTCGGCGATCGGGATCCTCATGGTCTTCTCGTCGTCGGCGATGCGCGAGTTCGCCCGGGACGGGGACGTCTTCGGAGCCGTCGCCCCGCAGGTCGCCTGGGGTGTCGCCGGCCTGCTGGCGATGCTGGCGATGATGCGGGTCGACTACCGCCGGCTCCGCCTCGTGTCGATCCCGCTCTACGCGATCGCCGTCGTCCTGCTCCTGCTCGTGTTCGTCCCGAGCCTCGGCCAGGTTGTCGGCGGATCGGCCCGCTGGCTGAAGGTCGGCCCGCTGCCCGCCGTCCACCCGGCCGAGTTCGCCAAGCTTGCCCTCATCGTCTACCTTGCCCACTGGCTCGCCAAGCGCGGAACCGGGATCGGCGGACTGCTGGGCGGCACGCTGCCGTTCCTCGTGATCTTCCTGCCGATCGTCGCGCTCGTCCTCAGGGAGCCGGATCTCGGGACGTCGATGGTCCTGGCGGCGACCGGGATGACGATGTTCGCCCTGGCCGGCGGCAACCTCATCCACTTCGGGGTGCTCGTCGCCGGTGGCTTCGTCGGGATCGTCATGTTCGCCCTGCACGGCTACCAGCTCGAGCGGATCCGGGCCTGGATCGATCCCTGGGCCGACCCGGGCGGCATCGGCTACCACTCGGTCCAGGGGCTGCTCGCGCTCGGCTCGGGCGGCCTGCTCGGGCTCGGGCTGGGACAGAGCCGCGGGGCCGGCGGGCTGTACCTCCCGAATGCGAGCAACGACTTCATCTTCGCCGTCATCGGCGAGGAGTTCGGGCTGATCGGGGCAGGGCTCGTCATCGTCCTGTTCGTCATCCTCGCCTACCAGGGCATCCGGATCGCGCTCGCCGCGCCGGACACGTTCGGGTCGCTCCTGGCGGCCGGGATCACGACCTGGTTGTGCGCCCAGGCGTTCATCAACATCGGCGTCGTGGTGGCCCTCTTCCCGATCACCGGGATCACCCTGCCATTCATCAGTGCCGGCGGCTCCTCGCTGACGATCAGCCTGGCGGCCGTCGGGATCCTCCTCTCGATCTCCCGAGAGACCGTCGAACGAGGCACCTGGAACGATGCGTCTGCTGATCGCGGGCGGCGGCACGGGCGGGCACATCTACCCGGCTCTGGCCGTGGCTCGATCGCTTCGCGCCCGTGACCCCGGGCTCGAGTTGAGCTGGCTCGGCGGCCGGCGCGGGCTCGAGGGGTCGATCGTGAAGAGCGCCGGGATTCCGTTCCGGCGGCTCGTCGTCCGCTCGCTCCGGTCGACCGACCGATCGATCCACCTCGTCCTCGACCCGCTCCGGCTGGCGCTGTCGGTGCCCCAGGCTGCGGCGATCCTGGCCCGTGACCGCCCAGCTGCCATCCTGACGACGGGCGGCTATGTGGCGATCCCGGTCCTGGCCGCCGCCCGGCCGCTCGGCATCCCGGTGATCCTCTGGGAGGGCAATGTGATCCCCGGCCGGAGCGTCCGGGCGACCGCCCGGCTGGCGACAGCGGTCGCGGTGTCGTTCGCCGAGACGTGCGAGGCCCTGGCGGTCGGCGACGAGCGCTGCTACCAGACCGGCACGCCGATCCGCGACTTCGGGTCGATCGATCCGGACGCAGCGCGTGAGCAGTTCGGGATCGGACCGGGCGAGCGGCTCCTGCTCATCTTCGGCGGGTCGCAGGCGGTCCGTCGATTCAACGCGGCGGTCGCCGACGCCCTGCCGGCGCTCCTCGAGCGGACCAACATCATCCAAGTCACCGGCGACGCGGGCTACGCGGACGCCCTCGCCCGGCGCGAGGCGCTGCCGGCCGAACGCCGCGAGCGCTACCGGCCCTATCCGTTCCTGGGGGCCGAGATGGCCGACGCGCTCGTCGCCGCGGACCTGATCGTCGGCCGCGCCGGGAGCTCGACCCTGGCCGAGGCGACGGCCCTCGCCAAGCCGCTCGTCGTCGTCCCGTATCCGCACGCGGCCGGTCACCAGGAGGCCAACGCCCGCCGGATGGTCGAGACCGGGGCGGCCCTGCTCGTCGACGACGAGGCGTTCGACGCGGCGGCCCTGCTCGATGCGGCGGCGATTCTCGACGACCCGGCCCGCCATGCCCGGATGGCGGCCGCCGCCCGCGAGCTCGGGCGGCCGGGCGCCGCCGAGGCGGTCGCCGAGCTCGTCCTTGCAGCGGCGGAACGACGACCGCTGCCGGAGCAGGCAGCGATCGATCGCCGGTCGCGTGGGCTCGCCGCATGACGACCGACCGCTGGCCGTCGCCGGGCTCGGGAGCCGCGCGATGACGGCCGCCGAGGCCGCCCGCGCCTTCGACCCGATCGCGCTCGGGACCGAGATCCAGCGCCGGATCGGGGTCAAGACGTCGCGCGACGAGCCGCTCGCCCGGTTCACGACGATCCGCGTCGGCGGGCCGGCCGACCTGTTCGCGGTGGCCCACAACGCGTTCGAGCTGCGCGCCCTGGTCAAGTTCGTGCGGAGTCGCGGGATCCCGCACGTCGTGCTCGGGCGGGGGAGCGACGTCGTCATCGCCGACGCGGGCGTGCGCGGGCTCGTCATCCAGGTCCGGGCCGAGGGGACCGACGTCAGCGACGACCGGCTGGTCGCCGAGGCGGGCGTGCCGATGGCGCGCGCGGCGACGGTCACCCAGACTGCGGGCTTGTCCGGACTCGAGTTCGGGCTGGCGATCCCGGGCACCGTCGGGGGCGCCGTGTGGGCGAACGCCGGAGCCCACGAATTGGACGTCCGGGCCATCCTCGAGAGCGCCCTCGTGATGACCGCCGATGGAAGCGAGGCCCGGCTCGACCCGGACGGCCTCGGGCTCGGCTACCGCGACAGCCGACTGAAGCACGCCCGCCCGGCGGCTGGCGGGCCGACCGGTCGCGGCGAGGCCAGCGGCGAAACCGGGGGCGGCCCGGCCGACACGATCCCCGAGGTGGTCGTCAGCGCCACGTTCCGGCTCGCGCCGGCGACCCCGGACGAGATCCGCGACCGGCTCGACGAGATCCGCCACTGGCGCCAGGCCCATCAACCGCTCGGGATCCCGAGCGCCGGCTCGTACTTCCGCAACCCGGCCGCCGACTCCGCCGGTCGGCTCATCGAGGCCGCCGGTCTGAAGGGGACGCGGGTCGGCGGCGCGTCGGTCAGCGAGAAGCACGCCAACTTCCTCATCAACGACCGGAAGGGCACGGCGACCGACGTGCGCCGGCTGGGCGAGCAGGTCCGGGCGGAGGTCGCCCGGCGGTTCGGGGTCGTGCTCGAGCCGGAGGTCGTGTTCGTCGGCGACTGGGGTCCGGGTTGGGCCGGGAGCGAGCCGGCATGACCGCAGCGCTGCCGCCGATCGTCGTGCTCCTGGGCGGGCCGTCGGCCGAGCACGACGTGTCGATCGTCTCGGGGAGCGCGATCGCCGACGCGCTCGAGGCGGCAGGGCATGCCGTCGACCGGATCCTGATCGACCTCGATGGCGGCTGGTGGCGGCTCCCGGCCGCCGGCCATCGCGGGGAGCCGGCCACGACGTTCGACGACCCGCGCTCGCTTGGCGCTGCCGGACCGATGTCGGCCGGGGCGGCGGTCGACGAGCTGGCGGCTCGCGATCCGGCCCCGGTCGTCTTCATCGCGCTCCACGGGCCGTTTGGCGAGGACGGCACGGTCCAGGCGATCCTCGAGGCGGCCGGACTCGCCGTACACCGGCTGCGGGGTGACCGCATCGGCGCTCGGGATGGACAAGGCGATCTTCAAGCGGCTGGCCCGTGGGCTCGGCCTCCCGGTCGGCGACTGGCGCGAGGTGTCTGCAACCCGCTGGGCCGCTGACCGGTCGGGTGTCCTCGGCGAGCTCGAGGCGTTCGCGGCGGCGACCGGCGACCCACGGCTGATGGTGAAGCCGGCCCGACTCGGGAGCTCGGTCGGGATGGCCCTGGCCCACGGACCGGATGAGCGGGCCGGCGCGATCGACCTGGCCCTGACCTACGACTCGCTCGCCCTGGCCGAGGCCTACCTCGCCGGCGCCCGCGACCTCGAGGTGTCGGTCGTCGGCAACGACCCGGCGCGGCTCGAGCTCTACGGTCCGGGCGAGATCGTGGCTGGGCACGAGTTCTACGATTACGAAGCCAAGTACCGGCCCGGCCTGTCGCAGACGACGCCGACCGCGGAGGTCGACCCGCCGACGCGGGCGACGATCCTCAAGATCGCCCGGGACGCCTACCGGGCGATCGGCGGAGAGGGCTTTGCGCGGGTTGACTTCCTGCTCACCGATCGAGCGGTCTATCTTTCGGAGATCAACACGATCCCCGGCTTCACCCCGATCAGCCTCTTCCCGGTCATGACCGCGGCCGGCGGCTACACCTTCGGCTCGATCGCCGAGCGGATCGTCGAGCTCGCCGTCGAGCGCCGGGCCTCCGCCGTCCGCCGACGGTTGACTCCGGCGGACCTGCCCCGATGAGCGCGCGCCGCACGGTCCGCGCCACCGCCTCGGTGCGTCGATCCGGCAATCCGGCTCGGCGCGGATCGAGGATCCGGCGGGCATCGGCCGGCCTGACGAGGACCCGCTCGCTGGCGCTCCTCGCGCTGATCCTGGCCTCGCTCGCTCTGTACGGGGCCAATGCCAGCACGGCCTTCACGTATCGTCGGCTGCAGGTGGTTGGGGCCGGGTTCACCCAGGAGGCGACCGTCCGCCGCGAGCTCGGCCTGCCGGACGCCGCGAACCTGTTCAAGCTCACGACCGACGGCATGGCCGACCGGTTGCGGAGGCTGCCGACCGTCGCCGACGCATCCATCGAGGTGGCCCTCCCGGACACACTCCGGGTCCACCTCATCGAACGCCGGCCGATCGTCGTCTGGCAGGTCGGCGATGCCCGCTTCCTCGTCGATGCGGACCGGTTCATCTTCGCCGAGGCCGGTCCGACGACCGACCTGCCGGTGATCGTCGACCGGCGCGTCCCGGTCAACGACGCGCTCGATCCGGATTCGCGCGCCGGCCTGGACACGGCCGGGCTCGCCCGCCAGCCGCGGATCGGGGACGTCCTCGACGCGGTCGACTTCGACGCCGCGACCCGGCTCGCATCGCTCCGACCGGTCGACGTCGGGAGTGGGGCGGCCGGGCTCCACGTGACGATCGACGACGAGCACGGCTTCACCCTCGACACGGGCCCGACGGGCTGGACCGCGGTCTTCGGCTTCTACACGCCGACCATCCGGCAGACTGGCCTCATCCCGGGCCAGGTCCGGCTGCTGCACAGCCTCGTCGCAGGCCGCGAGGCGACGGTCGGGACGGTCCTGCTCGCGGATGACATCCACGGCGTGTACACCCCGAAGGCCGCGCCGTGACCGCGCCCTCGGTCGCCGCCGGCGCGCCGAGTTGCTGCCGGTCCGCCCCGTCGGGTAGCCTTGCCGAAACGATCCGACCGGAGGGCGACGCCGCGTGCTCCTTCCCCTGGCGGGGCTCGTCCTGGGGGTCCTGCTCGGGCTACTCCTCCAGGTCGACGTCAGTTTCGAGTTCGCCCGCTACACGGCCGTCGCGATCGTGGCGGCGCTCGATTCGGTCCTCGGCGCGGTGCGCGCCGAGCTCGACGGGGTCTACGACAATCGGATCTTCATCAGCGGCTTCGCCACGAACGCGCTCGTGGCCGTCCTCCTCACGTTCATCGGCGATCGGCTCGGACTGGACCTGTACCTCGTCGCCCTGATCACGTTCGGGCCACGGATCTTCAACAACGTGGCCCTCATCCGCCGCCACTTCCTGTAGTCGAGGGACAACGACATCGTGGAACGAGAAGCGGTCCTGGTCGGGATCGACGTCGGCACGACGAAGGTCACCGCGCTCATCGGCGAGGTCGGCCGGGACGGCGGGCTGACGATCATCGGCAAGGGCACCGTGCCGACCACCGGGCTCAAGAAGGGCGTGGTCGTCAACATCGAGCAGACGGTCCAGTCGATCGCCGCGGCGGTCGAGCAGGCCGAGCGGCTGTCCGGCTGGAAGATCGACCGGGCCTTCGTCGGCGTTGGCGGCCAGCACGTCGAGAGCCAGAACTCGCGCGGCGCCGTCGCCGTCAGCGGCCACGGACGCGAGGTCGCCCGGGAGGACATCAACCGGGCCACCGAGGTCGCCCGGGCGGTCTCGATCCCGTCGAACCGCGAGGTCCTCCACGTGCTGCCCCGCCAGTTCATCGTCGACGGCCAGGAGGGCGTCAAGGACCCGCTCGAGATGAGCGCCATCCGGCTCGAGGTCGAGACCCACATCGTCACGGGCTCGGCGACCGCGGTCCAGAACCTGACCAAGTGCGTCGTCGCGGGCGGGGTGAAGATCGACGAGCTCGTGGCGAACTCGCTGGCGTCGGCCGAGGCCGTCCTGAGCGAGACCGAGAAGGAGCTCGGGGTCGCCGTCGCCGACATCGGCGCGGGCACGATCGACCTGGCGATGTTCGTCGACGGCTCGCCGTTCCACACCAGCGTCCTGCCGGTCGGCGGGAACAACGTGACGATGGACATCGCGGCCGTGATGAAGACGACCCTCCAGGTCGCCGAGGAGCTCAAGATCACGAACGGGACGTGCGACCTGCGCCAGGTCGACCCGGACGAGCAGATCAACGTCGAGATGCTCGGCGAGGAGGCGGGCCGGACGGTCAGCCGGCTCGAGCTGTGCCAGGTCATCGAGGCCCGGATGCGCGAGACCTTCGAGCTGCTCGCCAACGAGATGAAGGCGTCCGGGTCACGGGATGCTCCCGGCCGGGATCGTCCTGACCGGCGGCGGCGCCGAGCTCGCCGGAGCGGCCGAGCTCGGCCGCGAGGTGCTCCAGATGCCCGTCCGGGTCGCCGGCCCATCGGGCGTCGGCGGGCTCGTCGACAACCTGCTCACGCCGGCCAACAGCACGTCGATCGGGCTGCTCCGGTGGGGCGCCGCGGTGCTCGCCCAGGGCGAGCCGGGCCGCTATGAGTCGGCTCCCGCGATGGGCGGCTTTGGGCGGATCCGGGACGCGCTCCGCAGTATCTTCCCCTGACCGACGGACCGGGCCGGGCCGGGTTCGGGGCGCGCCGGCACCGGCATTGCGATGCCCCGGGACCGCGTTCGGGGTCCGATCTGGCCGCCCCGCTTGACCCAGCGCTATACTCGGCCGACATCTTCAGAGCGCGCTCTACCACCCCCTGACCGAAGAGCACCTTCCCGAGCCACCCGAGGAGAGGCGATGTCGCTGCGATCCGACTCCGAGAACTTCGCGCTGATCCGAGTCATCGGCGTCGGGGGCGGCGGGAGCAACGCCGTCAACCGGATGATCCGGGCCGAGATGATGGGCGTCGAGTTCATCGCCTGCAACACCGACGCCCAGGCGCTGCTCCAGAGCGACGCCCCGCACAAGATCCGGATCGGCGACAAGATCACCCGCGGCCTCGGCGCCGGCGGCGACGCGTCGATCGGGCAGCGCGCGGCCGAGGAGGACTCGGAGAAGATCGCCGAGGCCCTGCGCGACTCGGACATGGTCTTCATCACCGCCGGTCTGGGCGGCGGGACGGGCTCCGGCGCCGCCCCGGTCATCGCCCAGATCGCCAAGGAGATGGGCGCCCTGACGATCGGCGATCGTGACCAAGCCGTTCGCCTTCGAGGGCAACCGGCGCAAGCTCGTCGCCGAGAGGGCGGCCGAGGAGCTCAAGGCCAACGTCGACACGCTGATCACGATCCCCAACGACCGGCTCAAGGACGTCGTCCAGAAGAACACCTCGATCGTCGACGCCTTCCGGGTCGTCGACGACGTCCTCCGCCAGGGCGTCCAGGGGATCAGCGACATCATCACCGTCCCCGGACTCATCAACCTCGACTTCGCCGACGTGCGGACGATCATGAAGGACGCCGGATCGGCGCTCATGGGGATCGGTCGGGCGTCCGGCGAGAACCGCGCCGTGGAGGCCGCCCAGCAGGCGATCGCCAGCCCGCTGCTCGAGGTCAACATCACCGGCGCCCAGGGGATCCTGTTCAACATCACCGGCTCCTCGAACCTCAGCTTGTACGAGGTCACCGAGGCAGCCGAGGCGATCAAGGCGGCGGCCGACCCCGAGGCGAACATCATCTTCGGGACGAGCTTCAACGAGCGCCTCGGCGACGAGGTCCAGATCACCGTCATCGCCACGGGCTTCGACGCCGGGCGGAAGCGCGACAGCGCCCGCCAGGCGGCCGCGGCCGGCTGGGAGGCGACGGTAACGACCCGGCCGACATCGCGTGACTTCCTCGAGGAGCTCGACCGCCAGCGCGCTGTCGTCGTCGGCGAGTCGGCCGATACCGGCGGAGCGGTCCCGGTCAGGGTCGATCGAGCGACGGTCAACGTCTCGGCGGCGCCCGTCCAGCGGGCCCAGATCGACCCGGACGACCTCGAGATCCCGAGCTTCCTCCGCCGCGCCAAGTAGCCCGCGCCGGTGGCAGCCGGCGTCGGTCCTGGAGTCCCGTCCGCGCCGGATCCCGGCGCGATCGAGACCTTCGCGGCTGCCCGGGCGCGGGTCCTCGAGTCGATCGCAGCGGCCTGCCGACGAGCCGGACGGGACCCGGCTCGGTCCGGCTGGTGGCCGTCTCCAAGACCGTCCCCGTCGAGCGGATCCGGGCGGCCGTCGCGGCCGGGCTGACCGATCTCGGCGAGAACCGGGTCCAGGAAGCCGAGGCGAAGGCCCCGCTCGTCGCCGGCGCGACCTGGCACCTCGTCGGGCCGCTCCAGTCGAACAAGGCCCGGCGCGCGGTCGAGACGTTCGACGTCATCGAGTCGGTCGACTCGGTCGACCTCGCGCAGCGCCTCGACCGGATCGTCCGCGACGTTCGCGGGCTGCCCGAGGAGGGCCCGGTGCCCGCGGTCGCGCGCCTGCCCGATCCTCCTCCAGGTCAACGTCGACGACGACCCGGCCAAGGCGGGCTTCGAGCCCGGACGAGCTCGTGCGCGGCACTGCCCGCGCTGCTCGGCCTCGACGCGCTCGCGGGTCGATGGGCTGATGACCGTCGGCCGGCTGGTCGACGACCCCGAGGCGGCCCGGCCGACGTTCCGCCGGCTGCGCGAGCTGGCGGACGGACTGCGGTCGGTCGAGCCCCGCCTCGGCGCCGGAGCTGTCGATGGGCATGAGCGACGACTTCCCGGTCGCGGTCGAGGAGGGCGCCACGATCGTGCGGGTCGGCCGGGCGCTGTTCGGCGAGCGGCCGGCCGGCCCGTGACCGGTCCGAGCGCGTCCGGTTCGTCGTCCGGTTCACCGCCGCGCGGCGGAGCGGATCGGCATCGACGGCGTCGACGAGACCGGCCAACTCCGCGTGCGCGTTGCCGCCGCGCCCGTCGATGACGCCGCGAACGCCGCCCTGGTCCGGCTCATCGCCGCTGAGCTCGGCCCGACCCGCTCGAATGTCCGGATCGCGGCCGGGAACAAGACGCGGCGAAGACGCTGGCCGTCGACGGCATCCCGGCCGCCACGATCCTTGCCCGCTGGCCAGGCCTCGGGCTATGATCGATCGGCTCGGGCGCCACGCCCGACTGCGCTCCGGGGCGATTGGCTCAGTCGGTTAGAGCGCGCGGTTCACATCCGCGAGGTCACTGGTTCGAATCCAGTATCGCCCACCACCACGACCCGGACAGGGTGCAGGGCCTACGGACGGGCGATGGCTCCCGGTCAACCGGGCGGTCAGGCCCGACCCAGCGCCGCGAGCCGGCGCAGGACCGCCGGCAGGATGCCGCCGTGGCGGTAGTAGTCGACCTCGATCGGGCCGTCGAGCCGGGCGATCGCCTCGAACCGCCGTTCGCTGCCGTCGTCGGACCGCGGCCGTCACCGCCAGCCGTCGCGCGCGGCGCCGGACCACCGGCCAGCCCGTGGATCGTGTACGCCTCGCGGCCGGTCAGGCCGAGCGACGACGCGCGTCTCGCCGGGCAGGAACTGGAGCGGCAGGACGCCCATCCCGACGAGGTTCGAGCGGTGGATCCGCTCGTAGCTCTCGGCCAGGACGGCCCGCACGCCCGAGCAGCGCTCGGGCCCTTGGCCGCCCAGTCGCGCGACGAGCCGGAGCCGTACTCGCGACCCGCGATCACGAGCAGCGGCGTGCCCTCCGACGCGTAGCGCATCGCGGCGTCGTAGATGAACGCCTCCTCGCCGTCGGGCAGGTGGATCGTGTACGGGCCCTCCTTGCCCTCGGCCAGCGCGGTTGCGCAGGCGGATGTTGGCGAACGTGCCCGCGCATCATCACCTCGTGCTGGCCGCGCCGGGCGCCGTACGAGTTGAACTCGAGCGGCCCGACGCCGTGCGCCTGGAGCCACTGGCCGGCGGGCGACCAGGCGGCGATCGAGCCCGGCCGGGCGAGATGTGGTCGGTCGTGACCGAGTCGCCGAGGACGGCCAGGACCCGGGCGCCGACGATGTCGCGCGACCGGGGCCGGCTCGGCGGGCATGCCGTCGAAGAACGGCGGCCGGGCGACGTAGGTCGAGCCGGGTCCCAGGCGTAACGGTCGCCGGCCGGGATCGGCAGCGCCCGCCAGCGATCGTCGCCGTCGAAGACCGTCGCGTAGGTCGCCTGGAACAGCTCCGGCGACGATCGACGTCGCCGATGACCGACCGGATCTCGTCCGGCGACGGCCAGATGTCGGCCAGGAAGACCGGCCGGCCGTCGTCGCCGATGCCCGAGCGGCTCGCTGGTCAGGTCGATGTCGACCCGGCCGGCCAGCGCGAACGCGACGACGAGCGGCGGCGAGGCGAGGTAGCTGGCCCGGGCGAGCGGATGGATCCGGCCCTCGAAGTTGCGGTTGCCGCGACAGGACCGCCGCGACGACGAGGTCGTGGTCCTCGACGGCGCGGGCGACCGGCTCGTCGAGCGGACCGGAGTTGCCGATGCAGGTCGTGCAGCCGTAGCCGGCCAGGGCGAAGCCGAGCGTCTCGAGCGGGTCCATCAGCCCGGCCGCCTCGAGGTAGCCGGTCACGGCCCGCGAGCCCGGCGCGAGCGACGTCTTGACCGTCGGCGCGACCGTCAGGCCGCGGGCGACCGCGTTGCGGGCGAGCAGGCCGGCGCCGACCATGACCGTCGGGTTCGAGGTGTTCGTGCACGAGGTGATCGCGGCGATCGCGACCGAGCCCGAGCGGATCGTCGGCCGTCCGTCCACCGATCTCGATCGTCACCGCGCCGCTCCGGCCCGTCCGGGCGGCCACCCTCGCCATCGATCCGCGCCTCGTCGGCGCCGTTCGTCGCCGGCGCCGTCTGCGGGAACGCGGCCCGGAAGTTGTCGGCGCAGGTCCCGAGCGAGCGACCCGGTCCTGCGGCCGGCGCGGACCGGCGACGCGACGGCTCGACGGTCGCCAGGTCGAGCTCGAGCGGCTCGTCGAAGTCGGGCCCGGCTGCCTGGCTCGCGCCACAGGCCCTGGGCCCTGGCGTAGCGCTCGACGAGGGCGACGCAGCTCGGTCGCCCGGCCGGTCAGGCGCAGGTAGCGCGAGCGTCTCGTCGTCGATCGGGAACAGGGTCGCGGTCGCCCCGAACTCGGGGCTCATGTTGGAGATCGTCGCCCGGTCGGCGAGCGCCAGGCCGGCCAGGCCGTCGCCGGCGAACTCGACGAACGCGCCGACGACGCCGTACGCGCGGAGCATCTCGGTCACGACGAGCACGAGGTCGGTCGCGGTCGAGCCGCGCGGCAGCTCGCCGTGGAGGCGGACGCCGACGACCCGCGGCATCGGCTGGTAGAGCGGCTGGCCGAGCAGGACCGCCTCGGCCTCGATCCCGCCGACGCCGTAGCCGAGGACGCCGAGGCCGTTGACCATCGTCGTGTGCGAGTCGGTCCCGACGAGCGTGTCGGGGAAGGCGACCGGGCCCTGTCATCGGCTCGCGTCGCTGACGACCGTGGCCAGGTACTCGAGGTTGACCTGGTGGACGATGCCCGTCCCGGGCGGCACGACCCGCAGGTCGCGGAACGCGGTCTGGGCCCAGCGCAGCAGCTGGTAGCGCTCGCCGTTGCGCTCGTACTCGCGCTCGACGTTGAAGGCGAACGCGGCCGGCGTCCCGAACTGGTCGACCTGGACGGAGTGGTCGATCACGAGGTCGGCCGGGACGAGCGGGTTGACCCGGGCCGGGTCGCCGCCGAGGTCGGCCATCGCGTCGCGCATCGCCGCGAGGTCGACGACCGCCGGCACGCCGGTGAAGTCCTGGAGGATGACCCGGGCCGGCATGAACGGGATCTCGGCCTCGGCCGCGGCCGCTCCGGGCGCCACGCGGCGAGGGTCTCGACGTCGCTCGGCGCGGACGATGCCGCGCCCGGCGTGGCGGAGCGCGTTCTCGAGCAGGATCTTGAGCGTCACGGGGCGCGCCCGAGGTCGATCCCGGCCGCTCGAGGGCGCTCAGCCGGTAGCAGGTCGGGCAGCGCCGGGCCGAGGCGTCGCCCGGGCGCCGAACGGATCGGGACGACGTGACCACGCGTCATCCTTCGCTGCCGGGTGGCTACACTCGTCGGGTGGAAGAGTACCGCGAACGGTCGAGCGGCCTGGCGCGAGCGCGACGCGCGGACGAGCGAGCCGAGCGCGACCGCCGAGACAGCGACCGCCGCGATCGCGCGAGGCCGGGCGATCGACGCTGCGACCCGCCGCCGCGCCGACCGCCGCACGGGCCGGGCGACGACCCGACCGGTCACGCCGGCCCACGATCACGGCGACGAGCCTGCCCCACGACCACCCGCATCCCCACCAGCACTCGGAGCCCGGGCGAGCCGCCGATCATCGGCATCGTCGGGGCCGGGCGCGGTCGGCACGGCGCTCGGCGTCGCCCTGACCGCGGGCCGGCTGGCCGATCGCCGCGGTCGCCAGCCGCGACCCGGCCGCCGCGAGCGGTTCCGCGCGCTCGTCGCCGGCGCCCGCGCGTTCGCCGAGGCCACCGCCGCTCCTCGACGAGGTCGAGCTCGTCATCCTCGCCGTCCCGGACGACGCCATCGCGCCGCTGGCCGGCGAGCTCCGCCTGTACAGCGGCCAGGCGATCGTCCACACGAGCGGCGCTCCTCGGCGCCGAGGTCCTCGCGCCGGCGATGGCCGCCGGGACGCAGATCGGCAGCTTCCACCCGCTCGTCGCGTTCGCCGACACGGACCGGGCGGTCGCCGCGCTCCACGGCGCCACGATCGCGATCGAGGGCGACGACCAGCTCGTCGACCTGCTCGCCGAGATGGCCGAGGCGATCGGCGGCGCACGCCGGTCCGGCTCGCGCCCGGCGCGCAAGGCGGCCTACCACGCGGCTGCGGTCCTGGCCGCCGGCGGGTTCGTCGCCCTGCTCGACGCGATCGCCGAGCTGGGCCGGGTGGCCGGCCTCGACGAGGCCGGCGCGCTGGCCGTCTACGGCCCGCTGATCGAGCAGACGCTCGGCAACGCCGCGGCGCCCTCGGGATCCGAGCCGCCCTGACCGGCCCGATCACCCGCGGCGACGTCGGGACGCTGAGCGCCCACCTCGCCGAGCTCGAGGCCGCACGCGCCCGGCGTCGCTGCCGCTCTACCGCGCGGCTCGCCGAGCGCGAGCTCGCCCTCGCCGAGGAGCGTGGCGCGCTGACACCGGAGGTCGCGCGAACGGCTCCGGCACGCGCCCTTGCAAACGCCGTCCTGACACGGTAGGATTGCGGCCATGCAGCACAGCATCGCCGCGAAGTACGCGGCCCGGCCGGCGGCGCAGCTTCGTCCGCGCCATCGCTCGCGGCCGCGGAGCGCCGCCTCGGCCTCCACGCCGCCGGCACGTTCCAGGCCGCGCCCGCCCGGGCGACCGTCCTGCGCCGGGCCGCGATCTGCGCCCGCTCGTCGGCTCCGCGGCGAGCTGGCGCGGCCGATCCAGCCGGCACGACCGCGGCGGTCCGTCGCGCGGCCGGCTGCGGCCGCGCGGTCGTCGATGCGCTGGGCGCGGCTCCGGCGCGTCGCCGGTCGCCGCGACCGCTCGAGCGCCGCCTCGGCGCCGTGGCGCGGCTGAGGACACGCGACCGCCACCTCCGCCGGCGGCATCGTCATCCGGTTCGAGGACGGGCATCCCGCAGCTCGTCGTCGGCAGCCGCCGACGCGAGCGCGACGGCGTGACCTGGACGCTGCCCGAAGGGCACGCCCCGAGCCGGGCGAGACGACCGAGCAGACGGCCCTCCGCGAGGTCGCCGAGGAGACCGGCCTCGAGGTCCGGATCACCGCGCCGCTCGATTCGATCGACTACTGGTTCGTCCAGCGCGGGACGCGGATCCACAAGACCGTCCACTACTTCCTGATGGAGCCGACCGGCGGCGACCTGGCCGGCCACGACCACGAGTTCGACGAGGTCCGCTGGTTCGCCTGCGCCGAGGCCGCGGCGTCCTGACCTTCGAGACCGAGCGCGCGCTCGTCGCCGCGGGCCGCCGAGCGCGCTCGGCCGGCCCGCGGCGCCGATCGCCGGCGGAGCGCGCCGGCCGGACCGGGTCGCCTGACGCGATGGCCGGAGCCGATCGACCGACGCCGGTCCACGACCGACCCCGCTCGCTCGAGCGCCACCGCGCGCTCGGCGCCCGGCTGATCGACTTCGCCGGCTGGCTGATGCCGGTCCAGTACAGCGGGCATCCTCGAGGAGCACCGGGCCGTCCGCGAGCGCGCCGGCCTGTTCGACCTGTCGCACATGGGCGAGCTGTTCGTCGAGGGCCCGGAGGCCGGCGCCGCGCTCGCCCACGCGCTCGTCACGAACCCGCCGGCGCTGGCGGTCGGCCGGGCCCACTACTCGATGATCTGCGCCGCCGGACGGCGGGATCCTCGACGACCTGATCGTCTACCGCCTGGCGAGGAGCGGTTCCTCGTCGTCGCCAACGCCGGCAACGCGCAGCTCGTCAGCGACCCGCTCGCCGAGCGGCTCGCCGGCCTCCGGGCGTCCTCGACGACCGCTCGCTGGCGACCGCGCTCGTCGCCGTCCAGGGCCCGCGCGTCGGTCGAGATCCTCGGCGCCGCTGACCGACGTCGACCTGCCGCGCTCCGCTACTACGCGATCGCCGAGGGCAGCGTCGCCGGCATCCCGGCCCTCGTCGCCCGGACCGGCTACACCGGCGAGGACGGCTTCGAGGTCTTCGTCGAGAACGACCGCGCCGCCGAGCTCTGGGACGCGCTGCTCGAGGCCGGCCGGCCGCTGGGCCTCGTGCCGGTCGGCCTCGGCGCCCGCGACACGCTGCGGCTCGAGGCCGGCATGCCGCTCTACGGCAACGAGCTCGACCGCGACGACGAACCCGTACGAGGCCGGCCTCGGCCGGGTCGTCAAGCTCGACAAGCCGGGCGACTTCGTCGGCCGGGCGGCGCTCGAGCAGGTCGCCGCGCGACGGGCCCGCGCCGACGCCTCGTCGGGCTGGTCGTCCGCGGCCGCGGCATCGCCCGCCACGGCTACCCGGTCTTCGCCGGCGAGCGGCGAGACCGGCGTCGTGACGAGCGGCACGCCAGTCGCCGACGCTCGGCGTGCCGATCGCGATGGCCTACGTCGCGCCCGGCGATGCGCGACCGGGTACGATGCTCGACGTCGAGATCCGCGACGCGCCCGTCCCGGCCGAGGTCGTCCCGCTGCCGTTCTACCGGCGGCCCGGCTGACCGCCCTCCGCGCTGAATCGGCAGCCGGGAGAGCCGCTAGAGGAGGATCGGCCGCCGATGGTGCCCGCGGATCTGCGCTACACCAAGGACCACGAGTGGGTCCGCCTCGACGGGCGACGACGCCACGGTCGGGATCACCGCCTACGCCGCGAGCAGCTCGGCGACATCGTCTTCGTCGAGCTGCCCGACGTCGGGCCGGCCCTCGACCCAGGCGCCGACGTTCGGCGTGGTCGAGTCGGTCAAGGCGGTCAGCGACCTGTTCGCGCCGGTCGGCGGCGAGGTCGTCGAAGCGAACGACGCGCTGGCCGGCGAGCCGGAGCTCGTCAACAGCGACCCGTACGGCGACGGCTGGATGGTCCGGATCACGGCTGACCGACCCGGCCGAGCTCGACGGGCTGCTCGATCGCGACGCGCCTACGACGCGCTGATCGCGGCGGGCTGACGCGCCGATGCCCTACGGACCGCACACCCCCGCCGACCGCGCGCGGATGCTGGCGACGATCGGCATCGGATCGGTCGACGAGCTGTTCGCCGACATCCCGGCCGCGCTCCGGGCCAGCCGCGCTCGACCTTCCCGAGCCGGACCCGAGCTGAGCCTGGCCGCCCGCCTCCAGGGCGCTGGCCGCCCGCAACCGGGTCGACCTGGCCTCGTTCCTCGGCGCCGGCGTCTACCGCCACTACACCCCGGCGGCCGTCGACCAGCTCCTCCTCCGCGGCGAGTGGTACACGGCCTACACGCCGTACCAGCCCGAGGTCAGCCAGGGCACGCTCCAGTCGATCTACGAGTACGAGTCGCTGATCGCCGAGCTGGTCGGCCTCGACGTCGTGTCGGCGTCGCACTACGACGGCGCCGCGGCGACCGCCGAGGCGGCGCTGATGACCTGCCGGGCGACCCGGCGCGAGCGGGTCCTCGTCGTCGCGGGCGGTCCACCGCCACTACCGCGAGACGATCGCGGACGTACTTCGACGGCGGCGGCCTGGAGCTCGACGAGATCCCGCTCGTGGCCGACGGGCCGGCCGCCGGCACGACCGACCTGGCCGCTCTCGAGCGGCTGCTGGCCGACCCGGACCGCCCGGTCGCCGGCGTCGTCGCGGGCCAGCCGAACTTCCTCGGCCTGCTCGAGCCGATGGCCGAGATCGGTCGCCTCGCCCACGCCGCCGGCGCGCTGTTCGTCGCCGTCGTCGAGCCGGTCTCCCTCGCCGTGCTCGCGCCGCCCGGCGAGTACGGCGCCGACATCGCGGCCGGCGAGGGCCAGCCGCTCGGCATCCCGCCGCAGTACGGCGGCCCGTACCTCGGCATCCTCGCCTCGACCGACGCGCTCGTCCGCCAGATCCCCGGCCGGCTCGTCGGGATGACGACCGACCTCGAGGGCAAGCGCGCCTTCGTGATGACGATGCGCGCGCGCGAGCAGGACATCCGGCGCGAGAAGGCGGCCAGCAACATCTGCACGAACCAGGCGCTGCTCGCGCTCGCCGCGCAGCATCTACCTCGCCACGATCGGGCCGCACGGGCTGCGCGACGTCGCGGCCCTCGGCGCGGCCCGGGCCGCCGAGCTCGAGGCCGCGCTCGCCGCGGTCGGCGCGCCGCGCCTCCATCCCGGGCCGTACCTCAACGAGTTCGTCGTCCGCGTGCCCGACGCGCCGGAGGTCCACCGCCGCCTGCTCGAGCGCGGCGTGCCTCGCCGGGCTCGCCCTGGCCGAGGCCGAGCCCGACGATCCGACGCTCGCCGACGGCCTGCTCGTGTGCGCGACCGAGGTCACCACCGCACGACGACGATCGGCCGGTTCGCGGAGGCGCTCTCGGAGGTCCTGACGGGCCGTCCGCCGGTCGCCGTCGAGGCCGGCGCCGGGACCCCGCGCGGCGGCGCGGTCGCGGAGGCCCGCGATGAGCGTCACCGGCACCCGGCTCCAGCCGACGCTCTTCGAGCAGTCGCGCCCGGGGCGCGGCGGCGGCAAGATCCCGCACCCGCCGAAGGACGCCCTCGACCGCATGCCCGCGGCCGCCCGTCGGGCGACGCCGCCGGCCCTGCCGGAGCTCAACGAGCCGGAGGTCGTCCGCCACTACGTCAACCTGTCCCAGCTCAACTACGCGGTCGACACCGGCTTCTATCCGCTCGGCTCGTGCACGATGAAGTTCAACCCGAAGCTCAACGAGTGGGCGGCCCGCCTGCCCGGCTTCGCCGCTCTCCACCCGCTCGCGCCCGACGCAGATCGCCCAGGGCACGCTCCAGCTGCTCTGGGAGCTCGAGGGCGCGCTCGCCGAGATCAGCGGCATGAGCGCGGTCACCCTCCAGCCGGCGGCCGGCGCCCAGGGCGAGCTGACCGGCATCCTGATGATCCGGGCCTACCACCGTCAGCGCGGGCGACCTCGAGCGGACCGAGGTCCTCGTCCCGGACAGCTCGCACGGGACGAACCCGGCGACCGCCTCGATGGCCGGCTTCAGGACGGTCACCGTCCCGTCGGCGGCCGACGGCGGCGTCGACCTCGACGCGTTCCGGGCCGCGCTCGGTCCGCGGACCGCCGCCGTGATGATCACGAACCCGTCGACGCTCGGGCTGTTCGAGGCGCGGATCGGCGAGCTCCTCGACGCGGTCCACGAGGCCGGCGCCCTGGCCTACATGGACGGCGCCAACCTCAACGCGATCCTCGGCCGGTTCAAGCCGGGCGAGGCCGGGCTTCGACGTCATGCACTTCAACGTCCACAAGACGTTCTGCACGCCGCACGGCGGCGGCGGTCCGGGCGCCGGCCCGGTCGGGGTCGGGGAAGCTCGTCCCGTTCCTGCCGGCGCCGCGGGTGCTCCGCGAGCCGACGACGGCGACTTCCGCCTCGAGCGGCCCGGCGAGCGCCCGACGTCGATCGGCCGGCTGCGCTCCTTCGTCGGCAACACCGGCGTCCTCGTGCGCGCCTACGCCTACATCCGGGCGCACGGCGCGCAGCGGGCTGCGCGAGGTGAGCGACGACGCGGTCCTCGCCGCCAACTACCTCAAGACGCGTCTGGCCGGGACGTTCGACGATGCCGTACGAACCGGCGCCTGCAAGCACGAGTTCGTCGCCTCGGCGGCGACGATCAAGAAGGAGACCGGCGTCCGGACGCTCGACATCGCCAAGCGGCTGATCGACTACGGCTACCATCCGCCGACGATCTACTTCCCGCTGATCGTCGAGGAGGGGATGCTCATCGAGCCGACCGAGACCGAGTCGCTCGAGACGCTCGACGCGTTCGCCGACGCGCTCGATCGCGATCGCCGCCGAGGCACGAAGCGACCCGGACCTCGTCCATGACGGCGCCCCACGACGCGCCGGTCCGCCGGCTCGACGAGGCCACGGCCGCCCGCCAGCCGAACCTGCGCTGGCGGCCGATGGCCGGAGCCGAGACGCCGTGCCCGGACTGACCGTCGAGCACGCGTCGCGCTCGAAATGAACCGTCTCCGCGGCGAGGGCGTATCTTCGGGCAGGAACCCGGTTCGATCGCCGCTGCCCGCCGGGAGGAAGCCACCACGAGCGAGCCGACTCGAGGACCCGACCCGCAGCCGGATTCGGGCCGAGAGGCTGCCCTGCTCCGGCGGATGCAGGCGGACGACCTCGACGCGTTCGAGGCGTTCTTCCTGCGCTATCGGACGCCGATCTACCGCACCGCCTATGGCCTGACCGGCGATCCCCAGGCGGCCGAGGAGATCCTCCAGGACACGTTCGCCCGCGCCTACCAGCGACGGCACATCCTCCGGCCGGACGTGTCGCCGCTGCCGTGGCTCCACCGCGTCGCGCTCAACCTGTGCTACTCGCGTCTCGGCCGCCGGCGGCTGCCGCCGAGCCGATCGGCGAGGCGGTCCTCGGGCTCGTCCGCGACCGCGCCATCGAGCCGGCCGAGCGCGCCGAGCAGCAGGAGCTGCGCCAGATCGTCCGCGACGGCGTGGCCGCCCTGCCGCCGAAGCACCAGAGCGTCGTCGTCCTCTACTACCTCCACGGGCTGTCGCTCCAGGAGACGGCCGAGCTCCTCGACGTCCGGCTCGGGACGGTCAAGTCGCGCCTCCACTACGCGCTCCGCGCGCTGCGCACTCGGCTCGAGGGCGATCGCCGGTTCGGCGGGGCGTACGGTGAGGCGAGCCCGGACGTGACCGATCCCGAGGAGGCGGTCCCATGATGGGCCGGTCGACCGGCTGCGACACGCAGCGGGCCGCGCTCCTCGGCTACGCCGAGCGGTCTGAGCGTGGACCCGAGATGGTCGCCGCATTCGAGCACCTCGATCGCTGTCGGCGTTGCCAGGCCGAGCTGACCGGCTTGCTGCTGACCGTTCATGCCGTCCGACGAACGCTCGCCGAGGCGGTCGCGGTCGATCCGCCGGCAGACGCCTGGCCGCGCCTGCGGAGCCGCGTCCAGGGGCCGGTCGCGAGCGCCTGGGGCATGCGCTCGACCCTCGCCAGCGCGGTCGTCGGTGCCGGGCTCGTGGCGGCCCTGATCGGTCCGACCGCGATCCTCCGACCGGCCGACGCGGTTGGCCGGGAGCCGGGCCCGCCGGCCGCCGCGCTCAGGGCGCGGACCGCCGCCGACCAGCGGGCCGAGGCGGCCTTCCTCAGTCGACCCCGGGCCGAGCGTCCGGTGGTGCGGCCGGTCGTGCCGGAGGTCGCCACCAACCCGGCCTGGTCGGGTCCCGACGGGCTGGGTCGGGTCGTCTCGACCGTCCGCATCGACGTCCCGCCGGAGCGGGTCGACTGAGCGCCGACCGAGCCATCCGCCGGGGCCGAAGCAGGGAGGTGCAGCTGATCGATCGGACGAGCGGTCCCGGGTTGGTCTGATCCAGTCGTGACGCCGCTCCGTGGCGGCGCCGGCGGTCAGTTGACACTACCCGGATGCGTCCGCATAGTACCGGCAGCGCAGGGACCGCAGCTCACCGTGCGCTCGTCATTACGCCCCCGTCGTTCGTGCCGGCGGCTCCGCCTGTGCAGCAGGGAGCCCGGGAGGACGGGGAGTCGGACGACGCAAGTGCGGTCCGATTGCGAATGGGAGTGACAGGGTCAAGATACCCAGGAGGACCGCTGATGCGGAATCGTCTACTCGGTCTGCTCGCGACCACGGCAATCGTGTTCGCCGCGTGCCAAGGCGCGACGAGCACGCCGTCTGCCTCGACTGCACCGGCATCGCAGCCGCCACCGGCATCGCAGGCGCCACCGTCGGCCACACCGGCCCCGACCCCGGTCGATTACGACCAGCTGCTCTACGGCTACAAGTACGAGCCGTCGGCCGGCACCCCGGGCGGCAAGGTGATCATCTCTGACTGGCAGGCCGCCAACCAGCTCAACCCGTACTTCTCGAACGCGTTCGCCAACAGCGAGGTCTTCGCGGCCACGATGCGAACGCTCCTGGTCGTCACCAGCGACGGCCACTACAAGCCCGACCTGTCGGCCGAGCCGATCACCTTCGCGACCAACGTGAAGGAAGACGGCGACGCCAAGGGTGGCTTCACCGTCCACGTCAAGATCAAGCCGAACCTGAAGTGGTCGGACGGCGAGCCGTTCACCCTGAACGACTTCGCCTACACCCGGACGGCGGTCCTCGACCCGGCCCAGGCCGGGATCAGCACCCTCAGCTGGGAAGAAGTCGACAAGATCACGGTCACGGCCGATGGTCTCGAGGCCGATGTCCACTTCAAGGAGCCGTTCGCCGGCTGGCTGGGTCTGGTCGGCTCGCAGCCGATCCTGCCCGAGCACTACATGAAGACGATCCCGATCAAGGACTGGGCCGCCAAGAGCTACCCGGTCTCGACTGCGATCGCCAAGGCTCCGACCAACGGCCCGTTCAAGTACGTGACGGCGACCGCCGACACGATTGAGCTCGCCCGAGCCGACACGTGGGCGGGTGGCGACCACCCGGCCTACCTCGATGCGGTCACCTACAAGTTCTACCCGGACAACAAGGAAGGCATGATCGCCGCCTTCAAGACCGGTGACGTCGACGTCGCGCTGGACCTCGTCCAGGCCGACTACGACGCGATCAAGGACGTCGACCCGTCGATCGGGAAGGCGATCCTCGAGCCCGCCTGGCTCTATGAGCACTTCGACATGAACCAGGCCGGCCTTGGCCAGGGCAAGGGCCATCCGGCCCTTAAGGACATCGTCGTCCGCCAGGCCATCGAGCAGGCGATCGACAAGAAGGCGATGTGGGACACGGTCTTCCCCGGCTCACCGTATCCGGACAACAACCCGTGCACCAACGCCACCCCGACCAACTACTGGCAGCTCCCGGACGCCAAGTGCATGCCGTTCAGCGTTGACGCGGCCAACTCGGCCCTCGACGGCGCCGGCTACACGAAGGGCGCGGATGGCATCCGGGTCGACAAGTCGGGCAACCCGCTCGTCTTCGAGCACTGCACGTCCACGGCCGGGTTCCGCACGCTCGGCGGCGATTTCCTCGCGAAGTCGCTGCTGGCCATCGGGATCAAGCTCAACCTGAACTTCGTCGACTCCACCACGATCCTGTTCGCCAACTGGCCGGACGTGAAGGCCGACACGAAGTGCAACCTGTCGCACGGCAACTACGACACGTCGGAGTTCGCCTACGTCCTGAGCTTCGATCTCTACGGCAACTACTACTACTCCTACCACTCCCAGCAGATCCCAACCGATGCGAACAAGGGCAACGGGTACAACTACCTGCGCCTGATCAACTCGGACATGGATGCTGCGATCGACGTGCTGAAGAAGGCGATCAAGCCGGCCGACCAGGTCCAGGCCGCCTACAAGATCCAGCAGGTCTACATCGACCAGACGCCCGAGGTGGTCCTGTACTACCGCAACGAGGCGCGTGGTGTCGGGATCAAGCTCCAGAACTTCCTCAAGAACCCGTCAACGGCCTCCGATATGTGGAATATCGAAGACTGGTGGCTCAAGCAGTAGCCTCTGGCTAGTGCATCAGGCGGACGGCGGCTCTCCAAGAGCCGCCGTCCGCGTACTCGACCCCTGCCGGGAGGTCGACGCAATCATCCGTCTCGAAGTCGTCTCGCCAGCCCGCTCCAAGACAGCCGGTGACCCACGATGACGAAGTTCATCATCCGACGTGCGATCGGCCTGATCCCCCTCCTGTTCGGCGTGGTGATCATCAGCTTCCTCCTGATGAAGGCGGCGCCGGGTGGGCCACAGGCCCAGTTCCAGGGCAACAAGCGGATCACCCAGGAGCAGATCGACGCCTGGCTCAGGCGCTGGTGCCTCCAGCCGACCGACGCGAACGCCCCGATCGTCCAGCAGGTCGGCAACTACTTCATCGAGTTCGGCGGCTGGTTCGGGATCCTCAACTGCAACAAGGCGGGCGCCCAGGCCTTCTTCTCCGACCAGGGCGGCCTGAACTTCCTGCCGGCCGCGCTCGGCGGTGGCTCGAACGGGGTGATCCACGGCGATCTCGGGTTCGGGATCAACTCCGGCCGACCGGTCACCGACATCATCGCCGAGCGGATACCCGCGACGTTCATCCTGGCCGGGACCGCGCTGGTCCTGTGGGTCGGGATCGCGATCTTCCTGGGCGTCTATGCGGCCGTCCATCGGTACTCGCTGTTCGACCAGGTCGTGACCTTGTTCAGCTACATCTTCTACTCGCTGCCGACGTTCTGGCTCGGCCTCAACCTGATCTTCATCTTCGCGGTCGCGCTCCACTGGTTCCCGACCGGTGGGATCATCACGACCCGCAACTGGCCCCCGTTCGGCACGCCCCAGTACTGGACCGCGTTCGGCGCCGCGCCGTTCGAGGCGATGGCCGACATCGGGCGGCACCTGATCCTGCCGGTGGCCTGCCTCGTCGCGGTCAACATCGCCGGTGACAGCCGCTTCGTCCGGGCGTCGATGCTCGAGTCGATCAACCAGGACTACGTCCGGACGGCCAAGGCCAAGGGACTCCACTCCCGGGTGGTCATCGGCAAGCACGCGTTCCGCAACGCGATGCTGCCGGTCGTCACCAACGTCGCCCTCGAGATCCCGTTCCTGTTCTCCGGCGCGATCGTCACCGAGCGGATCTTCAGCTGGCCGGGCATGGGCAGCCTGTTCATCGACTCGATCAACCAGCGCGACTACTTCGTGATCATGGGCCTGTTGCTCGTCACGTCGGTCATCACCCTGTTCGCGAACCTGCTCGCCGACGTCGTCTACGCCGTCGTCGATCCGCGCATCCGCTACGACTGAGCCGACGATGACCGATGACGTCCTGAGCACTCCGCCGGCCGCGCCCGAGGACTTCGAGGTCGCCCTCGAGTCGCTCAACCAGTGGCAGATCGCCTGGCGCCGGTTCAAGCGCCACCGGCTGGCCGTGGTCGGGATGGTGATCATCGCGATCATGATCTTCCTCGCGATCTTCGGGCCGATCATCTGGCCGTACGACCGGCTGGACCTCCACCCGCCGGCCAAATCCGGCGGGGACCCGCCGGGCTGGCTGCGCAGCCCGCCCACGCTCGCCGCGCCGTTCGGGACCGACAACGGCGGCCGGAGCGTGTTCGTGCTGACCGTCAACGGGGCCCGTCTGTCGATGCTGATCGGACTCGGGACGACGGTCATCGCGGTCACGATCGGAGTGATCGTTGGCTCGTTCGCCGGCTTCTTCGGAGGGCGGACCGACGGGATCCTGATGCGCTTCGTCGACCTGATGCTGACGATCCCGTTCCTGTTCGTGATCCTCGTCTCGGCGCGCTTCTTCGGCGCCGGCGACCCGATCACGTTGACGATCATCTTCGGGCTGCTCTTCTGGCCGGGTCTGGCCCGGCTCGTGCGCGCCCTGTTCCTGTCGCTCCGTGAACAGGACTTCGTCCAGGCCGCCCGGGCGGTCGGGGTGAGCGACGCGCGGATCACGTTCCGCCACATCCTGCCCAACGCCCTGGGCCCGATCATCGTGTCGGCCACCCTGCTGGTCGCCGGCGCGATCGTCACCGAGGCGTTCGTCAGCTTCCTCAACTTCGGCCTGAAGGCCCAGGACATCAGCTGGGGCAACGCCCTGTCGAACTCCCAGCAGTACCAGATCGTCGGCAACTGGTGGTGGGCCTTCTTCCCGGGGATGGCGATCGCCCTGACCGTGGTCGCGATCAACTTCCTCGGCGACGGCCTGCGCGACGCACTCGACCCGCGGTCGAAGGAATGACGGCTTGACCGTCTCGCCCCTCCCGGCGGGCAACGCCGGCGGCGTCGCCCGCGGCGCTCCGTTGCTCGAGGTCCGCGACCTGCGGACGTACTTCCACGTGATGGACGGGATCGTCCGGGCGGTCGACGGCGTGACGTTCTCGGTCCGCGCCGGCGAGACGCTCGGGATCGTCGGCGAGTCGGGCTGCGGCAAGAGCGTGACCTCGCTGTCGATCATGCGTCTGCTCGACATGCCACCCGCCGAAATTCGCCACGGGCGAAATCCTGTTCGAGGGTCGGGATCTCCTGGCGCTGCCCGAGGAGGACATGCGCAAGGTCCGGGGCAACGACATCGCGATGATCTTCCAGGAGCCGATGACGAGCCTCAATCCGGTCTTCACCGTCGGCGACCAGATCGGCGAGGCCGTGATCCTCCACCAGGGCCTCTCGAAGAAGGCGGCCTGGGAGAAGGCGGTCGAGTCGCTCAAGGCGGTCGGGATCAACAACCCGGAACGGCGGGTCAAGCAGTACCCCCACGAGCTGTCCGGCGGGATGCGCCAGCGGGTCATGATCGCGATGGCCCTGTCGTGCGACCCGAAGCTGCTCATCGCCGACGAGCCGACGACCGCCCTCGACGTGACGATCCAGGCCCAGATCCTCGAGCTGATCCGCGACGTCCAGGACCGGACCGGGGCCGCGCTGATGCTCATCACCCACGACCTCGGCGTCGTCGCCGAGACGGTCAAGGACGTCGTCGTGATGTACGCCGGGCGGATCGTCGAGGAGGGCCCGGTCGACGACGTCCTGCTCGCGCCGAAGCACCCCTACACCGAGGGCCTGCTCGGGTCGATCCCGTCGAAGGGCAAGCGCGGCGAGCGGCTGAACGTCATCCGGGGGACCGTCCCGAACCCGTTCAACATGCCCAAGGGCTGCAACTTCGCCCCGCGCTGCCCGTACGCGTTCGAGCCGTGCGCCGAGCACGATCCCCTGATCGGTGAGGCGACGCCGCCCGACGTCGCCTGCTGGCTGTACACGCCGGCACCGGGCTCACCGACGCCACCCCGGGTCCGGCCGCGCCTCGACCTGGTCGAAGCGCTCCGATGACGCTCGAGACCGGGAGCGAAACCTCCAGCGCGGCAAACCCGCCAGCCGGGCCGGCTCCGGCCGGCGGCATGCCGCTCGTCGGGGTCGAGCACCTGGTCAAGTACTACCCGATCGTCGGCGGGTTCCTGCGCCGCCACGTCGGCGACGTCAAGGCGGTCGACGACGTGTCGTTCGAGGTCTATCGCGGCGAGGTGTTCGGCCTGGTCGGCGAGTCCGGCTGCGGCAAGTCGACCCTGGGCAAGACGCTGATCCAGCTCCAGCCGCCGACCGCCGGCGTGGCCCGCCTCGATGGCGTGCCGATCTTCGGCAAGAAGGGCAAGGATCTCAAGAAGCTCCGGCGCCGGATGCAGATCATCTTCCAGGACCCGGTCGGGTCGCTGAACCCGCGGATGCCGATCAGCGACATCATCGGCGAGGGGCTCCTCGCCCAGGCCGACAAGGAGAACCACTGGGGCGACCGCAAGGTCCGCGACAAGCGGGTCGGCGACTACCTCGACGCGGTCGGGCTCCGGCGGGACTACACGCGCCGCTACCCGCACGAGTTCTCGGGCGGCCAGCGCCAGCGGATCGGGATCGCCCGGGCGCTCGCGCTCGACCCCGACTTCGTCGTCTGCGACGAGCCGGTGTCGGCCCTCGATGTGTCGATCCAGAGCCAGATCCTGAACCTGCTGCTCGACCTGCGCCGCGAGTTCAACCTGACCTACCTGTTCATCGCCCACAACCTGTCGGTCGTCCAGTACATCAGCGACCGGGTCGGCGTGATGTACCTCGGCAAGCTCGTCGAGCTGTCCGAGGTCGAGGAGCTCTACCGCCACCCGCGCCATCCGTACACGCGTGGCGCTCCTGTCGGCGGTCCCCGACGCCGGACCCGCGGATCCGCAAGAAGCGGCTCGTCCTGAAGGGCGACGTCCCGTCCCCGGCGGCGCCGCCGCCAGGCTGTCGCTTCCACACCCGGTGCTGGCTGCGCGAGCAGCTCGGCAACCCGGAGAACTGCTCGACGATCGACCCGGAGTTCCGGGACATCGGCGGCGGCCACCTGGTCGCCTGCCATTGGGCCGAGAAGGTGCCGACGTCCGTCGTGCGCGAGCCGCGGTCGCCGACCGCGGAAGCCACGATCGGCGGACGCGATCCGCAGCCGCCTGCCGGGCGACACCGGCCGACGTTCCGCCGAACGATGCCGGTCAGCCGGTGGAGGAACCCGACGTCGAGGCGGCATCTGAGTATCATGCCCGGGTCGGCCGGGGATCGAGACCCGATCGCGTAACGATCGGAGGAGGAGCCCCGTCCGCCGCGGAAGAAACAGGAGGAGAGAGACCGCGAATGCAACGGATTCGAACCGGAGCAGCTGCGTCGCCATCGCGGCGATCCTGTTCGCGGCCTGCCAGGGCGCCGGCGACGACGCCATCGCCGACGGCGGCGCCGACCACCGGCGCCGTCAGCACCGGCCGCGGCCGTCAACCGCACCGCGCCGTCGGCGCCGTCGTCGGCGATCAAGGAGGGCGGCACGCTCGTCGTCGGCCTGCCCGGCGACATGGTCCTGGCCGACCCGTCCCTCGTCAGCGACAGCAACTCGTCGTACATCCAGCTCAACAGTCGTCGAGGGCCTGCTCGGCGCTCAAGCCCGGCACCCTGGGCGAGATCGAGCCGGTCCTGGCCGAGAGCCTGCCGACCGTCAGCGCCGACGGCCTGACCTACACGTTCAAGCTCCGCCAGGGCGATCAAGTTCCACGACGGCACCGACTTCAATGCCGACGCCGTCGTGCTACAACTACGATCGCCAGAAGAACGCCCCGGCGGCGCTTCGCGACGCCTACAACTACTACTTCGGCGCGGTCTTCGGCTGGGCCGAGAAGTCGAACCTGAAGTCGGTCACGAAGGTCGACGACTCCACGGTCACGTTCACGCTCAAGAAGCCCGCAGTCGAACTTCCTGATCTCCCAGGCGCCGCTGCCGCAGTTCGGCATCCAGAGCCCGACGGCGCTCAAGGCGGGCGACGCCGACAATCCCGATCCGAGCAAGAGCAAGTACGCCCAGGGCCAGGGCACCGGCATGGTCGGCACGGGTCCGTTCAAGTTCAACGAGTGGGTCCCGAACGACCACGTGACGATCGTCGAAGAACCCCGACTACTGGAACAAGGACAAGGCCGCCCACCTCGACACGGTCATCTTCAAGCCGTTCGCGGACCAGTCGGCCGAGCTGAACGCCCTCCAGAGCGACGGCGGCATCGACTTCGCCCAGACGATCCTCCCGAACGACATCGCCAGCCTGAAGTCGGACACGAACTACCAGGTCATCGACCGCGGTGAGTCGTGCAACTACGGCGGGCTCCAGATGAACCAGACCCACAAGCCGTTCGACAACCTCGCACATCCGGACCGCGATCGCGTACGCCGTCAACAAGCAGTCGTACATCGACGCGTTCTACGCCGGTCTGGCCGAGCCGGCCGACAACTGGATGCCGCCGGCGACCCAGTTCTGCAAGGCGCTCAACCTGCCGACCTACGACCCGCAGAAGGCCAAGGACGAGATCGCCGCCTCCGGCTGTCCGGCGACGCGCTGACGCTCGACTTCTGGTATCCGTCCGACGTCGCCCGACCGTACATGCCGGACCCGAAGGGCCTGGCCGAGGCGATCGCGACCGACCTCGAGGCGGTCGGCTTCAAGGTCACCTTCCACACCGCAGGCTGGCGCACCGGCTACCTGGCCTCGGAGGCCGTCGGGAAGTACCCGATGTGGCTCCTCGGCTGGACCTGCGACTGGCCGGGTCCCGACAACTTCCTCGACACGGCGTTCTTCCACTTCGACGGCGACAAGCCGAACCCGGAGTTCGCCTACGGGCCGCCGGCGCTCGAAGGCGCCTTCGACGAGGCCGCCAGCCGCGCCCGACGAGGCCACGGCCAAGGCCGCCTGGGAGTCAGGCCCAGGACATCCTGGCCAAGGACCTGCCGACCGTCCCGCTCGTCCACTCCAAGCCGCCGGCCGCGGCCAAGGCCTTCGTCAAGGGCTTCCTCGGCGCGGGCAACCTGAACGAGCCGCTGTATCCGGTCTGGCTCGACAAGTAGCCGCCACCTAGACCAGTCATCCGTTCCCCCGGGGCCACGCACGGCTCCGGGGGAACGCGTCATCCGACGGACCGTCGCCGCCCGTGCTGAAGTACATCGTCCGCCGGCTGCTCGGAGCGATCCCGGTCCTGCTCGGGCTGTCCATCATCCTGTTCGCGTTCATCCACCTGCTGCCGGGTGACCCGGTCACCTCGCTCCTCGGGCAGCACGCGACGCCCGAGCTGCGGCGCGGAGATCCTCAAGCAGCTCGGGCTCGACCGGCCGCTCTACGAGCAGTACCTGCTCTATCTCAGCCAGCTCGTCCAGGGCGACCTCGGCAAGAGCATCATCAACAACCGGACGGTCGCCGCCGAGCTCGCGTCCAGGTTCCCGGCGACGATCGAGCTGACGTCGGCGCGCTGATCTTCGCGGTCGGCCTCGGGATCCCGCTCGGGCGGCTCGCGGCGCGCCACGTCCAGCAGCTGGCAGGACGGCGCCGTGACGGTCATCTCGCTGCTCGGGATCTCGATCCCGATCTTCGTCCTCGGCCTCACGCTGCAGTACATCTTCGCGGTCCAGCTCAAGATCCTGCCGGCGTCCGGTCGGATCGATCCCCGGCTCCACCTCGAGCTGTCGACGAACTTCGTCCTGATCGACGCGCTGCTGACGGGCAACTCGGAGGCCTTCATCGACGCGTTCAAGCACCTGATCCTGCCGGCGATCGCGCTCGGCTCGATCCCGCTCGCGATCATCACCCGGATCACCCGGGCGTCGGTGCTCGACGTCAACAACGAGGACTACGTCCGGACCGCCCGGGCCAAGGGCCTGTCCGAGAAGCGGGTCGACTCGCGCCACATCATGCGCAACGCCTGGCTGCCGGTGGTCACGGTCATCGGGCTGCAGGTCGGCGGGCTGCTGGCCGGGGCCGTGATCACCGAGACCGTCTTCGCCTGGCCCGGCGTCGGGCGCTACATCGTCGAGGCGATCCAGGACCACGACTACCTCGTCGTCCAGTCGGTGATCCTCGTGTTCGCCCTGATCTTCCTCGTGGTGAACCTCGTGGTCGACATCGGCTACGCGTTCCTCAACCCGCGGATCCGGTACTCCTGATGGCCGCCGTCGCACCGCCCGTCGCCGCCGGTCGGACGACCGTCCCGGCCCGCGCCTCGCGCGGGATCTGGCGAGACGCCCTGAGCCGGCTGCTCCGCAACCGGCCGGCCCTGATCGGGCTGTTCATCATCGGCGCGTTCGTCTTCGTCGCGGTCCTCGCGCCGATCCTGGCCCCGTACGACCCGCATGGCGGCCCATCTCGCGACGGGACGCTTCAAGCCGCCCTCGCCCGAGCACCTCATGGGCACCGACGGCCAGGGCCGGGACGTCCTGAGCCGGGTGATCTACGGGGCGCGGATCAGCCTCGTCGTCGGCGTCGTCTCGGTGATCATGGCGCTGGCCATGGGCGGCACGATCGGGGCGCTCGCCGGCGCCTTCGGCGGCGCGCGTCGACACGGTCCTCATGCGGATCGTCGACGTGCTCCTGGCGATCCCGGGCATCCTCCTCGCGATCGGGGTCGTCGTCTGGCTCGACCGCGGCCTGCCCCAGATCATGTTCGCGGTCGCCCTGACCAACCTGCCCGTCTTCGCCCGGATCCTGCGCGGCAGCCTGCTCCCGCTGCAGGGCTCGGACTACGTCGTCGCGGCGCGCTCGGTCGGAGCGTCGACACCGCGGATCCTGTTCCGGCACATGCTGCCGAACGCGGTCACGCCGCTGATCGTGGCCGCGACGCTCGCCCTGGCGACGGCGATCATCGACGTCGCCGGGCTCGGCTTCCTCGGGCTCGGGCCGGCCGATCCGCGGATCGCCGAGTGGGGCACGATGCTCACCGGCGCCACGAGCTTCTACCGCCAGGCGCCCTGGATCATCTTCTTCACCGGCGTCGCGATCTCGATCACGGCGATCGGGTTCAACCTGCTCGGCGACGGCCTGCGCGAGTCGCTCGACCCGCGGCTCAAGCGATGAGGGCGGTCGCTGCGAGCCAGGCGCGACCGGCGCCGGCCGCGCATCGCCGACGAGTCGCTCCTCCAGGTCGACGACCTGCTCGTCCGGTTCCGGACCCATGACGGGACGGTCTTCGCCGTCAACGGGATCAGCTTCGAGGTCCGCGAGGGGGAGCGACTCGGCCTCGTCGGCGAGTCGGGCTGCGGCAAGAGCGTCACGAACCTCGCGATCATGCGCCTCCTGCCGAAGCCCGCCGGCAGGATCGAGGGCGGCCGGGTCCGGTTCGAGCGGCCAGGACCTGCGTGCTCCTCCGCGAGGACGAGATGCGCGAGATCCGCGGGCGCGACATCGCGATGATCTTCCAGGACCCGATGACGTCGCTCAACCCGGTCCTGACCATCGAGGAGCAGATGGTCGAGACGATCCGCGCCCACAAGAAGACCTCGAAGCAGGACGCGCGGGCTCGGGCGATCGAGATCCTCGAGCTGGTCGGGATCCCGCAGCCCGAGACCTTCGGCTCAAGGACTTCCCGCACCAGTTCTCGGGCGGGATGCGCCAGCGGGTGATGATCGCCATGGCGCTCGCCCTCGAGCCGCGGCTGATGATCGCCGACGAGCCGACGACGGCCCTCGACGTGACGATCCAGGCCCAGGTCCTCGAGCTGCTCCACCGGCTGACGACGGAGGCCGGGACCGCGCTCATCCTGATCACCCACGACCTCGGAGTCGTGGCCGGGATGACCCAGCGGATCAACGTCATGTACGCCGGGTTCATCGTCGAGACGGCCACGACCCCCGAGCTGTTCGCAGCGCCGTCGCATCCGTACACGGTCGGGCTGCTCCACTCGATCCCGCGGCTCGACGCGGAGCGCACCGAGGAGCTCATCCCGATCGAGGGCCGTCCCCCGGACCAGCGATCCGAGCACCGGTCGGCTGCCCGTTCGCGCCGCGCTGTGCCTGGCGTCTCGAGCGCTGCTGGACGGACAACCCGAGCCTCGAACCGCTCGAGCCCGGCCTGCCGATCGTCAGGAGCGGATCCGGGGCGACCCACCGGATCGCCTGCCACAACCCGCCGACGGGCGACGAGGCCGCCGCCGGGCGCCCGCTGCGCGACGGGTTCGTGGCCGCGCCGCCGCCCGGGCCGATCGCCGACGAGCTGGCGGACGCCGGTGGGGACGAGCTGTCGACGCTCGACAAGGTCGACCGGCTCGAGGCACCCGCCGGCGATGTCGACCCGCGACGCCGTCTTCGATGGCGGCCGACCCGACGCTCGAGAGCGGCTCGTCGGGGGCCGGCCTGCCGATCCCGCCTGAGGACCTCCACCGGTGACCGGGCCGGCGCCCGACGCTGCGCAGCCGCGACGAACGGCGGGCCGCTCCTCCAGATCGAGGACCTCAAGGTCTGGTTCCCGATCACCGAGGGGATCATCCGCGAGCAGCACATCGGCGACGTCCGGGCGGTCGACGGCGTCAGCTTCGAGATGGCCCGCGGCGAGACGCTCGGGCTCGTCGGCGAGTCTGGCTGCGGCAAGAGCACGACTGGCCGGGCGATCATCCGGCTGTACAAGCCGACCGCCGGGCGGATCGTGTTCGACGGGCAGGACATCTCGGGGCTGTCCGGGAAGGCGCTGACCGGGATGCGTCGCCGGATGCAGATGATCTTCCAGGACCCGTACTCGAGCCTGAACCCGCGGATGAACGTGGCCGGGATCGTCGGCGAGCCGCTCGACATCCACGGCGTCGGGACGAAGGACGAGCGCCACGAGCGGGTGCGGGACCTGCTCGCGACGGTCGGGCTCAACCCGGACTTCGCCGAGCGCTACCCGCACGAGTTCTCCGGCGGCCAGCGCCAGCGGATCGGGGTCGCCCGGGCGCTCGCCCTGAACCCGGACCTGGTCATCGCCGACGAGCCGATCAGCGCCCTCGACGTGTCGATCCAGGCCCAGATCATCAACCTGCTCGAGAAGCTCCAGGGCCAGTTCGGCCTGACCTACCTGTTCATCGCCCACGACCTGTCGGTCGTCCGCCACATCAGCGACCGGATCGCGGTGATGTACCTCGGCCGGATCGTCGAGGTGGCCGGGTCGCGCGACCTCAACCGCGAGCCGCTCCATCCGTACACGGTCGCGCTCCTGTCGGCGATCCCGATCCCCGACCCGGTTGTCGAGGCGCGCCGGCGCCGGATCATCCTGACCGGCGACGTGCCCTCGCCCGCCGCGCCGCCGTCCGGCTGTCGCTTCCACACGCGCTGCTGGTTGCGCGAGCGGCTCGGCAATCCGGAGCGCTGCACGACCGAGGATCCGGCGCTCCGGCCGCTGGCCAGCGGCCACGAGGTCGCCTGTCACTTCGCCGAGGAGGTCGCCGGCTCGGCCGAGCAACTCCAGGCGGCCGGTCGATCGGCGCGCGGTGCCGCGCCGGCTGCCGGTGCCCCGGCGGCTGCGGGCATCCCGGCGGCGCCGGCCGCCCTGCTGCCAACGACCCCGCCGGTGCCGCCCTCGGGACCCGAGCAGCGCCCCGAGCTGTCGCCGCCCGACCAGCCCGCCCGTCCGGTCCCGCCGGCCTCGAGCTGACGCCGGGTCGTCGTCCACGGCCGTAGACTGAGCTCGTGCAGCCGCTCAGGATCGCCCTTGCCCAGATCGCGCCCAGGCTTGGCGGGTTCGACGAGAACCTCGAACGCCACCGGACCCTGCTCGGCGAGGCGCGCTCGACCGGCGCCGGGCTGGTCGTCTTCCCCGAGCTCGGGTTGACCGGCTACCTCCTGCAGGACCTCGCCGGCGAGGTCGCCATCCGGCTCGACGACCCGCGCCTGGCCCAGCTCGCCGCCGAGACCGATGGTCTGTCCGCGATCGTGTCGTTCGTCGAGGAGTCGGCCGACCATCGCCTGTTCATCGCCGCGGCCCTGCTCGAGGACGGCCAGATCGTCCACGTCCACCGGAAGCTGTTCCTGCCGACGTACGGCCTGTTCGACGAGCGCCGATTCTTCGCCGCGGGCGACCTCCTGCGGGCCGTGCCGTCGCGGCTCGGGGTCGGGCTCGGGCTGGGGATCTGCGAGGACTTCTGGCACCTGTCGGTGCCCCAGCTGCTCGCCCTTGACGGGGCCCAGATCCTCGTCAACGTGTCGTCGTCGCCGGGGCGCGACCTGGCCGCGACGAACGAGGTCGGTCTCGGCACGGCGACCTCGTGGCGGACGCTGATGCGGACGTATGCCCAGCTGACCACGAGCTACGTGGTGTTCGTCAACCGGGTCGGGGTCGAGGAGTCGATCAGCTTCTGGGGCGGCTCCGAGGTGATCGGGCCGGACGGGGCGGCCGTGTTCAGCGCCCCGCTCTACGACGAGGGGCTGTACCGGGTCGACGTCGACCTCGGGGAGGTCCGTCGCTCGCGGATCGCGCTGCCGCTCCTGCGCGACGAGCGGCCCGAGCTCGAGGTCCGCGAGCTCGACCGGATCGTGGCAGAACGGGCCGGCCTGGCGACCGATGCGACCGCCGACGACCGCGCCGAGCCCGGCCTCGACGTCGCCCAGTCGGCCGCTTCGATCGTGCGCAAGTGACGAGCGCCACGTTCGAGCTCCCGGCCGAGCTCGCGATCGACACCGACGTCGCCCGCCGGGTGATCGTCGAGTTCATCCGGGGCCAGCTCCGCCAGGCGGGCTTCGAGCGCGGGCTCGTCGGCCTGTCGGGCGGGATCGACTCGGCTCTCGTGGCCTATCTCGTGACCGAGGCGATCGGCGCCGACCGGCTGCTCTGCGTGCTCATGCCGTACCGGACGTCGTCACCGGCGTCGCGGGCCGACGCGGAGGAGGTCGTCCGCCGGCTCGGCTGCGCCTCCGAGCTCGTCGACATCAGCCCGATGGTCGATGGGTACTTCGGGACCGCCGCCGCCGAGGGTGCCCTCGGGGCGGACGGTCGTCAGGCCAGCCAGCTCCGCCGGGGGAACTTCATGGCCCGGGGGAGGATGGCCGTCCTGTACGACCGGTCGGTGACCTGGCGGGGACTCGTCGTCGGGACCGGCAACAAGACCGAGTCACTGATCGGGTACACGACCCAGTTCGGCGACAACGCCAGCGCGTTCAACCCGATCGGTGACCTGTACAAGAGCCAGGTCCGCCAGCTCGCGGCAGCGATCGGCGTTCCCGACGAGATCATCGCCAAGGCGCCGTCCGCCGACCTGTGGCCCGGCCAGACCGACGAGTCGGAGGCCGGGTTCAGCTACCCGGAGCTCGACCGACTGCTGTTCTGGCTCGTCGACAAGCGCCGCTCCCCCGAGGAGCTCGTCGCGAAGGGCTTCCCAGCCGGGCTCGTGACCTGGGCGACCCGCGCGGTCGCCGGAGCCGAGTTCAAGCGCCAGGTCCCGCCGATCGCCAAGCTCGGGCCGCGGACGGCCGGGATCGACTATCTCTACCCGCGCCGGCGTCCGGGCTCGACCCGGCCGTGAGCCGGATGTCGACCTCGCCGACCGGGCGGTGAGCGAGCCCGTCGGCGGGCGGCTGTATGTCGTGGCCACCCCGATCGGCAACCTCGGCGACGTCACCCTCCGGGCGCTCGAGACGTTGCGGACGGTGCCCCTGATCGCGGCCGAGGACACCCGGATCAGCCGGCGCCTTCTCGACCGGTACGAGATCGAGACCCGGCTCGTGAGCTTCCACGCCCGGAATGCCGAGCGGCGGCTGCCGGAGCTGATCGAGCACCTCCGCGGCGGCCTCGACCTGGCGCTCGTCACCGATGCCGGGACGCCCGGGGTCAGCGACCCGGGGGAGCAGCTCGTCCGGGCCTGGGCGGGGGACGGGGGCGTCGTCGTACCGATCCCAGGAGCCTCGGCCGTGCTTGCGGCGGTGGTCGCATCGGGCCTCGCCGGGCCGCGCTGGTCGTTCGAGGGGTTCCTGCCCCGGACCGGCCGCGACCGACGCGATCGGCTGGCCCGGATCGCCGCCGACGAGCGGGGGTCGGTGATCTACGAGGCGCCATCACGCGCGGCGGCGACCGTGCGCGACCTCGCGGCCGCCTGCGGAGTCGATCGCCCGTCCGCCGTCTGCCGTGAGCTGACCAAGCTCCACGAGGAGATCGTGCGCGGCACGCTGGGCGAGCTCGCCGCCCAGCTGGCCGACGGGCGAATCACCGCCCGTGGCGAGTTCGCCCTCATCGTCGGCGAGCGGCCGACCGGGGCGGCGCCCGACGCGGTCGAGAATCGCGGCGAGCGACTCGTCGTCGCCCGGGCCGAGGTCGAGCGGCTCGTCGCCGCCGGCACGGCCCGTGGGGACGCAGCCCGCCAAGTCGCGGCGTCGAGCGGGATCCCGCGTCGCCAGCTCTACGGTTCCGGTACCGACCGATGAGGAAGAGGATCGGGCTGCCGCTGCGCGTGGAGCTTGCCGCGTTGGCGCACGATCATCCAGAGTAGCTGCTCGGTCGTTCGTCTCGACTGACGGTCGGCCGCAAGTGTCAGCCTGTTCGCGAGAGATGGATCGCTCCGGTGGAAAAGCAAGACATCATCTGTCGGGCTTGTGGGCGGGCGAACTCGTCAGACTTCAGCTTCTGCGGGAGTTGCGGCGCACCAGTCGGACGTCGCTGCCCCGGCTGCGGCTCGCTGTCGCCGGGCGGACTCGCGTTCTGCGGCCGCTGCGGAACACGCCTGGAGGATGCGCCGGCGGTCGACTCCGCGGCGATCGTGAGGTCTCCAACCGAGGCCGGTAGCGGGTTGGACGTCGCGCTCGAGGAACGCAAGGTCGTGACGGTCCTCTATGCCGACCTGGTGGCTTCCACTGAGCTTGCGACGAGACTCGACCCCGAGGAGCTGCGGGCGGTCCTCGGCCCGTTCTTCGAAGCGATGGCTGAGGAGATCGCGCGCCATGGGGGGACCGTCGAGAAGTACATCGGCGACGCGATTGTTGCGATCTTTGGCCACCCGGTCGCCCAGGAAGACCATGCGGAACGCGCCGTCCTGGCGGCGCTCGCCATGCAGACCCGCCTGAGCCGCGACGGGAAGCTCGCCGTCCGGACCGACGGACGACTCGCGATGAGGATCGGAGTCAACACGAGCGAGGTTCTCGCGGGGCCCGGCTCGGATCGCGGAGGGGCCGTTACGGGCGACGCGATCAACCTTGCGGCGCGCCTTCAGACACTGGCGCCCGAAGGATCCGTGGCCGTGGCCGATCGGACCAGGCGGCTGACCCAGCACGCTTTCGCCTATCGAGACATGGGCGATGCGACCATCAAGGGCATCGATCACCCTGTCGCGCACTGGGAAGTCCTCGGCAGAGGCGGTCCCACCCCCGAGCCGAGCGACCTTCGATCGGCGTTCGTCGGGCGTGACGGGGAGCTCATCCTGCTGCAAGCGCTGTTCGACCGCATGGTCCGGACGAGGGCCCCGGCGGTGGTCACGCTCGTCGGGCCGCCCGGGATCGGCAAGAGCCGGCTGGCGCAGGAGTTCGCGGCGTCGATGTCGGAGGCGCGCGTGGTCCGGGGTCGTTGTCTCCCGTACGGCGAAGGGGTTGCGTACTGGCCCATGGCCGAAATTCTGAAATCCGACGCCGGGATCCTCGACAGCGACCAGCCGGAGACGATCGTGGCAAGGGCGAGCGGTCGGCTGGACCCTCGCTTCGCTGGTATCGGAGCGGCATTCGGAACGACGCAGGTCCTCCTGTCCTCGATCGGCGTCGGGCTCGGATCCGACCCATTGGCGGGCCTCGAGCCCGTCGCTGCGCGGCGGGCAATCGCCTCGGCCTGGCAACGCTACTTCGAGTCGGTCGCCGTCGACCGCCCGGTCGTTGCTCTCATCGAGGACATCCACTGGGCAGAAGCGAGCCTGCTCGATCTACTCGAGACCCTGGCCGCGACCGTCCGTGGTCCGCTCCTTCTCATGTGCACGGCGCGACCCGAACTTCGGGAGCACCGGCCTGGCTGGGGAGCCGGACTGGCGGATGCCAGCACCGTGGCGCTGTCGCCACTGTCGGGCGCCGACGGCGTGGAGTTGATCCGGTGTCTCCTCGACGATGAGGCGCCGCCCGGCATCGTGGAGCTCATCGTTCGTCGCTCGGAGGGCAACCCGTTCTACGTCGGCGAGCTGTTGCGGATGATGGTCGGCGACGGAACCCTCGAGCGATCGACCCACGGCTGGCGGGTGACTCGCCCGCTGCCCTCCTCGCTGCCCGACACCGTCCAGGGTGTCATCGCGTCCCGGGTCGACTCCTTGTCACGGGCCGGCAAGCGGGCGATCCAGGATGCGTCGGTGGTCGGACGGGTGTTTTGGCTGGGCGTTCTTGCCCGACTGGGTCCTGCTGAGACGATCGCGTCGGCCGACGAACTGGTCGACAAAGGGTTCGTCGTCGAACGCGAGAGTTCGGCCATCGAGGGCGAACGCGAGCTCATGTTCAACCACATCCTCACCCGCGAAGTGGCCTACGCCAGCATCCCCCGGACCCGCCGAGCCGAGGCGCACGCCGTGGTCCTGGACTGGATCGAGGCAAAGACGAGTGGCCGCGACGAGGAATTCGCCGAGATCCTGGCGCATCACGCGAGCGAGGCGGGAGACCTCGAGCGGACAGCGCGCTTCGCGATGCTGGCCGGTCACCGGCAACGTCGGGTCTTCGCGGCCGAGGAGGCGATCCGCTGGTACGACCGGGCGATCATGGCCCTCGACCGTCTGAGTTCGGACCCAGCGACGTTGATCCGCGTCGAGACGATGCTGTCGAGAGGTGAGGCGTGCGAACAGCTGGGGCGGTTCGGCGACGCTCGCGCGGACTACGAGCAGGCGCTCGACGCCGCCCGGGCACGACCCGCCGGCAGCCGCGAGTGGCTCGAGAGTCGGGCGCTCGCCGCCCTGGTCCAGGTCCTCTGGAACGAGGGTCGACTCAGCGACGGCGAGGAGCTCCTGCCGCGGGCACTCGCCACGGCAGTCGATCAAGGAGCCGACGACCTCATCGCTCGCCTGTCGTCCGGGGCCGGGTCGGCCGCTCTCCTTCGTGGCGATCCGGCGAGCGCCGTCGCGCTTCACGAACGAGCCTTGGCCGTGGCGACGGCGGCGGACGATCGCGAGGGCGAAGCCGTCGCTCGGCACGGGCTGGCCGAGGCCGCGCTGGTGGTCGGCCCGTTCACCGACGGAATCCGCCAGGCACGTCGCGCGGATGAGCTGTTCCGCCAGCTCGGACAGCAACCGCTGGTCCATCGGAACGAACAGCTCATGGGGTCGCTGCTATGGCTCGCCGGCGAGCGCGATCAGGCGATGATCGTGGCGAACGCGGCGGTCGATGGATGCCGGGACGTCGGGAGTCGTCGCGACCTCGTTTCCGCCCTAGGCACGCTAGGCCTGCTGGCGGTGTCAGACGGCGACCTCGGCATGGCGATCAGGTCGGTCGACGAAGCCGTCGCCATCTCGGACGAGCTCGAGGCCCCGCGGCTGCGTCTCGCTGCCCTGGCCGGGCGGTGCGTCGTATTGGCGGAGCTTGGCGCACGGCTGCGGCTCGCCGAGGATGTCGGGCCGGCCCTTGTCATGGCGGATGCGATCGGCGAATGGGTGTTCCGCGGGCCGCTCCTCGCCGCCCGTGGCTGGTCGGAGGCCAGTCACGGAACACTCGAGGCGGCTCAGGCCAGCTTCGAGGCGGCGTCTGAGTCGGCCGCCGGCGCGCCATTCCCGGAGATGCTCGTGGGGCGCTTTCAGGTGCTCGCTGGCGAGGTGAGTGGCGATCCGGACGTCCTCGCCGCCGCCGCAGACCGGATCGTGGTCGCCTCCCGCAACCAGAGTCCGCCGTTCCAGGCCTGGGCGGCCTTCGGTTCGGCGCTCGCCACGATGCATCGCGGCCACCCTGCCGAGGCCGCGGTCCAGGCCCGAGAGGCCCTCGAGCTCGCTTCGACCGCCAGGGAGACTCCGGTCCGCTGGCGGAGCCTGGCGCTGCTGGGCCAGGCCCTCAGCGCCGTGGGCCGAGAGACAGAAGCAAAGGCCGCTCAGAGTGAAGCGGCCGACGTCCTGGCTTCGATCATCGGGGAGCTGGAGGATGACGAGCTGCGGACGGCCTTCGCGGGAAGGTCCGACGTCGCGATGGTCATGCAGATGACCGAGCCCGAGCCTCAGGCGTAGGTGATGGTCTTGGCCCCCTGGACGACCTCCTCGATCACCCGCGCGGCCCCCACGATCCGGGCACCATCGGCGAGCATCTCCTCGCCGATCTCGCGGGGTCGCGTGCACACCCCGCACAGCCAGATCTCGCCACCGTTCGCGACGAAGTCCGTCACGAGCTCCGATAGCGGCGTGAAGCCTTCGATCTCCAGGCCGTCGGTGCCGCCGAGTGTCCCGAGCCAGACACCCTCGACGGTGCAGAGGACTGCGGTCTGCTGACCGCCCATCGCCGCAGTGTTCGCGGCCATGAATGCGAGGATCGCACGTTCCGGATCGTCTCGACCATGGCTGCAGACGAAGATCAGGCGATCACTCATTGTGTCCTCTCAGCGCATTCGCTCGACCGCGATGAGGGCCGCACCGTCATCCTGCGCCTTGATCCAGCGGACCCGGTGGCCGAGCATCCGGGCGAACGACGGGACGTCCTCCTTGGACGACGGGTCATACACGACGAACTCGATGATGTCTCCGATCTCGACCGTTTGAAGCTGGCGGCGCTGGACCATCGGCATCCGGTCGCAACCCAGCCAGCCCGCGTCGAATTGGACGACCCGACCGATCTGCTCGTCCGACGTCATGACCGATTCCGGTTCAGGCGCGGGTTGCCCTGTGGCCATCGCATTCAGCCTCGTTCGGTCCGCCGCTGGGTAGGCGATCGCCCACTGCGGGGTCGCAATCAGGCGGGCATGATACTGCCCGGGGTGGCGGGCCGCCAGTGGGTGTGGCGGGAGTAACGAGCCGTCGGAGGAGCGCCCCGCGACATATCTTGGCGACGCGACCCGCGCCCGCCCGGCCGCTACCATTCGGGGCCATGAGCGCGGCCGCCCCACGCCCCCCGATTCCGGTTCTGGGTCAGCTCTCGCCGATCGCCGGGGTCGTCGTCGTGCTCACCCTCGCGGCATCGGTGCTCGGGGTCATCCTCGATTTCGGGGTCCATGCCGACGGGACCGTCGTCTTCGTCGTGGCGGCGATCGCGATTCTCGGGCTGGCCTGGCTGGTCGGGGTCGCGACCGAGCGGATCGGGGCGAAGACCGGTCCGCAGATGGGCGGGATCCTCAACGCGACATTCGGCAACATCGCCGAGCTGATCATCGCCTTCTTCGCCCTCCAGGCCGGGCTGATCGACGTGGTCAAGGCGTCGCTGACCGGCTCGATCATCGGCAACCTCCTGCTCGTCCTCGGCGCGTCCGTCCTCGTCGGCGGGCTGCGCAACGGGACCCAGACGTTCAGCGAGCGGATCGCCGGGTCGAATGCCGCGCTCCTGACCGTGGCTGCGATCGGGCTGTTCATCCCGGCAATCTTCGCCCTCAACAGCGGTCACCCGAGCCCCGACAGCCTGACCGAGGAGTCGCTGATCGTGGCCATCCTGCTGATCGTCGGCTACGCCCTGTCGCTCGTCTACCAGTTCACGAACCCGGCCCAGACGCTCGGCGGCCACGAGCCGGCCGAGGGCCACGGCGGCCCGGCTTGGTCGACCCGGACGACGCTGTTCGTCCTGCTCGCCGCCGCCGGCCTGCTGGCCGTGATGTCGGAGATCCTGGTCGGCGCGATCGACGAGTTCATCGCCTCGTTCGACCTGTCACCGCTGTTCGTCGGAGTCGTTCTGATCCCGACGATAGGCAACCTCGCCGAGCATGTCGTTGCGGTCCAGCTCGCCTACCGCAACAAGATGGAGTTCGCGATGGCCGTGAGCTTCGGCTCGAGCCTCCAGGTCGCCCTGTTCGTCGCGCCGGTGCTGGTCATCCTCGGCGCGCTCATCGGTCAGCCGATGAACCTCGTCTTCGCGCCGCTCGAGGTCGCGGCCGTCGCGGCGGCGGTCGGGATCAGCGCCCTGATCGCGCTCGACGGCGAGTCGAACTGGCTCGAGGGCTCGCTCCTGATCATCGTCTACGTGATCATCGCCGGCTCGTTCTTCGAGCTCCGCTGAGGCCGACGGAACGTCAGCCCGAGGTCCTGGCGGACGTAGTAGAGCAATCCGATGAGCATCGCCGGGGTCATGAAGTAGAGCCGTGGCGTCGCGATCGTGACCGCCAGCACGACCGTCCACGGCCGGTCGGTCCGGGCGCCCCACGCGACGAGCAGCGCCGCGACGACGACACGGGCCCAGAGCGGCAGGCCGTCGCTCGGGGCGATCGTGGCCATGTAGGCAGGCCACTCGAGCCACAACCCCGGCGCGTAGACGAACGATCCGACGGCGATCGCACCGGTCACGCCGAGGGCGATCGCGAGGTTCCGCCATTCTCGCCGGACGGCGAACCAGACGAGGCCGACGCCAGGCGTCACCTTGGTCAGCAGGACGAACGACCAGAGAGCAGGCCAGCGCAGCCCCCAGACGGCGACCGCGACGATCAGCAGGTTGATGTTGGTGGCGTTGATCTCGGTGGCGACGGGCGGCCACCAGATGACGAGCGGCAGGAACGGACCGGCGAGGGCGAGCGCTGCGCCCAGCTCGGCGGCCCGCAGGATCGCGACGAACGCCTCGAAGGACAGGGCCTGGAACGGGATCATCGCCTGCGCAGCGGCCGGCGAGTAGAAGAAGGCGTAGTCGGTCTGCCAGTACGGGGCGTCTGGCGCAATCCGGTAATAGCACCAGGCGTCGACGGGCTTGCCGACCATCATCGTGAACGTCGCCCAGACCGTGACGGCGATCCCGCCGGCGAGCCCGTACAGGACGAGGAGCAGCGGACGGCCGATCGACCGCCAGGCGCCGCCAAGGGCGAGCCCCGGGAGCGCGGCGAGGCCGGCGGTCCGACCGCGCGCCAGGGCGCGATGGACGTCGGCCGGGCGCTCGGTCTGCAGCGTCGTCACGGGTCCGTCCCTCGAGGGTGGATCGTGAGTCTGCCAGAGGTACTATCCGGCGCCTAGCCCATTGGTACCGGGACTGGTGCCACGAATCACCACCTGCCGCGATCAGCGGATCGAACCGGCAGCGCGCGAACGGGGCGAGCGTCCGAGGGGGAGAACGCCCGCCCCGTCGCGCGGGGAGGAGGGGAACGTCGGTCGGCCGGCGGGTGCGGAGCGTCGGTCGGCCGGCGGCGGGTCCGGCGTCGATCAGGCGGCGACGGGCTCCGCGGGGATCGGATCGTCCGGGCCGGGCTCCTCGCCGTGTGTCCCGGCCTGGTTCTCGAGCGCGTCGGCCGCCGCCTGCGCCTCGTAGTCCTTCTTCTTCCGTCCGGACAGCATCTCGACGTGATTCGCGACGATCTCGGTCCGCCAGTGGCGCTTGCCGGCGTCGTCATCCCAGCTCCGGGTCTGGAGCCGCCCCTCGATCGCGACTTGCTGACCCTTGCCGAGATACTGGCCGCAGACCTGGGCGAGCTTGTCCCACGTCACGATCGTGTGGAACTCGGCCTTCTCCTTGCCGCCGCCGGCGTACTCGTTCGTCGCGACGTTGAACGTCGTGACCGACTTTCCACTGGCCAGCGCACGCAGCTCCGGATCGCGGGTCAGGCGACCGGTCAACAGGACCTTGTTCATCGGTCCAACTCTCCTTCTGGGTCGGCCGGCGGGGCCGGTCCCGACCCTGCGTCATGCGGCGGGTCGATCCCGACGGCCGGCGGGAGCCGACGGGCAGCCCGACCGTAGCGGAGGGTCATCACCTGGGGCTTCGCTGCGCCTTCACCGCGCCTTATCCAGCCCACCGAGCCCGACGTTCCAACTGGCCAGCGCACGCAGCTCCGGCTGGTCAGGGACAGACGGGCGCGAAGACGTCCGGCGGCGGGCAATGCGCGCGCTGGACGGGCAAGCCGCTGCTGCCATCGATGACGGTCCGGCTGCCGAGCGGGTCATGCAGCTTGGCAACGGACTCGTACGGAACGCCCTCGGACGTCGCAGGTCCGAGCTGGATGAAGAGTGACCTCACGGTGATCGTGACCGTCGACGGCGTCTCCGTGACGTCTGTCACGCGTGCCGAGGCGCCCGGGCCGCTGACCGTTTGGACGGCCAACGTCCGCTCGTCGAGGACGCGGTAGTAGTAGATCCAGGTCGGGCTATCGAGCAGGCGGTACGCGACGAAGACCACCAGCAGCGCGATGAGGCCTACGACGAGCCAGCGGCGGCGCACCCTTGGAACCGGCGTCCTCACCGACATCAGGCTGTCCCCCTGGGCAGGATGGAGCGTAGCGTTGACGCTCACAGTGTCGTCGACGACGAGTCGGTCCGCCCTGGCGAGGGACTCCAAGCGACATCGCGGCTGCGACCGTTCTTCCTGGATCGAGGTGGAGCATGGCAACCAGATCATCGAAGACGCCGAGCACCGGGGGACCCCGACGCTCGGCACGCGATCTCGCCGAGCAGGCCGACCGCATCCTGGCCGAGGCGCTCGAGCGCGAGCGCGAGTACGAGCGGAAGGGGATGTCGAGCGTGACCCTGCCCCGTGACGAGCTGATCCGCAAGCTCAGCGGCAAGACGGCGCACTCGCCGTTCATCAGCTCGATCGGCTGGGGGGGTGCCGTCCGCGGATCGACCTTCGTCCTGATCTTCTGGCTCGTGAACCCCGACCCCAGGCCATACGAGATCCTGAACCTCGGCCTCTGCTTCTGCTACTCGGACGCAGGCGCCGTGACCGATCCCGGCCTGACGCTCCTCCGGGCAGAGCCGTCGATCGGGGTGCGACAGGTCGACATCGGCATCCTCAACTGGGCGCCGACGCCGTACTCCCTGTCCGCGAACCATACGATCCCGTCCGGCTTCCGCGTCGGGCCGGCGGACCTCAACTGGTTCCTCTATGCGCCTGACTCGTTCGCCCCGGGCGCGCTCCTCGAGCGGGGGACGATCCGGGTCCAGGTGACCTGACCCGCGAGGGACGGGAGTCCGGGAGACTGTTGTCCCCGGTGCAATACTGAGCCATGCCCGTCCGCACGGTCATCGAACACGGGCCCAAGGACAAGCGGTCGGTGGCCTTCGGCCTCGACTGGCCGGGGTGGAGTCGGGGCGCGAGGAGCGCCGAGCTCGCCCTCGAGACGCTCGAGTCCTATCGGGAGCGCTACCGGCCGGTCGCCGGTCTCGCCGGGATGGCCCGCGAGTTCGACGCCGCCGGACCCCTCGAGATCGTGGAGGACCGGGTCGGGACCGGTTCGACCGACTTCTGGGGCATCTCCTTCTCGCCATCCGCGACCGAGCACGGGCCGATGGGCGAGGCGGAGTTCGAGCGCGCGATCACCCTGCTGCGGGCCTGCTGGGAGTTCTTCGACGGCGTCGCGGAGCGGGTCTCGCCGGAGATGCGCAAGGGCCCGCGCGGGGGAGGACGCGACCGCAACCGGATCATCCGCCACACCATCCGCACGGAAAGCGAGGATTTCGCGAAGCAGGTCGGGCTGCGGATCCCGGAGGAGGCGGCGCTGACCCCGGATGGACTGCGCCAGCATCGGGAGACCTACGTCGCGGCGATGCGCGCCTACAACGCCGGGGAGGTCACGCGGCGCATGCGGTCGTGGACGCTGCCCTTCCTCATCCGGCACTCTGCCTTCCATACGCTCGACCATGCGTGGGAGATGGAGGACAAGGACCTCTCCCAGGACGGGGCCTGACCAACCACCGTTTGGTGGCCGCTCTGGTCCTCGCTGCGCGGCAGGCGACCACGAGGACCTCGATTGCCGGCCGAGGCTTGGACGCCATGGGATGATCGGTCGATGACCGAGCATCCAGCGACTCGGTTCGCCCGCAACGGCGACGTCCACCTGGCCTACCAGGTGATCGGTGACGGGCCGATCGACCTGCTCCTCGTCGACGACTGGATCCACCACGTCGAGGTCGTCTGGGAAGTCGCCGAGTTCGCCCACCTGCTGCGTCGGCTGGGCTCCTTCTCCCGCTTGATCCATTTCGACTGGCGCGGCACCGGTCTCTCGGACCCGGTGCCGATCGACGCCCTGCCGGACCTCGGAACACAGGTCGACGACGCCTTGGCCGTCCTCGACGCCGCCGGCTCGGATCGACCGGCGATCCTGGGCATCCGCGGTGGCGGGACCCTCGCGATGATGCTTGCCGCGACCCGTCCAGAGCGCTGTCGTGCGCTCATCCTGTACGCCGCGCCGGCCATGGGGATGCAGACGGACGAGACGATGCGACGGTCCGACGAGGACGTCGAGTGGGTCCTCGACTTCCTGGTCAAGGACGCCGAGGCCGGCGGCGGGCGAGCGTTCGCCGTCATGGCCCCAAGCCACGCCGATGACGCCCGCTTCAAGGGCCAGTACGGTCGTCTGAGCCGGGCCGCGGTGCGTCCGGGCACGGTGGGACCCTTCTTCCGCCAGTCCTTCCATACCGATGTGCGCGAAGTCCTGCCGGTCATCTCCGCCCCGACCCTCGTCCTCCACCGCACCGGTGACCCGATCATGCCGGTCGAGCTGGGTCGGAAGGTCGCCTCGCTCATCAACGGGGCGACGCTGACCGAGCTCCCGGGTGTCGATCATCTCGCCTACGCGGGCGATGTCGACGCCCTCGTCGACGAGGTCGAGGAGTTCCTGACCGGGACGAGGACCGGCGCCGACCCGGAGCGCGTGCTCGCGACCCTGGTCTTCACCGACCTCGTCGACTCGACCCGGATCGCCGCCGAGGTCGGCGATCGGCGCTGGCACGACCTCCTCGAGGAGCATCGATCGATCGTCCGACGGGACATCGGCAGGTTCAAGGGAACCGAGGTGGATACGACCGGTGACGGGTTTCTGGCCGCGTTCGACGGCCCGGGACGCGCCGTTCGGTGCGCCCTCGCGATCGTCGACGACGTGGCCGCCGAGGACCTCCAGGTGAGGGTCGGTGTCCATGCCGGCGAGGTCGACGTGCACGGCACGGACATGCGCGGTTTGACGGTCCACATCGCCTCGCGGGTGTCGGCCCTCGCCAGCGGCGGCGAGGTGCTCGTCTCGAGCACGGTCAGGGACCTGATCATCGGTTCGGGCATCGAGTTCGACGACCGCGGTGAGCACACGCTCAAGGGCGTCCCGGGCACGTGGCGGGTGTTCGCGGTGCGTCGACCCGAGGCCCGCCAGGCGACCTCCGGAGCTCACGGTCCGGTTACAGGTCGGGTGTAGCGTGGACGCCGCGATTCGAGCCCTCTTCACGCCCGCCCCGGGGATCGCCTACCTCGACTCGGCGACCTACGGTCTCCCGCCCGAGCCGACGGTCCGCGCGATTCGGGGGGCGCTCGAGGCATGGCAGGCAGGAACCGCCGACTGGATCGTCGACTGGGACCGCCCGGCGGAGGCCGCGAGGTCGTCGTTCGCCAACCTCATCGGAGCCGCGACGGAGGCCGTCTCGCTCATGCCGGCCGTCTCGGTCGCAGTCGGCCTGATTGCGGCAGAGCTCGGTCTGGGAGATGAGATCGTCGTACCCGCAGACGAGTTCACGTCGGTCCTGTTCCCGCTGCTCCTGGCCAGGGAGCGCGGCGCCGTCGTCCGCGAGGTCGCGCTCGAACGGCTCCCAGACGAGATCGGTCCGTCGACCACGCTCGTGGCGACGAGCCTCGTCCAGATGCAGACCGGCCGCATGGCCGACCTCGGCACCATCCTCGACCGGGCGGCCGCGGTCGGGGCACGCGTCCTGGTCGATGCGACCCAGGCGATCCCGTTCGTCCCGCTCGTGTCCGTCATCGATCGGGTCGACTACGTCGTCGCCGCCGGCTACAAGCACCTTCTGTGTCCGCGTGGCGTCGCCTTCCTCGCCGTGGGTCCGGACCGCCTGAACGACCTGCCGCCGATCGTCGCGAACTGGCGCGCGGCCGACGAGCCATACGGGCGCTACTTCGGGGGCCCACTGACGCTCGCCCCCGACGCGCGTCGGCTCGACGTTTCGCTCGCCTGGTTCCCGTGGATCGGCGCGGTCGAGTCGCTCCGGCTCCTCGAGTCGTGGGCGCCGACCGGTGCCTTCGCCGAGGCGCGCGATCTGGCTCGCGAGCTCGCCGAGCGCCTCGGCGTCGAATGGGGCGGGGCGTCTCTGGTGTGCGCTCCGATCGACGACGCCGATGCCGCCCGTTCGGCGCTCGCCGCAGCCGGCGTCCGAGCAGCCGTCCGCGGGACGGCGATCCGGTGCGCGACCCACGTGTACACGACCCGCGGCGACATCGAGCGGGCAGCCCGAGCGATCGAGCCGCTCCTGGTCGTCTGACGGCCACGGCCACGTCGAACGCCGGCCCTGCGCCGACCGCCGAGGGGGCGGTATACTCGGGCGGTCTCGGAACGCGGGCCTGCCCCGCCTCACGGAGATCACGCCCATCGCACGAGGAACGTTCGCCCGGTGAGACGAACGCCCACCGCCCTGGGGATCGCCGGAACGCCGGCGGCTCGACGAAGGGAGCAGTCTATCCAGGTCCTCGGCCACCCGGTCGGGGGCCTTTTCACGTCCTGGGTCGCCGCCTGATGCCGGCCACCGTTGTCGTCGGGCTCCAGTGGGGTGATGAGGGCAAGGGCAAGACGACCGACTTCCTGGCCGAGCAGGTCGCGATGGCCGTCCGCTACCAGGGTGGCGACAACGCGGGTCACACCGTGGTCCTGGGCGACGAGGTGTTCAAGCTCAGGCTGACCCCGTCGGGCGTGCTCTACCCGCACATCGCCTGCATCATCGGTCCGGGCGTCGTGGTCAACCCGGAAACACTCATCGGCGAGCTCGACATGCTCACCGCCCGCGGGATCGACACCGCCAAGGTCCGGGTCAGCCGGAACGCCCACGTGATCATGCCGTACCACGTCGCGCTCGACCGGGCGATGGAGGCCAGGCTCGACGGCGAGAAGGTCGGTACGACGAACCGCGGGATCGGGCCGACCTACGCCGATCGCGCCTCCCGGCTCGGCCTCCGGATGGAGGACCTGCTCGACGCGACGACGTTCCGCCATCGGCTGGAGCGGGTCCTGCCGGACAAGAACACGCTCCTGGCCGCGATGGGCAGCGACGAGCCGTTCGAGGTCGAGCCCGCTCGTGGAGCGGGCGATGGCCTGGGGCGAGCGACTCCGCCCGCACCTCGCCGACACGACCTGGCTCGTCCAGGACGCCCTCCGCCGCGGCGACCACGTGATCCTCGAGGGCGCCCAGGGCACCCTCCTCGACATCGATCACGGCAGCTACCCCTACGTCACGTCGTCGAGCCCGATCGCCGGTGGAGCCTGCACCGGGGGCGGCATCGGCCCGCTCCAGGTCGACGAGGTCATCGGGGTGATGAAGGCGTACACGACCCGGGTCGGCTCCGGGCCATACCCGACCGAGCTGCTCGACGACATCGGGGCCGGGATCGCCGACCGCGGCCACGAGTTCGGGACCGTGACCGGGCGGCCCCGCCGGGTCGGCTGGTTCGACGCCGTGTCGCTGCGCTACGCCGTGGCGGTCAACAGCGTGAGCAGCATCATGCTCAACAAGATCGACATCCTGTCAGGGATCGACGAGATCCTCCTGTGCGTCGCCTACGAGATCGACGGGCAGCGGGTCGAGAGCTGGCCGTCGAGCGCCGAGGTCCTCGCCCGGGCGACCCCGATCTACGAGCGCTTTGCCGGGCTGGGCCGAGCCGATCAACGCCGTCCGGACCCTCGCCGAGCTGCCCGAGAACGCTCGTCGCTACGTGACGGCGCTGGAGGAGGCGGCCGGCGTGCCGATCGTGCTCGTCTCGGTCGGGCCGGAGCGAACCCAGACGATCGAGCGAGCCTACCGCCCGATGCGTCATCGACCGACCGTGCCCGCGCCGGCAGCCGGCGTCGGCCCGTCGCCCGGCGGTGGCCGGTCGTCCGGCCCGGCGCCCGGGGCCGTCCGGGCATGAGCCTGCCGATCATGCCGACCCGGATCCTGATCGTCGGCGGCGGCGCCCGCGAGCACGCGCTCGCCTGGAAGCTCGCCGCCGAGCCGGGCGTCAACCAGGTCGCGGTCGCGCCCGGGAGCGCCGCGATCGGCGCCGAGGCGCGGGTTCGCTGCCTGAAGGATGTCGATCCGCTCGACCCGAGGCCGTCGTCGGCGCCGCCCGGGCGACGTCCGCCGAGCTCGTCGTGATCGGCCCCGAGGCCCCGCTCGCGGCCGGCGTCGCGGACGCGCTCGAGACAGCCGGGATGCCGGTCTTCGGGCCGATCGATGACGGCCGCCCGGATCGAGACGAGCAAGGCCTTCTGCCACGAGGTCGCGGCTGCTGCCGGCGTCCGGATGGCTCGCAGCCGGGCGTTCGTCTCGGGCGAGCTCGAAGCTGCCCGATCGTTCGCGGCCGAGCTCGGCTGCGACCGGCCACGGCCTCGTCGTCAAGGCCGACGGCCTGGCCGCCGGCAAGGGCGTCGACGTGTGCGACGATCCGGACGGGGCGGATCCGTACATCGTCGCTCTCCTCCAGCCGGACCGGCGCGGTCGACGGAGCGCCAGATCGACCGCGGGTCGTCCTCGAGGAGCGCCTGTTCGGACGCGAGGCGAGCGTCATCGCGATCTGCCGACGGGCGCGATGCGCTCGCCCTGCCGCCCGCCCGCGACCACAAGCGGCTGTGCGATGGCGATCGCGGACCGAACACCGGCGGGATGGGTGCCTACTGCCCGCTCGCCCGACCTCCCGGACGGCGCGGTCGGCCGGTATCGTCGACACGATCCATCGGCCGCTGCTCGCCGAGCTCGCCCGACGCGGCACGCCCGTTCCGCGGCTTCCTCTACGCCGGCCTCATGCTCACCGACGACGGCCCGGTCCTGCTCGAGTGCAACGCCCGCTTCGGCGACCCGGAGGCCCAGGTCGATCCTGCCCCGGCTCGCCGGTCCGCTCGGGCCGGTCCTCCTCGCCGCTGCTCGCGGCGACCTCGGCCCGGTCAAGCGCGTGATCGGGTCCGACAGCCACGATCGGATGCCGTCGGCCTGCCGATCTTCCCGGGCGCGACGGTCGGGATCGTGCTCGCCGCGAAGGGCTACCCGGACACGCCCCGCCGGGGCGACTCCATCGACGGGCCTCGAGGAGGCCGCGGCGCGCGGCGCCCTCGTCTTCCATGCCGGGACGATCGGCCGGCCGGGCGGCGGCTACGGGACGAACGGCGGTCGGGTCGCTGACGGTCGTCGGCCGCGGGCCCGACCTGGCGACCGCCCGGGCCGGCGCCGAGCGAGCGGCCGACGCGATCGCCTGGGACGGTCTCCAGCGCCGGCGCGACATCGCGGCCGACGCCTCGTCGCTGGCCGTCGCCGTGGCTCGCCCGATGATCCGGCGCTACACGCTGCCCGAGATGGGCGCGATCTGGACCGAGGAGGCCCGGTTCGAGGCGAATGCTCCGGGTCGAGCTCGCCGTCGCACGCGCCCAGGTCGGCCCGCGGGCTGATCCCGGCCGATGCGCTGGCCGCGATCGAGCAGCGGGCGACCGTCGACGTCGAGCGGATCGCCGAGATCGAGCGGACGACCGACCACGACGTGATCGCGTTCGTCAGCCAGGTCGCCGAGAGCGATCGGACCCGAGGGCCGCTATCTCCATCTCGGGCTGACCAGCAGCGACGTCGTCGACACCGCCCTGGCGCCTCCAGCTCCGCGCCGCCGGCGAGCGACTCCTGGCCGACTGCGATCGGCTCCTCGGCGCGCTGATCGCGCGCGCCCGGGCCGAGGCGGACACGCTGATGATGGGCCGGACCCACTCGGTCCACGCCGAGCCGACGACGCTCGGGCTCAAGCTGGCCGGCTGGGCGTTCGAGGTCGACCGCGACCGGCGCCGGCTCGCCGAGGCGGTCGCCGAGATCGCGACCGGCAAGATCTCCGGACCGGTCGGCACGTACAGCCACCTCGACCCGGAGCTCGAGGCGGAGGTCCTCGGCGGGCTCGGCCTGCGCGTCGACCCGGTCAGCACCCAGATCGTCCAGCGCGACCGCCATGCCGCGTTCCTCAGCGCGATCGCGATCACCGGCGGCTCGCTGGAGCGTTTCGCGACCGAGGTCCGGAACCTCCAGCACACCGAGATCGGCGAGGTCCAGGAGCCGTTCCGGGCCGGCCAGAAGGGCTCGAGCGCGATGCCCCACAAGCGCAACCCGATCCTGTCCGAGCGGATCGCCGGCCTGGCCCGGCTCCTGCGCGGCTACGCCCGGACCGCGCTCGAGGACCAGCCGCTGTGGCACGAGCGCGACATCAGCCACAGCTCCGCCGAGCGGGTGATCCTGCCCGATGCCACGATCCTGCTCGACTACATGCTGGTCCGGATGACCGGGCTCGTCGAGGGGCTCGTCGTCCGGCCCGAGCGGATGCGCGAGAACATCGAGCGCGGGCTCGGGCTCCACGCCACGTCGCGGGTCCTCGTCGCGCTCGTCGAGGACGGCGGGCTGGCTCGCGAGGAGGCCTACGCGATCGTCCAGCGCTGCGCGCTGCGGGCGGCCGACGAGCGGCTCGGCGCTGCGCGACCTGCTCGCCACCGAGCCGGTCGTCGCCCGGAACCTGTCGCTCAGCCAGCTCGACGCCTGCTTCGACGACGCGGCCTTCCTCCGCCACGCGCCGACGATCATCGCCCGGCTCGACCGGCTCGAGGTCCCTGCCCGATGACCGCTGACCGGCGCCTTCGTCCGCTCCGGCAAGGTCCGCGACCTGTACGACGCTCGACGACGACCGCCTGCTGCTCGTCGCCTCCGACCGCCTGTCGGCGTTCGACGTCGTCCTGCCGACGGCGATCCCGGACAAGGGCCGGGTCCTCACCGGGCTGTCCCGGTTCTGGTTCGCCCAGACCGGCCGTCGTCCCGAACCACCTGCTCGGGACGCGATCCGGCCGATCTCCCGGTCGAGCCGGCACGAGCGCGCCGACGAGCTGCGCGGTCGGATGATGATCTGCCGCCGGACACTCGTCCTGCCGGTCGAGGTGATCGTCCGCGGCTACCTCGCCGGCTCCGGCTGGAAGGACTACCGGCGGACCGGCGCGATCTGCGGCATCCGGCTCCCGCCCGGCCTCGTCGAGAGCGACCGGCTGCCGCGAGCCGATCTTCACCCCGTCGACGAAGGCCGAGTCCGGCGTCCACGACGAGAACATCGATCTCGACGAGATGATCGACCGGCTCGCACCGCTCGAGCTCGGTGGCCGCCGGCTCGGACGGCGGCCGCCGGCGAGCTCGCCGAGCAGGTCCGCGACGCGGCGCTGACGGTGTACGGCTTCGGCGCGCGGATCGCGGCCGATGCCGGGATCCTCCTGGCCGACACGAAGTTCGAGTTCGGGCTGACCGCCGATCGGCGAGCTGCTCCTGATCGACGAGGTGCTCACGCCCGATTCGTCGCGCTTCTGGGACGCCGCCGACTACGAGCCCGGGCCGGGCCCAGGCGAGCTACGACAAGCAGTACGTCCGCGACTGGCTCGAGACCCAGCCCTGGGACAAGACGGCGCCCGGCCCGGAGCTGCCGGCCGAGGTCGTCGCCGGCACCCGCGCCCGCTACGTCGAGGCCTTCGAGCGGATCACCGGCGCGAGCTTCGACCGCTATCTCGAGGAGGACGTCATCGGCCGATGAGCGACGTCGACGGCATTCCGGTTCGCGGTCAACGTCACGCCCAAGCCCGGGCATCCTCGACCCGCAGGGCCGGGCCGTCGAGGGCAGCCTGCCGCACCTCGGGATCGACGGGGTGTCCGCGCGTCCGGGTCGGCCGGCGGGTCGAGCTGACCGTCGACGCGCCCGACCGAGGCCGACGGCGCGGGCGACCGTCGACCGGCTGGCCGGCGAGCTCCTGAGCAACCCGCTGATCGAGGCCTATCGGTCGAGCTCCTCGGCGCGACGTCGTCGACGACCTCGGCCGACGCCGTCGACGGGGTCCCGGGCTGATGGTCCGGATCGGCGTCGTCGTCTTCCCGGGCTCGAACCGCGACATCGACGCGCTCGAACGCCCTGCGGGTGGCCGGCGCCGAGCCGGTCGTCCTGTGGCACGAGTCGCGCCGATCTCGACGGCGGTCGACGGGATCGTCCTGCCCGGGCGGCTTCGCCTACGGCGACTACCTCCGCGCCGGGGTCATCGCCCGGTTCAGCCCGGTCATGCGCTCGGTGGCCGGCGTTCGCCGGCGGACGGCGGGCTCGGTCCTCGGGATCTGCAACGGCTTCCAGGTCCTGACCGAGGCCGGCCTGCTGCCCGGCGCGCTGCTCCGCAACCGCGTCGCTGCGGTTCGTGTCGCGCGAGGTCGCGATCGCGCCGGAGCGGCTCGACACGCCGTTCACCCGGGCGATCGGCGGGCGTCGGCCGCTCCGGATGCCGGTCGCCCATGGCGAGGGCTGCTACTACGCCGACGACGGCGACGCTCGACGCGCTCGAGGCGACCGGCCGGGTCCTGTTCCGCTACGTCCGCGCCGACGGGACGCGTCGCCGGCGGCGAGGACGACCGGGCAAACCCGAACGGCTCGCTCCGGGCGATCGCCGGCGTGACGAACGCGGCCGGCAACGTCGCCGGCCTGATGCCCCACCCGGAGACCGCGGTCGAGGCGGTCCTCGGCTCCGACGACGGGCTCGGGATCATCCGCTCGCTCGTCGAGTCGCGCCGCCGAGCGCGCGCCGGGCCGGCGGCGCCGGCCGGTCGTCGGTCGTGGGCGCCCGATGACGCGCGAGCCGGCCGCGACGACCGTCGAGCCGCCGCTCCACCGCCGGCTCGGCCTGACCGACGACGAGCTCGACGGCGATCCGCGACCGGCTCGGCCGGCGACCCGAACGACCTCGAGCTCGCGATGTTCAGCGTCATGTGGAGCGAGCACTGCTCGTACAAGAGCTCGAAGCCGCTCCTGCGGACGCTGCCGACCGCCGGCGAGGGCGTCGTCGCCGGCCCGGGCGAGAACGCCGGCGTCATCTCGATCGGCGACGGGCTGGCGGTCGCGTTCAAGATCGAGTCGCACAACCACCCGAGCGCCGTCGAGCCGTACCAGGGCGCGGCGACCGGCGTCGGCGGCATCCTCCGCGACATCTTCACGATGGGCGCCCGGCCGATCGCCGTCCTCGACGCCCTCCGGTTCGGCGACCCGGCCGACCCGCGGACCCGCCACCTCGTCGACGGCGTCGTCCGCGGCGTCGGCGGCTACGGCAACTGCGTCGGCGTCCCGACGGTCGGCGGCGAGCTCGTCTTCGACCCGTCGTACCAGGCGCAACCCGCTCGTCAACGTCATGGCCATCGGCCTGCTCGAGGAGCGGCGGCTGACGCTGGCGGCGGCGCCCGGGCCCGGGCAACCTCGTCGTCCTGTTCGGCTCGACGACCGGCCGCGACGGGATCGGCGGCGCGTCGGTCCTCGCCTCGGCGACCTTCGCCGACGACGACCCGTCGAAGCGGCCGTCCGTCCAGGTCGGCGACCCGTTCGCCGAGAAGCTGCTCATCGAGGCGTCCCTCGAGCTGATCGAGCGCGGCCTCGTCGAGGGCCTCCAGGACCTCGGCGCCGGCGGCATCACCTGCGCCACCTCGGAGACCGCCGATCGGGCCGGGACCGGGATCGCGCGTCGACCTCGACGCGATCCCGCGCCGCGAGCCCGGGCATGGCGCCGTTCGAGGTGATGATCTCGCGAGTCGCAGGAGCGGATGCTCGCGATCGTCGCAGCCCGGAGCGCTGGGACGGCCGTCCGCGAGGTCTGCGAGCGCTGGGGCCTGCCGGTCGCGGTCATCGGCCGGGTCACCGCCGACGGCGACATCGACGATCGTCGACGGCGGGCTCGACGCCGACGGCCGGCCGGCGCCGGCGCGTCGAGCTCGCCCGGATCCCGGCGGCCGCGCTGACGAGCGACGCGATCGTCCACCAGCGCGCTCGCGGCGCCGCCGCCGCGCCGCCGGCGCCGCGCCGGCGCCGGGCGCCGCCGGTCGAGCCGAGCGACGGGCTCCCGGAGCGGGGGATGGACCCGGGCGCCGTGCTCCTGTCGCCCTGCTCGGCTCGGCCGAACCTCGTCGCGCCGGCGCTGGGTCTTCGAGCAGTACGACAGCCACGTCCAGGCGAACACGGTCGCCGGGCCCGGGCCACGGCGCGGCGGTCCTCCGGATCAAGGGCACGACGAAGGCGCTCGTCGCCACGACCGACGGCAACCAGGCGGTCGGCGCGCTCGACCCGTGGCTCGGCGCCGCGCTGAGCGTCGCCGAGGCGACCCGCAACGTGTCGATCACCGGCGCCCGGCCGCTCGGCGTCACGAACTGCCTGAACTACGGCGACCCGACCCGGCCCGAGGCGTTCTGGCAGCTCACGCGAGGCGGTCCGCGGGCTCGGCGACGCCTGCCGCGCGCTCGGCCTGCCGGTCACCGGCGGCAACGTCTCGCTCTACAACGAGTCGCCCGGCCGGGGCGATCGCGCCGACGCCCGAGATCGGCGTCGTCGGCCTGCTCGACGACGTCGCCACGCTCGTCGGGCCGGCGTTCGTCGCCGACGGCGACGCGGTCGTGCTGGTCGGCGACGGCGACGCCGGGCCTCGCCGGGCAGCGCCTACGCGCGCCTCGCCGGCGTCGCGCCGGAGGACGGCCCGCCGGCGCTCGACCTCGCGCGCGAGGCGGCGCTCCAGGCGTTCATCCGCGAGGCGATCGCCCGCGGCCTCGTCGCCTCGGCCCAGGACGTCGTCGGCGGCGGCCTCGCCGTCGCGCTCGCCGAGGCGCTGCATCTGGGGTCCGGGACCGGGATCGGCGCGTCGCTCCGGCTGCCGGTCGCCGGCGTCGCCGGCCGTCGAGCTGTTCGGCGAGAGCCCGTCGCGGCTCGTCGTCGACCTGCCGCCCGCGCCACGCCCCCGCGCTCGTCCTGCTCGCCCGCCAGCACGGGCTGCCGGTCGAGGAGCTCGGGACGGTCGGCGGCGACCGGCTGGTCATCGAGCTGGCCGGCCAGGGCGCGACCGGCGCCGCCGAGGAGCGCGGCTGCCGGATCGCCGACGCCCTCGACGTCCCGGTCGCCGACCTCCGCCACGCCTGGGAGCACGGCCTCGCCCGGGCGCTCGGCGAGGACGGCCGGCCGGCTCGCTGCCGGAGGATCGCTGAGATGTGCGGCGTGTTCGGGGTCGTCCTGCCGCCGGCGGCGAGGCCGAGGCCGCCCAGTCGCCGCGCTCGGCCTGTTCGCCCTCCAGCACCGCGGCCAGGAATCGGCCGGGGTCGCGGTCAGCGACGGCGCGAGCTGATGCTCTACAAGGACCTCGGGATGATCGCGTCGGTCCTCGACGAGCGGCGCCTGCCGAGCCTGCGCGGGCAACCTCGCGATCGCCCACTGCCGCTACTCGACGACCGGCTCGACGGTCTGGGAGAACGCCCAGCCGACGTTCCGGCTCGGGCCGCGCCGGGCGATCGCGATCGGCCACAACGGCAACCTCGTCAACACCCGCGAGCTGCTCGGCCAGCTCGCGCGGCGGCCGCGCCCGCCTGCCGGCCTCGACCGACACCGAGCTCCTGACGGCGCTGCTCGCCGACGAGCCGGCGCCGACACGGTCGAGGCGCTCCTCCGCGTCCTGCCCCGGGTCCGCGGCGCCTACAGCCTCGTGGTCCTCGACGAGCGGCGGGTCATCGGCGTCCGCGACCCGTACGGCTTCCGGCCGCTCGTCCTCGGCCGGCTGCCGCCCCGGACGCGGCCGACGGCGGCGACGGAGCCCGGCCTGTGGGGCGACGACGACGCCGGCGCCGGCTGGGTCCTCGAGCTCCGAGACGACCGGCCTCGACATCGTCGGCGCCGAGTACGTCCGGGACGTCGAGCCGGGCGAGATCGTCGTCCTCGAGGCCGGCCGCGCCGCCGCGCTCGGTCCGGTTCGCCGACGGCGACGCCGCGCGCTGTGCGTGTTCGAGCTGATCTACTTCGCCCGCCCCGACTCGTACATGGAGGGCCGCAACCTCTACGAGGCGCGCCGGCAGATGGGCATGCAGCTCGCCGACGAGCATCCGGTCGACGACCGACCTCGTGATGCCGGTCCCGGACACGGGCGCCCCGGCCGCGGCCGGCTACGCCGAGCGCTCGGGCATCCCGTACCGCGAGGGCCTGGTCCGCAACCGCTACACCGGGCGGACGTTCATCCAGCCGTCCCAGACGATGCGCCATCGCGGCGTGACGCTCAAGCTCAACCCGCTCCGCGAGGTCGTCCGGGGCAAGCGGCTGACCGTCGTCGACGACTCGATCGTCCGCGGGACGACGACCAAGCAGATCGTCGCGCTGCTGCGGCAAGGCCGGCGCCGCCGAGGTCCATGTCCGGATCAGCGCGCCGCCGATCTACCACCCGTGCTTCTACGGGATCGACACCCAGATCGAGACCGAGCTGATCGCGGCGACCCACTCGGTCGACGAGATCCGCGTCGTTCATCGGCGCCGATTCGCTCGGCTACCTGTCGATCGCGCGGCGTGCTCGCGGCGCTCGACCTGCCGTACGACCAGTTCTGCTTCGCCTGCTTCGACGGCAACTACCCGGAGCCGGTCCCGTACGACGCCCGGAGCCGCAAGTTCATGCTCGAGGAGGAGCCCGGCATCGAGCTGGCGCCGCCGCTCGTCCTGCCCGGCGTCCAGGCCCGGGGCGTGGCTGACCCCCGCCGGGCGTACGTCCGGCCGGCGTCGACGTCGCCGCGGGCGAACGGACCGTCGAGCTCATCCGGGACGCGGTCGAGTCGACCCGGCGGCCGGAGGTCCTCGGCGGGCTCGGCGGGTTCGCCGGCGCCATCGCGCTCCCGGCCGGCTCCGCGACCCGTTGCTCGTCAGCTCGACCGACGGGGTCGGGACGAAGACCGCGATCGCCGTCGGCGCTCGACCGGTTCGACACGATCGGGATCGACCTCGTGGCGATGTGCGCCGACGACGTCGTCTGCAGCGGCGCCGCGCCGCTGTTCTTCCTCGACTACGTCGCCGTCGGCCGGCTCGACCCGGCGGACGTCGCCGAGCTCGTCGGCGGGATCGCCGCCGGCTGCCGCGAGGCCGGCTGCGCGCTGCGTCGGCGGCGAGACGGCCGAGCACCCGGGCTGATGGACGGCGGACGACGTTCGACCTCGCCGGGTTCTGCGTCGGGGTCGTCGAGCGGGAGCGGGCGATCGACGGCTCGGCGATCCGGCCCGGCGACGCGATCGTCGGGCTGGCCGCGACCGGCCTCCACGCGAACGGCTTCTCGCTCGTCCGGGCCCTCGTCGCCCAGTACGACCTCGACCTCGCGCTCGCCCTACCAGGAGCGGCTGCGCCGATCGCTCGGCGACGCCGGCCACGGATGCCTCGCTGGCCGTCGAGCCCGGCCTCGCGCTGGCGACCCTCGGCGAGGTCCTCCTGACGCCGACCCGGGTCTACGCCGGGGCGATCCTCCGGCTCCGGGCCACGCTCGATGCGGCCGGCCACGAGCTGCGCGGGATCGCCCACATCACCGGCGGCGGGCTGCCCGGCAACGTGCCGCGGACGCTGCCGGCCGGACTCGGCGCGAGGCTCGACCCGGCCGCTGGCCGATGCCGTCGGTGATGCGGCTGTTCGGCGCCCTCGGCGGGCTCGAGGACGACGAGCTCCGGGCGACGTTCAACGGCGGCCTCGGGATGGTCGTCGTCGTCGCGCCCGAGGCCGTCGACGCGGCGATCGCCGCGCTCGCGGCCGAGGAGATCGCGGCCTGGCACGTCGGCGAGGTCGTCCCGGCTGCCGACCTCGGCGGCGCGACGCTACGTGGAGGGCGCAATCGCGGTGACCGCCGCGGGGCGGCGGATCGCCGTCGGGGTCTCCGGTGGCGGCTCGAACCTGCGGGCCCTTGCCGCCGCCGCCGACCGCGGCGAGCTCGGCGGAGACGATCGCCCTCGTCTTCGCCGACCGGCCGTGTCCCGCCCTCGACTGGGCGGCCGAGCAGGGGATCGACACGGCGCTCGTCCCGGCGGCGGCGCGGACGATCGCGACGGCCGGGCCGCCGAGGACGCCGAGCTGGTGGCGACCCTGACCGCCGCGCAGTCGATCTCGTCGTCCTGGCCGGCTACCTGCGGATCGTCGGCCCGAGCCACGCTGGCGGCGTTCCCGGACCGGATCCTCAACACCCATCCGGCCCTCCTGCCGGCGTTCCCCGGCGCGCATGCCGTGCGCGACGCGCTGGCCCACGGAGTCGCGCTGACCGGGGCGACGGTCCACCTCGTCGACGCCACCCTGGACGGCGGGCCGATCGTCGCCCAGGATGCCGTCCCGATCCTCGCCGGCGACGACATCGACAGCCTCCACGAGCGGATCCGAGCGGTCGAGCACCGTCTCCTGCCGCGGGCGGTTGCGCTCGCCCTGACCGGCGCCCTCCGGGTCGAGCCAGGGACCCGGAGGGTCGGGCTTGACGTCGACCAAGCCGTGTCGGCGCTGCCGATGCCGCGCCGGGCGCTCCTCTCGGTCAGCGACAAGACCGGGCTCGTCGAGCTCGCACGCGGGCTCGTCACCCACGGGTTCGAGCTCGTCTCGACGGGCGGGACCGCGCGAGTCCTTCGCGAGGCGGGTCTCCCGGTGACCGGCGTCGAAGCCGTGACCGGCTTTCCGGAGATGCTCGACGGCCGGGTGAAGACCCTCCATCCCCGGATCCACGCTGGGATCCTCGCCGACCGCCGCCTGGCCGATCATCGGCGCCAGCTCGTGGTCGCGGCGATCGCCCCGTTCGAGCTCGTCGTCGTCAACCTCTATCCGTTCGCCGCCGCCGCCGATCGTCCCGGGATCACGTTCGACGAGCTCGTCGAGGAGATCGACATCGGTGGGCCGACGCTGATCCGGGCGGCGGCCAAGAACCACGCCAGCGTGACTGTCGTCACGAGCCCGGCGCGCTATGAAGCGATCCTGGCGGCGCTGGCCGCCGACGGCAGCGTCCCGCTCGGTGTCCGCTCGGCGCTCGCGGCCGAGGCGTTCCGCCACACCGCCGCCTACGACGCCCGGATCGCAGCCGAGCTCCCAGTTCGGATGGCAGCCGCCGGCGTGGAGCTTCCGGACGAGCCGGGTCTTCCGGGGGCCAGCGATCCCTACCCGCCGACGCTGACGATCGGGCTCGACAAGGTCGAGACCCTGCGCTACGGGGAGAACCCGCACCAGACCGCCGCTCGGTACCGACGTTCAGGCAGCCCGGCCGACGGCCCGTTCGGGTCCGGCCAGCCGCCGCTCCAGGGCAAGCCGCTGAGCTACAACAACGTGCTCGACGCGGCCGCCGTCGCCGCCCTCACCCGATCGCTGCGCGGGTCGGGCTGCGTGATCGTCAAGCACACGAACCCATGCGGCGCCGCCGAACGGCCGACGTTGCTCGCCGCCTGGGAGGCGGCGCTGGCCGGCGACCCGGTCTCGGCGTTCGGTGGCGTCGTCGGCCTGACCGGACCGGTCGACGCGACTCTGGCCGAGGCGCTCAGCTCGATCTTCCTCGAGGTCGTCGTCGCCCCGGCCTTCGAGCCGGCCGCACTCGAGCGCCTGTCGGCCAAGCCGAACCTCCGGCTCGTCGTCGACCCGTCGCTCGGCGGGACGTCCGGTGAGGAGCCCGGGGACCCGGGGCCAGCCCCGCCCGATCCGCTGGGCTCGATCCGGACCGCCGGCGGCGCCGTGCTCGTCACGGCCGCAGACACCGCACCGGACGATCCGGCTGGCTGGACGGTGCCACGACGCGCGGTCCGACGGCGACCGAGTCGCGCGACCTCGACCTCGCCTGGCGGCTCGTCCGAGGCGTCACGAGCAATGGCATCGTCCTGGTCAAGGACGGGCGCCTCGTCGGGCTCGGATCGGGCCAGACGAGCCGGGTCGACGCCGCCCGCCAGGCTGTGGAGCGAGCGCGGTCGCTCTCAGGCCCGGAGTCGACCGACGGGGCGGCCTGCGGCTCGGACGCCTTCTTCCCGTTCCCGGATGCCGTCGAGGCCTGTCTCGCGGCCGGGGTCACCGCCTTCGCCCAGCCGGGTGGCTCGGTCCGCGATGCCGACGTCGTGGCGGTCGCCGAGGCCGCCGGCGCGACGATGGTCTTGACCGGGGTCCGACACTTCCGGCATTGAGGGAGCGCTCCTCGTCAGCGATGGGCTGGGATGGCGCCGAACGCTCGGGTATGCTCGGTCCGATGGAGCGCGGCAGGGAGTCTAGATGGGCACGAACTCGATCCCGATGACGGTCGGGCCGTGGGCACGGTAAGAGCCAGTCGTTCGAAGGTGTCGCCCAAGGCAGGTTCGAAGTCGGCGCAGAAGGCCGAGCGCGCGGCCACTTCGAAAGATGCGCCGTCCACCGCTGCGAAGGTCGCGAAAGCGGCGGCCAAGGGCGGATCGAAGGCCGCCAAGGCCGCCAAGGCCGAATCGAAGTTCGGCAAGGGTCCTGAGGCCGAGCTGTCGAGGGTCAAGGCGCGTCTCGCCCAGCTCGAGTCCGTCGAGGGCGAGCACGTCGAGCGACAGCGGATCGAAGCCAGCCTGCTGAAGATCGCTGAGACGGCCACGTCCGTCCGCGACATGGCCGAGTTCTATGCCGCCATCCACTCGATCGTCGCCGACCTGATGTACGCCGAGAACTTCTACATCGCGCTCTACGACGAGGCCACGAATCGGATCAACTTCCCGTTCTACCTCGACACTGTCGACACGGAACTGCCGGATCCCGCGGTCTGGGATGAGCTCGGGAAGGACGATGCGGGTGGGATCACGGGCTACGTGCTCCGGACGGGCGTCCCGCTGTTCCTGACCGAGCAACGCTGGCGGAAGCTAATCGATGAGGGCGAGATCACCTTCCTGGGGGCGCCGGCGGTCTCGTGGCTCGGGGTCCCGCTCCGATCCGAGGGCCGGACGCTCGGCGTGATCGCCGTCCAGAGCTATCGCGAGGACCGCAGCCACACCGAGCGCGACCTCGAGGTCCTGACCTTCGTCGCCCAGCACATCGCCTCGGCACTGGAGCGCACCCGGGCGATCGACGAGACCCGCCAGCGAAACGCCGAGCTCGCCCTCGTCAATGAGATTGGTCAGGCGCTCGCGAAGCAGCTCGACTTCCAGGCCATCGTCGATCTGGTCGGCGAGCGGCTCCGGGCGATCTTCTCGGCCAGCTCGCTGTTGATCGCCCTCGTGGACGAGGCCCGCGCGATGATCGACATCCCGTACTCGATCGACGCTGGTGAGCGGCTCCCGGCGCCTTCGCTACCGATTGGCAGCGGTGTCTCGTCGATCGTGATCAGCACGATGCGTCCGCTCCGGTTCGGCTCCGCCGAGGAGGGCGCGCGCCTCGGAGCGGTCTTCTGGGGCGAGAAGATCGAGTCGTGGCTCGGGATCCCCATCCTCGCCGGCGGACGGGGGATCGGCGTCGTCGCGCTCGAGAGCACCGAGTACAACGCCTACGACGACGCCGATGAGCGACTGCTGGGCACGATCGTCTCCAGCCTCGGCGTCGCCCTCGAGAACGCCCGCTTGTTCGCCGAGACACGCCGCCTCCTGGCCGAGACCGACCAGCGCAATGCCGAGCTGGCCCTGGTCAACGAGGTCGGCCAGGCGCTGGCGAAGCAACTCGAGTTCGAGGCCATTGTCGAGCTCGTTGGCGAGCGCGTGCGGGGCATCTTTGACGCCGTCTCGATCAGCATCAACCTGTATGACGCGGCGTCAGGGATGCTCAGCGCGCCCTACACGATCGACGGCGGTGAACGCCTCGACGGGGGACCGCCGTGGCCGTTCGGAGGTGGCCTCTCGTCGACGGTCATCCGGACGCGCACGCCGCTCAGGCTGGGAAACAGCGAGGAGACAGAGGCGCATGGGGCGATCTTCGTCGGCGGCGTCAAGAACGAGTCGTGGCTGGGCGTGCCGATCCTCGCCGGCGATCAGGTCATCGGGGTCATCGCCCTGGAGAGCACCGAGCGAGACGCCTATGACGATGCCGACGCCCGGCTTCTCGGCACCCTCGCCTCGAGCATGGGCGTCGCCCTCGAGAACGCACGCCTGTTTGCCGAGACCCGCCGTCTGCTGGCCGAGACCGACCAGCGAGCCGCAGAGCTGGCCATCATCACCAGCGTCCAGGAGGGCCTCGCGGCCGAGCTCAACATGCAGGCGATGTACGACCTCGTGGGCGACAAGGTCCGCGAGATCTTCGACGCCCAGGTCGTCGATATCGCGATCCTCGATCGGGCGGCCGGGGTCTTCCACAACCCGTACGCGATCGAGCGCGGTGTTCGATACCCGGACGAGCCCATCCCATACGGCGGCTTCCGCAAGGCGGTCATCGAGACGCGTCGCCCGCTGCTGATCGACAGCGATGTGGTCGACGCGATCAAGCGATATGACAACCCAGTCGTCGTCGGCGAGGAGCCCAAGGCGGCGCTCTTCGTACCGCTCATCGTCGGCGACGACGCCAAGGGCGTGATCTCGCTCCAGAACCTCGACGACCCGAACGCCTTCGGCGAAGCCGAGGTACGCCTCCTGTCGACGCTGGCGGCCAGCCTGAGCGTCGCCCTCGAGAACGCCCGGCTGTTCGACGAGGCACGCCGGCTGCTGTCCGAGACGGACGAGCGGGCGAAGGAGCTCGCGATCATCAACGCTGTCCAGCAGGGCCTTGCCGCCGAGCTCGACATGCAGGCGATGTACGATCTCGTCGGCGACAAGATCCAGGAAGTCTTCGAAGTCCAGTCGCTCTACCTAGGCGTCGTCGACGAAGCGACCGCGACGGTCGGTTACCCGTACGAGACCTTTGCCGGGCAGAGGCTCGTTTCCGTGCCGAGCCCGGCCGACACCGGCCTCACCGGGCGGGCGATCGCGACGGGCCGCCCGGTCCGGGCGGGAACGATCGAGGAGGCCGAGCGGCTTGGGGTGACCTGGCCTCACGAACCGATCGAGTCCGTCGCTCGTCGTCCCCATCCCAGGCGGTGACCGGCCGATCGGCGTCATCGGGCTCGAGAGCGCGCCGGTCGACGCATTCAGCGAGGCCGACGAGCGGATTCTCGGTACCCTCGCCTCGAGCCTTGGCGTCGCTCTCGAGAATGCCCGCCTCCTCCTCGAAACCCGCCAGCGCGCATCCGAGCTCGCGACCGTCAACCAGATCAGCCAGGCGGCGGCAACCCAGCTCGAGCTTGCGGCGCTCATCGAGCTGGTCGGCGAGCGGGCGCGCGAGGCGTTCGACGCCGACATCGCGTATGTCGCCCTCGTCGACCCGGTCACCGAGCGGATCGAATTTCCGTACTTCTGGGAGGACGGTCGACGGAGCCAGACGGAGCCGATCGCGGTTGGCGAGGGTCTCACGTCGCGCATCCTCGAGGCGGGCCGGCCACTCCTGCTCAACCGCGATGAGCACTTCGAGGAGCTCGGGACCCGGGGCATCGGCACCCCGCCGAAGTCGTATCTCGGAGTCCCCATCCAGCTCGGCGACCGGGCGATCGGCGCGATCAGCGTCCAGAGCACCGAGGAGGTCGGCGATTCGGCGACGCCGACGTCCGGCTCCTGTCGACGATCGCAGCCAACGTCGGAGCCGCGATCCAGAATGCCCGGCTGTACGAGGAGATGCGGCGGCGGGCCGACGAGATGGCGGCCCTCGTCGACGTGGGCCGGGAGATCTCCGCGACACTCGTCCTCGACCGCGTCCTCCAGCGGATTGCCGAGCGGGCGAAGACGCTGCTCGACGCCGACACGAGTGCGGCCTTCATGCGTGAGGTCGGCCAGGAGGACTACGGCGCGATCGTCGCGCTCGGCGACATCGCCGCGGAGCTAATGGCGCTCCGGATCCGGCCGGGCGAGGGTATCATCGGCGACCTCGCGATCCGGGGCGCGGCCGAGTTCGTCAACGACGTCGGGGGCGACCCACGGACCATCAGGATCCCGGGGACACCCGAGCTCGCCGAGGAGCGGTTGATGGCCGCGTCGTTGCTCGGCCGTGACGGCGTCACCGGCGTGCTCGCCGTCTGGCGGTACGGTCCGAGCGCACCGTTCACCCAGGCCGACCTCGACTTCCTCCTCGGGTTGAGCCAGCAGGCGGCGGTCGCGATCGACAACGCCCGCCTCTTTGGCGCCACGCGCGACGCACGTGAGGCAGCCGAGCAGGCGAACCAGGCGAAGAGCACGTTCCTCGCGGCGATGAGCCACGAGATCCGGACGCCGATGAACGCGATCATCGGGATGAGCGGCCTGCTCACCGATACCACCCTGGACGACGAGCAGCGCGACTACGTCGAGACGATCCGCACGTCGGGCGATGCGCTCCTGACGATCATCAACGACATCCTCGATTTCTCGAAGATCGAGGCCGGCCGGGTCGAGCTGGCATCCGAGCCATTCGCGCTCCGGCGCCTGATCGAGGGGGCGCTGGACGTGATCGCACCGACCGCGGCAGGGAGGGGGATCGAGCTCGCGTTCACGATCGCCGACGACCTCCCGGCGGCCTTCCTCGGCGATCCGGGCCGGCTCCGCCAGATCGTCCTGAACCTCCTCTCGAACGCGGTCAAGTTCACCGATTCCGGCGAGGTCGTGCTGACGGTCGACGGTCAACGGCGCGAGCGCTCAGACGTCTGGGACCTGCGGCTCGAGGTCCGAGACACGGGTCTCGGGATCACGGCCGATCAGCTCGACCGCCTGTTCCAGAGCTTCAGTCAGGCGGACGCCTCGATCTCGAGGCGCTATGGCGGAACCGGCCTCGGGCTGGCCATCAGCCGACGGCTCGCCGAGCTCATGAACGGCTCGTTGTCGGCCGACAGCGCCGGCGTCGCGGGCGCCGGGTCGACGTTCCACCTCGTCGTCGCCCTCCATGAGACGGCCGACCTCGGTGGCCTGGCGGCACGACCGATCGTCCCGGTCGAGCTGGCCGGGCGGCGCGTCCTCGTCGTCGACGACAACGCGACGAATCGGCGGATCCTGACGACCCAGCTGCGACGCTGGGCGATGGATGTCGAGGACACCGGCGTCCCCGCCGAGGCGCTGGCCTGGGTCACCGAGGGCCAGCGCTTCGACGTCGCGATCCTCGATCAGCGGATGCCGGACATGGACGGGATCGAGCTGGCCGAGGCCATCCGGGCGATCCGCCCGACGGACCGGGTGCCGCTCATCCTGAGCTCGTCGGTCGGGGCGCTCGACCGGGCCAGCGACGCCATCGACGCGTTCCTGACCAAGCCCATCAAACCCTCCGGCCTCCACGACGCCGTCATGACCGCGATCGGCGAGCGGGCTCCGGCTGTCGCGGTCCGGGTATCCGAGGCGGCGTCGCTTGACGTCACGCTGGGCCTGCGCCACCCGCTTCGGATCCTCCTCGCCGAGGACAACCCGGTGAACCAGAAGCTCGCCCTGCGGATCCTCTCGAAGCTGGGCTACGCAGCGGACGTCGCGGGCGACGGGCTGGAGGCCATCGCTGCGCTCGAGCAGGGGCACTACGATCTCGTCCTCATGGATGTCCAGATGCCCCACCTCGACGGCCTCGAGGCGACCCGCCGGATCCGGGCGCGTTGGCCCGAAGTGGGGCCGCGGATCGTAGCCATGACCGCGAATGCGATGGCCGAGGACCGTGAGGCCTGTCTGGCTGCCGGCATGGACGACTACCTTGCGAAGCCGATCCGGACCGAGGAGCTGACGGCGGCCTTGACCCGCTCGCCGGCCTGTCCGGATCCAACGCCGGCCGAGGAAGCGCGGCCTTGAGCGGGCCGATCGACGACGCTGCGTTCGGCCAGACGATGGAGATGGTCGGCGGCGACCGTGGGTTCCTCGCCGAACTCGTCGCCGAGTACCGGACCGACGGCTTGAGCCGGCTGGCTGACATGCGGACCGCATTGGCAGCCGGCGCGGCCGAGGATCTCCGGCGAGCCGCGCACACCCTCAAGGGCAGCAGCGCGTCGCTCGGGGCGAACGACCTCGCCGCCACCTGTCGCGACGTGGAGGCCGCGGCCCGTGACGGCCGGCTTGACGGGCTGGAGGCAACGGTCGACGCGCTCGCAGCGGCGTTCGAGGCGGTCGTCGTCGAGCTCGAACGCCGGGTCGGGACCGGGCATTGAGCGCGGGACCGACCGTTGGGCGGATCCTCGTCGTCGACGACAACCCGGTCGATCGGGCCCTGCTCGTGCGGTTCCTCGGCAGCGAGGGTCATGACCCGATCGACACCGACAGCGGCGAGCGGGCTCTCGAGCTGCTCCGCGACGGGGCTCGCGGCGTCGACCTCGTCCTGCTTGATCTGCTGATGCCCGGAATGGACGGATTCGCGACGCTCGCCGCGATCAAGAGTGACGAAGCTCTCATGCACCTGCCGGTCATCGTGATCAGCGGTCTCGACGAGCTCGACAGCGCCGTGCGCTGCATCGAGATGGGCGCAGCGGACTATCTCCTGCGGCCGTTCAAGCCGCCGTTGCTCCGAGCTCGGATCAACGCCTCCCTTGCCGACAAGCGGTTGCGCGACCTCGAGCGCGAGACGCTTGAACGCCAGCTTGCGACGAACGAGGTGCTCAAGGTCATCAGTCGCGCCGGCTTCGACCTCCAGGCCGTGCTTGACACGGTCCTCGCCAGCGCCAACCGCCTGTGTCGCGCCGATCTCGCAAGCCTCTACCTGGACGACGGGTCGGGCAACTTCGCGGTCGTGGCGTCGAACATGCCGGAGTCCGTTGTCAACCTCGAGATGCCGCGTCCGCATCGCGCGGGCCGCGGGTCGATGGTCGGCCGCGTCATGCTGACCGGTGAGGTCGTTCAGATCCCGGACATCCAATCGGATTCGGAGTACACGAACGAAGCCGGACTCACCAGTGGCAACCGGACGATGCTCGGCGTGCCGATCCACCGCGAAGGCAGGTTGATCGGGGTGTTCATCCTCGCCCGCCGGACGGTGACCCTGTTCGACGAGACCGAGATCGGGCTCGTTTCGACGTTCTCGGAGCAAGCGGCGGTGGCCATCGGCAATGCCCGGCTTCTCGGCACGATCGAGCGGCAACGGACCGAGCTCGCCCGGTTCGTGTCGCCCCAGATCGCTGCCCTCGTCTCGAGCGCCGAGGGTGAGCAGCTCCTCGCCGGGCACCGTCGCCAGATCACCGCAATGTTCGCCGACCTGCGCGGCTTCACCCACTTCTCCGAGACGGCCGAGCCCGAGGAGCTCCTCGGCGTCCTGCGGGCCTATCACGGGGCCATGGGCGTCCTCGTCGTCGAGCACGGTGGGACGCTCGAGCATTTTGCCGGCGACGGGATGCTCGTCTTCTTCAACGACCCCGTGCCCCAGGAGGACCACGCGACTCGCGCGGTCACGATGGCCATCGCGATGCGTGCCCGCTTCGCCGAGCTGGCCGACGGCTGGCGCAAGCTCGGTTACGAGCTCGGTCTCGGGGTCGGGATCGCGACCGGCTACGCGACGCTCGGTCGGATCGGCTTCGAAGGCCGCTACGACTACGCGGCGATCGGCAACGCCGTCATCCTCGCCTCACGCCTGAGCACAGAGGCGAAGGCCGGCCAGATCCTCCTGTCACAACGCACCTACGCCGCGGTGGAGACGTCCGTCTCCGCAGAGTCGGTCGGTGAGCTCGAGCTCAAGGGTTTGTCCCGCGCCGTGCCGGCCTACGACGTGGTCGGGCCGGTCGTCGGCTGAGGCGGCCGATGGGGAAACCGAACGAGTCGAGCGACCAGCGGGTCGCTGCGCTTGAACGCGACTTCCTGGCCCGCCAGGCGGCGATGACCGAAGTCCTGGCGATCCTCGGCGACCCCGCCTCAGATCTGACCTCCGTCCTCAAGGCGATCCTCGAAAGCGCCGTGCGGCTCTGTGACGCGGAGCTCGGGACCATCTACCTGCAGGATGGTGAGGTCTTCCGCGTCGCGGCGTCCGCGGGACCGGGCGGTGACCTCGTCGAGGCGTACGAGCGTGAGCATCCCGATCGCCCAGGTCGCCACAGCATGACCGGAAGGGTCTTGATGGTAGGTCAGGCCCAGCAGATCCCCGACGTCCTCGCCGACCCCGAGTACGACCAGCCGGACGCCCAGAGGCTCATGAGGTTCCGGACCCTGCTGGGGTTGCCCATCCTCCGCGAAGGCCGGATCGCGGGCGTGTTCAACCTCGGTCGCGCCGAGGTCCGACCGTTCGACGACGATGAGATCGCCCTCGTCGCGACGTACAGCGGTCAGGTCGCGGTCGCGATCGAGATCGCCCGACTGCTGGCCACCGTCGAACGCCAGAAGACAGAGCTGGCCCGGTTCGTATCGCCCCAGATCGCGGCGCTCCTCTCGAGCGCGGAGAGCGAGCAGATGCTGGCCGGCCATCGTCGCCAGATCACCGGCGGTCTTCGCCGATCTGCGCGGCTTCACCCAGTTCTCCGAGACGGCCGAGCCCGAAGAGCTCCTTGGAGTCCTGCGCGCCTACCACGCGGCGATGGGCGCCCTCGTCGTGGAGCATGGGGGCACGCTCGAGCACTTCGCCGGGGACGGCATGCTCGTCTGGTTCAACGACCCCGTCGCGCAGGACGACCACGCCAAACGGGCCGTCGCCATGGCGATCGGGATGCGTGCCCGCTTCGCCGAGCTCGCCGAGGGCTGGCGCAGGCTTGGCTTCGAGCTCGGACTCGGGATCGGCATCTCGACCGGCTACGCGACGCTCGGTCGGATCGGCTTCGAGGGCCGTTACGACTACGCGGCGATCGGCAACGCTGTCATCCTCGCCTCACGCCTGAGCACAGAGGCGAAGGCCGGCCAGATCCTCCTCGGCCAGCGGACGTACGCCGCGGTGGAGGGCGTGATCCCGATGGAGCCCGCCGGCGAGCTCGAGCTCAAGGGAATCTCTCGCCCGGTTCCGGCCTACCTCGCGCTCGGCTGACCCCGGCCGACCCAACGGGCCAGCGAGGAGCGCCCCGCCCGGGGCGACTAGGCGGCCGCGGCCTTGGCCAGGCCGCGCAGTCTGAACGCCCCGTAGATCTCCATGATGCCGAGGATCACGAGCCAGATCCCGACGACGAGCGCCAGCGTCTCGAGCGAGGCGATCGGGTACTCGAGGATGATGAACCCGGCGATGATCGACACGACCCCGATGAAGAGCGCCCAGTTCCGGCCCTCCTTGGTCGAGAAGGCGCCGACGAGGTCGATGATCCCGTGGGCGATCCAGTAGATGCCGATGACGAATGCCATCACGATCACCGACTGGAATGGCTCGCGGAGGAGCGCGAAGCCGACGATCACGCCGAGGATCCCGACGATCACCGACAGGATGCGGGCTCCCGTGTCGACGTCGTGGCCAAACGCCCGCATGATCGAGAAGATCCCCGCGATGAACAGCTCGATCGCGAACAGGATCGCCACGATCACGATCGTCCGCCCCGGCCAGAAGATCGCGGCGAGTCCGACGATGATGCTCAGGATCCCAAACGCGAGGACCATGCCCCATGACTTGCCGAGCTCGGCAAGCATCTCCCGGTATTGATCGGGCGCTCCGGGCGCCGTGCTGGCCGTCATCTCAACCCTCCTCGCCACGTGGAGTGGGCGCGCGCACGGCAGTATCGCAGACGGATTGGCCCGGTTCCAGCGTGCCGATTAGGGGCGCTGGCCTCTCCGGCCGATCCGGTGCAGAATCAGCCGACCGATCGAATCGCCGCACGAGCCCCGAGGAGGACCACGATGACCGACGAGTCCACGACCCCGCCCAGTGAGTCCGAGCACACGAATGGGGCCGGCGATACGGGCGCCGAGGCCGGCCGCGACCTCGGATCGGTCGTGACCGCGGTCGGCGTGGCCGTCTCCGGGTTCGCCCGGGACGTCGCCGACAAGGCCGGTCCGACGGTCAAGACCGCGACCGAGAAGGCGAGCCCGACGGTTCGCGAGTTCGCCGCCCGGGCTGCCGACGTCGCGGCGAAGGCGGCCGACGCCGCCGGACCGTTCGCCTACAAGGCCGCCGACGTCACGACCGACGTCGGGAGCAAGATCGCCGAGCGTAGCCGTAGCTTTGCCGCCGACGTCAGGCATGCCGGCGAGAGCGCCGCAGACTCGGTCGGCGACGCCGTCGGCGGGGTGACGGACACCGTCAAGTCGAACATGCCCGGCCTTGGTGGGAACGGCAGCGGAGCGGATCACGTCGCTGATGCCGTCAGCGAGGCCGGCGACACGGCTGCCGACGCCATCAGGGACGCGACCGACAAGGCGGCCGACGCCGCGGAGTAGCTCTCCGCCCGATCCCGACCGGCCGGTGGCTCCTGCTACCATCGGCCGGCCATGACCGCCCCGAACCGGTACTACCTGACCACGGCGATCGCCTACGCCAACAACCGGCCGGGCCTGCACACGCTCTACGAGGTGATCGGGTCGGACGCGATCGCCCGCTGGCACCGGATGATCGGCGACGACACCCGGTTCCTGACCGGCACCGACGAGCACTCGGTCAACATCGCCGAGCGTGCGGCGGAGGAGGGGCGCTCGCCGCGAGCCTTCGTCGACGAGAAGGTGGAGCTGTTCAAGGCAGCCGAAGCCGAGCTGCTCATTGCCCCGGACCGGTTCATCCGGACCACCGATCCCGACCACGTCCGGTCGGCCCAGGAGATGGTCCGACGGGCGTACGCGAACGGCGACATCTACGTCGGCACCTACGAGGGCTGGTACTGCCCGAGCGAGGGCTTCCGCAACGCGAGCGACGTCCTCGAGACCGCCCGCGGGACGATCTGCCCCAACCACCCCGAGGTCCCGCTCCAGTGGCTTTCCGAGCAGAACTGGTTCTTCCGCCTGTCCGCCTACCAGGAGCGTCTCGAGCGCCATTACGCCGATCATCCGGACTTCGTCCAGCCCGAGTACCGGCGCAACGAGATGCTCGGGTTCATCCGCCAGGGGCTCGAGGACTTCTCGATCAGCCGAGCCGGCGAGGGCTGGGGCATCCCGTTCCCGATCGCCGAGAACGGCGAGACCGCGCAGCGCGAGGACGGCAGCTGGGACCCGGAGGCGGGCCGGATCTACGTCTGGTACGACGCCCTCATCAACTACATCACCGGGGCCGGCTTCCCGGACGATCCGGAGTCGTTCGCCCGATGGTGGCCGGCCGACCTCCACGTCATCGGCAAGGACATCGCCCGGTTCCACGCGATCTACTGGCCGGCGATGCTGTGGAGCGCCGGGCTCGAGGCACCACGCCGCGTCTGGGTCCACGGGTTCCTGCTCGTCCAGGGCGAGCGGATGAGCAAGAGCCGGGGCAACTTCCTCGACCCGGACGCCGCCGTCGCGGCGTTCGGTGCGGACGGGGCGCGGTACGTCGTCCTGCGCGAGGTCCCGTTCGACCGGGACGCGGACGTCAGCTGGGACTCGTTCGTGCGGCGCTACAACGCCGACCTGGCCAACGACTTCGGCAACCTCGTAAACCGGACGGTGTCGATGGCCAATCGCTATCTCGAAGGCGCCAGGCCGGATCCCCGCCCGCTCGCCGATTTGCCACTCGGCGACGCCTGGTCTGAGCTCCTGCCGATCTACCGCGAGCGGTTCGAGGGCTGTCTCCTGCACGACGCGCTGGCCACCCTGTGGGATTTCGTCGGCGGCGCGAACAAGACGGTCGATGCCGAGCAGCCGTGGGTTCTGGCGAGGTCGGCCAAGGCCGGTGAGGCGGGCGCGGCAGAGCGGCTCGGCCGCGTGCTCGGCGACCTCATCGAGGCGTGCCGGCTGGTTGCCCTGGCCGCAGCACCGTTCATGCCCCGGACGGCGCCGCGAGTCCTTGCCCAGCTCGGCTACTCGTATCCGTATGGCGACGACGGGAACGGCGGGCCGGCGCTCCTCGACGAGCTTGCGCTGGGCGGCCCATGGAGGGGAGGCCGGGACGCTCGCCGCGCCCGAGCCCCTCTTCCCGAGGCTCGAGGCCGATCCCGCGGACGCCTGACCCCATGCGCCTGATCGACGCCCATGGCCACCTCCAGGCGGATCGCTTCAACTCGGATGTCGAGCTCGTCATCGGCGGTGCGCGGCTGGCCGGTGTCGAGCGTCTCCTCGTGCCGGGCTGGGACGTCGGGTCGTCAGTCGATGCGCTGGCGCTCGTCGACCGATTCCCGTGGCTCGATGCAGCAGTCGGCGTCCACCCGCACGCCGCTGCCGAGGTCGACGAGGCTGGCTGGGACCGGATCGTCGCGCTGGCCGCGGACTCGCGGGTCGTGGCGATCGGCGAGACCGGGCTCGATACGGATCGTGGGTTCTCGCCGCTCGATGCGCAGCTCGCGAACCTCCGGCGGAACCTTGCCCTGGCCATGGCCAGCGGCAAGCCGGCGATCCTGCATTGCCGCTCGAAGCCGGGGGCCCGCGACGCTCAGGACCGGCTCGTCAGCGAGCTGGAGGCGGCGGGGATCGGCGGCCCGGCGGCCCGACGCGCGTTCGGCGACCGACCGCCGGCCATCGTCCACTCGTTCTCGGGCCCGGTCGACTACGCCGAGACCGTGCTCGATCTCGGCCTCGCGATCTCGTTCAGCGGGCTCGTGTTCCGGGAGGGGGAGGCAGCCAGCGCCGACGTCGCCCGGCTCGTCCCGGCCGATCGCCTGCTGGTCGAGACCGACGCGCCGTTCCTGTCGCCGCCGGGTGCGCCGCGAAGGCGGAACGAGCCCGAATGGGTGGCGGTCACGGCCCGCTGGCTGGTCGAGCAGCGCGCGGACGACGCCGCGGCCGTCGGGGATGGCCTGGTTGCCGCCTACGATCGAGTCCTTGGCCGTAACCGCGAGCGGCGAGAAACCGTCCTCGGGTCATGAACGCCCTGCCGCGCTCCAACCGCCGACGGCTCGCGCTCGGGCTCGCCATCGTCATCGTCCTGGCCGGATGTGTCGGGTCGGGCACGAGCTCGGCCGAGCCGTCGGCGACGGCCTCGACGCCCCCCGTGACGCCGGCCAGCCCCAGTGCGACGGCCCAGCCGTCGCTCACTCCCTCACCACGGCCCACGCCGACGCCCAGCCTGGCCAGCCCGTCGGCGGCGGCCTGTACGCTCCCGGCGCCCGGCCCGCTGGCAAGCGACACGCTTGTCGACGCGTCGCTCGAACGGACCCGCCTGGTCTTCACGTTCGGCAACCGGCCTCCTGAGGCCGTGGCCCAGCCGACCCTGACGGTCGTCTTCGACAAGCCGCCGTTCTCGATGGCCGGCAGCGGCCAGGCCGTGACCGTGACCGGCGACCGATTCCTCATGGTCCGGATGAACGGCATGGTCATCGGCCGCCCGAACGGCGATCCCGTCTACAAGGGCGAGCGCGATCTCCGCCTCGCCGGCGGGACGATCCCGGAGGCCCTGCTGGTGGACGAGTCCGAGGGAGTCGTCAGTTGGATCGTCGGCCTCGACGGTCCCGGCTGCCCGACCGTCACCCGGACCACGAGCGGCGGCGAACAGCTGGTCATCGCGCTCGATCGCTGACGCCCGAGCGGTCGGCCCGCTCGACCGACGATCCGTCTTGACGCCCGCCCCCGACTTGGGCTACAGTTCTGGCACTCTCACATCGAGAGTGCTAAGCGGCGTGACAGCCGGGCCCAGACCGGGTCCGCAGGCCCCGCGACGCGCTCATGTACATAGGCACCGTGTCCCGGACGAGCCTGCTCCGGGATCGGCAGCCGATCGGTCGACGGCCCACCGCCGTCACAGGAGGGATCGCACCTTGGCCACCGCCACCGCACGGAAGACCGCGAAGAAGCTCCGCCCGCTGGGCGACCGGGTCGTCATCCAGCCGACCGCCCGCGAGGAGATGACGAAGAGCGGCATCGTCCTGCCGGACACCGCCAAGGAGAAGCCCCAGGAGGGCATCGTCCTGGCCGTCGGCCCGGGCCGCATCCTCGATGACGGCAAGCGCGAGCCGATCGACGTCAAGGAGGGCCAGAAGGTCCTCTACGCGAAGTACGCCGGCACCGAGTTCAAGGTCGACGGCGAGGAGCTCCTGATCGTCAGCCAGAAGGACATCCTCGCCGTCGTCGAGGACTGACCCGCATCGCCGCAGCGCACCACACCACCGACCACATCCCGGAGGGACCACCAGTTGGCCAAGCAGCTCATCTTCGACGAGACCGCTCGTCGCTCGCTCAAGCGGGGCATCGACCGCCTCGCCGACGCCGTCAGGGTCACGATCGGCCCCAAGGGCCGCAACGTCGTCCTCGACAAGAAGTTCGGCTCGCCGACGATCACCAACGACGGCGTCACGATCGCCCGCGACATCGAGCTCGACGATCCGTTCGAGAACATGGGCGCGCAGCTCCTCAAGGAAGTCGCGACCAAGACCGACGACGTCGCCGGCGACGGCACGACCACCGCGGTCGTCCTCGGCCAGGCGATGGTCGCCGAGGGCCTCCGGGTCGTGACCGCCGGCGCCAACCCGATGGTCGTCAAGCGCGGCATCGAGAAGGCCGTCGACGCCGATCGTCGCCGAGATCAAGAAGCAGTCGCGCCCGGTCGACAACCGCGAGCAGATCGCGGCCGTCGCGGCCATCAGCGCCGCGGATCCCGAGGTCGGCGAGATCATCGCCGAGGTGATGGACAAGGTCGGCAAGGACGGCGTCATCACCGTCGAGGAGGGCCAGTGCCTCGGCCTCGAGAAGGAATACACCGAGGGCATGCAGTTCGACCGGGGCTACATCTCGGCCTACTTCGTGACCAACCCCGACCGGATGGAGGCGGTCCTCGAGAGCCCCATGATCCTCATCACCGACAAGAAGATCTCGAGCGTCCAGGACATGCTCCCGGCGCTCGAGAAGGTCGTCCAGCTGGGCAAGCCGATGCGTCATCATCGCCGAGGACATCGACGGTGAGGCGCTCGCGACCCTCGTCGTGAACAAGCTCAAGGGCACCATCTCAGGTCCTCGCCGTCAAGGCGCCGGGCTTCGGCGATCGGCGCAAGGAGATGCTCCGCGACATCGCGATCCTGACCGGTGGCACCGTCATCAGCGAGGAGATCGGGCGCAAGCTCGACTCGGTCACCCTCGAGGACTTCGGCGAGGCCCGCCGCGTCGTCGCCACCAAGGACGACACGACGATCGTCGACGGCGCCGGCAAGCCCGACCAGATCAAGGCCCGGATGACCCAGATCAAGGCCCAGATCGAGGACACGACCTCCGACTACGACCGCGAGAAGCTCCAGGAGCGCCTCGCCAAGCTGTCCGGCGGCGTCGCCGTGATCAAGGTCGGCGCGGCCACCGAGGTCGAGCTCAAGGAGAAGAAGCACCGCATCGAGGATGCCCTCTCGACGACCCGCGCGGCCGTCGAGGAAGGCCTCGTCGCCGGCGGCGGCACGACGCTCCTCCAGGCGATCCCGGCGCTCGACAAGCTCAAGCTGGAAGGCGACGAGCAGGTCGGCGTGGACATCGTCCGCAAGGCGCTCGAGGCGCCCGGCCCGCCAGATCGCCGACAACGCCGGCGCTCGCGGCGAGGTCGTCGTCGAGCAGGTCCGCGTCGCCAAGATCGGCCACGGCTTCGACGCGCTCAAGGGCGAGTACGGCGACATGTTCAAGAAGGGCATCGTCGACGCGGCGAAGGTCACCCGTTCGGCGCTCCAGAACGCGGCCTCGATCGCGGCCATGGTCCTGACGACGGAGACGCTCGTCACCGACATCCCGGAGAAGGCGCAGGCGCAGGCCGGCGGCGGCCACGAGCACGGCGGCGGGATGGACTTCTAGTCCACGCTCCTCAGACCGTTCAGCGGGGCCCGGGCACAGCGCCCGGGCCTCGTCGATTCGCGACGGGCGGTACCATCAGCCCAGGGACGACCCGACGGCCGACCCCGCACGCTGCCGCACGGCCTGGTCATCTGGCCCCGCGCGCAGCGTCCACGCCCTGACCCGGCCCCTGCCGGGTCCCCAAAGACCGCATCACGGAGAAGTCTTCGATGCCCCGTCGCCTCCTGTTCGTCGTCGCCCTCGTGGCGACGCTCCTCGCCGCCTGTGGCGGCACAGCCAGCGCACCGGCGCTGACCGATCCCAAGGACATCCTCGCCAAGACCGCGAGCTCGCTCGATGGCCTCAAGACCGTCCACGTCAAGGCCAGCGTCACCGGCAAGATCGACTCGGGCGCCATGAGCGGCAGCGCAGCCGGCCTGCCGATCGACCTGACCGGCACCACGCTGGAGGGCGACATCGACGTCGCCGATAGCGAGGCCAAGGTGTCGGTCGCCGTACCGGCCCTGCTCGGCTTCACCGCCGAGGCGATCGCGACCGGCGGCCAGGCGTACGTCAAGACGAGCCTCAGCCCGGACGGCAAGTACCACAAGGTCGATACCGCCGCGCTCACCAGCGGCCTCCCGCTGCCGAGCCTTCCGGCCGGCCTCGGGTCGCCCGATCCGAGTGCCGCGGCCGCGCTGGCCGACCAGGTCAAGGCCCAGCTCGACAAGCTGACCACCCCGCCGACGAAGCTCGCCGACGAGAAGATCGGCGACCAGGACTGCTATCACGTCCAGATGAAGGTCAACGGCACGGACGTGCCCCAGGCGAGCGGCGCGCTCGGCGAAGGGTCCGTGACGGTCGACCTCTGGACCCGGAAGTCCGACTACCGACCGGCCCGGGTGATGATCGCCGTCGACGCCGGCGCCAGCGGGACCCTGTCGATCACGGTCGACCTGACCAACTACGACGCGCCGGTGACCGTCACGGTCCCACCGGCCGACCAGATCAGCGACCAGCCGCTGTCGATCCCGGGGCTCACCCCGTAGATCCGGCTCGCTCCGGAAGCTCGAAGCCCGTCCCGCACCGGGGCGGGCTTCGTCGTGACCGGCCGATGAGGCCGGCGACCTAGAATGGAGCGGTGAGCCCAAGTCGCCGAACCCGTCGTCCCGAGCCGTCCGCGGACGACCTCGCGATGGACCCGGCGAGCGACGAGGCCGTCCGGATCGAGCCCGCCCGGGCCTCGGCCAGTCCGCCGGTCGAGCCGGACTTCCTCGTTGACGGGCCACCGCCGCTCGACGATCCCGACGCGCCGACCAGGCCGCCGGCCGATCGAGCCGCAGCAGCTGCGGCGACCGCGGCGCTGGCCGAGCGGATCGTTGCCCGGCTCAACCCCGAGCAGGCCCGGGCGGTGACCACGACGGAGGGCCCGCTGCTGATCCTGGCCGGCGCCGGGAGCGGCAAGACCCGGGTCCTTGCCCACCGGGTCGCCTACCTGATCGGGGTCAAGGGCGTTCGGCCGTGGCAGATCCTGGCCGTCACGTTCACGAACCGCGCCGCCGGCGAGCTGCGCGAGCGGATCGTCGCGCTCGTCGGGGAGGCTGGCCGCGACGTCCAGACCGGCACGTTCCACGCGGTCTGCGCCCGGGTCCTGCGCCGGGACGGCAGCGCAATCGGGCTCGATCCGCGATTCGTCATCTACGACACGGACGACCAGCAGACGCTCATGAAGCAGCTCCTCCGCGAAGAGGACCTGCCGACGACCGGCGAGTTCCGCCCGTCGGCCGTGCTCGGTGCGATCAGCCGGGCGAAGAACGAGATGCTCGATGCCGACGCGCTCGACGAGGTCGCCCTCAACCATCACGAGCGGATCGTCGCCCGTCTCGCTCGGGCCTACCAGGCGCGCCTCCGCGCGGTCGGTGCGCTCGACTTCGACGATCTCCTGCTCGAGGCCGTGCGCCTGTTCCAGGATGCCCCGGCCGTCCTCGCCCGTTACCAGGATCGCTGGCGCTACCTCCATGTCGACGAGTACCAGGACACGAACCGGGCCCAGTACCTGTGGGTCCGGGCCCTCGCGGCGCGCCATCACAACCTGGCCGTGGTCGGCGACGACGACCAGTCGATCTACTCCTGGCGCGGCGCCGACATCCGGAACATCCTCGACTTCGAGCGCGACGAGCCGAACGCGACGATCGTCAAGCTCGAGCAGAACTACCGGTCGACCCAGCTCATCCTCGACGCCGCCCACGCGGTCGTCAGCCGGAACGCGGCCCGCACGGACAAGAAGCTCTGGACGGAGAACGCCGGCGGGCGGCCGATCCAGCGGTTCGAGGCGTACAACGAGGAGGAGGAGGCCGAGTGGATCGCGCGCCAGGTCGAGGAGCTGACCGGTGGCTCGCGCTCGGTCCTCACCCGGCGAGCCGACGATGACGCCGAGCGGCTGAACCCACGCGACATCGCCGTGATGTACCGGACGAACGCTCAGAGCCGGGCGATCGAGGAGGCGTTCCTCCGCTACGGCATCCGCTACCAGCTGATCGGCGGGACGCGCTTCTACCAGCGGCGCGAGGTCAAGGACGCGCTGGCCTACCTGCGCATCCTGCGCAGCGACACGGATGCGATCGCCTTCGAGCGGGTGATCAACGTCCCGGCCCGGGGCATCGGCGAGAAGACGATCGCGGTGCTCCGCTCGGCGATCGCGGCCGGTGCCGGGGCCGTCGAGCCTGGCGCGTCTGACGACGGGGCCGAGGCCGCGGATGCGGCGCCGCCCGTGGAGCGCGGAACGTTCTGGGGTGCGCTGCTGCTGGCCGCGGACGGCCGGCTCGACGGGATCGCCCCACGCACGCGCGTCGCGCTCGCCGAGTTCGTCGCGTTCGTTTCGGCGATGCGTTCGCGGATCGGCGTCCTCGGGTTGCCCGAGCTGCTCGACGCGGTCCTCGAGCGGTCCGGCTACCGGGCGATGCTGGCCGACGGCTCCGAGGAGGGCGAGGATCGCTGGAACAACCTGCTCGAGCTGCGCTCGGTCACGACGCGCTACGACGACCTCGCCCCGGAGGACGCCCTCGACCGGCTGCTCGAGGAGACGGCCCTCGTCGCCGACCAGGATTCGTACGAGGGCGAGGCCGACGCGGTGACCCTCATCACGCTTCACGCCGCGAAGGGGCTCGAGTTCCCGATCGTGTTCATCGCCGGGCTCGAGGAGGGAGTCTTCCCGCACAGCCGCGCCCTCGATGACGAGCGCGAGCTCGAGGAGGAACGCCGCCTGGCTTACGTGGGGATCACCCGCGCCAAGCGCCGGCTCTACCTGTCGCACGCGTGGCGCCGGGCGACCTGGGGGATGGGCGGGGCGTCGGTCCCGTCGCGTTTCCTGCTCGAGATCCCGGCCGAGCTGATGGTCGGACCGTCGCTCGCCGTCGACGACGGCGAGCACGCCGATGGGCCGCTCGACCTCGACCTGGTGTTCGGAGCACGCCGCGCGACCCGGTTCGGGACGCCGATCCGGGCCGGTGGTGGTGCCTACCGGCAGGGCAGCGGCCGGCCCGGAGCCCCGCAGCCGGATGAGGGCGGAGGATCCGGGTTCCGGCCGACCCGCGACCTCGCCGCCAAGCGCGAGGCGTACGCCGGCGGGGCACGCTCCGGCTCGCTCGGACGGGCGGCCGCCGTGCCGGCCTGGGATGGGCCGGACGGCGGTGACTCGGAGCCGCCCGACGACCTGCCGGTCCGGCGGATCGAGGAGCGCCCGACGATTCTCGGGCGGAATCCCCGCGACCGGTCGTCCCGCCTCGGCCGATCGTGCCGGGGGAGCGCCGCTACCGTGACGGCGATCGCGTCCGCCACGTCCGGTTCGGCGACGGGATCGTGGTGAGCGCCCGACTGACCCGCGACGACGAGGAGGTGACGGTCGCCTTCCGCGACCCCGGCGCGGGACGCAAGACGATGCTCGCCAGCCTGGCCAACCTCGAGCTGCTCGGCTAGACGATCGTGGCTGCCGACCCGGACCCGCGTGGGGAGCTCGAGGCTGCCGCGGCACGGCACGCCGAGCTGGCCGCGACAATCGACCGGGCGAACCGGCTCTACTACCAGGAGGACGCACCCGAGCTCAGCGACGCGGAATACGACGCACTCTTCCGTGAGCTCGTTGAGCTCGAGACCGCGTTCCCCGACCTGCGCACGCCCGATTCGCCGAGCCAGCGGGTCGGCGGCGGACCGGTCGCCTCGACCTTCGACGAGGTCCGCCACAGCCGCCCGATGCTGTCGCTCGCCAATGCGTTCAGCCACGACGAGCTGCGAGCCTTCGACGCCCGGGTCCGGAAGGGCCTCGGGCTGCCGCCACCACCCGAGCCGTCCCCGGACCTCGGATACGTCGCCGAGCTCAAGATCGACGGCCTGGCCGTATCGCTCCACTGCCAGGGCGGCCAGTTCGTGCAGGGGGCGACGCGCGGCGACGGGACGACTGGCGAGGACGTCACCGCCAACCTCCGGACGATCGCCGCGATCCCGGGCCGCCTGCGCGAACCGGCGACCCTCGATGCGCGGGGCGAGGTCTTCATGCCCAAGGCCGAGTTCGCCCGGATCAACGCCGAGCGCGAGGAGGCCGGCCGGCCGCTCTACGCCAACCCGCGCAACAGCGGGGCCGGCTCGCTCCGCCAGCAGGATCCTGCGGTCACTGCGAGCCGGCGGCTGTCGGCCTGGTTCTACCAGCTGATCGAGGATGGCCCGTCCACCGTCGACCGCCAGTCGGCGGCGCTCGATCGGCTCACCGCGCTCGGTCTTCCGGTCAACCCAGATCGGGCGATCGGGCTCGACATCGATGGCGTGATCGCCTTCACCGAACGCTGGCGCGAAGCCCGTCACGAGCTCCCGTACGAGACCGACGGGGTCGTCGTCAAGGTCGATCGGTACGACCAGCAGAACCGGCTCGGGCTCGTCGCCCGGGCACCACGCTGGGCGATCGCCTATAAGTTCCCGCCCGAGCAGGTCGAGACCGTCGTCGAGGACATCGTCACCTACGTCGGGCGAACCGGCACGCTCACGCCGGTCGCCCACCTCCGGCCGGTCAAGGTGGCCGGCTCGACGGTCGCTCGCGCGACGCTCCACAACCTCGACGAGGTCCGCCGGAAGGACATCAGGATCGGCGACCACGTCGTCCTCCAGAAGGCGGGCGACGTGATCCCGGAGGTGGTCCGCCCGATCGTCGAGCAGCGGACCGGGGCCGAGCGCGAGTTCGAGATGCCGGCGACCTGCCCCGTCTGTGGCACGTCGGTCGTCCGCGACGAAGGTGCGGTCCGCTCCTACTGCCCGAACCTCGAGTGCCCGGCCCGGGTCGCCCAGGAGTACGCCCACTTCGCCGGGCGGGGCGGGATGGACATCGAAGGAGCCGGCTGGGTCGTCCTCGAGCAGCTCCTCCAGCGCGGGCTGATCAGGCGTCGGGGCGACTTCTACCGGCTGACCGTCGAGGACCTCGAAACCCTCGATCGCTTCGCCCGCAAGAGCGCCGAGAACCTCTACCGGGCGATCCAGCGCTCGCGCCGCCGACCGCTCGAGCGCATCATCGCCGCGCTGGGGATCCCGCAGGTCGGCTGGACCACGGCGATCGACCTGGCCGGCTGGTTGGCCGAGCAGGTTCCGCCGCGGGACGGCGAGTCGCTGGGCGGGCCCGACGGCTGGCTGGCTCGCACCTCGGAGTTCCTGGCGACGACCGCCGGCGAGCAGCCCGAACGGTTCGAGGAGATCCCCGGCGTCGGCCCGACCGTTGCCGCCAGCATCGCCCGCTACTTCGCTCATGATGGCGGCACCGAAATCCTCAACGACCTCGTCGACGCGGGCGTGGAGCCCGAACCGCCGGCTCCCCGTCCGGCGGCGGCCGACGCCGGTCCGCTCGCCGGCCGGACGGTCGTGGTCACGGGAACGCTCGACGGCTTCTCGCGGCCGGAGGCCGAGGAGGCGATCCGGGCAGCGGGTGGGAAGCCCGGGGGTTCGGTGTCGCGCAAGACCGACCTCGTCGTCGCCGGCCCGAACGCCGGCTCGAAGCTGGCCAAGGCCCAGGAGCTCGGCGTCCCGGTCCTCGACGAGGAGGCATTCCGCCGGCTGCTCGCGGGGGAGCCCGACCCGGACCAGGGACCCTAGCCGATCGCGTAGTTGAACTGGCCCCAGATCGCGTTTGGATGCCAGCGGATCGGGGCGCCACGGACCATCCGGACGAGCGAGCGCTCCGATCGCCAGCCGAGGTTCTCGAGGGCCGTCAGACCCGCGCGATTCGACCCGGGCAGGGCCGTCCGGGCCTCCGCACCGGCGGGCGTCCGGCTGCGCCGGCCCTCGAGCAACCGGACGCCGTCGACGAGCTCGGGCGCGACGACCGGGTGGGTGCCCCACGGCGTGCGGAGCTCGAAGCCGACGACCCGGCCGTCCGGTCCGAGCGCGACGATCCCCGTGTGCGGGTCGGCACTTGCCAGCAGGATGTGGGCGCGATCCTCGCCACTGGCTTCCGCGTCGATCGCCAGGATCGCCGGCAGATCGTCGGACGTCAGGCCACGCAGGCGACCCGGTCGGGGTCCAATGGCCTCGCCGGGGCTCCTCGCGGAGTCCGAGGTCGTTCCGAGGCCGGCCGCCGCGACGATCAGGTAGTCGAGCTCGGGGCGGAACCCAAGCCGCTCGTAGATGGGCTGGCCGAGCGGGGAGGCGAGCAGGACGAGCGACGCACAGCCGGCCCGTTCGAGCTCGTCGATCACGGCCTGGGTCAGGGTCGTCCCGATCCCGCGGCCGCGGAGCGCCTCGTCGACGAAGATCATCCCGACCCAGCCAACCAAGCCGTTGATCGTGGCCACGCCGGTCCCGACGATCCGATCGTCGACCTCGGCCACGAGCGGAACGATCGGCTCGTGCTCGACGCAGAAGCCGAGGAACCGGCGCCGGTCGCCCCAGCCGCCGTTGATCATGACCTCGGCAGCGGTATCGACGTCCGTGGGTGTCATCGGGCGGATCGTGTGCTCCTCGGTCATCGCCCGATCGTAACGACTTCGGGGATCCGGGCGTCACTCGGGCAGCAATCGCTCGGCCGTACCCTCCGTGGGGGATTCAACACGTGGAGGACGGCGCCGGCGATCGCATCCTGCTGGTGGTGAAGCCTGCTGCCGCGGTCGGCGCGCTCAACAGGTCGGCTATCATCGGAACGTGGCCGCCCTCACTCGCGACGACGTCGCCCATGTCGCCCATCTCGCCCGCCTCGGTCTGACCGACTCGGAGCTGGCCCGGCTCGAGGGCGAGCTCAACCACATCCTCGACCAGTACGCCAAGCTCGCCGAGCTCGACACCGAGGCGATCGCTCCGACGGCCCAGACGATCAAGCTCGAGAACATCCTGCGGGACGATGTCGTCACGCCGTCGTTCCGGGTGGAGACGGTCCTGGCGAACGCGGCCGAGCACCGAGACGGCTTCATCGTCGTGCCGGCGATCATCGGCGGCGAATGACGCTCGCCCAGGCACCGGCCATGCCGAGCGGCGACCCAGCCCCATGACCGACCCGACCCGCCTCCTGGCCCATGAGCTGGCTGGGCGGCTGCACGCCGGCGAGCTGAGCTCGCGCGAGGCGACGCTGGCCGCGCTCGAGGCGGCCGAGGCTGGAAACCGTGCCCTCAACGCATGGCTGACGATCGACCGTGAACGCGCCCTGGCCGAGGCGGATGCGGCCGACGCTCGACTGGCCGCCGCCCGCTTGGCCGGCCCCGGCGCGCTCGAGGCCCTCCATCCGTTGCTCGGCGTCCCGGTCGGGCTCAAGGACCTCGTTTCGGTCAAGGGTGGCCAGTGCACGGCCGGCTCGCGGATTCTCGAGGGCTACGTCGCCCCGTATGACGCGCATGTTACCGAGCGGCTCCACGCTGTCGGTGCGGTCATCGTGGGCAAGACGAACATGGACGAGTTCGCCATGGGCTCGTCGACCGAGCACTCGGCGTACGGGCCGACGGCCAACCCGTGGGATCTCGATCGCGTCCCCGGTGGGAGCAGTCGGCGGCTCGGCGGCCGCGGTTGCCGCGTTCCACGTCCCGCTCGCGATCGGGACCGATACCGGCGGCTCGATCCGCCAGCCGGCCGCGCTCTCCGGCATCGTCGGGATGAAGCCGACCTACGGCCGGGTCAGTCGCTACGGGATCGTCGCGTTCGCCTCGTCACTCGATCAGATCGGGCCGTTCGCCCGCGACGCGCGAGACGCGGCGGCGCTTCTCCACGCGGTCGCCGGCCGCGACGAGCGCGACTCGACGTCCGCGCCGGTCGCGGTGCCCGACGGCCTGCTGGCGCTGCCGGCCTCGGACGACGAGGCCGCGACCGGACTGCGCGGCAAGCGACTCGGGCTCCCGCGAGAGTACTTCGTGGCCGGGATGGAGCCGGGCAGCGAGGCCCGCGTCCGAGGGGCGGTGGCCGCGCTCGAGGCCGCCGGGGCGACCGTCGACGAGGTGAGCCTGCCCCACACCGACTACGGGTTGGCGACCTACTACATCGTCGCGCCGGCAGAGGCGTCCGCGAACCTCGCCCGCTACGACGGGATCCGCTACGGCCCCGGCGCCCGCGACGGCGACGTCCTGGCCAACTACCTCGCGACGCGCGGGACGGGCTTCGGGGCCGAGGTTAAGCGCCGGATCATGCTCGGGACGTATGCCCTGTCGGCCGGATACTACGACGCCTTCTACCTCAAGGCCCAGAAGGTCCGGACCCTGATCATGGCCGACTTCGACGCGGTCTGGGCGGCGGGCTTCGACGCGATCGTCGCGCCGACGAGCCCGGGCGTCGCGTTTCGCTTCGGCGCCAAGATGGCCGATCCGGTGGCGATGTACCTCAACGACGCCTGCACGCTCCCGGTCAACATGGCCGGCCTGCCCGGCATCTCGATCCCGTGCGGTCTCTCGGAAGGCCTGCCGGTCGGGCTCCAGCTCATCGGCGCCCCGTGGACCGAGCTCGAGCTGCTGCGCCTGGCCCGAGCCTACGAGGCGATCACTGCGAACGCCGACTGGCGGTCACTCGAGCCGACCGATCTCGCCGCGAGCCGGGACGCGACGGGACCGACGCCCGCCGAACGCGCCGCTGCGCTGGCGGCCGGCGCCTGATGTCCGGGGTTCGAGGTCAGGAGACCCGCCGGGCTTCGTAGCCGCCGGCCTCGGCGGGGCGGACTTCGTAGGCCGGCTGGTCGTAGACGGCCGGACCACGCCGTCGCCGACCGGTCGCCAGCTCGAACCGTGACTGGTGCCACGGGCACTCGATGCAGCCGTCGACGACCCGCCCGCCACTGAGCGGGCCGCCGGCGTGGGCGCACTGCTCGTGGAGCGCGTGGATGGTCTCACCCTGTCGGACGAGGACGAGGTTCTGCAGCCCCAGCTTCGCCTTGACCGGGGCACCCTCGGGGATCTCGCCGATCTCGAGCGAGGTCCACTTGGCGCCGGCCGGACGCCAGGCGTGACGGTCGACCATGTTGCCGAGCGCGAACACGACGTCGCCGCCGACGAACGCCCCGGCTGACAGGACCAGGAAGGCGACGATCGACAGGCCGATCGGCACGCTGCGGTCGGCCGGGGATCCCGAGCGAAGGGCGAGCGAGGCGACGTAGACGAGGAGGGCGATGACCATCAGCGTGCTGTGGACGGTTGCCCGCGACCGCGCCTTGCCGTCGGTCACCGAGTAGTCGGCAAACCCCACGACGGCCGAGGCGAGCATCGCGAGGATCCCGAACACGAGCGCGATGTCCGCTGCGGTCGGCTGGCCGAGGACGTCGAGCACGATCACGAGGAACAGTGCGCCGATCGGGGCATCGGTCACGACCGCGTGAAGCGGGTGCCCGAGCCAGGTTCCGTTGAGCAGGCTGCGGACGCGGACCATTCGCCCGAAGATCGCGTCGGCGAGCCGGTGGAGCCAGTCGCCGAACGGGCGTGCCCATGGCTCCTGCGCGTCGATCAGCCGGATGAACAGTCGTCCGAGCATCGACGTCACCTCCTCCCTCGTCCGATTGATGCTACGACGAGGTCAGACGGACGGATGCGGGACCAGTCGTCAGAGCCGACTTCAGCTCGAGCCACCCGGCCGAGCCTGATACGCTGGGTCCTCGAATGGGGGGTCTCACCCGGACCATGAGACGCATGGCTGCGCTCGCCGCGTCCTTCGCCCTGGTTCTCCTTATCGGCGCGGGTCCGGCCTGGGCGGCGAGCCTGCCCCGGCTGAGCCCTCCGATCGTGCGCTTCGTCCCCGGTGGAGCTGTCATCACGAAGAGCGTGCCCGTGACGATTCGCTGGGCTCCGGCGCCGGGCTCGGGGTCGATCTCGCGCTACCGGCTGCGGGTCACCCGATCCGGAGGACCATGGCGTGACATCCAGCTCGACTCGCCGCGGTCGCGCAGTGCCGGGTATCGTCTCGCGTTCGGTGCGGCCTACCGGTTTGCCGTCACGGCGACCGGCCCGGCGGGATCGACGACCCGGGTCTCGTTGCCGGTCAAGGCCGAGCTCCTCAACGAGAGAACGCCGGGCATCGCCTACCGCGGACGATGGACGACCGCGACCAATGCCGGCTATCTCGGCGGTCACGTTCGGACGACCGTCGAACCCGGGGCGAGCGCGATCTGGACCGGATCGGCGCTCGGGGTGGCCATCGTGGCGACCCGCGGTCCCGGCCGGGGCATCGGGGATGTCTGGCTCGACGGATCGACCACCGGCTCCGTTCGGCTGACCGCGACCCGGAACGCCTACCGAAGGGTCGTGGCCGTCGAGTCGTTCACGACCGAGTCGGTCCACGCCGTCGGACTGGCTGCGCACGGTGGACCGATCCCGCGGATCGATCTCGACGGTGTCGTCGTCCTGCGCTCGGTGGCGCCCACGCCACTGATCGCCGTGGGCGACGTGGCCGACTGCGAATCGGACGGCGACGAGCAGACCGCATCGCTCGCCGGCAACCTGTCCGGACCCATCGCGCTCATCGGCGACCTCGCCTATCCGACCGGTTCGGCGGCGGACTTCGGTGACTGCTTCAATCCGTCCTGGGGACCGCTCATGTCGCGCGTTCATCCGGTGCCCGGCAACCACGAGTACCTGACGCCGGACGCGGCGGACTACTTCGCCTATTTCGGGTCGCGGGCCGGGGTGGCGGGGCAGGGCTGGTACGCATACCGGGTCGGGAGCTGGGACGTCTACGCGCTCAACTCGAATTGCGCGGAGATCGGCGGTTGCGGCCCGAAGTCCACCCAGTACCGCTGGCTCAAGTCGGCGCTGGCCGCTCATCCGCGGGCATGCCTGCTCGCGTACTGGCATCACCCGCGGTTCAGCTCGGGGGCGCACGGGAGCGGCGCGTCGATGGCCTCGCTGTGGAGCCTCCTGGCCGCGCACGGGGCCGATGTGGTCGTGGCCGGCCACGACCACGATTACGAGCGGTTGGCGCCCTCGAACCCCGCCGGACAGCCCGCCGTCGACGGCATCCGCGGGTTCGTCGCCGGAACCGGCGGGGCCGCGCTCAGGCCATTCACCCGGGCTCCGCTCGAGATCACCCAGTTCCGCCAGGACACCAGATGGGGACTGCTCTCGTTGAGCCTGGGCCTTGGTTCCTACGGCTGGCAGTTCATCGAGGCCGACTCGGGTGCGGTCCTCGACGCCGGGACGTCACGCTGCCATTGAGCGCTGGCTGGACTGCCCTGGACGGCCCGGATCCACGGAAGCGGCCGACCCACGGTCGCCCTCTCGTGCTGGAGCCGCTATCCTCGGCGCGATGGCCACCGACACGAGCTTGCCGACCGACCGGCCGCCGCTCGCCGAGCGCGCGCTGAGCCAGCGCGTCCGCGACGTGCCGCCATCCGGGATCCGCCGGTTCTTCGACATCCTGGCCACGATGGACGACGTCATCAGCCTGGGCGTCGGCGAGCCCGACTTCGACACGCCGGCCGACATCGTCGAGGCCGGCGTCGCCAGCCTCATGCGCGGCCGGACGCACTACACGAGCAACTACGGCACGCTCGAGCTGCGCCGGGCACTCTCCGATCACCTGCAGGCCAGGTACGACGTCCGGTACGACCCTGCGACCGAGATCCTCATCACGGTCGGTGCATCCGAGGCGGTCGATCTCGCCCTCCGGGCGACCTGCGATCCGGGCGACGAGGTCATCCTCCACGAGCCGTCGTATGTCGCCTACGTGCCGGCGATCACGTTCGCGGGCGGCATCCCGGTCCAGGTAGCGACCCGGCTCGAGGACGACTTCGCCCTCGATCCGGCCGCGGTCGAAGCGGCGATCACCCCGCGGACGAAGGCGCTGTTCGTCGGCTACCCATGCAATCCAACCGGAGCGGTCCTGCCCGATGGCGTCCAGGACGAGCTCGCGAGGATCGCCCGGGAGCACGACCTGCTCGTCTATAGCGACGAGATCTACGACCGCCTGGCCTACGGCTCGTACCGCCACCGGGCGTTCTCCGGGCTGCCCGGAATGCGCGACCGGACGATCCTCATGGGCGGCTTCAGCAAGGCCTATGCGATGACCGGCTGGCGGGTCGGTTACCTGTGCGCGCCGGCCGGGATCCTCGAAGGGATCGTCAAGGTCCACCAGTACGGGATCATGTCGGCGCCGACGATCGCCCAGGATGCGGCGCTCGCGGCGCTCCTCCACGGCGAGTCGGACGTCGAGCGGATGGTCGCCGAGTACGACCGGCGCCGTCGACTGCTCGTCGACGGGCTCAACGCGCTGGGCCTGCGCACGTTCGAGCCGCGCGGGGCGTTCTACGCGTTCCCGGAGGTCAGCTCGGCGACCGGCCTGACCTCCGATCAGTTCACCGAGCGGCTCCTGGTCGAGGAGCGGGTCGCGGTCGTCCCGGGCAGCGCGTTTGGCGCTTCGGGGGAGGGGCACGTCAGGATGTGCTATGCGACCGCGTACGATCAGCTCGAGGAGGCGCTCCGCCGGATCGGCCGGTTCGTCGGGCGCCAGCGCGCCTGACCGGGCTCGGCAAGCCCGGCGCGATCGTGCCGGGGCGGCCGCGCACCGGCCGGCGTGGGGGTCCGGGGCGGTCCGCTGAGGATCGGACGGGTGATCGCTTGGGCGGCTGTGAGAGACTGTCGCCGTGGGACCGGTGCTCATCGCCTGTGGCGTCGTCGCGATCGTCGTCGGGACATGGCGAGGCTACGTCGTGGCCCGTGAGGCGCTCGGACCGATGATCCACGACGACGGTGACCCGACCCGCCGGGCGATCGACGCGACCCGCCCGGTCCTGGCCCGGATGCGGGTGCGGATGTTCGCCCGCCGGACCGCGGTTGCGATCTGCTGGCTGATCGTCGCCAGCTACGGGCTGGCGCTGAGCGTGGAGGGCCTCGCGATCCGATGAGCGCGAGCGCCGCGCCGGAGCCGGTCGAGGCCGGACCGCCTGCCCAGTCCGCGGTCCTCGAGCGCTGGGAGCCCGTCATCGGCATCGAGGTCCATTGCCAGCTGCGGACCGCGAGCAAGATGTTCTGCGGCTGCTCGACGGCCTACGACGGGGCGCCTCCGAACAGCCATACCTGCCCGGTCTGCCTGGGTCTTCCCGGCGCTCTTCCGACGATCAACCGGAGCGCGGTCGAGGGCGTTCTGGCGACGGGCGCGGCGATCGGCGCATCCACCCCGGAGGCGACCCGCTGGGATCGGAAGAACTACTTCTATCCGGACCTGCCCAAGGGCTACCAGATCAGCCAGTACGACCTGCCGCTCGCCGCTCATGGCCGGCTGACGGTCACGACCAGCGCCGGGCCGATCGAGATCGGGATCACCCGGGCTCATCTCGAGGAGGACACGGCCAAGCTCATCCACGCGACCGATCCCGACGGCCGGAAGGTCAGCCTGATCGACTTCAACCGGTCCGGGGCCCCACTCATGGAGATCGTCACCGATCCGGACATCCGAAGCGCGGAGGGAGCGCGGCGTTATGCCGAGGAGCTCCAGCTGCTCCTCCGGACGATCGGCGTGTCCGACGCGGACATGGAGCGCGGCCAGCTCCGGGTCGAAGCCAACGTGTCGCTCCGACGACGCGGCACGGAGGCGTTCGGGACCCGGGTCGAGGTCAAGAACATGAACTCGTTCCGGGCCGTCGAGCGGGCGATCGACTTCGAGATCGCCCGCCAGGCGGCTGCCCTCGAGGCTGGCGAGACCCTGACCCAGGACACCCGCGGCTGGGACGACGCCACCGGCTCGACCTACGTCATGCGGTCGAAGGAGGATTCGCACGACTACCGCTACTTCCCGGAACCGGACCTGCCTCCGCTCCGCGTCGAGCCGGACTGGCTGGCGGCCATCCGCGCGGCGATCCCCGAGCTGCCCGCCGAGCGGCGCGAGCGCTACGAGCAGTCGCTCGGGCTGTCGGCCTACGACGCGGCCGTGATCGTCGTCGACCCGGCCATGTCGGCCGCCTTCGAGGCGGTCCTGCAGGCCGACCCGGATCTTCCGCCGAAGGAGGTCGCCAACCTGGTCAGCGGCGACTACGCCCGGGCGGCCAAGGCCACCTCCGAGCGGACGCCGGACGGTCTCGTCGGGCGCTCGTCGGGGACCGAGCTGGCCGATCTCGTGCGGCGCGTGGTCGGCGGCGAGATCAGCCGGGCGAACGCGCGCGAGGTCCTCGACGAGCATGTCGCCTCGGGCAAGCCGGTTGGTGCGATCGTCGAGGCCCGGGGGTTCCGCCAGATCTCGGACACCGTCGCGCTCGATCGCCTCGTCGAGGACGTGATCGCGGACAACCCGAAGGCGGTCGCCGACTTCCGGGCCGGCAAGCCGACGATCGGCTTCCTCGTCGGCCAGGTCATGAAGGCGACCGGCGGCCAGGCCAACGCCGCGCTCGTCGGAGCGGCGGTGCGACGACGCCTGGAGCCGGGGTCCGACGGGGATGTGGACAGCGGAGGCAGGCCCTGATGGGAGCGGTCAGTGCGGTCCTGATCCTGGGCGGTGCAATCCTCGTGGTGATCGGGCTGAGTCGCGCCCGCGGCCCGTGGGAGCGCTATCGGGCGCTCAAGGCCCAGGACGCGAACATCGCCCGCTACGAGGCCTGGCGGGGCGGCCTTCGTGACGAGTCGAAGACCGGTGCGTCGGTCGCCATGGAGATCCTCCAGCGGCAGGCCCGGATGGGGGCGCTCGTCGCCATCTTCGGCGGCGTCCTCGTGCTCGTGGGCCTGCTCGGCCGCTGACCCGATGCCGTCCGCGCTCGTCGTCCGCCCGTACGCGGCCAGCGACGCAGCCTGGGCCCAACAGGCCCTCGATCCGATCGGCGGACGGAACCAGGCTCGACGTGACGAGCTCGTCGACGTCCTGGCCGCGGGCCTCGGCTTCGTCGCCGAGCGCGACGGCCGACCGGCCGGGCTGCTCACGTACCGGCTCGAGCCGGACGCGATCGAGCTCAGCTCGCTCATTGCCGACCCGCCTGGCCGAGGTGCCGGTTCCGCGCTGGTGTCCGGGCTGTGGGCCGCCGCAACCGCCGTCGGCCGGCCACGGATCTGGGTCGTGACGACGAACGACAACCTCGGCGCGCTCAGGTTCTACCAGCGGCGCGGGTTCGCGATCGTCGCGGTCAGGCCGGGAGCCGTGGACCGCGCCCGGGCCGAGCTGAAGCCGACGATCGGCCGAATTGGCGAGCACGGCATCCCGATCCGCGACGAGATCGAGCTCGTCCTGGAAGGCGCTCCGCGGAGCTGATTGGCCCGGCCGTCAGGTTCCGGACGGACGGTCGCGCAGGCGGCGATGCTCGATCGCCGTGCAGCGGTCCATGACGACGGCCAGTCCGCCGGCCGCCGCCAGCCGGGCGGCGTCCCAGTTGACCACCCCGAGCTGGAGCCACAGGCAGCGGGCGCCAACCGCGACGGCCTCCTGGGCGTGGGACAGGCACAGCTCCGAGCGGCGGAACACGTCGACGATGTCGACCGGGCCGCTGGCGGCCACCGCCTCGACCACGGTCCGGAAGGCCGGCACCCCGAGCACGTCCCGGGTGTTGGGGTTGACCGGCACGCATTCGTAGCCCTGGTGGATCAGGTAGCGCATGACCCCGTACGACGGACGGCCGGGATCGGGAGACGCGCCGACGATCGCGATTCGGCGGGACGTGCGGAGGACGGCGGCGATCCCCGCGTCGTCGAGGGCCGGGACTGGCCCCCGGCCCTCCTGGAGATCGAGGGCCGCGAGAGCGCGCCCCCGCTCGGCCTGCCTCAGATCCTGGGTCACGTCCTCGCCTCGCGCGTGTATGGCTTGCCGACGGCCGCCGGAGGGACGCTTCGGCCGACCGCCGCCACCAGGACCACCAGGGTGACCACGTACGGGAGCGCCCCGTAGAACTCCGGCGGAATGACCCGCAGGACGTCACCCAGGCCGCCGGTCGGCGGGGTCAGGCTGATCGCAACGCGAAGGGCTTCCGAGGCGGTAAAGAGGAGGGCCGCCCCGAACGACCCGAGCGGCGTCCAGCGCCCGAAGATCACCGCGGCGAGTGCGATGAACCCCCGTCCGCTGGTCATCCCGTTCTGGAACGACCCGCTTTGCTCGAGCGTGAGGTAGGCCCCGGCGAGGCCGGCAAAGACGCCGCCGAGGACGACATTCCGGTAGCGCAGCTTGATGACGTCGATCCCGACCGTCTCGGCGGCCTTGGGATGCTCACCGACAGCCCGGGTCCGCAGGCCCCAGCGCGACCGGAAGAGCCAGATCTGAAGGAACACGACGAGGAACAGCACCGAGATCGTGATCGGGCCGTGGGCGAAGGCCCCCCGGATGATCCAGCCGATGATCGGCAGATCGACCAGGAAGCCGGGGAGGGCAAGTGGCTGGAAGATGCCGGCGCCCAGACGTGGGTTCGGCGAGATGATCAACCGGTTGAGGTACCCGGTCAGGCCGAAGGCAAGGATGTTGATGATCGTCCCGCTGATGATCTGGTCGGCCTGGATGGAGATCGACAGCCAGGCATGGAGTAGCGACACGAGCATGCCCATTGCTACCGCCGCCGCCACCCCGACGAGGATCGGGATCGTCGCCCCGAAGATCGGCGAAGGATTCATCGGTCCCATGGCCTGGGCGACGAGCGCAGCCACCAGGAATGCGGTGAACGCGGAGCTCAGCATCATCCCTTCGATCCCGATGTTCACGATGCCGGACCGCTCGTTCATGATCCCGCACAGGGCGCCGAGGGCGATCGGGGCCGCCAGCGCGACGAAGATCGGAGCAATGACCGGCACGGTGGTGACGAGATAGCCGATCAGCTGGAAGAAGACGCCGATGACCGGAAGCGAATCGAGGAAGGTCGCGATCTGGTCCATCAGGCAGCCCGCCCGGCGTACGAGCTGGTGACGGTCTTGAGGTCAGCGATCCCTCCGGCAGCCCGGATCCGGAACAGGCGCCGGACGACGATGTCGGCGGCAAGGAAGAGAAGGATGATCGCCTGGATGACGTCGATGATCTCGACCGGGATGCCGGCCAGGACCTGCATCAGTCCGGCTCCGGCGCGAAGGGCACCGAACAGGAGGGCCGCCGCGGCGATCCCGAACGGATGCGATCGGCCGAGCAGGGCGACCGCGATCGCATCGAACCCGATCGCGGTCCCGTACGAGGGGATCATGAAGTGGCTGACGCCGAGGATCTCGATCGATCCGGCGATCCCGAAGAGGAGACCCGACATCGTCATCGTGAGCATGATCAGGAACCGCGGCCGCATCCCCGCGTAACGAGCGGCGCTCGGGTTCGCCCCGACGCTCCGGATCTCGAACCCGAGCGTGCTCCGGTACAGCAACCACCAGACGACCGGCACGGCGAGGACCGCGAGGACGACCCCGAGGTGGACGTTGGTGCCGAGGACGATCGGCAGGACGCTGTTGCCAAGATCGCCGGTGCGGCCGAATGAGTAGCCCGGCGCCAGGAGCGGCCCGAGGATGAGGAAGCCGATCACCGCCGCCGCGATCGAGTTGAGCATGATCGTGGTGACGACTTCGTGGGCGCCCGACCAGGCCTTCAGTGCGCCGGGGATCCAGCCCCAGAAGGCTCCGGCGGCCATCCCGGCCAGGAGCGCTGCGGTGATCGCGATCGGCGCCGGCGTGGTCGCCAGAGCGGCCCCGACGCCGGCCGCCGCCGTCGCCGCGAGCAGGAACTGGCCGAGACCGCCGATGTTGAACAGCCCGGCCTTGAAGCCGATCCCGACGGCGAGCCCGCCGAGGACCAGGGGCGTGGCCTGAAGGATCGTGTTGAGGATGGCCGTCTCCGAGCCGATCGAGCCTTGCAGCAGCGCCCGATACGCGACGAAGGGCAACGCCCAATCGATCGAGCCGGTCGTGACGACGCTCGACGCCAGGATGATCAGGCCCGCCACGATGAGGGCCAGCACGACCGACGCGACCGGCACGGCGGCGATCGCGAAGACCTGGCCCAGCCGCCCGCGCCGCCAGAACCGCTCGGCCGGGCGGTCGTCGACCACGGTCACGACGCGGCCCTGGCGTCGGAGTCGCGCCGTCCGGTGGCCATCAGCAGGCCGACTTCCTCCTTGCTGGCGCCGCGACCCTCGAGTGTCGCCACCAGCTCCCCGCGGTACATCACCGCAATCCGGTCGGACAGCTCCAGGACCTCGTCAAGCTCGGCCGAGACGAGCAGGATCGCCGACCCCGCATCGCGCATCTCGATCGCACGGTTGTGGATGAACTCGATGCTGCCGACGTCGAGGCCTCGGGTCGGCTGGTCGAGCACGAGCACCTTGGGCTCGCTGCTGAACTCGCGCGCCACCACGGCCTTCTGCTGATTGCCGCCGGACAGGGTCTCGGCGGTCACCGTCGCAGAAGGCGTTCGGATGTCGAAGCGTTCGATGAGCTCCTTCGCCCAGGCGTCGATCGCGGCATCCTGGCGGACCGGGCCGCGGGCGAACGGCGGCCGGTAGTAGCTGGTCAGGACGAGGTTGTCCTCGAGCGGGAAGCTCATGATCATCGCCCAGCGGTGACGGTCGCCCGGGACGTGGGCGAGACCGGCCTCGTAGAGCTGGCGTGGACCCCAGCCGGTGACGTCGGACCCGATCATCGTGACGCTGCCGGCACTCGGCTTGCGCAGTCCGGTCAGCACCTCGACCAGCTCGTCCTGGCCATTGCCCGCCACGCCGGCGATTCCGAGGGTTTCGCCGGCCCGCACCTCGAGGTCGACTCCCCGAACCACCTCCCGCCCCCGATCGTCCTTCGCCCGCAGCCCGCGAACCGACAGCACGACGCCGGCCGCATGCGACTCGCCACGATCGACCGTCAGCTGAACGTTTCGGCCGACCATCAGCTCGGCCAGGTCCTCCTCGTTCGTCTCGCTCGGGATCCGCTCGCCGACCACCCGGCCGCGCCGGATGACCGTGATCCGATCGGCAATCTCGAGGACCTCGTAGAGTTTGTGACTGATGAAGATGATCGAATGGCCCTCGGCCGCCAGCCGACGGAGGACCGCGAAGATCTCCTCGGTCTCCTGCGGCGTGAGCACGGCAGTGGGCTCGTCGAGGACGAGGATCCGTGCCTTGCGATAGAGCGCCTTGAGGATCTCGACCCGCTGCTGTGAGCCGACGGACAATGTGTCGATCCGAGCATCCGGGTCGATCTCGAACCCGAACTGCTCTCCGAACGCCTTGATCCTGCGGCTGGCCTCCTTCTCATCGAGAAAGACAGGGTTGGCCATCGTTTCCTCGCCGAGGACGATGTTCTCGGCCACGGTCAGGACCGGGACGAGCATGAAGTGCTGGTGGACCATGCTGATCCCGCGATCGATCGCGTCGTGCGGGCCGAGGATCTCCACAGGCTGGCCGTCGATCAGGATCGATCCCTCGTCGGGCACTGCCAGCCCGTACAGAATGTTCATTAGGGTCGACTTGCCCGCGCCGTTCTCGCCGAGCAGCGCATGGATCTCGCCCGGGCGAAGGTCGAGATCGATGGCGTCGTTGGCCAGGACGCCCGGGTAGCGCTTGGTGATCCCGCGCATCGAGAGCACGGGGGTGGCCTCGGTCACAATGTCCACCTGGTGGCTCGATGATTCAGGCCGGATACCGAGAACGGGCCGACGCGATGCCGGCCCGTTCTCGGACGTTAGACGTTGACGATCAGGCTACGACTTGTTGTCGCAGGCGGTCGGCTTGCAGGGGTCGACCGTTCCAGCCTTCATCCCGGCGAGGGCCGCGTCGATCTTGGCCTGGATCTCCGGGGTGACGAGGTCCTTGTAGTCGCTGCCGAACGGTGACAGGCCGACCCCGACCGGCGTGGTCGAAGCATCCCAGACGGCCGTGCCGCCGACGTCGGTCTTGTTCCCGATCTTCGTGATCGCCGCCGTGACGGCGTCGACGAGCTTCTTCTCGGCGCTCGTCAGGATGCACTTGGCCGACTGCGGCAGGGACTTCGACTGGTCGACGTCGACGCCGATGCCGATGACGCCCGGCGTGGCACAGGCGGCTTCGATCGCTCCGGCGCCGGACAGCCCGGCGACCTGGAAGATCACGTCGGCCTTCTGGCCGATCATCTGCTGGCCGATCGACTTGCCCGTGCCCGGATCGTTGAAGGCCTTGGTGATGTCGGTCGACACATAGGCAACCTTGACGTTCTCGGGCTTGATCCCGACCGAGGCGGCGCCGTTGCGATAGCCGTTGATGTAGCGGACGACGGCCGGGATCGTGTTGATGCCGCCAACCGTGCCGATCACGCCCGACTTCGAGACGCTGCCAGCGAGCACGCCCGCGAGGTAGCCGACCTGCTCCTCCTTGAAGACGAGGCCCTGGTAGTTCGGCAGGAGCTTCTTCGGATCGCCCTTGCAGGCGAACTTCGGGTCGCTCTTGCCGGTCTCGTCGATACAGACACCCTGGTCGACGCCGACGAACTTGACGTTCGGGTACTGCTTGGCAGCCGCCGTCGTGGCGTCACCCATGGCGAAGCCGACGGTCACGATCGTCCCGTAGCCCTGGTCGACGAACGTCTTGATGTTCGTCGCGTAGTCGGCGGGCGCCTTGGTCACGATGTTGCTTGCGGTCCCGCCGATGGCCTTGGCGCCCGCCTGGGCCCCGACCCACGACGCCTCGTTGAATGACTTGTCCTCGAGCGTCCCGACGTCCGTGACGAGACCGACCTTCTTGGTGTCGGCCGACGACCCCGCACAGGCCGTGGCGGCAAGCGAGAGCATGAACAGGACACTGAGCCCGATAGCTCGGTTGCGCATCGTTCCTCCTCGATGAGCCGTGGGCAGCCGGCAGACCCGGGCCTCGTCGCTCGGTCGGATGCCGGCTTGGCGCCGAGCGGCCGCAGAGGCCGCATCGTAGCCGGGCGGCTGTGGCCGCGGCAAGACCGCCTCGCCGTCACCGAAGGATAGTCGGCTCCATGTCCCGGTGCCAGACCTAATCGCCGATTCGGAGGGTCGGTTGATGGTCGCTCAGCGGACGTTCGCCGGGGCGGTCAGGCCGGCTCCGCTGCGGGTCATCCGGTTGAGCCACTGGTCCTTCTTGGCGAGGCCCTCGATGTCGACGCCCTTCGACTCGAGGGCGATCAGCTCCTCGGCCGTACCCGGTCGACCGAGAAGGTAACCCTGGCCGGCGCCGACTTCGAGCGCCCGGACGACCCGGAGCTGGGCAGCGGTTTCGATGCCCTCGGCGATGACCGAGGCCCCCCACCGTCGAGCGAGGTCCTGGAGCGCCCCGACGACCGACATCGACGACTCGGAGGCGGCGCCGCCCTGGACGAGCGACAGGTCGATCTTGACGATGTCGAACTGGAGCTGGCTGAGGAGCCGCAGACCCGCGTTGCCGGCGCCGACGTCGTCGGCCGCGAGGCGGAAGCCCGCGCTCCGACAGGCGGTCACGTTCCGGCGAAGGCGCTCCATCTCTTCGATCTGCTCGCGCTCGGTGAGCTCGAGGACGATCCGCGTGGGGTCGAGCCCGACGCGACGGACGAGTGCCACGAGCGATCCGGCGCTGAAGTCGTCGGCCTCCAACGTTCGCGGCGACAGGTTCAGGGTGAGGATCGTGTCCTCACCCATGGCGGCCGCCCCGGCGGCGACCATCTCGAGGCAGGCGAAGTCCAGCTCGACCGTCCGTCCGGCCGCCTCGGCCGCCGAGAAGAGCTCGCCGGGATTGGCGAAGCCTGATCCGGGCATCGGCCGGATCAGGCCCTCAGAGCCGGCCACCCGGCCGGTCTTGAGATCGACGATCGGTTGGTACACCGGGCGAAGGAGCCGCCGGGCGATGACCTCCGCGACACCGACCGACGCCTGCTCAATGGCGGGTGCGTCGGTCGGCGTGAGCGACCGATGGCGGGCCGGATCGAACAGCTCGACGCTCGTCCGGCCGTGCCGCTTCGCCCAGTTCAGGGCGGCGTCGGCCTGGTCCATCAGCTGGCGACGGTCGGTGGCCAGCGCGGGACAGGCCGACACGCCGGCGGAGAACGAGCGCGGTGTCGGCTCACCATGCCCGGGCCGGACGTCCATCGACGTGGCGAGCAGACGACGGGCGACGGCCGCGGCGGCCTCGCCCGTGGCGCCCGGCAGGAGGAGGGCGAACTCGTCGCCACCGGTTCGGAACGCGCGATCCATCGGCCGCAGCGTGGCCTGGATGAGGCGGCCGAACGCGGCCAGTGCCTGGTCGCCGGCGGCGTGCCCGCCGCCATCGTTGACGGCCTGGAAGTCATCGAGGTCGATGAGGACCAGGCCGAGCGAGATCTGGCGGGTTCGGGCGATGTCGACCTGGCGCTCGAATGCCTCCTGGAACGCGCGGTGATTGCCGAGCCCCGTGATGATGTCGCGGAGCGAGTCGCCTCGTGCCAGCTCGTACATGTCCTGCAACCGACCGCGCGATGCCGCGAGCTCCTGGGCCGGACGGAGCACCTGGCGGGCCATCCACAGGATGAGCACAGCCAGCAGCGTCACGAACAACGCGAGGAGGCCGATGAGCGGCACGGGTGGCGCCGCCAGCCTGGTCGGGGCAACAAACCGGATCGACCAGTCGGCGCGCCACGGGAGGCTCGTCGCCGAGGTTACGGTCCCGCCGGTCGGCGGCGCAGAGTCGGCCGCCGGTGCGACCGTCCCACCGAACCGGTCCACCAGGCGCGCCGTTCCCCCCGACAGCTGCTGGGCGCTGGCCAGCTCGATGAGCCGATCGAGCGAAAGCTCGACCCGGACGACGCCGATCGGCTTGGCCGACTTGGCGGTGCCCATGACCGGGGTGGCCAGCGCGATGTGCGCCTCGCCGTCCGCCCCGCGGACGACGTCGCCGACCTCGATCGCGCCGCGGTCTGCCGACAGCGCGGCCCCGACGAGTGGATCGACGACGGTCGCGCTGGTCTTCACGATCTCCCCGCCGACCGCCCGGAGGAGCTGCCGGCCGCGCGCGTCGAGCAGCGTCGCCACGACCGTACCGTCACCCTCGCCGCCCGACAGGACCGCGAGCGCTGCCTTGGCGCCCGGCGACGTGCCCTTGGTCCCGGCCGCAAAGCCGGCCACGGAGCTCGAGGCGCCCGCCTTCTCGAGGGTCGTGGAGGCCGCCGCGAGCCTCGCGTCGAGGACGCTGGCGACTCCTGCGGCGTCGCGATCGACCTGCGCCTGCTCCGCCGCCCGCTGGCCATCGAGAGCGGTACTGAGGATCGGCGCCGTGACGGCGATCGGGACGAAGGCCATGGCGACGAGCGCGAGCGTGAGGCGCAGCCGGACGAGCCGAATCGGTCCGGGTTCGGCGGCGAGGTCTCCCTCGATCATGGCCGGTTCTGGATGCACGAAGACGCCTTCCTCGAGGCGAGGCTTGATGTGCGCGTAGATATCCCATGCCCCCGCACCGGCGCGAGGTCGCCCGAAGGTCCGGGGGGTCCAGGACGGAAGTGCCAGCAGCACGCTCGAGCCCGGCCTTTTAGCGGTGCCAGATGACACCGATTGGGTCAGTGGCCGGTCCGACTCAGCTCGGCCAGACGGGCATCGGACAGGCCGAAATGGTGGGCGATCTCGTGGAGCGTTGTCTCCTCGACCGCTTCGCCGAGCGACCGCGGGTCGCGGTGGGCCCGAACCAGCGGGCCGCGGAAGATCGTGATCTTGCTCGGGACCGGGGCCGCGTCGGCTCCGAATGCAGTCCGCGGCACGCCCTGGTAGAGGCCGTACAGGCCGGCCGCGCCGACGCTCGCGAGCTGGGCCGCGGTCGGCTCGTCCTCGATGACGATGGCGACCGAGCCGAGTCGCTCGGCGAACGGTTCGGGGAGACGGGCGATCGCCCGATCGATGGCCGCGTCGAAGACGGCGTCGATCGCGTCGTCCAGGCTCGGTCCGCGCCCGACGGGGTCGCTCACCCCATGCCGCCGGCGAAGGCGTCCCCGACGAGGACTGGCACGAGCTCGGTCGCGTCGAGGTCCGTCGCGAGCTCGACGTCCGCCGCGAAGCCCGCGGCAACCAGCTCCCGCCCGGATGCCGACTCGCGGAGGATGCGGGTCAGCGACATCCGGATGCCCCGGAAGGCGGCCGCGGCCGACCGTGCCTCGGGCGACAAGTCGGTCGATTCGACCGCGTTCAGGATGGCCCCGGCTCCGATCAGGTCCTCGACGGCCGGTCGGAGGTTGCCGTCCGGCCAGGCCTCGCCGGCCGCGATCACGGCGACCGCGCCACTGTGCGTCGCGACCAGCTGCCCAACCGCGGCCGCATTGCGCAGGCAACCCGCCACGATCATCGGACCCGACCCGGCGGCTTCGACCGCGCAGCTCGCCCCATTCGGCGAGGGAAGCACCACGGTGTCACCGGGACGCAGCGAAGCGAGGCTCGCCGGCGACAGGCTCGGGCCTGGGGCTCGCCGATTCGGGCTGGCCAGCGTCGCCCCGATCGAACGGGCGAGCTCGGCAGCGGCCGGGTCGTGGGCGCGCCAGGGGACGACCCGGGCGCCCCGCTCGACGGCGATCGAGACCGCCGTCGAGAACGACAGGACGTCGACGATCACGACGAGATCGACGACCGGTGCCAGCGCGCGTACCCCCGCCAGCCCCCACTCGAACCGAGCCCGGAAGTCGTGCTGGTCGAACGGACCGGGCGCCGGCCGGGCCGAGGCGGCGGGCCGCGGTCCGGACATCCCCGGCCGTCGGACGATGGCTGGAGCGTCGAGCGGGTCTCTCTGGCGGTCGGACATCGACCGGAGGGTACCGCGGACCTACGATCACCGGGTGGCAGCTCGTCGGCGTGGGTCCTTCGTCGCTAGGATGCTCGTCGATGGATCATTCATGGGAGGCCCTGCTCACGGCCGCCGTCGTCGCGGCGTGTGCGCCATCGCCCGCTGCTGTACGAGCCTTGGTCGGTAGCGTCCGGCCGTGACATCGTCGTCGCCGGGCCCGTCGACCGGCTCAGCCCTTCGGTATGTCGCCCTGGGCGACTCGTACACGATCGGGACCTCGGCGCCCGAGTCCGATCGCTGGCCGAATCAGCTGGTCGTCGCGATCGACGCCGGCCCCGCGCCGGCACCTCGGCTCGAGCTGGCCGGCAACCTGGCGGTCAATGGTCGAACGTCGGGCGACGTCATCCGGGACCAGCTGCCTGCGCTCGACCGGCTCGCGCCGGAGTTCGTCACGCTGCTCATCGGGGTCAACGACGTCGTCCAGGGTGTCCCTGAGGCGACATACCGGGCCAACGTCGGGACGATCCTGGACCACCTCCTGGGCCGGTTGCCGGTCGGCAGGGTCCTCGTCGTGACGACACCCGACTACACCGTGACCCCGGCCGGGGCCAACTACGGGGATCCCGCGGCCCAGCGCGCCGCCATCGTGCGGAACAACGCGATCCTGACTGATGTTGCGGGCTCCCGGGGGATCGCCGTCGTCGACATCGTCGACCTGTCCGAGCGCGCAGGTGGCGACCGAACGCTCGTCGCGTCGGATGGCCTCCACCCATCCGGCCGTCAGTACGCCCTGTGGGTCGAGCGGATCGCGCCGGTCGTCCGGCGCCTGCTGGACGGGGGTGACCGTGGCCTCGGATGACGAAGCGCAGAACCAGGTGGAGCCCGTGTCCGATGGTTCGGGTGACCTGATCGTCGGGACGATCCGTCCGCCGGGCTGGATCGCCCGGATCCCGACCCTCGCCTGGTTCTTCGCCGGGCTGGCGGCGCTCGACGCCGGGTATCGGATCTGGCGTCAGCTGCCGATCAGGCTCGACGACAGCTCGCCCTCCAATCTGCTGTTCCTCTCGTCGTCGATCGTTGCCGGCGCTGCCACCGCTCTCCTGCCGGCCGCGGTGCTCGTAGGGCGACGATCTGCCGGGCGGGCGGAATTGTGGCTGTTCCAGGGTGCGGTCGCGCTGGCCATCGCAGAGCAGCTCGGGCTCTTCGGACGCGAGGTCGTCCAGGCCGTTGCCGGACAACCCAGCCTCGGCGTCGACGAGCCCACGGGGCTCTCTGACTACCTCGTACGGGAGCTCGTCGTCCAGGTCCCCAGGCTGGTCCTCCAGGCCTTCGGGCTGGCCAAGATTGGACTCGGTCTGGGCGCGATCCCGGCGGCGGGCCGCTCGCTCGGCCGGGTCGTGTTCGCGGCCCTGGCCGGGTCCCTCGCGGTCGCCGTTGTCGGCATCGTCCTGACGATCGAGGTCTTCCGAGCCCAGTCTCCCGACGACACGCTGCTGCTCGCGTACGACCTGCTGATCGTCGGCCTCGGCGTCGCGGTTCTCGCCCTGTGGGCCTGGGTCGCGTCGATTGCGGCTCGGCGGGTAGGTCGACCATGGGGCTGGATCCTCCTCGGAGCGCTCATGATCGTCCTCGGCCGGGCCGTCGCCGACCTCGGCTTGTTGCTCGCCTTCAGCCAGGCCGCCAGCGGCGACAACGCGAACACGATCATCACGTCCTTCGGGCTCGTCTCGGCGGGTTTGAGTGCACTCGGCGCCGTGCTGCTGGTCTTCGGCTTCGGCTGGGGCATCGAGCCCGTAGACGAGGCGGACCTCGAGCCTCCCTCGACGGATCCCGCGCCGGCCGATCCGATCGCCGGATCGGCCGGGGTCTGAGGACAGCTTGGACATCACGGCCCTCGTCTTCCTCGCGACGGTCCTGGCCATCAAGGAGATCGGGGTGCCGATCCCGGTCCCGGGCGACCTGCTGGTGATCGGCGCGTGCGTTGCGTCCAGCCAGGGTGGCCTGCCCGCTCCTGCGATTGTCGTCGTGCTCGTCGCCGCAACCGTGATCGGCGGCGCGGTCCAGTTCGTGCTGGTTCGCGGACGTGCGCGGACGACGATCCTCAGGGTCCTGGCGCGGCTCGGGTTGGGACCGGCGACTGTGGAGCGCGGTGCTGCTCGGCTCCGGAGCGGTGGGGCGACGGCGGTGGCGGCTGCCCGGATGACCCCGGGCGTGCGGATCGTGGCGATCGCTTCGAGCGCCATCGCCGGTGTCGCCACGTCGTTCCTCGTCGGCCTCCTCGTCGGTAACGGCGTGTTCCTGGCCGGGCACTTCATCCTGGGTGCGATCCTCGGCCCGCCTGCGCTCGGCCTGGCGACGCAGGCCGGACCGGCGCTCGTCGCGGTCGGGCTCGCGCGCGCCGCGGTCGGCGCGGCCGGCTGGTGGCTGATCGCCCGCCGGCGGCCACGGCTCCGGGCGGCTGCCGGGGGCGCGTCGGCGGCGGACGGGCTCGCAGTACTCGACTGGACGGACGCCTGCTGTCCGGCCTGTCTCGCCCTGGCGGTCGTCGTCCCGGCGCGGCCGGTTGGGCCGAGCTGAGCCCGGAGGCCGTTCGGCTCTGTCGCGCACGGTCCCCCAGGCGCAGACTCGCAGGGCCAAGGAGGTCGCCATCATGCTCGCCGCCCAGAGAGCCAGCCTGCCGTTCAACGAGGACATCGTTGCCCGTGCCAAGCGCAATTCGTTCTTCCGCGAGGTCGTATCGACCGGGCCGCACGCCCAGGTCGTCGTGATGAGCATCCCGCCGAAGGGAGAGATCGGCGAGGAGGTCCACCACGACGTGGACCAGGTCCTCGTCTTCGTCGAGGGCAAAGGCGTGGCCGTTCTCGAGGGCCGACGCAGCCCGGTGTCACCCGGTCGGATGGTCCACGTGCCCGCAGGCATGCGCCACAACTTCGTGAACGAGGGGACCGTGGACCTCAAGCTCTATACGGTCTACGCCCCGCCGGAGCACGCCCCGGGCACGATCCATCGGACGAGGGCGGAGGCTGAAGCTGACGAGGGGCACGCCTGAAAAGCGCTCGGCCCTGGCGGTCATGACCATGCTGACGGGGCGTCGCGCGAGAGCGGCCGTCCTTGCAACGTTGAGCGTCATTGGTGCCGTCGCGTTGATCCGGCATAGCCGGCGAGTGGCCATCGGTCGAGCCGTGCCCGGCGGCGTGCTCATTGGTCACGTTGGAGCCTACGACGTGCTCAGCCGACTCGCGTTCGGCTCCCTGTTTCGGGGGATCGCCGCCGACGTGGCGGCGTCCGCGCCGAGGGGCGGGAGGATCCTCGAGGTCGGGTGCGGACCAGGCTTGCTGTCGACCCGACTCGCGCAGTCGTACGGGCTGGATGTGACCGGGCTCGACCTCGACCCGGCGATGATCGAGCTGGCCCGGACGAACGCGCCCAAGTCATCGGTCGACCTCGGGCGACTGCCGTCGTTCGTTGTCGGCGATGTCGCCGCGTTGCCGTTCGATGACGGCAGCTTCGACGTGGTGGTCAGCACCTTCTCGATGCATCACTGGTCTGATCGGATGGCCGGCTTGGACGAGATCGCTCGTGTCCTGGCCCCGGGAGGCCGGGCCCTGATCTGGGACCTCAAGCCCCACACGCTGCCGTTCCATCCGGAAGTCCACGAGTTGGCCAAGGAGACGTCGGGCTCATCCCTTGGAGCGGCCACCGTGGCGCCGTGGCGATGGCCCGCGCGCCTGTCGCTCGCCCAGAGGTTCGAGTTCACGGTCAACTGACCTGAGGCCGCCCGGCTCTGTCGGTAGAGATCCAGGGCTTGTTGGAATGCCGCATCCGCCTCCGCGCGGCGACCCGCCTGCCTAAGAGAGTCATGCAATGTTGCTCGAGGGTTCGTCGCTGGCGTTCCGTGATTTCCAGGGCCAGTGGGAGCGACCAGTTCGCTGAGCGACCGACTGGTCGCCTTCCTGCGACATTCCCGCTCGCTGGCGCGGCTGGCTGGTCCCATGCGCCAATGCGCTGATGGACGGCCTCCGGATCTCAGGCCGCCAATTGGACGTTCGATGGTCTGGACCCCAGACGACCCGGGTCGCATGATCTGACCGTGCCCCTCCCGATCGGAACCGTCACGTTTCTGTTCACGGACATTGAAGGGTCTACGCACCTGCTCCAGGCGCTCGGCACCAACTACCTAGGTGTGCTGGAACGCCACGCCGCCATCGTGCGCCAAGCCCTTGTCGAGCACCACGGCATCGAGATCAGCACGGAGGGCGACGCCTTCTTCGCCGTCTTCCCCTCTGCCATCGAGGCGGTCGAGGCAGCGGTCGCGGCACAACGCGGCCTGACCCAAGAGGACTGGCCGGACGGCTATCCGGTGCGGGTGCGGATGGGCCTGCACACCGGCGAAGGACGGCTGGGCGGCGACAGCTACGTCGGCCTGGACGTACACCGCGCGGCGCGGATCGCGGCCGCTGGCTACGGCGGTCAAGTACTGCTCTCGGCGGGCACCCGTGCGCTGGTCGAGGCCGCGTTGCCGGTCGGCGCGGCGCTGCGTGACCTCGGCCCTCATCGCTTCAAGGATCTCAACCAGCCCGAGCAGGTCTCGCAACTGGTCATCGCCGGGCTTCAGCAGGACTTTCCTCCAATTCGGTCTCTCGACACGCGGAGGACGCTTCCCACAGAGTTGACTAGCTTCGTCGGTCGGCAGCGCGAGGTCGACGATGCCACTCGGCTCATGGCAACAACACGCCTGTTGACCCTGACTGGTCCCGGCGGCACTGGAAAGACGCGGCTGGCCATTCGAATCGCCGCCGGCCTGGACTCGTCGTTCGGCGATGGCGTCTTCTTCGTCGATCTCGCGCCGCTGACAGATCCCGCCCTGGTTGGTACCAGCGTCGCGCGCAGCCTGGGCCTGAGGGAGCAGGCGGACCGACCGATCGTCGAGCAGCTCAAGGCGCATCTCGAGCCGCGGGAACTACTGCTGGTTCTCGATAATTTCGAGCACCTCCTGCCCGCGAGCGAAGTAGTCAAGAGTCTCCTGATGGATGCGCCTCGGCTGAAGGTGCTTGTCACCAGCCGGAGCACTCTGAATTTGTACGGGGAGCAGGAATTCGTCGTCCAGCCCCTCTCGCTGCCGGAACCAGGGGGCGAGGCCGATCTCGACCAACTAACGCAGTACGAGTCGGTGGCCCTGTTCATCGCGCGCGCTCGGGCGGCAAAGGCATCGTTCTCGGTCACGAACGAGAACATTCGGGAGGTGGCGGAGATCTGTATCCGGCTCGATGGCCTGCCGCTCGCGATCGAGTTGGCCGCCAGCCGGGTGCGACTGCTGGAGCCGAGGGAGATCGTTGCTCGGCTCGCACAACACCTCCCAGTGCTGACAACGGGCCCGACCAACATGCCCGCACGGCAGCGGACCCTGCGGGGGACGATCGAATGGAGCTACGTGCTGTTGCATGCCGCCGAACGGACGCTCTTCGCGCGCCTCGCGATCTTTGCGGGTGGCTGGACGTTCGAGGCGGCCGAGACCATCTGCAACCCCGCTGGAGAGATCGGGCTCGACACGTTCGACGGGATCGCCTCGCTAGTGCAACAAAGCCTGGTTCAAGCGAGAAGCGACGCCGGCGAGTCGCGCTTCGCGATGCTGGAAACCATCCGCGAGTACGGGCGCGACCGGCTCGCATTCGACGGCAGCCAGGACAGTATCGGTCGGCGCCATCTGCACTACTACCGCGACCTTGCCGAGGAGGCGGAACCCCATTTCATGGAGCCAGACCAGTCCGCCTGGCTTGACCGTCTGGAGCGCGAGCACGACAACATTCGAGGGGCGCTGAGGCTTGCTCTCGATGTGGGCGACGCCGAGGGAGGTCTGCGGCTCGCGGCCGCGCTGTGGCGCTTCTGGTTCCAGCGTGGTTACCTGCGCGAGGGCCGCTCATGGCTCGAGGCGTTCTTCGCGTTGAAGCCCGATGCCACACCCGCGACCCGGGCAAAGGCGCACACAGCCCTTGGCGGACTCGCCTACTGGCTGTCCGACGCCGACGCGACGCAAACGGCTTACGAATTTGCCTTGAACCTCTACCGCGAGATGGGAGATCGCGAGGGCGAGACCGAGGCGCTCTACAACCTGTCCTCCGTGCCCGTGATGCGCGGCGACATTGAAGAATTCTCGCCGCCGCCTGGAGGCCAGCCTTGCGCTGGCGCGGGAGATCGGACGCTGGGATCTGGTGGCGCAGAGCCAGCTCTACCTAAGCAGCATGATGGCGACGCTCGGCGATCCGCAGAGTGCGCTCACTCTCCTCGAGGAGGCGCTGACGTTCTTCCGCGCTCACGGAAACAGCTTCGATCTCGGAGGTGCGCTTATCGGCTTGGCGAAAGTGCATGGCCTGCTTGGGCAGTACCAGGCGGGCAGGGTTGCGTATCGAGAGGCACTCGCTCTCTTCGCCGAGGCCGGGAACCTCCCGAGCATGGGCGGACTGTTCGAGGTGATCTCGACGCTGGAGTCCTCCGCCGGTCGCCATGCCGAGGCGCTCCGCATGATGGGCGCCGCCGCGGCAATCAGAGAATCGACAGGGGCGTCCGCGCCGCTGACCCGGATTGGGCTTGGCCATGTGCAGAACTCCGCTCGTGACGCGCTGGGCGACGATGCGGTGGACGAGGCCCTCGCCGACGGCCGGCGGATGACGCTCCAGGAGGTCGTCGAATACGCCAGCAGCCTCCCCGACTGATCATTCGATCGGGCGGAGAGAAGCTCTGAATTGGCAACCCATTTGCGCCGGCCACCCTTACACCCGGCCGCGATTCGCGCGCGGGCAGCAAAGTGTTGGGGCCCCGACCGGGACGGGCAACGGTCCGCGCACGAAACTCCGGCGACTGTTCATGATGGCAGCCAGCTCGGTCCTGCCCGCCCGGCTACCATTGACCTCCCGTGACGACCATCGCCCCGAACGACTTCACCCACCTCCACGTCCACTCCGAGTTCAGCCTCCTCGACGGGCTGGGACGGATCAACGACCTGGTCGATTCGGCGGCCCAGCAGGGCTTCGACAGCCTCGCCCTGACCGATCACGGCGCGCTCTACGGCGCGGTGGCCTTCTACCAGGCGGCGACCGCCAAGGGGATCAAGCCGATCATCGGCGTCGAGACCTACGTCGCCCGCCGGTCGATGGCCGACAAGGAGGGCAAGGCCGACGCCCAGCCGTTCCACCTGATCCTGCTGGCCAAGGACGACGTCGGCTACCGCAACCTCTGCCGGCTGGTCACCGACGCCCACCTCGACGGCTACTACTACAAGCCGCGGATCGACCGCGAGCACCTCGCCCGCCACAGCCAGGGCCTGATCGGCCTGTCGGCCTGCCTCGGCGGCGAGATCCCGCGGGCGCTCGAGACTCGACGACTGGGAGCTACGCCCGGAAGCTGGCCGGCGAGTACGGCGACATCTTCGGCCGCGACGGGTTCTTCCTCGAGCTCCAGGACCACGGGCTGGCGGAGCAGCGCCGGCTCAACGAGCAGCTCGCTCCGGCTCGCGCCTGAGGCCGGCCTGCCGCTCGTCGTGACCAACGACCTTCACTACGTCCACGAGGCCCAGTCGGAGGCCCACGACGTCCTGCTCTGCGTCGGGACCGGCAACAACCTCGACACGCCGGGCCGGCTGAAGTTCGACACCCACGACTTCTTCCTCAAGTCGGCGGCCCAGATGGCGGCGCTGTTCCCCGACCAGCCCGAGGCGCTGCTGAACACCCGCCGGATCGCCGAGATGACCGGCGGCCTCGAGCTCCCGCTCGGGCAGCTCCGGATCCCGCACTTCCCGGTGCCCGACGGTGAGACCGTCGAGAGCTGGCTGGCGAAGGAGTGCCAGCGCGGCCTCGAGCTGCGCTACGGGACGGTGACGCTCGAGCTCCAGGAGCGGCTCGACTACGAGCTCGGGGTGATCACCTCGATGGGCTATGCCGGCTACTTCCTGATCGTGGCCGACTTCGTCCGGTTCGCCCGCGAGCAGCGGATCCAGACGACCTGCCGGGGCAGTGCCCCGGGCTCGATCGTGACCTACACCCTGGGGATCACCCCGGTCGACCCGATCCTCTACCAGCTGCCGTTCGAGCGGTTCCTCAACCCCGATCGGGTGACGATGCCCGACATCGACGTCGACTTCGAGGACGGCCGGCGCGAGGAGGTCATCGCCTACGTCGGGCGGAAGTACGGCCAGGACCACGTGGCCCAGATCATCACCTTCGGGACGATGCTCGCCCGGGCGGCGATCCGCGACGTCGGGCGGGTCCTCGGGATGAGCTACGGCGAGGTCGACCGGATCGCCAAGGCCGTCCCGAACCAGCTCGGGATCAAGCTCGACGAGGCGCTCCAGATCGCGCCCGCAGTTCCGCGAGCTGGTCGAGGCCGATCCACAGGTCGGCAAGCTCGTCGACCTCGCCCGCCAGCTCGAGGGCGTCACCCGCAACGCGAGCACCCACGCCGCCGGCGTCGTGATCAGTCGCGAGCCGCTGACCGAGCTCATGCCGCTCCAGCGGGCGACGAACTCGGACGGGCTCATGACCCAGTTCGAGATGCACGCCGTCGAGTCGCTCGGGCTGCTCAAGTTCGACTTCCTCGGCCTGTCGAACCTGACGATCCTGCGCCAGGCGGTCGAGCTGGTCCAGGCCAACCGCGGGATCGAGATCGACCTCGATGCGATCCCGCTCGACGACGCCGACGACGTTCGAGCTGCTGGCGAGCGGCGAGACGACCGGCATCTTCCAGCTCGAGTCGGCGGGCATGCGGCGCTACATCCGCGAGCTCCGCCCGACGTCGGTCTACGACCTCGCCGCGATGGTCGCCCTGTACCGGCCCGGGCCCAATGGACAACATCCCGGCCTACATCCGTCGGAAGCACGGCCAGGAGCCGGTCACCTACCTCCATCCGTTGCTCGAGCCGTACCTCGAGAAGACGTACGGGATCTTCGTCTACCAGGAAGACATCATGGCCTCGGCGATCGCCCTCGGTGGGTTCACCGGGCCCGAGGCCGACACCCTGGGCTACGCCATCCGCAAGAAGAAGTCGTCGGTCCTGCGCGCCCAGAAGGAGCAGTTCGTGACCCAGGCCGCGGAGCGTGGCGTCCCGGCCCAGACGATCGATGCCGTGTTCAAGGCGTTCGAGCCGTTCGAGCGCTACGGCTTCAACAAGGCCCACGCCACGTGCTACGGCCTGGTCGCCTACCAGACGGCCTATCTCAAGGCGAACTACACCGTCGAGTACATGACCGCGTCCTGACCGCCGTCCGCGACACGTCGGAGCGGGTGGCGGCGGCGATCGCCGAGTGCCGCCGGCTCGGGATCGAGGTCCTGCCGCCGGACGTCCACCGTCCGACGTCGAGTTCACCGTCGAGGGCGACGCGATCCGGTTCGGGCTGCTCGCCGTCAAGAACGTCGGCCAGGGCGCGATCGAGTCGATCATCGCCGCCCGGAAAGAGGGCGGCGAGTTCCGCTCGCTGACCGACCTGTGCTCGCGGATCGACCTCCGCCTGGCGAACCGGAAGGTCCTCGAGGCGCTCGCCCGGGTGGGCGCCCTCAACGCGTTCGGTCACCCCGCCCAGATCCTCCTCGGCCTCGACGACGCGCTCGCCGCGGGCGGAGCCGCCCAGCGCGATCGGATCACGGGCCAGACGTCGCTGTTCGAGATGGCGGCCGAGCCGGCCGCGCTCGACGCCCCGCTGCCGGACGTGCCCGAGACGCCGACCCGGCAGCGGCTGCGCTGGGAGAAGGAGCTGCTCGGGCTGTACCTGTCCGATCATCCGCTCGGCGAGATCGCCGAGGCGATCGGCCCGTACGTCACCGCCTACTCGGGCGACCTGCGCGACGAGTCGCTCGACGGCCAGCGAATCGTCGTCGGCGGGATCGTGACCGGCGTCCGGATGGTGATCACGAAGGCGCGCTCGACGATGGCGATCGTCAGCCTCGAGGACCTCCAGGGCGCGATCGAGGTCGTCGTGTTTCCCGCGCCTCTACGAGGAGACCCGCCCGACCTGGACGGAGGGGCGGATCCTGCTTGATCGCCGGCCGGGTCGACCACAAGGGCGAGGACGTCTCGCTGCTGGCGGACCTCGCCACCGACTGGGACGACGCGGCGACGCGCGGACCCGAGGGGTTCGCGCGTGAAGTCGCGGCCGCCGATCGATCACGTGGACGCGGCGGCCGCCCGGCCGGGGCGGCGACCGGGTTCGGGTCGGGGAACGGCTACGGGAACGGCGACCGCCGGCCCGCCGGCCCGCCAGGATCGCGGACCGGCGATAGGCAACCCGTCCCGGTCGGCCCAGGCCCGGCCCCGGTGCCAGCGAGCGGCAGGCCGGCGACGCCGGGCGCGGCCCCGGTGGCGATCGTGAGCCCGCTCCGCACCGGCGCCGCCAGCCCCCTCCGCCCGAACGGACCCGTCGCCGATCTCCCGCGGATCGACCCGGCCCCGCCGGTGCCGAGCGACCTCGAACCGGCCGACCTCGGGCGACTCGGCCCGGAGGACGAGGAACCGCCCCTGCCCGACGAGGCGACGGCGCTCGTGATCGAGGCAGCGGCCGCGGCGACCGTCCAGGTCGAGGCGGCCCGTGACCAGGTCCTCCACGTCCGGTTCGCCGGCGGCGCGGGTGCCGAAGGAGCGATGGAGACGTTCCGGCAGGTCATCCGGGCCCACCCCGGCTCGACCCGCGTGGTGATCCACGTCTCGGGTGGCAGAGGCGGCGACGATCTCCCGATGGAGCTGCGGACCGGCGTCGCCTATGACTCCGAGCTGCTGGCCGAGGTCGGGCGTCGACTCGGACCGAGCGCGATCGACCTCCGCCTCGCCTGATCGGTCGGCCGACCGGGGCCGATCGTCAGTGCTTGGCCATCTCCGCCCGCATCGCCTTGACGACGGCGTACCGGTCGGTGAACTCGGCTCGGACGCTGGCGATCGTCGCGTCGTCGAGCAGGAGCTCGTTGGCGATCTCGTTGAGGACGGCGCTCTCCTCGGCCGTGATCGAGTCGTCGACGGCGTCGACGAGGAAGCAGCAGCGGAGCAGGGCGAGGCGCTCTTCGAGCGACGTCCCTTCGACCCACTGGCGGGTGACGAGGTACGTCCTCGGTGCCGCCGAAGAGACGCTCCTGCTGCTTGGCGATCTCGACGACGAGGATGGCCTGGGCCTCGGGGATCCGGCCGTGCTCGATGACGATCTTCTCCATGAGCGCGGTCTCGTCGTCGCTGATGTCGCCGTCCGAGTTGGCGGCCCGGCCGAGGGTGTAGGCGAAGCCGGCCAGGTGCCGGGCCCGGTCCGGCGGCAACGACTCCAGTTCGCCGACGATCCGGCGGACCGTCTCCGTCTCGGAGGGCGGGGCCGGCGGGCGCTCCACGACCTCGGTCTGCGGAGAAGGGGAGCCGCCGAAGAATCGTCGCAACGCCATGTCGTTGATCTCCTACCTGGTGCCGTACGCCGGGTGATCGGGTCCGACGGTGATGAAGGTCGAGGTGGCCGTGGCGGTCGTCACGCCGCGGAGCTGAGGACCGCGTCGACGACGGCCCGTCGCCCCGTCGTCTCGGCGATCCGGGCGGTGATCCGGACGGGCTGGCCGCTCGGGGTCGGCTGGTGGTATTGGATGCGCAGGTCGGCGGTCACCATGACCGGCGGCCGGTCGAGGGCGCCGGCCACCATCATCCGGTGCGCCGCCGTCCACCACGAGTGGCAGTCGAGCAGAGTGGCGATGATGCCGCCGTTGACGATCCCCGGGAACGCCTCGATGTCCGGACCGGGTGACCAGTCCGCGACGACCTCGTCGCCGACGAGCCGACTCTTGATCCGGAGGCCGCGCGGGTTGCGCGGACCGCAGCCGAAGCAGACGTCGTCGGCTCCGTAGCGATCCTGCAGGGCGAGCTCGTCCATTCCGGGCGAGTCTAGCGGGCCTTGGGCCCACCGACCCTCGCGGCCGACCAGTGGTGTGGTTGACTGGCCCGCGATGGTCCTCCTGACGGTCGTCGGCGCACTGCTCGCCGCCCTGCTCGCGTTTCTCGTCGAGCCGCTGGTCGGGAAGCTGCTGCTGCCAACGTATGGCGGGGCGGCCGCCGTCTGGACGACGGCCCTCGTGTTCTTCCAGGTCGCATTGCTCGCCGGGTACGGGCTGGCCCATGTCGCGATCCGCTGGCTCGGCCTGCGGCGGGCCGCGCTCGTCGAGGTCGCCGTCGTCGGGCTGGCCTTGCTGGCCCTCCCGGTTGCGCTCCCGTCGGATGCCGCCCCGCCGAGCGGGACGACGCCGGCCTTGTGGCTGCTCGGCATCCTGGCGGTGACGGTCGGGGCCCCGTTCGTCGCCCTGGCCACGGCGACGCCGACCCTCCAGCGCTGGCTGGCCGCGACCGGGGGGAGCGAGCGCGGGCGGGAGCCGTCCGTCTGTTCGCGGCGAGCAACGCGGGTAGCCTGCTCGGGCTCCTGGCCTATCCCGCGATCATCGAGCCGAACTTCGATCTCGGCGAGCAGGCACGACTGTGGGCGGCTCGGCTACCTGGCGTTCGTGGCCCTCGTGGTCGGGGGCGCGATCGTGGTCCTGCGCAGGGCTCCATCCGAGGCAGGTCTGGCGACCGCCGCCGGTCCGCCCCCGGCTCGGTCGACCGTCGTCGGCTGGGTCGGATTTGCCGCGGTGCCGGCCGCCCTCGTGATCGGGACCACGACCCAGCTGACGACCGACGTCGCCGCGGTGCCGCTGCTGTGGGTCGTGCCCCTGGCGGTCTACCTCGCGACCTTCGTCCTCGCCTTTGCCGGCGGGCGGCCGATCGGGTTGCGGGTCGCCAACGCGCTGCTGCCACTGCTCGCCCTTGGAGTGGCGATCAGCCTCATCGGCGGCGCCGATCTGCCGATCTGGGCGGTGTTCGGCGTGTCGCTCGGAGCGCTTGCCTGCGCGGGGATCGTCTGCCACGGGCGCCTCGCGATCGCCCGGCCGAGCGCGGAACGGCTGACCGGGTACGACCTCGCGATCGCGTCCGGGGGTGCGCTCGGAGGGCTCCTCGCCGGGATCGTGGCGCCGCTCGTTCTCCCGGTCCCGATCGAGGGCGAGCTGGCCCTGGTCGTCGCGCTGGCGCTCCGCTGGGGGAGCACGCCTGGCGCGAGTGCCAGGGACGCCGAAGCCGCGACTCCAGAGTCCGGCCCACCCACCCAGCGACGAGCCTGGCTCGCGCGCCTCCGCCGGACCCCGTTCCTGCTCGGCTACGGGCTCGGTGCCGTGGCCCTGGTTGCCGGGCTGGCCTGGCTCGGAGCTGACGTCCACCCGGGGGTCCTGCTCGGGGCCCTTCTCCTCGGCCTCCTGCTCGGGCTCGCCCGATGGCCGGTCGCCTTCGCGGCGGCGATCGCGGCCGTCTTCGGTCTCGCGCTCGTCGGCGTGCCCCCGTCGCTCGACGAACGGCGCACGTTCTACGGCGAGCGTCGTGTCGTCGAGGACGCCGAGGGGCGTCACGCTCTCCTGGCCGGGACGACCGTCCAGGGCGTCCAGCACTTCCGCCAGGTCGATCTCAGGCGTGAGCCGGTCGGCTACTACCATCGGGGCGGGCCGCTGGCCGACGTCGTCGAGGTCGTCAAGGCCCGGACGCCGGCCGCCCGGATATCGGTCGTGGGCCTCGGGGTCGGGGCGCTCGCCGCGCTCGGACGGCCGGTCGACAGCCTGACGTTCTACGAGATCGACCCGGCGATCGTCGCCATCGCCCGGGATCCACGCCTGTTCACCTACCTGGCCGATTCGGCGCCGGCGATCGACGTGGTCGTTGGGGACGGGCGGCTCGGCCTCGCATCCCGGACCTCGACCGACGCCGATCTCGTCGTCGTCGACGCGTTCAACTCGGACGCCATCCCGGTCCACCTGCTGACCCGAGAGGCGATCCAGTTGTATCTCGACCGACTACGACCTGGCGGGATCGTCGCCTTCAACGTCTCGAACCGCTACGTCGACCTCGAGCCGGTCCTCGCAGCGGCGGCCCGCGACCTTGGGCTCGCTGGTCTCGCTCGGGTCGACGAGCCGGTCCAGGACGATGCCGACGCTGACTCGTCGCATGTCGTCGTCCTCGCCCGGTCGCCGGCCGATCTCACCGGGTTGACGGCCCGGCCGGGCTGGCGGTCCCTCGGCGAACCGGCCGAGCGCGCCTGGACGGACCGCTCCAGCGACCTGCTCGGAGCCCTGCGCTGGCCGTGACGGTGGACCCCGGGTGTACCCTGCGAGGTGGAAGGTCGATCGGTCTCGAGCGTCGTCGCTAGCGTTCACCGACCGGCCAGCGTAGGCCATGGAGCTGCTGATCTACGTGGTGGTGTTCGGGGTCCTGGCCAGGGCGTTCGCCCTCCTCGGCGGCGGCTACGGTCGATCGGGTCCGTCCGGCCTCCTGTCGGGCCTGTTCAACTCACCGGGCCTGGGCTGGCCGGAAGGCGTCCAGGAGGAGGATCGGGAGCGGGTCTGGAGCTGGGCTCCGCCGGCGGTCGTGCCCGATGACGCCGACCTCATCGACGTGCCGACCCTGGGCGTGGAGCCGGCTCCGGTCCAGCGCGTCAGCTGACGGCGCCGACGACGCTCGGCCAGGCCACGACAGGCTCGCGCCTAGCCGTCCCGCCCGTCGTCGATCGCGCGCGTGGCGTCATTCACCAGGTCGTCGAGATCGCCGAACGTCATCGTCTCGAGGTCGAGGCCGCGCTCCTGGGCCAGCTCGGTCGCCCGGGCGAGCACAGCCGGATCGGCTAGACGAGCCTGGACCTCGTCGAGGTAGGCCTGGACCGGCGCAGCCTCGGCCTCGGCTGGGGATCCGCTCGCGCTTGACGGCTCGGGGTCGTCCGGCGTCCCGGTCGGGTCGGCTGGCTGGCTGGTGGTCATCGGCGCGCTCCTGGACTCGTGGATCGGTCAACCCGGCGATCGTCCCGAGATGGGCCGCAGTGCCCATGGTAGGTCGGGTTGGTCAATGCGGGTTCGGGCCATCCGGCCCCGTCGACGAGGGCCTTTCGCCACTGGTCCGCTCGCTCCGAACGACCACACTTCTGCGATCCGACCCGTGGGGCCGGACGAGGTGCATTCGCGGAGGTGCTTGAGATGACCCGCGCCCTCGTCGTCCATCACGATCTTGACCTCGCCGGCCAGGAGACGGACGCGCTCCGTCGTCTCGGCTACGACGTCACCGAGTGCTCCGGACCGACAAGGAACGTGTGCCCAGTTCTGGCCGGACGGCCGTGCGACCTCGCCGAGCGCGCCGACGTCCTCGTCTACGACGTGTGGGCGAGCGGTGATGCGGAAGGAGCCCGGGTGCTCATCGAGAACATCCGCGACCTCCACCCGGACACGCCGATCGTCATGACCTCACCCGGGCTCGCGCTGACCTGGGAGGAGACGTCGGGGCCACACGGCGTGACGACCCTCGCCGGACAACCGACCGGCGCGCGGCTCCACGAGGCGATCCAGGCAGCGCTCGGGAAGGACGCCGATCCCAGCGGCTGAGCCTACGGGGCGATAACCGGGACGGCGGCACAAGGTGGGACCGCGGTCGGGCGCGCGGAGCCGATGGCTGCATACGCCTCGAACATCGCGGTCCACGCATCGAGGCCACCGGACGCCTCGAAGGCCACCTGCGGATTGACGGCGTTCGGGGCGCGGTTCGCCGCCGCGACTTTGGCGGCCGTCATCGCCTCGAACGCGACGAGGACTCGATCGAGCTGGACCATGGTCGCCGCGGCCGGTTGCCAGCCACGAGCGAAGACGACGTGTTGCCGGCCTGTCTCGAGGATGCCCGTCATCTCGGCACCGAGCCGGGTGGCGGTATCGCCGTCGTGGGCGGCGACCGCCTGATCAAGCGCCTTGCTCAGCTCGGAACCCTCCGCAGTGTCCGGGTTGCCAACCGCGCGGAACATCGCCTCGAAGGCCGAGCAGAAGCCGACCGCATACTCGTCGAACGAGGTCGCGACGGCGGGCGACGACGGGCTCAGTGCCGAGCTGGGCGCGCCCGTGGCACAGGCGGCGGTCGCCGCCGCGATCAGCGAGATGAACCCGACCCGCATGCGACGTTGACCCATCTTGCGTCTCCGATCCAACCGCGGGAGGTGTCGCCGTCATGGCTGAGACGCGCCGATCACGATGATGTTGCTGCCGGCGGGGCGCGTCACCGTGGGCGGCCGCCGGATGGCGGCCCCGTTGATTGCGCGGATCAACTAGCCGATCCACTCCTGCCACTGCGGCGGCAGCGTCTTTCCCATGGCTCGTACGTAGATGCTGGCCTTGCCGTAGAAGATGAGCAGGGCCTCCCGGTAGATGTCCAGCTGCACCGCTGGCGATGGCGCGAAGTCGTCGATGTCGAAGTCGCTGCGGACGATCCTGCGATTGGCGGCGTCATCCTCAGAAAGGTCCTCGAGGGCCGCCATCAGCTCGCGGTCGAGTGCCGAGTACCACGCCGACAGCGCCGCGACACTGCTCTCGAGCTGCGGATCGGGATTGCGATATCCGAAGTCCTGTCGGAACGTCCTGAAGGACTCGACATAGGTGTGCTCGATCTCGCCGATCTCCCGACAGAGCCCACCGAGGCTCGCAGTCCCGTTCGCCACGCGGAAGCCAAGGTCCGCGTCGGTCAGAATCTCCAGCAGCTGGTCGCGCAGGCCCTGGTACTCGCGGAAGTAGGTGGCCGCTAGGTGCTCTCGGACGATCGAGTTCACGACTTCGCCTCTGCGGGCATCGTACGCTCGGCTACCTCACGGTCGGGGTGAGCTATCCCCAGCGGAGCACGATCCCCTGACAGACGCCGCAGCGACCTCCAGGGAGCGCCTCGTCGCGTCGCTCGAGGTTCGCCTCATCGTCACCCAGGGCGAGACCGCAGGCGGCAATGACGACGCCACTCGGTGCGCGTGCGCCCCTCGGGATCATATGCCACTCGGCCAGGGCATCGCCCTTCCGCCGGACCCACCTTGTGCCCATGCCGGCCATCCTAGCCAGATCGAGGAGGCACCGAATGCTCGCTTCGGAGTGCTGGTGCCGTAACGGGACCTGGACCCGGACTGCCTTGCCTACCGGTTCCAGGGACAGGCCTCGGCGAGGTGGAACGTCAGCTCATCCAACGGACCCGGCTGCTCAACGTGCGGGAACCCGTTCGGAAGCCGCCTGAGCGCAGTGAGGCTGTCCTCGGGCATGCCGCCCGGGAATAGCGCGAGGTCGGCGAGCTGCCTCGCCGGGTCCCAGCGAGTGATGAACCCGAATGCGCAGTTGCCACCGGGCATGAGCGCATGAACCTGGGTGCCGATCCTCAACCTGACGGCGACCATTCGGGCATCCCCGCACTCTCAGGGCAAGGATAGCGCCGCCATCTCGCGGCCTATCCTTGCCGGGTGAACGTTCTCTTCGTGACCGGCGTCGCCTTGGTGCTCGCGGGCACTATCGGGTTCTACAGCGACGCCGCAAGGCGATGGATCGGGCTTCCGGGGACGAGGAGCCAGCACCGCGGGTTCGGCATCATCGCCAGCGCGGCGGGCCTCCTCCTGATGTACGCGGCCCGCTGATTGGAAAGGAAGCGTCGCCCTCGGGCGACTACGCGGCGGGCCATTTCACGCTCAGCTTGCTGGTGCCGAAGCCGGGACTTGAACCCGGACGGCCTTGCGGCCAACGGTGTTTGAGACCGTCGCGTCTGCCAGTTCCGCCACTTCGGCCCGTGGCCGGCTCATCGTAGCCGCTCGGAACCGGTCCGGACCGTTGGACGTCAGCCCGACCGACGATGCTAGACTCGCCGCGCCTCACCCAAGCCGTCCGGAGGTGGCCCCCGAGCGTGGAGGACCCTCGCCCGAGCGCGGCCGTCGACGACCCGGCCCAGCGCCGGGACCTGATCCTCATCGAGCGCGCCCGCGCGGGCGACCTCGACGCGTTCAACGACCTCGTCGAGCTCTACCAGGACCAGCTCTTCGCGCTCGTCGCCCGGATGGTCCCGGATCGAGACCAGGCCTCGGACGCCGTCCAGGAGGCCTTCTTCTCGGCCTACCGGAACCTCGCCGGGTTTCGTGGCGGCAGCGTCAAGTCCTGGCTCAACCGGATCTGCGTCAACGCCGCGATGGACGCCCAGCGCGCGCGCCGGCGCCGACCCGTCCAGCCCTATCCCGAGCTCGAGGACGACAGCTGGCAGCCGCCGGCCGGCGAGGAGGCCGACCCCGAGCGCCAGGTCATGACCGCCGAGCGCGAGCGGGTCCTGAGCCGACGCCCTCGGCCCGGATCACCGACGATCAGCGCGACGCGATCGTCCTGTTCGACGTCGCAGGGCTACGACTACGCCGAGATCGCCGAGATGACCGGCGTCTCGCTCGGGACGGTGAAGTCGCGGATCCACCGCGGCCGGCTCGCCCTGCGCGGCCTGCTCGAGGACCGGATGGAACTGTTCCGTGGCTGAGGTCGTCTGAGACGCCGTGCCTGCACCTCGCTCACACCAGCCCCGACCACGACGACGATGCTCATCGCGCGCCTGGCCGTCGACGACCTCGCCGGCCGGCGGAGTCGCGACGACCGGCTGGCCCGGGCCCGGGTCGCCGATTGCCCCGCCTGCGCCGAGCTGCTGGCCGACCTCCGGCGATCGCCGCCGCGACCGCCGCGCTGCCCGCGCCGCGACGCACCCGCGACTTCCGGTTGACCGAGGCCGATGCGGCCCGGCTCCGGCCGGCCGGCTGGCGGGGCCTCGTGGCCCGGTTCGGCTCGCCGAGCTTCGCCTTCACCCGGCCGCTCGCCGCCGGCCTCGCGACGCTCGGGATCGCCGGCCTCCTGTTCGCCACGATCCCGCTCGGCTTCCTCGGCAGCGCGTCGTCGGCTCCGAGCGCGTGCTGAGCCCGGTCGGCGGAACGCGGCCGGGAGCCAGGACTCGAGCGGCGCGTACGCCACGGCGGCCCCTCCCGGCGGCGGTGCCGGTCACCGGCGGCCGCGCCGCCGGGCGCCCGGGCACCGCCGCGGCCGCCGGCATCGGCCGCTGCTGGACCGGCGGCGGCCTCGACGGGCGCGGCCGCAACTCCGGCTCCGGCGGCCGCCGGCGTGCCCGCCCGACCACGGGCGTCGGGGTCGCCGTCGAGGGTGGCGGCATCGAAAGGCCGCCGGGCCGACGTCCGGCCGCGGACACGGCCAGCGCCGACCGCGACGGCGAGCGCTGACCGGGCACGACGGCTAGCCGCCGGTCGGCCGCACCGCCGGCGGCCCGTCGCCGCTCGTCGTCGGCTCGCTCGTCCTGCTCGTCGCCGGCGCTCGGCCTCGGCGCGCTCCGGATCGTCGCCCGACGGCTCGCCTGACCCGGTCGTCGCCGAGCCTGACCGAGGGTCCCGCCGGGTACACTCAACGGGTCCACACGCGACCCCTGCCGAGGCTCGCCGATGGAACGCCTGATGCTGCTCGACGGCAACGGGCTGATCTACCGCGGATACTTCGCGCTCCCGCCCGCTGACGACGTCGAAGGGCGAGCTCGTCAACGCGGTGTTCGGCTTCTGCAGCATCGTCCTGCGCGGCTTCCAGGACATCCGGCCCGACTACGTCGCGGTCGCCTTCGACCTGTCCGGGCCGACGTTCCGCCACGAGCGGTTCGCCGACTACAAGGCGACCCGGCTGCGGATGCCGGACGACCTGCGCGACCAGTTCCCGAAGGTCCGCGAGGTCGTCAAGGCGCTCCGGATCCCGGTCTACGAGCTGGCCGGCTACGAGGCCGACGACGTCATCGGCGACGCTGACCGTCCAGGCCGAGCGCGACGGGCCTCGACACGACGATCGTGACCGGCGACCTCGACATGCTCCAGCTCGTGACCGACCGGACCCGGCTGATGACGACCCGGTCCGGCGTCCAGAACACGATCATCTACGACCCGGCCAGGATCGAGGAGCGCTACGGCCTCGCGGCCGGCCCAGATGATCGACTTCAAGGCCCTCAAGGGCGACTCGACCGACAACATCCCGGGCGTGCCCGGGGTCGGCGAGAAGACCGCGGCGAAGCTCATCCAGACGTTCGGGCAGCCTCGAGGGGCTCTTCGAGCAGATCGACGAGGTGACGCCGGAGAAGCTCCGGGCGGCGCTCAGCGAGGCCCGCGACCGCGTCCTCGAGAGCCGCGAGCTGATGACGATCGTCCGCGACCTGCCGGTCGAGCTCGACCTCGACGCCGCCCGGCTCGGCGACTACGACCGCGAGGAGCGTCATCCGGCTGTTCCGCGAGTACGAGTTCCGGACGCTCATCGAGCGGCTCCCGGCGCTGACCGGCGAGCGGGCCGAGGAGACCGTCGAGGCGCTCCGCACGGCCGACGCGGGCGAGCCGATCCGGGCGGCCCAGGTCGGCGGCCGGCCGACCGGCTGGGGTCCGGCGCCGGCCGGCGCCGGGCCGTCAGGCGGTGCCGGGAGCGGCGGCGGTGGCTCACTGGTCGGGCAGGGGACCGGCCTCCAGCTGTCGCTCGACTTCGGCGCGGTCGAGGGAGCCGTGGCCGCAGGCCGGCGTCGCGCCGCCGTGCCCGGTTCCGACGGGATGCGTCACGCGCGTCGAGCGGACCCGTCGAGCCGGCGGCGGACCTGCCGACGGCGCTGGCCGCGGCGATCGCCGATCCCGGCGGCCGGATCGAGCTCGCCGCGGGCGACGGCGATCGACGCGCCTCGAGCCGTGGCTGGCCGCACAGCCCGCCGTCGGAGCCGCGCTCGTCCTCGACGACCCGCGGCCGCTCGCCGGGAGCGCCCTGGCGCTCGCCGTCGCCGGCCCGGACGGCCGGACGGTCGCGGTCGCAGGGCCGGACGACGCCGCCCGCCTGCGGCACCTCGTCGAGCGGCTCGGGACGCCGCTCGTCGCCCACGAGGTGAAGCCGCTCCTCGTCGCCCGGTTCGCCGAGGATCTCCGGGCGCGGCCCACAGGCGATCGGGTTCGACACCCAGATCGCCGCCTACATCCTCAACGCGAGCCTGCGCAGCCAGACGATCGCCGACGTCGTCGCCGAGCAGCTCGACCTGATCCTGCCGCCCGCGGCCGAGCTGCCGCCCTTCGCCCGGGCGGGCCTCGAGGCCCTGTCGGCGATCGCCGCGCGCGAGCCGCTCGCCGCCGCCCTCGAGCGCGAGGGGCTCGACCGCCTGTTCCGCGAGATCGAGCTGCCGCTGATCCCGGTCCTGGCCCGGATGGAGGCCGTCGGCGTCGCCCTCGATCGCGAGGCGCTGGCCGCGCTCGACGTCGAGTTCCGGGCCGAGATCGACCGGCTCGAGCGCGAGATCTACGCGAGCGTCGGCCACGAGTTCAACCTCGGCAGCCCGAAGCAGCTCGAGCAGGTCCTGTTCTTCGAGCTCGACCTGCCGAAGGGCAAGCGGACGAAGACCGGCTACTCGACCGATGCGTCGGTCCTCGAGGAGCTCCGGGCGGCCCACCCGATGGTCGACGGCCTCCTCGAGTGGCGGACGTACACCAAGCTCCGCTCGACGTACGTCGAGGCGCTGCCGAGCCTCATCGCATCGGACGGGCGGCTCCACACGACGTTCCACCAGGCCGTCGCCGCGACCGGGCCGCCTGTCGTCGTCCGACCCGAACCTCCAGAACATCCCGATCCGGACGCCGCTCGGCCGGCGGATCCGGCGGGCCTTCGTGGCGGGCGCCCCGGACGTCACCCTGGTCGCCGCCGACTACTCGCAGATCGAGCTCCGGATCCTCGCCCACGTCTCGGGCGACGAGCACCTCCGCGACGCGTTCGCCCGCGGCGTCGACATCCACCGCGAGACCGCCGCCCGTGTCCTCCACAAGGCGCCCGAGGAGGTCACCGCCGACGAGCGCTCGATGGCCAAGATGGTCAACTTCGGGATCGCCTACGGGATGAGCGACTTCGGGCTGTCGAGCCGGGCCGGGATCCCGCGCAAGGAGGCCCAGGACTTCATCAACACCTACTTCGCGACGTACTCCGGGATCAGCTACTACATGCTCCACATCAAGGAAACCGCCCGGACCCAGGGCTACGTGGCGACGCTCCTCGGGCGGAAGCGCCAGATCCCCGAGCTCCAGGCCCGCAACCCGAGCCTGCGGGCCGCCGGCGAGCGGATGGCGATCAACATGCCGATCCAGGGCACGGCGGCCGACATCATCAAGATCGCCATGATCCGGCTGGCCGAGCGGCTGGCCGACGGCGGCTTCCGGGCGCGCCCGCTGCTCCAGGTCCACGACGAGCTCCTGCTCGAGGTCCCGCGCGACGAGGTCGACCGGCTCGTGCCCGTGCTTCGCTCGACGATGGAGTCGGCGCTCGCCCTCGACGTCCCGCTGACCGTCGACGTCAAGGTCGGCGACGACTGGGAGTCGATGACGCCGCTGACCCGGGCGGACGCGGTCGCGGCCGAGGCCGACGAGCCGATCGAGGTCCAGGCGGGATGAACATCGAGGTCACCGATCCGATCGGCGCGATCATCCTCCTCGCGGTTGGGCTCCTGCTGCTGTGGCTGATCTCGTACAGCGCGGCCCGGTTGGCCACCGAGGACCTGCGGACCGTCATCCTGTCGGTCTCGGCGGTGGACGGGCCAACGGTCAGCCTCGAGATCGCCAACGACGGGATGAAGACCGCGTACGCCGTGATGGTCCACGGCTTCGGCGCGCCCCTTGGTGAGCCGCTGGCGCGGGCCGGTGACATCCGTCCCGGGGCGATCGCGAGCGTCCAGGTCGAGCGATCTGCGTTGGTCGGCGAGTCGGTCGGACCGCTCCCCGCGATGATCCGGCTGGTCTGGCGGATCGACGGACCCCACGGGTCGCTGAAGTCGAGCAACTTCGCGCTGGGCCACCCGAGCAGCAGCGCCGGTGCCTGAGCTGCCCGAGGTCGAGACCGTCGCCCGGGATCTGCGGCCGCGGCTCGTCGGAGCGACGATCGTCGGCGCGCGCTCCTCCTGGGCCCGGACGCTCCGGACCCACTCGCCCGAGGCCTTCGCGGCCGAGGTCGCCGGTCGCCGGGTCGAAGCGGTCGGGCGGCGGGCAAAGCTCGTCGTGATCGAGCTGTCCGGGGAGGCGGCGCTGACGATCCACCTCAAGATGACCGGCCAGCTGTTCGTCGTCCCGGCCGCGGCGCCCATCGACCCGTACGTCCGCCTCGTCCTCGAGCTGGCCGACGGCCGCGAGCTCCGCTTCCGCGACATCCGCAAGTTCGGCAGGGTCGGGCTCTACCCGCGCGATCCGGCAACCGGCGAGCTCGTGACCGAGCCGGGCGGCGTCGCGGTCTTCGCCGGCCACGGACCGGAGCCGCTCGACCCGGCGTTCACCCTGCGCGCCTTCCGGTCGCGGCTTCGCGGGCGGAAGGCGCGGCTCAAGCCGCTCCTCCTCGACCAGGGGTTCCTCGCCGGGATCGGCAACATCTACGCCGACGAGGCGCTCTGGCGGCTCGCCTCCACCCGCTCCGCTCGGCGCGGAGCCTGCGGCCGGCCGACGAGCGACGGCTCTACCTGGCGATCCGGTCGATCCTGGCCGAGGCGGTCGAGCGACGCGGCTCGTCGATCGACGACTACACCGCGCCCGACGGCGACGGCGCGATGCAGGAGCGGCTGAACGTCTACCAGCGGGCCGGCGAGCCGTGCCCCCGCTGCGGGCGACCGATCCGGCGGATCGTCCTCGGTGCCCGGGCGACCCACTTCTGCTCGTGGTGCCAGCGGCTGCCGGCGGCCGACCGGGCAGGCGCGCGAGCGAGTCCTGGCGACGATGACCGGCGGGTCGGCGGGACGGGCCGGTCGGCGCGGGCGGCGCTGGACCGAGCTCGCCGGGGACGGCGCCCTCGGGCTGACGCCGGCCGAGGCCGAACGGGCGGCCCAGAAGGCGCGGACGGATCGAACGAAGCGGGCGGCCGCGCGACGCCGGGCGGCCGCCCGGGCGGCGATGGCGACGGCGAGCAGGTCGACGCGGCAGCGATCCGTGAGCCTGCTCCGGTTCGAGCGGGTGACCCGCGAGATCGGCACGTTCGTGATCCTCGACGACGTCAGCGCCGCGGTCGCGGTCGGCGACCGGATCGGGCTGGTCGGCCCGAACGGTGCCGGCAAGACGACCCTGCTCCGGCTGGCGGCGGGTCTCGACGAGCCCGACCGGGGCACGGTCCATCCGGAAGCGCGGCCTGAGCCTCGGCCTGCTCGCCCAGGAGTCGCACTTCGACGCGGCGTTCATGGCCGCGCCGGACCTCCGGACGGCGGTCCGGACCGGCGCGGCCCATCTCGATGCGATGGCGGCCGAGCTGGCCGAGCTCGAGCGCGCCCACCGGGTGACCGAGCCCGCCTACGCCGACCTCCAGCACCGCTACGAGGTGCTCGGCGGCTACACCCTCGACCAGCGGGTCGACGCGACGCTGTCCGGGCTCGGGCTTCGGCCGGGCCGAGTGGGCCAGGCCGCCCGCGCGCGCTGTCCGGCGGCGAGCAGACGCGGGCGGCGCTGGCCCGCCTCGTCGTCGCCGACCCCGAGCTGCTCATGCTCGACGAGCCGACGAACCATCTCGACCTCGACGCCCTCGAGTGGCTCGAGGAGCACCTCCGGCGACGGGCACGGCTCGCTCATCGTCGCCAGCCACGACCGGGCGTTCCTCGACGCGACCGTCACGCCGGATCTGGGAGCTGCGCGACCGGCGGCTGACGGTGTTCCGGGGCGACTACAGCCAGTACCGCCGCCAGCGCGACGAGCGCGACGCTGCGGCTGGGCAAGGACGTCGACGACCCAGGCCGACGCGATCGCCCGCGAGAGGGAGCTCGTCCAGCGCTACCGGAGCCATCGCAAGTTCAGCCAAGATGCACGAGCACGAGGCTCGCCTCGAGCGGCTCCAGGCCGAGCGGATCGAGGCGCCCAAGCCGACCGCGCGGGCTCAAGCTCGGCGACGCCGGCGCTGACCGGCGCCGGGCCGGCCCGCTCGGGCGAGATCGTCGTCCGGGCGGAGGACCTCGTCGTCGGCTACCTGCCCCGGCTCCGGCGCGAGTCGGACGACTCGAGCGAGCAGCCGCCGCTCGAGCCGCTGGTCGTCGCCCGGGTCCCGTTCCTGGCCGCCCAGCGCGGCGAGCGGATCGGCATCGTCGGGCCGAACGGGGCCGGCAAGACGACCCTGCTCCGGACGATCGCCGGCGAGCTCCCGCCGCTCGACGGCACGCTGACGATCGGCGGCGGCGTGTCGATCGGCTACCTCGCCCAGCTGCGCGGCGCGGCGATCCCCGGGACGACCGTCCTCGACGCGCTCCTCGAGGCGATCCCGGTCACGCCCGGCGAGGCGCGCGGCTACCTCGCCCGGTTCCTGTTCCGGGGCGACGACGCCTTCAAGGAGGTCCGCACGCTGTCCGGCGGCGAGCGGTCGCGGCTCGAGCTCGCCCTGCTCGGGATCCTGCCGGCGAACCTGCTGCTGCTCGACGAGCCGACGAACCACCTCGACATCCCGGCCCGCGAGGCGATCGAGGCGTTCCTGCGCGAGACCGCCGGCGACGCTCCTCGTGGTCAGCCACGACCGGCGGCTGCTCGAGACGGTCTGCGAGCGGCTGTGGGTCGTCGACGGCGGGCCGCGGCGGCGTTCGACGGCGGCTACCGCGCCTGGCGCGCGGCGGTCGCCGACGGCTGGACGGTCGCCGGGGCGATCGAGGCCGAGGCCCGGCGGCTCCGGACCGGGGGCCGCCCGGTCGCGGGCACGGTCGTGGCCGGGGTCCTCGGCGAACCGGCGCCGATCGACGCAACGGCCGAGACCGCCGGTCACGGAGCCCGGCTCGGCCAGGCGCCGGCCACGGTCGGAGCCGCCCGGACGGCCCGGACCGCCGACGGCGCCGAGGCTGTCGAAGGACGCCTACCGCCGCCAGCGGGCCGCGCTCGACGCCGAGCTCACCCGGCTCGGCCTGCGCAAGAGCCACCTCGAGCTGGCGATGGGCGACCCGGCGGTCGCCGCCAACTTCGTCGAGCTGCGCCGGATCACGAGCGAGCTGGCCGACGTCACCTCGCCCTCGAGGCGGCCGAGGAGTCGTGGCTCGAGCTCGAGGAGCGGGCGCCGTGACCGCGCGACCGACCGCGCTCGGGCCCCGTCCGGATCGGGCTGACCGGGCCGATCGGCTGCGGCAAGTCGACGGTCGCCGCCCGGCTCGCGCGAGCTGGGGGCGATCGTCATCGACGCCGACCGCGTCGCCCGCGAGGTGACCGCGCCGGGCGAGCCGGCGCTCGCCGCGATCGCCGGACGGTTCGGCCCGGAGCTGATCGGCCCGGACGGCTCGCTCGACCGGGCGGCCCTCGGGCGGCGCGTCTTCGACGACCCGGAGGAGCTCCGGGCACTCGAGGCGATCACCCACCCGGCGATCCGGCCGCGCCTCCTCGCGGCGCTCGACGCCGCGGCCCGCGACGGACGCCCCGGCCGTCGTGCTCGAGGCGATCCGGCTCGTCGAAGGCGGCTACGCCGACGCTGCTCGACGAGGTCTGGCTGGTCGTCTGCGACCCGGCGGTCCAACGGGCCAGGCTGGCCGGCCGCGGGCTGGATCCGGCCGAGGCGGAACGGCGGATCGCCAGCCAGGCCGGGCTCGTCGAGCGCGTCCGCGCCGGTCGCGACGCCGCACGCTCGACACGAGCGGCGGCCGCGACGGCGACGCTCGGATCGTGGTCGACGCGGCGCTCGACGAGGCGCTGGCCGCAGGCCGGCGCAGCGACCCGATCGGCCGGGCTCAGGGAGCGGCCGGGCGAGGCGGTCGGGGCGGGGCTCGGGCGACGGGCTCGGCGTCGGGCTGGGTCGAGCGACGCCCGTGCCCGGCGGGTAGGGCTGCGGGACCGGCAGGCCGTAGCGCTCGATGATCAGGTTCGTCGTCTCGCCGAGCCGCGAGGCGTCGACCGGCCCGGTCGTCGGCCGGCGGACGCAGGGCGAGGCTGAACGCGGCTGCGCCGCTGGCCTGGAGGTGGCTGACCTCCTCGGCGATCGCCGCCGGGACCTTCATCACGTAGAACGTGCTCGCCTTGGCCAGCACGACGAGGTCCTGGTAGGTGATCTTGGTCGACTTGTCCGTGTAGTACCGGCCGGTGGCGGCGATGTCCTCCGGGACCGAGACCGTCGTGGTGACGAAGACGTCGACGGTGTCGCCGGGCCGGACGAGGCCGCCGACGGCGCGGTCGTCGGGAACGGTCAGCGAGACCGCCCGCCAGGTCTCGCTGTCGGGCGCCGATCGTCTCGCCGGGCCCGAGGATCGAGAACTGGCCACCCTGCGACCTGCGAGGCGAGGAAGTTGGCGTAGACCGGCTGGCCCTCGAGGATCGTCACGCCGGGGATGAGCCCGATGACCTTGGTCGGGTCGGAGAACACGCCCTGGGCAGTTCGTCGGGTCGACCGGGACCTCGCGGATCGCCACGTCGGCGGCCTCGATCGGCTTTCGGGCCGGGATCTGCCGGGCCGCGACGACGATCGTGACCGTTGGCTCCCGGCTGGGCCGCCTGCTGCTGGGCCTGGCTGATCAGGAAGAACGCCGCGCCACCGGCGACGACGGCCAGGATCAGGCCCATGACGATGACGAATCGCCCGCGTCCGCGATTGTCGTCGAACTCCATCTCCATCGGGTCAGGACTCCTCGGGGAAGGCGACGGTCGGTCGGCCCAGCGCCCTCGCGCGGTCCGGACGCTCGGCGTCCGGGCGGGCACGTGGCTCGACCGCCAGATCGTCGCCCGATCGACGCTCGGCCCTACTCGTCGGAAGTACCAAGCCGGGTCGCACGTTCGGCCGGGCGGCGGATCGTCGGTTCAGGGGAGGACCAGGTGGACCGGGTTGCCCCGGATCGAGGCCTGCCAGGTGGTCGTGTCGGTGGTCGTGCTGTCGAACGTGTAGCGGATCTTCCACCAGCCGCCGAGCGTGCCGGCCGGCTCGCCGGGGGGCAGCGGCGCGGTGTACGTCTTGGGCAGCGGGATCGTCAAGCGTGACCCACGAGTTGTTGTACTGGCCGGAGCCGCTGATCGTCGTCCGCAGCGAGGTCACGTTCGTCCCGCTGCGCGACCCCGACGCGTTCGAGTCGGCGGTGTAGCTGAACGTGGCCGGGGTGTAGCCGCGTCGTCGTCGGCTTGAGCACCTCGATGCTCGAGTTGCCCGACGCGTCGCCCGGGTCGAACAGCTGGATGACCATCGTCTTGCCGGCGTGGACCGCCTCGATCCGGCCGAGGTAGAACAGGGTCGTCCCGTTCGCCACGTTGGCGTAGATGATCATCTTGCCCAGGCCGTAGACGTAGGCCTTGTAGGTCGGGTCGCTGCTGACCGCCCGGAGCGCCCACATGTTCTCGGCGCTGGTGCCCTTCTGATCGTTGAGATTGGCCTGGTTCGTCGTCGTCACCTGGAGGCGATAGGTGCCCGGGGTCGTGACGGTCGTCATCGTCCACCACCGGTTGTGGTAGGCGTCGGTCGTGCAGTCGGGCAGGCTCCAGAAGGCGTGGCCGGGCCAGCTCGCCGAGTTCTCGCGCAGCGCCGCGCTCTTGTCGACCTGGCGCTTGTTCTCGAACAGGGTGCCGGTCGAGGCCACGACGACGTCATCCGAGTAGTCGAGCGGGGTCGAGGCCGGATCGGACCAGAGCGTGTAGTAGGTCGACACCGCGGGCCAGCCGGTCAGGTCCCAGTTGATCCAGTGGTCGCCGGTGCCCTTCTGGTCGTCGACTGCGCAGAACGTCGGATCGTAGAGGTCGATGCTCGTCGAGCCCGCTCCGGCCGGGACGTCGATGGCGTACTGGTAGCCGTTCCTGTCGTACTGGTTGTTCTGGGTCGGGTTCGGGTTGTAGTACGTCCCGTACGCGTCGCCGGCCGAGCGGTTCGTGCCCTGGGCCTCGCCGGCGGCCCAGAAGAAGCCCGAGTTGTCGCCGTAGGTGCTGAGCGGGCTGCCCATCGGCACCGGCAGCGTGTACTCGGCCGTCGCCACCCGGCTGATCCGGACCGAGCTCATCCCGACGATCCGCATGAAGTAGGTCTGGAAGGTCTGGGTGACGGTCACGTCGAGGCGCCGGTTCGACTCGAGGTTGACCGCCGGCGTGATCGTCGCACCGGTCGCCGCTCCGAAGCCGTTCTTGGTGGCCTCGGCGACGGCCTTCGACGATGCCGTGGCGAAGTCGCCCGGGCATGTACGGGACGCCGGCCAGGGCGGCTGCCTCGGCCGCGTGCTGGACGTGGAGCGACGCGTTCCAGATGTTGCCGACGTCGACGACGATCGCCAGCACGCCGAACAGGAGCGTGGCCGACATGGCGAACATGACCAGCACCTGGCCGGCCCTGCGAACCGATCGGGCGTCCCGTCGATCGCCGCCGGCCGTGGCTGGCGTCGTCGGCTCCGAGGCGACCAGATCGGGCGGGCGGCGCGTCGTCACGGGGTCGGCTCCAGGTGCATGACCGTCACGTCGACCATGGGGATCGTCGTGTACGGCGGGTTGCCGCCGAAGAACAGCCCGAGGAGCTGCCCGAGCGGGGTCGTCGGGTGGAAGTCGTAGCGGACGCCGACCCCGATCGAGTCGCCCGACAGGCCGACGGCCCGGCTCGTCGCCGGCCAGCCGGCGGTCCCGATGAGGGTGCCGAACCGGTCATAGCGGTTGATCGCGCCACCGACCGGCTTGCCATCGGAGCCGGCCTTGAAGATCTCGATCGAGGTGATGTTCTCGACCAGGATCGGGTCGGTCAGGCCGCGCTGGACCGCGGCCAGGATCGTCGGGTCGACCGTGTCCGGATAGGACCCACCGTTGCCGAGCGTCGCTCCGACCCGGGCCCCTTCGCGGACGGCGTAGGCCATGGCGGTCCGGTGGTCGAACGCCGACCCGAACTCGAGCATCCCCATCAGGATCAGCAGGAAGACCGGCAGGATGAGGCAGAACTCGACGAGCGCCTGGCCTCGTCCGGACCGACGTCGGTCGCTCACTGCTTCGGCTCCATCCGGAGCGACGCGCCGTCCGACACCGGCCACGTCCGGCCCGAGCCGATCGGCGTGATCCCGGCGTAGAGATAGCCGATCCGGACGCCGACGACGTCGAGGCCCTCGGCGAGCGAGTCGTGCCGATCCGCCTGCGGGTAGCCCTCGCTGCCGACGATGGTGTACGGCTCGGATTCGTCACCCGGGCAGTCGAGCGTCCCGGTCCGGACGTACTCGTTGATGGCACCAGGGATCGGATCGCCGTTGGCGTCGGACTTGTAGATCTTGACCGACGTCACCCGCGACTTGTCGATCGGGGTGGTCAGTGCTCGCTCGACCGACTTGAGAATCGAGCAATCGGCGCCGTCGACGCCGCCGGCCTGGGCCGCCGCGCTGACACCCTGGCGCGCTGCGTACTGGACGGTCAGGATGTTGTTGTAGAGGAAGCCGAACTCGAGGACGCCCATCATCACGAGGACGAAGATCGGCAGCGTGAGGGCGAATTCGACCAGGCCCTGACCGGCCTGGGTGGATCGGTCGACTGCTGTCCGGCGGCTCGTTCCGCCCATTCCCCGCCAGTCCTCTCCGCGCTGGCCGGCCGGCGTGCCAAACGGTCCGCGCGCACGCCACAACGGCCCCGGCCCGGAGCATGCCATCGCGCCACCCGGAACCCGAGAGGCTGATTAGTCCCGAACGCTCCTTGCGTTCGTACGGGCGTGGTGCCGACGCACCGCCTCGAAGGGCGATGAGCGTCAACGAACAGGCGTTCGGTTTAGGTCGATTCGTGTATCCTCGGACCATGCCCGACTTCAAGCTGGTGGCCGATTTCGAGCCGACCGGCGACCAGCCCCAGGCGATCGACCGACTGGCCGATGGACTGGCCAGGGGACTCCGTCACCAGACGCTGCTCGGAGCGACCGGCACCGGCAAGACGTTCACGATCGCCAAGGCCATCGAGCGCCATCAGAAGCCGACCCTGGTCCTGGCCCACAACAAGACGCTGGCCGCCCAGCTCTACGCCGAGTTCCGGGAGTTCTTCCCGGACAACGCGGTCGAGTACTTCGTGAGCTACTTCGACTACTACCAGCCGGAGGCGTACCTGCCCCGTTCGGACACGTACATCGAGAAGGACTCGAGCCGGAACGACGAGATCGACAAGCTCCGCCACGCGGCGACCCATGCCCTGTTCGAGCGGCGCGACGTGATCATCGTCGGCCAGCGTCAGCTGCATCTACGGCCTCGGTGCGCCGGTCGACTACGGCGCAACCGTGCTCCGGCTGCGCCGCGGCGGCCAGTACCGGCGCGACGCGGTCCTTCGCCATCTGGTCGATCTGCAGTACCAGCGCAACGACCAGGCACTCCAGCGGGCCCGGTTCCGGGTCCGCGGCGACACCCTCGAGATCGGACCCGCGTCGGACGATCGGATCGTCCGCGTCGAGTTCTTCGGCGACGAGGTCGAGCGGATCACCGAGGTCGACCCGCTGACCGGCGAGCTGCTGGCCGAGCGGAACGACGTCAACGTCTACCCGGCCACCCACTTCGTCACGCCGGGCGACAAGCTCAAGGAGGCGCTCGTCGACATCGAGGCCGAGATGGAGCTGCGGGTCGGCGAGATGGAGGCGCAGGGTCGGGTCCTCGAGGCCGCCCGGCTCCGCCAGCGGACCACAGTTCGACCTCGAGATGATGCGCGAGCTCGGCTACTGCTCGGGTGTCGAGAACTACAGCCGGCACCTCGCCCGGCGCGCTCCCGGTTCGCGGCCCTGGACGCTGCTCGACTACTTCCCGCCGGACTGGCTGCTGGTCGTCGACGAGAGCCACATGTCGATCCCGCAGGTCGTCGGGATGTACAAGAACGACCGCACCCGGAAGGAGATCCTGGTCGACTTCGGGTTCCGCCTGCCGTCGGCCCTCGACAATCGCCCGCTGACGTTCGAGGAGTTCGAGGCGACGGTCCGCCAGGCCGTCTACCTGAGCGCCACGCCGGGGCCGTACGAGCTCGAGAAGAGCGAGCGGGTCGTCGAGCAGCTCATCCGGCCGACCGGCGTCGTCGACCCGCAGATCGCGGTCCGCCCGACCGAGGGCCAGATCGACGACCTGCTCGAGGAGATCCGCGGACGGGTCGAGCGCGGCGAGCGGTCGATCGTCACGACCCTGACCAAGAAGATGGCCGAGGACCTGGCCGACTACCTGCGCGAGCTCGGGGTCAAGGTCCAGTACCTCCACAGCGAGGTCGACACGCTCGAGCGGGTCCAGATCCTGCGCGACCTCCGGCTCGGGGTCTACGACGTGCTCGTCGGGATCAACCTCCTGCGCGAGGGGATCGACCTGCCCGAGGTGACCCTCGTGGCGATCCTCGACGCCGACAAGGAGGGGTTCCTGCGGAGCGCCTGGTCGCTCATCCAGATGATCGGCCGCGCCGCCCGCAACATCGGCGGCGACGTCGTCATGTACGCCGACCACGTCACCGAGTCGATGCAGGCCGCGATCGACGAGACGAACCGCCGGCGCGAGGTCCAGGTCGGCTACAACACCGCGCACGGGATCGAGCCGACGACGATCGTCAAGGAGATCCACGACATCAACGAGCGGCTTCGCGCGGTCGCCGAGACGAGCGAGGTCTACGTCGCCGGGGCCGCCGCCGGGCGCTACGGCCCGCGCGATCTCGGCGCCCAGAGCGTCGCCCAGGTCGAGGCCCTGCTCGGCCGGATGGAGGCCGACATGCGGGCCGCCGCCAAGAACCTCGAGTTCGAGCGGGCGGCCGTCCTCCGCGACGAGATCCAGCAGATCCGGCTTCGGATCCTCGAGCAGGACGCCTCGGTCGAGGTCGGCCGGGCCGCCGAGCGCGCGGGTCGCGCCGGGGACGGTGCTTCGCCGCGGGGCGCCGCCGGCTCGCGTGCGACGTCGACCCGGCGACCCGGTCAGCGCGCGCCGGAGCCGAGCGCGCCGACGCTCGAGGTCACGACCGTCACCGTCCTGTCGTCGGGCGGCGAAGAGCCGACCGATGCCCTGGCCGAGGACGCCGCGGAGACGGCAGCCGCGACCGCCTCCGACTGGCTGCCGGGCATTCGTGACGAGCATGACGACGATGGCGGCTGGCAGTCGCGCTGGCTGGACCGGCCGACCTGGGATCGGACGGTCACCCCGAACGTCGTGAAGCGGACCGGGGGCCGGCCACCTCGCCGGCGCCGCTAGGGCGCAGCGAACGTCCACGCAGCCTCGATCGCCGGAGGTCAGCCGTGCCGGCGGGCAGAGCCTCCAGGCCTGGCGCCGATCGCGTCGGCTCGTGACGACGGCCCTATCGATACGGCGCACCATTGGCCTCGCTCCGGGACAGATTGGGCCGTCGCGAAGCCCGGCCTCCGTGGGACACGAGCTCCAGGATGGAGGCTCAGCCGTTCGCGGAGCGCGTCCGACGCGGTTTGGCCGGCGTTTCGACCCGCTCGTCCGCCGCTCCCTTTCGACGACCACGGGAGCTCGACCGGGATGGCTTGGCCGGGGAGTCGGCCATCGAGCTCGATGGCTCCCGGGCGAGGTTCGTGCCGACGATGCCCAGGAACCCGATGCAGACGAGGTTGGCCTTGTCGTCCTCGGGGAGCATCCGGAAGATCGCCTCCGTGAGGGCCACCCGGGAGCGGATCAGCCTGAGTGTCGGCGGAGACACGGTCGGAAAGGTCTCAGTCGCGCCCTCGGCCCGGATGGCCTCCCACCCAGCGAGTGCCAGGGCGATCTGGTCGTCCCCGAATCGGACGAGTTCGCTGTCGGCGAGCACGGCGATCGCCGTCAGGTGCAGCTCCTCGTCGGATGCACGACGACGGCGGACTTCGCCGACAAGCGCCTCGACGCTCATCCGGTCACGGCCCCATGCATGGTCGGAAGATAGCACTCGCCCGGCCGTCTGGAGCCGCGATTGGTCCTGAACAGTTGTTCTGTTTCGTTCGGTTCGGCTACACTTGACCCGAGATGCCCCAGGATCAGATCGTCGTGCGCGGCGCGCGCGAGCACAACCTCCGAAACGTCACCGTGGCGTTCCCGCGTGACCGGCTGGTCGTGATCACCGGGCTGTCCGGGAGCGGCAAGAGCAGCCTGGCGTTCGACACGATCTACGCCGAGGGCCAGCGGCGCTACGTCGAGAGCCTGAGCGCCTACGCGCGCCAGTTCCTCGGCCAGATGGAGAAGCCGGACGTCGACCAGATCGACGGGCTGAGCCCGGCCATCTCGATCGACCAGAAGGGCGCCAGCCGCAACCCCCGGTCGACCGTCGGCACCGTCACCGAGATCTACGACCATCTCCGCCTGCTGTTCGCCCGGATCGGCCACCCGCACTGCCCGAACGGCCACGAGATCCAGCGCCAGACCGTCCAGCAGATCGTCGACCAGGTCCTGGCCCTGCCCGGAGGGAACCCGGCTGCTCGTGCTCGGGCCGTTGATCAAGGACCGCAAGACCGAGGGAGACCGGGTCTTCGAGGCCGCCCGGAAGCAGGGCTTCGTCCGGGTCCGCGTCGACGGCGAGCAGTACGACCTGTCCGAGGCGCCGACCCTCGACAAGTACAAGCGCCACACGATCGAGGTCGTCGTCGATCGGTACGTCGTCCATCGGGCGGAGGACGCCGGATGGCGCGGCGCACGATCCAGCCGGTCGCCCGCTCGATCCGGAGACCGGTGCGCCACTTCCGCGATCCCGATGCCGCCCGGCTCGCCGACTCGATCGAGACCGCGCTCCGGCTCGGCGAGGGGATCGTCGTCATTGCGCCGGCGCCCCGCGACGACGAGCCGCCGGCATTCGAGGAGCGACGCTACTCCGAGCGTTATTCCTGCCCGTACGACGGGTTCACGATCGACGAGCTCGAGCCGCGCAACTTCTCGTTCAACTCACCGCACGGGGCCTGCCCCGACTGCACCGGGCTGGGCACCCGACTCGAGATCGACCCGGAGCTCGTCGTCCCGGACCGGACGATGTCGGTCTCGAAGGGCGCCCTGCTCCGACCGTGGGCGCGGATGCCCATGGCTGATTCCTGGTTCAGCAAGGTCGTCGAGGCCGTGACCGCAAGCCCACGGCTGGGATCCAGACGTGCCGGTCAATCAGCTCCCGCCCGAGGCGCTCGACTACCTGCTCAACGCGCCCAAGGGTGAGCAGGTCGTCATCGGCTATCGCCACGAGCGTGGCGAGAACACGTACACGGCGAGCTTCGAGGGGATCATCCTGAACCTCGCCCGCCGCTACCGCGAGACCGACTCGGAGTACGTCAAGACCGAGCTCGAACGGTTCATGGTCAGCCGGCCCTGCCCGACCTGCGGCGGCAAGCGGCTGAGACCGGAGGTCCTCGCGGTCACGATCGACGGCCGGAGCATCTGGGACGTCTCGACGCTGTCGATCACCGACGCGCTGAGCTGGATCGAGACGCTCTCCGGCCGGCTGACCGAGCGCGAAGCGGGCGATCGCCCGACAGGTCGTCAAGGAGATCGCCTCCCGCCTCGGCTTCCTCGTCGACGTCGGGCTCGACTACCTGACGATCGACCGGACGAGCCAGACGCTGTCCGGCGGCGAGGCCCAGCGGATCCGCCTGGCGACCCAGATCGGAGCCGGCCTGATGGGCTGCCTGTACATCCTCGACGAGCCGTCGATCGGGCTCCACCAGAAGGACAACGCCAAGCTCATCGCGACCTTGACCCGGCTGCGCGACCTCGGCAACACGGTCCTCGTCGTCGAGCACGACGAGGAGACGATCCGGACGGCCGACTGGGTCATCGACATCGGGCCCGGGGCCGGCGAGCACGGCGGCGAGGTCATCGCCAACGGCCCGCTCGAGACCGCTCCTCGCCGAGCCGCGCTCGATCACCGGCGCCTTCCTCCGCGGCGAGCGGATGGTCCCGATCCCGGCGAAGCGCCGGAAGGGCAACGGCCAGGCGCTCGTCGTCCGCGGCGCCCGCGCCCACAACCTCAAGGACATCGACGTGCCGCTTCCCGCTCGGCCGGTTCATCGCGGTGACCGGCGTGTCCGGGCTCGGGCAAGAGCACGCTCGTGACCGAGATCCTCTACCGCGAGCTCGCCCGCCGGCTCAACGGCGCGCGCGACGAGCCGGGACCGCACGACGGCATCGACGGCGTCGACATCGATCGACAAGATCATCGAGATCGACCAGAGCCCGATCGGCCGGACGCCGCGCTCGAACCCGGCCACCTACACCGGCCTGTTCGGGCCGATCCGCGAGCTGTTCGCCGGGCGTCCCGGAGGCCCGGGTCCGCGGCTACAAGCCCGGCCGGTTCAGCTTCAACGTCAAGGGCGGCCGGTGCGAGAACTGCAAGGGCGACGGGATCCTCAAGATCGAGATGCAGTTCCTCGCCGACGTCTACGTCCCGTGCGAGGTGTGCAAGGGCAAGCGCTACAACCGCGAGGCGCTCGAGATCCACTACAAGGGCCGCTCGATCGCCGACGTCCTCGAGATGACGATCGAGGAGGCGAACGAGGTCTTCGCCGCGGTCCCCAACGTGGCCTCGAAGCTGCGCGTGCTGTCCGAGGTCGGGCTCGGCTACGTCCATCTCGGCCAGCCGGCGACGACCCTGTCGGGCGGCGAGGCCCAGCGGGTGAAGCTCGCGACCGAGCTCAGCCGGCGGGCGACCGGCCGGACGCTCTACCTCCTCGACGAGCCGACGACCGGGCTCCACTTCGCCGACGTCGAGAAGCTCCTCCAGGTCCTCCACCGGCTCGTCGACCAGGGCAACACCGTGCTCGTGATCGAGCACAACCTCGACGTCATCAAGACCGCCGACTGGATCGTCGACCTCGGGCCCGCCGGCGGCGTTCCGGGGCGGCCGGATCGTCGCCGAGGGGACGCCGGAGGCGGTCGCCCGGGTCCGCGGCTCGGCGACCGGCGAATACCTCGCCCGGGTGCTCCGCGGCGAGCCGCTCGTCCCGCTCAGTGACGTCACGTTCGCCGACGAGGCGGGGCGGGGAAGCCGGCAGGATGGCAACGGAGCTCGGGAGGCCATCCCGCTGCCGATCGCCCCGAGCCGGAAGCGCGCCGCCGCCCGACGCTGACGATGGCGACCGCACGGTCCCGAGCCGACCACGTCACGAGCTGCCGGCCATCGACGAGCGGGCGCTCTGGCCGCCGCGCGGGCGGGATCGGCTCCTCGCCGTCCGCCGACGAGCGCGGCGTCGAGCCGCTGGACGCGCGAGCTCGGGCCGCTGCCCGACCTGCTGCGCGACGGCGACCTTGCCGACGTCCGCCGGGCTGCCGTCCGGGCGCGCTCCGCCTACGGGCCGAAGGACTCGGTCCGCGACAGCCTGCCACCCGAGGCGACCGAGCCGTTCCTCGACGAGATCGACCGCCTCATCCGCGAGATCGCCCGCTACGACCGGTCCCGATAACGGGTGAACCCCGGAGGCCCGTAACGCTCCGGCTTGAGCGATCGTCGGCGTAGCGATGAGCGTTGACCTACCGGTCCTCGCAACAGGGACATCCCAGCAGAAGCGGTCGCCCCGGACTCTCGTGCCCGTGTTCACGGCTGCGATGGCCGGGTACGTGTTGGCCGTTGCTGCTCTCGATCTCGGGGGTCTCATCCCGTTGCCCGGCTCCGGGCCGATCGGGTTGGCCGAGATCCTGTCTGCCCACTTGTCGCTCGCTGCATTGGTCTTGTTGCCGTTCGCGTTACTGCCTGGAACGAAGTCACTCCGCCTGGCCCTGATGGTCCTCGCGATCGCCGCGGTCGCCCGGTTCGGGGCGGAGTGGTGGTCCACACCGGCGCAGGTAACCGGTCCGACGGTCGACGTCATGACCTGGAATCTTGAGGTGGGCTCGCGGCCGCCAGCCGACACCGTAGCCTTTCTTCGCGTGCACCCAGCTCGCGTCGTCGCACTGGAGGAGCTCACGACCGAAGTTGCAGCGGCGATCGCGGCGGACCCCGAGCTCCAAGCACGCTATCCGAGCCAGGCGCTCATTTGGGAGCGACGATGTACTCGGGCTCGGCCTGCTCAGCGTCAACCCGCTCTCGGACGTCGCGTTCGAGCATGGACCGTCCCGGCTCGAGGCTGTCGTCGACGGGCCGCTCGGACGGATCCGACTCCTCGCCGTCCACCCTCTGCCCGCCACCATCCCCCGCGGACCGCTGGGACTGCCAATCGGGTTCGACCCGACCACTCGCGACGCCGCCCTGTCCCGGATTCGCGCGACCATCACCCGCGCGATCGCGGGCGATGAGCCGGTCCTGCTTCTCGGTGACATCAACACGGCGTCCACGGAGCCGGAGTTCGCCCGATTCACGGCCGGCCTGCGCGACGCCCACGCCGAGGTCGGCATTGGACCTGGGTGGACATATCGGCCGAGTCGTCTTGAGGCCATCGGGATTGGTCTCATCCGGATCGACGTCGTCATGACTGGGCCCGGTCTTGTGCCCGTCGCCGAGTCGATCCGCTGCCCTGCGGTCGGCGATCATTGCGCCGTGTGGACCACTGTCGAGCGCGAGTCGCAGTAGCTGGACCCGCGCACCCAACGTGGCGGGCCTTCCGCGACCGCGTAGTATCGACCCGATGAGCCAGCTCGAAATGCACGACGCGGCATCCGTGGTGTGTCCGCACATCGGACTGTCCGCCGACCCGAAGACACGGTTCAGCTTCCCCGCCCTGGCGCATCGCTGCTACGTCGACTCCCGTTCGGTGGCCATTTCGTTGGGCACCAGGGTGACTTGTGTCTATCGAGCAGGTTCGCGGCGTGCAGCCGCTACGAGCCGCAACCCGAGGTCTATGGCCGGGCCCGCGACCATGAATTTCGAGTCCATGTCGCCCGCCGAGCCGGCGCCGGCGTCCGTCGCCTGGGGCGTCCGTCGCTCGCAAGTGTCCCAGCCGCCGGCGCACCCCAAGGCCAACGAGGCCCCGCGGCCCGTCGTCGGCGTCTTCCCTGCTCGCGATGTGACCGCCGCCGCCACGCTCTCCGCGGCCCATGGAGGCGATCCCACACCCATGGCGAGGGTTGTGCTCGAGATCATGCCGACGAACCTCCGGACGATCTCGCCCGCGAGCCCACCGCCGCTGGCGTGGAAGGACGAGACCACCGTGGCGGTCCTCACGTCAATCCTGCCGCCGATGGCACCGGTCGGCCGGACGGCCTCGGCCGGTTCGTCCGTCGACACGACCCTCGACCTCTCCACCTCGCTGCCTGCGACGGCGAGGGCGAAGGAGGAGCTGGGGCCGCGCTCGGCGTTCGCAACAGGCTCTCCCGTCGCGGACACCCGGGCCCGGCTCCCAGCTCGGGACCCTTTGCGGCAGCTGAAGACGTCGGGATCGCCCAGACCTACGTCCGGATCGGGACCCTCAACGCCCCGCTCCGATCCGACGAGCGCGCCAAACTCCGGCGGCGGGCACTGTTCCTGCTCCTGGCGGTCGTCTTGGCTGTCGTGGGGACCGCCCTCTTCTTCGCGGTGGGCTACGGCGCGCTTGACCGCTTTTTACCGGCGAGCCTGCACGCGGCCCGCCCGCGTTGTCCTTCGTGGGTCCAGGGCTGTCTTCGGTCGTAGGTGCGGCGAACCGCAGGTGAGTCCCCGGCCGATCAAGCGGATTGGCCACTGAAGGACGCCATCGCTCCCATCTCGGCCGAGGCTGGTTGGGGCGCCGACGGAGGGCAATTCTCAGTCGGTGCGTCTTCGGTCGTCAGCGGACGGGTCACCCGTCGCCTAAGCCAGGTGGGGATCGGCCTCCGCCTCCGAAAGCAAGTCGGTGAGCGTCCGCTGAAGCGAGATCTCTGGGCGCCATCCTGTGAGTCTCGGTAAGGAGCGAGGCATCGCCGCGAATCTCCAGGGGATCTTCTGCCCGGACTAGGGCCGGGTCGGTCTGGATCGCGGCCTCGATCCCGGCCAGCGCACAAAGCTGCTCGATTACCGACCGGATCGTCTCGGCTCGTCCTGTGGACACATTGACGACGACCGGGTTCGTTCCAAGGCGGCCGATCGCCAGCGCCTCCAATAGGAGGCGGTAAGCACGCACCACGTCTCGCACATCGCCGATGTCTCGATAGACATCGACGTTCCCGGCAGGAATTAGCGTGGAGCCGCCACGCTTTACCTCGAGCACGCGCCGCGCCATCGCCGGAGCCACGAAGACCGATCGCTGCCCCGGACCCGTGTGATTGAAAGAGCGCGTCACCACGATCGGGAAGCCCCAGCGGGCCCCAGCCTCCACGGCGACACCCTCTTGGCCAGCCTTGGAGATGGCGTAGGGCAGCCGCGGGTTCAGCGGCGTCGACTCGCGCAAGGGAAGGTCCTGCGGCCGCGGGATTCCATAGACTTCTGATGATCCTGCGACAAGAACGGGCGGGCGCATGCCCAGTCTCTCGGAGTGCCTCGAAGACTGCGATCGTGCCGGCCACGTTGACCCGGAACGCCTCGGCGGGATCGCTCAGCGCATCGGGCGGGAACGACATGCCGGCAAGGTGAACCACCGCATCTGGCCCGCCGCTGAACCATCGGGACATGCCCGCGCGATCGGCGGTGTCGAGTTCATGCCGTCCCGGCGCGGGAACGACCTGTATGCCCGGCGTCGACGAGCTCACGCTGAAGCCAACGTCCAACGAAACCCGTGGCGCCGGTGACGAAGACCCTCATCCGCGATCCCCTCAGCGGGCGACGGGCGAAGGGACCTCCACTGGCGAGCCTCCGTCCGAGCGCACCTTCAGCCGAGCGAGATCGGCATCGACCATCATCTCGATGAGAGCTCGGAATCGACCTCCGGCGCCCAACCGAGGATCGATCGGGCCTTCGACGCATCGCCCTCGAGGACGGTCCACCTCGGCCGGCCGGTAGAGCTCGGGGTCGATCGACGACGTATCGCTGGTAGTCGAGCCCGACGCGACCGAACGCCACCTCGCAGAACCTCGCGCACCGAGTGCGCTATCGCCCGTTGCGACGACGAAGTCCTCTGGTTCGTCCTGCTGGAGCATCGGCCACATCGCGCGGACGTAGTCACCAGCAAAGCCCCAGTCGCGCTGGGCTTCGAGGTTGCCCATCGCAGCTTCGTCCGCGAGCCCAGCTTGATGCGAGCCGCGCCGTCGGTGATCTTGCGGGTCACGAACTCCAGCCCGCGGCGCGGAGACTCGTGGTTGAAGAGGATGCCCGAGACCGCGTAGATGCCGTAGCTCTCGCGGTAGTTGACCGTCAGGAAGTGGCCGTATGCCTTGGCGACACCGTACGGGCTGCGTGGGTGGAAGGGCGTCGTCTCGGTCTGCGGGACCTCGCGGACCTTGCCGAACATCTCGCTCGAGGAGGCCTGGTAGAAGCGGATCGTGCGGGTCCACCTGGCGGATCGCCTCGAGGATTCGGGTCACGCCCAGCGCCGGTGAATTCGCCGGTGAGGACCGGCTGATTCCAGGACGTCGGCACGAAGCTCTGCGCTGCGAGGTTGTAGACCTCGGCGGGCCGGACGCCTGATGCGCAGTGATAAGCGAAGCCTGATCCAGAGATCGCCCTGGATCAGCTCCAGTCGGCCCGCGCAGGTGCTCGATCCGCTCGTTGGAGCGCGGTGCTCGAGCGGCGCGTCATGCCGACCACCCGGTAGCCCTTCTCGAGCAGCAGCTCGGCGAGGTAGGAGCCGTCCTGGCCGGTGATCCCGGTGATCAGCGCGGTCGTCGCCATGGCCCGAGTATATCGACGACGGACCACCTGCCGCCCTCGCTCCCCAGCCGCCAGATGCAGTGACCTGCGCCAGCCTGTCAGGGCCATGAGGCCTAGGTTCCCAGGACCGATGTTGGTCTCCTTTGACTCGAGTATGAATGGCTGAGGGGTGCGATTAGGAGTACCGTTGTACGGTCCAGTGAAGAAGGTGGGGAAGCTGAAAGACTCGCCATGAACCCCTGGGGCGCGCGCGTGTGCGCAGGAGGAGTCGTGCGACTGCGTCCTCATCAGTCGGCCGACGCCGGGGCGGGCGCATTGGTCCCACTCCAGAGCGCGCATGGCATCTCGTTCGACGACGTCCTCACTTCGAAACCTCATCCTGGTCCGATCCGCGCTCGCAACTCTTGCCGTTCGCGCCCGATGGCCGACGTCCAGGTTTCCGTCGTCTATTCCGACCTTGAACGAATTGGCCAGTCTGCCTGGCGTGCTGTGCCGTCTCCCGGCACCTGGATCACTGAGACCATCATCGTGCGACGGCCTCTCGACCGATGACACGGTCGACGTTGTCCGCTACCACCGCCCCGACGCGAATATCGTCATGCAGACGGTACCGGGGAAGGAGCAGCACTCCGAGCCGGCCTCGCTGAGGCCGCGACTGGTGACATCGTCGTCATGCTTGACGCCGACGGATCGACCAATCCCGATGAGATCTCCGCGATTTGTGGAGGCACTGACGCACGGCGCGGACTTTGCCAAAGGCTCGCGGTTTCTCCCTGGCGGCGGTTCGGACGACATGCCTCGGCTGCGGAGGGTCGGAAACGCGGGCGCCGTCCGGCTTACCAACGTCCTTTTCGGCACCCGATACACGGACATCACCTACGGCTACAACGCGGTCTGGCGGGACAAGAGCGGCGCGCTCGCGGTAGAGATCGACGGCTGGGCAATGGAGATCGTCGGGAACATCCGCGCTGCCGCGCAACGGATTGAGGGTGGTCGAAGTCCCTAGCTTCGAGGTAGCCCGTGTCGCCGGGGAGGCGAAACTTCAGACCTTCTCGGCGGGCTGGACGATTCTCAAGGCCATCCTGCGATAACCGGACTGTCCCGCCACCGGACGAGGAGCGACGAAACCGGCCCGGAGACCACCGCTTTGGTGCCGGTCTACGGAACCGGTAGGCGATCCATGGCTTGAGCGGCTCGCACCGGCGAAACCGGCTGTTCCAGCTGCTCGAACGCGTTGACCCGGGTCCTGAACTCGTGGGGACCTCCGTCGATCGGAGCGAGCTGGGGGCCTGGCCCACGCGAACGTTCAACGAGGCGACCGGCGAGCTTGTTGAGACCAGGACGCACGCCACTCAACGGACACGTGGAGAGGGCAAGCCAGTCATCGACGGCGTTGCGGCGCCATGACTCGCCTCCCAGGTTCGATGAGGAGTGATTGCGGTTGACGGGATGACGACAGCTCTAGTCGTCGGTTCTGGACCTGCTGCGGCAGGGACGGTCCTCGCCCTATGCCGGCGCGATGACCTCAGATCACTGTCCTCGACGTGGGCGTCGGGCTCGACGACACGCATCAACGAATTGTCGACGACTTGGCATCGTCCGAACCGGACGGGTGGGACGGTTCGATGGTGGCCGCCATCTCGCAGCAACCGGTCGACTCGAAGAAGCCGGGCCTCCCGGAGAAGCGGACATTCGGCTCGGACTATCCGTTCCGGAATGTCGGACAGCTCAGCGGGATCACCGCGTCGGCTAACACGACCGCTTCATTCGTGTCTGCGGTGATGGAAGGTTTCAGCGCCGCTTGGGGCGCTCAGCTCATGCCATACACGGCGTCGGCGTTCGAGAGCTGGCCTGTAAGCGCTGGAGCGATGAGGCCCCACTACGAGGCGATCCTGGTCAGATCCCGTTCGCCGGCGAAGAGGATGATCTTGCCGGCAGCTTCCCGTTGATGGCTCTACCTGCTCCACTTCCTCAACTGTCGCCGAGAAGTCGGTGGGTGTTGGACGCGATTGCGATTCGGGGCCGCTCTCTCCGCACACCGGGGAATCACGATGGGTAAGGCCCGCTTGGCTCTCAAGGCGGCCGATTGTGCTCGGTGTGGCCTCTGCATGACAGGGTGTCCATACGGCCTGATCTACTCGGCTGCTCACACCTTCGACGACCTTCGCCGCTCTGGCCGACTGACGTATCACAGCGGGCTATTGGTCGCTGAAGGTGGCCGAGGAGGACGCTCACGGGGTTGTAGTCGCCAAGGAGATCGCGACCGGACGAACGCACCAATTCGAGGCCGATCGGATCTATCTCGCGTGTGGGGCGATGGGATCTGCAAGACTCGTGGCCAATTCACTGGGGATTCACGACGTCGATCTGTCGATGCTCGAAATCACAGCAGTTCATCTTGCCGATGATGTCCCTGCGACCGACTCCCGACCCTCGACGCGAGCCTGGTCTGACCCTGAACCAGTTCAATGCCGTCGTCGCCCTCGACGGGAGCTCAGCCGACATCTCCCAACTTCACTACTACACCTTCAACCCTGCGTTCGTGAACGCCCTCCCTCCATGGCTCCGAGGTCACTCGGCGGAGCGCGTCCAGGCGCAGCTGCTGCGTCGACTAACGGTGGCGCTTGGGGTACCTGCCGTCGTGGAGGTCTCCTCGGCTGCTCGTTCGCGTCCGGCCCACGTCGAACGGCGCGGGCCTTCCCGCCCTTCACATTCGGCGGGCTGCGCCGCCCCCTGACCGCAATCGGATGCTACGTACGGTCGTGACCAAACTCGCGCGATCCGCCAGCCTCCTCGACCTGTACCCCGTCCTGCCGATGCTGCGGCTGGCTGGTGGAGGCAAGAGCTACCACTGGGGAGGAAGCTTCCCTCATACAAGCGACAGGTCGACTCTCCTCGGGAGTGACCGATTCGGGCGCGTTGGGTCCTGGCAGCGCGTTCACTGTGGTCGACGCGTCAGTCTTTCCGAGCGTGCCGGCGATGACCTTCACGCTCACGATCATGGCAAACGCCCATCGGATCGCATCCGAGACTCTCGAACTCACGCCATGAGCGCCCAGGCACGAGTCGCAGTTGTCACGGGTGCGTCTGGGTACCTCGGCTCACGCATTTGCGCGATCCTGGAGTCCCATGGGTGGCAGGTCGTCGAGCTCGTCAGATCTCCGGGTCAGAGCCACCGACTGGCACGCGGATACGACCTCGCCGGACAAGTCAGCGCTGAAGTTGGCGACCTCCTCTACTCAGCTGACGTCCTAGTGCACGCGGCGTACGACCTGTCGCTGACGAGCCCGAAAGACATCTGGCGGGTGAATGTCGGCGGAACTCGCCGCCTGCTGGAGGTCGCGGCCGAGGCGCGGATTCGCCGGATCCTCGTCCTGTCAAGCATGTCCGCATTCTCCGGGACGAGTCAGCTCTATGGGCGTGCAAAGCTCGAGATCGAGGCTATGACTGTCGCTTCAGGGGGATGCGCAGTGCGGCCCGGTCTCGTGTACGGCAACCGACCCGGTGGGATGGCCGGAGCCCTTAGGAAGCTCACCAGCTGGCCAATCGTTCCGACGATTGCCGGTGGAGGCCGCCTTTACACGGTTCACGAAGACGACCTCGCGACGGCAATTGCTGCACTCGCCACCACTGAGACACTGCCACCGGGAACGATCTCGGTCGCTTATCCGAACCCCGTGAGGCTCTCGGAGCTGATGGCAGCGTTCGCAGCCGAAGAAGGTCGACGCTGCCGCTTTATTCCTGTTCCATGGCAGTTGGTCTCTTCTCACTTCGGACCACGGAATTCCTCCGTGTGCGCCTGCCGTTCCGTGCTGACTCAATTCTTGGGCTCGTTCGTACGGCCCCCTCAGTGACCGACGATGGACTGCTGAACGGGCTGGGTGTAACCCTCCACGGCTTTGGCCGCGAGCCTGCTGATGGCTCATCGGCCGTCCCACCATCGAATTCCCGACAGACCACTGTGACGGCCGGCGGTAGGGGCCCGAGCAAGAGGCCAGTCTGCCGCCCTAGCCCAAGGTGCTGAGAGCGTGTCGGAGCCGCCTCGGGTAGTCGTCGCCGTATTGACCTGGAATGGGTATGAACTGGCCCGGGCGTGTCTCGACTCGCTGACGACCCTCGACAGTTGGCCCCTGCCTGTGGTTGTCGTCGACAGCGGTTCCGTAACCGACGAAGGCGATCGCCTGGCGCGTGAGTTCGGCCCGCCCGTCAGCTCGATCAGATTGGATTCGAACCGCGGCGTACCCGCGGGCTACAACGCTGCGATTGCCCACGCCCGCGAGATCGGCGCCGCATTCGTTTTGCTTCTCAACAACGACACGCTGGTAGGGGACACCCACCTTATCGACATGCTCGTAGCCAGTGCGGCTGATGGAGTCGCAGCAGTTGGCCCGCAGATCCTCGAGAGAGACGGGCGCACGTTCTCCTTTGGGGGAATGCTCAACTACTGGACGGGTGTCTGCCGGCACCGGCGAGCTCGCCTCGGGCCCGAGGCGTACGACGTGCCCTGGATCGACGGATCGTGCTGGCTGGTATCCGTGGAGGCGGCGTGCGCACTGGGGGGACTCCACGAGGCGTACTGGAGCACCTGGGAGGAGTTGGACTGGTGCGCCAGGGCAACCCGAGCAGGATGGCGCATCGTTGTCGAACCCAGGACGTCAATCACGCATCTACGCGGAGCCACCATACCGTCCGGGATGCAGAACCCGCTCGGGTTCCGAAACGGGATCCTGTTCATGCGCAGGAATGGATCCGCGCTCCAGAACCTCACATCGGTGACGTGTTTCCTCCTCGGTTCGGTCCCGCTGCATGTCGCGCTCGCAGTGTATCGACGTCGTCCTGTCGTTCCTGTCGTCCGCCATGCCCTTCTTGCCCTCAAGTGGAACGTGACGGACGCGAAGCACCGCCGACGTTGGCGTCTCGAGGCCGATGGCCCGGCGGTGTGCCAGCTCGGAGACTCGAGCGTCAATCCCTCTCAAGCTTCAAAGGCCCTAACTGCGGACTTGGTGCGCAGAGAATCGAATCACGACGCAGCAGATGATCTGCTTCACGGACGGGGCACCGGGTCTGAGATACGCCGGCAACTCTCGACCGCCGCGATGCCGCTGGAATCCGGCGATGGCCTCATGGAACGGATGCGATCCACTGGAGGGTTGCCGTGAAGTTGGCGATACGCCGGACTGAGATCCAGAGGTGCTCGTTGTTGAACACGAGGTCTACGAAGACGAGCGGGGCTTCTTCATGGAGGTCTATCGCGCAGGACCTTTTCGCCGAGTACGCACGGCCTTGGCCTGCCGAGCATCGCTTCGTCCAGCTCAACCACTCGCCGCAGCGTCCAACGCGTCACCCGGGGCCTGCACTTCCAGTGGCGACCCGCCGATGGGCAAGCTGATGCGCGTGGCGCGCAGGCGAGGCGTTCCTCGTGGCCGTGGACATCCGTCCCGGACTCAGCCGACGCTGGGCCAGTCACGATAAGCCTCGTGGCCAGCGAGCGCAATCGACTACAGCTTGTGGGCGCCAGCCGGCATTCGCCCGGGGTTCTCTGCGCCCTCTCGGAGGTCAGCGGAGAGTCCAGTACCTGACGACCGGCACCTACAACCACGCATGGCCGAGTCCGGCGATCCGCTGGGACGACCCGAGCGATCCGCATCGACTGGCCCGTGCGATAGCCCGATCCTCGCTCGCCAGGGACGCCGACGCCCAGCTCACTCGCCGACTGGCTGCGAGCGCCCTGAAGCGCGCCATTTCAGATACAACGTCCTGGAAACGTGACGTCGAATTCGGCAGGACGACCACCGTGAAGGATCTTCGATCGCAGGCGGCGCCGGCTACATCGGGACGAGTGCTGGCCCCGCGTCTTGGCCGCCCGCGGGTACGACTGTCGACGGTCGCCGACCTGCGCCTGGTTCGGCAACCACCTGCCCCCTGAACATCCCGCGCGTCCGCAGAGCGACGTTCATCGGCCCTCACGCCCGGCGGATCTCGCTCGGCGACCGACGTCGTCATCTTCCTCGCCGGCCTCTCGAACGACCCGATGGCGGAGTTCAGCCCGGCTCTCAACTACGTCTACAACGCCGCGGCCCCAGCCAACCTGGCCTACCTCGCGAAGCGCGCCGGGGTTGCGCCGCTTCGTGCTTGGCAGTCGTCCTGCTCCGTCGTACGGCTTCACTAAGGATGAGCTCTGGGACGAAGACGGCGCCTACCGACATCTGTCATACCCGTATGGGATCAGCAAGCTCCAAGGGCGAAGCGGGTGTTCGGCATCTGTCCGGACGATACGATACAGCGTGATCATCCTCCGGAAGGGCACTGTGTCCGGGTACAGCCCTCGGATGCGGCTCGATCTGGTGGTGAACGCAATGTTCCAGACTCTGCGCTTGCAGGAAGGCTGCATCACTGTCAACAACCCATCCATCTGGCGACCGATCCTGGGCAATCAGGACGATGCCGTGACGGCCTACGTGCGAGCGGTTGAGGCTGCTACCGGAGATCAGCGGGACGTTCAACGTGATGTCCGAGAACGTGACTCTTGGTGGCATCGCAGATCAGGTGGCTGCGACTCTCGAACGCGAGTTGGACTTGCGACCCGATTTGAACATCCTCCACCGACAGGATGTCCGCAATTACAAGGTGAGCGGCGAGCGAGCGCGAGTCACGCTCGGGTTCAAGCCCGCGCAAGATGTCCGTGGGATCGTCGAGAACCTGGTGGAGAACCGGGAACGCTTTGAGGATTTTGGGAATCCTGCCTACTCCAATATCGCAACATTCCGGGCTCTCGCTGGGGAGTCAGGCTGGCGCGGTTTCGGCGAACGCTCGGTCAGCTACCGCCAGGGTGCACTGCCGGAGGAAGTGCTTGCGTGAAAGCGCGGAGACTCCTCGTCATTGGAGCACCCGGACAGCTCGGTGCGGAGGTCGTTCAGGCATTCGCGGGTGCCGGCGATGTCGTGGTTGGGTTGGGCCACGGAGACCTCGACATCGCCGATCGCCGTAGCGTCGCCAAGGCGATCGGCGAGGCTCACCCGAGCATCGTCGTCAACACCGCGGCCTTCCACAAGAACGTGGAGGGCTGCGAGGCACAACCAGACCGCGCCTTTGCGGTTAACGCCATCGGAGCCTGGCACGTCGCGAGAGCTACCGCGGAGGTCGGCGCAACGCTGGTTCACATCAGCACAGACTACGTCTTTGACGGCTCGAAGGGCTCCGCGTATCTCGAAGAGGATCGCCCTTCCCCCCTGAACGTCTACGGAGCTAGCAAGCTCGCCGGGGAGCACCTTGTGGCTGCAGCCTGCCCTCGGTCGTTCGTCGTGCGGGTCTCGGGCCTCTATGGGCCGCACCCCCTGCCGTGCCAAGAATGGCCTCGACTTCCCCCAACTCATGCTGAAACTTGCGGCCGAGAAGGGCGAACTCACAGTAGTGACCGATGAGGTGGTTGGGCCCACGTACACACCCGATGTCGCCGCGCAGCTTGTGCGCCTGGTCGATACGAGCTCGTACGGCATCATCCACGCAACAGGTGGCGGCGCAGTCTCGTGGCACGGGTTCGCAGAGGAGACGTTGCGCCTGGCCGGGCTGGAGAGCGTTCCCGTCCATCCGGCGTCTGCTGCGACGATGGTTCGAACGTTCCGCCGCCCGGCTCAGTCGATCCTGGCGCACGGTCGCCTAATGGCGCTGGGAATTGACGTGATGCGTTCCATGGCAGGTAGCGCTGCGGGACTACCTACGGGCGGGTTACCAGCAATCCGACGTCAACGGCGAAGTCCTGACCGGGCGAGGCATCACCGTCCCGTCATTGGCGGCGAGCCCGCTGATGGCCCCGTCGGCCAGATCATCCGCAACTCCTCGACTGACAGGGGATGGCGCGGACTGTGCAACCGCAAGAGCGGCGATCCGAGGCGATGTGACTGGGCGCCCGGGTGCCGACGCGACAAAGAACAATGGTGCGCAGTCGGCTGCCTCGCTCGGTTCGGTAAGCGTGGAACAGCAGGTCGGGATCTGGTGGTCCTCCAAGGCCGTGATCGGCCGCGCTCGCCGTGACTCGCTGCTGCGGAACAGCCTTTTCATCATGGCGACGACGGTCGTGAACGCGTTCTTCGGATATCGTGTTCTGGCTTCTCGCGGCCCGCCTGTTCCCGGCCGAGATCGTCGGGCTGACCGCGGCGCTCATCGCCGTCGGCACGATCATTGTGCTGCTGGCCAGCCTCGGGGTCGGTGGCACGCTCATCCAGTCACTTCCCGAGGCGCGGAAGGTTGCGCTGTTGGTCGCTGACGTTCTGGGCCGGGATGTCGATCGCCGTCGTCATCGCGCGTGACCATCGTCTGCGCCACGCTGGTCTTGCTGCCCCTCATCACCATGGAGTTCGGCTGTGCTGCGTGGCGCAGACGTATGCAACGGTCTTTGCCGTTGGCACGCTGGCGATGATCGCCGGCTTCGTCGCTCGACCACGCATTCCTCGCCGAGCGAGCAGCGGGAAGCATGCTCGTGCGCAACTCTGTGGTCGCACTGGGCAAGGCGCTGATGATCGTTGTCGCGACTATTGGTGACCGGCACGAACGCGCTAACTATGCTTGGCGCATGGGCCGCAGCCGCCGTGGTCGGCCTCGGTCTTGGGTTCGGATTGTTGATCCGGCATCGTACCTCTTGCTGGGCTACCACGGCCGTCGGCACTTCTTCACAGGGCACGAGGGCTACGCACCCGCGTCTAGCGGGTCAGCAGCTCATCGGAATGGGAGGAGCGCTGCTGCCCTACGTGCTCTCTGTGCTGGTGACCGTACGCCTCTCCTCACGCGACAATGCGTACTTCTACACGACCTGGATGATGGCCGGGATCTTCTTGATCATCGCGCCCGCTGTATCACTGTCGTTGTTCGCGGAGGGGGCGAACGACCCACACGAATTGCGCGTGAAAGCCCGATCGGCACTCGCCATCATCGGCGCGATCCTGATCCCGGGCGCCATTGGCAATTCTTGTGACGGGCGGCACCCTGCTGTCCGCATTCGGTGCCGCCTACGAGCAGAATGCCACCGGGCTCCTGCAGATTGTCTTGGTTGCGTCGTTCCCCGACGCCGTCACCAACGTGTATGTCGCTGTACTCCGCGTGCGTGGGAGGCTTCGCGCTGCGGCCGGACCTCAATCTGGGGATGGGCATCGGAACAGTTGGCCTGTCGTGGGCGTTTCTGCCTGTCGCTTGGCATCAACGCAGTTGGATGGGCCTTTCTCACTATGCAACTCGCGGGTTGCGTGTTCGTGACTATCGACCTCGTCCGATCATCAGCCCTAGAGAGGTCAAGACGCGTTGAGACGGGCTGATGCGCATCGTCGTCGCCACCGACCTGTCATCCGCCCACTTTTCATTGGCGGCCGCGATCTCCGCGTGCTGATGCTGGCCCATCAACTCGTACGGCGCAGTGACTGGACGCCTACGAGAGGACGCTGCTGTAGGTTTCGAAGTGCAATCGAGCCGCCACCCGCCAGTTGAACGCCCGCGCTCGGGTCATCCCACGCTCCCGCAGCGTCGCTCTGAGGGCACCATCATCGGCCACGCGCCGAATGGCCGCCGCCATCGCCGGGACATCGAGAGGATCGACGATCAGCGCCGCGTCGCCCGCGATCTCCGGCAAGGGACCCCCCAGAGGTCGTCACCACCGGGGTGCCGCTGGCCATGGCCTCGACAACCGGCAGCCCAAATCCTTCGTAAAGCGATGGGTACACCAACACGTGAGCACGTTGGTATTCGACCGCAAGTGCCCGCTGGTCGATGTAGCCGAGCACCTTCACCGCCGCGCGGTCGGCGAGGCGCTCGTCGAATCTCCTTGGCCTGGTACCCGTCCGGGCCTACAACGCGCAGCTCGACCCTCCGCTCGCCGCCCACGATGGCGAGGGCCTCAAGCAACCGGCCAAGGTTCTTACGCGGCTCGAGCACACCGACGGCGAGGACGCGGAGTGGGTCGAGCGCGCCGTCGTCGGGTCGGTCGGGGCCGGGCGCGAAGATCTCGTCCACGCCGTTGTAAATCACGACGACCCGATCGGCGGGCACGTGCCAGAGCTCGATGAGGTCCCGACGTGAGGTCTCGGATACGGTGATTACGCGGCTCGCCCGACGAGCCGTGTCCCGGATCAGGCCTCGGTCCCGCAGCAGCCACCGGCGAGGAAAGAACTCCGGGTGGCGTTCGAAGGAGATGTCGTGGATCGTGACTACGGTTGGTCTCCCGGGCCATGGCGGCAGCAGCAAGGTGGCGTGGAGGATGTCCGCCCGGACCCAGCGACCCACCAGCGAGAGGGCGGCGAAGCGGGCCAGTCTGTTGTGAGGGATGCGACGCACCGTCACGGGCGGCTCCAGCAAGCCGACAGCCCGCCGGATTCCCCTCGACTGCGGCCACTAGATCTACCTCCGGCAGGGCCCGGAGACCTCTCACCAGCCCGCGGAGATACGTTTCGTCGCCGGTCTGGCGGCGGCCCAGCTGGTGGGCATCGAGGAGCACTCTCATCGAGTCGACGCTTGCAACGCGCTCATCGGCTCGGCATCGATCCGATAGTAGACGAGAGCCGCGGCGCACGGCGGCTGAGGATCACCGTTCACTGGCATTCGCGGTATCCCGGCCGAAGTACGGCGGCGTCGAGACCTCTCGTGGATCAGCTCGGCCGTAGTCTCGTGGAGCAGGGGCGGGCGAACTCACTCTCCACGGCCGCTCGTCGCTCCCTCTGGGATCCGCGGGCATCTTGCTGCGCATGATGTCTTCCGGCACCCGCTCCAAGTACGTGATACCTGGAGACGGATATGCTGCGCAACCTCTCGACGCCTGCCCGCCGGCGTCCAATGCTACGATCTCCTGACACGTCTGCAACCCGGCTAACGTCCCGTCCAGTCGACGCCTGGCCTCGCTCAGCACCAAAGCGCAACCGGGGACCCTCGAAGGTACATCTCGGCTCTCATGACTGCGCCTCTTGCGGGTTTGGCCGCCCGCGGCCACCCTCAGTTTGACCGCAGATGGATGTCTGCCGTCGCGCTGTGCACCGCACTCGGCCTCAGATATGTTGCCGCCGCAGATGCGGGCAGCCGCGAAGGCAACGACGCGACCTACCAATTCTTTTGGCTCGGCCTGCTTCTCATCTTCGTTCCCATCGCTCTCGGAGCACTCCGGAAGTACGCTGATCGACGCGAACGGCTGCTGCTTGTTGTCCTTCTCGGTGTGGCTCTCTATCTCGTCAAGGTTCTGGGTTCTCCCGATGCGTTCACATTGAACGACGAATTCATCCATCTGCGATACCCAGGACATCCTTCGCACCGGACATCTCTTCGAGTTCAACCCGCTGCTGCCCACCGCCGCTTACTACCCAGGGTTGGCATCGGTCACGGCAGGCTTCGCGGATCTGAGCGGCCTCAGCATCTTCGCGTCGGGCGTTGTCCTTATCGGTGCGGCACGCGTTCTCCTCTGTGTGTCTTTCTTCCTTGTCGCAGAGAGTGTCACTGGATCCAGTCGGGCAGCGGCTGGCGCCAGTCTCGTGTATGCCGCCAACCCAATGTTCCTGTTCACGGGCGCCGAGTTCGCATACGAGAGTCTGGCGCTGCCCCTCGCGGCCTTTGTGCTCTGGTGGCTTGGGCGTACACGTCATGAGACAGGTCGTTCGCCCCAGATAGCAACAGCCGTCGCCATCGTCGCTGTGAGCGTCACCCACCATGTCGTCGGCTTCGCCCTCACGGCCCTGTTGGGCGCATGGTGGGTGGCCGAGCGCCTTCACGCAGCGAGGCACGGCACAGCCTGCTCTATCGGACCTGCGGGCGCGGCGCTCTCTGGGGTTCATGACCCTTCTCGCAGGTGCGACAAGCCTGGGGTGGTTCTTCCTCATCGCGCGGCCGGCCGCCGTCGTACCTCATCACTAGCAACATCCTTCCGGCGTTGCAACAGACGGCGGCGCTGCTTCTCGGCCAGATCCCGCCGCGGCAGCTGTATGAGAGTGGTGGATTTGCCTCCCCGGCGTGGGAGAAGGTCGCCGGTGTGGCCGCTGTCGGCCTGCTTCTGTTGGCTCTACCTTCCGGCCCTTCATCGAGCCTGGCGCAGGGACTATGGCCCGATGTTGGTTGCCATAGGTGTGGCCGCAGCCTATCCGTTAAGCCTCGTGCCCCGACTTCTTCCTAACCCTGCGATATCAGGCCGGTCGTCGGAATACGTGTATGCCGGACTGGGATGCGTCTTGGGTCTGCTGACCGTGGAAACCCTCCGGTGGCGAAAAAGCGTCGGCGAGGAGCGGCCAACGCGGCTGGGCCTGGTCGGGTGGCACAGAGCCGCCGTCGCCGCGGGCCTCGTGACGGTGATCTTCATCGGCAACGTGACTGTTGGCGAGGCCTTTTACCAGCGACTGCCGGAGTCGGTACCTCCGCAAGGGTATCCGTGGTCCGTGCAGGCGGATGTGATCGATGCGTCGAAATGGGCGCGTGCCCACCTCGGGGAGGGCCCAGCCGTTCGGCGCGAATAACGTTGATTGGTTGGCGCTTGCCACGTATGGGGACCAGAACCCAGTCGCTCTGAATGACGTCTGGCCTATCTTCTTCGCCGAGACGATGAACGAGACGGTCGTGAAGCAGATCAGGTCGTCAGGAGTGCGGTACCTCTTGGTGGACTGGCGCATGACAAAGGGTGTTCCGCCGACTCCCGGCTACTATTTCAGTCCTCAAGAACCTCACGCGGGGGAGTACACACAAATCGTTTCCCACCCGCCGCACTCCAGAAGTTTGGATCGGCCCCACTGCACAGAGTTGATTTATGACTCCGGAGCGATCCGAATCTTTGATGTCTCGCGCATCTAGAGCGGATCCTGCGCTATTGGCACGCTCGGTCTCGACCTCAGCTCAAGGACAATCGGGTGAGCGGCTCGGTCCGGGTCCGGCGAAGCGTCAGCAGTCGATCACCAACCACCCCAGGCCACCGACGCTTCGCCCGGTGTTCATGAAACCGTCGAGCAGTACGTCTGGCACTCCGGCGTTGGCAGTACACCTGAAGCGTTTGATCGCAAGAGGCCCCTGGCCCAACCTGCGGGGAACTGAGGCTTGGGAGCTTCAGGTACTGCCGGAAATGCGGCCTTGACTATGAGACCGCAGCACATTTCAGGTGGTCTGGCGCTCCAGTCAAGTGAGCCATCGGACAAAAAGAACAGCGCATCTCAGAGACGCAGCCAAGGCCTACTGGTGGCAACGCCTGTCCCGTCCGGGGCCGTGGCTTGCGGTGGGAAGCGGGCAGGTCCGCTGACCACCAGGGGGAGCTAACTATGGCGCTGCTTGCTGGCACGGCCCTGGGCAGCCATCCCTAACGATGGCGACGGCGAGCCTCGCGATCCCTCAGGCTATGCCGAACTGCCTCTTGCTACGTCGATGGTCTTGATGTTGCCCGGGTTTGCCGTTACCTGCGCGGTCCTGCCTGAGCAGGGACTCTCCCCCGGAGAACGCCTATTCGCTAGCCTGGGCATGAGCCTGGCGATCGGGATTTGCACGGCTGTGCTCTTAGGACGTGTGGGCGATCGGGCTCTCCCGCAGAGTCGTTCGCATTCGCGCTGGGAGGGAGCCTAGTGGCACTATCTCTCGTCGCGATCTTCGTCTCATTCAGCGGATTCCGATGGCGACGCAGGGCACGAGAGGCGGAGGAGCCGCGAGAGTGTGCCTGGAGACGGTCGGATCCTGAACGACCTGTCGTCCGGTGGCACGTATCGGACCGCGTACGAGGACTTCGTTTGAGTAATTGAACGGGGTGGGACAGGCCCCCCCGGGTTCTAGTCGTTGGCGCGGGCAAGCACTTTCTCAGCGCCATGACCTACTACACGATCCGGGTCACGAACGCGCTCGCGGGGCGTTTCGTGGTGGCCCGCAATCCCCGATGCGTCAACTCGTCCCCGACCTTCTTATATCCCGGGCGCTCGCATGTCGGCTCCGCCACCACGCGGCTCGACTACGACCCCGCGGTCAAGGTGCTGGGATGGCGTCGACTGGTACTGGATGCCGAACCTTTTCCTGGACCTGAACGGCCTAAGGAAGTGGAAACCGGACGTCGTCATCTTCGAATGGTGGACTGGGACAGTCGCCCCACCTACCTAGCCATCGCGCTCCTAGCCAGGCTTCGGGGGGCACCCGTTATTGTCGAAATTCACGAGGTGCTCGGCGGCGGTGAGGAGCGCATTCCGATCGCCCGCGCCTTCGTGTCGTCTACTTGGAGCGGCCCTTCTTCCGACTCGCATCGGCCTTTGTGATCCACTCCGACGCCGACCAGTGAACCTCTGCAGAAGAGGTACCGGCTACGCGCGAGGCCTTGGCATCGTCATTCCCCACGGGCCTCCTCGATCACCACGCGTCCAATCGGCCGAGGGAGCGGCCCAGCGCCCCTCGCGAGCCGCAGATGCTCCTCCTGATGTGCTGAACATTCTTTTCTTCGGCCTCATTCGCCCATACAAAGGAGTGGAAGATCTTGTCCCGCCTTCGACCTGCCTCGACCACGGCGAGGTGCAACGCTACTGGCTAACCGTGGTCGGCGAAACCTGGGAGGGCTGGGACCTGCCCATCAAGAATGATCGAGGAGCAGCCCTCATGGCTCGCGAATCACGCTGGTCAACCGCTTCGTGGACGACGACGAAGTAGCCGCGCACTTCGCCGCGTGCCGACGCTGTGGTCCTGCCCTACCACCGCTCGTCCGCCAGCGCCCCCGCCCCGGCCGCCATGAGCAACGGTCTACCATTGGTTGTTACTGCGTCGGTGGCCTAGCGGAGGCCGTCCGGACTACGAAGGGTGCGATCCTGGTCCCCCCGCAGCGATCCTATAGCCCTTCGGGACGCAATTGGCAGGCTTCCCAGTCTGCCCGGGCGGCGCTATTCGGCCCCCCACTCCTGGGAGCGGACAGTCAAGCGGTACGGGCTTTTGTTGGAACAGCTCGGCTATCCTGATGCCGTGCCCCGGCCTGCCTCGTGAGGCGGATGACCCATAACGCGCTCGTCGCCACGGGCAACCGTTTGGCCTTGGCCTCGACCGGTCGTCCTCCGGATCACAGGGCCCGAGCAGTCCCAGGGACGGATCACCGGGGCGATCCCGTAGTTGGGGTCCCCGGGCGGATCTACGTAATCGGGCTTGACGGCCCAGGCCCACAAGAGTTCCCCGACCACGCCGGCCCGAACTGCGCCGAGAATTTGGCCCCGAATGTTTCGCGCGCGGGGCCAGATCTGCGGGGCTCTCCGCGTAGATGCCCGTCTCTGCCACCATGATCGGCTTGCCGTCGGCGTGGCACATCCGAATCGCCGAGACGAGGTTGGGGCCGAAGGGCCTGCCCATCGGCTGTGTTGGGTATCCGTAGTCGTGATAGTCGCAGACATCGTTGCCGGGCGATGCCATCAGGGTTCGTAGTCCGCGTTGGATGCGCCGCACCATTGTCCTTGACCGCCCCCGGCCCACCCCGCCAGCACGCCCAGGCTTACCAAGTGACCTGGGTCCAGACGATGGGCCAGGCCCCCGACATCCTTTGAGAATGCGAGCAGGGCGCCCAGGGCGGAAATTCGTCGCAGGTCCCGTTGCTGTTCCTCGCTTCGCCTTCATTGACCAACTGCCACATCGCGATCGTGGGGTTGCCCGCGTAGCGAGCGACGACGGCCTTCACGTAGTCCCGGTACGAGACGCGATCCCCGGACCGAATTCGAGGACCGTAGGCTCGCTGGTACCAGGGAAGGTCCTTCCCGGCGCCGTCGCAGTAGTCGAGCTGGTTCGCAAGGACGGGGATCACTTTGTCGCCGTGAGCTGCCGCGATCCTGAGCACGCGGTCGAAGTTCGTCCAGTCGAATGACCGTTTGGATACGAAGAAGTTCTGGAACGCCCAGAAGCGAACGACGGTGCCACTGGGCATCCTCGAGAGCGGGACCCCGACGTCTGGGTAGAGCGCCCCACCGCAACTCGAAGGCGTTCCGCCGCTGGCGGCCATGTAGATGTTCATCCCCGTGAAGCGGTACGGCTGGCCGCGGAGCATCAGTCTCGTGCCGCTCCGTTTGACCAATCCGGAACTTGCACTCAGCTTGGAACGAGCCGGCGTCGGCGACGCTGCGGGGTTGGTATTCCGCGCGGTGCGGCGAGCCCTTCGGCTTAGCGGTGCCGGGCGTGGAGGTCTGAGTCGGTGGCGTGGAGGCGATAGCCGCGGGCGGATCCAGCCGTGGATTCGGCGCGCCGACCCTCAGTCCGTATGCCCCCAGCGCTGGAACGGCAACGGCCGCACCGATGAGGACGAGGGTCGGAACGCTCCCCGGCCAGCGGCGAAGGCGCCAGCGGTGTCCTTTGTTTGATGGGCCAGCCTCCCTAACCCATCGCTCGCCATCCCAGAACATGAGATGGGCTTTCCTTTCGGCAACCCGGCTGACTTCAAGAGTCCCGTGGCTTTGCGGCCCCGCCTCGCGGCGGGTGTGCCATTTCGAGGGCTCGGACGCCGAGCACTCCAAGTCCGTCGGCGAGCGTAGCGGTCCCATGACCGATCGGCGATCGCACGAAGGTCCCAGAGGTGGACCAGTGATGCCGCGATCGGCCGTCGGCCCCCTCAGTCGGCTGGGGTGAACTCCTCCTGGTTGAACGCCTCGCGCAGGAAGGGCGACGGCGCGGCCGGGTCGTAGACCAGGGTCACGAGCGACGGCCGGGTCCAGGCGACGTAGGCGAGCCGGCGCTCCTCCTCGAGCGCACGGCCGGGTCATCGGCGTCGTCGAGCGAGCGCTGGCTCGGGAAGCGCCCGGCGTCCATGTCGACGACGGCCACGTGTTCGAACTCGAGACCCTTCGTCGAGTGGGCCGTCGCGAGCGTCGAGCCGGGCATCGTCGCGACGCAGTCGGGCGAGGTCCTCGCGTCGCCGGCGGACGGCACGGCAGAACTCGCCTGCGTCCGCGAACGCCGCGGCCCAGAACAGCGCCGCGGCAACGATCTCGCCCACGCTCGTGAGGTCTGGCGCGAGCGCGTACTATCTCAACCGATGAACAGCACCGATCCGCCGTGAACCACACCGATCCGAACACGGCCGAGCAGAGCGAAGGCGGCCTCGAGGAAGGGCTGTCCGCTCCGCCGAGCGCTGAATCCGGATCGCGACTCGAGTCGGTCACGACAGAACCCGTGCTGTCGCCCGTGGACACGGAACCGGCGACGCCGCCGGCTGGGCCAGGAAAGGTCACCAAGCCGGCGCGCGCGCTCGTAGCTGTCTTCCCTTCTAACCCGCGGGCGACCCCTGGGGCGCAACTGGCGAGCCATACGGCCACCTGGGACCCAAGTCGATCCGAGCTTCTGGCCCTGAAGTTCTTCGCGGTTAAGCCACCCCCGGTCCATCAACCGACGACTCAACCACCGACCGCCTGGAAGTCGGCGACCGTTTCTTCCGTACTTCGGTCGGTCCTCCCCCCGATCGATGACGAAGTCGCCACCGCCCCGACCAAGGTGCCGAGCTCCGCCACGATCGGCTACAACTGTCGCCTCCGCCGCCCCCAGCCATGTCGGCGGCGTCGTCGATTGCAGCCACCAGTGCGCTAATCGCCGAGCCAGCGAGTGCCGTCGCTGTGGCGGCCGACGTCCAGGTAGCCCGCCCGGAAGCAGCCGTGATCGCGGAGGCTCAACTCCACGTGGAGGCGGAACCACGGGTGGAAGCTCCGCGAGCTTGGGCATTCTCTGTCTCCACCCCAGTTGCCGATACCCGCGCTCGACTTCCAGGTTCCCGTCCTGCAGTCGAATTGCCAACGGCGACCTTGGCTGCTCACCCTCGACCAAGCGCAATGGCCTCACCCGCGCAGCTCGGGAGTGCCCAGCGGCCATCTGCCCGGGGGTCAAGCATTCGACGGCGGGTCTTGATCCTTGCGCTTCTGCTGGCGCTCGCGATGGCTACGGCAGCGTTGTTTCTCGCGGCGGCGTCAGGCTCTATTGACGGCTGGCTGCCGCGCAGCGAGCTACCCGGCACGGCCGCCGCCTTGGCCGCCGCGACACGGCTGACCGAACCTGTCGCTCCGTCCCCGACGTCCGTGCGCTCTGTGGGGGGTGCGGATTTGCGCTCGACCGCCACACCGTCGCCGGCCAGGACCCCGAGCCTGACGTCGGCGACGGCGACGGCGAAGCCTGTCGCGATCCCGCAAGTCAGGCACGTGGTGCGTCGGGGAGAGACGCTGGTCTCGATTGCGGCGCGCTTCGGGGTAACGCCCCAGTCGATCAGACGCCTGAATCACATCAAGGATCCGAACCTCATCCACGTCGGGCAGCGGCTCGTGATCCCGGCTCTGCAGTAACCGGCGCCGGGTCGGTCGCCAACGGCTGCGACGACTCGAACAAGAAGTTCCCATGTCGACCGTGGTCATGGCAACCGCCAGCCACGCGTGGGCGCGCCGGGCTCCGACGGTGGCTCGATCGCCCGCCCGCCGGTGACCGCGTAGTATGGGGCGATGCTCGAGGTAGGCCGCTGGACTCGGCCGACACTGGCCTTCGGGCCGCGCCTCCCATGACGAGCTCATCCGATCCGAGCCTCGCGTTGGAGGCCTGCCCCTATCTTGGGTTGGCCGACGACTCCGACACTCATCTCACTTTTGCGTCCGCCGCTCATCGCTGTCGGGCGGGACGGATGACGAGATCGATCGACCTGGCACACCAGGCGGCGTTCTGCCTTTCGGGCTCGTATCCCTCCTGCAAGCGATATCGTCCGGTCAGCGCAGCTGGTTCCGGCTTCCTGATCCCCGTGGCACGCAGACGTGGACCCCGACGGCCTTCAGACGGACAGATCGATCGTGCGACCCAGGCAGGCAAGTTCGCTCAGCGTCTGATCGTCGTGCTGCTGTTCGTGGTGGTCCTGATGGCTGTTGGGCTCGGCGGTCCCCGGATCGCTGCGCTCGTGATGCCCGGCGCGACACCTGGGTCATCCTCGCCGCCGCCAGGGGCATCGGCCTTGGCAGGGAGCCCAATCCCCTCGCTCAGTCCCGGCCCGACTTCCACACCGAGCCCGACTGCGCAGTCCGACCGCAAGTCCAACGCCGGCTCCCGTCGTTTACCGGGTCAAGCGAGGCGACACGCTCGGGTCAATCGCCGCCAAGTACGGCGTCACCGTCCAGGCCATCAAGAACGCGAACAAGCTCAAGAACTCGATCATCCACGTCGGTGAAAGGCTCGAGATCCCACGGCCTCATTGACCCATCGGCGCTTGCCGGCGATGGAGCCGCCCCTGCACTATTCGACGACTCGGCGCATGATCCGGGACCGCAACCGCCGACGTTGCGATCGTGTTGGAGCAGCTGACGCTCCGATGCCCGTCAAGGTGCCGTGGTCACACCGCGGCCCATCGACAGAGGCCGAGTGAGAGATGACCGATCCGGAACGGAGCCTCGAGCGGCTGTTCGCCAAACCCATCGGCAGGCGCCATCGGCGTAGGAGTGCGAGGTGGCGCCGGTCCATCCTGCTCGCGGGCGCCACCGTCCTGCTCGTCGTGGCCGCGGCAACCGGCGCACTGCTCGTCGTCCGGTATCTGCCGGCGCTCGACGAGGCTCGGAGCCTTCGAACGGACCTGGAAGGGATGGCGTCGCGCGTTCAGGCCGCTGGCCTGGGGATCGATCGGCCGATGATCGAAGGTCTCGTTCGGGACCTGCGGGCCGCCCGTAACCGCCTCGATCACGTCTCGGAGCTTCTCTCCACGGACCCGCTGATCGGGCTGGCTCGGGTGCTGCCTCCGACCGCGGACCAGGTCACGGGTGCAGAAGGGGTGGTCGCGGCCTCCCGCGATCTGTTTGATGCTGCCGACGACGGTCTCGCGATGGGGACCCGCTACGTGGAGATCAAGGAGGCCCGGGCGACGGACCCCGCGAATGGCTCGGCGATGGCTCAGTTGGTCGAGTTGATGGCCACATCGCGCGACCGAGCCCTTGCCGCCCAGGCCGCGCTTGCTCGCGCCCAGGCGAAGCTGGCGACGATACCGGACGGACTGGCAGGCCCGGTCGATGGCGCACGCGATGCGATGATCGAACGCGTCGCCAGGTATGGCCCCCTGCTCGACTCGTACGTGGAACTCAGCGGACGACTTCCGGCGATGCTCGGATGGGACGGTCCTCGGCGCTACCTCGTCCTGACCCAGGACCCAGCGGAGCTTCGTCCGACCGGCGGCTTCCTCGGTAGCTACGGCATCGTCACGTTTGACCGCGGCCGGGTCACCGATCGGAGCTTTCACGACATCTTCGACCTCGACCTGCCGCCGGACTACCCCTTCATCAAACCGCCGGCCGAGCTGTCGACCTACCTGCTCGGTTCGACGAAACAGCCCTGGCAGCTGGTCGCCGCCAATTGGTCACCCGACTTTCCTACGAGCGCCCAGGATGCTCTTCGGCTGTACACCAACGAATCAGGCGACAAGCAGATCGACGGCGTCCTCGGGATCACGACCTACACGATCGACGAGCTGCTGAAGATCACCGGACCGATTGACGTGCCCGCGTACCAGGCCACGATCGCAACGGGGGAGACCACGCTCAAGACGCTCCAGCTGACGCGTGAGGCCAAGCCCGGAGCGACCCGCAAGGCGTTTCTGTCGGCGTTCGCCGACCAGATATTCGATCGATTGCTCGGCCTCCCGTCGAAGCAGTGGACGGGGCTGGCCAGCGAGGCGGACACCCTCCAACGCCAGCACATGTTGCTCGCGTGGTTCAAGAACCCTGACGACCAGGCGCTTGCCGTCACGAGCGGCTTCGCAGGAGGGGTGACAGACGAGCGCGGCGACTATGTCTATGCCGTCGACTCGAACGTCTTACCGTCCTCGAAGCTGAATGCAGTCACCACCCGGAGCCTGCGACTCGATGTCGCGCTCGACGCCGCGGGCAACGCGGTACACACCTTGGACATCACCTGGGACAACGGAATCATGACCCCGGCCGGCACACCCTATCGAGAGCTTCCGGGAAACAAGCACCTGCGTAATCTCGGGATCTACTTCCGGCTCCTTGCGCCCGAAGGAAGCTCGATCGACGCTGTCTCAGGCGGGCAGTCCGCGGAGGTCACGGCGCCCGCCGTTGTTGCCAACGAGGCCGGTCGCGTCGTCGTCGGAACCTACCTCCTGGCGCCTCCTGGCCAGACGAGCCTGCGCTACGTTTGGACGACCTCAGGTGCCGGCGTCGCCGACCAAGGGGACCGCCTGTATCGCCTGATAATTCAGAAACAGCCGGGCCTCTTGCCCGGGCCGCTGAGCCTGACGATCCACGCCCCGTCCGGCTCCCGGATCAAGTCCACAACGGACGGTCTTACGGTTTCGGGCGAGACGGCAACGCTGATCACGACGTTCCAGACCGACCTCCGGTTGAGCATTAAGTACTAGCTAATTCTTAACACCGTAGCCCAGCCTACCTATTTACTCGTTGCCTATGCTTAACCGACACGAAGAAGGCGTGGCCGGACACCGACCGTGGTCGGCGATGGAGTTCGGCGGCGCACCGGGACTTCGGAGGGGGATCTCCATTGACAGCCGCCAACGTTGCGGTTTCGGCTCGCCGCCGATCCGCCGAAGGCCTCGGCGCGGAAGGCCCTCGCCGATCCAGGAACCTGGGTGTCGGACTCGCTGCGACCGACCTGGCAGCCGGATCCGCGACCCTTTCTGGCAGCTCGCCGCCTGACGCGTCCCATTACCGCCGCACCTGGAGCAGTGGAATGGGGCCGCGGCCGGTCGATGCGGCGCAGGGGACCGCGTGAACAGGCAGCTGAGCGTCCTGCGACGCTGGGCGTGGCTGCTGGTGGCGAGCGTCGCGCTCGCCGGCGGGGCCGCCTTCATGGTCAGCCGGACGATTCCGCCGACGTACGAGGCTCAGGCCAAGCTGGGGGTGGGCCAATTCCTGATCCTGCAGAACCCGGACCCGAACCAGATCACGATCGCCCAGCAGCTGGTCCGGTTCTATGTCGACAAGGCGGATCGATCGCTGTTCCAGGCCGTTGCCGAGAAGCTCCCCGGCTCCGACCCGGGTGAGCTCCAAGCCCGGGTTCAGGTCGCTGCTTCAACCGACAGCGCTCAGATCCTGATCAGCGCCCAGGACGGGGACGCGACCAGGGCGGCGGTCATCGCCAACGCGGTTGGCGACGCGCTCATCGCAGTGGCGCCCCCGGTGGGCAGCAAGACCGCCTACGACAAGATCATCGACGATCAGATTGCCGCCATCACCGGTCAGATCGGCAAGGCTGAGAGCGAGCAGCAGGCGCTCGAGGCTCTGCCCTCGCCGAAGCCGCTCAAGCGAGCCCGGCTCGACACCGTTACCCAGCAGCTGGGCGCCCTCCGAGCAACCCTGGCGACGCTCCTCCTGTCGTCAAAGCCCCCGACCAACTCGGTGGCATTCGACCAACAGGCCCTGCCCCCTTCGGCGCCTTCGTCACCGCGCATCCTCTTGAATACCGCCCTGGCCGGCCTGATCGGTCTGCTGGTCGCCGCCGCCATCGCGTTCGTCGTGGAGCACCTCGATGACACGCTGAAGACGGCATCCGACGTCGATGCGATTGTCGGGGCTTCGACCCTTGGTCTCATCGCGAAGCTGCCGGGCAAGCGCAGCAGGAGCGAGATCTACCGCCTCGTCACGTTGGTCTATCCGCGCTCGTCGGCGGCCGAGTCATACCGCACGCTCCGAGCGAACATCGCCTTCGCCAGCGTCGACTCTGAGATGAAGACCGTTCTCGTCACGAGCCCTTCGCAGGGCGAGGGCAAGACGACCACCGCCGCCAACCTCTCGGTTGCATTCGCCCAGGCCGGCAAGCGTTCCGTTCTGGTCGACGCGGACCTCAGAAAGCCGGGCGTCCATCGGATCTTCAACCTTACGAACAGGCGCGGGCTCACGTCACTCCTGCTGGCACCCGACGTCAGCCCGGCCTCGGTCGGTCAGGAAACCGACCAGGAAGGGCTGCAGATCATCACCAGCGGTCCGTTGCCGCCGAACCCGGCAGAGCTCCTGAGCTCCGATCGAATTCCGCGAGATCCTCAAGCAGCTTGGCGAGGAGTTCGACGTGATCGTGCTCGATAGCCCGCCCGTCTCGGGCGTCGCCGACGGAGCGATCCTGGCCTCGATCGCCGACGTGACTATCGTCGTCGTCCAGGCTGGCCGCACCAAGGGTGGCCAGGCTGGTCACGCACGGGAGGCGCTCACCAAGGCCGGAGCACGAGTTCTGGGATCTGTCATCAATCAGGTCCCGAAACGAGCGGTGGAGAACCTCTATTACTACTACGGCGGCTACGGCGAGAAGGACGTCGTCGCCATGCCGCAACCGCCGGCCCCACACCGGGGTGTCCAATGACGAGCCGCCGGGCGCCAATCACGGTGGCGATCGCGCCGACGACCCGCGCGCCGGTTCCCGTGTCCAGGCCGCCGGCTCACACCGTCGCCCAGCGGCACATGACCCGGGTCGCGGAGACGCTGCAACGAGTTCCGGCCGAACCGCTGAACCGGGCAATCGACCTGTTGTTGGCAGCCCGCTCGGCGGGTCGCCGGGTGTGGGTTATCGGCAACGGAGGCAGCGCCGCCCTCGCCAGCCATCTCGTCTGCGACCTGACCAAGACTGCCGCCCAGGACGGTGGGCGCCCGCTCCGCTCGTTCGCCCTGACCGACAGCGTTCCGCTTCTGTCGGCCTGGGCAAATGACACCTCGTACGAACGGGTATTCGCAGCGCAGATCGAGGCCCTCGTCGATCCGGACGACGTGGTGATCGCAATCAGCTCGAGCGGCAAGTCTCCGAACATCGTGGCTGCAGTCCGCTCGGCACAGTCGTGTGGCGCACAAGTCATCGGCCTGATCGGATTTCAGGGTGGTCCCACGCGTGACCTGGCGGACGTTGCGATCCATGTCCCGGCGAACGACTACGGCGTGGTCGAGGACGTCCATGCGGCCGTCGGCCACGCGCTCGCCGCCGCGCTGCGCTCCATGCCGACGGAGGTGCCCCTCGAGCGATGAACGGGCACGGGGCACTCGCCGTCCTCGCCGACCGGGACGGCGTGATCAACGTCAACCGGGCCGAGCACGTACGCAGCTGGTCAGACCTGGAGTTCCTGCCCGGCGCGTTGGACGGCCTGGCCCTGCTCGCCCAATCCGGCATTCCCGTGGTCGTAGTCACCAACCAGGCGATCGTGAACCGAGGAGTCGTGACTCGGGCGGCGCTGGACCGGATCCACGAGCGGATGATCGCCGAGATCGATCGGCAGGATGGGGCAATCCAGGACGTTCTGGTCTGTCCCCACCGGCCCGATGAAGGTTGTGCCTGCCGGAAGCCAGCCCCGGGACTCCTCATCGACGCGGTGGCCAAGCTGAGGATCGACCCGTCCGACGCGGTGATGATCGGGGACCATCCGCGCGACCTGGAGGCGGCGCGCCGTGCCGGCTGCCCGTCGATCCTGGTGCTGAGCGGACGGGCTCCCGAACCGCTAGCCGGATACGAGCCCCCGATCGGCTGTCTCGCCGTGGTACCGGGCTTGCTCGAGGCCGCGCGGTTCTTGACCGGCTTCGTCCGCGAACGTCATCTGCAGCCGACCCTGGTTGGCGCGAATTGAAGGCGCTCGTCCTCGCGGCCGGTGAGGGTATCCGGTTGCGACCGCTGACCAGGGATCGGCCAAAGCCGATGCTTCCGTTGGCTGGTCGGCCCCTTCTGGAGCACCTGATCGCTCTGTTGGCGCACCACGGGATCCGCGACATCGCGATCAATCTGCACTATCGCCCTGAGGCGATCGTTGACCACTTTGGTGATGGTTCGCGCCTCGGCGTTCGGATCACCTACTCGCCGGAGCGCGAGCTCATGGGTTCGGCCGGGGCCGCTCGACAGCTGGACTGGTTCCTCGGCGAGCGCTTCGTGGTGGTTTACGGCGACGTGCTCACGGATGTCGACCTGTCCCGGCTCGAGAGCGCCGATCGCGGGTTCGGTGGGGTCGGAACGCTCGTCCTGGCCGAGAACGAAGACCCGACCCGGAGCGGTATCGTCCAGCTCGACGCGGCTGGTCGGGTCATTCGGTTCATCGAGAAGCCGGCGACGGACGAGTTCGGTCGCCTGGCCAACAGCGGGATCTATGTCCTGCATCGCCGAGTGCTCGACCTCGTGCCGCCGGGGACGCCATTCGATTTCGGATCGGACCTCTTTCCGGCGCTCCTTCAGGCCGGTCTCCCCCTGTACGGCCTCGCCTCACCGGACTACGTCCTGGACATTGGATCGCTCGATCGATATCGCCAGGCCGAAAGGGACCTTCAGGCTGGGACCGTCCGATCGCATGTCGCCGACCTGCAGCAGCCGGTTGGAGTGGCCTGATGCTGATCGCTCGCTCTCCGGTTCGGCTGAGCCTCGCCGGCGGCGGGACAGACCTGCCCGCGTACTTCCGGCAGCGCGGGGGCCTCGTGATCTCGACCTCGATCGATCGCTACATCTATGCGTTCGTGCGATTGAGCTCCGGCGATTCGGTCCAGATCACCTCATCGGACTACCAGACGATGTTTCGCCAGCCGCAGGACGCGCCCCTGGCATGGGACGGCGACCTCGCGCTGCCTCGGGCCTTTCTCCACCACTTCGGACTCGATCGCGGGCTGTCGATCTTCCTTGCGTCCGAAGTCCCGCCTGGGACCGGCTTGGGCTCGTCGAGCGCCGCCTCGGTGGCCCTCGCCAGGGCCTTGGGTCGGTTGGTGGGACTGAGCCAGACGCGAGCACAGCTGGCGGAGCTGGCGATCCACGTGGAGACCGAGAAGCTCCACTTCCCGATCGGCCATCAGGACCAGTACGCATCGGCGTTCGGCGGTCTGAACGCGATCTCCTTCGGGCGCGATGGGACCGAGGTCAGCCCGGTCGGCCTTCCCCCAGAGGTGGAGACCGCCCTGGAGCGGCGCCTGATGCTCTTCTTCACGGGGTTGTCCCATGACTCGCCGGCGATCCTGCGCGAGCAGCGAACGTCGAGTGAGCGTGGGGATCACGACGTGATCGCGTCGCTCGATCGAATCCTGGAGCTCGCTCACGAGACGCTCAAGGTGCTGAGGTCCGGTGACCTCGACGCGTATGGCGACCTGCTGGACGCGTCATGGACGGCGAAGAAGCGCCTCGCCCGCGGGGTGTCGACGGCCCAGATCGACGAGTGGTACGCCGTGGCTCGGCTGAGCGGCGCGACCGGCGGCAAGATCACCGGCGCCGGCGGCGGCGGCTTCCTGTTGCTCTACAGCAGGGAGGAGTTCCAGCCGGCGGTCACGGCAGCCCTCGAGGCACGTGGTCTGGTCCGGATGGACTTCGGCTTCGAGCAGGGCGGCGCCATGCTCCTCATGGATGCGATGCCGCATACGCGATCGTTCGGCCACCCGGACCTCGCAGGTGTCGAGAGGCCGGTGGCATGAACGCAGCTCACACCACTCAGGACACCCAGCGCGAGCGGACCACGCTGTTGCGCGGCCTGCTGCTTGCGGACGCGTTGACGCTGGCGGTCGCTCTGGTCGTGGTCAACGCGTTCCGGCTGGCCCTGGATAACGCCTCGATCGCCGTGCCATACGACTTCGATCGACATGTCCTGGCGTCGGCGCTGATGGCTGGATTCGTCCTGCTCTGGTTCCGGCTTGACGGTCTGTACGACACCGATCGGATCCTGGCGGGCTCGCACGAATACGCACGTGTCTTTCGTGCGGTGACGATTGCCACGGCGATGGTTATGGCCGCCAGCTACTTCGCCGGAGATCTCCCGCTCGTCTCGCGGTCGTGGCTCGTGCTCGTCGTCCTGGTGGTCCCAGGGCTGCTCGTGCTCGAGCGGTTCGTTGCTCGAAGGATTGTCCGGGCCTATCGCCGGCGTGGCTTCCTCCAGACACGCATCGCGATCGTCGGGGCATCGGCCGATGCGGTCGCAATCGCTGAGCAGCTCCGCGGTGCGAGGAACGAGGGGCTTATCGTCCAAGGCTTCCTCGACGAGTATCTCCCGATCGGCTGGCCGGTCATCGACGGGATCTCCGTCATCGGCCGTCCGGACGATGTGGTTCGGAGCGACGCGCATGAGGACATCGACGAGTACGTCCTCGTCCCGCAGGCGTTGCCGCATGAACGGCTCGAGGAGATCACGGCGATCATGGTCGCGCGCGATCGACCGGTCCTTCGGATGGCGGTCACCCCTTCGTCGCTGTTGACGAACGGCGTTCTGATCGCCGAACGCAGCCTCATCCCGATGGTGACCCTGCGGCGAGCCCGGATCACGGGACTCGAGGCGGTCCTCAAGCGCGCGTTCGACGTCGTGGGTGCGACGCTGCTCTTGATCCTCGTCGCCCCGATCGCCGCGATCGATCTCGTGAGAGCACGCCTGGCTGGCATCCGGCCGCTATGGGGAAAGCGGACCGTGTACGGCCCGGATGGGCGCCACCTCACCCTGTGGTTGCTGTCTAGGAAGTCGAGCCCGCAACCGGCGGTCCGTGGCATGCCGGCGTTGGTTGCCGTGCTCGTGGGAGACATGAGCCTGGTCGGGCCCCGGCCCGTCGCCATCAGTCGCGGTGCGCCGTCGGCATCCGCCTCGGCCTTGACGAGCATGCGACCCGGGCTGACCGGTCCGTGGCGACTCATAGGCGACGCTACGATCGAGCAGCAGGCGACCCAGGATCTCGCCTATGTGCGCAACTACACGATCTGGGAGGACGCCCGGATCATGATCCAGACCTATCGGCTGCTGTGGGCGGGTCGGCGAAGCAGCCAGTCGCACGCGGTCCTGGGGCGCTGGGAGCCGTCGGACGGCAGCGAGCCCCGACTGATCGAGCGAGCCCGCGTATGACCGCCTCGAACGGCATCCAGACCGTCGTCCTGTGTGGTGGCAAGGGCACCCGTCTGCGGGAGCGCACCGAGAGCCTGCCAAAGGTCCTCGTCGAAGTGGGTTCGCGGCCGATCCTGTGGCACATCATGAAGGGCTACGCTCACTACGGGTTCTCCGACTTCATCCTGGCCCTGGGCCACCTGGGTGATCGGATCACCGAGTACTTCATCGACCAGGACGGCTGGCGTGGGCGCGACATTCGTCTCCGGCTTGGGTCCGGCAGTCCACCGCAGCTCTTGCCGAGCAGCGACGATGGCTGGTCGATCTCGTGTGTCGACACCGGGGCCGAGACGAACTCCGGCGGGCGGATCAAGCGGCTGAGCGGTCACATCGAGGGTGACATCTTCTTCACCACCTATGGCGACGGCGTGTCGGATGTCGACCTGTCCAGGCTGCTCGAGTTCCACCGATCGCACGGCAAGGTGGCGACCGTCACGGTCGTCCGACCGCGCCTCACCTTCGGGTTGCTCGACGTCCGCGACGACAACGTGGTGACTCGGTTCGAGGAGAAACCTCGGCTCGATGGCTGGATCAACGGGGGCTTCTTCGTGTTCGACCGGCGGATCTTCGACTACCTGGAGGACGACAGCATCCTCGAACGGGAACCCATGGAGCAATTGGCCGCGGACGGCCAGCTTGTGGCGTTCCGACACGAGGGCTTCTGGGCCTGCATGGATACGTACAAGGATCAGGCCGATCTCAATGCGACATGGTCCTCCGGCAAGGCTCCGTGGCGGACCTGGGGCGCGCCATGACCCTCGCTCCGCAAGCGGGCGTGGCGATCAGCGCGATCGAGCCCGTGGATCACGTCGAGGATCCACCCCGAGCCAGCGAGACGGAGCCCGTCCCGACGTGCGTGCTCTGCGGATCCGAGCGCTCCAGACGGCTATTCCGGCTGCCGCCCTATGGCTATGTGGCCTGCCGAGAGTGCGGACTCGTCCGATTGTCGCCTCGCGTCGCCGCGCGGGATCTCAGCTCGTTCTATGACGCCCTCTACCGCGAGCCGTATGAACACGCCCGGGAGGCACTCCCGCAGCAGCTCGCCAACCCGACCTTCGCCTATCGGGCCGCCCGGTTGACAGCGGTCGCTCCGGGCCGCCGACTGTTCGAGATTGGATGTGGTGATGGAAACTTCCTCGCCGTCATGCAGGCTCGAGGATGGGACGTCGCGGGCAGTGAGGTCCACGGCTCAGCCGTTCGAGTGGCACGCGATCGCCATGGCCTCGACCTTCATGTCATCGGGTTCGACGACTTCAAGATCCCGGGCAGCAGGCACGATGCGGTTGGCGCCTACCACGTTCTGGAGCACCTCTACGACCCGCGAGCGGTGCTCAAGGGGATCCGCGACGCACTGAACCCCGGAGGCGTCCTCCACCTCCAGCTGCCGAACATCCGCTCGCTCGACGGGCGGCTCGGACGACAGTCCTGGTGGGGTCTCCGCTGCCCGCAACACGTGACCTTCTATGAGCCACGACACCTCCGTCAGCTCCTGGCCGAAGAGGGGTTCCGGGTGCTCTCGATCGAGACCTACGACCCGTGGCACAGCCCCGGAGCGATGGAGCTGACCATGCGGGCAATGGCGAAGCGCGCGTATCGCCGGACATTCGGCTCGATCTCCCGCAGGGGCGAATCCGCGACCTTGGACGCGTCGCCCGTGGGCGTCGCGTCGGGCCGACCCCGCCAATTGTCGGGCCTGTCGACACTGGCCCGACTCCTGGCCCAGGCCGAGGCGCAGGTGGGCCTCGGCAACATCGCGGACGTGATCGCGGTGCGCCGATGACCGTGACGTCGACGTTCTGGCGGGACAGGAACGTCCTGATCACCGGGGCCGGGGGTTTCGTCGGCTCGTGGCTGGCGAGTGCCCTGGTCGATCGAGGCGCCCTTGTCACCGCGATCCTTCGCGACGAGCCGCGCCTCTCCAACTTCGACCTGCTGGGCCTGGCCGATCGGGTGAACGTCGTACGCGGATCGATCGTCGACCCCGCGACCGTCGAACGCGCGCTGAACGAATACGAGGTGGACACGGTCTACCACCTCGCCGCCCAGGCGATCGTCGGCGCGGCCAATCGGTCGCCGGTGTCGACATTCGAATCCAACGTGCGGGGGACGTGGATCATCCTCGAGGCGTGCCGCACCGCACCGCTCGTGAAGCGGGTGATCGTCGCCTCGAGCGATAAGGCCTACGGCTCCCAGCCCACGCTTCCCTACACCGAAGACATGGTCCTTCGCGGTGTCAATCCATACGATGCCTCGAAGGCCTGCGCCGAGGTGCTCGTCCGGTCGTATCGAGAGACCTTCGGGCTCGACGTTGCCGTCGCCCGGTGCGCCAACATCTATGGCGGCGGGGACCTGAACTTCAGCCGTCTCATCCCCGGCGCGATCCGCTCGGTTCTCATGGGCGAGCGTCCGATCCTGCGCAGCGACGGATCCCCGGTTCGGGACTACCTCCATGTGGACGACGCCGTGGCGGCGTATCTGACGCTTGGGGAGCGGTTCGAGCAGGTCGACACGGGCGACTACGCGTTCAACTTCGGAGGTGGTCAACCGATCTCGGTCCTCGAGATGCTCCGCCGGGTCCTCGAGGCCTGCAAGTCCGAGGACCTTGCCCTTGACATTCGAGGCGGGGGAGTGCCACCGGCGGAAATCGACCGTCAGTTCCTCGACAGCACCCTGGCCAGGCTGACCCTCGGCTGGCAGGCGAGCGTGGGTCTCGATGTCGGGCTCGACCAGACCGTGCGCTGGTACCAGCGGTTCATGGCTTTGCCAAGGCCGGCCACCAAGGACGCGCTCGCGCCAGCCGGCGTGCCATGACGACGCTCTCGCTCGCCGCCAGTTCGCCACCGTCTGTCGCGGATGTCCTTGTTCTCGGCAGTGGACTGAGTCCGCGGACCGACGCGCTCAACGTCGACCTGAATGCCAGCTGCCAGCCTGACGTGGTTCATGACCTCAGGGTGTTTCCCTGGCCCTTTCCGAGCGAGGCCTTCCGTGAGGTCTGGTGCCACGACATCCTCGAGCACCTGCCGGACACCGTCGCGACGATGGACGAAATCCATCGGGTATCCAGGCCGGACGCACGGGTCTTCGTCACCACTCCGCATTTCAGCTGCGCTAACGCCTTCACCGATCCGACCCACTGCCATCAATTCGGGATGTTCAGCTTCGACTTCTTCACGGGATCGTCCGCTCATCCGTATTACACGGACAAGAGGTTCGCCTATATACGGCGTCTTCTCGTCTTCCACCCGTCCCGCATGAACGCTCTCATGCGCCGCGCTGCCAATCGGTGGCCGGCTTTCTATGAACGCCACCTGTGCTGGATCCAGCCCGCGTTCTTCATGAGCATCGAGCTCGCCGTGCGCAAGTGACCCCATGACCACCAGCCTGAACCTGGACCGGGCGGAGGGAGCGGACACCGCGATGGCGGTGGAGGCCGACGAAGACCTCGTCACGGCTTCGTTGAACCAACGAGTCGTCAGCAACACGCTCGTCCAGCTGATCAGTCCCGGACTGCGGATCGCCACCGGGCTGATTCTGGTTGCAGCCCTGGCCCGCTATCTCGGTGTTGCCGGCTTTGGTGCCTACGCCCTGGTCTTCGCCTACGTCGCCACCTTCGATGGCGTCTTCGCGGAGTGGGGCCTCGGGACGGTGCTCCTTCGGGAGATCTCGCGGCGCCCCGACGAACGCGCCGGTCTCCTGGCCAGCGGGGCGGCGCTGCAACTGATTGCGTCCTCGACTGCCTACCTCTTGATGCTGACCGGGCTCGTCTTCGTCGGGTTCCCGGTCGCCGTGCAGCAGGCTATCGCGCTGTACGGACTCATCGTGTTCCTGGAGCCCGCCGCGCTGTTGGCCCTCCCGTTCCAGGCCGAGCTGCGGCTCACTCGGCTCCTTGGACCGGCGCTCACGGGGGTCGGGCTCCACTTTGTCCTCACCCTGGCCGTGCTCCTCGCCGGCGGTTCGATCGTTGCCCTCGCGGGGGCAGCCCTGGCAGCGCGCCTGATCTCGGATGGCTGGACCCTCCGTCTGAGCCTCGGTCTGGTGGCCCTGACCCGCCCCTCGGTCGTGCACTGGCGCTACTTCGTGGGTGAGTCGTGGCCCCTCGGCGTCGGCACCGTGTTGGGAACCGCGATCCAGCAAGCGCCGGTCCTGTTGCTGTCCTCGACCAACCTTGCCGCCGTGGGCCTCTTCCACGCGGCCAGTCGCGTTCCCGTCCAGCTGGCCTTGATCCCGTTGATCCTCCGGACGACGACATTCCCCTTGCTGGCAAGGAGCTGGGTCGGAAACCGACTCGAGTTCAGGAGAATCCTCGACCGTCTCGTCTCGGTGGCCCTCCTGGCGGCTGTTCCGGTTGTGATCCTTGGGATTGGCTTTGGACCGCTGCTCGTACGCGTCCTGTTCGGCCCCGGATTCGTGGCCTCGGTCGTGCCCTTCATGCTCCTCCTGGCCGCCGTGGGCCTGCTGTTCCCTTCGATCCTCGTAGCTGAATCGCTCACGGCCGCCGGGTTCCAGCGGATCAACCTGATGGTCCTGTTTGTGGCGCTCCCGAGTGTCGTCATCCTCCTGGTGCTGCTCGTCCCGGCCGCGGGAGCGACGGGTGCGGCCCTCGCGGTTCTCGCGACGAATGCCCTGATCCTGGGTCTGACGGTCGGGCTGGGCAGGCGGCGGATCGGCCGGGACCTGCCGCTGCGTCCCCTGGTGCACGGCCTCGCGGCCATTGGTGCGGGCGGCGCGGTGGTCGTCCTCCTCACCCCGGTCGGAGCCCCGATCGCCACGGTCTTCGGATCGATCGCCGCCGCCCTGGTACTGCTCGGGACAACGCCCGGGCTCATCGGCAGCCTGCGCAGCTTCCTCGGTCGAGCCGGCCGACTCCGGCGGCCGGCCGCCCAGGGTTCGGATCGATGAAGGTCGCAATCGTCTACCCGATCGAGTTCGGTGACCAGGGTCATGTCGGCGGTGGTGAGCGCTATGCGCAGGAGCTCGCCCATGCCCTCGCCGAGGAGGTGGACACCCGGCTCGTGACGTTCGGCCGCCATCGGGAGCGTCGTCAGGAAGGACGCCTGCGAATCGAGGTCTTTCCGCGAAGGTGGCTGGTGCGCGGACGGTTGAACAACCCGTTCAACCCGCGGTTCTTGAGCGCGCTTCGTGATGTCGATGTCATCCACTGCCTTGCCTGGCACGTCCTGCCAACCGACCTCGCGGTGCTCTACGGCAAGCTCAGCGGCAAGCAGGTGTTCGTCACCGACCAGGGCGGTGGGGCGGACGTGAGCCTGGCTCGCATCCTGCCGATGGGACGGCTGGTCGATCGCTTCCTGTTCGTGTCCCGCTACGCGGCGTCGCGCTACCCGGAGTTCAGCCGCCGCGCCGGGGTCATCTATGGCGGCGCAGACGTCGAACAGTTCTCGCCGGCAGACGTGGAGAGGAAGCGGCAGATTCTGTTCGTGGGACGGCTGATCCCGAGCAAGGGCATCGAACAGCTGATCGACGCGGTAGATCCCGACGTTCCGCTTCTCGTCATTGGCCGGCCATACGACTCGGAGTACTTCGGCGCCCTCAAGCGCCGCGCGGCCGGTCGCTCGGTGGTGTTCGTCACGGACGCATCGGATCGCGACATCGTGACGGCCTATCGGACGAGCCTGGTGACCGTTCTACCGTCGTGGCGAGAGGCCGAGCTTCTCGGCCTGGTGCTGCTGGAATCGATGGCCTGCGCCACGCCCGTGATATGCATGGAGCCCGGACCGGAGTCCGAGGTCGTCGAGGACGGCACCACGGGATACGTTGTCCCGGCGACGGACCCGACGCACTGCGCGCGACCATCGCGAAATTCCTGGCCGATCCGGAGCTGTCAGATCGCCTCGGGAGATCGGCCCGCTCGCAGGTGACCGGCCGGTTCACGTGGCAGGCAACGGCCGAGCGCTGTCTGGCCGCATATGGTTAGCGCCGTTCTGCCTCATCCGGGCGCTGCGGCTGGGAGGGACCACGCCGAGGCAAGGACGCGAACGCTCCGGATCCTGACCGTGATGAACTGCAGTCGAGGCATCGCGGGCGGGATGCCGGTCCACAGCGCGATGCTGACCCGGGAGCTCCGTCGCCTGGGCCATCACGTGGACAATCTCTTCCTCGATGACGTTCCGCCCTGGGTCGCTCGCAAGGGCCTCAACTACACGCTCTTCGCGCCGCTGATTGCCCGACAGATCAGGCAGATCGAGCAGCGCAGCGCCCCGTTCGACGTGATTCAGTTCAGCGGCGGCGATGGCTTCATCGCCCCACTCGTCCGACGTGATCGCCTCGGTCGCCGCCGGCTCATGGTCGCCCGCAGCCATGGTCTCGAGCACCTCTACTGGCGGGCCTTTCAGCACGAGGTTTCGGACGGCTACGAGCGCTGTTCGATCGCCCACCGCCTGTACTTCGGCGGCCTGCGCCTATGGGAGGTCGAGAGGGCGATCCGCGCCGCGGACCTCTTCATCTGCCACACGTACCCCGAGCTGGAGTTCGTCACGCGGCATGGCTGGAAGTCGAGGTCCCAGATCGGCGTGACACCGTCGGGCGTGCCACCGGATTGGATGGACCTGGCCCTCGATCCGCTCCCGAGAAACCGGATCCTGTGGTCGGGCTCCTGGCAGTGGCCCAAGGGCAAGCGTCTGCTGGTCGACGCGTTCTCGGCCCTGGCAGAAGGCAGCGACTTGCGCCTTACCGTCGTCGGGACCGTGGCTGAGCGAGAGGTCGTCCTGGCCGCATTCCCGCCCGAGGTGCGAGGGCGTGTCGACGTCATGGCCGACGTACCACACGACCGGATGCCCGAGCTGTTCAGGACGCACTCGCTGTTGCTGGCCACATCGGTCTACGAGGGGTTCGGAGCGATCGTCGCCGAGGCGATGGCGGCTGGCCTGCCGGTGGTCGCCTCACGGGCTGGCGGATGGCCGCAGTATGTTCGGTCGGCTGACACCGGGGTCCTGGTCGACACCTGGGACTCCGAGGCATTCGCCCGCGCGTCGCGGTGGCTGCTCAACCTCTCCGATGACGACCTCCTGTCCATTCGAACCCGGGCGCGCGAAGCGATCTCCGAGCTCAGCTGGCTGGGTCAGGCGGTCGACCTCGCGCGCCAGTTCGATCGATCGTTGCGAAGGCTCGTCCAATGACCTCAACCGGGATCGAGTCCGGGTTGCGCATTCTGCACGTCGTGAGTCTCACGAGCGTAGGCGGCGTGGAGACGTATCTCGCGGGCACGTTGGCAGAGCTCGCCCGTCGGGGTCACCGGAACGTGGTGCTGGCCGATGGCCCGGGGCTCCCGGCCTCCATGCCCGATGGAACCGTCGTGCACCAGCTTGCCGGTCTCGAGCGGACGGGCGCCGCGCATGGCCGGTCGTTGATCGGCGCGGCAAGAGCCGCGATCGCCTCCAGTCCCGCCGACGTGGCGTTCCTGCATGGCTGGATGAACCCGGGCCTCGCGTCATACGTCGTGCGAACGCTGCCATCCGTGTTCCTCGTCCACAACTACGGTGTCTTCTGTCCGAGCGGGTCGCTCCTGTACCAGCGGACCGATACCGTCTGTCAGCTGAAAGACGTACCGAACTGGCGTTGCCTCGCCAACGCCTATCTGGAGCAGTGCAACACCCGTCGCCCTGGTCCGCTCCTCGCCTCGTTCCAGCGAGCGCGCAGCCAGAAGCATCTCCTCTCGCGGGTCGACGGAATCGTGGTTCACTCGGACTACGTCAGGCGGCGCCTGATGGAGAACGGGGTCGCGCAGGAGGCGGTCTCGATCCTGCCATCGCCGGCACCTCGCGACACGTTCCAGGACGAGGTCTCGCCGCGTGAGCCGATCGTGCTCTTCGTCGGACGGATCACCCCGCACAAGGGTCTGAAGTACCTGCTTCGCGCGATGGCGATCGTGGCCCAGCCGGCCCGGTTGATCGTCGCCGGTGACGGCTACGACATGGCCAACATGCGCCGGCTAACTGCGGCCCTCGGTATCGCCGATCGGACGGAGTACGTGGGGGTCATCGGCCGGGCGGAGGTCGACGCGCTGTATCGGCGGGCGACTGCCCTGGTGGTCCCCTCGGTCTGGCCCGAACCATGGGGACTGATCGGACCCGAGTCGATGGCCAGTGGGCTCCCGGTCGTCGCGTTCCGATCCGGCGGAATTCCCGAGTGGCTCGTTGACGGGGTTACCGGGTTCCTTGTCGAACCGCGCGACATCATCGGGCTGGCTTCCCGGATCGACCAGCTCGTTGGCGATCCTGAGCTGGTCCGTCGTTTCGGATCAGCCGGCCGAGCGGCCGCGCAGGCCCGCTTCACGGTCCAGGTTCACGCTGACGCGCTGGTCGACGTCTTTCATCAGGCGATCGACCGGCGCGGACTGAGTGCCGTCCCGAAGGCTGCGGCTCGATGAGCGTCCCGGGACTGCCCACGGATTTGACCATTTCGATCATCGTGGCAACCTACGCCCGACCCGAGGCGCTCGCACGCGCCATCCAATCCCTGAGCCAGCAGACGCGACCGCCCGACGAGCTGATCGTCGCCGCTTGGGCTGAGGACGGGCCGACGCTCGAGACCGTCCGCCGGCTCCAGCTCGGGCCGACCTGGTCAGCGAGCGAGACCGGCCTGCGATTGGTCGTCACGGCCGACAACACGGTCGTGGCCAAGGAGAATGCTGGGCTGGCCATTGCGAGCGGCAGCATCGTCGGATTCATGGACGACGACGCGGTAGCCAGGCCGGACTGGCTCGAGCGCATCGCCCACTGGTACGCCGATCCGTCCGTCGGCGCCGTTGGAGGCCGCGACGTGATCCGGAGGGGCGACCCCGTACCCGAACATACGGTCCGGGACGTCGGTCGGGTCCGATGGTGGGGACGACTGGTCGGCAACCATCACCGCCCGGCGGTCGGAGCGCGTGACGTCGACTTCCTGAAGGGCGTCAACATGAGCTTCCGCCGCTCGTTGCTCCCGAGGATCGATGATCGCTTGGCTGGGCCCGTTCCCTACGGCTTTGAGATCGATCTGGGGCTTCACATTCGTGGACTCGGCCAGCGGGTGATCTTCGACCCGGCGATTGTCGTGGACCACTACCCAACGACCGACTACAGCGCCTCATCGCCGATCGCCTGGACGGTGAATCGGAACCAGACCTACGTACTGCTGAAGCGGCTGTCCCTGACCCGCAAGATCGCCTTCGTCCTGTACACGACCCTGATCGGCGACCGGAACTCCGTTGGGGTGGCACGCGTGCCGCTCCTGATCCTCAGAGACGGTTGGTCCTGGGCGTCGGTCGGCGTCCACTTCTCGGGCAAGATCGCCGGACTGCGCGCGTACCTGGGCTCTCCGCGCGATGCCTCGGTGCGCGGCGAGGCATGACCATGCAGGCGACCTCGACGACACGATTGGCGAACCTCGACCTTCGGACCCAGGTGCTGGCGCTCGTGGCCGTTGTCGCCGTGCTCGGCGGGTTCTTCGCCGCCACGGCCTCGCTCGGGTGGGACTTCGCGCGGGCGACCGTGCTGATCGGTGCGGGGATCGCGTTCGCCGTGACGCTGCGCTGGCGGTGGGGGATCCTCGCCGTGCTCGTCTACGTGACCGTCGAGGGGCTGGTCGGCAACCTGCTCTACCCGGAGACGTACCCCGTCCTGCTCAAGGACGGCCTGATCGCCGGCGCCTACGTGGGGTTCGGGACATCGCTTCTCGTCCGGCAGGAGCGCTGGATGGTTCCCAAGTGGGTGGCGTATCCGTATGTCGCCCTGGTGGCCCTGTGCGTCGTCGAGGCGTTCAATCCGCGGGGCTACGACCCACTGGTCGCCCTGGTCGGCTTCCGGGTCCTCGTGTTCTACATCCCGCTCTTCGTCCTGGGCTTCCACCTCGTCAGGTCCGGCCTGGAGACGGATCGACTGGCGGTCTTCCTCCTCGTCGCCTCGATCCCAATCACCGCCTTCGGGATCGCGGAATATCTCGTCGGACCTGATGCCGTCGCAGTCGCTGGGTCCCGGCTTTGCGCGATCGATCTGGATCGTGGGCCCTGAAGCGACGTCGGACGTCATCTTCCGGCCGGCGTCAACATTCGCGTTCGTCGGGCACTTCGGCTCATACCTCCTGTTCCTTGGAGTCGTCGGCTTTGCGGCCCTCCATGCGCCGTCGACCATTCCCGGACGTATCGCTCTGACCGTCGCCTTCGCGCTGGCGGCGATCGCGATCGTCCTCCAGGCGCAACGGACGACCTGGGTCCTGATGCCGGTTGCGATCGTCCTGATCTATCTGCTCAATCGGCAGCTTCGTGGAGCCGGCCGCGCGGCGCCGATCGTCCTGATCGCGATCGCGCTCGTGGCAACCATCGGCGCCCCGGTCCTCGAAAACCGGCTGCCTGGCCTGACGAGTGGCGTTGACCCGTTTGCCAACCGACTTGGCCCGGTCCTCGCGGGCTTCGCCGCGAATACGTCGATCGGCGACATCCTCATCGGCCACGGGACGGGTACGGCGCTCGGGGCCGCACGCTATGTCACCGGCGAGGTGCCCAACGCCTTCGAGAGCGCCTGGTACTCGCCGTACTACATGTTCGGGATCTGGGGCCTGCTGGTCTATGTGTGGCTCTACGCAGCGGTATTTCGAGCTGCCTGGGGCGGAGTGAGATCGCTCCCGAACCAGCGTCGATGGATCGCGTCCGGCCTCTTCGCCTATCTCCTCGTCGAGGCCGTGATCTTCACGCCCATCAACTATCCGCCGACGAACATCCTGTTCTGGGTCCTGGCAGGCATGCTCGCGGGACAAGGCGTGGGAGCCGGTGCCGGAGAGGCTGCCGACCAGGGCGCTGCGATCCAGCAAACGGCCGAGGATCCGAGATGACGCCGATCGGCGCCCCTGTCGAACAGGCGGCTGAACCGTTGCGGATCTGCCTCGTATCGCACTTTGCCCGCCCTAGTACGGGTGGCGTCGAGACATACACCGACGGGCTCGCGCGCTATCTCGCGGTCCGCGGTCATCGGGTTCGCGTGGTCACTGCGACGCCCGGCAACCTCGGGGACGGTGGGTACGAGATCCACCGTCGCCCGACACCCTTGGAGCTGCTTCGAATCTTCCGAGGATCTGATGTGATCCAGTTCAACTCGCTCAACCCGTTCCTCTTCGCCCTCGCCCGAGCGCTCGGCAAGCCAACGATCGACGTCCATCATGATTTCCACGCGATCTGCCCGATCGGGACCGCGTGGTGGCGGGGTCGAGCATGTGCCTTCGATCCAGAGCTCTGCGGACGCCACCTGTCCGAGGAACGAGGCATCCGTGGGGTGATGCGACCGATCGTCGCCTTCCTGGCTCGCCGGCTCGCGACTCGGCAGGCGGACGCGAACGTCGTGATGAGCGACTTTGCGATCCGACGCCTCAGGGTGCAGCGGGTCCTCCGGATCCCGAACGGCATCGAGCCGACGGATCGCTCGGACGAGGACCTGGCCGAACACCAAGACCCGCGGGACTTCCTGTTCGTGGGCCGCCTCGTCCCTGGCAAGGGCATCGACGTCTTGCTCCGGGCGTTTCGTCGCCTGGCTGTGGAGGATAAGGATCAGCTCCTGGTCATCTGTGGCTCGGGACCAGAAGAACGGGATCTTAGAGCGCTGGTTGCCGAGCTCGATCTCGTCGATCGCGTCTCGTTCATCGGCACCCGGTCGCCGGCCGAGGTCCGAAGGCTGATGTCCGGCGCGCTGGCGCTCGTGGTGCCCTCGCTCTCGGATGAGACAGGCCCGATCGTCGTCCCCGAGGCGTTCTCGGTGGGGACGCCGGTTATCGCCGCGGATGCCGGCGGCCTCGGTGAAGTGACGCGGACGGGCGGGTTGGTCTTCGAGCGCGGGAACGTGCTCCGGAGCTCACCGCCCTTATGACCGAGATGGTCAGACGCCCTGAGCTGAGGCGGGAGCTGTCAGCAGGTGGTCGCCGCAGCTTCGACTCGACGTTCTCACTTGATGTCATGGGAGCGGCGTATCTGAACCTCTACCGGCAGCTCGTCGCGAGACCGTCGTAGATGGCTCCCGCGGCCCGCAGCAACCGAGCGTCGCCCCGAGGTGGCGATCGTGACTCCGTCCCTCAGTCGGCGTGGCGGCACGGAGAAGTGCCTCTCCTGGCTCGCGGAGGGCCTCGCCGCTCACGTGGACGTGACGGTCATCGCCGGGGAAATCGCGGACATCGACGATGCGCCGCTCGTGAGACGCCGTGTCCCGATGATCATGCGACCCAGGCTGGCGCGCTACGTGAGCTTTCTGCTGGCCAACACGGTCCTGTTCTGGGTGGATCGGCTCGCCGGTCGCCGCCCGTACGACGTGGTCCTGGCGACCGGCGGTGACTGTCTGTTCGCGGATGTGGTGAACGCCCATTTCTGTGCGGCCGCCTGGTCGGATCGGCTGCGCCAGGGCGGCGTCGTCCTCCCCTCGACGAGCGTCCGCCAGCGCTTGCGCAACGCGCACTACCGGCTCTTCCTTGGACTCGCCAGCCGGGTCGAGCGCGGAATGTATCGACGGCGTGGGCTACGGCGGGTCGTTGCGGTGTCCACGGGAACCAAGCGTGAGCTGGTCCGGTACTACGGCATCCGCGAGGATCGGATCGATGTCGTCCCGAACATGGTCGATGAGCGTGTTCGGCTATCGCCGTCCGAGCGTGCTCGTCGATGCCGTGAAATCCGGACCCGGCACGGGATTCCGGAGGATGCGCTGGTCCTCCTCTTCGTGGCGGCTGGTGACTTCAAGCGCAAGGGCCTGCAGGTCGTGCTGGATGCCCTGGCCCTCGTGCCGAACCCCATGGTCAGGCTCCTCGTCGTTGGCCAGGAAGACATCGACTACTACCTCGAGCGATCGCGCGCACTCGGCATCGGCGATCGCGTCGACTTCGCGGGCTATCGTCGCGACATCGAGGGCTACTACGCGGCAGCCGATTGTTTCGTTTACCCCTCGGCCTACGAAGCCTTCTCGCTGGTGAGTCTCGAGGCCGCGGGTGCGGGGCTGCCCTTGATCGTCACCAGGATCAACGGGACGGACGAGCTCGTCGTCGATGGACAAGAACGGATTCTTTGTCGAGGCGACAGCTTCAAGCATCGCCGCGCGGGTCCAGACTCTCGTGGACGAACCGGACCTGCGCTCGCACCTTGTCAGAGGGTGCGAGGCGCTCATCCCTCCGGTTCACCCGAGAGCGCGTCGTGGAGGGAATCCTGCGCTCGATCGACCCTGAGGGCTCCTTCTCCGAGCTGAGCGCGGTCCCGGTCGAGCCATGAGGGTCGGCCTGTTCCACACGATCCCTGAGGAGGGTCGCACGAGCTCCGAGGTCTACGCCCGCGAGCTGGCTGCCGCGCTGTCGGCGCTCGCGCCAGCCGACCTCGAGCTCCGCCATTTCCGGCCCAAGGGTCGCCTCCGCCGCCGACTCGGCGTCGTTGCGCCTGCGGCCAAAGTTGGCGGCTATCTCGACCGATACCTCGTGTACCAGTGGCGGGCTCGTTCTCGCCTCGCCGACGTCTATCACCTCGTCGATCATGGCTATGGCCATCTGGGCTTCAGCCTCGATCGTCGACCGGACGGTCGCCACCTTCCATGACGCGATGCTGCTCAAGTTCCGGGCACGGGAGCTACCGGTCGAACCCTATCCGCACATGTCGATCCTTGCCCACCGGATCGACCTCGTAGCGCTCACGGAATGTGCCCGGATCCTGACCAACTCGGAGCGTTCGCGCGAGGACCTGCTCCGGTTCACCGGGATCGACCCTCAGCGGGTTCGGGTCACTCTGCTGGGCGTCTCGCCTCGCTTCGCGCCCAGCCGAGGAGAGGGGCGAGGAACGAGCTGAACGGATGCGATCGGAAACCGACCGTAAGGATCCTCCATGTCGGTCATTGCGGGCCATACAAGAACGTCGAAGGGCTCCTTCGAGCTCTGCCGCTTGTGATCCGCGAGGCCGGGGAACGGGTCGAGCTCATCAAGGTAGGTAGTCCTTTCACTCCCGGACAGCTGGCCCTGATCAGCACGCTCCGGCTCGAGGACCACGTTCGACACCTCGGGCACGTTTCAGACGCCACATTGCCCGGCATCTATCGCGAGGCCGACCTCGTGGTCATGCCGTCCCTCCATGAGGGCTTTGGCCTGCCAGTCCTCGAGGCGATGGCCTGCGGCACACCGGTAGTCGCCTCGAACCGTGGCTCCCTCCCCGAGGTCGTGGGTGACGCAGGCATCATCGTCGACGATCCAACGAACGCGTCGGTGCTCGCGGCAGCGATTGTCCGGGCCATCGAGGACCAGGGACTTCGGGACGATCTTCGGGCTCGCGGGCTGGCTCGCGCCGCGACATTCAGCTGGGAGAGGACCGCGCGCGAAACCCTCGAGGTCTACCGCGACGTGTACGAGGAGACCCACTGATCATGGCCGGCGGGGCTCGTCCGTCGCTCGCCACGAGGCTCTACGTTCGGCTGCTGGGGATCGACCCACGGCGCGTTGCCTCCATCTCGGCTGAGGGTGGTCGTCCGGGTCTCGGCGACGTCGTCTACTACGGCTATCGGAAGGGCTTCTGGCCGTACCTCCGAGGGTTGCTTCTTCGGCCGCGCCTGGGTCAATGCACCGGCCGGTTGTTCGTCGGCCGCCAGACCAACATCCTCTTTCCGGACCGGCTTCGGGTTGGCCGGAACGTCGCCATCGGTGACTACGTCTTCATGAATTGCTACGGGCAGCGGGGCGTCGTCCTTGGCGACAACGTCCGAGTGCGCGAATTCGCCTGGATCCAGGTGACGAGCCAGCTGACCGATCCTGGTGTCGGCCTCAGCGTGGGGAATGACACGTACATCGGCCCGCACGCGATCCTCGGCGCCGGGGGTGGGATCGACGTCGGCCGGAACGTGACGATGGGCGCGTTCGTTCAGCTTCTGGCAGAGGACCATGCGTTCGCGGATGCCGCCCGTCCGATCAACGAACAGGGCGTCAGCCGGCGCGGGATCCGAGTCGAGGACGATTGCTGGCTCGGCAACTCTGTGATCGTGCTCGACGGGATCCAGATCGGCGCGGGATCCGTCGTCGGCGCGGGCTCCGTGGTCACTCACGACGTGGCTCCGGGGACCGTCGTGGCCGGGAATCCTGCCCGGTTCATCCGCGCACGGTCGGCCTCGTGACGGTCGCCGCTTCGGCTGATCCGGGACGTGCCGGTGCCCCGGCTACGGTTGTCTATGTCCAACCGAGCTCGGAGGTCGGCGGCTCGGACATCGCCCTCTTTCGGCTGGTGGCAGCCCTCGACCGCACACGCTACCGGCCCGTCGTCGTCCTCCCGGGAGACGGCCCACTCGTGGCCAGCCTTCGAGCCGCCAAGATCCCGGTCCGGTTCGTGCCGATGCTGCAGCTGAGGCCGATCAGGGACCCGGCGTACCAGTTGCGCTTCTGCCTGGCCTTCTGGCCCGCAGTGATACGGCTCGCTCGGTTGATCCGCCGGGAGCGTGCCCAACTGGTCCATTCCAACTCGCTCTACTCCCTCTACGGGATGTGGGCGTCGTTGCTCGTCGGGCGCCCTCATGTCTGGCACATTCGGGAGATCCCGAGCGGTCCAAAGCCGGTGCGCCGCGCTCTTGCATCCGTCGTGCGCCTTAGCGCGCGCCGCGTCGTGCCGATGACGTTCGCGGTGGCCGAGCTGTTCGGGCCGAGGGACCGGCTGGGCGCCTCGATCGTGCCAATTCCGGACGGAATCGATGTGGAAGAGTTTCATCCATCGATCAGTGGGGCGAGGATCCGGACCGAGCTGGGGATCGACCCCAAGACTCCAGTCGTGGGCTTCGTCGCCCGACTTGATCCGTGGAAGGGTGCCGACGTCTTTGTTCGGGCGGCGGCCGAGATCGCACTGGAGCGGCCGGATGTCCGGTTCATCATTTGCGGTGGGGAGCTGCACGGGTACGAGGATTACGCCCAGGGCGTCCGCGACCTTGCCTCGGATGTCGGACTCGACGGGCGGATCCTGTTCACCGGCTGGCGATACACCTTGGGTGAAATCGCCGAGGTCATGGCGGCCATCGATGTCCTCCTGCATCCACCGACCGGTCCCGAACCGTTCGGGCTCGTACTCGTCGAGGCGATGGCCACGGCCCGTCCGGTCGTGGCGTCTCGCATCGGCGGGATCAGCGAGGTCGTGGTTGACGGGCTCACCGGCGAGCTGGTCCCGCCCGGCGACTGGAAGGCGGCGGCGGCCGCCGTGCTGCGGATCCTGGCCGATCCTTCGCGCGCAAGGAGCATGGGAGCCGCGGGTCGGATCCGCGCAATCGAGGACTTCGAGGTGGGGGCGTATGCCCTCCGGATCGAGGCCTTGTACGACTCGGTCCTTGCGGAGCGGGCCGCATGACCGCCCGACCGTCGCTCTCGGTCGTGATCGTCAACTACAACGGTGGTCCGCTGCTGCGCGAGTGCCTCTCGCGGCTGGTTCGCGGCCGTTCCGTCCGACACGGAGGTCTTCGTCGTCGACAACGCATCGAAGGACGGCAGCGCGACCGCGACGGAGGTCTTCCCGGGGACCCGGCTGATCAGCAACGTTCGCAACGTCGGCTACGGGGCGGCAAACAACCAGGCGCTCGTGGTCGCTCGGGGTCAGTTCATCCTCTTCCTGAACCCCGATGCTCTGGTCGCCCCGGACGCCATCTCGACCGGTCTGGCCCACCTTCGGGCGAACCCCGACGTGGGGATCCTTGGCGCCCGGATCCTGCTGCCCGACGGACGGCTGGATCCGCCGGCTCGACGCTCGTTCAAGACGCCCGCGACGTACTTCTACAAGTCCGTGGGGCTCAGCCGGGCGTTTCCGCGCCACCGGCGCTACGGCCGCTACTACCTGTCCTACCTCGACGAGCACGAGTTGGCAGACGTCGATTCGGTGGTCGGCGCGTTCATGCTGATGCCGCACCGCGTGATCGAGCAGATCGGAGGGTTTGACGAGCGGTTCTTCCTGTACTGCGAGGACGAGGATCTCTGCTGGCGCGCTCGGCAGGCGGATTGGCGAGTGGTCTACCACCCCGGCGTCGTCGTCGAGCATCACAAGGGGAGCAGCACCGGGCAGCGGCCGCTCCGGACCGTCTGGCAGTTCCATCGCTCGCTCGTGCTCTACCACCGGAAGAACATCGCGCCGCGCTATCCGACGCTGGTGAATGCCGCTGTGTATGCGGGTATCGCAGCGGGATTGACGGCCGGGACCGTCCGGGTGCGCTGCGCGACCAGCGCGGGCCGGTCGAAGCGCCTCGAGTCGAAGGAGATGACGACGGCGGACCCGTACCCGCCTAGCGAGACGATATCGGTCCGATCTCGCCGTTCGCCGGCCGAACGCGCCGCCAAGCGCATCCTCGATGTCGTCGTCTCCGCGACCCTGCTGGTGGTCCTGAGCCCGTTGCTCGCAGCGATCGCGCTGGCCGTCAAGCTTGGTGACGGGGGACCGGTGCTCTACCGGTGGCGCGTCGTGGGACGCGCTGGGCGGCCGTTCACCGGCTACAAGTTCCGGAGCATGGTGACCAATGCCGATGAGCTCAAGGCGGCGCTCGAAGGGGCCAACGAGATGTCAGGCCCCGTCTTCAAAATGCGCGGCGATCCTCGGATCACGCGCGTCGGCCGGATCCTGCGACGCTTCAGCCTCGATGAGTTGCCCCAGCTCTGGAGCGTGCTCGTCGGCGACATGAGCCTGGTCGGTCCGCGTCCGCCGCTCCAGAGCGAATTCGCCCGATTCTCGGAGCGACAGCGGGCCAAGCTTGCCGTGAAGCCCGGGATCACCTGTCTTTGGCAAGTCGCCGGTCGAAACCAGATCACCGATTTCGAGGATTGGCTCCGTCTCGATCTCGAGTACATCGAGCGCTGGTCCTTGGGGCTCGACCTTCAGATTCTGGTCCGGACCGTCCCCGCCGTCCTTTCCGGGCGGGGCGCATCGTGAGGGTACTGGTCACGGGCGGGGCAGGATTCATCGGGTCGCACACGGTCGACGCCCTGCTCGCGAAGGGCCATCAGGTGCGCATCCTCGATTCACTCGAACCGCCCGTGCACGTGAGCCGCCGCCCTGAGTACGTTCCGTCGGACGTCGAGTTCATTGACGGCGGGGTGACCGATCGCGAGGTCCTGCACCGCGCGCTCCGGGGCGTCGAAGCGGTCTTTCACTTCGCCGCGTACCAGGACTATCTCACCGACTTCTCGAGGTTCTTCCTCACCAACAGCGTGGGCACCGCCCTCCTCTACGAGCTGATCGTCACCGAGCGGTTGCCGATCCAGAAGGTGGTCGTGGCGTCCTCGCAGGCGGTCTACGGCGAGGGGGCCCATCTCTGCCCGATCCACGGCCTCACGCACCCGGACCAACGGTTGCCTGACCCAGCTCGATCGCCAGGACTGGGCGATCCACTGTCCGGTCTGCGGACGGCCCACCGAGCCAACCTGGACCAGCGAAGCCGTTCCCCATCCACACAACAGCTATGGACTGTCCAAGCGCGACCAGGAAGACATCGCCCTGCTCCTGGGCAGGCGATATTCAATCCCGAGCGTCGCGCTGCGCTATTCGATCGTTCAGGGACCTCGACAGTCCTTCCGAAACGCCTATTCGGGAGCGCTCCGGGCGTTCGCGGTTCGCGTCCTTACTGGGAGCGTCGCCAATCCTGTTCGAGGACGGCGAGCAGATCCGGGATTACGTCTCGGTTCACGACGTTGTCCGGGCGAACCTGCTGGCTTTCGAAGACGAGCGTGCGGTCGGTCACGTCTTCAACGTGGGCGGCGATCGCAAGGTGTCCGTTCGCGAGTTGGCCGAGCTGGTTGTCCGCTGCGCCGGGTCGTCTGTGCAGCCGGAGATACCCGGCGTCTTCCGGGTCGGCGACACGCGCCACATCTTCAGCGATGTCTCGCGGCTCAAGGCGTTTGGCTGGGCGCCCGCCATCGATCAGACAGCGATGGTCGACGAGTACCTTGGCTGGGCCTCGGACCAGCCCGACCTGAGTGACACCTTCGAGGCGGCGCAGACCCGGATGAGGGAACTCGGCGTTCTGCGAACGTCGCGCTGACGGCGGTCTGGGAATCGCATGTCGGCCGCCTCAGGCCCGTGGCGTGGCCAATCGCCAGCTCATTGCGAACGTGGGAGGCTGACCCGACTGGCTGATCAGGGCGCAACGGCCCGTCAGCCTCCCGCCGTCAACTGCTCCGGATCGAAGGCCTCGAGGAGAAAGCGGCGACGGCGCGGCCGGGTCGTAGACCAGGGTCAGCGAGCGGCGAGCGCGCGTCCAGGCCACGTAGGCGAGGCGGCGCTCCTCCTCGAGGGCACGGACCGGGTCATCGGCGTCGTCGAGCGAGCGCTGGCTCGGGAACCGCCCGGCGTCCATGTCGACGACGGCGACGTGATCGAACTCGAGACCCTTCGTCGAATGGGCGGTGGCGAGCATGAGCCGGGCATCGTCGCGACGCAGTCGGGCGAGGTCCTCGCGTCGCCCGCGGACGGCACGGCAGAACTCGCCTGCGTCCTCGAATGCGGCTGCCCAGGCCAGCGCCGCGGCAACGAGCTCTTCCCAGGACAGGCGATCGTCGGAGGACTCATCCGCTGGATCGACCTCGGACTCACGTTCCCGCAACCCCGCGATCCGAACGAGGAGCGGCGCGTCGTCCGTGACTTCGGCGGCTGCCAGGAGATCGTCGATCCTTGGATCCTCGAGCGGCAGGCTCAAGCGCTCGGCGCGGAACGGGAGCCCGAGCTCGAGCGCGACGGCGGCGGCGGGCAGGAGCTCGCGATTCGTGCGGGCGAGGATTGCCTGGGTCTCCTGGCCGTCGGTCGCCGGTGACGCCGACCAGCTGGCGAGGACGTGGAAGGCGCGTTGGTCGTCGTCGGCCGGGTCCGGCGCGAGGACGATGCGCCCGACGGCGGCGGGCCGCGCAACGATCCGCTTGGCGAACCGCTCGGTGTTGTGCTCGACGAGCCGCACGGCCCGCTCGACGACCGGGGCCGGGCAGCGGAAGTTCGTGATCAGGTCGTGGCGCCGGAGTCCCGGCAGCCGCTCGGCGATCGCCAGGACTCGCCGGACGTCCGCCAGCCGCCAGCCATAGATCGACTGGTCGTCGTCGCCGACGAGGAAGATCCGGTTGGCCGGCGCGGCGATCAGGAGCGCCAGCTCGAGCTGGGACCGGTCGACGTCCTGGACCTCGTCGACGAGCAGCTCGCGACAGGCCGAGCGCCATTGGTGCAGCAGACTCGGATCCGAACTCGAGCATGGCCGAGCGGACGTGCGACGAGGTCGTCGAAGTCGAGTCCGCCACGGTCCGCCAGTGCCCGCTCGTAGGCGACGAACGCCCGAGCGCGCGGTCCCGCGACCGGGTCGTCCGCGATCACGTCGGCCGTCACGCGATACTCGAGCTTGAGCGCCGAGAACAACGTGTCGAGCTGGCCGTCGTTCGGCGGGACCGGCCCACGGCGCGACCGCACGGAGGAGCGCTTCCCGATCCACGAGCGGATCGACGGGGCGCCCCGCGGCGAGCAGGATCTCGCGACCGAAGGCGTGGAAGGTCCGAACCCGGACTGTCCCCGCCGGAACCTCGAGCGGCGCCAGCGCCGCGTCGACCCGCTCGACGAGCTCATCCGCGGCGCGCTTGTTAAAGGCGATCGCCGCGATCTCCGCGGCCGGCGTCCCGGTCGCCACGAGCCAGGCGATCCGGGCGACGAGCGTCGTCGTCTTGCCGCTCCCGGCCGGTGCAAGGCAGAGCACTGGCCCCGGTGGCGCCGTGGCGGCGGCCCGCTGGTCGGGCGTCAGGCGAGCGAGCCCAGCCTGGACATTGGGCTGGAGGTTCATCCGCGGGATCGTCGAGCACGACGCTCAACGCGCGCCGGCCGGGCGCTCACCGGAGGCTCAACCGGCGCTCATCTGACGCCATGTCCCGGCGTAGTCGCCAATGATCGAACTATCGGCGGGGTCCGGCCCCCATCACGGGTGTAGCGTCTCGCGACGAGTCGCACGACGGGAGCAGCGAGTGGAGCGGACCCTGGTGGAACGGGCAATGCAGGGCGATGAGGACGCGTACGCCGGCCTCATGACCGTGGTCGGTGACCGGCTGCTCGCGACGGCCTACCGGATCCTCCGTGACCTCCACCTGGCCGAGGACGCCGTCCAGGTGGCGCTGATCTCAGCCTGGCGAGACCTGCCCTCCCTCCGCGACCCCGATCGGTTCGAGCCGTGGCTGATGCGGCTCCTCGTTCGCGCCTGCTATGGCGAGGCGGAACGTCGACGACGGTGGAGCGACCAGATTCGTGCCCTCCCGCTCGACGGTCCGGCGACCTCGGATCCGACCAATGTGGTGGTCGATCGCGATCAGCTCGACCGGGGCTTCCGGCGGTTGCCGATCGATCAGCGGGCCGTCTTCATCCTCCACCACTACCTCGGCTGGTCCCAGGCCGAGATCGCCGAGAACCTGGACCTTCCCCTCGGAACCGTCAAGTCTCGGCTCTACTACGCCACCCAGACGCTTCGCGCGGCTCTCGAGGCCGATGCGCGGACGGTCGCATCGACAGGACAGTCGGCATGAGAACTGAAGAAGATTTCGATCGCGCCGTCCGGGACTGGGTCGAGGTTGGGCCGACCGAACTGTCGGACCGGGTCATCGATGCCGCCCGGCAGGGCGTCCGCCGGACGCGGCAGCGCCGCGGACCGCTGGGGTCATGGCGGCTTCCTGCCTGGATGACCGCTCGCGTGTTCGCGATGGCGAGTGTCGCCGTCGTGCTGGTTGTCGCGGCCGTGGCCGCGTTCGGGCTCCTCCCGGGCCGCAACGGGATCGGTGGCCCGCAGCCGACGCCTAGCGCCACGAGTGCGCCGAGCGCCTCGGCCGCGGTGTCCTCTCCCGTCCAGGTTCGGTTCCATGTCCGATCGACGCCCTCCGCCTACCCGGATGCGGCCGCCCTGAACGCGATCCGCGACATCGTGGAGCGGCGGCTGGACGCCGCCGGGATCGCCGTTCTCGATATCAACTTCGACGACCGCAATACGATCGTCGTCGACCTGCCGCACGGCACCGACTCCAAGCTCGTCCGATCGATCATCGAGCCGCAGGGCCAGCTCGCGTTCGTCCCACTGCCGGCGAACACCTACGGAACCTCCACGACGACCGGCGGACCCACCGGGGTCGTGGCCGGCCAGCCCCTCCCGGAGGACGCGAGCCTGAAGCCGCTGTTCACCGGGACGGCGATCAGTGCGGCAAACCCGGCGAGCGACCAGACCGGTCAGCCGGTCGTCCAGATCGAGCTCGACGCAGCCGCATCCAGGCTGTTCGCTGACTACACCCGCGACCACATCGACGAGTACTTTGCGATCGTCCTCGACGGGACCGTGATCTCCGCCCCGAGCATCGGCGCGCCGGTCACCTCGGGCTCCATGCAGATCACGATGGGCAGCGGTATCGACTCCGCACAGCAGATGAGCGAGCTCGTCACGGTCCTGCGGTCCGGATCGCTGCCGTTCAAGCTCGACTGGGCGGGGCCGGCCACGCCGCCGTCGACGTCGCCCTGACCCGGGCGCTCCTGCCGTGGAAGCCCGCCGGCGGTAGCATCGAGGGGTGACCCCCGACCTCAACACGACGCTCCGCAAGCTGCCTGCCCGTCCCGGCGTCTACCTCATGAAGGACGCCCGTGGGGTCGTGCTCTACGTCGGCAAGGCGCAGAACCTGCGCAACCGCGTCCGGAGCTACTGGCAGAAGCAGGCGGTCGGCGTCGAGGTCCATCGGATCAGGAGCGTGATCGACCGGGTCGCGGACGTTGACTACACGCTGACCGATTCGGTGTCCGAAGCGCTCCTCCTCGAGGCCAACCTGATCAAGCGGCATCAGCCGCGCTTCAACGTCCGGCTGAAGGACGACAAGAGCTACCCGTACATCAAGATCACCCTCGGCGACGACTTCCCGCGGATCGAGCGCACCCGCAAGCTGCCGGCCGACGGCAGCCGCTACTTCGGCCCGTACGCGTCGGCCAGCAGCGTCGACGAATCGATGAACCTCATCCGCCGGCTGTTCCCATTCCGGACCTGCACGATCGACATCAAGGACGGCAAGCGCGCGCTCCAGCGTCCGTGCCTCCTGTACCACATCAAGCGTTGCCAGGGTCCGTGCATCGAAGCGATCTCGAAGGACGCCTACCGGTCCGACATCGAGCAGGTCGAGCTCTTCCTCGAGGGTCGGCAGGAGACTCTCGTCAAGGCGCTCGAGCGGGATATGGGCGCGGCGGCCGAACGGACCGACTACGAGCGAGCGGCGGTCCTCCGGGACAAGATCCGGGCGATCGAGCGGACGATGGAGAGCCAGAAGATGGCCGCCTTCGCCCGGACCGAGCTCGATCTCGTCGGGATCGCCCGGCAGGACAACCAGGCCGCGGTCCAGCTGTTCGTCGTCCGCGACGGCAAGCTAATCGGGCGCGACGTCTTCCTGCTCGACGCCGTCCGTGAGGCGCCCGACGACGAGGTCCTGGTCGGCTTCCTCGAGCAGTACTACGCGCGAGCGACGTCGATCCCGAACCAGGTCCTCGTGCCGAGCCTGCCCGGACCCGACGAGCAGGCGGCGGTCGAGGCGTTCCTCGCCGAGCGACGGAACGGTCCGGTCCACCTCCGGGTTCCCCAGCGCGGCGAGAAGCGCGAGCTCATGGCTCTCGCCGTGCGTAACGCGGGCGAGACGCTCGCCCGCGAGCAGGCGCGCTGGCTGGCCGACCAGGGCAAGACGCTCGGCGCGTTGCGCGAGCTGGCCGATGCCCTCGGCCTGGCCGACCCACCGCTCCGGATCGAGTGCTACGACATCAGCAACTTCCAGGGCGACCAGTCGGTCGCCAGCATGGTCGTGTTCGAGGATGGGAAGCCCCGGACCGGCGACTATCGGCGCTTCCGGATCAAGGGGGTCGAGGGCCCGAACGACTTCGCCAGCCACCAGGAAGTGCTCCGCCGGCGGTTCCGCCGGGCGAAGGCCGGCGACGAGGGAAGCGAGGAGGAGCTCCGCTGGCGGCTGCCCGACCTCGTGATCGTCGACGGTGGCAAGGGCCAGGTGAGCGCCGCGGCCGAGGTGCTCGACGAGCTCGGGTTGAGCGACCTGCCGCTGGCCGGCCTGGCCAAGGAACGCGAGGAGCTGTTCCTGCCCGGGCGATCCGAGCCGGTCCTCCTGCCTCCCACCTCGCAGGCCCTCTACCTCGTCCAGCGCCTGCGCGACGAGGCGCACCGCTTCGCGATCACCTACCACCGCGACCTGCGGGCCAAGGCCTCGGTCCGGTCGGCCTTCGACGACCTGCCGGGCGTCGGGCCGAAGCGACGACGGGCGCTGCTGCGCGTGTTCGGGTCGACGAAGCGGGTCCGCGACGCCCCGGTCGAGCAGATCGCCGCCGTACCCGGGATCGGACCTGCCCTGGCCGCTCGGATCAAGGCCACCCTGGAGGCCTGAGCGGGGCGTCCAGACCCCGTCCCGGCCCGCCTGCCCGGACGCTGGTATAGTCCGCCGCGATGCGTCGCTTCGTCCCCATCCTCATCGTGGTCATCGGTCTCCTCGCGCTCGCGATCGACTTCTGGCCGGGTCTCAAGCTGCCCACTTTCGGCGACCCGGCGGCCGGCCCGCGCGTCCTGGAGACGAAGCTGGGTCTCGACCTGCAGGGCGGCCTGCGGGTCGAGTACCAGGCGATCCCGGTCAACGGCAAGTCACCCGATGCGGCGGCGATGGCCACCATCCGCGACATCATCGAACGACGGGTGAACTCGACCGGCGTGTCCGAGCCGGTGGTGGTCGTCCACGGCAACGACCGGGTCGTCGTCGAGCTGCCCGGCGCGACGAACCGGGAGGAGATCGAACGGCTCGTCGGCGCGACGGGTCAGCTGACGTTCGTGCCGCTCCCACCCGACAAGTACGGAACGGCGTCGACGACCGGCAGCGCCACCGGCATCATCGACGGCCAGCCACTCCCGAAGGATGAATTGCTCGTCCCGCTGTTCACGGGCGACCAGCTCGAGAGCGCCAACCCATCGACCGACGAGAATGGCCGGCCGGCGGTCGCGTTCGCCCTGAAGAGCGACGCGGCCAAGAAGTTCGCCGACTACACGACCGCCAACGTCGGGAACTTCTTCGCGATCGTGCTCGACGGGACGGTCATCTCGGCCCCGAGCATCAACTCGGCGATCACCGGCGGGACCGGGATCATCACGACCGGTTCGGGGCCGGACGCGGTGACCCAGATGAACGAGCTGGTGACCGTCCTCCGCTACGGCTCGCTGCCGTTCCCGGTCCAGGCCGTCCAGGACACCCAGATCAGCGCGACGCTCGGCGCGGAGTTCCTCCAGTCGAGCCTGATCGCGGCCGTGATCGGGATCGGCCTCGTGTTCAGCTTCATGCTCATCTACTACCGGCTGCCGGGGCTGGTCGCCGACTTTGCCCTCCTGTACTACGCCATCGTCGTGCTGGCGGTCTTCCGGCTGATCCCCGTCACGCTGACGCTCGCCGGCATCGCCGGCTTCGTCCTGTCGGTCGGCATGGCGGTCGATGCCAACATCCTGATCTTCGAGCGGACCAAGGAGGAGCTCCGCCTCGGCAAGACCCTGCCGAGCGCCGTCGAAGCGGGCTTCGCCCGGGCCTGGAACTCGATCCTCGACTCGAACGTGTCGAGCCTGATCACGGCCGGCATCCTGTACGCGTTCGGCTCGCCGACGATCAAGGGCTTCGCGCTCGTGCTGATCATCGGTGTGCTGACGTCGATGTTCACCGCCGTGACGGTTTCCAGGACGCTCCTGCGGGTCGTCGTCCAGCAGAACTTCGCGCGACGGGCGAGCCTGTGGGGCGTCGGCGAGGACGAGTTCCTGGCCCGGACACCGGGACGGGGACCGCGCCAGGCCCGCGCCCGTGTTTGACGTCATCGGCAAACGCCGCTGGTTCTTCCTGTTCTCGGCCCTCCTGACGATCCCCGGTCTGATCTTCATCCTCCTTGGGCCGATCACGAATGGCACCGTCGGGCTCCAGTTCTCGATCGACTACACAGGCGGAACCTCGTGGGAGATCAAGTTCCAGGATCCGACCGTCGGCGCCGACCAGATCAAGACCGCCCTGGCCCGCCAGGGCATCAGCGACGCGACGGTCATCGCCACGAGCGACGGCTTCTTCGAGATCCGGTCACGCCAGGTCGCCCTGCCGCCTCCGGCGGCGCCCAGCCCGAGCCCGTCGGCCGGCGCGTCGGCCTCGCCGGGATCATCGGCCTCGGCCGGAGCGTCCGCGAGCCCCGCACCCGGCGCCTCGGCCTCGGCGGGAGCCTCGGCCGCGGCCAGCCCGAGCGCATCGTCGGCCGCCAGCCCGAGCGCATCGGCGTCGGCCGGGCCGTCGGCCTCGCCGGGCGCGTCGGCCGTCGCCAGCCCGGGTACGTCGCCGGCTCCGTCGGCCAGCCCCGGAACCGGTGGTCTCAACCTGCCGACGACCGGCAAGTTCGGAGAGGTGGCAGTCGGCCTCCAGGATGAGCTAGGACCGATCGTCGCCCAGCGCTCGCTGTCGACGGTCGGACCGGTGATCAGCGAGGAGCTGACCCAGCAGGCAGCCCTCCTGGTGGTGCTCGGCTCGATCGGGATCCTCATCTGGATGACGATCCGCTTCAACGACTTCCGGTTCGGCGCGACGGCCCTCGTCGCGCTCGTCCACGACGTGCTCGTCGTGATCGGGACGTTTGCGATCCTCGGCACGTTCTTCCACGTCCAGATCGACGCCCTGTTCGTGACCGCCGTGCTGACCGTCATTGGGTTCAGCGTCCACGACACGATCGTCGTCTATGACCGGGTCCGCGAGAACCGGGCGCGGCATGTCGGCGAGCCGTTCGAGCGGATCGTCAACCACTCGATCCTGCAGACCTTCGCTCGCTCGATCAACACGAGCCTGACCGTCGTCCTGACCCTGACGGCGCTGCTCCTGTTCGGCGGCTCGGCGACGTACTACTTCGTGCTCGCCCTGCTCATCGGGATCGTGTCGGGAACGTACTCCTCGATCTTCAACGCGGCACCGCTCCTCGTCGTCTGGCACAACCGCGACGATCGGAAGCGTGCCCAGCTCGCTGCGGCAAGCCGACCGGCCCGCCGCTCGGCTTCCTGATCGGAACCCCGCGATAAGCCCGGGTGCAGGCTGTCGTGGCATCCTGACGGCGTGATCGAGCCGCGCTTCCGCTGGCATCTCCCCGATCCCGTCTACCCGACTCCGGACTTCGTTGCGGCGGCCAGCGCGGCAGGTTTCTCGGTTCGGGTCGCGGCGCTCCTCGTGGGACGTGGGGTCGCCGACGTCGACGCCCTGACAGCGTTCATTGCGCCGAGTGGCGAGGGTCTCCACGACCCCGCGCTGCTGCCCGACGCCGCCCGCCTCGTGGTCCGGATGGAACGCGCCCGCGAGGCCGGCGAGCGGGTCCTCGTCTTCGGCGACTTCGATGCCGACGGGCTGACCGGGCTGGCGATCATGGTCAGGGCGCTCCGACGGTTCGGCATCGATGCCGAGCCGTATGTCCCGAGTCGTCTCGAGGAAGGGCACGGGCTGAGCCTGCGCGCGGTCGAGGCCGCGGAACGGGACGGTCGGTCGCTGATCGTGACCGTCGACACCGGGTCGACCAGCGGCCCCGAGATCGCCGAGGCCGGCCGACGCGGGATCGACGTCATCGTCACCGACCACCATCGGCTGCCACCCGAGCTTCCGCCCGCGGTCGCGGTGGTCAACCCGCACCGTGACGACTCCATCTACCCCGATCCCCGGCTCGCCGGGAGCGGCGTGGCATTCAAGGTCGCCCAGCTCCTCCTCGCCCGCGTTCCGGGTGCATCCGAGGGAGCCCTCGCCCTGGCCGAGCTGGCGACGATCGGCACGGTGGCCGACGTCGCCCCGATTATCGGCGAGAACCGGGCCATCGCCCGGCTCGGTCTCGACCGGCTGCGGAGCGCACCGCTGCCCGGTCTGGCTGCGCTGCTCGAGCTCGCCGGGTCCGCTCCGGCGAGCGTCGATCTCGAGACTGTCGCCTTCGTCATCGCTCCGCGGCTGAACGCGGCGGGACGGGTCGGCGATGCGCTCGAGGCGGCCCGCCTGCTCCTCACCGACGACCCAACCGAGGCGGCCGAGCTGGCGGCGGCGCTCCAGGCAGCCAACCTCGTCCGGCGCGACCTGACCCGGACCGCGATGGCCGAGGCGCAGGCGGTCCTGGCAGCCGAGCCCGGCGACGCGGCGGCAACCGTCGTGCGCGGCGACTGGCCGGTCGGCGTCATCGGGCTCGTCGCGGGCCGCCTTGCCGAGGAGCGCGGCCGCCCGGCAGTCGTCGCGACCGAGCTGGACGGGGTGATCCGGGCGTCGTGCCGGAGCGCTGCCGGGTTCGACCTCGGCGCGGCCCTCGCCGACTGCTCCGACCTCTTCGTCCGGCACGGCGGCCACCCGGGCGCGGCCGGGTTCGAGCTCACCCTAGACCGCTGGGATGCGTTCCGCGAGAGGTTCCTGGCGCTCGTCACGAATGCGCTCCCGGCGTCGTCCGATGGACGCCCCGAGCTCCGGATCGACCTCGTCGTCCCGGCGCCCGAGGTCGACTACGGGTTCCTGGCCGAGCTCCATCGGCTCGATCCGACCGGTCCCGGGAACCCGGATCCACTCGTCGCCGTCGAGGGGCTCACCGTGACCCGTGTTCGCGCCGCGAACGGCGGCCACACCCAGCTGACGTTGCGCAAGCGGCTCGACGTCGTCGACGGCATCGCGTTCGGGCGGTCGGACCTCGCCGAGACGGTCCGTGAGGGCGACCTGCTTGACGTCGTGGCCCGGATCGTGACCCGCCGGTTCGGCGGGTATGAGTCGATCCAGCTTGAGATCCGGGACGTGGCTCCTGCCGGCCACGCGGCGTCGCTCGTGATCGCTTCCATTCCGACCCCGGTCGCGGCGGGCCTCGGCTGATGGCGCGCCGGGCGAGTCGGTTCGGAGGGACCCGTGGAAAGCGGACCACCCCGGATCCATACGGGATCGGGTCGTCGCGGACACTCGTGGCGCCGGTCCTCGCGACCGTCGGCCTGGTCGTCATCGCCCTCGTGACCGTGGCCCTCTTCACCGGATCCGTCCCGATCCCGTCCGGTGGCGGTGGGGGAGGCGGGGGAGGCGCCGACGGTGGTGGCGCGGTGGGGCCGATCCGGACCCCGGCGCCGTCGAACGTTGTCATCGTCGATCCGCGCACGAACATCCCCGGCACCCTCGTGTTCGTCAAGCAGGGCAACCTCTGGACCCAGACGGGCAACAAGGCGACCCAGATCACGACGAGCGGGACCGGCTCGATGCCGAGCTGGTCACCCGACGGCCAGTGGATCTACTACATCGAGAGCGTCCACGACCAGGGCTACTTTCCAGGTGGCGGTGAAGGCCCGAACCGCTATTCGATGGACTACCCGGTCCTGACCCGAGTCCATCCCGATGGGACCGGGGCGGAGAAGCTGCTCAACGGTCGCTACAAGCAGGGCTCCTACACCTGGTTCTTCTGGATCCGCCAGCCGCGGGTCTCACCCGACGGCCACACGGTGGCCATCGTGTCCGACGGGCAGGACCCGACGAAGAGCGACGTCGTCATGCAGACGTATGACACGGCGACCGACAAGATGCGGCGGCTCAACCTCCCGGAGAACCCGCCGCTCGGGCACCAGGACCCGGCGTGGCGACCCGACGGCAAGCTGCTCCTCTACGTGAAGAATGGACGCGACGGCACGCGCGGCGCCCCGACGATCTACCGCTACGACCCGGCGACGAAGAAGAACGTCGTGCTCAGCGCGCCCGGCTATATGCAGCCGTCGTGGTCGCCGGACGGCCGCTGGATCGCGGTGACGAAGACGAGCACGCTCGGGACCGACGTCGCGATCCTCGACGCCCGCAACGGCAGTGAGGTCCTCCGCCTCACGAACGACGGCCGATCGTGGGCGCCGGTCTGGTCGCCGAAGGGCGACACGATCGCGTACATGCACATCGAGGGCCTGATCGTCGACCTGAAGCTGATCGGACTCAGCGGCGACGCGCCAACCTGGAAGGCGGAGCAGCTGCCTGACATCACCCAGTACAGCGGGCTCGATGGCGGATCGGGCGCGAGCTGGTTCATCCCGCCCGACCAGCTCCCGCCACCGCCGCCCACGGCCGCACCCGCCGCCAGCCCGAGCGGCTCGTCGGCTCCGTGATCACCGGCTACCTCGAACGGCTCTCGGCCCGCACCGCCGCGACCGGGACGGTCCTGTGCGTCGGCCTCGACCCGGATCCCGCCGGTCTCCCGCCGAGCTTCGCCCCCGACGTTCACGGGATCGAGGCATTCTGCCGGCTGATCCTCGACACGTCCCTGTCATCGGTGGCCGCCGTCAAGGCGAACCTGGCCTTCTTCGAGGCGTTCGGCCCGGACGGGATCGCGGCCCTCGAACGTCTCCGCGGGTCGGTCCCGGACGACGTGCCGTTCATCGCCGACGCCAAGCGTGCCGACATCGGCTCGACCGCGGCGCGCCAGGCGGTGGCTCTGTTCGACCGGCTCGGCGCCGACGCGATCACCGTCAACCCGTACCTCGGATCGGAGGCGATCATGCCGCTCATCGAGCGAGCGGATCGGTTCGCCTATGTCCTGTGCCGGACGTCCAATCCGGGTGCCGGCGAGCTCCAGGACGTCCACGTGTCGAGCGGAGACGACGCTCCGGCCGAGCCGCTCTACCTGCGGGTCGCTCGGCGCGCCGGTGGCTGGGGTCCGGGCGGCACGGTCGGCCTCGTGGTGGGCGCCACTGCCCCGGAGGAGATGGCCCGGATCCGTGCCACGGCGCCCGGGCTGGCGTTCCTGGTGCCCGGGGTCGGGGCCCAGGGCGGCGAGGTCGAGCCGGTGCTCCGCGATGGCCCGGCGACCGCTCCGCCGGCAGGTGGTTCACCCGGTGGAGGACTGGTCGTCAACGTCTCACGCGGCATCTCCGCCGCCGCGGCGGGAACCCCCGGCAGAGGCGTCACGGCCGACCCCGGAGAGGCCCTCGCCGAGGCCGCCCGCAACTGGGCAAAACGCCTCCCTGTGCTACTGTAGGCGCCCAATTCAGGGCGTCTCGGACGTAAGGAGCAGCACCTACCGATGCCCACCCCCGGACCGCTCGAACTCGTCATCATCCTCGTGATCGCGCTGCTGATCCTGGGACCAGGCCGGCTGCCCGACGTCGGTTCTGCCCTCGGCAAGAGCCTGCGCGAGTTCCGCAAGGCATCGTCGGACATCCAGGACGCGGTCAAGGTCGACACCTCGCCGTTGCCGCCGGACGAGCCGGCTGCCAGCCAGCCACCTGCCGCGCTCGCCGCCCCGGTCGCTGCGGCGCCAGTCGTCGCCGCCGTTGCCGCCACCCCGGCGCCAGTGGCCGCCGACGCTCCGGTCGCCGCGCCGCCGCCGGCTCCAGTCGCGACGCCGCCGCCCGTGGCCCAGGCCGCCGTGGAGTCGGCGCCGGTCGCTCCGCCCGTCGAGGATGCGGCCGTCCCGGTCGCCGCGTCGCCCGCCGACCAGCCCGACGCCGAGAACGTCTCCTAGCCCGCGTCAGCGGGTTCGCGGAGCACGATCGTCATGGCCGACGAACCGACGCCGGACGCGCTTGCCCCGGACCCGGGGCCCGAAGCCGGCATGGCGCTGACGACCGTACCGGCCACGCCCCCGCCACCAACCGTGCCACCGACCGAGCCCGCCGACGGGGAGGCGGTGATGAGCCTCGTCGACCATCTCGGCGAGCTCCGCTCGCGGATCTTCCGGATCGTCCTTGCGGTCGCCGTTGGATCGGTCGTCGGGTTTTACCTTGCCCCGCAGATCATCGCGATCCTCGTCGTGCCAGCCGGCGGGCAGGTTATCGTCCTGGGTCCCGGCGACGCGTTCTTCATCAACATGAAGATTTCCATCGTCGTGGGAATCATCCTGGCGATGCCCGTGATCCTCTACCAGCTGTGGGCGTTCGTCGCTCCGGGTCTCACTACCCAGGAGCGAGGGATCATCCGGCCGTGGCTGCCGCTGGCGCTGTTCTTCTTCGCCCTGGGCTGCGTGATTGCCTACGTGATCCTGCCCTACGCCATGCAATTCCTGTTGAGCTTCACCAACGCCACCCTGGTGAACTCCCTCGCAGCCGGCCCGTACTTCGACTTCGTCACGACGCTGTTCCTGGCGTTCGGTCTGACGATGGAGTTTCCGATCGTCTTGTTCGCGCTGTCGCGGGTGAACATCCTGAGCTCGCAGCGGCTGCGGGCGTCGCGACGCTACGTGATCCTCGGGATAACAATCTTCGCGACGATCGCCACGCCCGGTGGCGACCTGGTCAGCCCGTTCGTGCTCGGGCTCACGATGTACATCCTGTTCGAAGCGACGACCTGGTTCATCGCTCGCACCGGCAAGTGACGCCGCCCGGTTCGCCCGTGGCGGCAGCGTAGACTGCCCACGATGAGTGGCCCCGGATCCCTCGATCCATCCGACCCGGCCGCCGCCGCCGGCCCGCCCGCCAGCCAGCACGTCGTGATCCTGAGCGGCCTGTCGGGCGCCGGCAAGACGGCTGCGACGAAGCTGTTCGAGGATCTCGGCTACATCTGCGTCGACAACCTGCCCGGCGAGCTCCTGCCGGAGCTGGCCGAGCTCGTGTCCGAAGATCGCGAGCGGTTCGAGAAGACCGCGATCGTGCTCGACGTCCGGGCCGGCGATGTTGTCGTCGCACTCGCCGCGATGCGCGGCGCGCTCGAGGGCCGCGGGATCCGACCGCAGGTGTTCTTCCTCGAGGCCCGCGACGAGATCCTCATCCGGCGGTTCTCGGAGACGCGCCACCGCCATCCGCTCGCCGATCAGCGCGGGATCGCCAGCTCGATCGCCGAGGAGCGGCGACGGCTCGAACCGATCCGCGACGACGCGGACGTCGTCATCGACACGAGCGACCTGCCACTGCGCGAGCTGCGCGAGAAGCTGTTCGCCAACCTGGCCGACTCGCCCGACCCGGACCGGCTGGCGATCCAGATCATCAGCTTCGGCTTCAAGTACGGGCTCCCGCTCGAGGCCGATCTCGTGTTCGACGTCCGGTTCATGCAGAACCCGTACTACGTCGACGAGCTCCGGGCCCTGTCGGGCCTGACCGAGGAGGTCCGCGAGTTCGTGCTCGGTCAGCCGACCACCGAGGCGTTCCTGGCCTTCCTCCACGAGTTCCTGACGTTCGTCGTCCCGGCGTACGTCGGCGAGGGCAAGAGCCGGCTGACGATCGGGATCGGTTGCACCGGGGGCTACCACCGCTCGATCGCGATCGGCGAGGCGCTCGCAGCGTGGCTCCGCGAGCAGGACTTCGGAACCGTCGCGGTCTTCCACCGCGAGCTCGAGCGGAGCTGACCCGATGGCCGATCGACCGCGCCGCCGCACGACTGCCCACGAGATCCGGCGCTGGCTGACCCCGGGGATCGGCGTCAAGCGCTGGCTGGTGGTCGTCTTCCTCGGCGAGCTCGGCCTCGCCTTCGGCCTTGCGTTCGTCCTGCGCCAGGTCTATCGCGACGTCGAGCTCGGCGAGCCGATCCAGACCATCGTTTCCGCGGTGACCCTCCAGTCGCTGCCGTACGGGCTCCGGGCGCTGATCCTGGCCTCGGTCGGCGTGGCTGTCTTCGCCTTCGCCTCGTGGAAGGTGATGCGGGTCCTGATGGATCCGTTCCGGTCGGACGACGAGGATCGCCCGCTCGTCGAGGTGATCTACCAGAAGCGGTTCCTGGCCCGCGGGCCGCGGGTCGTCGCGCTCGGCGGTGGAACCGGCCTGTCGACCTTGTTGCGCGGTCTCAAGGAGCACACGAGCAACCTGACCGCGGTCGTGACCGTGGCCGACGACGGCGGCTCGTCCGGAAAGCTCCGGACCCAGCTCGGGCTGCCGCCGGTCGGCGACATCCGGAACTGCATCGTCGCGCTCGCGGATGCCGAGCCACTCATGGGCGAGCTGCTTCAGTACCGGTTCCCCGGCGAGGAGGAGCCCGAGGGGCTCGGCGGGCACGCGATCGGTAACCTCCTGATCGCGGCGATGACCGCGGTCGAGGGCGGCGACTTCGAGGAGGGCGTCCGGCAGATGAACCGGGTCCTGGCCGTCCGCGGCCAGGTCGTGCCCGCCTCGGCAACCCCCCTCGTCCTGCACGCCGAGCTCCACGACGGAACCGAGGTCGTCGGCCAGTCCCGGATTGCGGCGACAAGCGGGATCGAGCGGGTCTGGCTGTCGCCGGAGGGGGTCCACGCGGCCGAGGACGCCGTGGCCGCGATCGCCGAGGCGGATCTCCTCGTGATCGGCCCGGGCAGCCTGTTCACGAGCGTTCTGCCGAGCCTCCTGCTGCCCGAGATCCGGGCTGCGGTCGCCGCCTCGAACGCGCCGCGGATCTACGTCTGCAACGTGGCCACCCAGCCGGGCGAGACGACCGGGTTCGACCTGGCCGACCACGTCGAGGCCCTCGAGCGACACGCCGCGAGCGGGATCGTCGACATCGTCCTGGCCAACAACCGGACGACGAGCGGCGGCTCGGCAGAGCGCGGCGCACCGGTCGGCGATGCGATCCGGCTGCGCTGGCCGCCGAACGTCGAGCACCCACCACGGCTCGTCCTCGACGATCTTGCCGATCCGGCCGAGCCGAGTCATCACGACGCCGCCAAGCTGGCCGCGGCCATCATCCGGATCGCCGAGCGCGACGGCTCCGCTCGACGGCGGGGCGCCACGACCGTCCGCAGCGCGTGACCGCCGCTCGCTCCGGGCCCGGCATCCGGCGGGTGCGATGAGCGACGCCGACCGGGACCTCGTCAGCGCGATCCGGACGGAGCTGGCCTCGATCGTCCCCCAGCGAGCGTGCGATCGGCTCGCCGAATCGGCTGGGCTCGGACCCGCCCTGGCCACCCGCGAGGCCGCCGTGGCCCGGCTCGCCGTCCGCCTCGGGCGCGAGCCGACCGACGCCGGCCGGCTGCTCGGCGGTCGGCGTCGGACGAAGCACGTCCGGGTGACCGAGCCCGAAGCCGGCGGCGAGCCATTCGACTGGGGCCTGGCCGCCGATCACTGCCGGATCGCCTGGCTCCGCGGGCGGTTCCTCGCCCGCGGCTCGCTGAGCCTCGCCTCGGGCCGGGCGCACCTCGAGTTCGTCGTCCCGCCGGCCGAGGCGCCGGTCCTGGCGGCGCGCCTCGAGGGCCTCGGGATGCCCGCGTCGTGGCGGATCCGGCGGGGCCGGGGAGTCGTGACCTGGAAGAACGCCGACACGATCGGCACGTTCCTCCGGCGCGTCGGCGCAAGCTCCGCCATCCTCGAGCTCGAGAGCCGCCAGGTCGCCCGTGCGATGCGCGGCGACATCAACCGGGTCATCAACGCCGAGTCGGCCAACCTCCAGCGGGCGGTCGTGGCCGCTGCCCGCCAGCTCCGGGCGATCGACCGGCTCGAGGCAGATGGCCGGCTGGCCGAGCAGCCGCCGGTGGTCCGACTCGTCGCTGCGGCCCGGCGCGAAACGCCCGAAGCGACCTTCGGCGAGCTCGCCGAGCGGCTGGGGCTGCACCGCTCGACGGTCCAGCGCGCCCTCGAGCGACTCGAGCGGTTCGCTGCGCACGAAGACGACGGTCCGGCTCTGGCATGATTCCGGCGTGAGGCCCGTCGTCATCGCCGCGAACTGGAAGATGCACACGACACCGGCCGACGCCGGGTCACTGGCGGCGACGATCGCCGCCCGGACCGTGGTCGAGGGTCCGGTCGAGCGGGTGATCTGCCCTCCGTTCGTCTGCCTCGCGGCGGTTCGCGACGCGCTCATCGGGAGCGGTGTCGCGGTCGGCGCGCAGAACGTCCATCACGAGCTTACCGGTGCGTTCACGGGCGAGATCAGCGCGCCGATGCTCGAGGGGCTGGCGACCTGGGTCATCGTCGGCCACTCCGAGCGGCGGCGCGACGCCGGCGAGACGGACGAGCTCATCGGTCGCAAGCTGCGCCGGGCGATCGAGGCCGGGCTGCGGCCGATCGTGTGCGTCGGCGAGCAGCTTGCCGAGCGTGAAGCGGGTCGGGCCGACGCGGTCGTCCGGGCCCAGGTCCACGGCATCCTGACGGCGTTCGGCGATGCGACGATCGGCGATGCGGCCGCGGACCTGACCACGGGCGGTGTCGTCATCGCCTACGAGCCGGTCTGGGCGATCGGCACCGGGCGCAACGCCACCGGCGCGGATGCCGCGTCGATGGCCGACACGATCCGCTCGGCGATCGACGAGACCGGCCTGACCGAGCTCGGCCAGGAGGTGCCCGTCCTGTACGGCGGGAGCGTGACGGCGGGGGTGATCGGCGAGTTCTTGGCCGAGCCCGGGATTGACGGCGCCCTCGTCGGCGGCGCCTCGCTCAAGCTGGACGAGATGGCCGGGATCGTCGCCCGGGCCGGCCTGACCGCGGTCGCGCGGGCAGGCGGCCCCGGATGACCGACCAACCGTCGCACGGGGACGGCGTCGAATCACATCGCCGGCCGCGCCCGATCGTGCTCGTCGTCCTCGACGGTTTCGGGATCGGGCGCAACCCGGCGGCGGATGCGATCGCGGCCGCGCCGATGCCCGTCTGGCGCGGGCTGCTCGAACGCTGGCCGCACGCCATCCTCGGCGCGTCGGAGGGCGACGTCGGCCTGCCACCTGGCCAGATGGGCAACTCCGAGGTCGGCCACCTCAACCTTGGCACGGGCCAGCCCGTCCTCCAGGACCTGCCCCGGATCGACGCGGCGCTCGCCGACGGCTCGTTCTTCGAGCGCCCGGCGCTGCTCGCGGCCTGCGCCCGCGCGGCCCGCCCGGATGGCCGGCTGCATGTCGTCGGGCTGATCGGGCCGGGCGGCGTCCATGCCAACGATCGGCACCTGGTCGGGCTCGCCGAGCTCGCCGCGAGGCAGGGCGTGCCCGAGGTCCGGATCCACGCTTTGCTCGACGGCCGCGACACGCCGCCGCGGTCTGCCGATGGCTTCATCGTCGACCTCGAGGAACGCCTCGCCCGGATCCACCCCGACGCGCGGATCGCGACCGTCGGTGGCCGCTACTACGCGATGGATCGGGACCACCGCTGGGAGCGGACCGCGCTGGGCTACCAGGCGATCGTCAACGGGGCGGGGGAGCGCGCGCCGAGCGCGCTCGTGGCCGTGACGAGCGGCTACGCCCGCGGCGAGAACGACGAGTTCGTCCTGCCCACGGTCATCGACGGGGTCGGCGGGCGGGTTCGCGACGGCGATCCGATCGTCCACGCCAACTTCCGGGCGGATCGCGCTCGTCAGCTCATCCATGCCCTGGTCGACGACCCGTTCGACGGCTTCGACCGGACCGGGCCGGACGGACAACCGGCGCCGCGCGACCTGCTCGTCGTGACGATGACCGAGTACGAGGCTGGGCTCCCGGTCCTCGTCGTCTTCCCGCCCGAGGAGGCGCCGTCCCTGGCCGAGGCGGTCTCGCGGGCCGGCTGGCGCCAGCTCCATCTCGCCGAAACCGAGAAGTACGCCCATGTGACCTACTTCTTCAACGGCGGCCGTGAGGCGCCGTGGCCCGGCGAGGACCGGCTGCTCGTGCCGAGCCCACAGGTCGCCACGTACGACCTCCGGCCCGAGATGAGCGCGGTCGGGGTGACCGACGAGCTGGTCCGGGCGATCGCCTCGGACGAGTACGACTTCATCGTCGCCAACTTCGCCAATTCGGACATGGTGGGCCATACCGGTGTCTGGGACGCGACGATCCAGGCCCTGGCCGCGATCGACGCCTGCCTGGCCAGGGTCGTGAGCGCCGTGGAGGCGGTCGATCGCGACGATCCGACTGCGAGCGGCGCGGTCCTGCTCATCACGGCCGATCATGGCAACGCGGACGAGCTGCGCGACGAGTCCGGCGCGCCGGTCACGGCTCACTCGCTGAACCCGGTCCCGATCGTCGCGATCGGGCGGACGGTCGTCGGCCGGCGGCTCCGGAACGGGGTCCTCGCCGACGTCACCCCCACGATCCTCGAGCTGACCGGATTGCCGGCCTGGCCGGCCGTGGTGGGGCGCTCCCTGCTCGAGCCTGTGCTACCATCCGACGGCCCTTCAAGCCCGAGGTCCGAGCGTCCGTGAACCCGCTGTTCGCCATTGGCCAGATCATCGTGGGCATCGCCCTGATGATCTCGATCCTGCTCCAGGCCCGGGGAACCGGCCTGTCCGGGGCCTTCGGCGGCGACAGCGCGGTCTATCGGAGCCGACGGGGCGTCGAGCGACGACTGTGGCAGTTCACGATCGTCCTGACCGTCCTGTTCGTCCTCTTCTCGCTCGCCTCGTACACGCTGGCCACGCCGACCACGACCACCCCCTGACGCGATGAACGCCCGCACGCGGGCGAATTGTCAGGGCCGGGGCGGCACCTGCCGGAGGCAGATCGAGTGAATCACCGCGATCGGGGGATCGTCGCCGCCCTCGTCGCCGTGCTGGTCGGGCTGTCGGTCGTCGTCGCCCTCGGCGGGTCCGGTACGCAGACCGGCGTCGTACCCGGCGCGTCGGTCCCCGCCGGCAGCGCGCTGCCGAGCGGCGCCACTCCCGAAACCGTCGTCTACCGTGAGGGCACGATCGGCCGTCCGAGCTCGATCAACCCGCTGACCGCTCGAACGCAGGCGGACCGCGATCTCGTGGCCCTCGTGTTCAGCGGGCTCGTCGCGCTCGGTCCCGACGGCACCTACCGGCCCGACCTCGCCGAGGGCTGGACGGTCGACTCGACCGGCAGCACCTGGACGTTCACGCTCCGCCCGGATGCGACCTGGCAGGACGGCGTCCCGGTGACATCGGACGACGTCATCTTCACCGTCAACATCCTGAAGAGCCCGGGCTACACGGGACCGCTGGCCGCCTCATGGCGCGGCGTCAACGCGACGGCGATCGACGAGCGGACCGTCCAGTTCGACCTGGCCACGCCGATCGGCGGCTTCCTCCAGGCTGCGACGGTCGGCCTCCTGCCGGCTCACCTCCTGAGCGAGGCTCCGATCGAGACCCTCGCCGACGATCCATTCAGCCTCCAACCTGTCGGATCGGGACCGTTCGTCCTGACCTCGTGGAACGCCAAATCGGCCACGCTGGTCCCGGCCAGCGCGGCGAACATCCCGGCGGGTGAGCCGGGCAGCTCGCTCGATCCGGGGCTCGAGCCGTCCCCCGGACCGTCGGGCGACACTCCCGCCCAGCCGTCGGATGAGGCGCTTAGCGAGCCCGTGCCGTCGGCCGGTCAGGCGGCTGCGGAGAGCCCATACCCGGCGGGCTCCGACGCGCCGGGCGTCGGCGGGCCGACCGCCTCGGCGTTCCCGGACGCGACCCCGCGACCTGAGCCGGCGCTGCCTGGGATCGAGCTGTCCTTCTATCCCGATGCCGATGCGCTCGCGGCCGCCTACCGAGCCGGTGAGATCGACGTCGCGACGGGCCTTCCGCCCGACCTCGCGGCCCAGGTTGCCCTGAAGCCTGGGAGCCGGACGTTGAACTATCCGCGGACGACCCTCACCGCGATTGCCCTCAACCTGCGGCCCGGCAACACCGAGCTGCGCATGCCGCGAGTCCGCCACGGCCTGCTTGCCGCGATCGACCGGGCCTCGCTCATCACGGACGTGTTCGGAGGTGCCGCCGCGCGCGCTGACTCACCGATCCCGCCGTCGTCGTGGGCATTCGACAAGACAGCGAGCCACCAGATCCGGTTCGATCCCAAGCGCGCCTTCGAGGATTTCAAGGCGGCCGGCTGGCGGAAGCTGGCCGGCGGCTGGGCCGCGCCCGGGACGAAGAAGCCGTACGTCATGGAGCTCATATCGCCCGACGCCGAGACCAATCCGACGGCGATGGCGGTGGCCGAGGCCGTCGCCGAGAACTGGCGCCGGTTCGGGCTCCAGACGACCGTGATCGGCCTGCCGCCGACCGATTTCGTCGAGGACCGGTTGCGTAAGGGCGTCTTCCAGACCGCCGCGATCGACGTCAACATCGGGCTCGACCCGGACCTCTATCCGTTGTTCGGCTCAACCCAGGTCTCGAAGGGCGGCTCGAATATCAGCGGGATCCAGGACGTGGCTCTCGACCGAGACCTGATCAAGGCCCGCGCCCCGGGCAGCCTCGAGGCCCGCCGGTCGGCGTTCAAGAAGCTCCAGGCCCGGCTCGTCGACAAGAACTACCTCCTGCCGATCGTCTTCCGCAACGAGCTCGTCGTGCTCGACAGCCGGGTCCAGGGACCGGCCGTCCGCGAGCTCGGGGACCCCAGTGATCGGTACTGGGATGTGCTAACATGGCGCCTCGCCGACGGCGGTTGAGCACGCTCGGCCGTCGCCCGGGACTCTCGCCGAGGTGGCGGAATCGGTAGACGCGCTAGCTTCAGGAGCTAGTGTCCGCAAGGGCGTATGGGTTCAAATCCCTTCCTCGGTACCACCCTCGACCGAGTCTCTCGTGGCGCTCGATGCCCAGGTGGCGGAATTGGTATACGCGTACGTTTGAGGGGCGTATGAGGCAACTCATCCGGGTTCAAGTCCCGGCCTGGGCACCACTCCCTCGCTGACATCGACGGCGGTCCGACCCGGACCGCCGTTTCGAATCAATCCCGGAAGCCGCTATCCTGCCGGTGCCCGGGCGGTTAGCTCAGCTGGTCAGAGCGCCTCGCTTACACCGAGGATGTCGGGGGTTCGAGTCCCTCACCGCCCACCAGCCGAATCTGCCCTGGTCGGCCGACCGCCGCGGCCCGCCATCACGGAGCGCCATCGTGGAGTCCACCCGACGCGATCGATACGAGGAAGGCCGGGCGCTGCGGCAGGCCAGCCCGCGCTCATCGCACGCGGATTGGGCGCCACGATCCGACCGGGGCGATCCAATCGAGGCCATCGACGCCTCGAATGCCACGCGGCTTCACGAGCTCATCCCGATCCGTTACGGACGGATGCTCCCGTCGCCGTTTGCCTTCTTCCGCGGCTCAGCCGGCCTGATGGCGATGGACCTGGCCGAGACCCCGATCAGCGGGCTGCGGGTCCAGGCCTGCGGGGACGCTCACGTCAGCAACTTCGGCGAGTTCGCAACACCCGGGCGGACCCTGGTCTTCGACGTCAACGACTTTGACGAGACGTTGCCGGGGCCCTGGGAGTGGGACCTCAAGCGGCTCGCGGTCAGCCTCGACCTGGTGGTCCGGCTCCGGACGAGCTCGCCAGTGATCCGAGCCGGCATCGTCGAGACGGCCGTCCGCACCTACCGCGAGCGGATGCGCCGGTTCGGGCAGCTTCGGATCCTCGATCTCTGGACGTCGCGGATCGAGATGGGCGATGTCCTTGGCCACTTCCCGGCGCGCTATCGGCGCGACGTCCGTCGGAACGCCGAGAAGGCCCGTCGGCGGACCCACGTCGAGGCAGCCGCCCGGATGACCCGGCTCGAGGGAAGCCGACGCGAGTTCGTCGAGGAGCCGCCGCTCATGGTCCGCCTCGCCAACACCGAGCACGGGCCGCACGAGGCGGTCGGTCTGCTCAGTGGCTACCTGGATTCGCTGGGGGAGGATCGACGGGAGCTGCTCGGTCGGTTCCGGCTGATGGACGTCGCCCGCAAGACCGTTGGCGTCGGCAGCGTCGGGACGCGCTGCTGGGTGGCCCTGTTCGAGGGCCGCGACCACGGTGCTGGCGACCCGCTCGTCCTCCAGATCAAGGAAGCCAACGCGTCAGTGCTCGAGCCGTATGCGGGCGCTGCGGTCCAGGCGAACCACGGCGAGCGGGTCGTCATCGGGCAGCGTCGCACGCAGTCGTCGAGTGACCTCTTCCTCGGCTGGTCGGAGGGCCCGGAGTCCGGGCGCCACTACTACGTCCGCCAGCTGTGGAACATGAAGGGCAAAGGCGATCCGACCGCGATGAACCTGACCAGCCTCGCCCACCAGGGCTCGCTGTGCGCCTGGGCGCTGGCCCGGGCCCACGCCCGGACGGGCGACCCGCTGGCGATCGCCGGCTACGTGGGCCGGGGCGCCGCGTTCGACCGGGCGATCGTCGAGTTCGCCGCGCGCTATGGCGACCAGGTCGAGCGCGATCATCGGGCGCTGGTCGATGCGGTGGACGCGGGTCGGGTCGAGGCTCGGCCGGGCATCTGATCGGGTGACGGTCAGGCGCAGCGAGGCGACGCTCCCATCGTCCTCGATCGGCCCAGTCTGCCACCCGCCCGTCAACGCGTCGTCTCAATGGAGTACCACGAATGAACTAGATGTTATCGCTCCGCACCGCTCCGGTCTGCGCCCCTGCTAGACTCGTGTCGCGCGAGCCCTGGCCGCGCAATCGGCCGACCGCCGGAGGAGGACCATGACACCAGCGTTGATCATCCTCATCGTCGTCATCGTGGCGCTCGTGGTGTTCCTGATCGCCCTCTACAACGGGTTGGTCAGCCGGCGCCTCCGGGTCGACGAGGCGTTCGCCCAGATCGAAGTCCAGCTGAAGCGCCGCCACGACCTCATTCCGAACCTCGTGAACGCGGTCAAGGGCTACATGGACTTCGAGCAGGACGTCCTGACCAAGGTCACCGAGGCACGCGCCAACGCGGTCGCCGCCGGGGCCAAGGGTCCGGCCGAGCAGGCCCAGGCGGAGAACATGCTGACCGGCGCCCTCCGCTCGCTGTTTGCCGTCGTCGAGAACTACCCGCAGCTGAAGGCCAACGAGAACGTGCTCGCCCTGCAGGAGCAGCTGACGACCACCGAGAACCAGATCGGGTTCTCACGTCAGCACTACAATGCGACCGTGCTCGACTACAACACCGCGATCCAGACGTTCCCGGCCGTGTTCGTTGCGGGGATGCTCGGCTTCACCAAGCGCGACTTCTTCGACGCCGAGCCGGAAGCCGACCAGGTTCCGGCCGTCCAGCTGCGCTAGTCGCCCGACCGGTCGTCGGCGACCGGAGGAACCTTGGCCTCGACGTTCTACAGCCAGATCGCCGCGAACAAGCGCAACTCGTTCCTGCTCGCGTTCGCACTCACCTTCCTGCTCGCCGCGCTGGGCCTGACGATCGGCTACGGGCTGTCCGGGTCGGTCAGTGGCGGGGTCATCGCCCTGACGTTCGCGATCACCCTCGGCGTCCTCCTGTCGCTCGTTTCCTACTACCAGGGCGATTCGATCGTCCTGGCCGCGTCCGCGGCGCGCGAGGTGACCGAGCAGGAGCTCCCCCAGCTGTTCAACGTGGTGCGCGAGCTGACGATCGCGGCGAACATCCCGATGCCGCGGGTCTACGTCATCGACGACACGTCGATGAACGCGTTCGCCACCGGGCGCGATCCGCAGCACGCCTCGATCGCCGTCACGAAGGGGCTCCTGAGCCGGATGGACCGCGAGGAGGTCCAGGGGGTGATCGGTCACGAGCTGTCGCACGTCCGGAACTACGACATCCGCTTCGCGCTGCTGGTGGGCGTCCTGGTCGGCAGCATCGCGCTCCTCGCCGACTTCTTCCTGCGGTTCACGTTCTGGGGTGGACGCGGACGGTCGAGTGACAGCGAGGGCAAGGGCGGTGGGATCCAGCTCATCATCCTGGCGGTCGCGTTCGTCCTGGCGATCCTGGCCCCGATCGCTGCCCGGCTCGTCCAGCTGGCGGTCAGCCGCCAGCGCGAGTACCTGGCCGACGCTTCGTCGGTCGAGCTGACCCGGAACCCGGTCGGGATCGAGCGGGCCCTCGCGACGCTCGCCGGCGACACCGAGGTCCTCGAGGTCGCCAACCGGGCGACCCAGCACCTCTACTTCACGAACCCGATCATGAAGCTCGGCGAGACCGCCGAAGAAGAGCAGAGTGCGTGGTTCTCGACCCACCCGCCGCTGCTCGCCCGGATCAACCGGCTCCGCCAGCTGCGCGGCCTGGCACCGGTCGACTCAACCGCGGAGGAGCTCACTGCGACGAGCTGAGCGGTGCTCCGAGCTCATGTCGCCCGCTCCGAGCTTATGTCGCCGCTCCGAACGCCGGCGGCTCTCCCGCGCCGGTCGTGTGTCGGCGTCGTTCCGGCTTGGTGCCTGTCCGAACCGGGCATCTGTTCTTCCACGGACAACAACAACGCTATGCGGCAGTCGATCCTGGGCCTTCGCGCTGTCCGAGGGCTCGGACCCGCGTCCTTCCGGGGCTGCGGTCGCCGGGACGCACACGGCGGAGCGTGGATCGGCCGGCTCGACCGTCAGACTGGAGGCCAAATTCCGCCCACGGCCGGTCCCGAACCCGCCAACCGCCAGTTTGTCGCTCTGGGAACAACCTCGGCCTCACTTCGGGCTCGGGTCGAGGCTCGGAGCGCGAGCTGCCTCCGGCGGTCAGCGACTGTCCGCCTCGGTTGAAGGCCGTTCGAGGCCCGTGGTATTCTCCGGCTCGCCGACGGGCGGCCAGCCTGGTCAGGCCATCGGGCCGAGATAGCTCAGTTGGTAGAGCACGCGACTGAAAATCGCGGTGTCGCCAGTTCGATCCTGGCTCTCGGCACCACATCGGTGGTCCGGTTTCGAGCGGAAGTGGCTCAGTTGGTAGAGCATCACCTTGCCAAGGTGAGGGTCGCGGGTTCGAGTCCCGTCTTCCGCTCCATTTTCTCGTCCGACGCCCGGTCGGGCCGGCCGGCTGCCGCTGGCGACTCGCCCGGTGCCCCTTCGTCCAGTGGTAGGACAGCGGACTTTGGATCCGTTAACCGAGGTTCGAATCCTCGAGGGGCAACGACCTCGTAGACTGGCGATCGTGGCACGGTCCAGGACCCCTTCCGGCCGCGCCGCTCGGGGCGACGTACCCAAGTGGTTAAGGGGGAGGTCTGCAAAACCTCTATTCAGCGGTTCGAATCCGCTCGTCGCCTCCACTTTAAGCACGAATCGGCCCCGGGCCACCCTGGGCCTTCGTTTGGCCGCAGTTTGACCGGGGTTCCGACGGTGGGTCGGCCTTCAGCCTGGCGTTGTCATCGGCCTCCCGGACGACTGGCCCAGGCAACGTCGCAGTGAGTGAACACCTCGGGAACGCCAGAGCCACGAGGGCCGTCCGACAGGGTTTCCGCGATGGGCGCCTCAGTGTTCCCTCGACGCCAGTTCGAATACGCGAGTTGGACCGGAGAACCCCTTCAGGACCAGTTCGCGACCGCCATCGAACGCAAAGCCTCGCTCGCTGCCCAGATCGCGGACGAGGTCGGACGTGAGGATGCGCCCGGCATCGGCGGCATCACAGATCCGGCTGGCCAGGGTGACCGTCGACCCGAACAGGTCGTCGTTGTGGTCGACCGGTTCGCCGGCGGCGATCCCGATCCGCACCCGAAGCTCCGGCGTCGGGGCCTCGGCGGCTCGCGCCGCGAACCCGGCCTGGATCGCCATCGAGCATTCCAGCGCGCTCGCCACATCCTCGAACGAGGCCATGATCCCGTCGCCCGTGTGCTTCACCTCGCGTCCATGTGCGGCAACGAGCGCTCGCCGGATGATCAGGTCGTGCTCCGTGAGCAGGACCATGAACGCCGACTGTCCGACCGCCTGCAGGATCGACGTCGAACCCTGCAGGTCCGTGAACAGGATCGTCCGGAACGGGTTGACCCCTGGGGTGTCACTGCTGGTCTCGCTCATCCTCCCGAGGAGCCGCAGGACGTTGTCCTCCGAGACGCTGATGATCTCGTTGGGGATGAGGCCGTGTGTTTCCTTGTGCACGGCCGTCAGCGAGATCACCCGTGGGTGCTTTCGCGAGGCAGAATGCCTCGCCTTGATCGGCATCGAACCAGTAGGCCAGGAACTGGACCCCGAACTTGGCCCCCATGTCGAGGTCGGCCAGATGGCCTGTGCGACCTGTTCGGCCGTCACCCCGGGCAGTCATGGCGATCCATGAACAGCGGCATCTGTTTCTCCCGCGCCTCCCGTGATCGTAGCCGTGTTCGGCGTTGATCGGACGTGAAGCCGGTGATGCCTTGTCCCGTCGAATGTCGTTCGATCAACCCGATCGGGTGGGGGGCCGCGGGCTGAGTTGGGGCCGGTCGGCAGGTTGCCCTCCAGACGCCGCTCGCCCATGCTCGGTCCGTGAAGGTCCTGCTCATCCTCAACGATGCGCCGTACGGCACGGAGCGCTCGTACAACGGTCTCCGCCTCGCCCTCGCGCTCGCCAAGGTCGAAGACACGACGGTCCGGCGTCTTCCTGATGGCCGACGCCGTCGCCTGCGCCAAGCCGGGCCAGATGACGCCCGAGGGCTACTACAACATCGGCCGGATGCTCAAGGGCCTGACCATGCCAAGGGTGTCGAGGTCGGCATCTGCGGCTCGTGCATGGACGCCCGCGGCTTCACCGACGCCGACCTCGCCGAGGGCATCTGCCGCTCGTCGATGGCGCAGCTCGCCGAATGGACCCTCTGGGCCGACAAGGTCGTCACGTTCTGACGAGCGTCTCGCGCATCCGGACGAGCGACGACGAGGCCGGATGCCGCCGTGAGCGCGGCGACCGCGCCGATCGCGGCCGGCATCCCGAGCGCGTCGGCGATGACGCCCGGCGACGAGCGCGCCGATCGGCGAAGCCGAGGTCGCGCCACAGCCGGTAGACGCCGACGCCGAGCCGCGCCAGGCCGGGTCGGCGACGTCGGCGATCGCGGCGAGCAGCGTCGGGTAGACCATCGCGGTCCCGAGCCCGAGCAGCGCCGCGGCGACGAGCCAGACGGCGAAGGCCGAGCCCGAGCGCGATCGCGGCGATCGCGCACGGCCTGGAGCGAGCATGCCGCCGACGATGAGCGGCTTGCGGCCGATCCGGTCCGACAGCCCGCCGGTCGCGATCTGGCCGACGGCCCAGACCGCCGGGTAGGTCGCGGCGAGGACGCCGATCTCGGCCGAGGACAGGCCGGCCGCCGCGTAGAAGAGCGGGAGCAGGCCCCAGGCCATGCCGTCGTTGAGGTTGTTGACGAGCCGGCCTGGCGACGCGGCCGAGAGGGCTGCGGTCGCGGAAGCGTCGTGCGCCAGAAGACCTCGCGCCACGGCAGGCGCGTCGGGCCGCGTCGAGCATCGCGCTGCTCGTGCTCGACGTGGCCGCGCGTCTCGCGGACGAACAGGACGGACGCACCGAGGCCGAGGACCGCGATACGCCAGCGCCGAGGAAGAATGGCTCCGGCCGCAGGCCGTACTCGGCCGGCGATCCAGCCCGGTCGCGAGCGCCGTGAAGGCGACCGCGCCGTAGCCGGCGGCCTCGTTGAGGCCCATCGCGAGGCCGCGCCGCGCGGGACCGACGAGGTCGATCTTCATGATCACCGTCGTCGACCAGGTCAGCCCCTGGTTCACGCCGAGCAGGACGTTGGCGGCGACGATCCAGGCCCAGTCCGGGGCCCAGATGATCAGGAGCGGGACGGGCAGCCCGACCAGCCAGCCGGCGACGAGGACGGGCTTGCGGCCGAACGCGATCGGCCAGGCGCGCCGGCGACGAGGTTGGTGACGGCCTTGGTCGACGCCGAATGCGACGATGAACGTGAGCGCCGAGACGAACGCCGGTGAGCCCGAACACGTCGGTCGGCGAGGAGCGGCAGCGACGTTCGCTCCTGGCCGATCATCCCGCCGACGAGGGCGTTCACGACGACGAGCAGCGCGAACTGGGCGAGGTTTGGCCAGAGCCCGAGTCGTGATCGGCGGATCGGCGACGGTTGTCGTCTCCGGCCGCCCGCGCCTTCACGCGGGCGTCGGGCGACAGGCGCCCGGGTCAGGAGATACGGTGCGGAGCCGTGCCCTTGCCCTTGATCTCGATCTCGCCGCGCGGCTCGAAGCCGTAGCGTCGCGAGCGGAGGCGCTCGTACACCGTCTCGGTGACCTGGATCCGGCCCGGCACGCCGTGCGACTCCATGCGGCTCGCGGTGTTCACCGTGTCGCCCCACAGGTCGTAGATGAACTTGCGCCTGCCGATGACGCCGGCGACCACCGGCCGCTGTGCATGCCGATCCGGATCGCGCAGGCCGAGGCTCAGTGCCGCGCACGACTCGGCCGAGCTCGTCCAGCATCGCGAGCGCCATGTCGGCCACCGCCTCGGCGTGATCCGGCCGGGGCTCGGGAGCCCGCCGACGACCATGTAGCATCACCGATGGTCTTGATCTTCTCGAGGCCGAGGCGCTCGGCGAGGTGGTCGAAGGCGCTGAAGATCTCGTCCAGGAGCCGACCACCCGCTCGGGTGCGGTCCGCTCCGTGAACGGCGTGAAGTCGACGATGTCGGCGAACAGCGACCGTCACGTCTGCGATGGCTCTCGGCGATGATCCCGGTCTCGCGCTTGAGCCGCTCGGCGATCGGCCGCGGCAGGACGTTGAGGAGGAGGCGCTCGGCTGCTGGCGAGGGCCGTGTCGCGAGCGCGGACGGCGAACTGGAGGAGCAGGTAGGCGGTGAGTGACACTCCGACGATGTTGAGCACGAAGAACGCGGTGACGATCGGGGTCGGGATCGCGGCGGCGTGCTGCGACAGCCATGGTTCGGCGAGCCCGGATACGACCGTCAGGCGCCACGAACAGCGAGGAACCACGGGATCGCCGCGGCGGCGCTGAAGAAGAACATCGCCCCGAGCGCACCCTCGAGCGCCCACAGGCTGACCGCGCTCGACGCGGCGTAGCCGCCCAGACTCCACTGGAGCAGGAATGGGAGCAGGATGATGAGGATGACCTGGCTGAAGCGGAAGAAGCCGTAGTCCTTCGTCCGCGCGAACACGGCCAGGGTCACCACCGTCACGACCTGGTACGAGAACGGGATCGCCGCGGAGGCAGGCAGCCCGAGCGCCAGGTACGTCGCGACCCACACGACCGACGAGCACGGTCACGGTGATCGCGGCGAGGGTCAGCGTGACCTTCTGGACGCGGATCTCGTCCGGGTCGTCACCCGGTGCGACTCCGAGGAAGGCGAGACGCTCGACGAGCCGGCGGATCTCGCCTGCGGAGGTGCTCGTCATCCTGCCCGTTCCAGCGGTTCGCCCGAGGACCTGGCCCATTCGCGCGGGCCTCCCTCGAACACGGCGGCCTCGCGACCGCCACGTTCGAGCAGGCTGCGGCCGTCATCGCCCGCTCGCCGTGGCCGCACATGACGGTCACGCGCTCGGGGACGTCGGCCAGGGCGCTAGAGCAGCGACCCGAGTTCGACGCCGCTCGCGCCGCGCACGTGACTCGATCCCGAACTCCGATGCCTGGCGCACGTCGAGGACCGGGCCCGCTTCCGCGGCCTCGCGTGAGCGCTGTCGCCGCCACGCGGCCGACCGGCTCGCGCCAGGCGTCGAGGCCGCCGGCGACCTCGCCGGCGAGCGCCTCGTACCCGATGCCGAGGGCCTGACGGACCAGATCCGAGCGGTCCTGCCCGATCGACCGAGCACGAACACCAGCGGCCGATCCGGCAGGCACGAGCCAGCCCAGCCACGAGGCGAACGCGGGCCGGAGCGCGATCGAGAGCGATCCCGGGATGTGGCCGGCAGCGAATGCCTTCATCGAGCCGCACATCGACCAGTTCCGCACCATCGCCGCGGAGCCGATCGACGTCGGGGAGCTCGAGCTGTGCTCAGGGACGGGAGTGCGCCCGATCAGCCTGGGCCCCGCGGCGATTCACCTCGCGCAGGCGCGATGAAGTAGGTCGGGTACGGTCCCGAACGACTCGGCGCAGGCGCGCCACGAAGGTGTCCTCGTCCGGCGCGAGCGAGCAAGCGGGTTCGCCGCCCGCTCGCGGCCGATCGTCGTGGTCCGCTCGCCGGATCGCCGCGTCGAGCAGAACGAGCCCCCGCCGTGGGTCGGGTAGACGGCGAGGTCGTCGGGGAGCGCCAGGATCCGATCGTGGAGCGAGCGGTAGAGGGCCCGCGCGAGCGGCTCCGTCTGGTCCGGCGCGATGAGGTCGGTCCGCGCGACCGAGCCCAGGCAGCAGCGCTCCGCCCGAGAACAAGCGCGACCGGCGATCGCGCCATCCCGAAGCAGGTATGACAGGTGCTCCGGGCGTGTGACCGGGCGTCGCGATCGCCTCGAGGCGTCAGTCCCGCCGAGATCGAGCGTCGTCGCCGTCCTCGAGTCCTTCGGTGCGGGAAGGCGAGTTTCGCGATGCTCGCGCAGCCGACCACGGTCGCACCGACCGCCGCCAGCTCCCGGCTGCCCGAGACGAAGTCCGCGTGGAGGTGTGTCTCCACCGAGTACGCGATCGACAGGTCACGACGCTTCGGCCGACACGGCGGAGGCCCGACACGTCTCGCGGGGGGTCGATGCGCGAGCGCCCGCCGATCGCCGATCTCGACGAGATAGGTCGAGTTCCCGAGTCCCTCGTCGGTGAATGTCTGGATGTCCATGCGCTCGCCACCACTCAGGTATTCAAACAGTTCGTTAGAATAGCATGAATGACGGCGGATCATGCTGCGAAGATGGCGCTCAACGAGCAGTTCGCCCGGATCGGGAAGGCACTTGCGAGCCCGCGCCGGCTCGAGATCATCGATGTTCTCGCACAGGGCGCCGCGGACGGTCGAGGCAGTCGCCGCCGAGGCGCAGATCAGCGTCGCGCTGACCTCATCGCATCTGCAGGTGCTCCGCGCGGCCGGGCTGATCGTCGGCCCGTCGGGATCGACAATCCATGCATTACCGCCTGGCGGACGACGAGGTGTATGCGCTCTTGGGCGCCCTTCGGGCCGTCGCACGTGACCACGTGCCCGAGGTCCAGCAGGCGGCGGGCGCCTACCTGGGCCGGTCCCGACGAGCCCGAGCCGATCACTCGCGAGGCCCTCTGGGCTCGCGTTCGCGCCGGCGCAATCACGGTGCTCGATCTGCGACCCGACGCCGAGTACGAGGCAGGGCACATTCCGGGAGCCATGTCCGTCCCGCTCGACGAGTTGCCCGCACGGCTTGCGGAGGTGCCGATCGCGCGAGACATCGTCGCGTATTGTCGCGGCCCGTACTGCGTGCTGGCCCCACAAGGCGTCGATCTGCTTCGGTCGCGCGGCCTTCGAGCGCGGCGCCTCGAGGACGGTCTTCCGGAGTGGCGGATGGCCGGGTTCCCCATCGAGACCGGCGGCGGCTAGGGGTCGCATGGCCGACCACGACGAAGCCAGCCAACGGACCCTCTCGGCCGAGGAGCTTGCCCGAGAGACGGGGCGACGCCTGAGTACGTTCATCGAGTCCTCCAGGCGGGCGCGATCGAGGCCAACTTGAATGGCACCCACGACGTTGCGAGCATCGCGCGCGTCAGGCTGGCGCTGGCCCTCGTCGAGGGGGAATCGATCTGGACGATCTGATTGAGGTGATCCACAGCGGAGCCATGCAACTCGACTGGGTCGCCAGGCTGTGGAGCGTTGCGCAGCCGAGCGGACGAGCTTTCGCTGACGGAGCGCCTCGACGACGCCGGGATCAGCTGGGTTGACGCGAGCCGCTCCTCGGGCTCCGGAGAGCTGACCGTGACCTCCAGCTCGATGTCGGCGAGGTATTCCAAGCGTCTTTCCGGTGCCCGGTCCCGCCTGCACGCGGATCACTCGCTCATCGCTTTCGATCAGCGGAGATACCTGGCCCGGAACGATGTCACTCAGCCAGGGCGGGGGCTCGGTGGTGCCTTCCATCGTCCCATTGTGGCGATCCGGGGATCTGCGCACGACGTCCGCCATGCGCACCTCGATGGGCGCGAACGCTGCCGTTGGTCGGGAGTTTGGTCGGGAGTTCTCCGAGCGAGCTGCTGGAGCGGCCCCATCGAACGTCCTTGAGCACGAAATGGAGGACCCGTGTTCGCTACCGTGATCTGCAAAACCTCTATTCAGCGGTTCGAATCCGCTCGTCGCCTCCACAATCAGAGCACGGACAGACCCGCTGGGGTAACCGGCGGGTCTTCGTTTCGTCGGGAGTTGGTCGGGAGTGCGCGGCCACCACTCCGTGGGCGGATCGATGAGACGGCACAGCCTCGATTGCGTGCGCGATACCCTGACGCGTGGCCCGCATCCTCCCCGATACGAAGTTCTACGTTCCGCGTCCGCGCGAGTCCTTGGTGCCCCGGCCTCGGCTGTCGGAGCGACTTCGGTCGAGCGACGCGTGCGAAGGTGACGCTCATCTCCGCCCCGCCAGGCTTCGGCAAGACCACGCTGCTTGCCGACTGGCTCGCGGCCTCCGCCTCGGACGACCTGATCCCCGTGTGGGTGTCCCTGGACCCGAGCCGACAACGAGTCCGGCGCCTTCTGGTTCGGCGTCGCGACAGCCGTTCCACCGGGCGGTGCCCACCGGCAGGGACAGCCGTCTCGATGGTGGAAGGGCCCCAACCACCGCCCATCGAGACGGTCGTGACGACCCTCGCCAACGAGCTTGGCTCGGTCGGAGCCGACATCGTGATGGTGCTCGATGACTTCCATGTGATCGATGCCAGCGATGTCCAGGACCAGGTGTCGTTCCTGCTGGAGCACCTGCCGCCATCGGCGCACGTCGTGATCACAACGCGCGCCGATCCACCGTTTCCGCTGGCGCGTCTCAGGGCTCAAGGTCAACTCGTCGAGGTACGAGCTGCGGACCTGCGCTTCACGCGTGACGAGGCGGCGGCGTATCTGAATCAGGCGGCCGGCCTGGATCTCGAGCGCGAGCCAGGTCGCCGCGCTGGAGGAGCGGACGGAGGGTTGGATCGCCGCGCTCCAGCTGGCCGCCCTCTCCATGCAGGGCCGGGACGATGTCGACGGCTTCATCGCGGGTTTCACTGGCGACGATCGCTTCGTCGTCGACTACCTCGCCGAGGAGGTCCTGGAGCGCCAACCCGAGGATGTGCGCCGGTTCCTTCTGTGGACCTGCATCCTCGATCGGCTGACGCGGTGCCCTGTGCGATGCGGTCACGGGACAAGAGGGCGGTCAGGCCATGCTTGAGGTCCTCGATCGACGGAACCTCTTCGTGATCCCGCTCGACGCGCGCCGCGAGTGGTACCGATACCACCACCTGTTCGCGGACGTCCTGCGGGCACGCTTGCAGCGCGAGGAGCCAGACCGCGTCCATGACCTCCATCGACGCGCGAGCAGGTGGTACGAGCAGCGTGGTGAGCCCTCGGAGGCCATTCGCCACGCTCTCGCCGGGGAGGACTACGAGCGAGCCGCGGCGATGATCGAGCTGGCGATCCCGGGCCTCCGACAAGCGCGCCAGGAAGCGACGATGCGGCGTTGGCTCGAGCTGCTTCCCGCCCAGCTTTCCAGACTCGCCCGGTCCTGAGCGTGGGGTATGTCGGAGCCCTCATGGCCAACGGCGAGTTCGCGGACGTCGAGGTGCTGCTACGAGGGGCCGAGCGATGGCTGGAACCGGCGTCCGACGATGGCAGGGAACAGCGGGCCTGCCCGCGGCGATGGTCGTGGTGGACGAAGCCGAGTTCCGGCGGTTGCCGAGTGCGGTTGCCCTGTATCGGGCCGCCCAGGCACAGATCAAGGGCGACCGCGAGCGCACGGAGGCATTCGCCCATGCGGGCGTTCGACCTCGCCGGCGACGACGATCCACTCGGGCGCGGTGGGGCGGCGGGGTTCCTTGCCTTGGCGCACTGGGGAAGCGGCGATCTCGAGGCCGCCCATGGCTTCTGGGCGGAGGCCATGGCGTGCCTTGCAGCGCGCGGGCCACGCCGTCGATGCGATCGGTTGCAACCGTCCACTGGCGGAGATCCGCATCGCCCAGGGTCGTCTGCACGAGGCGATGAGGACCTACGAACACGGCCTGCGGATGGCGACCGGCGACGGGACGACCGTCCTGCGCGGAGCGGGCGACATGCACGTGGGGATGAGCGAGCTGTGCCTGGAGTGGAACGACCTCGATGCTGCCGCCGACCACCTTCGGCAGAGCGATGATCTCGGCGACCAGGGCGGCTTGGCCCAGAACCCCTACCGATGGCGCGTCGCCATGGCACAGCTCCGTCTGACTGATGGAGATGCTGATGGCGCCCTCGCCCTGCTGGAGGACGCCGAACGTGTCTTCGTGAGCGAGTACTACCCGGTGACCCGGCCCGTCCCGGCGCAAGCAGCGCGGATCCAGGCCGCGCGTGGCCGTCTGCGCGAGGCCGGAGCCTGGGTCCGCGAGCGCGGAGTATCGGTCGATGACGATCTCAGCTACGTGCGGCGAGTACGAGCACATCACCCTTGCCAGGGTGCTCCTGGCCCGAGGGCACCAGGGTCCATGACCCGCGCTCGATCCAGGAAGCGAGCGCGCTCCTCGAGCGGCTGCTGGTCGCCGCCGAAACGGGCGGGCGGTGGCGGAGCGTCATCGAGATCCTCGTCCTGCAGGCCCTCGCCCAGCACGATCGCGGCGCACGTGCGTGCAGGACTCGAGCCGCTCGGTCGCGCGCTGACCTTGGCAGAGCCGGAGGGCTACGTCCGAACATTCGTGGCCGAGGGCGCCCCGATGGCCGAGATGCTCGAGATGGCGGCCAAGCGCGGCATCGCGCCGGACTACGTTCGACGCCTGCTCGGCGCGTTCGGACGCAGCGAACGTCCGCTCGGCGGATCAGCCAGAGCCTCGCTGGAGCCGCTCAGCGAACGAGAGCTTGACGTCCTTCGGCTTCTCGCCTCCGACCTTGATGGCCCCGGTATCGCCGACGAGCTGGTCGTGGGGCTGAGCACCGTCCGGACGCACACGAAGAGCATCTACGCGAAGCTCGGTGTGAACAGCCGCCGAGCAGCGGTTCGGCGCGGCGAAGAACTCGGCCTCCTTTCGCGAGGCGGCCGACCGCTAACAATCCCCATCGCTCTCCCCACCGATGGGGAGGCGCCGTCCTCACCTTCCCGTCCACCTTGGTCTCCCCGGCCGTCGGAGATGCCGACATCGCCGAGACGGGACAGAGGAAGGAGCCAGATGGACGAGCGCCGCGGATCGCACCGACCGACCGCCATGAGGCGAAGCGTTACGAGATCCGCCTGAAGGGACGCCTCGACAGCAGCTGGGCCGATTGGCTCGGCGGGATGTCCCTGACCCACGCGAGCGACGGCACGACCGTGCTCGCCGGACCGGTCGCCGACCAGGCGGCCCTCCATGGCCTGCTCCAGAAGCTGCGCGACCTCGGCATGACCCTGATCTCGGTCAACGAGAACGAGGCCGAGCCGCCGATCGCGGGCAGCAATCCAACGACGAAGGAGATCGACATGAACGACACCGCACGCATGACTGGAACGACCGGAGTCCGGACGGACGCGTGGAGGAAGCTCGCGCTCGCCGGGGGCGTGCTGTACCTGATGACCTTCATCTTCTCGATCCCGGCCGTCTTCCTGTATGGCCCCGTGCTCAGCGATCCGGCCTACATCCTCAGTGCCGGTGCCGACTCCCAGGTGCTCCTGGGCGCGCTCTTCGACCTCATCACCGCCCTGGCCTGCATCGGGACCGCCGTCGCGCTGTATCCGGTGATCAAGCGCCAGAGCGGAGCCGCCTCGATCGGCTTCGTCGCCACGCGGATCTTCGAGGGGGCCGTCATCGTCATCGGCGTCGTGTGCCTCATGGCCGTTGTGCGCTGCGGCAGGCCGGCGCAGCCGCCGGGACCGACGCGTCCGCGTTGGTCGCCGTGGGCCAGGGACTCGTCGCGGTCCGGGACCATGACCTTCCTGGTCGGCCCCGGCGTCATGCCCGGCCTGAATGCGCTGCTGCTCGGCTACGTCCTGTACCGGTCGCGCCTCGTGCCCCGTGCGATCCCCGCGATGGGGCTCATCGGCGCCCCGCTGTTCCTGGTCCTCGCAGCCGCATCCATCCTCGGCCTGAACGAGCAGGCGTCCCTGGTGTCCGGCATCGCGGTCATCCCGATCTTCTTCTGGGAGCTGTCGCTCGGCCTCTGGCTCACCTTCAAGGGCTTCCGGCCCTCGGCCGTGGCCGCGCTTGCCGCTGACACGAGCGAAACGAATACGTCGGCGGCGGCCACCTCGTCGCCGATCGCGACGACAACGACGGCAGGTGCGGCATGACTGCCGAGCGGGAGCGGACGGCAACGCTCCCTCCCCGCGTGGTCGTTCGGACGGCCTGGGTCCTGCACCGCGCCCTCTACCGGTTCAGCGGGGGGCGGATCGGCCTCCGGCCCCCCGAGGCCGGCAACAAGTTCGGGATGATGCGCCTCAGGACGCTCGGGCGACGATCGGGCGAGCCACGGGTCGCGATCGTCGGCTACCTCGAGGACGGGCCGAACCTGGTCACCCTGGCCATGAATGGCTGGGCCGAGGCGGAGCCCGCCTGGTGGCTGAACCTCCAGGCGCACCCGGACACGACCGTCGAGCTGAAGGATGGTCTTCGTGCCGTCCGCGGTCGCGCCGCCGAAGGCGAGGAACGTGATCGGCTCTGGGCGCGGTGGCGCGAATTCAGCGACGACTACGACGCCTGGGCGGCGCTGCGCTCCGGACCGACCGCCGTCGTCGTGCTCGAACCACGTGCGACCGTGGCTGCGGGGTAGCGATCGCCGACCACGTCTCGGTGACACCGACGACGGAATCCTCCGTCGTCTGCAAGACCTCGGTTCAGCGGTTCGAATCCGCTCGTCGCCTCCATGAATTGAGCACAGAACCGGCCCGCGGGGCCGGTTTCTGTTTGTCCGGCAATCGATATCGCCGCCTAGGCGAGACCGCCGGCCGCTGAAGGGGCGTCGCCTGTACGGACATCCCCAGCTCACGATGAGCCTCTTCGAGCCGACTGGGTTCGGTCGATTCGGCACTGGCCCTGAGTGCACGGCGACCAACATCATTGCGTCGAAGGAGGCGCGTGATGCGCAGGTCCATCTCGATCATCGTCACCGCGACGGCGCTCGGCGGGTTCGCGGGCGCGACCGTCATCTTCTGGCGTCGCAACCCGAGGGTCGGGACCACCTTCGTGAATTCGGTCGTGAATCCGAGGCTGGTCCGTCGCGGGCTGGCCGGCGGTAGGGCATCCGAGATCGGCACCCTCGAGCACATCGGACGCAGGTCTGGCGTTCGACGGCTGACTCCCGTCCATCCCGAGCCGACGCCCGAGGGATTTCGTGTCGTGGTGCCGCTCGGCCCCAACTCCCAGTGGGCGCAGAACGTCCTGGCAGCCGGGCACTGTCGCCTCCAGCTGCACGACCGCGTCTACGATCTCGATGAGCCGGCGATGATCCCAGCCAGCGAGGCCGAGAAGCTGCCCTGGGCAGTCCGGGGCGCCATGGCGGCAGTCGGGTTCCAATACCTCAGGCTGCATACCTTCGCCTCCCACCCCGGCCGTCTCGAGCCGGCGGAGTCGGACGCGTCCGTGTCAGGGCAGCAGAGCGCCGGTCAGACATCCGCCCGGGATCTCGTGGGCGAGCCGGTGTCGTCGACGCACTGACCAAGCCTTGCAGCCGCCCGGTCGTCCTGGCGCTAGGCTTGGCGCGGGCCGAAGTGGCGGAACCGGCAGACGCGGCGGACTTAAACTCCGCTGCCCGCGAGGGCGTGTGAGTTCGAATCTCACCTTCGGCACCAGCCGGGACACAAGGAGGCACCCTGGACGCTGCGTTCTGCCCGAGGTGTGGGACGGCCCGGCCCAAATCGTCACGGTTCTGCCCGTCGTGCGGCTTCGACTTCAGGTTGCTGGACGCGATCCCGGTCGAGCCTTCGACGGTCGTGCCGATGCGATCCACGGCCAAGTCCGCGCCCGCCCCACCGCCGCGTGCCACACCGCGGGCCCAGCCCCGCGGCCCGTCGCTCGCGCCGTCCGCCCTCGTCGCCTCCAAGCCGACGTCCGAGCCGGTCCGACGATCCTCCCGATACCGGGCGGGTCAGGCGCTGGGCGTGACGATCCTCGTGGTCCTGGTCGCCGTCATCGGCTATCTCACGTTCTCGACGGCCGCGCAGCTCGGCGAGCCAGGCGCCAGCGTTCCGACGGCCGACGACCCGGCGTCCCGGGCGACTTCGGCGTGCGAGCGTGCCGTCGTCGACGTCATCGACCATCCGGAACGGGCGATCGGCGCCTGCGGCAGTCAGGCCGAGATCGACGCCGCCTACCGGACGGTCTTCCTCGAGCCACCGAACTGGGGACGCGAGCTGAGCGACGCCTGCGCGGCCGACCCGACCCTGGGGGTGCGGCCGCTGTGCCAGCCGACGGCACCGCCCGAGCCGACGCCGACCGAACCGCTCGAGCCGAGCGCGAGTGGTCCCGGATCGTCGAGCTCGAGCCCGCTGCCCTGACCCCCCGACCCGGCCAGGACGGTCTCAGGTTCGCTTGAGGAGGCTGCCCAGCCCGCGCGACTTGCGCTCGTCGTTGGTCGTGTGGACCGCTGTCGCCTTCTCGCCGAAGGCCAGCGCTGCGAGGCTTGTCAGGGCTGCCGAGACCGGCGTTCGGGCCGCGCCAAGGACGACCGGATTGCCCTCGTTGACGGCCTTGAGATAGAGGAACGGGTCATACGGCAGGGTCTGTGACACCTTGGCCCCGAGTCCCGACTCGACGTCGCGCATCTTGAGGACTTCCTTCGGGAACATCGTATTGAGCACGAAGGTCGTCTTGGTCGAGATCGAACCCGTCTCGTTGACGTAGTCGACGAACGAATGGACGGCCTTGAGCGCCGAGATCTCGCCGTAGACCGGCAGGATGACGACCTCGGCTCCCTCCAGGACGACGAGCGACCGCTCGTCGAGCGTCGAGCCGGCATCGACGACGACCGCGTCATAGGCGAGCAGGGCCGTCTGGAGGATCCGCTCGACGTGGGCCGGCGTGACGACCTCGGCGAGCTCGGGCGATCCCGGGGCCGCCAGGAGGTCGAGACCGGAGCCGTGATGAGCGGCGTAGGTCCGGAACAGCTCGGGCTCGCGTTGGGACTGCTCGTCGCGGACGAGGTCGGCGATCGTCTGGCGCGGGGTCACGTTGAGGTGGGTCGCGACCTGCCCGAACTGGAGGTCGAGGTCGATGATCAGCACCCGTCCCGGCCTGGGCTGGGCATGGGCGACCGCGATATTGACCGCGATCGTCGTCGTCCCCACGCCGCCCTTCGGGCTGTACACGGCGACCATCCGGCGCGGCCGATCGATGAGGCCGACCCCCGTCGTCGAGGTCGGCATCCCGGCCGAGCGCTGGAACCGGAGCAGGAGCGCCTCGACGCGCGCCTCGAGCTCGAGGCTGTCGAATGGCTTGGCGATCACGTCGTCGGCGCCGGATTCGAGGAACAGGATCCGGTCCTCGACATCGTCGGTCTGGGTCAGGCACAGGACCGGGATCGCCGACAGGCTCGGGGTCGCCCGGATCTCCCGGCAGACGTCCGCCGGGGTCGCGCCCGAACCGATGACGTCGATGACTACGAGGCTGTGGTCGGCCGCGGTCCGGATGGCCTCGGCGGGGTCCTTCACGATCTCGACGGCGTAGCCGACGCCGGTCAGGACTGCGCCGATCGTCTGGCCGGCTTTGGCGTCGGTTTCGAGGAGGAGGATGGAGCTCGAGGGCACGTGGTCTCCAGGGGCGGCGAGGTCGGATGGAACCGACGAACAGGATACATCGGGCCGGCCCCGGACCGGCTCGGCGGTCGACAATCCGCTGCGTGCCGCGAGGTCGGGAGGGCTTGCCGCCGGCCCATGCTAGACTCGTCGTGTTTCCTTTCGGCTCCGCAGCGGACCCGACCGGCGCACGAGCGTCGACGTCGCGGCCGTCACGCGGGGCGATCCCACAGGAAGGAGTGATGCGCGGAAATGCGCCGCTACGAACTCATGCTCGTTCTCCGTCCGGACATCGCCGACGATCGGAGCCAGGCGATCATCGACCGGACCACCCGACAGATCACCGCCGGCGGCGGTCAGATCGTCAAGGTCGCCCCATGGGGCCGGCGCAGGCTGGCCTACCCGATCGACCGTCACCGCGAAGGCTCGTACCACATCGTGATCTTCGAGGCCCCGGCCGAGTCGATCGTCGAGCTGGAACGCAGCCTGCTGATCACCGAGGAGCTCCTGCGCCATCTCGTCACCCGGGTCGAGCGTCCGAGCAGGTCGACCCGCCGCGAAGGTGGTGACGAGACCGAGCTCGAGCTCGAGGCCGACGAGCTCCCGTCCGTCGAGGATGAGGACGAGGAGCCGACCGGCGAGCAGATCGACGAGTCCGAGAGCGAAGCCGCTCCGGCCGCCATCGACTGACCTCCCACCCCAGCACACCGGAGGCAGGGCCATGTCGCTCAACAAGGCGATGATCATCGGCAATCTCGGCCGCGATCCCGAGATGCGCTATACCCCGAGCGGTCAGGCGGTGACCCAGTTCACGGTCGCCGTGAACCGGAACTACAAGAACCAGACCGGCGAGTGGCAGGAAGAGACCGAGTGGTTCCGCGTGGTCGTCTGGGGCCAGCAGGCCGAGCGAGCCGCGGAGTACCTGCGCAAGGGCAACAAGGTGTACGTCGAAGGCCGGCTCCAGACCCGCCAGTGGGAGGACCAGACCGGCCAGAAGCGGTACACCACCGAGCTCGTCGCCAACCAGGTGACGAACCTCGAGCGACGGACTCGCGACGACTCGGAGGAGGGCGCCGCAGCAGCACCCGCCGGCCGTTCGAGCCGTCCGGCTCCCGCGCCGCGCCGGCGAGCGGCGGCGAGAAGTTCGAGGACGGGAACTTCGACGACCTGCCCTTCTGATCGAACCGACCCAGCCGACCACCCAGCACGGAGTCCACGACGAAGATGCCACCCGTTACCCGATCCAAGAAGCGCGACGACTACTACCGCGATCGACGTCGCCGGAAGGTCTGCGCGTTCTGCGCTGACAAGACGGTCCAGATCGACTACAAGGAGGTCAACCGCCTCCGCCGCTACCTTTCGGAGCGAGCCAAGATCGAGCCGCGCCGCAAGACAGGCACCTGCGCCGGTCATCAGCGCGAGCTGGCCGTTGCCCTCAAGCGGGCACGCCACGTGGCGCTCCTGCCGTACGCACCGCAGCACCTGCGCCCCTGAGCCGGGCGATCGGCCTGCGGATCGACGCGCTTGCCTGACGCGGGGATCGCGGCGCTGATGATCGCCGGTGGCTTTGCGGCCGGCCTGTTCGGATCGCTCCTCGGCCTCGGCGGTGGGATCCTGATCGTGCCGCTGCTGACCCTCGGGTTCGGCCTGCCCCTGCGCGAGGCGGTCGGGGTGAGCCTGGTTGCGGTCATCGTGACGAGCTCGGCCTCGGCCGGCGTCTACCTCGAACGGCACGTCGCCAACCTGCGTCTCGGCATGACCCTCGAGCTGTTCACCGCCAGCGGAGCGCTCGTCGGCGGGCTCGTGGCCTTCGCGCTGTCCGAGCAGGTCCTGGCCGGATTGTTCACCGTGCTGCTGGTCTACACGGCGTTCACGATGGCCCGTCGCCGGGACGCCGCCACGCCGGCGGGCGATGTCGAGCCGGCCGCAGCTGTCCCGATCGAGGCCAAGCCGTCGGCCGGCGAGCGACCCCCGCCGTACGCCGTCCGGAACTACGGCTGGGGCGTCGTCGGAAGCCTGTTTGCGGGCGTCGTCTCGGCGCTGCTTGGCATCGGCGGCGGGTTGATCAAGGTGCCGCTGATGAACGTGGCGATGGGCGTCCCATTGCGGGTGGCCACGGCGACCAGCAACCTGATGATCGGGATCACCGCCGCCGCCAGCGCGATCATCTACCTGCTCCGCGGCGGGATCGACCCCTACGTCGCCGGGCCGACCGCGGTCGGCGTGTTCGTCGGGGCGTCGCTCGGCTCGCGAACGGCTCATCGGGTGGACGTCCGCGTCCTCCGGATGCTGTTCGTCGTGGTCCTGCTCGTGACGGCCTGGCAGATGGCCGGTCGGGCGCTCGGATGAGGGTCGCCCGCGACCTCGACCGGTCGATCGCCCGGGTGCTCGTCGGGGGAACGTACCTGAGCGTCGGGCTGCTCGCCGTGGGCGTCGTGCTGATGGCCGCCGCCGGGATCTCCCCGCTCGATCCGGCCCCGCCCTTCAGCCTCGCTCAGATCCCGGCCGACATCGCCTCGCTCGAGCCCGCCGGCTTCCTGTGGCTCGGGCTGGTGGTCGCCATCGCGACGCCGCTCGCCCGGGTAGCAGCCTCGCTGGTCGGCTACGTGGCCGGCGGCGAGCGGCGGATGGCGCTGATCTCGGTTGCGATCCTCGTGGTGATCGGGATCGGGGTGGTCCTGGGCGTCGCCGCGGAGCGCTAGATGAACGACATCGTCATCCTCCTCGGGGCACTGCTCGTGATCCTCCTCGGGGCCGAGCTGTTCACGAACGGGATCGAGTGGACCGGTCACAAGCTCGGCCTGGCGGAGGGCGCCGTCGGCTCGGTCCTCGCCGCGGTCGGGACTGCCCTGCCCGAGACGATGATCCCGTTGATCGCGATCCTGTTCGGCGGCGGCTCGGCGGACGAGATCGGCATCGGCGCTATCCTCGGCGCTCCGTTCATGCTGGCCACCCTGGCGATGTTCGTGACCGGCGTGGCGATCCTGATCACCTGGCGCCGGCGGCCGACCGGCGAGACGCTCGACGTGAATGGCGGCGTGCTCGTCCACGACATGCGCTTCTTCGCGGTCGCCTACTCGCTCGCCATCGCGGTCGCGTTCCTGCCCGCCGACCTTGCCTGGCCGCGCTTCGTCGTCGCCGCCATCCTCCTGGTGATCTACGGGATCTACGTCCGGGAGCACTTCCAGGCCGATTCCGGGGGAGGGAACCCCGAGCTCGCGCCACTCCGCCTCCATCGGCTCGATATCCGAGGCCCGGCCCAGCCAGACCCGCCGCGGCTCAGGATCGTCGGGTTCCAGGTCGCCGTCGCCCTCGGCTGCATCATCGCCGGTGCGTTCCTGTTCGTCGGCGCGGTGACCGACCTCGCCCACTCGCTCGGCGCCGACGAGGCCCTGCTCGCCCTGATCATCGCCCCGATCGCGACCGAGCTGCCTGAGAAGTTCAACAGCGTGATCTGGGTCCGCCAGGGCAAGGACACGCTGGCGATGGGCAACATCACCGGAGCGATGGTCTTCCAGAGCGCGATCCCGACCTCGGTCGCGCTCGTGTTCGCCTCGTCCGGCTGGGCGGTCGCAAGCGGCTCGATGCTGGCCTTCGCGTCGGCCGGCATCGCGTTCCTGTCGTCGGCGGTGATCTTCCTGCCGCTCGTCCGAGGGCGCCGGCTGAGCGCCCGGGTGCTCCTCGTCGGCGGGTTCTTCTACCTCGTCTACCTCGGCCTGGTCATCGCCCAGATGAGCGGTGGCAGCCACCAGGGCGCCTGATCGGGAGCCGCCAGAGACCGCTGCTATACTCGGCCGACGCTCGACGGCGGCGCGCGCGCCCGTCTCTGGGCGATCCGAACCGGAGCCTCGATCGTCATGCTGACCGAGAAGAACCCGTCCGACCGTCCCGGCACCTCGCCCGCCGCCAAGCGACCGGTCGAGGTCGACGACCTCATCTGCTACTTCGAGGGCGACTTCGTCCCGATGCGCGACGCCCGGGTCAGCATCATGACCCACGCCTTCATGTACGGCACCGCCGTCTTCGAAGGCATCCGCGGGTACTGGAACGACGAGGAGCAGAAGCTCTACGGGCTCAAGATCCGCGAGCACGTCGAGCGGATCCGGCTGAACGCCAGGATGCTGCTGATGGACCCGCTGCCGTCGGTCGATGAGCTCAGCCGGCTCATCCTCGAGACCGTTCGTCGGAACGGCTTCCGCGAGGACGTCTACATCCGGCCGTCGTTCTACAAGTCGTCCCGCCAGATCGGCGTCCGGCTCCACCATCTCGAGCACGAGCTGTACATCGTCGCGCTGCCGTTTGGGAACTACATCGACACCGACGCCGGGGTCAGGCTGATGTCGTCGTCCTGGCGGCGGAACGCGGACGACGCGATCCCGGCCCGGGGCAAATTCGTCGGCGGCTACGTGAACATGGCGTTCCAGAAGTCCGAGGCCGAGCTCAACGGGTTCGACGAGGCCCTCGTGATGACCCATGACGGCAACGCATCAGAGGGCTCTGCGGCCAACCTGTTCGTGGTCCGCGATGGGACGATCATCACCCCGCCGCTGACCGACGACATCCTCGAAGGCGTGACCCGGCGGGCGATCATGGAGATCGCCGCGAACTCGGGCATCCCGGTCGAGGTCCGTTCGATCGACCGCTCCGAGCTGTACATCGCCGACGAGGCGTTCCTGTGCGGCACCGGCGTCCAGGTCTCACCGGTCATCGAGGTCGACCACCGGGCCATCGGCTCGGGTCAGGTCGGCCCGATCGCCCGGCTGATCCGCGATCGCTACTTCGATGCCGTCCGCGGTCGCCTGACGGAATACCGCCACTGGCTGACCCCGATCGACGAGGGTGGCTGAGGACCGGGCGTCGATCCTGACCGGGGTTCCCCCCGCAACCTCGGTCGAGGCGCCTCCCGAACCGACCACCGCGCCCGACGGGGCGACCGTCGAGCTGGCCGTGCCCGTCCGGATCGTCCCGGATCGGCTCGTGGTCGAGACCGTTACGGTCGCCAGGCTCGAGTCGACCGCCGACGAGCCCGCGCCTGCCGCCTCGATCGACGGCGCTCGGGAGACAGCCCGTCGACGGATCTTCGACCGGAGCCTCGAGATCGTCCCCGGGCTGGTCAGCTGGCTGCTCATCCTGAGCCCGCTCATCCTGTCGCTGCGATTCCCGGAGATCGTCGCCTGGTTCGTGCTTACGTTCGACTTCTACTGGCTCTACAAGGCGGTGGTCGTGACCGGCAGCGTCTGCGTGGCGTTCGCCCGGATGCGCCGGACGATGGCGGCCGACTGGCGGACCCGGGCGTTCGGGCTGGCCGACCCTGCCGACCGGCTGGCCGAGATCGACCGCCTCCTGCCGCTCGTCCGGACGCGGGTGGCGGAGCTTGCCCGGGCGGGGGAGCGGCTCGCCGCCAGCGGTGGTCGGCGCGAGCTCGGCCGGCTCACCAGTGAGCGGCGCGACCTTGCCCGGCTGATCGCCTCGGGTGCGCGGCCGCGCGACCCGCGCCGGCTGTATCACGTCGCCCTGGTCCCGACCTACACCGAACCGTTCGAGAAGCTCTACGAGACGATCCGGGCGCTGGCCGAGGCCGATTACCCGCGCGATCGGCTGATGGTCGCGATCATCACCCGCGAGACCGATCTCGACGGCCGCGCGAACGTCGCCCGGCTGCGCGACCTGTTCGGCGACCGCTTCCTCCACTTCTTCCACATCCTCGATCCGCTCCAGCCGGGGATCGTCGTCGGCAAGAGCTCGGCGATGGCCTACGGTGGGCGCTGGCTGTACGAGGAGATCGTCGGGCTCGGGCTCGATCCGGCCGACGTCGTGGTCACCGACCTCGACTCGGACTACCGGGTCCATCCCCAGTACTTCGGCTACCTGACCTGGACGTTCCTGACCGAGCCGGACCCCTTCCACCGGCTGTTCCAGCCGATTCCGATGTTCCACAACAACCTGTGGCAGACGCCGCTCCCGATCCGGCTCGTGGCCGTCGGTGCCACCCACGTCCAGATGTGGCGTTCGCTGACCCCGGCCAAGCTGGTTTCGTTCTCGTCCTACTCGGTCAGCCTCAAGACCATCCAGGAGGTCGACTACTGGGCGACCGACGCGATCCCGGAGGACAGCCGGTTCTACTGGAAGAGCTTCTTCCGCTACAGCGGCGACTTCCGGGCCGTGCCGCTCTTCCTGCCGATGTATGGCGACGCGGTTCGGGCCCGTTCCTACCCGCGGACGCTCGTCCAGCAGTACACCCAGATCCGTCGCTGGGCGTGGGGGATCACCGACATCCCGTTCTACATCCACAACGCGTTCGCTCACAAGGAGATCCCGCGTGGGCTGCGGATCCGTCGGCTGATGGACCTCTGGATGGACCACATCAACTGGGCGATCGCGCCGTTCGTGCTCCTCTTCGGCGCGAACTTGCCGCTCCTGCTCAATCCGACGTTCGCCCAGTCGACGCTCGGCCAGAACCTGCCGCTTTACGCGGCCTGGCTGCTCACCGGCGCGTTCTGCTGCCTGCTGATTCTGGTCTTCGTCGAGGAGCAGATCGCGCCGCCTCGGCCGGCCTCGTGGGGGCTCGCCCGGCGGGCCACCACGTATCTCCAGTGGCTCGCGCTACCGGCCGTCGGGCTCGTCTTCAGCAACCTGCCGGCGCTCGACGCCCAGACCCGGCTGATGGTCGGCAAGTACCTCGAGTACCGGGTCACCGAGAAGGCCTGACGGACCGGTTGGGCCGGTCGGTCAGGGCCCGGGCGGCGCGGTCAGGTTCGGGGTCTGAGTCCCGGTCGTGACGATGATGTCGACGATCCCGCTGACCGACGGGTCGGTGGCCAGAGTCGACTTCACATTGAACACGTTCTCGAGCAGGGCGATCGTCGCGGCCAGGTGAGACTCGGCGCCGTTGTAGACCTTGATCGTCGTCTGGCTGAACGTCCGGTCCGGGCGCTTGGTCGGTGCGCTGGCGGTCAGCCCGAGATACTCGAGGTAGGCCGCGATCGAGGTCGCCTGGCCGACCTTGCCCGACCCGTTGACGACCCAGACAACGCCGTCCTCGCTCGCGACCTGCTCGCGCTGGGCTTCGATCTTCGGGTCGATCTTGAACGCGTTGTCGACCGTCTGGCGGATCCGGCTGAGGTTCGGCTCGATCCGATAGCCGCGACTGTCGGTGCCCTGGCTGCCGAAACGCGGCGGCGTGAACACGTAGGACCGGATCCGGCTGGTGTCGATGCCGCTCGACAGCCCGATCAGGTCGGGCAGCTTGTCCTGGGGGATGTCGGTCTTGAACGACGTCTTGAGGTCCTTGAGCAGCTGGCTCAGGTTGTCGAGGACCTTGCGTGGGTCGACCTGCTCGCGGATCGACAGGATCACCCGCTGCTGGCGCTGGGCCCGGTCGAAGTCGTTCGACGTGTGCCGCGAGCGGGCATAGATTAGCGCCTCGGTCCCGTCCATGTGCTGGACGCCGGCCGGGATGTAGACCCGCAGGCTCGCCCCGTTCTTGCCCGGGTAGTGGTCGTCGAGGACCGGGTTCTGGACGTTGATCGTCACCCCGCCGATCGTGTCGACGATGTCCCGGAAGCCCTCGAAGTTGACCATCACGTAGTACTGGATGTCGAGCCCGTAGAGCTCGCCGAGGACCGACTTGAGGGCGTTGAAGCCACGCGTCTTGTCGGTGCCCGGGAACGCGTCGGAGCGGTAGCGCGCATTGAGCCACAGGCTGTTGATCTTGCCGGCATAGGCCGAGCCGAAGACCGACCGGGCCGGGCCGGGCGGGATCGGCACGTCGACCACGTCACGGGGCAGGCTGAACATCGCAACCTGCTTCGTGGTCGGATCGATCGACACGACGATCAGCGTGTCGGTGTTGAACGTGCTCTCCTTTGGCCGCTGGTCGGCGCCGATCAGCAGGATGTTCAGCCGGTCCTTGCCATTCCACTGCGGGAGAGCGGCGGTCGGCAGCGGCGTGCCGAGCGGCGGGGCGCTCGTCGTGTCGGCGGAGGTCGTGCCGCTCGGGCTCGGTACGGCGTCGGCACTCGTCCCCGGTTCGGGCGTGTCGGTCGAGTCGTCGCAGGTGTCGGCGGCGCCCTCGGGGACGAAGATGCAGCTCAGGGCCGCCTGGGCTTCCGCGCCCTTCGCGGCGACGAGGCCGTGGCCGCCGGCGATGACGAGGCAGACCGCGATCAGCCCGGCCAGCGACAGGGGGTCGAGCCGGAGCGACGGCCGCCCGAACCGGCCGCCGCCCGACGCGTCGACCGCGTTCAGATAGGCGGCCACCCGGTAGGCGTCGACCGCCGCCACGACGCGGTAGACCATGAACACGAGGTTGAGGGTCAGCAGCAGCGGCAGGTTCGCGACGAGCTGGGCGCCGAAGACCTGGACCCCGAGCTCAGCGCCACGCCACCCATCAGGGCGAGGACGAGGATCGGGATCGCCGCGAACCCGACCGCCCGGTTCCACGCCCCGGCATAGGCGTGACCCAGCCCGGGGAAGATCAGGGACAGGAACGCGGCTGCGAAGGCGGACCGGTGTCGGGGTCTGGCTTCCTGCGCCGGCTGCTGCATCGCGGTGGGGATTCCTGAACCTCGGTATGTCGCAGTCCTGCACCAGGCCACGGGTGAGGACGCGCCGGAGTCTACCCCAGATCGGGCTCGTGGCCCTCGCCGGGCCCTGAAGACACCGGCGCCTAGGCGCATCGCCGACGGGATCGGTCAACGAGAGGCCGTCGCCCGTCCATGAGAGAACCGGATCGCACGGCGTCCTGTCGGCCCGCCATTGGTACCAGGACCTGGCGGTGTGCAACGGCACCGGAATCCGGGCAGGAGTGACGCTTTCGACGAGTTCGGTGAGGTCCGGGGCCATCCGACGGTAATGGACTCACCCAGTACTCGGTGTGACCGTCGTGAGGTGCTCGCTCCGACCATCCGAGGCGCCGAGGCGAGCACACCAGGACCCGCGATGAGGCGGATCACGAAATGGGCTGGGAGTGTTTCGGGTGAACGGTAGATCGATCCGCTGGCGGGGTGACCTCAACCGCCGGCGCTCGTTGGGACAGGCGCTCGTTGAGCTGGCGCTGATCGCGCCGGTCATGCTGGTACTCGTTGCCGGGGCCGTCGACCTCGGTCGCATGTTCTACTCGACGATCACCCTGGCGAACGCAGCACGCGAAGGTGCGTTGGAGGCGTCGGTGCACCCGACGTCGTTCATTCCGGGCGCCGCATGCGACAAGGTCGCCAATCGGGTGATGTGTCGGGCTGTCAATGAGGCCAAGGGCGGATTCGTGGCCGTCTCTCCGTCGGACGTAACGGTCTCGTGCACGCCGTCGTGTGCGCCGACGCTGGAGAACTCGGTCGCCGTCACCGTCCGGGGCAGTTTTTCGCTCATCACGCCCCTCCTTGCGATCTTCACCGGCGGTCAGACATTCACACTGTCGTCGACGGCATCGGCCGAGCTGGCCTCGGCGCCGGTCGGTGGGCTGGCCTTCGTCCCGACGCCGACGCCCACGCCGACGCCCACGCCGACCCCTACCCCCACGCCCTCGCCGGGGCCGAGCGCAACACCAGGACCCACGCCGACGCCCACGCCGACCGCGACCCCTGTCCCGGTCTGCTTCACGCCGCTTGCCCAGTTCACCGTCAGCCCCACGGGCGGGACGTACTTCAAGAACAAGGGACATCCTGGGTCGAACTTCGCCTTCACGAACACGAGCACGTACACCTCACCGGGCTGCAATCCCGTCTGGTCCTGGAACTTCGGCGACGGCTCCGGTGCGTCGTCGCTATCCAACCCGACCTACCTCTATGACTCCTCGAGCCCGCCCGGCGGCTTCACAGTGACGCTCACGGTGACGAACAGCGCCGGGACCAGCGCTCCGGCGACCATCAAGCTGGTGGTCAACTAGACATGAGGCGCACCAACCGAGCCGGCCATCGCGGACAGGCGTTGGTCGAGTTCTCCCTGACGCTGATCGTGTTCCTCGTCCTCTTGATGGCTGTCGTCGACCTCGGCCGCGGCATCTACATGTACAACGGCGTCTCGCAGGCGGCCCGCGAGATCGCCCGGGTCACGAGCGTCCACCCGGGCAACCCAATCGGAAGCAGCGTCCAGACGACGGCTGTGGTGGCGACCCAGATGGGACTGGTCCCGAACCTGGGCGCGCCGACGTTCAGCTGCGTCGATATCGACGACACGCCTGTCGCCGGGCCGTGCCCGTCGGGCATGCAGGTCAAGGTGACGATCATCGCCCCGTACCGCCCGATCACCCCCCTGCTCGGGCTGGTAGGCACGTTCAACCTGTCATCCGCCAGCAGCGTCCAGATCCCGTTCAACCTCGTCCAGGCTCCGTAGGAATGAGGACGCAGCCGATGCATCCAACCAACAGCTGCCCACGTCGCGAGCCGGGGCAGATCATCGTCATCTTTGCCCTGGCCCTGGTCGTCATCGTGGCGATGGTCGGGCTCGTCCTCGACGGAGGCTCGACGTTCGCCCAGCGCCGCACGCAGCAGAATGCGGCCGACCTCGCGGCCCTCGCGGGGCCAATGACTACCTGCTCCACGGGGATCAGGTGGCCGCGACGACTCGCAGCCCGTAGCGTGGCCGCCCGGAACGGATTCACCGATGGGGCTCCGGCGGCACGACGGTCCGCGTGACGTTCGACTTCACCGAGGGGCGGCGGTCAAGGTCGACATCAGCGCTCCGCACGCCAACAACTTCGCCTCGGTCGTCGGCATGCCGACCTGGCAGGTCGCCACGACGGCGACCGCGATCACAGGGTTTCCCGACACGGCGGCCGGCGCGGCACCGTTCATCTTCAGCGTCGATGTCTTCGATTCGTTCGGGCGGCCGCTCCCGGTCTACGCAACGACGCTCACCCGTTCGACTTCAGCGAGACGAACGGCGACGTCCCGACCAGCGTCGGCGACATCGCGTGGACGAACTACGGCACCGGCAACCTCAACACGAACGAGGTCGCTCGAATCATCGCGGGTGCCCTCGTGATCAACAAGACGCTCCAGTTCGGCGAGTACATCGGCCAGCACAACAACGGGAATCACACGACGCTCTATCCGGGACGTGCAGGACCACCTCGCGGGCACGAATGTGTCCGTCCCGATCGTCGACCACGGCGGGAACTTCCAGGGCTGGGCCACGTTCCATGTGACCTCCGCCACGGGCGCCAGCGCGAAGCACATCACGGGCTACTTCGTGACGGATTACGTGGCGCAGAACCTGACTGTCGGATCGTGCTCCGCCGGGACCTGTCCTCGCTATTTCGGAACGTACGTCCTGCGACTCGTCAACTGACGGTCAACCCGAGCCGTCGCTCGGACGAGACGATCACCGTCCCGAACCGATGCCGGATTGGCGAACGTCGGTGCCGGGCTTGGCTGGCATAATGCAGACCTCCGAGGTGGCGGGTAGGCCCTCCGCCGGCGGATACCTACACCGCCCTCGGCTCGCCGCGCCCGAGCGGTTCCGAACGGCTCGATCTGTCGACGTGTGAGGCCGACCGCTCGGCCGTACCGATCCCCTCTGCCGAGGTCCGATGTTCCAACCCGTCAGCGCCAAGCCCGATCTCGTCGCCCAGGAGCACGAGATCCTGGATCGCTGGACCGAGCGCCGGACGTTCGCCCGGCTGCGCGCCCAGAACGCGGGCGGAGAGCGCTGGAGCTTCCTCGACGGCCCGATCACCGCGAACAACCCGATGGGCGTCCATCACGCCTGGGGCCGGACGTACAAGGACCTCTATCAGCGGTTCCGGGCGATGCTCGGGTACGACCAGCGCTACCAGAACGGGTTCGACTGCCAGGGCCTGTGGGTCGAGGTCAACGTCGAGCGCGACCTCGGCTTCACGAGCAAGCGCGACATCGAGGCCTACGGGATCGCCGAGTTCGTCAGCCTGTGCAAGCAGCGGGTCCTGACCTACGCCGCGCGGATGACCGAGCAATCGATCCGGCTCGGGATGTGGATGGACTGGAACGACCCGGACGAGCTTCGCCGGCTGCGTGACCTGCTCGCCGCCGACCCGTCAGCGACTGTCACCACCGACGGGCCAGCCGGGCCCGTGACCGACACCGTCGAGATGCTCGTCGGACGGCTCGGGATGCCCGACCTCGGCGGCAGCTACTTCACGTTCAGCAACGAGAACAACGACCTGATCTGGGGCTTCCTGAGGGAGTGCCACCGGCGGGGCTGGATCTACAAGGGTCACGACTCGATGCCGTGGTGCCCACGCTGCGGGACGGGCCTGTCGCAGATGGAGATGAACGAGGGCTACCAGGATCGCGAGGATCCTGGCCTGACCATCCGCCTGCCGCTGCTCGACCGACCGGGCGAGTCGCTTCTCGTCTGGACGACCACGCCCTGGACGCTCGCCGCAAACGTCGCCGCGGCGGTCGGTCCGAACCTGCGCTACGTCAAGGTCCGCGAGGGCAAGAACAGCCTGTGGGTCGCCCGGGGCCGGCTCCGCCAGGCGATCGTCGGCGACATCGAGGTCGTCGAGGAGAAGCTCGGCTCAGAGCTGGTCGGCTGGCGCTACAGCGGCCCGTTCGATGAGCTGCCGGCGATCGCCCGGGCGTTCTCCGACGCCGGCTACGAGCACCGGGTCATCCCGTGGGACGACGTGGGCGAGGAGGAGGGGACCGGGATCGTCCACATCGCGCCCGGCTGCGGCGCCGAGGACTACCAGCTCGGCAAGGGGCTCGGGCTGCCGATCGTCGGCCCGATCGACGAGGACGGCCGCTACTACGAGGGGTTCGGCTGGCTGAGCCGGCTCGAGGCGCCGGCCGTCGCGGAGCAGATCGTCGACGACCTCGAGCGCCGCGGCCTGTTCTACCACCTCGAGGGCTATACCCACCGTTACCCACATTGCTGGCGGTGTGGGACGCCGCTTCTGTTCCGCCTCGTCGACGAGTGGTTCATCAGCATGGGCGAGGTGTACGACCGGCCGCGCGAGCAGCTCACGGCCGACGAGATCGACCGAAGCCTCCGTTACCAGATCATGGAGGTCGTCGATCGGATCCGCTGGATCCCCGGGTTCGGCTACGAACGGGAGCTCGACTGGCTCCTCAACATGCACGACTGGATGATCAGCAAGAAGCGCTACTGGGGGTTGGCGCTGCCGATCTACGACTGTCCCGCCTGCGGGACGTTCGATGTGGTCGGCGGGCGCGAGGAGCTGAAGGAGCGGGCCGTCGCGGGCTGGGAGACGTTCGAGGGCCATACCCCGCATCGGCCGTACGTCGACGCGGTGACGATCAGCTGCCCCGGCTGCGGAGCGCCGGTCAGTCGGATCCCCGACGTCGGCAATCCCTGGCTCGACGCAGGGATCGTTCCGTTCTCCACCCTTCACTACCGCGAGGACCCGGACTACTGGCGGCAGTGGTTCCCGGCCGACTTCATCACCGAGAGCTTCCCGGGCCAGTTCCGCAACTGGTTCTACTCGATGCTGGCAATGGCCACGGTCCTCGATCGCGACGAGCCGTTCAGGACGATCTTCGGGTACGCCCTCGTGTTCGGCGAGGATGGCCGGCCTATGCACAAGAGCTGGGGCAACGCGATCGAGTTCGACGAGGCGGCCGAGCGGATGGGCGTCGACGTGATGCGCTGGATGTTCTCCCGGGCGCGACCCGAGGACAACATCCGGTTCGGCTGGCACGCGGCCGACGAGGCCCGCCGCGAGCTGCTCGTCCTTTGGAACGTCTACGCCTTCCTCGTGACCTACGCGCGGCTGGCTGGCTGGTCGCCCGGCGGCACGGTGGCGCCGCCGTTAGCGGAGCGCGCGCCGCTCGATCGCTGGATCCTGTCGCGGCTGGCCGACCTAGCGACGCGCGTCGAGGATCGCCTCCGGGACTACGACGCGGAGGCGGCGACGCGCCTCATCGCCGAGGCGATCGACGACCTGTCGACCTGGTACCTGCGTCGATCTCGGCGGCGATTCTCGCGGTCGGACGACGCGGCCGACCTGGCCGGGGCCTTCGCGACCCTCCACGAGACGGTCGTCGGACTGGCCCGGATCGGCGCGCCGATCCTGCCGTTCCTGGGCGAGGCGATCTACGACAACCTGGTCGCCAGGGCGGATCCGGATGCCCCGGACAGCGTCCACCTGACGCCGTGGCCGACGGCCGAGCTGGCCGGCTACCGTGACGAGGCCCTCGAGTCCGCGATGACGACCGTCCGCCGGGCGGTCGAGCTCGTGCGAACGCTCCGCGGCAACGCCGGGCTGAAGCTCCGCCAGCCACTCGCCCGGCTGTGGCTCGCCCTGCCGGGCGGCGAGCTCGTCGAGCGCGAGTCCCTGCTCGGACTGATCGCCGACGAGGTCAACGTGAAGTCGGTCGAGCTCATCGGTGACGAGTCGGCGCTCGTCGAACGGCGGGTGAAGCCGCTCCTGCCCCGGATCGGCCGGAAGTACGGCGACCGGATCCCGGCGATCATGGCCGCCGCCCGGAGCGGCGAGTTCGCGATCCAGCCGGACGGTAGCGTCGACCTGGCCGGGCTCAACCTGGCCCCCGACGAGGTCGAGATCCTGGCGACCCCGCGGCCCGGGACGGCGGTCGCCCACGACGAGGGTCTGGTCGTCGTCATTGACACCGAGCTGACTCCGGAGCTCCTCGCCGAGGGCGACGCCCGAGAGCTCCAGCGGGCGATCCAGGACCTCCGCCGCGAAGCGGAGCTGGCGCTCGACGACCGGATCGAGGTGTGGATCGATCCGCTCCCCGAGTCGATGGTCGGCCACCTCGCGACGCTCGCCGTCGAGACGCTCGCCGATGCGACCCACGCCGGTTCACCCCCGACCGACCTGCCCGGCAGCCCGGTCGAGCTCGATGCCGGGACGGTCCGGATCGCCTTGCGCCGGGTCGGCGGCGACGGCTAGGCTGTGGACGGACCCATCCCCGACGACGGAGGCAGCGAGCTGGACCAGTCCCACGCCCCGGGCGCTCCCTCGACGCCCGCCGCCGGTGGTCCCTCGGCAGCCCCTGCCGCGTCGGTTGCAGCCGGCCGTCCGGCCTGGGCGGTGTTCGTCGGGGTTGCCGTGGCAGTCCTCGTGGTGGACCAGCTGAGCAAGAGCTGGGTGATCGCCTCGATCGATCCTGGATCGGTGATCCGGCTCGTGGGGGACCTGCTCCGGCTGATCCACTCGCGCAACGACGGCGCGGTGTTCGGCTTGTTCGGGAGAGGCAGCGCAGCACCCGTCCTCGCGATCGCGAGCATCGTGGTCATCGGGCTGATCGTCTGGTATCACGCACGATCGGGGCGGAACCTGCTCATCTCGATCGCCCTCGGGCTGCTCCTCGGCGGGGCGCTCGGCAACCTCGTCGACCGGGTCCGCTTCGGCTATGTCGTCGATTGGGTCGACGCCGGGATCGGGACGATCCGCTTCTGGACCTTTAACGTCGGCGATGCCGCGATCAGCGTCGCAATCCTGCTCCTGCTTCTGATCGCCCTGCGACCTGGGCTCGGATCCACCCGCGCGGACCGGAGCGCCCCGCACGATGGCTGACGAGCCGGCGACCAGCGACCGGGTCTTCGTCGTACCGGATGACGCGGACCGGCAACGGGTCGACCGGTTCGTGACCGACGTCTCGGGGCTGTCGCGGAGCTACGTCCAGAAGCTCATCTCCGACGGCCGGCTGGTGCTCGACGGCCGGCCGATCAAGGCGAACGCGGTCGTTGGGCCGGGCGATCGGCTCGAGCTCGCGGTCCCGGCCGTCGTCCCGCTCGCCGTCGAGGCCGAGGCGATCCCGCTCGACGTCGTCTACGAGGATGACGACCTGCTGATCGTCGACAAGCCCGCCGGCCTCGTCGTCCACCCGTCCCCCGGACATCCCGCCGGCACCCTCGTCAACGCCCTGCTCGGACGGGCGCACGGGAGCGAATACGGCGGGATCGCCGGGATCGCCCGGCCTGGGATCGTCCATCGCCTCGACCGCGATACGAGCGGGCTGCTAATGGTCGCGAAGCACGACGCTGCGCAGGCCAGCCTGATGGCCCAGCTCAAGGCGCGCCGGATCAAGAAGACCTATCTCGCGCTGGTCCAGGGCAGCGTCGTCGCGAACGCCGGCCGGGTCGAGGCGCCGATCGGGCGCGATCCGCGTCATCGGACCCGGATGGCGGTCGTGAACGACGGCCGTCCGTCGGTCACGGGCTACCGGGTCCGCGAGCGGTTCCCGGGTTGGACGCTCCTCGAGCTCGACCTTGTCACCGGCCGGACCCACCAGATCCGGGTCCATCTCGAGGCGATTGGCCACCCGGTGGCGGGCGACCCGGTCTACGGCACGGGAACCTCGCGGCGCGGGCCGGATGGCCTGACCCGACTGTTCCTCCACGCCTGGCGCCTCGAGCTCACCTCGCCGTCGGGCGGGCAGCTAATCCGCGCGACGGCGCCGCTCCCGGTCGAGCTCGAGACGGTCGTCGACCGGTTGCGGGCGGGGGACCGGCCTCTGGCGACGCCGGTCGGCGCCGGGAGCGCGCGGTGACCCAGCCGCTGACCGGCCGGGGTGCGCCCGGGGCCCCGGGCACGATGCTCGTGATCATCTCGGGGCCGTCGGGGGTCGGCAAGGACGCCGTGATCGATGCGCTTCGGCGCCGGGACAGCGCCCACGACTACCACTACGTGGTCACCTGCACGACCCGTCCCCGGCGACCCGGCGAGCTGGATGGGATCAGCTATCACTTCCTCGACGTCGACCGGTTCGTGGCCCTTCGCGATGCTGGCGAGCTGCTCGAGGCGAACGAAGTCCACGGGAACTGGTACGGGACACCGCGGGGACAGGTCCGCGAGGCGCTCGTCGCGGGACGCGACGTCATCCTGAAGATCGACGTCCAGGGCGCCCAGGTCGTCAAGGAGAATGTCCCCGACGCGGTCCTGATCTTCATCGTTCCGCCGTCGCTCGAGAGCCTGTTCCAGCGCCTCAAGTCACGGGCGACGGAGACCGCCGACGAGCTCGAGCTGCGCCAACGCAACGCGGCGATCGAGCTGGCTCGCCAGGAGGACTACGACTACATCGTCGAGAACCGTGACGGTGAGGTCGAGGCGACCGCGGAGCGGATCGAGCGGATCCTGGACGGTGAGCGCCTGAGCCATCCGGACCGACGGGTCGTCGTCTGACCATCCGTGCCGGGCGAGCTGGCACGTCCGCCCTGCGACAATGGAGGCGATGACCACGATCGGCGTCCGCGGCACGTCCGAGCCGACCCTCGGCCTGGCGGTCCCCGGGGCCGGGTTGGACGTTGGGCGCCTCGTCGAGGTGGCCGTCGACGCGCCGGGCGCGGGGCGCCGACGCTTCACCTACTCGGTCCCCGAGCGACTGATCGACCTCGAGCCGGGTGAGGCCGTCCTGGTCGAGTTCGGCCGGCGGCAGGCGCTCGGGATCGTGCTTGGACCGGCCGCCGCGGCACCCGGCCTGGAGGCCAAGCCGATCGCCGATCGGGTCCGCGCCGACGGTCCGCTGCTCCCGCCGCTGACCCTCGCCCTCGCCGGACGGGTCGCCGAGACGTATCTCGCGCCACCGGCGGTCGTGCTTCGGGCGATGCTCCCGCCGGGGATCCTCGAACGGCTCGAGCTCGTCGCCGAGCTGCGGCCCGATCGCGCCACGACCTCGAACGAGGGCACGACCCCGGTCGACGACGCCGATCGGGCTCTCCTCGACCAGCTCGGGGCAGGGCCGCTGGCAGTCCGCGACCTTGCGGCGCCGGAGGGCCGGGTCGGCCTCACCCGACGGCTGAGAGACCTCGCCGCACGTGGTCTGATCGACCTCGACTGGACCCTGCTCGCGGCCACCGGTGGACCACGCTATGAGCGCTGGGCGAACGCCACGGACGATGGACGTGCGGTCGTCGCGGCCCTCCACGTGGGCGAGCGACATCCGGGACGGCCGCTCGGTCCCCGCCAGCGTGACCTGCTCGACGAGCTCGTGGCCGGGCCCGAGACCGGGCTGCGCGCGGCTCCGCTGGCGGGCCGCCACGGGACGTCGACGCTGGCCGGCCTCGTCCGGCGTGGATTGGCCGCGGTCGACGTCCGCGAGCGACCACGTCGCCCGCTCGGCGCTCGTCCGGCCGGCGTCCGGGGCGGACGACCCTTGTCCTCGACGCTGACCGAGCCGCAGGCGGCGGCCGTCGCCACGATCCGCACGGCGCTCGAGACTGGAGATCCCACGCCGCTCCTGCTCGACGGCGTGACGGGCGGGGGCAAGACCGCGGTCTACGTCGAGGCGATCGCCGCCTCGCTCGGGCGCGGCCGGCCGGTGCTCGTCCTCGTCCCCGAGATCGCTCTCGCGATGCCGCTCGTCGACCGGCTCCGGGCAGACCTCGACGCGCGGGTGGCGCTCCTCCACTCGGCGGTCGGGGCGGGCGAGCGGACCGACGAGTGGCGCCGGATCCGGGCCGGCGAGGTCGACATCGTCGTCGGGACCCGGCTGGCCGTCCTCGCCCCGCTCGCCGACGTCGGGCTGGTGATCGTCGACGAGGAGCACGAGGCGACCTACAAGAGCGATCGGACGCCGCGGCTCCAGGCGCGCGACGTGGCGATCGAGCTCGGCCGGCTGGCCGGTGCCGCCGTCGTGCTCGGCAGCGCCACGCCGGCCGTCGACACGGTCGGCCGAGCCCGCGCCGGGACGTATCGCCGGGTACGCCTCCCGGATCGTCCGGCCGGCGCCCCGGCCGAGGTCGCGGTCGTCGACCTGCGGGCCGAGCTCGCGGCCGGCAACCGGGGTCTGCTCTCGGCGCCCCTCGCGGCGGCGCTCGCCGCGCTCGACCCGGCCAATGGCGAGCGGGCGATCCTCGTGATCAATCGGCGCGGCACGGCCTCGGTCGTGCTCTGCCGGGACTGTGGCCACGTACAGGCCTGTCCGGAGTGCGAGCGGCCACTCGTCTACCACGCCGCCGGCGGGTCGCTCCGCTGCCACCATTGCGGGACGGCGGCCCCGATGGCCGGGCGCTGCCCATCCTGTGCCTCGCCCCGGATCCGCTACCTCGGTGGTGGCACCGAGCGGGTCGAGCGTGAAGTCCGCGAGCGCTTCCCGACGCTCCGCACGGGGCGTCTCGACCGCGACGTCGTCGAGCGCAAGGGTGCCGCCGAACGGGTCGTCGATGCCTTCAGCAGCGGCCGGCTCGACGTCCTCGTCGGGACGAGCCTGGTGGCCAAGGGCCTCGACATCCCGGAGGTGACCTTGGTCGGCGTAGTGAGCGCCGACGTCGCCCTGAACCTGCCGGATGAGCGGGCGGCGGAACGGACGTACCAGCTGCTGGCGCAGGCCGTCGGACGGGCGGGCCGGGGGGATCGGCCGGGCCGGGCGATCATCCAGAGCTATCAGCCTAACCATCCGGCGATCCAGGCGGTGGTCGGCGCTGACGCGAACGCGTTCTACGATGCCGAGCTCGAGGTTCGCCGGCGGTTCGGTTCGCCGCCGTTCGGGCGCCTGGTCAAGCTGACCGTGGGGCTCGAGGATCCGGCTGCGGCCGAACGCACGGCGTCCGTCGAGGCGGACCGGCTGCGAGCGCTTGCCGCCGAGCGGGGCGTCGAGGTCCAGGTCGTCGGTCCGGCTCCGGCGTTCATCCGGCGACGGGCAGGCCGCTGGCGCTGGAACGTCGTGCTGCGCGGTCAGGATCCGACCATCCTGCTCGACGACGGTCCGGATGCCCCGTGGTCGGTCGACGTCGACCCGGAGTCGCTCCTCTGACGGTAGCTGGTGCGGTCCGGGGTCGTCCGGTCCGTTGACACGCCCCGGGTGAAAACGTACGTTCGAGCCGCCGGCGCGCGTGGCTCGCCGGTGTCGCGCGACGCACCATGGAGACGTCCCACCGGATGGCCGACAGGTTCGACCCATACGCGATCCTGCAGGTCAGCCAGGACGCGGATCAGGACGTCCTCCAGGCCGCCTATCGCGCGCGGGCGCGGCGGCTCCACCCCGACCACTCGGACGACCCGACCGCCGGCGCCCAGATGGCCCAGCTGAACGCGGCCTGGGAGACGCTCGGCGACCCGGAGCGGCGAGCCGCCTACGACAAGTCCCACCTGGCCGGCGTGATCCTCGACTCGACCGCGCGAACGAGCGCGGCAACGGCCCGCCCGGAGCCCACCGCGACCGCGGCAGCTCCACGCGAGGGCCCGAAGCCGGCCACGTCTGGCGCGTCGTCGGCGTCGTCCACCACGACCTGGCGACGGGGTCCCAACGGCGAGGGGGGAGCCGGCCCGCCCCCCGGCAACCCGCAGGGCACCGTGCTCAACTTCGGACGCCACATCGGGTGGTCGATCGGTGAGATCGCGCGGGTCGATCCGGGCTACCTCGAGTGGCTCGACAAGCAGCCGCAGGGCGCTCAGCTCCACGCCGAGATCGACCGGTTCCTGCGCGCTCGCGGGCTGCGGATGGACAAGGAGCCACCGAGCGCGTCCGGTCGCGGCCCCCGCCGGTTCGGGCTGTCCGGCCGCTAGCGCCCGGCCCGGTCGGCTGCGAGGCCGGTCGCTCGCTCGTCCTTCGCTATACTCGCGGCCATGACTGTGCGACCGATCGTGCTCCTTGGCGACCCTCGCCTGCGCCTCAAGGGCGAACCCGTCGACAGCTTCGGGAAGTACCTCCACGAGCTGCTCGACGACCTGACCGATTCGATGCGCCATGCGCCCGGCGTCGGCCTCGCCGCGCCACAGCTCGGGGAGGCGATGCGCGCCTGCGTGATCGAAGTCGAGAGCCGGCTCTACGAGCTCATCAACCCGAAGATCGTCCGCGCCGCGGGCGATGATCGCGACCTCGAGGGGTGCCTGTCGATCCCGGGCTACGTCGCCTACGTGACCCGTCGCGAGAAGGTCTGGGTCGTCGCCCAGGACCGGAACGGCAAGAAGTTCAAGGTCGCCGGGTCGGGGCTTCTCGGACGCGCGCTCCAGCACGAGCTCGACCACCTCGACGGCAAGCTCTACATCGACTACCTGGACTCGATGGACGAGCTCATCGACGTCAGCGGGGGCGGCGAGGACGACGAGGAGCACGAGCACATCCGCGAGGCCCAGGGCGCGCTCGCCTGACGCGGGAGGTCGGTCGTCGGTGAGCCCGGACGACCACCCTGCGCGGACCGTCTTCTTCGGCAGCGGGCCGTTTGCCGTCCCGATCCTCGAAGCCCTGGCCGCCGCTCCCGAGGTAGAGCTGGTCGGCGTCGTCTCCGCGCCGGATCGGCCGGCGGGCCGACGACAGGAGTCCACGCCGACACCCGTGGCCGCTCGGGCGAGAGCGCTCGGCCTGCCGCTGCTCCAGCCCGCCCGCATCCGAGACGACGCCGCGATCGGCGAGATTGCCGCCCTCCGCCCCGACCTCGGGGTGCTGGCCGACTACGGACGGATCGTCCCGACGGGGATCCTGGACCTGCCGCGCCACGGGATCCTCAACGTCCATCCGTCGCTCCTGCCCAGGCATCGCGGCGCATCGCCCGTCCCCGCCGCCATCCTGGCCGGCGACCCGTCCACCGGAGTGACCGTCATCCGGATGGACGCCGGGCTGGACACCGGGCCGATCGTGGCCGTCGAGAGCTGGCCGCTCGAGGGCTCCGAGACGGCGCCCGACGTCGAGCAGCGGGCCGCCCGCCAAGGCGCCGAGCTAGTCCGGAGGATCCTCGGCGACTGGCTGGCCGGGCGTTGCACGCCACGCCAGCAGGACGACTCCGCGGCGACTCTGACCCGTCCGCTGCGGCGGGCCGACGGCCGGCTCGATCCGACCCTCCCGGCAGAGGACCTCGAACGCCGGGTCCGCGCCCTCCAGCCGTGGCCTGGCACGTTCGTCGAAACGGCCTTTGGCCCGCTGAAGATCTGGCGCGCAGAGGCCGTTCCTGCGGTCGGGCCGGGGCCACGCGTAGTCGGCCAGTTCGGCCCGCCACCGGAGCTGCGGCTGTCGACGGCGGCCGGAGACCTGCGTCTCCTTGATGTCCAGCCAGCAGGGGGGCGCCGGATGACCGGGCGCGAGCTCCTCATCGGCCGGCCGGCGCTCGCGGGAACCCGGATCGAGCAGCCTGACCCACCCTGACCGGGCCGGTCGCGGTCCGACACCGTGCGACAATGCGCCGCGTGACCGACGCGCCGACGACCGCCGCTCCGGACCGGCCGGCGTCCGACCGCGGGCCGGCGAGCCGTGACCCGCGACCTGGGCTGTCTGGCTACCCGCAGGAGGACCTCAGCGCCTGGTTGAGGGCCAGGTCGGAGCCCGGCTATCGCGCCCGCCAGGTCAGCGACGCGGTGTGGGCCGGAGGCGGCGGGGCGCACGCGGCCGCCGACGTCCGAACGTTGCCATCCGGCCTTCGAGCCGAGCTCGACGCCGCCTTCCGGTTCGATACCCTGCTCGCGACCGAGATCCAGGCGACCGATGGCGGGCTGACCGAGAAGGCCCTCCACCGGCTGTCCGATGACGCCCTGATCGAGTCGGTGCTGATGCACTACCCGGCCCGGGCCGGCCATCGCGAACGGCACACCGTCTGCATCTCGAGCCAGGCCGGCTGCGCCGTAGGATGTCCCTTCTGTGCCACGGGCGAGCTCGGCTTCACCCGCGACCTTGAGACCGCCGAGATCGTCGACCAGGTCCGCGCCGCGGCCCGCCGCCTGGCCGTCGACGGCAAGCGCCTGACCAACGTCGTGTTCATGGGGATGGGCGAGCCGCTGCTCAACCTCGACCGGGTGCTCGAAGCGGTCACCGCCCTGTCCGATCCGCGCCGGTTCGGGCTGGGCGCCCGGCACATCACCGTCAGCACGAGCGGGGTCGTCCCCGGGATCCGGCGGCTGACCGCGCTCGGCCCGCAATTCACCCTCGCCGTCAGCCTCCACGCAGCCCGCGATCCGCTGCGCGACGTCCTCGTGCCGCTCAACAAGCGCTGGCCGGTCGCCGAGGTCGTCGACGCCGCCCGCGACCACGCCCGGGTCACGGGCCGCCGGATCTCATACGAGCTGACCCTGATCGACGGCATCAACGACACCGCGGCCGATGCCGATGCGCTGGCGGCGCTCCTCCGCGGCGACCTGTGCCACGTCAACCTCATCCCGATGAACCCGGTCGCTCACACGCCCTGGCAGGCCAGCCCGATGTCCCGGATCGAGGCGTTCGCGAACCGCCTGCGCCAGGACGGGATCGCGGTCACGATCCGGCGGAACCGCGGCCAGGAGATCGGCGCGGCCTGCGGCCAGCTGGCGGCCGAGCGCGCCGGGGAGCCGCCCCCATCGGTTGTCGCCCGCCGGCGCGAGCTGCTCGTCCGCGACAGCGCAGCGGCCCTGCGCACGGCCGGCAGCTGACGCCGTGGGTACCGGCCGCGCCCGCCTCTCGGCGAGCATCCTCGACGCCGACCTGTCGAACCTCGCCTATGCCGTCCGGCGAGTCGAGAAGGCCGGCGCCGACCGGGTCCACCTCGACGTCATGGACGGCCACTTCGTCCCGAACCTGACGTTCGGGCCGAAGACGATCAAGCACCTCCGACCGCGGACCGAGCTGCCGTTCGACGCCCACCTCATGATCAGCGAGCCCGGTCGCTATATCGAGGACTTCATCGACGCCGGCTGCGACTCGATCACGTTCCACGTCGAGATCGACGAGCCGATCGAGCCGACGCTCCGACGGATCCGCGAGGCAGGTCGGGCCGCCGGCTTGGCGATCAAGCCGAAGACGCCGGTCCGGGCGCTGGCGAAGTACCGCGAGCTCATCGACATCGTCCTCGTGATGGCCGTCGAGCCGGGGTTCGGCGGCCAGGCGTTCATGCGCGACGCAGCGCGCAAGATCGTCGGCGCCCGCGATCTCCTGAGCTACCTGCCGCTCGGCGGCGAGGTTCACGTCGACGGCGGGGTCAACCGCGAGACGGCCGAGTACGTCGGCGGGCTCGGCGTCGACGTCCTCGTGGTCGGGTCGGCCCTCTTCCAGAAGGGCCACGACATGGGCCGCGAGGTCCGCCTGATCAAGGCCCTTGCCGACGAGGGCTACGCCTTCCAGCTGAACAAGGGCAAGCCGCCGATCCCGCGCGACGAGTGGCGGAGCATCGCCAGCCTGCCGCTCCAGGTCGGGTCGAAGCTGCGGGCGACGATCGAGGCCGGCGGGATCCCGGTGATCATGCTCCGCGCCGACGGCCGGATGAACCCCGACGGGGTCCGCGACTACGAGCTGCTCGTCCCACGCCAGGTCGAGTCGCTCACCCTCGAGCGCTACGCGCTTGAACGCGAGGCGGCATACGCCGAGGCGGAGGCCTGGCGGGCGACGTTCGAGACGGTCGGGTCGTGACCGACGTCCCCGAGACAGCGTCGCTCGGGCGGCGCAACGACCGGATCCTGCTCTGGGCGGTCGGCGCGTACATCGTGATCCTGTCGGCGCTCATGCTCGTCCGCGGCGTGTCGATCACGCCCGACGTGCTGCTCGTGGCATTCGGCCTGGCGGCGGTCCTCCTCGGCCGCGGACGCCTGTTCGTGCGCGACTGGATCCCGTTCATCGGGCTGTTCTTCGCCTACGAGCTGATGCGCGGCTACGCCGACAACATCGGGCTGGCCGTCCACGTGACCGACGTCCTCGCGATCGAGCGGCTGCTGTTCTTCGGCAATGTGCCGACCCAGGTCCTCCAGGACGCGCTCCATCCGGCGACCGGCACCGACCCGCTCGCCTCGGCCGCGACGATCTTCTACTTCCTCCACTTCCCGCTGCCGATCGCGGTCGGGTTCTTCCTGTGGCTCCGCCGGCGTCGGGTGTACTACGACTTTGTGGCGGCCCTCATCCTGCTGGCGATGGCCGGCTTCGCGACGTACGTCCTGCTGCCCGTCGCGCCGCCATGGTGGGCCGCCGAGCACGGCTTCCTGCCCGGTCCGGACGGGTTGCCGGCGATCGTCTATCTCAAGGAGCAGGGCTTCGACCAGCTCGCCAGCCTGTTCGGGTTCGAGGGCCACTACATCTACAGCTACACGGTCTACGACATCAACCCGAACCAGGTCGCTGCGTTCCCGTCCCTCCACGCGGCGTTCCCGTTCCTCGGCTTCCTGTTCGCCCGACGGGCGTTCGGCCGGGTCGGCTGGCTCCTCCTCGCCTACTCGGTCTGCGTCTGGTTCTCGATCGTCTACCTGGCCGACCACTACGTCGTGGACATCATCGGCGGCCTGCTCTACGCGTCGGCCGCGTACTGGGCGGTGATCCACGCCCCGGCCTGGTTCCGGCGGGTGATCGACGATGCGGCGGACGACGAGCTCGAGGCGGGCGTCGAGGCTGCCGACGCCGGGGACGCGGGGGCGCTGGCCCGGCTCGGCCGGCACGTCCGCTGGTCGGTGGTCGGCCAGGGACTCGTTGTGGCGGCGCTCGGCGCGGCCGTGGCGTACTGGATGAACACGACCGGTGCACTCGGTGGCGGGACGACGGCCCTCTACCTGGTCCCATGGCTGGCGATGCTCGGCGGCGCCTGGCGAGCCGCCGCCGGACTGCTCAGCCGCTGACGGCGGGCCCGGTGCGAGCGCTCCTCCAGCGAGTGAGCCGGGCCGAGGTCCGGATCGACGACGAGCCGGTCGGCGCGATCGGCCCGGGCCTGGTCGTGCTGCTCGGCGTCGGGCCCGGCGACGACGCGTCGATCGCCGACGCGCTCGCCCGCAAGGTCGGCGAGCTGCGGATCTTCGCCGACGCCGAGGGCCGGACGAACCGGTCCCTGCTGGACGTCGCTGGCGAAGCGCTCGTCGTCAGCCAGTTCACGCTCTTCGCCGACACGAACCACGGCCGTCGGCCGGGCTTCAGCGGTGCGGCGATCCCGGACGTGGCGATCCCGCTCTACGAGCGGTTCGCTGGTGCCCTCGAGGCGATGGGCGTGACGGTGGCGCGGGGACGGTTCGGCGCCGAGATGGCCGTGGAGCTCGTGAACGACGGTCCGTTCACGATCTGGCTCGACACGGACGACCGGGCCTGACCCGGTCGGCCTAGCGGCTGGCCTTGGCGATCGTTCGCCGGCAGCGCGTGCAGACCAGCTGCTTCTTCGTCCCGCCGGTCCCGGTCGGGAGGGTGAGCGGCTGGAGGTTCGGCTGGTAGCGACGATGGGCTCGAACGCGGTTCATCCCCGACGACTGCGGGTTGAAGCCGCCCATCGAGACCTTGCCGCAGACGGCGCAAGCGCGGGCCATGTCGGTCCTCAGAAGGTGGTTCGGGTCTTGAGCGCGGGCCGCGACGGGCCCGGGCAGGCGGTACGATAGCACATCGACCCCGGGATCCCGGACGGCCGCGAGCACGAGGCTGAGCGCGAGCGTCCTGCAGCGGAGGCAATCCAGCGTATGCCCGAGCGCTCCGTCGTGGGCCGCTCGTTCGCCAGTCGGCGGGCGATCGAGGAGATCGTCCGCAGCGCCGTCCTCGGGAGCTATGGGGTCGTCGGCTTCGTCGACGACGACGGCCTGGGCAGGATTCGCCGGCTCGTCGGTCTTGGAGGGTCGGGGGTCCGGGTCCGGACCGGACCGTCGTTCAGCGTCGATCTCCGACTGACCGTCGGCGTTCGGGCTGCCGGTCGCCGAGGTCGCCCGCCAGGTCGACTCGGCCGTCCGCTACGCGCTCGGTCGGGCGCTCGATCGCGAGCCCGATCGGCTGACGATCCACGTCGGTGGGATGCGCTACGAGCCGTCGTCGGCGCCCATGGCAGGTCTCCTGGATTACCGGGTCGATCAGCCGGGCGTCCTGGACGCCGCCCAGACCGGCGAGCACCGGCGAGTCGCCCGGTCGATGACGCGCCGAAGCTGTGACGGCGCCGGCCTGCTGGCGGCCTTCCGCTCGGCCGTGGCCAACCTCGAGGCTCACGTCGACGAGGTCAACGCCATGAACGTCTTCCCGGTCCCCGACGGCGACACCGGCTCGAACATGGCGGCGACCGTCAGGGTCGCGCTCGAGGAGGCGGAGGCTGCGGCCGGCCAGCCGGCCGATCGGATCGCCGCCGCGATCAGCTTCGGGGCGCTCATGGGCGCTCGCGGCAACTCCGGGGTGATCACGAGCCAGATCCTCAACGGCATGGCCCGCGGTCTCGAGCGGAAGCGCCGGTTCAACGGTCTCGACCTCGCCCACTGCCTGGCACTCGGGACCGAGACGGCCTACGCCGCGGTCAAGAAGCCGGTCGAAGGGACGATCCTCACCGTGATCCGCGAGGCGAGCGTCGCTGCCAAGGCCGCCGCCGAGCGCGACGACGCGATCGAGACCGTCCTGGCGGCAACCGTCGACGCGGCCGAGAAGGCCGTCGCGCGGACGCCGAGCCTGCTGCCGATCCTGCGCGAGGCCGGGGTCGTCGATTCGGGCGGCCAGGGCCTCTATCGCCTGTTCCAGGGCGCGCTCAAGTTCGTCGTGGGCGAGGCGGTCGCCGGGTGGCGTCTCGGGGCGGGTCCACGACGGCGCCCGGCCGTCGGCGCTCGTGGCCCATGCGGACGAGGGGTTCGGCTACGAGACGATGTTCCTGCTCCAGCCGGCGCCGGGGCACGATCTCGACATCGACGCGATCCGGAATCACCTGGAGACGATCGGCGAGTCGGTCGTCGTCGCCGGCGACTCCCGGGCGGCCAAGGTCCATGTCCACAACGACCGGCCGGACGACGTGATCTCGTACGGCCTTGGGCTCGGGACGCTGAGCCGGATCAGCGTCGAGAACCTCGACAACCAGGCCCGCGACGTCCGCGAGACCCGGGCGTCCGAGTTCACCGCCTCATCGCCGGACCTGGGCCCAGGGGCTGACCCGACCAACCTGACGAACGGCGTCTCGCGCGGCCGACGGGCCGCGCGTCCCGGTGGCCGTCGTCGCGGTCGCCGCGGGGACGGCCTCGCGTCGATCTTCCGCGACTTCGGGGTCGCCGCGGTCGTCCGCGGAGGGCAGGCGGCCAACCCCAGCACCGGCGAGCTCCTCGCGGCGGTGGAGGCGGTCAACGCGGACGAGGTCCTGCTCCTGCCGAACAACCCGAACGTCGTCCTGGCGGCTCGCCAGGTCGCCGAGCTGGCCGATCGCCCGGTCCACGTGGTGCCGACCCGAAATGCCGCCGAGGGCTTCTCGGCCCTGCTCGCGCTCGATCCCGGCGCGACGGCCGCCGCGAACGTGGCCGACATGACGGCGCAGGGGCGCGGGCTGGCCACGCTCCAGGTCACCGCCGCGGTCCGCGACGCCAGGATCGGCGGCCGGAAGGTCCGCAAGGGCCAGACGATCGTGCTCGATCCAGACGACGGTCTCGTCGCGGCCGACCGCGATCGTGACCGGGCGATCCTCGCGGCGGTCGCGACGCTTCCGCCGGGGGTCGAGCTGATCACGCTGTTCTACGGTGACGGGTCGGAGCTGGCCGAGGCCGAGGACGTCGCCCGGAAGGTGGCCGAGGCGCGCCCCGGCATCGAGGTCGAGGTCCGCCACGGGGGCCAGCCGCACTACCGGTACCTCATCTCGGCGGAATAGCGATGCCCCCCGCGCCTCCCCACCGTCAGTCCCGCCCAACCCGGCCCCGGTCGGCCGCCGCGCCCAGGCCGCTGCCGCCACCGACCGACCCGGTCGCGCTCCTCTCGACGCCGATCGGCAACAGCGGGCTGAGCGGCGCCGCCGCGATCCGCCGGGTCGGGCTGCGGCTCGGGATCGGCACGGTCCGCGACCTCCTGTTCCACCTGCCCCGGCGCTATGACGATCGGCGCCGGATGGAGACGATCGCCGAGCTGATGGGTCGCCAGGACGGCGACCAGGTGAGCACCCGGGTCACGGTCCGCTCGATCCGGGTCGAGCAGGGCTTCCGGCGTCGGATCCAGCGCACGATCGCGATCGTCAACGACGAGACCGGCGAGGCCGAGGCGATCTGGTTCGGCCGCCGCTACATCGAGCGTCGGATCAATCCCGGCGACCGGCTCGTCATGAGCGGCCGGCTCAAGAAGCGCGGCTTCTCGGTGATCTTCGACGACCCCGAGTTCCAGCGCGAGGACGCCGAGGGCGACCTCCTCCATGCCGGGCGGATCGTCCCGATCTACCGGCTGACGGCGGGCATCGCCGCGCCCCGCCTGCGGGTCGCGATGCGCGAGGCGATCGACCGGGCCGGTCTCGCCTACCCCGAGTACCTGCCGGCCGACCTGCGCCAGGCAGAGGCGCTCGAGGGCATCGGCCGGGCGATCGAGGGCGCCCACTACCCGGACGACCCGGAGGCGCTCGATGCCGCCCTGCGCCGGCTTGCCTTCGACGAGCTCCTCGCCCTCCAGTTCGGGATGGTCGGCCGCCGCCGCCAACGGGTCCGCTCGAAGGCGAGGCCGCTGCTCGTCGACGACGCGTTCGACGCCGAGGTCCGCGCTGCGCTCGTCAAGGCGCTCACCCGGAAGCTCGGTGACGCGGTCGATCTGACGCCGGACCAGCTGGCCGCGACCGCGGCGATCCGGGCCGACCTCGCACTCCCAGAGCCGATGCTCCGCCTGCTCCAGGGCGACGTCGGCTCCGGCAAGACCGCGGTCGCCGCCTACGGCCTGGCGCTGATGGCCGGAGCGGGTCGCCAGGGCGCCCTCCTCGCCCCGACCGACCTGCTCGCGCGCCAGCACGGGGCCACCCTCTCCGACCTGCTCGATGGGGTCGGCATCGCGGTCACGCTCCTGACCGGGTCGCTGAGCGCGGCCGGAACGAGGAAGGCGCTCGAGGCGATCGCCGACGGGCGGGCGAGCGTGGTCGTCGGGACGCATGCGCTCCTCCAGGACCGGGTGACGTTCGCCGATCTCGGGCTCGTCGTCATCGACGAGCAGCATCGCTTCGGTGTCGAGCAGCGCGGCCAGCTCGAGGCGAAGGCCGGCGGGACCGCGCCGCACGTCCTGCTCATGACCGCGACCCCGATCCCGCGCACCCTCGGGCAGGTCCTCTACGCCGACCTCGACGTGACCGACCTGCGGACGCCGCCCGAGGGCCGGATCCCGATCCGGACGTTGATCCGCCACCCGGCCGACATCGACCGGCTGTGGGAGTTCGTCCGGTCACAGGCCGCCGACGGCCACCGAACGTTCGTCGTGGTCCCCGCCATCGAGGAAACCGACGACGAGGGAACGGTCGCCGCCAAGGCTGAGGCGGAACGCCTGCGAGCGCTGCTCGCCCCTCTCCGGGTCGGGCTCGTCCACGGTCGGCTGAAGGCCACCGAGCGCGACGCCGAGATGACCCGGTTCCGCGACGGCGAGCTCGACGTGCTCGTGGGGACGACGGTGATCGAGGTCGGCGTCGACGTCCCCGAGGCGACGGTCATGGCGGTCGAGGGCGCCGACCGGTTCGGGCTGGCCCAGCTCCACCAGCTCCGCGGGCGGGTCGGTCGCGGCGGCGTGGCGTCGTACTGTGCGCTCGTCTCGGATGCGGCCCCGAGCACGGCCTACTGGGACGACCTCGTCGCCGGTCGGCGGAGCACCGAGACGACCGAGCAGGCGAGGCTCGTCGCGGTCGCTCGCACCCTCGACGGGTTCGAGCTGGCCGAGGCCGACTTCGAGCTGCGCCGCGAGGGCGACGTCCTCGGCCTCGCCCAGAGCGGCCTGCCGCGGCTGCGGGTCGCCTCGCTCCAGCGAGCCGACCACCGGACCCTGGCCAGCGACGCCCGGCGTCACGCCGAGGCGTTGCTCGACGACTCGGGGGAGCTCAGCAGCCCGGCGCTCGCGCCGCTCCGCCACGAGCTCCAGGCCGGCTGGCTCGAGGGGATCGCCGCCGGCGAGCCGGAGAGCGCGGCGTGAGCTCTGCGGTGGGTCATGGCTGACGCCGGCCGGGTGATCGCGGGAACGGCCCGTGGACGGCGTCTCGTTGCCCCGGGGGAGGGGACCCGGCCGCTGGCCGACCGGGTCAAGCAGACCTTGTTCGCGATCCTCGAGCCCGACCTCCGCGGCGCGTCGTTCCTCGACCTGTGCGCGGGCAGCGGCGCGGCGGGGATCGAGGCGCTGTCACGCGGCGCCGCCCGGGCGACGTTCGTCGAGCGCGATCGGCGGGCCGCCACGACGATCGCCGAGAACCTGTTCCTGACGGGGCTGGGCGGCCCGAACGCCAGGATCGTCCGCGCCGAGGCGCTGGACTGGCTCGCCGGCGACGCCGCCGGCGAGGGCCCGTTCGACCTCGTCTTCGTCGACCCGCCGTATGCCGAGATCGATCTCCTCGGACGACTCCTGGCCGTGCTCGGCGCCGACGACGGTGGTCCACTGCTCGGCCCGCGGGCGCGGGTCGTCGCCAAGCACTTCTGGCGCGACCGTCCACCGGCGCTGGTCGGCCTGCTAGCATCCGAACGCGACCGGCGCTTCGGCGAAACCGGCCTCACCTTCTACCGTCGGGAGGGCGGATGAGCCTCGCGGTCTATCCCGGCTCCTTCGATCCGATCACGAACGGCCACCTCGACGTCCTGCGCCGGGCCGTTGCCGTGTTCGATCGAGTCGTCGTCGCCGTCCTCGAGAACCCGCGCAAGTCGCCGCTCCTCGATACCGCGCGGCGGGTCGAGGTCATCCGGGCGTCGCTCGCCGAGGCGGGTCCGGAGTTCACGGGCGTCGACGTCCAGACCTTTGACGGCCTGACCGTCGACTTCTGCCAGCGGGTCAAGGCCGGCTTCATGGTCCGTGGTCTTCGGGCGGTGTCCGACTTCGAGACGGAGCTGCAGCTCGCCCTCAACAACCGGATCCTGGCCCCGAACGTCGACACGGTCTTCTTCATGACCTCGCTCGAACATGGCTACGTGAGCTCGAGCCTGGTCAGGGAGATCGCCCACTTCGGCGGCGACGTCGGCGGGATGGTCCCGCGCGCGGCCGCCGCCGCGCTCGCCGAGGCCGCGAGGAGCGGCTGACCCGAACCGTTGCCCGGTGGCGGGTGCGATAATCCAAGCGACCGAGCCGCCTATGGCGCCGGTCGTCAACCGAAGAGGGCTGGTCCGATCGACATCATCTTCCTCGTCACCCGCCTCCAGACGCTGATCGCCAACGGCAAGAAGCTGCCGATGACGAACAACGTCGTGATCGACAAGGACGCGGCGTTCGACCTCATCGACGAGCTCCGGGCGGCGATCCCCGAGGAGATCCGGGCCGCCAAGCGGATCAACTCCGAGGGCGAGCGGATCCTCGAGAAGGCCCAGGAGGAGGCCGAGCGGATCGTCGCCAGCGCCCAGGAGCAGGCCGCCTTCCTGATCGAGGAGCGTGGGCTGACCGCGGCTGCCGAGGACGCCAGCGGGCGGATCATCGCCAGCGCCCAGGACGAGGCGGCCGAGGTGCGGCGCGGCGCGGACGAGTACGCAGCGTCGGTCCTGATCGGGCTCGAGGGTGAGGTCGTTCGCACGCTCCAGAGCATCAAGAAGGGGATCGCCCTGCTCGACGAGCGGCGCCACCTCGCCGGGCCGGCGGTCGCGGCCGAGCTCGAGGGCGACGAGGACGACCAGGAACAGGTCGAATGGGACGGCGAGGCGGAACAAGAGGAGGCGCGCGCGACCCGCTCCGGCCGGTCGTGACCCGGGCCGATCCTCGCGATCGCCTGACCGTCAACGTCGCCAGCCTCCTCGGCGAGCCGGGCGGTTCGGTCCGGGATCTCGTCTTCGACGACCTCGACCTCGAGCTCGGCGACGACCTCACCCTGGCCGGACCGGCCGCTGCCCGGTTTCGGCTGACCCGGACGAACCGGGGCCTCCTCGTCGATGGCGACGTCCGGGCGACGCTGGCCGACGCGTGCAGCCGCTGCCTGCGGCCGGTCGAGGTCGGGATCGACGCGGAGTTCGAGGAAGAGGCGCTGCAGAGCGTCGAGCTGGCCACCGGCGCCCCGATCGCCCATGCCGACGAGCCCGAGGTGGCCAGCCTGACCGGCCACCACGAGATCGAGCTCGAGCCGTTCGTCCGGGAGGCGATCCTGCTCGCCGCGCCGATTGCGCCGCTCTGCCGGCCGGATTGCCCCGGCCTGTGTCCCGAGTGCGGCGCGGAGCTCGGGTCCGGCCCGCATGACCACGGCGAGCCCCCGATCGACCCCCGGCTCGAGGCGCTCCGCGACTTCCACGTCGCAGACGACGGGCCGAGCTAGCCCGGTCCCGTTCGTGCGACTCGCCGCGATGGCGTAAACTCACCCGTCGGCCCCACGTTCAGCGCGGCGCGACCGCAGCCGGCGACCGGCCCGAGATCACGACGACGACCGCCCCGCGCAGACCGCCGGTGCCGGATCCGAAAGGAGCCACGACGAACCATGGGAGTCCCGAAGCGACGGGTGTCACACGCGCGCCAGGGCGAGCGCCGCAGCCACCTCGCGCTCGAGCTGCCAAAGCTCGAGGAGTGTCCGCACTGCCACGAGCCGAAGCGACCGCACCACGCCTGCCCGAACTGTGGCTACTACGGCGGCCGCCAGGTGTTCGAGCCTAAGACGAAGTCGGGCGACTCGGCCTCCTGATCCGGTGGACCTGAGCGCCGTCCGGGCCACCTCGGAGGATCGTCGGCGTCCGCGTCGCCGTCGACGCGATGGGCGGCGACCACGGCTCCGGACGAGGTCGTACCCCGGCGCGCTCGACTACGCCGCCGAGCATCCCGGCGACGACGTCATCCTGGTCGGCGACGGAGACCGGATCGCCGCGATCGCCGGGTCGTCTCTGCCCGGCCGAACGTGTCGATCGTCCACGCCTCCCAGGTCGTCGAGATGGACGAGCACCCGGCGCTGGCCCTGCGCGAGAAGAAGGACGCGTCGATCCTCGTCGCCACCGACCTCGTCCGCCGCGGGCGAGGCCGACGCGGTCGTCACCGCCGGTCACACCGGGGCGGCCGATGGCCGCCGCGATCCTCCGCCTCGGGCGGCTGCCCGGCGTCGATCGGCCGGCCCTCGCCGTCCAGATGATCACGGAGTCCGGGCCGTTCGTCCTCCTCGACATCGGGGCCAACCCCGACTCGACCGGCGAGAACCTCGACCAGTACGCCGAGATGGGCGCGCTGTTCGCCGAGAAGGTCCTCGGGCGTCGCGCGGCCGCGGGTCGCGCTCCTGTCGATCGGCGAGGAGCGGGCAAGGGCGACGCCCGGATCGCAGCGAGGCGACCGAGCCTGCTCGACCAGTCCGACCTCCGCTTCGTCGGCAACGTCGAGGGCAAGGACCTGGTCAAGCACATGGCCGACGTCGTCGTCTGCGACGCCGTCGTCGGGCAACGTCGTGATCAAGTTCTTCGAGGGCCTCTCGACGTTCATCTTCGACCTGATCGCGGCCGAGTTCCGCGCGGCCGACCCGCGGGGCCGGCTCGCCTACGCCCTCATGCGGCCCGGCATCGACCGGATCCGCGACGTCTTCGACTACGAGCGGCTCGGCGGCTCGCCGCTGCTCGGCGTCAAGGGCACCGTGATCATCACCCACGGCCGGGCGAAGCGGCGGATGGTCGGCTACGCGCGTCGGCGTCGCGGCCGCCGTCGGCGCGGGCGCGGATCCCCGACGCTCATCGCCGAGGCGTTCCGCGGCGAGCCGACCCGGCTGGCCGACGCGGCGCGGCCGCCGCCGCTGCCGGCGCGCCGATCGGAGAGGCGACCGGTGGCCACCAGGCCGAGCCGGCCGAGGCTGATCGAGGCGGACCGATGACGCGACCGGCCGACCTCGAGCGTCGCCCGCGACGTCGTCGAGCGAGCTGTCCGCCTGGCCGCCCTCGAGGTCCCCGGCGTGGTCCGGGTCGGTCGCCGCGGACCGCGCTGGCTGGCGATCCTCGCTCGGCGGCCGGTCGGTCGTCCGCGGCTCGACGGCCGGCGGGTCGACGTCCGGCTCCGCGATCGTCGCCCGGCCGGGCCAGCCGCTCGGTCCCGCTCACCCGCCAGGTCCGCGACGCCGTCGCGGCGGCCGTCGAGCGGCTCGCTCGATCTCGAGGTCGGCGAGATCGTGATCGTCGTCGACGGCGTCGGCGCCTGAGGGTGGCCGACCAGCCCGGCCGGTCGATCGGACGTCGCCCGGACGGCTCGGGCGGGCCGGCGGCTCGCCCTGGCGGCCGTCTTCGAGGCCGAGTTCGGCCAGCGCACGGCGACCGCCATCCTCGAGCGGCACCTGGCCGAGACCGAGGCCGACCCGGCGACGCGACGCTCGCCCGCCGGCTCGTCGCGGCCGTCGTCGACAACGCGACCAGATCGACGCCCTGATCGAGCGCCGGCGCCCCAATACCCGGTCGTCCAGCTGGCCCGGATGGACCGCGCGCTGCTCCGTTGCGGCATCGGTGAGGTGCTACACTCCGCGCACGACGCCGGCCCGGGTGGCGATCGCCGAGTGGGTCGAGCTGGCACGGACCTACAGTGGCGAACCGACGCGACGCCTCATGAACGGCGTGCTCGGGCGGATCGCCAGCGACACGACGCCGGCCGCGCTAGACCAGGCGACCCGGAGCTCCGAGGAGGGAGTCAGTGGCCACCACCTACGAGCGGCTCAAGAAGATCGTCGTCGAGCAGCTCGGCGTCGACGAGGACGAGGTCAAGCCCGAGGCGTCCTTCGTCGACGACCTCAACGCCGACTCGCTCGATCTGGTCGAGCTGATCATGAGCCTCGAAGAGGAGTTCGGGACCGAGATCTCGCGACGAGGATGCCGAGAAGATCCGCACCGTCAGGACGCCGTCGACTACATCGACGAGCGCTCGTCCTAGCCGGCGAGACCGCGCAGGGCCCGATGCGCTCGGCCGATGACCTCGCGGCACGCCTCGGGCTCCCGATCCGCGACCTCGACCTGCTCGACCAGGCGCTGATCCACAGCAGCTACCTGCACGAGCATCCGCGACGCCGCGCGGTCACAACGAGCGGCTCGAGTTCCTCGGTGACGCCGTCTCAACCTGGCCATCGGCCGAGGCGCTCTACCGCCGCCACCCGACGACGACGAGGGCGTCCTGTCCGCGCGCCGGGCGGCGATCGTCAGCGCCGCCGGCCTCGCCCGGCTCGCCCGCCGGATCGACCTCGGCGAGTGCCTCCTGCTCGGCGAGGGCGAGGCGCGTCGGCGAGCGGCCGAGCCCGGCCGTCGCTGCTCGCCTCGGCGTTCGAGGCGCTCGTCGGCGCGCTCTACCTCGACCTCGGCTATGACGCGCCCGCGACTGGCTGCTCGACCATGGCCGCGCCGGAGCTCGACCAGCGACGCACCGTGACGAGCCTGAAGAGCCCCAAGAGCCGGCTCCAGGAGCACACCCAGCGGACGACCGGCGAGCGGCCGCACTACCGGCTGATCGACGCGAGCGGGCCGGACCACGAGAAGGTGTTCCGGGTCGAGGTCGTCGTCGGCGGCGCGGTCCTCGGCACCGGCGAGGGCCGTTCGCGCGGATCGCCGAGACGGCGGCCGCGGCCGAGGCCGCTCGCTGCGCTCGAGCCGTGCGCGACGCACGACGCCGGCGTGACCGCGCCGGCCGCGGCTCCTCGCCCTGCGGCTCCAGGGCTTCAAGTCGTTCGCCGAGCGGACCGTGGTCGAGTTCGGGCCCGGGATCAGCGCGGTCGTCGGGCCGAACGGCTCGGGCAAGAGCAACCTCGCCGACGCGCTGCGCTGGGCGCTCGGCGAGCAGGGCCGCGCGCTCCGCACCCGGCAAGACCGAGGACGTGATCTTCGCCGGCTCCGAGCGACGGGCCGCGCTCGGGCATGGCCGACGTCACGCTCGTCCTCGACAACGCCGACGGGCTGCTGCCGGTCGACTACGGCGTGGTCGAGCTCGGCCGGCGGCTGTACCGCTCCGGCGAGAACGACTACCTGCTCAACCGCAGCGGGTCCGCCTGCGCGACCTCGTCGACCTGCTCGACGCGGCCCACCTCGCCGACAACGCGTTCCTGTTCATCGGCCAGGGCATGGTCGACCAGGCGCTCGCGCTGCGGCCGGAGGAGCGCCGGCCGCTGTTCGAGGAGGTCGCCGGCGTCCGCCGCCACGAGCGCCGGCGGCGGCAGGCGGAGGAGCAGCTCGCCGAGGCCGAGGCGAACCTCGCCCGGGTCGACGACATCCTGCCGAGCTCCGGCCGCAGGCGCGCCGGCTGGCCGCCCAGGCCGAGCAGCAGGCGACCCGCCAATCGGCCGGCGACGAGCTCGCGGCGGCGCTCGTCGCCGCGGCCCACGGCGCGCTGGCACGAGGCTGCGGCCGCGGGCGCGGCGGCGGCCGACGCGGCTGCGCCGCGGCGCAGGCGGACGCGGACGCTCGCGATGGCCGAGCTGACCGAGGCCGAGGGATCGGCAGCCGCTCTGTCGGCGTCGCTCGGCGGCGCGGGCCGAGCTCGAGCGCGGGCGGCGCGAGGCACACGAGGCCGCCCGCGCGGCGCTTGACCGAGCTCCAGCTCCGCGAGGCGCGCCTGACCGCCGAGCTCGAGGCCGTCGCGCGCGACCGGGAGCGGCTGGCCGCGAGCGGGCGACGGCCGAGGCGGACCTGGCCGCCAGGCGACGCGAGGCTCGCGCGCCGGTGCCCGAGCCGGACCTCGCGCTCGAGGCGGCGCTGGCCGAGGCGGACCGGGCACTGGCCGAGGCGCTCGCGGAGCTCGGCGCCCTGCGGGCCGCGAGACAGGCGCGCGGCGACGAGCTGGCCGCGCGTCCGGCGGCCGAGGCGGCCCGGGTCGGCGGAGCGCGGAGACGGCCGTCGCCGCGCTCGCCGACGCCGAGCGCGCGCGGCCGAGGAGCGGGCGCGCGCCGACGCCGTCGAGCGCGCCGCGACGGCGCTCGAGACGGGCCGTCGCGACGAGCGCGAGGCGCTCGCCGCCGCGCCGGGCCGACGAGCGCGACGCGGCCGATCGCACGCGAGGCCGCGCGGTCGGCCGCCGCGAGGCCGCCGACGGCGCGCAGCCGAGCCGCGCGCCGAGCGCGGCGGCCGCGGCCGGGCCGCGCTCGCCGGCCTGCGCGGCAGCGCTCGACGCGCCTCGGAGCGCCGGCTCGCCGACGAGGAGGCGCGCGGGATCGCGCAGGCCGCGCGCGCGAGGCGGCGGCCGGCGCGTCGACGAGGACCTCGGCGTCGACCCGGGCTCCGCGCGGCCGTCGAGGCGGCGCTCGGCGAGGCCGGCCGCGCGCCTACGTCGTCGATGCGCGACGCCGTCGCGGCGCTGGCCGGCGAGCGCGGGATGGTCGTCGTGAGCGGATCGCGGCGCGGACCAGGTGCCGCGGCGGGCCGCGACGCCGCGCCGGCTCGTCGACGCGGCTGCGTCGCGGCGCGGCGGCGGGCTCCTCGCCGACGCGGTCCGGCGCGACCCGGCGGCGCGGCCCGGCGCGCTGCTCGAGCGCGCCGTCTGGGTCCCGGACCTCGCCGCTGCCTGTCGGCTCCAGGCCGTCGCTGCCCGCCGGCTGGATCGCGGTCGCCCGCGACGGCGAGCGCGTCGCCGGACGCGGTCGCGATCGCGCTCGGACGCGGCGACGGCGACGCTCGAGCGACGGGCGGAGGCCGACGCCTGGAGCCGCGAGCGCTGGACGCTCGCAGCCGAGGCGCCGGCGGAGCGCGGCACGGCGGCGGCCGACGCGGCGCGCCGGCGGCCGCCGCGCGCCACGAGCGCCTGCGACGCGGCCGCGCCGCGAGGCCGCGCGCGGCCGCGCGGCGGCGCGCCGAGGAGGTGGAGCGGGCGGCCGGCCGGCGCGCCGAGGCGGCCGCGCGCGAGGCCGCGCTGGCACGCGGCGCAGGCCGACCGGCTCGAGGCGCGAGGCCGGCCGCGCGCCGGGCCGCCCTCGCGTCGCTCGATGGCCGCGCGAGCCGCGGCCGACGGCGGCCGGCGCCGACGGCGCCGCGCCGACGGACCCGGCCGGCGCGATCGCGGCGTGGGAGGCGCGGCGCGACGAGCTGCGCGCGCGGCGCGACCGGCTCGCGCGCAGAGGCCGCGTCGACGACCGGGCGCGGCGCGACGCCGAGGCGCGTCGGGCCCGGGCGCGAGGCGGCGGTCGACCTGCGACGAGCGACGGATCGCCCGCGGCCGAGCGACGAGCGCGCCCTCGCCGAGCGCGAGCGCGCTGCGCTGACGAGCGCGACTCGCGCTGGCGGTCGAGCGCTCGCCGGCCGCGCGGTCGCGCGAGGCGCGGCGCGCGGACGCCTCGCCGAGCTCCTGCGCCGCCGACGCGCGCCGACCGCGACCGCCTGCCGGCGCGGAGCGCGGCGGCGAGCGCGGCGCGCGAGCGGCTGCGGGCACGCCGACGACCGGGCCGGGCGGCCGAGGTCGCGCGACCTCGAGGCGCGGCTCGAGCTCGAGCCGCTCCGCGAGCAGGTGCTCGTCGAGCTCGCCGGGCTCGGCGAGGTCGGGGTCCGCGCGCTGCCAGGCCGCCGGCGGCGCGCCGTCGAGATCGACCGCCCGAGCCGCGGCGACCGCCGATCGTGACCGCCGCACGGGCGGACCGACAGCCGGCGACCTGGACGACGCGTCGAGGCGGCCGCTCGAGGCGCTCCGTCGCACGCGCTCGCGGCCTGGGCCGCCGGCGCCGCCGGCGACCGACCCGCCGACGCCCGGGCGGCTGGCGGCGCTCCGCCGCCGCTACCACGAGCTCGGGCGCGGCCAACCCGTTCGCGGTCGACGAGTACGCCGAGCTCCGCGACTCGGCTCGAGGCGCTCGAGGCCCAGCGCGCGCGACCTCCGCGCCGCGATCGCCCGGACGCGGACGCTGATCGCCGAGCTCGACGACGCTGATCGCGACCCAGTTCCGGACGACGTTCGCCGCGCTCGAGGCGCGCCTTCGACGCGCGGTTCCAGCAGCTGTTCGGCGGCGGCTTCGCCCGGCTCGTCGCTGACCGACCCGGACGATCTCTCGACGACCGGCATCGAGATCGTCGCCCGGCCGCCGGGCAAGAAGGCCCAGGCGCTGGCGATGCTGTCGGGCGGCGAGCGGGCGCTGACGGCGGTCGCGCTGCTGTTCGCGATGCTCGAGGTCCGGCCGGTGCCGTTCTGCGTCCTCGACGAGGTCGACGCCGCGCTCGACGAGGCGAACGTCGGCCGGTTCACCGACGCGCTGCGCGGCCTGGCCGGGACGACCCAGTTCATCGTGATCACCCACAACCGGGGCACGATCGAGGTCGGCCGACGCGCTGTACGGCGTGACGGTCGGCGACGACTCGGTCAGCCGGGTGATCAGCCTCCGGCTCGACGAGGCGACGGCGATCGCGGCGAACGTCCGCGGCGGACGGCGCCGCCGGGCTCGCTCGAGCCCGGTCGCGAGCTAGGCGCGATGTTCTGGCGCGGCAAGCCCGAGGACGAGCACCGGCCGAGCCCGCGGCTGCCGGCCGAGTCGGCGGCCGAGCGCCAGTCCGATGGCGACCAGAGGACGCCCGGCGCCGACTGGGCACCGCGACCCGGCCGACTTCGAGCGGACGCGCCTCGCCGCCCAGCCGACGATCCCGGCCAGCGCCCCGGTCGAGCGTCGCCGATCGCCGAGGCCAGCGGACGCGGGGGCCGCTACGCCCGAGCAGGCCGACGCTCGCCCGCCGCGAGCAGAGCGGAGCACTCGAGCCGGGTCTCGAGAAGTCGCGGACCGGGTTCGTCGCCCGCCTGCGCGGCGTGCTCGGCGGCGGCCGGACGGCGCCGACTGGGACGAGGTCGAGGAGACGCTGATCGCCGGCGACGTCGGCGCGAGCCTCGCGATGGACGTCGTCGAGCGCGCCCGCAGGCCGACGCGACCCGGACGGCCGCGGAGGCCGCGGTCCGGGCCGAGCTCGCCGCGCTGCTCGCCCCGCGCGACGCAGCCGACTGGCAGCCGCAGCCGGCCGGCGACCGGCGGCCCGGCGGTCGTGCTCGTCGTCGGCGTCAACGGCACCGGCAAGACCACGACCATCGGCAAGCTCGCCGCCCGCGAGCGCGGCGAAGGGCCGGCGCGTTCGTCCTCGCCGCCGCCGACACGTTCCGCGCCGCGGCGATCGACCAGCTCCGGATCTGGGCCGAGCGGCCGGGCGCGGAGATCGTCGCCCACGCCCCGGGTGCCGATCCCGGCGGCCGTCGTGTTCGACGCGCTCGACGCCGCCGTCGCCCGCCACGCCGACGTCGTCATCGCCGACACGGCCGGCCGCCTCCACACGAAGTCGAACCTGATGGACGAGCTGGCGAAGGTCCGCCGGATCATCGACAAGCGCCTGCCGGGCGCCGAGCCGGAGACGCTCTTCGTCCTCGACGCGACGACCGGCCAGAACGGCCTCGCGCAGGCCATGGCGTTCCACGAGGCCGTCGGGCTGACCGGCAGTCGTCCTGACCAAGCTCGACTCGACCGCCGAAGGGCGGCATCGTGTTCGCGATCGAGCACGACGCTCGGGGTCCCGGTCCGCTTCGTCGGGGTCGGGGAGCAGGCCGGCGACCTCCTGCCGTTCGACCCGGAGGCCTTCGTCGACGCCCTGTTCGCCTAGGCCTACTCGGTCAGCGCGGACCTCCTCGCCCGGCAGGGCCGGGATCAACGGGCGCTCGGGCATCGACCGCAGACGCGGGATCGGCGAGAACCACAGGAACGCCACGGCGAGCAGCCCGCCGAGGACGCCGAACGCCATCGACGCCCGCAGGCCGACCAGCTCGGCGATGAGGCCGCCGACGAGCGTTCCGACGAGCTGGGCCATCCTCGCCGACGCGGATCGGGCCGTTGACCCGGCCCAGCTGCCGGTCGCCGACGACCGCCTGGGTGACCGAGACCTCGGTGACGTCGAACACCGTCACGGCCGTGTCGCCGATCGAGCTGCTGGCCGATGAGGCAGGCCGACGCCGAGGACGAGCGGCCCGGCGGTGCGAGCGGGATCGAGCACGTTGCCGATGCGCCGCGATCAGCAGCGAGCACGATCGACCGGCCCGACGCCGAAGCGTCGCACCGACGGCTCGGCGAGCGCGCGCCCGCGAACGAGCCGAACCCGCCGAGCGCCGGCGACCACGCCGATCGCAGCCGGATCGAGGCCGAGGTCGTCGGTCACGAACAGCAGCGTACGACGTCCCGAACACGCCCCACATGACGTGCGAGGCGGCCATCGTGCCCCGGCCAGTGCCGCGCAGGACCGGCGATCGCGGACGATCGCTGAGCCCGCCCGGATCTCGCCGACGACCGGCTCGCGCTCGTCGGCCGGTGGCGGGCCGGCTCCGGTCGCCGGATCGAGCCCGAGCAGCAGCGCCGAGACCACGAACGACACGGCGTCGATGGCGATCGCGAGGGGCGCGCTGAGCAGCTGGACGAGGAAGCCGCTGATCCCGAACGCCGACGAACTCGGCGACCGACGCGCTGGCGGCGAGGGCGCTGTTCGCCGGGACCAGCTGGTCCGGCTCGACGACGGTCGGCAGGTAGGCCCGGTCGGCGACGTCGAAGAACGTCGTCAGGCCGGCGGCGAGGAACGTCACGAGATACGAGCTGGCCGAGGCCGAGGACCGCCGGCCGACCGCCGCGACCGGGATCGTGGCCAGCAGCACGGCTCGGCCGAGATCCGCGGCGATCATGATCGGACGCGGCGCAGCCGGTCGACCCAGGCCCCGGCGACCAGACCGACCAGCAGCCCGGGCACGAGGTCGAGGGTGCGCAGGATGGCGACCTCGATCGGTCCGGCGTCGAGGACCAGGATCGCCACGAACGGCAGCGCGATCCGGGTCACGAGCGAGCCGAAGATCGAGATCGTGCCGGCCAGCCAGAGCGCGGACGAAGACGCCGTTGCGCCAGACTGAGGCCACGGGACGGGCGTCGCCGGTCATCGCGCCATCGTGGCGCGACGGTCGGTCCTGTGCGCGGCGGCACTCGCAGCGGCCGATCGGGCCATGGGGCGGCTCGGAGCCCGATGCGCTACACTTCGGGCGCCTCGGTGCGCCAGAACCCGCGCACCACCCGGCGCGACCGCCATCCGTCGCCCCGCCGACCGCAACGGAGTCCATCCGACCGCATGTTCGACACGCCTCAGCGACCGCCTGCGCAAGACCCTCGCCAACCTGACCGGCCGCGGCCGCGTCAGCGAGGCCGACGTCGACGCGGCGATGCGCGAGGTCCGGCTCGCGCTGCTCGAGGCCGACGTCAACTTCAAGGTCGTCAAGGACTTCGTCGCGCGCGTCCGCGAGCGGGCCGTCGGCGCCGAGATCCTCGAGAGCCTGACCGCCGGCCAGCAGGTCGTGAAGATCGTCCACGAGGAGCTGATCGCGCTGCTCTCGGCGCGGCGACCGCACGTTCCACCTCCAGGGCAACCCGGCCGTCGTCTCGCTCGTCGGCCTCCAGGGCTCGGGCAAGACGACGTCCGCCGCCAAGCTCGCCCGCCACGTCGTCAAGCTCGGCCGGCGGCCGCTGCTCGTCGCCGCCGACCCGTACCGGCCGGCCGCCGCCGACCAGCTCGAGACGCTCGGCAAGCGCGCTCGACATCCCGGTCCACCGCGCGCCGGCCGGCACGCCGGTCGTCGACATCGCCCGCGGCGGCATCGAGGCCGCGCGCCGGCCAGGCCGCGACGTCGTCATCCTCGACACCGCCGGCCGCCTGACCATCGACGAGGCGCTGATGGACGAGATCGCGCGCGGTCGACGCCGCGGTCAAGCCGGTCGAGACGCTCCTCGTCGTCGACGCGATGACCGGCCAGGAGGCGGTCGCCGTCGCCGCAGGCGTTCGCCGCGGCCGTGCCCGTCACCGGCCTCATCCTGACCAAGATCGACGGCGACGCCCGCGGCGGCGCGGCGCTCTCGATCAGCGCGGTGACCGGGCTCCCGGTCAAGTTCCTGGGCACCGGCGAGAAGACCGACGCCCTCGAGGTCTTCCACCCGGACCGGCTGGCCGGCCGCATCCTGGGCATGGGCGACGTGCTGACGCTCGTCGAGCGCGCCCAGGAGACGTTCGACGAGAAGCAGGCCGCGAAGCTGGAGGAGAAGCTGCGCAAGGCGCAGCTTCACGCTCGAGGACTTCCTCGAGCAGATCCAGCAGATCCAGAAGATGGGCCCGATCGGCCAGATCATGGGCGATGATCCCGGGCATGGGCGGCATGGCCAAGGAGGCCCAGGACGCCGTCGACCGCGGCGACCTCAAGCGCACCGAGGCGATCATCCGGTCGATGACGCCGCGCGAGCGGCGCGACCCGGCGATCCTCAACGCGCTCGCGCCGGCGCCGGATCGCCGACCGGCTCCGGGACGTCGCTCCCCGAGGTCAACCGCCTCGTCAAGCAGTTCGGCGAGATGCAGAAGCTGATGAAGCAGTTCTCCGGCGGCCGGCGGCCGCGGCGCCGCCGCCGGCCTGATCGGGCCGCCGCTAGGACAGGGGGTACGACACCATGAGCGAGCCGAACCCGGGCGGACAGATGCCCGACACGGAGCCACACCGACCGACCGGTCACCGCCGCGCTGCCGACCGCGCCGGTCGGCCGACCGCGGCCGCGAGCTGCCCAGCCGGCTCGCCGCCGGCTGCACGGCAGCCCGGCCAGCCGTCGAGCCGTCGCCGGTCGGTCACGCCGAGCTCCGCTGGGCCGTCGCCGCTCGCGACGTCGCCCGCGCGTGGGCGATCGCCGGGATCATCGCGCCTGCGTCGTCGCGCTGTCGGCGGCGGGCTTCGCCCTCGTCGGCGCCGCAACAGCTCGCTCGTCTCCCCTGGGCGCCGGCCGACGCGGTCGCCTACGTCGAGCTCCGGGCTCGACCTGCCCGGCGACCAGCGCCAGAACCTCGGCCGTTCCTCGCCCACTTCCCGGGCTTTGCCGACCAGTCGACGCTCGACACCGAAGCTCGACGAGGCCCTCGACCGGCTCGTCGGCAAGGCGAGCGGCGGCAAGCGTGACTACATCGACGGAGATCAAGCCGTGGTTCGGCGGCCAGGTCGCCGTGTCGGTGTCCGGCCTGCCCACGGCGGCCGTCGACCTCGTCGGACGCGGCCGCGGACGTCGCATGGCCTGCTCGTCGTCAGCGAGAAGGACCCGGCGTGCCGCGATCGGCTGGCTCAAGTCGCTGTCGCCGACCTGGACGCACCGACAGACGTACAAGAGCGTGACCCTGACGCGTCGATCCGGGTCGTCGGCCCGACGACGCCGCCGCCGCCGACGGCCGGCGGTCCTGCTCGGCGGCGACCGCGATCGGTCAAGGCGGCCTCGACAGCGAAGCGGCAAGCACCGGCCTGGACGACGAACGAGCGTCTACGAGCGCCGCGCGACCGCTCAGCGGCGACCGGCTCGCCATCGCTACATCGACGGCGCGCCATGAAGGCCTACGCTGCAGCGACCGCCGCCGGCATCGGCGCCGGCATCGCCGGCGCTCCTCGGCCAGTCCCGGCCTGGGTCGACGGCGCGGCGCTCCGGGCCGAGAGCGATCGCGCTCGTCGTCGACGACGTGCGCCGCGCCGGTCGTCGCCGGCGCGGCCGCGGCTCGTCGACCAGCCCAGACGAGCGTCATCGCCCGACGCTGCCCGGCCGACCACGCTCGCCTTCGCCGAGGCGCACGACGCCGGGCAACTGCTCCAGCACCAGCTCGACCTGCAGCTCGAGGCGGCCCGCTGGGCCGCCGCCTTCAAGCAGATCGACCAGGCCGCTCGATCGGCTCGGCGGCCTCGACGAGCTCGTCGGCTGGGTCGACGACGTCGGCGATCGTCGTCACCGCCGACGGCACCACGCCCGGCGGCGGCTCGTCGATCGTCGCCGACCGACGTCGCGCGGCGACCGCGCTCGTCGACCCAGCTCAAGAACCTCGTCGGCACTGGCCGGCGGCCAGCCGGGATCACGATCCGCGACGAGCCGTACGGCGGCGGCGACGATCACGACCGATCGACCTCAGCGACGTCGGCACGCTGGCCGTCGCCGGCGCCACCGTGCCGGGCCTGCCGATCAGCGGCCGCGTCGCGATCTCGTACACGATCCAGGACGGGCTCGTGATCGTCGGTACCGGCGACGGCCTCGTCAAGGCCGTCCTCGACGCAAGCCCGGCGCGTCGCTTGCCGACCAGGCCCGCTACAAGCGACGCCATCGAGCCGGGTCGGTGCGAGCAACGCCAGACAGCGTCTATCGTCGACGTCGGCGCGATCCGCGAGCTCGTCGAGCCGCTGCTGCCAGCGGACGCGGGCTCGAACTACGAGACCGACGTCAAGCCGTACCTCGCGCCGTTCGACGGTCCTCGCCGGCGCAGCAGCCGGACGACGTCGACGGCACGACGCCGTCGCGGTTCATCATCACCGTCACCAAGCCCCAGTCAGGCCGACCGGGCCCGGGCACCGGGCGGCGGCGCAGCACCAGAGGAGGCACAGCCCCAGATGGCAGTCCGCATCCGCCTGACCCGCGTCGGGGCGACGAAGCAGCCGACCTACCGCGTCGTCGTCGCCGACGCGCGCAACGCCCGCGACGGCCGCTCGATCGAGACGATCGGCCACTACAACCCGCGGACCGACCCGATCGAGCTCAACGATCGACGCCGACAAGGCCAAGGAGTGGCTCGCCAAGGGCGCCCAGCCGTCGGACACGGTCGCCCGCCTGTTCCGCACGGCGGGCATCCTGCCCGCGGCCAAGTAGGAGTCGCGACGATGGCTGCCAAGGAACTCGTCGAGTACGTCGCCAGGTCGCTCGTCGACGATCCGGAGGCCGTCACGGTCGAGGAGATCGCGTGACCAGGACGGGCATCGTCCTCGAGCTGCATGTCGCCGAGGACGACATGGGCAAGGTCATCGGCCGCAACGGCAGCGTCGCCAAGGCGCTTCGGACCCTGCTCAAGGTGACCGCGGCCCGCGACGGCGAGCCGGTCTCGCTCGAGATCGTCTGACCGTCGCGGATGCGCCTCAGTGGTCGGCCTCGTCCGGGGCGTCCACGGCCTGAACGGCGCGGTCCGGGTCGAGATCCTCACTGACCGTCCCGAGGCGCGCTTCGCCAACGGGCGCGAGCTCTATCGGGAGGGCGGTGACGCTGCCGCTGACCGTGGCCGAGGCCCGCGCCGATCCCCGACGGGCCGGGCTGGCGGCTCAGGTTCCGCGAGGTTCCCGACCGGACGGCCGCGGACGCGCTCCGCGGCGCCTACCTCGAGGCCGACGTCCCGCCCGAGGACGCGCCGGGCCGCGGCGCCGCCTACTGGCACGAGGTCGTCGGTGCGTCCGTCCGCGGCCTGGACGGTGAGGAGCTCGGCGCCGTCTCCGACATCTACCGCGTCGGCGAGACCGACGTCTACGTCGTTCGCGGTGGTCCGCGCGGCGAGTTCGACCTCCCGGCCGTGCGCGACTTCGTCCGGATCTTCGCGCCCCGGCGCGGCGAGATCGTGGTCGACGCGGAGGCCCTCGAGCTGGGTCCGCCCAGGCCGCCGCGACCATCGCGACCGCCCCGCCCACGGAAGGGCGCCGGAGGAGCCACGCCGCCGAATGTCGTGCCCAAGCCGGGCGACGGTCCCTCCACCGAGCCCACCGAGCCCACCCAGCCCGCATCCGACGCCTGAGGCCCGATCCGACAATGCCCCTCGAGATCGACATCCTGACCCTGTTCCCGGCAATGCTCGAGGGCCCGCTCGCCGAGAGCATCCCGGCCCGGATCCAGGAGCGTGGCCTGGCCGAGATCCGGGTCCACGACCTGCGCAGGTGGGGTCTCGGCCGGCATCGCTCGGTCGACGACTCAGCCATACGGCGGTGGCGCGGGAATGATCATCCGCCCCGAGCCGGTCGCGGCGGCACTCGCCGAGCTGCGCCGCCCGGGCTCGACCGTCATCCTCCTCGACCCGGCCGGCGAGCCGTTCCGCCAGGCACGTGCCCAGGCCCTCGCCAGCCGCGAGCACCTGATCCTCGTCTGTCCTCGCTACGAAGGCGTCGACGAGCGGATCCGGGCGATGGTCGACCTCGAGCTATCGATCGGCGACTACGTGCTCAGCGGCGGAGAGCTCCCGGCGCTCGTCGTGGTCGATGCCGTCCTGCGTCTCCTGCCGGGCGCGATCGACGCGGAGTCGACCATCGAGGAGTCATTCGCCGACGGCCTCCTCGAGTACCCCCAGTACACCCGTCCGGCTGAGTTCGACGGGGTCGGTGTGCCGCCCGTGCTGAGCAGCGGCGATCACGGCGCCGTCCGTCGCTGGCGTCACCGCGAGGCCATCCGGCGGACCCTCGAGCGGCGGCCAGACCTGCTCGCCGAGCGCTCCTGGACGCCATTCGAGCGGACCCTGCTCGACGAGGTGAGGGCAGAGATCGACGAGCCCGGCGACCCCTGACCGGCGGAGCCGGGGTCGCGTGCTATACTCCGCCGTCGGTCGTCTGCTACGACCGATTCCCGTACGCCAATCCCGCAGCCGCATGCTGCCCGACGAGAAGCAGGAACCGCTGTGAACGTGCTCGACGAGATCGTCAAGGACCAGATCCGCACCGACCTGCCCGAGCTGGCCTCGGGCGACACGGTCAAGGTGTCGGCCAAGGTCGTCGAGGGCAATCGCGAGCGGATCCAGGTGTTCGAGGGCACGGTCATGCGCCTGCGCGGCGGTGGGATCACCCGCACGATCACGGTCCGGCGGATCGCCAGCGGCGTTGGCGTCGAGCGGACGTTCAAGATCAACAGCCCGCGGATCGAGAAGATCGAGGTCGTCCGACACGGCGTCGCGCGGCGCGCCCAGCTGTACTTCCTGCGCAAGCGGGTCGGCAAGGCCGCGACGCTCCGCGAACGCCGCCCGGGCTAGGTGCCCGGCCCCGGACGGGCCAGTCGCTCGGCTCGAGATGAGCTCGTCGCCGTCCGGGCTAGTCGCCGAGCTCGAGCCGAGCCGGGCGCCCGTCGCCGGCGCTCGCGAGTGGCAGCCGCCCCGGCTGACCGGCCGGCGGTGAGTGGGCTACCCTTGGGGCCGATGGCGCCGATCGTCCCGACCCTCCGCTTCGAGCGCAGCCACTGGCGCGCGGGGCGATCCCGCATCGCCGGCGTCGACGAGGTCGGGGTGGCACCGGCCAGTGGCCCGGTCGTGGCGGCGGCAGTGATCATGCGGCCCGACTGCAAGCGGATCCCCGGGGTCCGCGACTCCAAGACCCTGTCGTCAGCCCAGCGCGAGCGGTTGGCCGCGATCATCCGCCGGCGCGCGGTGGCGGTCGGGGTCGGTGCGGCGTCGGTCGCCGAGATCGACCGGCTGAACATCTACCACGCGACCCACCTGGCGATGCGCCGGGCGATCGCCCGAGTCGGTGACCGGGACCACGTGCTCGTCGACGGACTGCGGATCCACGGCTTCGAGGACGAGGTCGGGCCGTACACCGCGATCGTCGACGGGGACGCCCGCTGCTACTCGATCGCCTGCGCGTCGGTCGTCGCCAAAGTCGTGCGCGACCGGTTGATGACCCGTCTCGCTGCGCGTCACCCCGGCTACGGCTGGGAGCACAACGCCGGCTACGCCACGGCCGAGCACCGGGCGGCCATGAGCGAGCTAGGCCTGACCGCGTTCCACCGGCGGAGCTTCATCACCACCCAGCGGATCCTGTTCGGCGGCGAGCAGGCCGAGCTCGAGCTCGTCTGACTGGTCCGCCCGGGCGATAGGCGGGCCCATGCATGCCAGAGCCCTTGATCAGGCATAGCGTGGCACCAGGACCCCGAGGCAAGGGTGTTACGGCATCGAGCCCTGCGAGAGCAATCATGGACTGCATGTCGAAGGTGACAGCGGCAGTTGCCCAACCGCCTCGAGTCCGTCCCCGGTTGGGCCACGCTCTGCAACCGGGACCACGAAACGGTCCCGCTCAGCGGCCGAGGGCGTGCCGCGGCTCAGCGGCCGAGGGCGTGCCGCGGCTCCGCCGCCCAGCGGCCGAGGGCGTGCCGCGGCTCCGCCGCCCAGGACGTGCCGCTGGTCAGCCGCCTAGGAAGTCTGCCGCTGTGACGTCGAGGAAGCCGCCGACCGACCGGATCGTCGGCCGCGCGATGATCGTCGCCCCCTTGGTCTTGCTCGAGTTGAACGCCACGGTGCCGGCGCCGTGGCTCTGGAAGATCTCGCGCATCGACTTCGTCGTGGTGAACAGCCCGGTCAGGATGTACCGGGCGTCGCCCTTGGGCTCCGCGAAGACCGCCTGGGCGCCGGTCTTGAGGAAGCTCGAGACGTAGTTGTCGATCCGCTGGCGGGCGACGCTCGGCGACGGCTTCGCCCGGCCCGGCTCGGAGTTCCCGGCCGAGTAGCACAGGTGGTTCAGGATCACCACCGCGTTCGGCGCGAGGTGGATCAGCTTGATGTACGACGAGCCGTAGTACTTGACGTTCGAGTTGCCGTGGGCGGCGAGCCGGTTCAGGCCGACGCCGTTCTTCGTCGCTGGACTGTACGGATAGGGGCTCGGCGAGCCGTTGCCGTGACCGAGGTAGATGAACACGTTGGCGCCCTGGGCGGCCTTCTTGACCTTGAACCAGGTCGCATTCGGGCTGTAGATCTTCACGACGGTCGCGCCGTAGCTCTGGGCGGTGGCCGCGAGCTGGTTCGCGTCCGCGCGGTACTTGGCCGTCATCGATTCGACCGGACCGACGACGATGACCACTTTGATCGAGGCTGCGCTGGCTGTTCCGGGGATGGAAATGAGGATGAATAAGGCCATGATCGATGCGAACAGCGCGAGCATTCGCCCGGATCGTTGTCGACGAGACGCCCTCTGGGCGCCGTTGTTCACCACTCGCAATGTCTTGCCTCCTCACTGCCGGAACGTCGTGCATTGGGGCACGGCGACGGTGGGACTGGTCCGCCCTGAGCAGGGACATCGGAGAGGGTCAGACGCGAACCGGAAGCGGTGAGCGCGATCCGGGCCTGCCGTTGGGCGGTGGCATGTTTGGTTGTCCGCGTCAGCGCCTGAGCGCCAGGACGAGTATGCCACCGGTCGGCCGCAGCGTGCCCCCCCGACGGTACCGGCGCCGATGAACGAAGGGCCGATGCGCCGACGCACCCGCCGTTCGGTCGGGGGGCGATCCCGACTAACGCCCGGATAAGCGGGCGCCGCCAGACTCGCCGGATGGAGCGCGGACCAAGAGCGGGTCGGACGCCGGTGCAACGCGCCGGGGATGCCGCCGAGGACCTCGTCGCCGACCGCCTCGTGGCCCGTGGCTGGTCCATCCTGGCCCGGAACGTTCGGCTCGGGCGCAAGGAGGTCGACCTCGTCGCGCTCGACCCGGGTCCACCCAGGGCGGTCGTCCTGGTCGAGGTCCGCTGGCGCTCGCGGCGCGACTTCGGGCTCGCCGAGGAGACATTCGGCTGGCGGAAGCGGGGTCACCTCCGGGAGGCGCTCGGACGCCTAGTCGCGGCGGGCGCCCTGCCCGACGGGAGTCCGCTGCCCGGCGCGCCGGCGCGGATCGACCTCGTCGTCGTCGAGCCCCCGCTGGTCCCCGGTGGCGCCGCGAGGCTCCGTCATCATCGGGACGCGCTCGGCGGCTGACCCGGGGCGACCCTGTGCTACACTCCCGCCCGGCCCGCCAGGCTGGGCCGAATTCAACGCCCGCCGTCGCGGCGGAGCACACACGCACGACCGTTCCGACCGGGGCGGTGCCGGGTCCACGGGTCCGGTTCCCGGCGACGAGGTCTGCGGAGGACATCAACCGAACAGGAGGTCCATCCCCGTGCCGACCGTCTCCATGCGCCAGCTGCTCGAGGCCGGTGTCCACTTCGGCCACCAGACCCGCCGCTGGAACCCGAAGATGAAGCCGTACATCTTCGCGGAGCGCAACGGGATCCACATCATCGACCTGGCCCAGACCGTGAAGGGCCTCGACAGCGCGCTCGCCGCCGTCAACGAAACCGTCGCCCGCGGCGAGCAGGTTCTGTTCGTCGGGACGAAGAAGCAGGCCCAGGAGCCGGTCGCCCAGGAGGCGACGAGGGCCGGCCAGCCCTACGTCAACAAGCGCTGGCTCGGTGGCATGCTCACCAACTTCGTCACGATCAAGAAGCGGATCGCGCTCATGGAGCAGCTCGAGGCCCGCCAGGCCAACGGCGACTTCGAACGGATGTCGAAGAAGGAAGCGGCCAAGCTCCAGGAGGAGCTGACCAAGCTGACCGGCACGCTCGGCGGCATCCGCAAGATGAAGCGGCTGCCCGGGCTCATCTTCGTGGTCGACCCGCATCGCGAGCGGATCGCCGTGACCGAGGCCAACAAGCTCGAGATCCCGCTCGTCGGGACGGGAGACACGAATGTCGACCCGGACGAGCTGACCTATGTCATCCCGGGCAATGACGACGCGATCCGGGCCATTCGACTGCTCTGCTCGCTCGTCGCCGAGGCGGCGATCGAGGGCGGGCGCGAGCGGGCCGCTCGCGCGGCGATCGAACCCGAGCCCGAGACGGTCATCGCGGTCGAGCCGGAGATCGAGGAGGGCGAGCCGTCTGACGCGCTCGTTGCGGCCCTGGCCGGTGGCGCCGCCCTGACCTTCGAGCCCGACGTCGACGAGGACGACCTGTTGCCAGGCGCACGGACGGCCGCACCGGTCGTCGAGCCGGCTCCGGCCGAGGCGTCCCCCGACGAGATTGCCGCCGAGCTCGCCCGCGAGGCGAGCGAGCGCGAAGAGGACGATGGCGATACCGGGACCCCGATCGCCGTCTAGCCCCCGTCAACCATTCGGATCGCTCGCGAGCGGGTCGGCCCGCTCGGAGTCGGAAGCACTCGCCGATACGGAACAGGAGCACAGGACACACATGGCGGATATCTCGGCCCAGGCGGTCAAGGAGCTGCGCGAGCGGACCGGCGCCGGGTTCATGGACTGCAAGCGCGCGCTCGAGGAGACCGGTGGCGACCTCGACAAGGCCGTCGCGCTGCTCCGCGAGCGCGGTCAGGCTGCAGCAGCCAAGAAGGTCGGGCGCGAGGCCCGCGAGGGCCTGATCGGCAGCTATGTCCACACCGGCGGCCGGATCGGCGTGCTGATCGAGGTCAACTGCGAGACCGACTTCGTGGCCCGTAACGACCAGTTCCAGAAGCTCGTTCGCGACCTGGCGATCCAGGTGGCGGGGCTCCACCCGGAGTTCGTCGACGCCGACCAGATTCCAGCCGACGTGCTCGAGGCCAGGAAGGCCGAGCTGCTCGGCGACGAGTCGGTCAAGCTGAAGCCCGAGGCGATCCGCGGCCAGATCGTCGAGGGCCAGCTCAAGAAGTGGTTCAAGGAGGTGTGCCTCCTCGAGCAGCCGTTCCGGGACACCGAGCAGACGGTCCGCGAGCTGATCACCGACGCGATCGCGACCATCGGCGAGAACATCGTCGTCCGCCGGTTCGCCCGCTTCGAGCTCGGTGAGGAGCTATGAGCGAGCCCGGGCTCGTCGAGCCGCCCGCGACCAGCGAGGTCGTCCGCTACCGGCGGATCCTGCTCAAGCTGTCCGGGGAGGCGCTCCTCGGAACGCGCCAGTACGGGGTCGATCCGGAGTTCTGCCGGACGATCGCCGAGCAGCTCGCCCGGGTCAAGGAGCTCGGCGTCGAGATCGGGATCGTCGTCGGCGGCGGCAACATCTTCCGGGGTCTCGCCGCGTCCGCTCGCGGGATGGACCGGGCGACCGGCGACTACATCGGCATGCTGGCGACGGTGATGAACGGGCTCGCCCTGCAGGACGCGCTCGAGAAGGTCGGGGTGCCCACCCGGGTGATGACCGCAATCGCGATGCACGAGGTCGCCGAGCCGTACATCCGGCGGCGGGCCGTCCGCCACCTCGAGAAGGGCCGGGTCATCATCTTCGTGGCCGGGACTGGCAACCCCTACTTCACGACGGATTCGGCGGCCGCCCTCCGGGCGGTCGAGATCGGGGCCGAGGTCCTGCTCAAGGCGACCAAGGTCGACGGCGTTTACGACAGCGACCCGATGACGAACCCACAAGCGCAACGCTATGCCCGGCTGGGCTACGCCGATCTCCTCCGTGACCAGCTCAAGGTCATGGACGCGGCGGCGGTTTCGTTGTGCATGGAGAACGACCTGCCGATCGTCGTCTTCGACCTGAACGAGCCGGATAACATCGTCCGGGTTGCCAGGGGCGAGCCGGTCGGTACCCTGATCTCGGGAGGCAGCCGCCAATGAGCAACGAGACCCTGGCCGCAGCCGAACGGAAGATGGCCCGAGCCGTCGAGGCGATGGAGCGCGACTTCCAAGGGCTGCGGACCGGCCGCGCCTCGACCTCCCTCGTCGAGCGGCTCGTGGTCGAGTACTACGGCACGCCGACGCCGTTGAACCAGCTCGCCGGGATCAGCGTCCCGGAGGCCCATCAGATCGTCATCCAGCCGTGGGACCGGGGCGTCCTCGGGGCGATCGAAAAGGCGATCCAGAAGAGCGACATCGGGCTCGTCCCGAACGTCGACGGCGCCGTCGTCCGGCTCAACATCCCGCCGCTCACCGAGGAGCGCCGGCGCGAGATCGTCAAGTCGGTCCACCGCCGGATGGAGGAGGCCCGGGTCGAGATCCGGAACATCCGCCGCGAATCGAACGACGCGCTGCGCAAGGAGGAGCGCGATGGGGAGCTGGGCAGCGATGCCGCCCACCGCGAGATCGACAGCCTCCAGAAGGTCACCGACCGGTTCATTGCGGAGGTGGACCAGGCCGGCAGTCAGAAGGAGCACGAGGTGATGGAGGTCTAGTGGCTCGCCCGCCCCTGGCCCGCCCGACCGACGCCCCGCCCAGCGCCCATGCCCCGGACGGCGGTGCGCCGATTGCCGACGGACCTGGCCGAGCTGCGGCCGAGCCGATCGCCCCGCTCGAGGAATCGCCGCGCCACGTCGCGATCATCATGGACGGCAATCGGCGCTGGGCGCGGGCCCGGGGCCTGACCGAGCTCGAGGGCCACGCGGCGGGCGTCGAGGCTATCCGCGGCCTCCTCCGGCACGCGGTCCGGCGCGGGATCCCGGTGCTCACCCTGTACGCCTTCAGCCGCGAGAACTGGGCGCGACCCGACGACGAGGTGAGCGGCCTGTTCGGCCTGCTCGAGGGCGCGATCCGGAGCGAGACTGACGAGCTGCGCCGCGAGGGCGTCCAGGTCCGGCTGCTCGGTCGCCGCGACGAGCTTCCGGCCGAGACCCGGCGATCGCTCGAGTCGGCGCTCGAGGCGACCGCCGGCGGCGACCGCCTCGTGCTCAACGTGGCCTTCAACTACGCCGGCCGGACCGAGCTCGTCGACGCGTTCCGGACACTCGTGGCCCGCGGCATCCGGCCCGACGAGATCGACGAGGCGACGGTGTCGGGCGCCCTCTACACGGCCGGGCTGCCCGATCCCGACCTCGTCATCCGGACCGGTGGCGAGCAGCGCCTGAGCAACTTCCTGATCTGGCAGTCGGCCTACGCCGAGCTCTACGTCAGTCCGCTCCTCTGGCCGGACTTCGACGCGGCGGCGCTGGACGCGGCCCTGCTCGAGTTCGCCAGCCGGACCCGCCGTTTCGGCCGCTAGGGCAGGGGACCGATGCGGGAACGCGCCCTAAGCGCCGCGCTCTTCGTTCCGCCGCTCGTCATCGTCCTGTTCCTCGGCGGCCCGTGGATCGCCGCGCTCGTCCTCGTCGCTGCCGGATTCGGGTCGGTCGAGGCGCTCCGGCTGATCCGCCAGGCCGGCTATCCGGTGCTCGTCGGGCTCGGGGTGGTCATCACCCTGGCGATCGTCGTCGATGCGGCCATCCCGGCCGACCTGGCCGGCTCGGCTGCGCTCCTCGTAGCCTCGGCGGTCATCCTGGCCGCCGTCGGCGCGTTCGCCCGGCTCGATCCGCGCGAGGGCCTGGCGGCCTGGATCGGGACCGTCTTCGGCGGGATCTACGTCGGGATGCTCGGCTCGGTCGTTCGGCTCGGCAACGCCGCCCCGGACCTGCCGGCCGGCGCGCCGCTCGCCTCGGTCCTCGATGGCCAGCGCGCCTGGGTGCTGATCCTCGTCCTGTCCGTGTGGGCCTACGACACCGGCGCCTACCTGATCGGCAAGACGTTCGGCGTCCGCTTCGGCGAGGCGACCGGGCTGACGAAGTTCCTCACCCACCTGTCGCCGTCGAAGACGTACGCCGGGCTGTTCGGCGGCCTGGCCGCGACGACGATCGTCCTCGCGATCGGCCTGTGGGCGGTCGGGGGCCCGGCCTGGCAGGCGCTCGTCGTCGGGCCGATCGTGGGGCTGGCCGCGCAGGCGGGCGATCTCGCCGAGTCGATGCTCAAGCGAGCGGCCGGGGCGAAGGACTCGAGCCACCTGATCCCCGGCCACGGCGGCGTGCTCGATCGGATCGATTCGTTCCTGTTCGCCGCGCCGGTGATGACCCTGTACGTCCTGGCGTTCCTCGCGTGACCCCGACGACCCAGCGCGGCGAGCCGATCCGGATCGCCCTCCTCGGCTCCGGCGGGTCGATCGGCCGTCAGGCCGTCGACGTCCTGCTGGGTCTCGGACCCGTCGTCCGGGTGGTCGCCCTGGCTACCGGTCATCAGGCCGAGCTGCTCGAGACCCAGGCCCGCCAGCTCCGACCGGACGTTGTCGCGCTCCCCGGTGACCCCGCGGCCGCCGCTCGGCTCGACCTGCCCGGCGGGACGACGGTCGAGGCCGGGCCGGACGCCCTCGGGATCCTCGCGACCCGCGACGATGTCGACCTCGTCGTCGTCGGGACCGGCGGCATCGTCAGCCTCCGCCCGGTCCTGGCCGCGCTGGCCGCCGGCAAGGTCGTGGCGACCGCCAACAAGGAGACGCTCGTCGCCGGCGGTCACCTCGTCATGCCGCTCGCTCGCCAGCGCGCCGCGGCGGTCGCAGCGACGCGCCCGGGCGATCCCCTGGCCAGCCCGCTCGCCTGGCTGCGACCGATCGACTCCGAGCACTCGGCGATCTGGCAGAGCCTGGCCGGCGAGTCGATGGCCGCTATCGCCCGGCTGATCCTGACCGCGTCGGGCGGGCCGTTCCTCGAGGCGACCGCGGCCGAGCTCGCGGCGGTCACCCCGGGGCAGGCCCTCCGCCACCCGACCTGGACGATGGGCGCCAAGATCACGATCGACTCGGCGACGCTCGCAAACAAGGGCCTGGAGGTCGTCGAGGCACACTGGCTGTACGATGTCGACTACGACGCGATCGACGTCGTCATCCACCCGCAGAGCATCGTCCATTCCGCCGTCCAGTTCGTGGATGGCTCCGTCAAGGCGCAGCTCGGTACGCCGGACATGCGCCTCCCCATCCAGTACGCCGTGACCTACCCAATTCGACACCCATCGCCGGCCACCGCGCCGGATCTCATCGCCGCTGCCCGCCTCGACTTCCGTGCGCCCGACGTGGCGCGCTTCCCGGCGCTCCGGATCGCCCGCGAGGCGGGCCGAATCGGGTCGCGGGCGACGACCGCGCTGATCGCCGCCGACGAGGTCGCCGTCGGCCGGTTCCTCGACGGCAGCCTCGACTTCCCGGGGATCGCCCGGACGCTCGAGACGGCCGTCGCCCGGTTCGGGACCGGACCGGACCAGCAACCGGCGGTCGACGAGCTCATCGCGCTCGACGCCGAGGTCCGGGCTGCGTTCGTCAGCGGAGCGGTCGCCTGATGGCCCTGTCCGCGCTCCAGTCGGCGATCACGGTCGTCATCTTCTTCGCGATGCTCGGGATCCTCGTCGTGATCCACGAGCTCGGTCACTTCGTGACCGCCCGCCTTGCCCGCGTTCGGGTGCTCGAGTTCGGGCTGGGCTTCCCGCCGCGGGCAAAGGTCCTCCGCTCGGAAGGCGAGACGCTCTACACGCTCAACTGGCTCCCGATCGGCGGGTTCGTCCGGCTCGAAGGCGAGGACGGCGACTCGGACGACCCGCGCTCGTTCATCCGAGCTCCACTGCCGACGAAGCTCGTGATCCTCGTGGCCGGCGTCGTGATGAACCTGGCCCTGGCATTCGTGATCTTCTTCGCGATCTTCGCCTTCGCCTATCCGACCTGGACGCTGACGATCAACACCGTCCAGCCTGACAGCCCGGCGGCTGCCGCGGGGCTCGTCAGCGGCGATCACGTCGTCACCCTCGACGGCCAGCGCTTCGACGGGTTCGGCAACCCGGGCCTCGCCCTGCGCGACAAGGCCGGCCAGACCGTCGCGCTCGCGGTGATTCGGGCCGACGGGACGAGCGAGACCCTCCACCCCACGCTCCGCAAGCCCGAGGACATCACCGTCACGAGCGGCGCGCTCGGGATCTCGTTCGGAGGCCAGGTGGAATACGTCCAGAACCCGCCGGTCGAGGCGGCCCAGATGGCCGTCGCCCAGACCGGAGAGGCCCTGACGTTGATCTGGAAGGGGCTCGGACAGCTCGTCGACTCCGCGGTCAACCATCCGACCGAGCCGCCGCCGGTGGCCGGACCGATCGGCATCGCCAGCCAGGTCGGCGACGTCTTCTGGCAGCTCGGCCCGGTCTACACCCTGTTCCTGGCCGGAGTCCTGTCGGCCAACCTCGCCCTCGTCAACATCCTGCCGTTCCCGCCGCTCGACGGCGGCCGGATCGCCGTGCTCCTGCTCAAGTCGGTGGCCGGCGAGCGGATCAGCGTCCGCGCCGAGCGGTTGACCTACCTCGTCGGCTTCGCCTTCCTGATGGGCTTCCTGGTCTGGATCTCGTACTTCGACATCACGGCCCCGGGCCGGGGGCAATGACCGAGCCGGCTCCCGCTCGGCCGCAGCGCCGACCGACGGTCAGCGTCGACGTCGGGGGCGTCCCCGTCGGCAGCGCCCATCCGGTCGTCGTCCAGTCGATGACGAACACGGACACCGCCGATGCCGACGGCACGGCGATCCAGGTCGCCCAGCTCGCCCACGCCGGCAGTCGAGCTCGTCCGGGTCACGGTCAACACGGACGAGGCCGCCGCGGCCGTGCCCGAGATGGTCCGCAAGGTCCGCGGCCTCGGGCTCGACGTCCCGATCATCGGCGACTTCCACTACAACGGCCACCTGCTTGCTCACGAAGTACCCGGAGACGGCCGCGGCCCTCGCCAAGTACCGGATCAACCCGGGCAACGTCGGCGCCAAGCGCCACGACGAGAACTTCCAGACGATCGTCCGGGTTGCGATCGAGCACGACAAGCCGGTCCGGATCGGGGTCAACTGGGGCTCGCTCGACCAGGCCCTCCTGACCGAGCTCATGGATGTCAACGCCCGGGCCGCCGAGCCGCGCGACGCGCGCGACGTGATGATCGAGGCGATGGTCGAGTCGGCCCTCCGCTCGGCCGAGCTGGCCGAGGCGACCGGCCTTCGGCACGACCGGATCATCCTGTCGGCGAAGGTGTCCGGCGTCCGCGACCTCGTCGACGTCTACCGCCTGCCTCGCCCCGCGCAGCGACTACCCGCTCCATCTCGGCCTGACCGAGGCGGGGATGGGCATGAAGGGCATCGTCGCCTCGACTGCCGGCCTGGCCATGCTCCTCACCGAGGGGATCGGCGACACGATCCGGGTCTCGCTGACGCCCGAGCCAGGGGCCGGACGCGAGCTCGAGGTCGAGGTCGCCCAGCAGATCCTCCAGTCGCTGGGCCTGCGCTCGTTCCTGCCCCAGGTCAGCGCCTGCCCCGGCTGCGGCCGAACGACCTCGACGTTCTTCCAGGAGATGGCCCGCGACATCCAGACCTACCTCAAGGACCAGATGCCGGCCTGGCGCGAGGCCTACCCGGGCGTCGAGGACCTGCGGGTCGCGGTCATGGGCTGCGTCGTCAACGGGCCCGGCGAGAGCAAGCACGCCGACATCGGGATCAGCCTGCCCGGCACGTTCGAGGAGCCGGTCGCCCCGGTGTTCATCGACGGCAAGCTCGACCGGACGCTGCGCGGCGACCGGATCGTACCCGAGTTCCTGGGCCTCCTCGACGAGTACGTCGAGCGTCGGTTCGGGCGCGTCACCGCCGATCCTCACGTTTGAGGGTCCACCTGCCCGGGTGTATACTCCGGCCAACTGAACGGCCGCTCCGTGACGTGGGTGACCCCCACGTTTTGTTTTGAGCGGGCCGTCGTCCGTGCTCGGCGACCGGCGCCGGCCGTAGTCGTGTGGGAGGCGAACCGTGAACCGTGACTTCGTCGACGCCCTCCTGCAGCTCAACGCCGAGAAGCAGGTCCCACGCGAGCAGCTCATCCGGACCGTCGAGGACGCGATCCAGTCGGCCTACCGGCGGACCGAGGGCGACGAGGACATCCAGGTCCGGATCGACGGCGAGACCGGCCAGATCCGGGTCTTCCGGGCGCGGACCGCGGTGGCCGAGGTCGAGGATCCGCTGACCGAGCTCAGCCTCGAGGAGGCCCGGACGCACGACCCGAAGGCCGAGCTCGGCGACCTCGTCACGACCGAGGAGCTCGATCCCGAGGCGCTTCGGCCGGATCCATGCCCAGACCGCCAAGCAAGTCGTCCTGCAGCGCCTCCGCGAGGCCGAGCGTGACGTCGCCTACGACCAGTTCGCCAGCCGCGAAGGCGAGCTCATCACCGGGACGGTCAACCGGGTCGAGCCGCGGGCGATCATCCTCGACCTGACCGGCCAGGGCGGGATCGCCCGGGCGGAGGCGATCCTCGCCACGACCGAGCAGTCGCCGCTCGAGCACTACCGGATCGGCCAGCCGGTCAAGGCCTTCGTCCTCGAGGTCCGCCGCGGGCTGCGTGGCCCGCAGCTGTTCGTCAGCCGCGCCCACAAGAACTTCCTGCGCCGGCTGTTCGAGCTCGAGGTCCCCGAGATCCACAGCGGGACGGTCGAGATCAAGGCGATTGCCCGGGAGGCCGGGTCGCGTTCGAAGGTCGCGGTCGCCAGCCGCCAGGACGGGCTCGATCCGGTCGGGGCGACGGTCGGCCAGCGTGGCGCGCGGGTCCAGGCGGTCGTCGCCGAGCTGGCCGGCGAGAAGATCGACGTCATCCCCTGGAACGACGACCCGGCGGTCTTCGTGGCCAACGCGCTGAGCCCGGCCCAGGTCCTCGACGTGTCGATCGACGAGGAGCACCGGATCGCGAGCGTCACGGTCCCCGAGCGCATGCTCTCGCTGGCGATCGGGCGCGAGGGCCAGAACGCCCGCCTGGCGGCCAAGCTGACCGGCTGGCGGATCGACATCCGAAGCGACGTGTCGGTCGCCGAGGCGAAGGCAGCGGCCGCCGCGGAGGCCGCCGGCAGCGCGACAGCCGGAACCGACCGGGCCCCGGATGCCGAGGAGCCAGTAGCCGCGAAGCCGAGGACCGTCCGCAAGCCGGCGGCCACCAAGACGGCTGCCGCGAAGGCCGCCGCTGCGGAGGCCGCCCCATCGGACGAGCCGGTCGGTTCGACTCCGCCCGCTGTCGGGGCCCCCAAGCCGAAGGCGACCCGGAAGAAGGCATCCGCTGCGACGCCGGTGGCCGCCGCCCCCGTCGACCCGCCTCCGACTGACCCGGCCGACCCGGTGGCCGTCGAGGCCAAGCCGAAGGCGACCCGGCGGCGCAAGGCCGAGCCCGTCGAGGAGGTGTCGCCGTAGCCCGCCCGGCCGCGCCCGGACGGTCGCGCACGACACCGACCCGGACCTGCGTTGCCTGCCGGACGTCGAGCGCCAAGCGTGAGCTCGTGCGGATCGTCCGGACACCGGACGGACGGGTGGTCAGCGACCCGAGCGGCAAGCTGCCGGGCCGCGGGGCCTATCTGTGCGCCGACGGCTCGTGCTGGGCACGGGCGGTCGAGCGCGGCTCGCTGAGCAAGGCTCTCGGGGTGCCGCTGCCGGCCGAGCTCCGTGATCAGCTGATGGCCGGTGCGGGTACGATGACGACGACGAACGAAGGAGGAAACCAGCGTGGCGAGGAGTAGGAGCGGCACTCGAGGCCGGCGCGGCCCGCGCAAGCCGCCGCGCCGCGATGGTGGCGTCGGCCAGGCGGCAGTCCAGGTCGCGGATCCGCGAGAACGCGGCGCGATCGAGCTGCCCGGGACGATCACGGTCAAGGAGCTCGCCGAGCTCCTCGGGGTCAATGCCGCGGACGTGATCCGCGAGCTGATCAAGAGCGGGATCTTCGCGACGATCAACCAGCTCATCGACCGGGACACCGCGGCGCTCGTCGCCGGCGAGCTCGGCTACGAGGTCTCCGAGGCTGTCGCCGTGACTGCCGGTGTCACGGACGAGGACGCCGAGGAGGCCCCGGACGAGGCGGCCAAGGAAGTCCTCTACGAGGAGGACGAGGCGTCGCTCCTCCAGACGAGGGCTCCGATCGTGACCGTCATGGGGCACGTCGACCACGGCAAGACGAGCCTGCTCGACGCGATCCGGACGACCGAGGTTGCGGCCGGCGAGCGGGGCGGCATCACCCAGCACATCGGCGCCAGTGAGGTCACGACGAAGGACGGACGACGGATCGTGTTCCTCGACACCCCTGGCCACGAGGCGTTCACGGCGATGCGGGCGCGTGGCGCACGGGTCACCGACGTCGCGGTCGTCGTCGTCGCCGCGGACGACGGCGTCATGCCCCAGACGCTCGAGGCGATCCACCACGCCCGGGCGGCCAAGGTGCCGATCATCATCGCCCTCAACAAGATCGACAAGCCCGACGCGAACCCGGACCGGGTCAAGACCGAGCTGTCCGAGGCGGACGTCATCGTCGAGGAGTACGGCGGCGACACGCCGCTCGTGCCCGTCTCGGCCAAGGCCCGGCTCGGGCTCGACGAGCTGCTCGACATGATCCTGCTCGTCGCCGATCTCCAGGAGCTCAAGGCGAACCCGAAGCGACCCGCGATCGGCACGATCGTCGAGGCCCAGCTCGACAAGGGCCGTGGCCCGGTCGCGACCGCGATCGTCCAGACCGGCACGCTCCGGGTCGGCGACATCATCGTCGTCGGCGAGACGTACGGCAAGGTCCGCGCCCTCGAGAACGAGTAGGGCAAGCGGATCAAGAAGGCGGGTCCATCGACGCCCGCGGTCGTCCTCGGCCTGTCCGACGTCCCGGAGGCCGGCGACATCCTGCGCGTCGTGCGCCGACGAGAAGGAAGCTCGGGCGATGGTCGAGGAGCGCAAGGCCGCGCCCGCGGCGAAGGCCGGCGAGGGCAGCGGACGAGCGACGCTCGAGGACCTCTACCGCCAGATCCAGGCCGGCCAGGCCAAGGAGCTCCGGATCATCCTCAAGGCCGACGTGTCCGGCTCGCTCGGGGCGATCACCCACGCCCTCGACCAGCTGTCGACCGAGGAGGTCCGGCTCAACGTCCTCCACGAGGGCGCCGGCGACATCACCGACAACGACATCATGCTGGCGTCCGCCTCGGACGCGATCGTCGTCGGGTTCAACACGAAGATCACCGACACGGCCCGTCGGGCCGCCGAGGCCGAGGGTGTCGACGTCCGCATCGTACGACATCATCTACAAGCTCACCGACGACATCGAGGCGGCGCTCAAGGGCCTGCTCGAGCCCGAGATCGTCGAGGTCGTCGAGGGCCGCGCCGAGGTCCGCCAGATCTTCCGGGTCGGCAAGAACACGGTCATCGCCGGCTGCTACGTCACCGACGGCCGGATCGTCCGCGGCGGCGCCCGCGTCTGGCGCAGCGGCAAGGTCATCGCCACCGACCGGATCGACTCGCTCCGGCGGTTCCGGGACGACGTCCGCGAGGTCGAGACGAACTTCGAGTGCGGCATCGGCCTGGCCAACTTCCACGACCTCGTCGAGGGCGACGTCATCGAGTGCTTCACCCAGAAGACGGTCAGCCGGCAGTCCTCAGGCCGAGCGTTGAGGCTCGGCCTTCGGAGGGCGAGTCTCACCTCGCGCATTGAGGTTGCCAGCTCCAGCAATGACTCAACGCACCGATCGGATCGATGAGCTGCTGCGGCAGGAGATCGGGGCGATCCTGAGCCGGAGGTCAAGGACCCGCGGATCGGCTTCGTGACCGTCACCGACGTCGAGACGGCGCCGGACCTCAGCCATGCCCGGGTCTGGGTCAGCGTCATCGGCCAGCGCGGCGACCGGACCGAGACGATCGCGGCCCTCGAGCACGCTATGCCGTTCGTCCGGCACGAGCTCGGCGGGCGGCTCCGGCTCCGGCGGATCCCGGAGCTGCACGTCCGGCTCGACGACACGATCGAGCGCGGGACGCGGGTCCTCCAGCTGCTCGGGCGAGCTCGAGGCCGGCGAGGCGCTCGACCGACGACGCCGCACCCGACGAGGAAACGCTGCCGACGCCGGTCGTCCGGCTCCGCCACGAGGGCGACCTGCCGACGAGCCACCACCGGCCGCCGAGCCACCGCCGCCGGCCCGGCGTCGCCGCCGCGACCGAGCGGCCGCGACCGAAGCCAGCGAGTCAGGCCGGGCAAGCACCCGCACGACCGGCGCGGCGGCACCCGCAACCGACGCGATGACCTCGGTCGACCTGCGGACTGGGCCGGGACCGTCCCGGCGCCGTCGTCGAGCCGCGGCCGGGCGCCCGGAACGTCCTCGTCGTCAGCCACGAGAACCCGGACGCGGACACGCTCGGCGCGGCGCTCGCGGTCGTGACCGATCGTCGAGGCGCGCGGCGGCCGGGCGACGCCGGTCTGCACCGACCCGGTCCCGCCGCTGTACGACTTCCTGCCGGCGATCGAGCGGTTCCGGACCGACCCCGAGCCGGGCGCCGACTACGACCTGCTCGTCGTCGTCGACTGCGGCTCGCTCGACCGGCTCGGCGCGGTCCGCCAGCGCCACGCCGCGCTGTTCGACCGCCTGCCCCGCGTCCTCGTCGACCATCACGCTGTCGAACGAAGCCGATCGGCCCGACCGACTGGGTCGATCCCGCCGCCGCCGCGACGTGCGAGATGGTCGCGCTGCTCGCCGTCCGGCTCGGCGTCCCGCTCGACGGCCGGCGACGGCGCGCTCGCGACCGTGCTGATGGCCGGGATCGTCATGGACACGGCGACGTTCGCCCACCCGAACGCGACGCCGCGGACGCTGGCCGTCGCCGCCGCGCTCGTCGAGGCGGGCGCGCCGCTGTGCGAGATCTCGCGCCGCCTGTACCGCTCGAAGCCCGATGTCCAGCTCCGGCTTTTCGGCCGCGTCCTCGATCGGCTCGACGCACGCCGACGACGGCCGGGTGATCTGTCACGCTGCTCGACGCCGACCTGGCCGCGACCGGCACCGCGCGCCGCCCATTCCGAGGGGATCATCGACCTGCTCGCGCAGTCCGAGACGGCCGAGGTCGCGATCCTGTTCAAGGAGGTCGGCTCGGCGACCCGGATCAGCGTCCGGACGAAGCCCGGCGGCGTGGACGCGACGGAGCTGACCGGAGCGTTCGGTGGCGGCGGCCACGCGCGGGCTGCCGGAGCGACCGTCGAGCTGCCGCTCGAGGCAGCCCGCGAGGCGGTCCTCGCGGAGGCGCGTCGGCTGGCGGCGGCCGTCGTCCGATGAGCCGGCGGGCCGCGCCCGGCGGCGATGCCCCCGGCCTGGACGGGATCCTCGTCGTGGCCAAGCCGGCCGGCCCGACCTCGCACGACGTCGTCGCGCTCGTCCGGCGGCTCGCCGGCACCCGTCGCGTCGGCCACGGCGGGACGCTCGATCCGTTCGCCTCCGGCGTGCTGCCGCTGTTCCTCGGGCGGGCGACCCGCCTCGTCGAGTACCACCTCGGCGACGACAAGTCGCTACCGCGCCACGATCTGCTTCGGAGCCACCTCGACGACCGACGACCTCGATGGCGAGCTGACGCCGGTCGCCGGGCCGCCGGCCCGACGCGGGAGGCCGTCGAGGCCGCGCTGGCGGCGTTCGTCGGTCCGATCCAGTCAGCAGCCGCCGGTGTACTCGGCGATCAAGGTCGGCGGCCGGCGGGCCTACGCCATGGCGCGCGCGGGCGAGACGCCCGACGCTCGCGCCGCGCGAGGTGACGATCCATCGGCCTCGACCTCGTCGAGTGGGACGCCACGGATCCGGACCGCCCGATCGCGATCGTCGACGTCGACTGCTCGGCCGGGACGTACGTCCGGGCGCTCGCCCGCGACCTCGGGCTCGCGACCGGTTGCGGGGCATATCTCGGCGCGCTCGTCCAGGACGGCATCCGGCCCGTTCACGCTCGAGCTGGCCCACCCGCTCGAGGCCATCCGCGCCGCGGCGGCCGAGGAGCCATCCGCGGTCGCGGCGCTGCTCCTGCCGCTCGACACCGGTCTCGACCGGTTCCCGCGCGTCGTCCTGAGCGACGCCGAGATCGAGGCGATCGGGCGCGGCCATTCGTCCGACCCGCAGCGGGGCTGCCGCGGGTCGCCTCGCCGGACGAGCGGTTGATCGCCGTCGACGGGAGCGGCCGGCCGGTGGCCGTGGGTGGGATCCGCGACGGCCGCCTCGCGCCGGACAAGATCCTGCTCGGCCCGCATCGCCCGTCGCGGTCGCGACGGCGCCCCCTGACCGCTCGACCGGGACGGCGATGGACGTCACCGTCGGCCTGGAGCGTCTCGGCGCCTCGATGGCCGTCTGTTCGTCGTCGTCGGCGTGTTCGACGGCATCCATCGCGGCCATCGCTACCTGCTCACGCCGGCTCCGACAGGCCGCCGAGGCCCGGGCGGCCCGGCCCGCGGTGATCACGTTCGACGCGCATCCGGACGAGATCCTCGTCGGGGCCGCGCCGCCGCTCCTGTGCGATCCGGACGAGCGACTCGCCCGGCTGGCCGCCGCTGGAGTTGCGGTCGCGGTCGATCCAGCACTTCGACGTCGCATTGCGAATGACCGAGTACGACGAATTCGTCGCGCGGATCCGGGCCGGGTCGACCTGGCCGGCTTCCTGATGACCCCGGATGCGGCGTTCGGGCACGATCGGCGCGGAACGCCCGCGAGGTCGCTGAGCTCGGCCAGCGGGCGGGCTTCGATGTCGCGGTGGTCCCCCCGCTCGTCGTCGATGGCCACCCCGTCCGCAGCGCGGCGATCCGCGAGTCGATCGCGGCCGGCGATCTCGACGGAGCGCGTCGTCTCCTCGGCCGGCCGGTGGCAGCGACCGGCGACCTGTTCGGGTCGACCGTGCGGTTCCCGATCCCGGTTGCCCTGCCCCCTGCGGGCGACTACCGGGGGACCCTGGAGCCCGCCTGGACGACCTCGGGCAGCGTGGCCCCAGGTCGGCGATCGATCGTCGGCGTGGAGCCGGATCGGCTCATCCTGGCGCCTGGCTCGGAGCCCGATCGGACGCCGCGCGTGCGTGTCGCGTTCGGCAGGCGTTTGCCGGGGGAGGCCAACCCTGCTATCCTCCGCCGGTCACAGATGTAGACGTCTATCTCAGTTCGTGTTCGGAGGACCGAGTGCCGCTCGCGCGGGAACAGAAGCAACAGGTCATCGCCGAGTATGCCACCGCAGACGGTGACACCGGCTCGCCAGAGGTCCAGATCGCGCTCCTGACCGAGCGGATCAAGGCGCTGACGGAGCATCTGCGCAGCTTTCCCAAGGACAACCATTCGCGCCGCGGCCTCCTCAAGCTCGTCGGCCAGCGCCGCCGCCTTCTTGCCTACCTGATGAAGAAGGACAACGCGCGCTACCGCACCGTCATCGGACGGCTGGGACTCCGCCGCTAGGCGATCGCCGCTCCGGACCCTGGGTGTCAACCCGGGGTCCTCTCGCGTCCGACTCCTCGTCGGCGGGCCACGCGCCCGCAAGGTCGCTCCTCCTCCACGGTCAAGGAGGAACAGAACCTCGTGTCTCAGACCTTCGAGACGCAATTCGGTGGTCGAACGCTGACCATCGAGACCGGCAAGCTCGCCCGGCTCGCCGGCGGCTCCGTCACCGTCCGCTACGGCGACACCATGGTGCTCGGCACCGCCAACCGGTCGGAGCCTCGCCCCGGCCTCGACTTCTTCCCGCTCACCGTCGACTTCGAGGAGCGGATGTACGCCGCGGGCAAGATCCCGGGCGGCTTCATCAAGCGCGAGGCGCGACCGTCGGAGAACGCGATCCTGGCCGCCCGCCAGACCGACCGGCCGATCCGGCCGCTCTTCCCCGAGGGCTACAAGGACGACGTCCAGCTCGTGATCACGGTCCTCTCGACGGACCAGGAGAACAACCCCGACGTCATCGGCACGATCGCCGCGTCGGCGGCCCTCACGATCAGCGAGATCCCGTTCAACGGCCCGATCGGCGCCGTCCGCGTCGGCCGGATCGACGGCGAGTTCGTCGTCAACCCGACCCACAGCCAGCTCGCCGAGTCCGACCTCGACCTGATCGTCGCCGGCACCCGCGACGCGATCATGATGGTCGAGGCCGGCGCCAAGCTCCTGCCCGAGGACGTGATGGCCGAGGCCATCCTGTTCGGCCATCGCGCGCTCCAGCCGCTCGATCGACCTCCAGGAGGAGCTCCGGGAGGCCGTCGGCAAGGCCGAAGCGCATCCCCTACCTCGAGCCCGGCACCGGCTCGGTCCTCGACTTCGTGGCCGCGGCCGAGGCCAAGCGCGAGTTCGTCGTCGATCGACGTCGAGACGACCGGCACGCGACCCGAAGATGGCCGACCTCGCTCGAGATCGCCGCCGTCAAGGTCAAGGGCGGCAAGATCGTCGATCGCTGGTCGACGCTCGTCAACCCCGGCTCGCTCGATCGTCGGCAACCAGATGCACGGCATCACCGACAAGGACGTCGACAAGGCGCCGCCGCCGCCGAGGCCGCTCGCGAGGCCGCTCAAGTTCGTCGGCGACGCGCCTGATCGTCGGCCACAACGTCGGCTTCGACCTCGGCTTCCTCGAGGAGGCCCTCGGCGACGGGACCCGCTTCGAGCAGGGCCGCTACCTCGACACGCTCGTGATCGCCCGCGAGGGCTATCCCGGACCTCCGAGACCTACAAGCTCGGCGACCTCTCGCGTTCTTCGGCATCGAGCTCGCCCAGAGCCACCGCGCGCTGCCCGACGCCGAGGCGACCGCGCAGCTGCTGCATCTGGTTCGCCAACGACCTGCCGGGCCGCATCGCCGAGCTTCACGAGGCGATCGCCGACGCCGTCCGCGCCAAGCGGCACCGGCGGCGACACCGACAGCGCTGCTCGAGGCGGCCCGGCGCGACGCGCGCGTCAGCAAGAGCCTGTTCAACCTGATCCAGAAGAAGACCGTCCGCCGAGCTCGTCCTCGACGAGGGCATCCGGATCGACGGCCGCGGCCTGACGGACATCCGCCCGATCTCGGTCGAGGTCGGCCTGCTGCCGCGCGCGCACGGCTCGGGCCTGTTCACCCGCGGCGAGACCCAGGCGCTGACGGTCGCCACGCTCGGTTCGTCATCGGACGTCCAGCGGATCGACACGATCAGCCCGGAGACCGAGAAGCGCTACATCCACCACTACAACTTCCCGCCGTACTGCACCGGCGAGAACAAGCCGATGCGCGGCCCGAGCCGGCGCGACATCGGTCACGGCCACCTCGCCGAGCGTGCGCTCGTGCCGGTCCTGCCGAGCCACGAGGAGTTCCCCTACGTCATCCGCCTCGTCAGCGAGTGCGTGACCTCGAACGGCTCGACCTCGATGGCCTCGACCTGCGGCTCGACCCTCGCGCTCATGGACGCCGGCGTGCCGATCAAGGCGCCGGTCGCCGGCGCCGCGATGGGCCTGATCACCGAGCCGGACGGCCGCTTCGTCGTCCTGACCGACATCCTCGGCAAGGAAGACTCGATCGGCGACATGGACTTCAAGGTCACCGGCACGCGGGACGGCGTCACCGCGCTGCAGATGGACATCAAGGTCCAGGGCATCAGCGAGGCGATCATCCGCGACGGCCTCGAGCAGGCCCTCGCGGCCCGCCTGACGATCCTCGACAAGATGGCCGAGGTCCTGCCCGAGGCCCGCACCGAGATGAGCGACTTCGCGCCGCGGATCATCACGATCAAGATCAACCCCGAGAAGATCCGCGACATCATCGGCAAGGGTGGCTCGATGATCCGCAAGATCCAGGAGGAGACCGGCACCGAGATCAACGTCGAGGACGACGGCTCGGTCGAGATCGCCGCCGTGGCCGGCGAGAACAGCGCGCAAGGCGATCCAGTGGATCGAGGCCTGACCCGCGAGGTCGAGATCGGCTCGCTCTACCTGGGCAAGGTCACCCGGATCATGGGCTTCGGCGCGTTCGTCGAGATCCTGCCCGGCAAGGAAGGCCTCGTCCGCATCGGCGAGCTCGCCGACTACCACGTGCCGACCGTCGAGGACGTCGTGTCCGTCGGCGACGAGGTCATGGTCGTCGTCACCGAGATCGACCGCCAGGGCCGGATCAACCTCTCGCGCAAGGCGGCGATGCAGCGCCACCTGGCCAAGGAACCCGTCTGACCGACCGACCGGACGGGACCGCCCGTCCGTGACTCCGCGACCAGGGCGTGCCGGCGGGAGACCGCCGGCACGCTGGTATACTCCCGCCGTGCCCGGAATGACCAGACCGTAGCGGAGCCATGCCCGGGATGACCCCCAGACCCCTCACCGTGGCGGTCGTCGGCGCCACCGGCGTCGTCGGTCGGACGATGATCCAGGTGCTCCGCGAGCGGGCCTTCCCGCTCGGCGAGCTGCGGCTGCTGGCGTCGGGCCGATCGGCCGGCTCGACCGTGTCGGTCGCCGGGACGCACCCACGACGTGGTCGAGGCGCCGCCCGAGGCCTTCGACGGCGTCGACATCGCCCTGTTCTCGCGCCGGCGGGGCGTCTCCGAGATCCTCGCCCCGGCCGGCCGTCGCGCACGGGGCGACCGTCATCGACAACTCGAGCGCCTGGCGGATGGAGCCCGGCGTCCCGCTCGTCGTCAGCCAGGTCAACCCGGACGACCGCGGCACGGCACGAGGGGATCATCGCCAACCCGAACTGCTCGACGATGCAGCTGGCGCCGGTGCTCATGGCGCTGCGCGACGCCGTCGGGCTCGAGCGCGTCATCGTCGACACCTACCAGTGCGTGTCCGGGCACGGGCGCCGAGGCGATCGCCGAGCTCGAAGGGCAAGTCCGCGCCCACGTCGCCGGCGAGGCCCTGACCGCCTCGGTCTACCCGCACCAGATCGCGTTCAACGCGCTGCCCGAGATCGACGTCTTCCTCGACAACGGCTACACCAAGGAGGAGTGGAAGGTCGTCACGGAGAGCCGCAAGATCCTGCACCTGCCGGACCTGCGGATCTCGTGCACGGCCGTTCGCGTGCCGGTCTTCGACGAGCCACTCCGAGGCGGTCCACGTCGAGACCCGCGATCCGATCTCGCCCGAGCGGGCGCGCGAGCCTGTTCGCGGCCGTCCCCGGGGTCGTCGTCCAGGACGATCCCGGCCGACCACGTCTACCCACTCGCGATCGACGCCGCCGGCCACGACGAGATCTTCGTCGGGCGGGTCCGCCAGCGACCCGTCCGATCGCCGACGGTCGTGGCCTGGCGTTCTGGGTCGTCAGCGACAACCTGCGCAAGGGCGCCGCGACGAACGCCGTCGAGATCGCCGAGATCCTCGTCCGCGCGGCGGCTGGGTCCGGCCCGCGGCCGCCCGGGCCGCCGTCGGGAGCGCGGTGTCGACCGACCCGGAGCGCGGCGCCGCGCTCGAGGCTATCGCGGCCGAGATCCGCGAGCTGCACCCGCTGCCGCCTTCACGAACAGCGCGCCAGGACGGTGCCGGGGGAGGGCAATCCCGGACACCGAGGTCGTGTTCGTCGGCGAGGGCCCGGGCCGCGACGAGAACCAGGCCGGGCCGGCCGTTCGTGGGCGCGCTCCGGCCGGCTGCTGACCGAGCTCATCGAGTCGGTCGGCTGGCGGCGCGACGACGTCTTCATCACGAACGTCGTGAAGTGCCGGCCACCCGGCAACCGCGACCCCGAGCCCGACGAGATCGCCGCCTGCGCGCCGTTCCTGCGCCGCCAGCTCGAGGTGCTCGACCCGGCCGTCGTCGTGACCGCTGGGCCAGCACTCGATCGGCGTGTTCATGCCCGGTGAGCGGATCGGCCAGTCCACGGCACCTCGCGTCCGGCCGATCCGGCGACCGGCGCCCGCGACGCGCTCGTGTTCGCGATGTACCACCCGGCCGCCGCGCTCTACGACGGCTCGAACCGGGCCACGCTCGAGACGGACATCGCCGGGCTGCCCTCGACGCTCCTCGCGGCGCGGGCCCGGCGCGAGCAGGCTGCGGACGAGCCGCTACCCGCCGAGCTCGAGCGGCCCTCACCGGCTGCCGGGGCCGCGGAGGTCGTGCTCAGCGTCGAAGCGGTGACGAACCCAGCTGGGACGTCCCGCCGGCCGAGGTCGCCCAGGTCCAGGATCCAGCCGCACTGTTCATGCCTTCTGGCCAGCCGTCGGAGCCGGACGCCGACCAGCTGACCCTCTTCTGAAGCCCTAACCGAAACGGACACCATGACCTCATCGAACCAGCCGCTCCGGATCATCCCGCTCGGCGGGGTGGGCGAGATCGGCAAGAACATGTACGTCTTCGAGTACGGCGACGACATCGTCGTCATCGACTGCGGGCTGATGTTCCCGGACGAGGAGATGTTCGGGATCGACCTCGTCGTGCCGGACGTCACCTACCTCAAGGAGCACCGCGCCAACGTCCGGGCGTTCCTCATCACTCACGCCCACGAGGACCACGTCGGCGGCCTGCCGTACGTCCTGCCCGAGTTCCCCGGCGTGCCCGTCTACGCCTCGACGCTCGCCCGCGGCCTGCTCGGCAACAAGGTCAAGGAGCACAAGCTCCACAACAATCCGCTCCTGTCGCTCGAGCCGGGCGACGAGATCCCGATCGGGCCGTTCACGGTCGTCCCGTTCCGGATCGGCCACTCGATCCCCGACGCGATGGGGATCGCCCTGCGGACCCCGGTCGGGGTCGTCGTCCACACCGGCGACTTCAAGTTCGACCACACCCCGGTCGACGGCAAGCTGTCCGACTTCCACATCCTCGCCAAGCTCGGCGAGGAGGGCGTCATCGCGCTCCTGTCCGACTCGACCCGAGCCGAGAACCCCGGCTACACGCCGTCGGAGCGGACGGTCGGCGAGGCGTTCCGCGAGATCATGGAGCCGCTCGACGGCCGGGTCATCGTGGCCACCTTCGCGAGCAACATCGCCCGGATCCAGCAGGTTCTCGATGCGGCCGCCTCGTTCGATCGCAAGACCGCGGTCATCGGCCGCTCGATGGAGCAGAACTTCCGGATCGCGAGCGACCTCGGCTATCTCAAGTACGCCCCCGGCGCCATCGTCGCCAAGGACAAGATCAACGAGGTCCCGGCCGACAAGCTCGTGATCTGCACGACCGGCGCCCAGGGCGAACCGATGGCCGGCCTGGCCCGGATGGCCAACCGCGACCACCGCTTCGTCGAGATCCAGCCCGGCGACACGGTGATCGTCAGTGCCAGCCCGATCCCGGGCAACGAGGAGTACGTCAGCCGGACGATCGACAACCTGTTCAAGGCCGGCGCCAACGTCTTCTATCACACGATCAAGCGCGCCCACGTCTCCGGCCATGCGAGCCAGGAAGAGCTCAAGCTGATGCTCGGGCTCACCAAGCCGCGCCACTTCATCCCGATCCACGGCGAGTTCCGGATGCAGGTCCAGCACGGGCGCCTGGCCATCGAGACCGGGGTCCTGCCCGAGAACGTGTTCATCATCGAGAACGGGACGCCGATCGAGATCCTCGAGGATGGCTCCGCCCGGCGCGGCAGCCCGGTCTCGGCCGGCTACGTCTTCGTCGACGGCCTGTCGGTCGGCGAGGTGGGCGATGTCGTCCTGCGCGACCGGAAGGCGCTCGCCAACGACGGCATGTTCATGATCGTCGTGACCGTCGACAAGCAGACCGGCACGATCATCGGCCGCCCCGAGGTCATCACCCGCGGCTTCGTCCACCTCAACGAACAGGATCCGATGATGGACGGGGCAATCGCCCGGATCATCACGTCGATCGAGAACCCGGGCGACCACATCAGCGAGATCGCGCTGCTCAAGAGCCAGATCAAGGACGGCGTGTCGCGCTACCTCTACGAGCAGACGAAGCGACGGCCGATGGTCTTCCCTGTGGTGGTCGAGGTCTAGCGATGGCCACCCGCCGTCGCACCGCCAGCCCCCGCCGGGCCACCGGCCGCTCGACCGGCACGACCCGGAAACGGCCGACGACCGCGAGCCGGAGCTCGAGCGGGCCGCAGATCAGCCCGGACGTCGCCCGCTCGCTCGTCGGGATCGCGATCCTCGTTGTCGGGGTGATCACCCTGGTCGCCCTGACCCTGCCCGGCGAGGGCCGGCTCACCGACTGGTGGCGCAATGCGGTCGCGCCGTGGCTCGGCACCGGCCGCTGGTGGCTGCCGCCTCTGCTGATCGTCGCCGGGATCTACGTCCAGCAGGCAAAGGGCGTCGGTGCTCGCTGGGGCGTGGCGCTGATCGGAGCGGCGTTCGCCTACATCTGCCTGCTCGGGCTGATCGAGCTGACCAATGTCTTCGGCTTCACCGGCGGCCGGATCGGCCGGGGCATCGAGACGTTCTTCGTGGGGACCGGGACGAAGGCGGGTCTCATCCCGCGCCCGGCCGCCTTCATCCTGCTCCTCGGCGGGCTGATCGGCGGGATCCTCGTCGCGATCGACCGGTCGCTGCCGACCGTCCTGGCCCAGCTGGGGCGGGGCGCGAAGGCCGTTGGCGACTCGCTCGTGGCGCCGGCCGACATCGACCCGGCTCCGGCTGGCGCGACCCGCGCGTCGGCGACCGCCCGCCCGAACGCCGGCCCGGTCAGCGATCGGCCGGCCAGGGCGATCGGGCCGGAGGCCGAGGATGACGCCAGACCGAGCAACCGGGCCCCGAGCCCGGTCCCGATGAGCCAGACGATCTGGTCCGGTCAGGACGGCCCGCCGCGAGACGGTGGGAGTGGCCTGGGCTCGCCGGCCCGCCCCGGTCAGGGCCCCGGGCTGGGCGGAGCGCTCGAGCCGGTCGGGCTCGGCGTTGGCGTCGGGGTCTCGGTCGGGGTCGGAGCCGGCGGCCTGGCCCGCGCGTCGAGGCGCCCGGAAGAGATCGCCGTCGTCGAGCCGATCGGCGACGTGCGCGAGATCAACTGGGAGCTCCCGTCGGCGTCGCTCCTCGAGATCCAGGCGAGGTCGACCCACGGTGGCCAGATGGATCACGAGGAGAACTCGGCCGACATCGAGAAGAAGCTGCGCAGCTTCGGGATCGAGGCCAAGGTCGTGGCGGTCAACAGCGGCCCGGTCGTCACCCAGTACGAGGTGCGGCCGGACGCCCGGGTCAAGATCTCCCGGATCGAGGGCCTCGCCGACGACCTGGCGATGGCGCTCATGGCCCGCTCGATCCGGATCGAGGCGCCGATCCCGGGCAAGGACACCGTCGGGATCGAGATCCCCAACGTGAAGAGCGAGACCGTCGACTTCCGGACGCTCGTCGACGACACCCAGATGCTGTCGGCCACGAGCCGGCTCACGTTCGCCCTCGGTCGCGACGTGTCGGGCAAGGCATACGCGGTCGACCTGGCGAAGATGCCCCACCTGCTGATCGCCGGCGCGACCGGGTCGGGCAAGAGCGTCTGCGTCAACGCCCTGATCACGAGCCTCCTGATGCACGCCCGACCGGACGAGGTTCGGCTGATCCTGGTCGACCTCAAGCGGGTCGAGCTCGCGCCGTACGACGGGCTGCCGCATCTCCTCCAGCACGTGATCGTCGAGCCCCACGAAGCGAAGGCGGCCCTCAACTGGGCCGTCCACGAGATGGAGGAGCGCTACAAGCTGCTCGCATCGAACAGCGTCCGGAACATCGGCGCCTACAACGACAAGGTCGATCCCGACGAGCGCCTGCCGTTCGTCGTCCTGATCATCGACGAGCTGGCCGACCTGATCATGCGCGAAGGCCGGAAGGTCGAGGACCCGGTTGTCAAGATCGCCCAGAAGGCGCGCGCGGTCGGGATCCACCTCGTCCTCGCCACCCAGCGCCCGAGCGTCAACGTCGTGACCGGCCTGATCAAGGCCAACGTCCCGAGCCGGATCGCGTTCGCGATGTCGTCGAACGTCGACAGCCGGACGGTCCTCGACCAGCCGGGCGCCGAGGACCTCCTGGGGCGCGGCGACATGCTCTACCAGCCGGTCGATCTGCCCCGGCCGGTCAGGATGCAGGGCGTGTTCGTCAGCGACCGGGAGGTCAGCGCGGTGGTCGACCACTGGCGGCGGCAGTCGCCCGAGCCGTACTACGACGAGGCGCTGCTCGACTTCGTCGACGGCGACGACGGCGCGAACGGCGGCCAGTTCAGCTGGCTGGCCAAGATGGCCGAGGACGACCTGCTCGTCCGCGCCGCCGAGCTCGTGACGACGAACCAGAAGGCGAGCACGTCGATGCTCCAGACCAAGCTCAAGGTCGGCTTCTCGCGGGCCAGCCGGCTGATGGACGAGCTCGAACGCTACGGGATCATCGGCCCCCAGGACCTCCGCAACCCGGCTTCGCCGCGGATCGTCTACGGACCCGACAATTGGCTCCGCAGCCACGCCGACATCGACGATCCAGGCGACTGACCGGCGGCCCAGCGGGGCCGTTCGACGCGAGAGGGTATCCTTGGCGCCGACGACCCGAGCCGCGCACGGTTCGCCTCCACGATCAGGACTCACCTTCACGACATGACGACCCGAGATGAGGCTCGCCACCGGAGCGCCGACGGCCGCGCTGGCAATCGCGGCCGATCCACGATCACGGCCGAGCCCCAGCCGATGCTGCCCGAGCGCCTGCTGTCCGCCCGCGAGGCCAAGGGCGTCGATCTCTATCGAGCCGAGCGGGACACGAAGATCCGCGCCCGCTACCTCGGCGCGCTCGAGCGCGGCGACTACCGCGAGCTGCCCGGGGCCGTCTACACGAAGGGCTTCCTGCGCAACTACGCGCTCTACCTCGGGCTCGACCCGGACGAGATCCTCGACCAGTGGCGCCGCGAACGCGGCGACGGCGGCGCCCAGAGCGAGCCGGCGATCAACGTCCCCCGGCCCCTGTCCGCGCCGCGCCAGGGGTTCACGTTCTCGGTCGGGCTCCTCGTGGCGGCTGCGCTCATGGTCGTCGATCGTCCTGTTCGCCGGCTACATCGTCCTCCAGCTCGTCCGCTTCTCGCGGCCGCCTGACATCGCGGTCACCGATCCCGACGACCGCGGTCTCGACCGTCGACGAGATCGGCGACCTCGTACACGCTGCGCGGGACATCGGTGCCCGGCGCCACCGTCTCGATCACCGTCGCCGGCCGGCAGCAGCCGGTCCTGACCACCGCGTCCGCCAGCGGTACCTGGTCGAGCCGAGGTCGAGCTCCGCCGGGGCAAGAACCAGTTCAGCGTGACCGCCGTCGACCCGCAGACGTCGAAACGGGCCGAACGCCCGGTCGACATCTTCATCACGGTGCCGTTCCCGGAGGTCCTCGCCCCGACGCTGACGGTCGACCAGCCCGGCGAGGGCGCGACGTTCGAGAACGGCGCGATCCCCGTCCAGGGCACGACCGCCAACGCCAAGACCGTGACCGTCAGCGCCGCGTACACGGGCGGCGAGACGCGGCACCGGCGACAAAGCCGGCCCCGACCCCGGCTCCGCCTGCGCCGCAGACCGCCGACATCGGCGACGACGGCACGTTCAACATCCCGGTCGAGCTGACCGCCGGAAGCTGGACCCTCACGATCACGGCGGCGAGCCCCGAGGGTAAGACGACCTCGCTCACCCGCAACGTCACCGTCCGCTATAAGGGCGTCAATCTCGTCGTCAGCGTCAAGGGCGGTAACGCCTGGATGAAGATCTGGGTCGACGGCGAGCTCGACCCGCGGGTCGGTGCCGGCAAGCTGTTCAAGGACGGCAAGACCATGACGTTCCGCGGCAACGACTCGGTTGAGGTGTTCACCGGATCCTCCGGGGTGACCTACTTCACGCTGAACGGCACGGCGATCGGCAAGCTTGGGCGGTCCGGGATCCCGGAGACGTGGCTCTTCGCGCCCGCCGGCTCAGCCCGAGCAGACGAACCACCGCTGAGGCCCGCTGACCGATGGACGGCCAACCGTTGGACGACCAGCCGAGTGCCGACCTCCAGCGCGCTCGCCGAGCGGCTCCAGGCCCGCTGCATCGCCGCCGGCTGGACCGTGGTCACGGCCGAGTCGTGCACCGGCGGCCTCGTCGCCGACGCGCTGACCGACGTTCCCGGCTCGAGCGGCTACGTCCTCGGCGGGATCGTCGCCTACGCCGACGCGGTCAAGACGGCCCAGCTCGGCGTGCCGGCCGAGCTGATCGCCGCCCACGGCGCGGTCAGCGCGCACGTCGCCCGGGCGATGGCCGTTGGCGCGCGCGAGCGGCTCGGCGCGACGTTTGCCGTGTCGGTGACCGGGATCGCCGGCCCGGACGGCGGCACGACGCCAAGCCGGTCGGTCTGACCTACCTCGGCCTGGCCGGGCCGGCCGGCGTCGACGTTCGCCGCTTCGCCTGGCCGGGCGATCGGGCGGCGAACAAGCGCGTCAGCGCCGTCGCGGCGCTCGAGATGCTGCTCGGCGCGGCCGCGGAGGCGCGTCCAGCCCGCGCGCCGCGGGCCCTCGATGACCGCCCCGGCCGATCGGTGACGCGCAGCGTCGACGACATCGCCCGCGGCCTCGACCCGGCCCGCCCGCCGCGCCGATCGCCACCGGGTGAGCGGATCCACGTCGTCGGCGCGGCGGGCTCGGCCGCCTCGGCGTCGCTCCTCCTGGCCGCCGCGGCCGGGCGCGACCGTCAGCGGCTGCGACGCCGGGGAGCCGACCCGCTACAGCGACGCGGTCGAGGCCGCCGAGATCCCGATCGCGTGGCAGCACGACCTGGCCCACGTCGTCGACGCGGGCGGACGCGCCGTGGTCGACCGGATCGCGGTGTCGAAGGCGCTGACCGTCGGTCGACCCGGACCACCCGGAGCTCCGAGCAGCCCACGCGGCCGGGATCCCGGCGGTCAGCTGCCAGCAGCTCATCGCCGACGCGATCGCGACCCGCGGCGGAGACCTCCTGGCGGTCGCCGGAACGCACGGCAAGTCGACGACGACCGGCTGGCTCGTCCACCTGCTCGTCCGGGCCGGGCTCGACCCGTCGGCGTTCGTCGGGGCGCATCCTGCCCGCCGAGCTGACCGGCGGCCGAGCGCGTCGGTCGTCCGGCTCGGGGAGGGGAGGCCGACGGTCGTCGAGGCCGACGAGTACGCGGGCAACTTCGACCCGTACCGGCCGGACGTCGGGGTCCTGCTCAACGCCGACTGGGATCACCCGGACGTGTTCGCGACGCGCGACGACGTCGAGGCGGCGTTCGAGGGCTGGATCCGCCGGTTCCGCGGCTCGGTCCCGGGCGACGGGGGAGTGGCTCCGCCGACGCTCGTCGCGAACGCGGGCGACGCCGGAGTTGCCGAGCTCCTGCCGCGGCTCGCGGACTGGCCGGGCCGGCTGCTCGGCGTTCGCCGTGATCGTGGGCGATGCGGAGGCTGCTCGACGGCGACTGCTGGAGCTCCGCACCGCATTCGGACGGTGCTCGGGCCCGCCGAGGCGCTCGTGGCGCGCTACGAGGCCGACGAGGACGGCACGGCCCGGATCATCGTCCATGGGATCCCCGGTCACGATGGCGAGGCCGCCCATCTCCGACTCGTCGGGCGGCACAACGCCGACGACGCGCTCGGCGCGGCCGGCGGCGCGCTCGCCTATGGCGCCGACCCGGAGGCGATCCTCAACGGGCTCCGCACCTTCGCCGGGGTCGGTCGCCGGTTCGAGGTCAAGGGCGACGTCGGCGGGGTCGTCGTGCTCGACGACTACGGCCACCACCCGACGGCGATCGCGGCGACCCTGGACGCAGTGGGCCTGCGCTACCCGGGCCGCCGGATCTGGGCCGTCTACGAGCCGCTCACCTACCACCGGACCGCCGCGATGCTCGAGCCGTTCGCCGACGTCCTGGCCCGGGCGGATCGGGTGGCGATCGCCGACATCTTCGCGGTCCGCGACCCCGACACGACGATCGTCTCCGCGGCCGATCTCGCGGCCGCCGTCGAGGCGCGCGGCACGCCCGCGCTCGCCCCGGGCTCGGCCGAGGCCACGGCCGACGCGCTCGCCCCGCTCGTCGAGTCCGGCGACGTCGTCCTGGTCATGGGCGGCGGCCGCTCGACGGTCATCGCGGAGCGCCTGGTGGAGGCCCTCGAGGCTCGAGACGCGACGCAGGCGTCACCGTCATCCGGGTTGACGTCGTCCACCTAGATCCGCTCCGCAGGCGACGAGGCGATCACGGAGCCCTGGAGTAGGGTATGCCGCGTGGCCGACGGTTGCGCTGTGACGCCCCAAGACCCGATCGGAGGTACCCGATGACCAGGTTCGTCGTCGACGCGAGCGCCGTCCTCCACCGTGGCGAGCGCGGGGGTCGAGGTCGCTGAGGCGCACGATGCTGCTCGCACCGACCCTCCTCCGTTCGCAGACGCTGTCGGCTTTGCACGAGGCGGTCCAGCGCGGCGAGATCCCAGCCGATGTCGCCGCGCGACCGGCTCGCCCGGATCGGGCGGATGCCGATCAGGCTCCTGGGCGACGCCGTGCTCCGGCGCCGGGCCTGGGACCTGGCGGACCGGCTGGGGTGGGCCTCGACGTACGACGCCGAGTACCTTGCTCTCACTCAGCTCCAGGCAGACGCGTTCGTCACCCTGGACCCAGAGCTGGCGCGCAGCGTCCAAGGCATCGTGGCGACCGCGTCGATTGACGCCCTGCGCTAGTCAGCATCTTCAAGCCGCGCCGAGAGCAGGCTACGAAGAAGCGTGCACCCTCGGACTGGTCGCCGCGAAGATCGCGATCGAGCCGACGGTCTCGAGCTCGACGTGATCGAAGGAGGCCGCCAGGATCTCGCGGAGCCCCTCCTCGGTGTCGCCGCGGTTGTCGAAGCCACCCTGCCCGTTGAACACGTCGAGCATCCGGCGCGCCGCCCACGTGTGCGGTCCGGAGTCTCCGAGAACCGATGCGCCGAAGAGCACGCCCGTCGGCGCGAGGACGGCGGCGACATTGGCGACGGCCGCGGCCTTGCGCGAAAGCGGTCCGGGCAGGCAGTGGATCACCAGGTGGAGCGCGGCTGAGTCGAACGGTCCATCGACCGGCAGCGGCTTGAGGACGTCGGCCTCGACCGCCGTGACGTCCAGGCGGCGCAGGCGTCGAGAGACGTGGGCGAGGACGTTCGGGTTCGGGTCGAGGATCGTCACCCGGCTGCGCTCGGGAAGCCCGGCTCGCTCGATGAAGTAGCCGGTGCCCGGACCCACGTCGAGGTGTCGATCGTGGATGTGCTGCCGGTATCCCTCGACCAGTCGAGGAGTTGGGCAGCGCCAGATGAACCTGGCGGAGAAGCCGAGGACCCATGGGTCGTACAGCCTGAGGATGGTCCCGGTGTAGTCACGTTGGCCCGGGTAGGCGGGATCGTCTCGATCCATCGAGCTCGCGCGATCCTCCACGTCGGTTTTGCCGGTTGGTCCGACCTGGCCCATTGTCCGCCATGAACGACTGAGGCTGAGTCCCGACCCATGGCGATCGACGCGAAGGACCTGAATTGCGGCCTCCGCGCGACGCTGTGGCCGGCCCTCAAGGCGCACGGGTTCAGCGCCAGAACGGAGCGGGTTGCGTGGCGCTATTTGGGCGAGGACATCGATGTGGTGGAGCTGCAAGCCGTCGGCCAATCCGCGGAGGCGATCGGCTGTCCGTCGTTGTCCCTGTCCGTGTACGTCGCCGTCTATCCGCGCTTCCTGCCGCGCACGGAGCGAGTCCCGGTTCGCGACGGGCGCCTCCGTCCGCATTACTGGGATTGCGATCCGTTCAGGCGTCCGCTGAGCAAGACCATCGCGCAGCCCTGGTTCCGCCCGTTCAGTGAGCCCCGCGACCGGCGAATGCTGCCCTCATTCCGACTGCACCGCGAAGCCCTGAGCAGGCTCGTCAGCCACGCCACACATGATGTCCCCGAGATCTGGTACATCCGAGATGACGGATCGAACCTGGACGAGAACCTGCGCAACCTGACGACGGTCGTGCTGTCTGCCGGATTGGATCTCATCGACGAGTTGCACGACCCCCGCCGCGTCCTCGAGCTCATCCAGACCGGGGCGCTCCTGAACGCGGACTCGCCTCGAGCGCACGACCTGAGCGAGACCATCGAGGACTATCTGGCCGGTAATCCGGGAACCGCGGCCACCTGACCAGCGACAGGAGCGGCTGGGATGACGCTGCACGAGCGCTGGAGCGGTGGAACCGGGAGCAGCTCACGAGCGTCAGCGGGAAGGACATCTCGGTCTGGGAGAAGCCGCTGTGACTCCTCGATTCGGACGAACACCCGTCGCCGCGTCGATCGCGCTGGTCGCACTCCTGGCGGGATGCGTCGGCGTGGGCCTGGCGCCTCCGCCGGACCCCAGCATCGCCAGGCTTCACGAACAGGCCAAGGGCGCGCTCGAGCGTTGGGCCGCCGCCGTCGCCTCGGGCGGCCCGGGCACGTTCGTCCCGACCGGGGAGCTGACCGGCCAGGTCGGGGACTGGGAGGAGAGTGTCGGCGAGAACAACAAGGTCGCGCTGATGTCCGGCATGGTCGAGGCCGCGATCGGCCTGCCTGCCGACGTTCCGCCGGATGGCGAGCTTCGATGGCAGGACGGAACGACCCAGACGGTGCCGCTCGTCTCCGCCGACGCCGCCTTGTCCCAGGTGAAGTCGGACGGGGAGAAGGCCTGTTCCGACTGCGTGCCCCTGCGGATCACCGGGGCCCGTCTGACGTCCGGCCCGATCGAGACGACCCGCGGGCCGGCCATGGTGCCAGTCTGGGAGTTCACGGTCCAGGGCAGTGAGGTCCGGGTGACTCGAGTCGCCATTGCCGCCCGCACCGTGGTGGAGCCGCCGCCATGGGATCCCAACGACGCTCCGGTGGGCATCTCGATCGAATCGGCGACGGGCAAGGCCGGAGGACGGCAACTTACGGTCACGTTCACCGGAACGCCGGACGCCGGCGACAAGCCGTGCGGAGCCGACTACACCGCCGAGGCGGTCGAGTCCGCGACGGCCGCGGTCGTCATCGTGACCGAGCACCCGCATGCGTTCGGCGAGGCCTGTTCGCTCGTCGGTGCCACCCGCACGGCCACCGTCGAGCTGGCTGCCCCGCTCGGCGATCGGGCGCTGCTCGAGGTCAAGGAGGGACGCCCCGTTCCGGTCGTGCTGACCCCCTGATCGCGGGTGCTCGTCGTAGCTGATTGACTCCGCTGCAGCCGGCGGCGGATAGTTCCTGGCAGGGGACATGGGCTGGCGAAGCGGCACATGACGGAGGCGCGCGTGATGCTCGGTGCGACGATGGTTGTGACGACCCTGCCAGTCAGCGATCTGGAACGGGCGAAGACGTTCTACGGCGGAACGCTGGGACTGACCGTTCTCTGGGAGAACCCTGCCTCGGTCCGCTTCCGCTGCGGGGATCGCAGCGAGCTCTCGACGTTCAGGCGGCCCGGGATCGTCACGGAGCACACGCTGGCCCACTTCGAGGTCAACGACATCGAAGTCGCCGTCGCCGACCTCGAGGCGCGGGGCGTGACCTTTCTCGACTACGACGACGGCCCGCTCAGGACGACCGGGCACATCGCCCAGATCGGGCCGGCGCGCGGCGCCTGGTTCAAGGATCCGGACGGGAACACGCTCGGTCTCCGCCAGGGCTGAACCCGCCCGGGGAACCGTCCGACCGGCCGGTCGCCTCGCTCAGTCAGCCGCGCCGGCCAGCACGGCGCCCCCGGCCTCGGCCGCCGCGACCAGGGCCGCGAGCTCGTCCTCGGTCAGCTTCCGGGCGCTGATCTCGTGCCCGTCGGCGGTCAGGCAGCGGCCGGTCTCGAGCTCGTACTGCCAGCCGTGGAGCGAGCAGGTCAGGACGCCGTCCTCGATCGACGCGAACCGGTTCAAATCCGCCTTCATGTGCGGGCAGCGGCGCTGGACCTCCCAGCCGTCGATGACGAACGAGCCCTCGCCCTTGGCCTTCTCGGCGTAGAACCCCTCGGCGTACTGGAGCCGCTCGAGGTCGAGGCACTTGAACCAGGTGTAGATATAGTCGTTGTACGGCCCCTTCCGGGCGGCGCTGAAGCGCATCGACAGGAACAGCGAGTTGACCCAGTCGACCTCGTGGTCGCGGACGAGCACCTCGATCAGCCGTCGATCGATCCGGAAGACGTAGCGGCAGGCCTCCTCGCCGTCCCAGCCACGGACTTTCTGGTCGACGAAGTCGAGGACGATCCCTTCGGGCTCCGGGCGGTCGCCGGTCAGGTCGAGCAGGACAGGCGGCTCCGATCCCCGAGCAGATCAGCTCGCCGAAGCCCATCAGCGGCTCCAACCACGCCTTGAGCTCGGCCAGGAGGTCGAGCGGCTCGGCGTCCGGGTCGCCTCGCCAGCGCTCGTGCTCGGCATCGAGCAGCGGTCGCATCCGGGCCTGGTAGCCGCGGAGGTAGCGCTCGCGTTCCTCGAAGATCAGGCGGACCTCGTCGTCGGGCAGCGGGTGGGCGACATCGAACGAGCCCGGTCGCAGGTCGCCGTGCGTTCCGGGCAGCATCAGCCGACCGCCGCCGATCCCTACCTCGGCGAGGTGGTCGAGGAAGACCGTCTGGTCCGGGAAGATGTTGGCGGGGTCACGGCGGAGGTCGTTCTGCTCGAACAGGTCGTCGTCGAGGAAGCACGGCGGCCCGGCGCTCGGCACCACGAACGTCGGGTCGAGGATCTCGATGTAGCGCTGGGTCCGGGCCAGCTGGACGACCCGCTTCTTATGGCCGAGGGTGACCTTCGCCTTCGGCGGGAACTCGTACACCATCGGGTACCAGATCGCGCCGGAGAACTGGAGGAAGAGCAGATCGAGCGCCCCGAAGGCGAGGAGCTTGTCGGGGTCGGTCGGCCGCGAGTCGTTCATGTTGAGGACCCGGACCTCGCCGTCGTCGATCAGGAGGGCCGAGTCGCCGAGCGGTCCGTCGGTCGGCGCGTCGAGGGCCATGACCATGATCCGGAGACCGCCGTCGAGCTCGAACGGCTCGCAGTCGGCGGTCTCGATGAAGCGCCGGAAGCCGAGCTCGTGGAGCTCGTGGCGGAGGTCGTCGACCGGGTAGTCGGGCAGGATGACGGTCGCGTCCTTCGAGCAGTTGGCGCTCAGCCAGGCGGGATCGAAGTGGTCGTGATGGAGATGGCTGACGTACAGGTAGTCGGGGCTGCCGATCGACCGCGGTTCGATCCCGTCGTTGGCCGGGAACGGGAACCACGACCCGAAGTAGGCCGGACTGAACCACGGATCGCACAGGATGCTGCCGGCGCGCGTCTCGAGATAGAGCCCGGCCTGGCCGAGAAAGGTCACTCGCATGCTTGCGATGGTATCGGAGGCGGCGCGGTACCATGTTCGTCCCCGAACCGCAGCGCGCAGGAGGGCCGATGGCCGGCGACGTCTCGTTCGACGTGGTGAGCGACTTCGACGAGCAGGAGCTCCGCAACGCGCTCGACCAGGTTCGACGCGAAGCCGCCCAGCGCTACGACCTCAAGAGCGCCCACATCGACATCGAGCACGGCAAGGGCGAGCTGGTCGTCACGACCGACGACGAGTTCCACGCCGGCGTGGTCAAGGACCTGATCGAGTCGAAGGCGATCCGGCGCAGCCTGTCGCTCAAGATCTTCGATTGGGGCAAAGTCGAGCCGGCCGGTGGGAACAAGGTCCGCCAGGAGGTCAAGCTCCGGCGTGGTCTGCCCGAGGACGTCGCGAAGAAGATCACCAAGCTCATCCGGGACGAGTTCCCGAAGGTCAAGTCGCAGATCCAGGGCGATGCCGTCCGCGTATCGGGCAAGAGCAAGGACGACTTGCAGCGGGTCATCGCCCGCCTGCGCGGCCTCGACGAGGTCGTCCCGCTCCAGTTCGAGAACTATCGTTAGCGTGCCTGGACTGTCGACGGGGGAGGGGGATCCGACCGAGACGATGACCGACACGATCGAGCCGACTCTCGAAGCCGAGCTGACGGCTGCCGTCGAGCTGGTGCCCGACCCGGAGCCCGAGACAGCCGCCGTGGAGCCTGAGGCCGTTGTCGCAGGGTCCGAGGCCGACATCCGCGAGTCCGAGGCCGCGCCCGTGGAGCCTGAGGCTGCGCTCGGCGAGCCGGAGGCCGTGGTCGCAGCGCCTGCCACGTCCGTCGACTCCGACCCCGCATCGTCGGTCGATTCACCGCCCGTCGAGGCAGCGCCGCCAGTCCCCGTCGAGCCCCGGACCGTCGGTCGGCTCATCGCCGATGCGCTCCACGCGGCCGGCGTGACGATCGCCTTCACCGTGCCCGGCGAGAGCTTCCTCGGCCTGCTCGACGCCCTGCCGGAGGCCGGCATCCGGGTCGTCGCGACCCGCCACGAGGGCGGGGCCGCGTTCATGGCCGAGGCGCATGGCCAGCTCACCGGACGACCGGCCGTGGCCCTCGCGACCCGAGCCGTCGGTGCGGCCAACCTGGCGATCGGGATCCACACCGCCCGCGCCGACTCGAGCCCGATGTTCGCGATCGTCGGTGGCGTTCACCGGTCGGTCCGTGGGCGCGAGGCGTTCCAGGAGGCGGACATCGTCGGATCGGTCGGCCGGCTGGCGAAGTGGGCGGTCGAGATCGACAGCGCCGCCCGGGCCGAGGCGCTCATCGGTGAGGCCGTTCGCCATGCCGTCGCCGGGCGTCCCGGCCCGGTGCTGGTCACGATCCCGGAGGACGTCCTCGACGAGCTCGTGCCTGGGATGTCGGGCGAAGCCCAGCCGTTCCGCCCGACGAGGGTCGAGCCGGAGCCCGACGACGTTCGGGCGGTCCTCCAGCTCCTGGCCTGCGCCCACCGCCCGGTCATCCTGGCGGGGGCCGGCGTGCTCCGCTCGCGCGGCACTGCCGATCTCATCCGATTGGTCGAGATCCTCGAGGTTCCGGTGATCGCCTCGTGGCGTCGCGGGGACGTCTTCCCGAACGATCACCGGCTCTATCTCGGGATGACCGGCCTCGCTGCGGCGTCAACGGTGAGTGAGCGGCTCGCGACGGCCGATGCGCTCGTCGTGCTGGGTTGCCGGCTCGGCGAGTTCGGGTCGTTTGGCTACCAGGTGCCCGCCCCGGGTGTTCGGTGGGCCCACGTCGATCTCGAGCCGCGAACCGCGCACGCGGGTCTCGCCGCGCCCGACCTCGCGGTGAGCGCCGACGCCCGGACGTTCCTGCGGGTGGCCCGCCGGCGGGTGTCCTCCGGCGTCCTCGATGCGACGTCGTTCGAGGCTCGGCGGATGGCCAACGAGTCCGATCGCGCGGCCTACGAGGCGGCGAGCGCCGTCGACGACCTCCCGTGGGACGGTCCCGGCGTCCATCCGGGTCGGGTGATCGCGACGCTCAACGAGCTCCTGCCGCCCCAGACGATCGTGACGACCGACGCCGGCAACTTCGCGGGCTGGGCCGCCCGCGGCTACCGGTTCCGGCGACCGGGCACCCTGCTCGGGCCGACGTCCGGAGCCATGGGCTACGGCCTGCCGGCGGCGATCGCGGCGTCGATCGAGCATCCGGGCCGGCCGGTCGTGGCACTGGCCGGTGACGGCGGCTTCGCGATGACGATGAGCGAGCTCGAGACCGCCGTCCGCGAGGGCGCCCGACCGATCGCGATCGTGTTCGACAACGCTCGCTACGGCACGATCCGGGTCGAGCAGGAGGCGCGCGGGACCGGGCGTCGGGGCGGCGACCGAGCTCGGACCGGTCGACTTCGCCGCGATCGCCCGGGCGTTGGGCGCCCGCGGTGTGCGGGTCGACGACGATGCCGGCTTCGAGCCGGCCCTGCGCGAGGCACTTGCGGCCGAGGCCCCGACGGTCATCCACGTGGCGCTCGACCGGCGCTGGCGAGCGGTCGGTCGGCTCGACCCGGCCTAGCACGGGCTGTCGTGCGCCCCACGTTCCACCTCGTGCCGGCCGAGACTTGGGCTTCCCGCGACCCAGAGGCGCCATACGCCGCGCCGAGTCTCGCGGCGGAGGGCTTCATCCACTGCACCGACGGCCCCTCGGCGATGGTCGCGACCGCCAACCGCCATTATCGCGACGACCCGCGGCCGTTCCTCGTCCTGACCGTCGACCTCGACGCGACCGGCTCCCCGTGGCGCTACGACGACGCGCCGATGTTCTATCCGCACGTCTACGGTCCGATCGCCCCGGCGGCCATCCTTCGGGCCGTCCCGATCCCGAGAGCCGACGACGGGACGTTCCTGCCGTTCGAACCGCCGGGCACCGTCGGGGACTCGGTCCCGGCGGGCATCTCCGTTGAGCAGGTCTTCGTCATCGAGGCGACCTATGGGCCGGACGCCAGGACGCTGCGGCCGCTGTTCCGGGCCGAGCACCTGGCCCGGATCGCCCGGCTGGTGGCTGCCGGTCGGATGATCGAGGCCGGCGGCTACCTCGACTTCAGCGCATCGCTCCTGTTCGTCCGTGCGGCGAGCGAGGCGGACGCGATCGACCTGGTCCGGGACGATGTCTACGTCCGAGCGGGCGTCTGGCGGTCGGAGTTCCGGGCGAAGCCGTTCGGTCGGGTGGTCCTCGACGCCCCTCTGCGCAACGACGGCTGACCGGGCTCGGTGCGGTGGGTGGATACTGGGCGGCGCGGGACGTGATCGGACCCGTGTAGAGCGACTCGTCGCGGGTCGCCGGGTCTACCGCGACGCTCGCCGGCTGTGCATCGACCTCACCCGCAAGAACGGCATCGACAAGGTCATGCGCGAGAACCACCTCGACGCGATCGTCGCCCCGACCTACAGCTACGGGTCGTCCGCGCCGGCGGTGGCCGGCTACCCGAACATCTCGGTTCCGACCGGAGTGACCGCCGACGGACGGCCCGGTGGGATCTGGATGTATGGCCGGTTCCTCTCCGAGCCGAAGCTGCTCGCCTATGCCTACGACCTCGAGCAGGAGCTCGGTGGCCGACCGCTGCCCAAGTACCTCGGGGCACTGCCTCCACTGCCGCCCGACGCCGGCCTTTGCCCGGTACCGCTGGCAGCGCAGAAGGGCGCGGCGCCGGCAACGATCCTCCAGCGACGCACTCCATCCGGCCGCGCCTTCCCGCGCCTGTGAGGGCGGCCCCACTGGGTCGTGCCGCATCTCGAGTGGATGTCGAGCTATGTCGATGGGCAGGTGATGGACCTGCCGGCCTGACTCGGACGTCTCGGCAAGCTCAGCGCCGTTGGCTCCCCACCCGGGTGACGAGCCATGCGCCGGCGGCCAGACCGAGCAGGGCCACGGCTGCGAAGGCGACCGTCGGCGGCGCGTCTGGCGGTGGGACGATCGGCGGGATCGTCGTCGTGTTGGGAGGCGTCACGCCCTCGCCGGGGTCGACGCTCCCGAACGGCGTAGGAGTCGCGGTGGGGTCGGCGTGACCGTAGCTGTCGGCGTCGCGGTCGCCGTTGGCGTGGCCGTCGGAGTCCCGCTGGGCGTAGCGGTTGGGTGCGTTGGCGTCGGCGTAGGCGTCGGGGTGGGCGTCGGCGTCGGAGTTGGCGTTGGACCGGGCGTCACCGAGATGCTGATCGCATCGAGGAAGTTCCCGATGGAGGGGCTGCCCGAGCCCGTGCTGATCGCGCGGAACGCGAGCCGGGTGCAGACCTGACCGACGGGCACCACGAACGCGTCCGTGTGGCTGCCCCAGGCGGCCGTCGTGTCCGAGATGATGCCGGAGAAATAGTTCCAGCCCACGTTGTTGGTGGGGTTGGCGACCGCCGCGTCGCCGCTGAGCACCTGCATCGTGTCGATACCCGACCGGGCGCGGTGGAGGAGCGTCCAGGTGATCGTGTCACCCGGGTTCGTGACGACATCCTGGTAGATCGTCGCGGCCGTGTTCGCGTTGAGCTCGGTGAAGTTGGCACCCTCGGGGGCCGGAACGCCAAGGAAGCCGGTCCCCCAGATCTCGATCTGGTTCATGGAGTCGGTCGTCAGCCAGGGTGGAACCGAGGCTGCCGGCAGGAGCTGGAACGTCCCGGCCGGGACCCCGGGGATCTCGAACCCGCCGTTCTGGAGGGCACTGGAGCTGCCGTCGCAGGGCGCGGCGAGAACGGGCCCCGCTGTCGTCCAGAGGGACGCCACGAGCAGCGGGATCAAGGTTATGGTCGTGACGAGGATTCGTCGGCCGATCACATCACACTCGGGTCGAGACGCCTGGCGTGAAGGTGGATAGTGAATTCTACGGGGTTCATCGAACCGGTACACGGTGACTCAGCCAGTGCGACAGGGATCCGGACCCTGGGTCGAGGCTTCTCCCGATCGGAGCGCCCTGTCATGCTCCGTGGACCGTGCTCAGCCACCGGGCGCTCAATCGCGCCACCCTCGCTCGCCAGATGCTGCTCGAACGGTCCGCGGCGACCGTGCCGGAGGCGATCGAACAGCTCGTCGGGCTCCAGGCCCAGACCCCGCACACGGCCTACGTCGGGCTATGGACGCGGTTGGTCGGCTTCCGCCCCGAGCGACTCGCCGACCGGCTCGTGGATCGCTCGGTCGTCCGAGTCGCGCTCATGCGGGGCACGATCCACCTGGTCACGGCGCGCGATGCGTGGCAGTTGCGACCGCTCGTCCAGCCGGTCCTCGACCGGGTCCAGGGCAGCCAGTTCGGTCGTCGTCTCGAGGGCATCGACACGGTTGCGCTCGTCGCGCGTGGTCGGGCGTTCGTCGAGCAGGAGCCGCGGACGTTCAAGGCGCTCGGCGATCACCTCCTCGAGCGCTGGCCCGATCACGACCGCCTGGCCATGGAACAGGCAATCAGAACGGCGGTGCCGCTCATCCAGGTTCCACCGCGGGGTCTCTGGGGTCGGAGCGGTCCGATCGCCCATACCTCGATCGAGGCCTGGCTCGGGTCGCAACCGGCGCCCTCGCTCACGCTGGACGGCATGGTCGGGCGCTACCTCGGAGCGTTCGGCCCGGCCAGCGTCATGGACGCCCAGGCGTGGTGCGGGCTCACGAGGCTGGGCGAGGTGTTCGACCGGCTCAGACCGCAGCTCATCGTCTTTCGCGACGAGTCGGGCCGGGAGGTCTTCGACCTGCCCGATGCTCCGCGGCCGGACCCGGACACGCCGGCGCCGCCCCGCTTCCTCTACGACTACGAGAACCTGCTCCTGTCCTATGCCGACCGGTCCCGCGTGATCGTGTCCGCCGAGGTCGCCCGGATCGAGGTCCGGACGAACGAGTCGATCAGCACGTTCCTCGTCGACGGTCGCGTCTCGGGCACCTGGAAGCTGGAGCGGGACAAGGGTCGGGCAACCCTGCTGATCAAGCCGATCCGGGAACTTTCGACGTCCGACCTGGACGCCCTGAGCGCGGAGGGTCAGCGTCTGCTCGACTTCCTGGCGCCGGATGCGGCCGACCGGGACGTCAGGACGGCGGACGCAGTGATCGCGTGAGGATCTGCCGTGATCGAGAGGGCCTCGTCGCGTAGGGGATCAGTCCGGGACGAGATCGCCGATGGTCAGGGAGCACGGCCCAAACGACCTGGGCTAAGGTAGGGATGCCCATGGAGCCCCCCACGCACGCGACCCGCCATCGCTCGATCGTGTGGGCCGGATTGCTCGCAGCGATCCTGAGCCTCGCCCTGGTGATCCCGGTCGCCGCAGCCGACCCGATCCCGGCCCCGGTCGCCAGCTACACGTTCGAGGTCGACGGTGCCACCGTCACGTTCAGCGACACGTCGACCGGCGATCCGACCTCGTGGACGTGGGAGTTCGGTGACGGGGCGACGGCGGACGTCCAGAACCCGGTTCACACGTACGACGCTCCTGGCCGCTACATCGCCCGGTTGACCGTGGCCAACGATGGTGGCGACGACCACCAGAACCACACGGTCACGATCGAGACGGCGCCGCCACCCGACCAGGCCTACGCCCAGAACCTCTACTCGAGCCTGGTTCGCTACCAGAACCCCGACATGACCGCGTGTGTCGCGACGGCCACGATGATCATGCTCAACGAGGTGACCGCCAAGGGGCGCAAGGGCGAGGGGTTCCGCTGGACGCCCTCGACGAGCCTCGCCCGCCAGCGAGCGATCATCCGTTGGGCGCGCGTCCGTGACACCCTCGAGCCGGGACCAGGCGGGACGGATCCCAACGGCTGGCGGAACGCGCTGAACTGGTATGGCTGGGGCACCTACAAGGATCCGGCGACGATGACCTACCAGGTCTTCGCCTACCCGACCTACGACGAGGCGGTCCGGGCCGCGGTGACCGCGATGGCCCGCTATCACCGGCCGGTCGGGATGCTCGGCTGGGCGGGCGGCCACGCCCAGGTCCTGCACGGCTACGCAGCCTTTGGCCAGGATCCCGCGAGCTCGGCGAGCTTCACGGTCCAGGCGCTCTACCTCACCGACCCGCTGAAGCGCGACAGGCTGCGGAACGTGCGGATCACGTCCACGAAGCTCGCCACCGGCGCGCTCAAGTACCGGTTCCGGAAGTACCGCCAGACGGACAGCCCGAAGGACGATCCGTACACGCCTGGCATCTTTGCCGCGGATTTCGGCCTGGTACGGACGCTACGTGATCGTCGCCCCGGTCAGGTAGCCGTCACGCTCGGCGGCCGCTCTGCGAGAGCGAGTGGCACAATCCTCGCGATGAGCGAGACGACCGTTCCCGTCGAGGCCCTGCACGTCCGACCCGCTGACCGCCGGTCGCGAGGCGCTTGGCCGGCATGCCTGGCTGGAGGCCTGGGAGCTCCTGTCGCGCGCCGATCGCGAGGGCGCGCTGTCCGGCGGCGACCTCGAGGACCTGGCGGAGGTCGCCTTCTTCGCGGCCCACGCCGACCAGCGGGCGGGCATCCTCGAGCGGGCGTTCAAGGCCCACCTCGCGGCGGGCAACGAGCCTCGCGCGGCGTACCTCGCGCTCGCCTCGCCGAGACCCACGGCCGTGCTGGTCGGATCTCGATCGCGACGGGCTGGCTCAAGCGCGCGGAACGGCTCCTGGACGGCAAGGACGAGGGCTATGTCCACGGCTATCTCGCTCTTGCCCAGAGCGAGATGGCCCGGACGACGGGAGACATCGACCGGGCCCTGGAGCTGGCCGAGCGGGCGGTCCACATCGGCCAATCGGCCGCCAACCCGGACCTCAGCGCATCGGCCCTCTCGGGGCTCGGCGCGCTCAAGATCGCCACCGGCGACACGTCGGACGGTTTCTCGCTCATGGAGGAGGCATCCTTCGCGGCCGTCAACGGCGAGCTGTCCCCGATCACGACCGGCGTGGCGACCTGCTCGCTCATCGCCGCCTGTCGCGACCTGACCGACTACCGCCGGGCGAGCGAATGGACGAAGGCCGCCGAGCAATGGTGCCAGCGCGAGTCCGTCTCCGGGTTCCCCGGCGTCTGTCGTGTCCACCGTGCAGAGGTCGTGGCCATGGGCGGCGCCTGGGACCAGGCCGAGCTGGAGCTCGACGAAGGCGACCGCCGAGCTCGAGGCCTACGACGCCACGCCCCCGCAGGCCGACGGGTTCTATGCGATCGGCGAGATCCGCCGGCTCAAGGGAGACTACGAGGGTGCCGAGGCAGCCCTGCGCGAGGCCCATGCGCGCGGCCGGACGCCACAGCCGGCGCTGGCGCTCATCCGGCTGGCCGAAGGAAAGGTCAAGGCGGCTGCCGCCGGGATCAATTCCGCGGTCGACGACGTGACCTGGGACCAGTGGGCCCGGGCGCGCCTCCTGCCCGCGCAGGTCGAGATCGCGATCGCCGCCGACGATCCCGTCCGAGCGCGGGCCGCCGCGGACGAGCTGAGTCGGATCGTGGAGTCCTATCCGCTGCCCGCTCTCGAGGCGGGCAAGCACACGGCGCTTGGTCGAGTGCTCATCGCCGAGGGCGATCCCACCGGCGCTGCCCGTGAGCTCCGGAGCGCAATCCGCTTCTGGCGCGAGGTCGTCAGTCCGTTCGAGGTCGCCCGGACGCAGGTCCTCCTGGCCAGGGCCCTCCAGGCGGTCGACGACGACGACGATGCCGATCTCGAGCTCAAGGCGGCGCTCGCCGAGTTCGAGCGGCTCGGCGCGCGCGCCTGACGCCGCGGCGGTCGCGCGACAGCTCAAGGGAGCTGCAGATCGCCGGGTTGCGCCGGCCCACATCCACAAGACGTTCATGTTCACCGACATCGTCGGGTCGACGAACCTGGCCGAGGCGCTCGGCGACGAGGCGTGGGAGAACCTCCTGCGCTGGCACGACGACATGCTCCGGACGCTCGTCGCCAAGAACGGCGGCGAGGTCGTGAACTCGACCGGTGACGGGTTCTTCGTCGCGTTCGAGTCGGCCGGCCGGGGGATCGACTGTGCCCGGGCCATCCAGCGCGCCCTCGTGGATCATCGCCGGACGAGCGGCTTTGCCCTGTCGGTCCGGATCGGTCTCCATACTGCCGAGGCGAACCGGCGTGGCGCCGACTACAGCGGCGTCGGCGTCCACCTGGCTGCGCGGGTGGCCGCGCTCGCCGGGGGAGGGGAGATCCTGGCCACCGCGGCGACCCTCGCCGAAGCCGGCGACGTCGAGGCTGAGGACCGGCGCGAAGCCACCGTCAAGGGCGTGAGCGCTCCGGTCGACATCGCCTCGGTGAGCTGGGCCTGACCTCGTCTACGACGACGCCCAATCCCGAACCCGATAGCATCGGCGGAATGACCCGTTCGTCGCGTTCGTGGCCACCTGCAGCCGGCGTCCTCGGCTGCGTGGCGTTCGTGCTGCTCGGCTGGAGCGGCCTGCTCGTTCCCTCGCTGATCCGCTCGGTCGAGGGGGCCTTCGACCAATCGGACGCCGGGATCGGACTCTTCTACTTCGTCTACGCCGTGGTCTACGCGACGGGATCGCTCGGCGGCGGATTCGTCACCGAGCGGCTCGGACGGAGGACGGTGCTATCGCTCGGCGTGGCGCTCCACGGCGCCGGCTTCATCGCCCTCGGAGTCTCTCCATCGTGGGTCGTGTTCGTCCTCGCCGCCCTGCCGGCCGGCCTGGGTGCGGGGGTCATCGACGGCGGCATGAACGGGCTCTTCCTGAACCTGTTCCCAGCTGGCCGCGGGCGGTCGCTCAACCTGCTCCACGTCTTCTTCAGCGTCGGTGCCCTGTCCGCCCCGCTGGCGGTCGGGCGGCTCGTGGAGAGCGGTGTCGAATGGCAGCGAATCCTGCTCGCGACCGGGTTCGCGGCACTGGTGGTGGCCATCCTGTTCGCGGTGGTCGAGATGCCCGATGGCCGACACGCCGCCGACCGGCGAGCGCTCGACGGGGGACGGGCGTCCTCGCCTGGCGCCCCGACGGTTGGCGACGCCGCTCGTCCTGCTGGCCGTGGCGATCGGCTGCTACGTGGCCGCCGAGGTCGGGGTCTCGAGCTGGCTCGTCCGGTTCCTCGAGCCGGCACCGCTGAGCACGGCCACGACGGCCCTCGCCCTGTTCTGGGCCGGCTTGACGCTCGGTCGCCTCATCGCCGCACGAATCGCCGACCGATTCGATCACGTTCGGTTCGCGGCGACGACGAGCGCCGCCACCGCAGCCGCGCTCGTGCTGGCGATCCTGGCGCCGTCGGTGCCCGTGTCGATTGCGCTGTTCGGCCTGGCCGGCGTCGCGACCGGCCCGGTTTACCCGATGATCATGGCCGTCGCCGGCGACCGCTACCCGGATCGGACGGCCGCCGTCAGTGGCCTCCTGGGGAGCGCCGCCGTCGTCGGTTCGATCGTCTACCCGCCGATCATGGGCTTCCTGTCGGTGACGGTCGGCCTGACCGCCGCGATGCTCGGGACCGTGCTCCTCAGCCTCGCGAGCGCCGGCACGCTCGTGGTCGTCGGACGCATGCCGTCGGAACGAGACGAGCTCGTTGCTGCCGCGTGAGCGACAAGCGGTTGACTTCGTGGATCGACTGGTCATGCTCGTCGATGAGCCGCGACGGCCAGCACGGGAGGAGAGCGCGATGACCATCGACGTCCGACTGGACGCCCTGCGAAGCTCGATCACGGGCGACGTCGTCCTGCCGGCCGATGACGCCTACGACGAGGCTCGCTCGACGTTCAACGGGACGATCGACCGGCGCCCGGCGGCGATCGCCCGCCCGCGCTCCACGGCCGACGTCGTCGCAGCCGTCCGATGGGCGCGCGACACCGGGTTGCCGATCGCGGTCCGCGGCGGCGGCCACAGCGTCGCCGGCCATGCGACGGCGAATGGGGCCCTCGTGATCGACCTGCGCCACATGCGCGCCGTGAGCGTCGACCCGGCCCGCAGGCGGGCGACCGTCGGCGGCGGGGCGCTCTGGCTCGACGTCGACCTTGCGACGACCGCCCATGGCCTGGCCATGCCCGGAGGGACGTTCGGCGACACCGGCGTCGGCGGGCTGGCCCTCGGTGGCGGGCTGGGGTTCCTCATGGGGACCGGCGGGCTCACCTGCGACACGCTCGTCCGGGCCGAGGTCGTGACGGCCGACGGCTCGGTCGTCATCGCCGGCGAGGGAGGGGACCCCGAGCTGCTGTGGGCGCTGCGCGGTGGCGGCGGCAACTTCGGGGTCGTGACCCGCTTCGAGTTCGCGCTCCAGCCGGTCGGGCCACTCTACTCGGGCCACCTCGCGATCCCGATCGCATCCGCCGGGGCGACGCTGGCGACAATGGCCGAGCTCGCCGAGGACGGACCGGCCGAGCTCGCGCTGTTCGCCGGAGGTCCATCCACGGTCGACGCGCTCGATGAGCTCGAGACCTCCGATCACGACCGACCATCGCCGCCGGTCCTCAGCGTGACGGTCGCCTACCAGGGGACGCCGGAGGCCGCGGAGGCCGTCATCCGTCCACTCCGGGCGCTGCCGGTCGTGGACGACGGCCTGCGCCAGATGACCTATCTAGAGGTCCAGGCTCTCGGCGGACAGCTCCCGTTCGGCTTGCGTCACTACTGGAAGGGGCACTTCATCCGGGCGCTCGACAGCACCATGATCGAAGCGATCGTCGCGGCGATGGACCGGCCGCCAGGGCCGGATTCGTTCGTCCTCATTGAGGCCATCACCGGCGCCGCGCGACGTGAGCCGGTCGATGGCGCCGCCTTCGGTCAGCGGGCTGCCCGCTGGAATGTGAGTGGGATCGCGATCTGGGACGACCCCGCGGCGGACGAGCACCAGATCGAGTGGGTCCGCGACCTCGCCGACGCGCTCCGACCGGGGTCCGTGTCGGGCGCTGGCTACGCCAATTACGCCCCGGTCGACGAGACGCCCGAACGCGTCCGGGCAGCCTTTGGTCCCGAGCGCTTCCAGAAGCTCGCCGCGGTCAAGCGGCGCTACGACCCCGACAACGTCTTTCGGTTCAACCTGAACATCCCGCCGGGCTGAGGCAGGCGGGCCTATGGAACCGAGGTCAGCACCCAGGCCTCGACCGGGGCGCGCTTGCCCTTGACCCGGAGCGGTCCGAGCGGGATCGCCGACCGGCTCGACCCCGGGGGCACCGACCCGGGCGGCGTCTCGTCCGATCGCCTCCCATGTCGCTCGAGCGACGACCACCTGGCCGGGTTCGCTGGCCGCCATCAGCCGGGCCGCGGTGTTCGTTGTGTCGCCAATCGCGGCGAAGCTGTGCCGTGCTTCCACGCCGACATGGCCGACGACGGCCGATCCGCTGTTCACACCGACCCGGAAGATCGGCCAATCTGGGTGCGCCGCCGAGACCGGGCGGCCGGCCGCGATGATTGCCAGCGCGGCGGTGGCGGCCCGTCGGGCGTGATCGGGCTGATCGCCCTCGGCGTTGAAGATCGCCATGACGCCATCCCCGGCGAACTGCTCGATGACGCCACCGGACGCGAAGATCACCGGTACGACCGCCGCCCAGTACTCGTTGAGCATCGCGATCACATCGGTCGGCTCGCGCGTCTCGCTGAACGTCGTGAACGCCGCAAGGTCGGCGAAGAGCACGCTGACGTCCCGCTCCTCGCCACCGAGCCGGGTTGGAGCCGATCTCTCACGGACCTTGCCTGCCGAGCGCGTCGGCAGGTACGGCCGGAACGAGTCGTCGAGACGACGCAGCTCCCCGGCCGCCTGGCTGAGCAGGGCGATCTCGTCGGTCGTCGCACCCTCGCGCCGAAGGTTCGCCAGCACCCGGTCGGGTGGCTCGCCGCGGGCTTCGGCAGCGGCCACGGCGGCGATCGCCCGCGCGTGCCAGCGATCGATCCGGCCCAGGGTCGCTTCGAGATAGAGGCCGCCGAAGGCCCCGGTGAGCGATCCGCTTCGCCGGTACTCGCTTCGCGCGCCAAGCGCTATCGCGACGAACGCGAGGAGCATCAGCACGTGCCACTCCCACCAGCTCGCGTGCCAGTTCCGGCTGATCGCGACCGCGATCGTCGCCTCGCCAAGGAGCGCGAGTGCGAAGGCGATCGTGAGGAGCAGGATGCCGCCGCGGTCCCGGTAGACCTGGACGCAGCGCCAGGCCGCGAACGCGTAGAGCGCGACGGCCACCACCGAGACGACGGCGAGGATCCCGGCGGTCTCCTTCGACGGAGGCGGACCGTCGAGCGGCGGAATGGCCGCCAGGGAGAGGACCGCCCAGACCACCATCGTCACGATCAGGATCGCGAGCATCGCGGGGCGCCAGCGGAGGACCGTCGCGGCCGTGGACCGGCCAGCGCGCTGCTCGACGCCGCGGCAAACCCGGAGGCGACGATCAGTCCGACCGGCGTCGCAACGACGAACCCAACGTTCGGCTTCGGCAGCAGCACGGCCGGCGTCGCGAGCGCGTGGAGCCCGAGGAAGCCGGCGCTCGCGAGGAACGCCATCGAGATCAGGACGACCCGCGCGTCGCGGTAGCGGCCAGCCGCGACATTCGTGACGTACGCCAGCGCGACGTTGATCGCAGCCGTCGCGAGGACCAGCCAGAAGTGGCTCGGATGATGCTCCCAGACGACATCGAGCGCCGGCTCAGCAAGAAGCAGCGCCAGACCAATGAGCGGAAGCGCCACCGCCAGCCAGAACGACCACGGCACTGGAGCCATCGTCGTGCGTGCCGCTCCCTGCGCCTGGGAACCGCTCGACATGGCCAGAGAATATCCTCATGACAGACGAACCAGCCACGACGGCCGGCACGAACGCGGAGGGCCAAGCATGGACATCGCCCTCGTCCACGGCTCGTTCCACGGCGCCTGGTGCTGGGAACGTCCTGATCCCCGAGCTCGAGCGCCTGGGGCACCGGGTGACCGCCATCGACCTCCCGATCTCCGACCCGACCCTGGGTGCCGCGGCCTACGCCCAGGTCGTCGAGGGCGCGCTCGACCCGGGCGGTGAGCCCGTCCTCGTCGGCCACTCGATGGCCGGGCTCGTCCTCCCGCTCGTGGCGGCTCACCGGCCAGTCCGGCGGCTCGTCTTCCTGGCGGCGTTCATGGCCAGTCCAGGCCTGAGCGCCAACGACCAGCGAGCGGCCGAGCCGATCGACGCCCGGACTCCGCCGGCGACCGTCGAGTGGACGGATCTCGGCGATGACGTCTGGATGATCGGCCCGAACACGGCGACCGAGCTCTTCTTCCACGACGTGCCGCCCGACCTTGTTCGGTGGGCCACCCAGCGGCTCCGCCCGCAGTCGTATCGCGTCGTGAACGAGACAACGCCACTCACGGGCTGGCCGGACGTCGACTGCCGATCGATCGTCTGCCGCGACGACCGGGCGATCAACCCGGACTGGGTCCGGGCCGCGGCCCGCGACCGGCTCGGGATCGAGGCGATCGAGATCGAGGGCGGCCATTCGCCATTCCTGACCAGACCCGCGGAGCTCGCCCGGGTCATCGACTCGATTGCCTGACCGGTTCGAGGGATCAGCAGTGCCTGCCACGCCCGTCTCCGGCCTGACGAACTGGGCGGGCAACTACGCCTATCGCGCGGGGTCGCTCTACGAGCCCGAGTCGCTCGACGAGCTTCAGGAGGTCGTCAGGAGCCACCGGTCGCTCCGGGTCCTCGGCTCCCGTCACTCGTTCAACGACATCGCCGACACGACCGGTGATCTGGTGTCGCTCGGCCGGCTGCCGCGGATCTTCGAGCTCGACCGACAGGCCGGAACGGTCACTGTCGACGGGGCCGTCCGCTACGGGGAGCTGTGCGGGGCGCTCGATGACGCCGGGTTCGCGCTCCACAACCTCGCATCCCTCCCACACATCTCGGTGGCGGGAGCCTGCGCGACGGCCACCCACGGTTCCGGGGACCACAGCGGCAACCTGGCGACCGCCGTGGTGGCGCTGGATGTCGTCACGGCGAGCGGCGAGCTTGTGACCTTCGACCGGGACCGCGATCCGGAGGCATTCAACGGGGCCGTCGTGTCGCTGGGAGGCCTCGGAGCCGTCGTGGCCCTCACGCTCCAGCTCGAGCCAGCGTTCCGGATGCGCCAGGACCTCTACGAGAACCTGCCGCTGGCCAGGGTCGTCGAGCACTTCGACGAGCTCACCGCGCTGGCCGACAGCGTCAGCCTGTTCACCGAGTGGCGCGGGCCGCTCGTCGAGCAGGTCTGGCTCAAGCGCGGGTCCCGGATGACGATCCCTTCCAACCCCCCACGGACGTGTTCGGTGCGACGCTCGCCGACGGTCCCGATCCACCCGATCCGCCGAATGGCGGCCGACGCGCTGACCGAGCAGCTCGGCGTGCCCGGCCCGTGGCACGAGCGGCTTCCTCACTTCCGCCTGGACCACACGCCGAGCAGCGGCGACGAGCTCCAGACCGAGTACCTGCTCCCGCGCGAGCACGCCGTCGCCGCGCTCGAGGCGATCGACCGGATCCGCGAACGGATCGCGCCGCTTCTCCAGGTCTCGGAGGTGCGGACGATCGCGGCTGACCGGCTCTGGCTGAGCACGGCCTATCGGCGGGCATCGGTCGCGATCCACTTCACCTGGCAGCCCGACTGGGACAGGTCCGGCAGGTTCTCCCGGCGATCGAGGACGGCCCTGGCCCCGTTCGCGCCCCGCCCGCACTGGGGCAAGCTGTTCACGATGTCGCCCGAGGCCGTCCGATCGTCCTACGAGCGGCTGCCGGACTTCGTCGCGCTCGCTCGAGCGGCACGACCCGGACGGGACGTTCCGGAACGCGTTCCTCGACCGCTACCTCTTCGGCTCTGAGTGAGCCAGATCTGACCCGGAGGATTGCCATGAGCGAGCCCCATCCACTGGTCTTCCAGCTTCGGTTCACCCGGTCCGAATTCGGCCGCGCGATCAAGGGCATCGGCGAGGCGGACGCGCAGCGACGGCTCGACCCGATGAATTGCATCAGCTGGAACGTCGGCCACCTGGCCTGGCAAGAGCAGCGCTACTTCCTGACGATGGGGCAGGGGATGACCCCGTACCCTGATATCGAGACGCGGTTCGCCTCGGGCGGCCCACCGAGCACGCCGCCGCTGGCGGAGGTCGTTGCCGCCTGGCGCACGATCACGGCGGCTGCCGATCCCTGGCTCGACACGCTCACGACGGCCATGCTCCTGGAGCATCCGGTCCGGCAAGGCAGGCCGCTCGCCAGGATCCACGGCAACCTGCTCCAGCGGGTGATCTATCACTACTGGTATCACACCGGCGAGAACATGGCGATCCGCCAGCAGCTTGGTCAACGGCGGCTACCCGAGTTCGTCGGCAGCATCGACGACGAAGCGCCGTACCGGCCGGAACGAGGCTGACGAGGGCCATCAGGACAGCATCGGGAGTCTGTGCAGCCCGCGTCGGGCCGTGCCACTCGGGACGCTACGGTGGCCGATCACGCAATCGGAGGCAACGATGGCAAGGGCCGCAGGATCGTTCAAGGTCCTTTCGGGCGGTGAGGATCGTACGACGAGCTCGATGGCGGCATCCGGCTGACCCATGCGACGGGAACGCAGGCCTTCAGTGGGGACATCGACGCAGATGGCTCCGTGCACTGGCTGATGCTCTATCGCGGCGACCGAACTGCGCACTTCGTGGGTCTCCAACGGATCACGGGTTCGTCGGCGGCCATCGAGGCTCGTTGGTCATGGCCGCGGAGGGGAACCACGACGGCGCGTCATCGCGGATCACGCTCACCGTCATCGACGGTAGCGGAACGAACGATCTCACCGGGATCCGCGGGAACGGGCGACTCGACGCCCCCGGCGGTCCCGAAGGAACCTACGAGCTCGAATACGAGCTTCCGTCGTGAGCGCGGACGCGGTGACCCCAGTGATCGCCGCGATGACGATGTCGCTCGACGGGTTCGTCGGCGTCGAGGAGGGGGCGAGAACGAGCCTCCGGTTCCGCATCGTCGGGTCCGGTCAGGCGACCGCCTAGAAGGAGTCGGGTCATGGATTGGAAGCTCGAGGTCGTCGTGGTCCCGGTGTCCGACATCGACCGGGCGAAGCAGTTCTACAGCGAGCAGCTCCGCTTCGTCGTCGACGTCGACCAGACCAACGGCGACGTCTTCCGGATCGTGCAGCTGACGCCTCCGGGTTCGGCGTGCTCGATCGCGATCGGCCGCGGCCTCGCCGAATCGACACCGGGTTCGCTCCAGGGGATCCAGCTCGTCGTCGCCGACATCGAGGCCGCGCGATCCGAGCTTGTCGGGCGTGGCGTGGACGTCACGAACATCCGGCACGTCGAGGACGGCACCTGGCTGGACGGCAAGGGCGGTCCGTGGAACTCGTTCTTCTTCTTCAGCGATCCGGACGGCAACGGCTGGTCGGTCCAGGAGAAGCCGGCAGACGCATGAGCGAGGACAACCGCGACCAGGGCGCGACCCCTACGGCGCGGCCACGGGTGCGCCGGCGACGGCCAGGATCGACGCTTACCTCGCCACACTGCCCGACGACATGCGCCAGGCGCTCCAGTCGCTCCGTCGGACTCTTCAGGCGGCTGCGCCCGATGCGGTTGAGGCGATCAGCTACGGCGCCCCCGCGCTCCGCTACCGCGGCCGCCCGCTCGTGGCCTACCGGGCGGCAAAGGCTCATTGCGCGTTCTACCCGATGAGCCCACCCGTCCAGGAGACCTTTCGGGCTGCGCTCGAAGCCTTCGACACCTCGAAGGGCACGATCCGGTTCACACCCACGGCCATGATCCCGGCTGCCGTCGTCACCGGGATCGTGAAGGCGCGCAGGGCCGAGATCGATGCGAGCCGGTGATGGCGTCGTGACGATGACGGCGTAAATTCCGGCGCAGTCGGTCGTCGTCGACGGCCGTGGCCCCACGGGAGGCGATCGTGCGACCGCCGAAGGAACAGGTGATCTGGGGCCTCCTCGGGCCGCCGCCGCGGCCTGGTTCGCGGTCTGGATGCTGTTCTTCCCGCAGTTCGTCGCCGGACTACTTCGCGTGGGACGTCCACCCGCGCTACGCCATGGCGTTCATCGGCGCCGGCTACATCTTCCGGACCGCGTTCTTCCTCAACGCCGCGCGCGAAGGGAACTGGCTCCGGCTGCGCTGGATCGTGTGGGGCAACCTCGTGTTCACCGGGACGCTCCTGCTCGCCACGTACTGGCACCCCGACGAGTTCCACTGGAACCCGCTCGAGACGCCGCTCGCCCACATCTGGATCGTCCTCTACATCTTCGAGCCCGTCGTGATGATCTACCTCATCCCGCGCGGCATCTCTGCGGGCCGGCGCACCGCCGACCGGCGGCCCGCTCCACCGCTGGTTCAAGGCCTTTCTCGTGCTTCGTGACCGGCCTCCTGCTGATGAACGGCCTGCTGATCGTGGTCAACCCGGATTCGCGGCGCATCGCTGGGCGTGGGAGCTCAACCCGCTCGACGCCCGGATCGTCGGTGCCTGGTTCCTCGGCTGGGCCTGTCTGGTGCGGGACGATGGCGTTCGCGCTGGACTGGGACGAGATCCGCCGGGCGGCCCAGCTGTTCATCCTCAACGGCGTCGCCCTGCTCGCGACGGCGATCGTCTTCCGCGACGAGTTCCTGCCCGGGCGCAGGGACGGTCATAGGGTTACGCCGGCGGTTGCTGCTCCTGACCGCCGTCATGGTCGGGTTCTACGTGCTCCAGGAGCGGCGTCGGCCGACGCCCTACGCCTGACCGCGTCGATCCCCGCGGCGCACCACGCCTCGAGCGCGGCCGCGACGTCGTCCGGGTGCGTCCTCGTCGATGAACTGGCCGGCCCGGGCGAGGATGACCGTCGGGCGGCCGGGAAGAGCGACCTGCCACGCGCGAGCTCGGCGTCGCCGAAGCCGGGGTCCGAATCCGGCAGATGATGATGGCCGGCTTGTCGGTGAGCCTGGCGAGATTCGCCTCGACCTCGCGCAGCTACGCGCTTGCCGCGGACGATCTCGCGCGGGAAGACCCGCATGATCGACGGCTGCCCGGCCGGGAAGGGTCCCTCGTACGCGGCCCGCTCGGCCGTCGGCAGGCGGCCCCGCTTGAGGTTGAACGGCAGGTACAGCCGGAGCATCAGGTTGAGCCGATCGACGAGCAGCGGACTGAGCGGCCCGCCCATGAGGGCCGAGAAGAGCCGGACCCGCAGCCGGTCGTCGGGCCAGGCCCACGTATTGGCGAGCACCAGGCCCCGGACGAGCTCGGGCCGGCGACCGGCCAGGCCGAGACCGATCGGCCCGCCCCAGGCGTAGCCGAAGACCACGATCCCCTCCAGGCCGAGCCGATCGACGAGCGCCCTCGACGATCCGCGAATGTGAGCGCGGCCGGAAGTCGTACCCGGCGGCCGCCGCGACAGGCCGAACCCCGGGTAGTCCGGCGCCACGCAGCGGAACGTCCCGCGCAGCCCGAGGATCACGTCGCGCCAACCGAACGACCAGCTCGGGTTGCCGTTGAGCAGCAGGATCGGTGGACCCTCGCCTTCGTCGACGTAGTGGACGAGGTTGCCGTCGATCTCGGCCCAGCGATCCTCGAACGGATACAGGTCGCCGGGACCCAGGCCGGGCGTTCGGGCCACGCCGAGGCGCCATCTCAGGCGCACCGGGCCGGCGTGCCAGCGGCGAAATGCTCGGCGTGGGCCTGGTGTAGGCGCCCGGGCCGGTAGAAGCGGTCGTAGAACGCCATGTCGATGTGGTGCGCCTGGAAGGCCATCAGCGTCCGGATCGGCCCGAAGTTCGCCGGGAACTGGCCGTAATGCTTCATCACGTACTCGCAGTACGCCGATGACGGCCTCGATGTTGGCCTCGCGTGTACGGCGGGATCGTCGCCTGGATCGCCGCCGGGTCGCGCCAGGCGCTCGGCTTCGAGGCGTCCCGGAAGAACCCGGTGCCGGGCGCGAACTTGTAGTCGACGAACGCCCGGACGGCGGCCTCCATCGTCGGGTAGTAGGGCGGCGCGAACGGCTTGATGATCGTCCGGCCGTCGTGGTCGAGGCCGACGGCCTGGGGGATCGTCACGTTCTTGTTGAGCAGCGCATCAGCAGCGTCCCGAAGAACCCCTTGTGGAGCACCTGGGCGAATGTCCGGTCGCGCATCCGGAAGCCGAGCGACTCGCGTCCACGCGAACCGGTGCGCCGCGTAGTGCGGGAAGCCGCCCAGGCCGAGCGCCTCGGTGGCCAGCGCGATGTTCTGGATCATCAGCCCCTGCTCGAACCCGCACATCTCGAGCAGGTAGGTCTCGATCTCGTCGATCGTGCCGACCCGGCCGTCGTGGACGTCGTCGTACAGGTGCCCGCCCTTCGATCGCCGAACCGGTCGATCCCGGCGGCGCTGGTCAACCAGTCCGATCGTCGTGGAAGAAGTACGCGAACTCCTCGCCGAGCGCCGCGAACAGGATCGTCAGGTAGAGCGCCGTGACCTCCGAGACCGGGACGAAGTACGTCGCCCCGGGCATGTTCGCCGACCACTTGTTGAACGGCGGCGTGAACGGCAGCTCGCGCGGGATCTCCGAGCGCTGTCGGCCAGCCGGATCCGCATCCGCTCGTACACCTCGGTGTACCGGTGCTCCGGCCGCGCGCGACGAGCGCCTCGAATTCGTCGTACGGGAGGTCCTGCGGCCGCGGCATCAGGTAGGTGCCGTCGTCGCGCATGATCGAACAGCGTCACGGTCGCCACCGCGTCGGCGCTCGATTGCGTCCGCCCGACCGTGCTCATCATGATCTGGCCGCCGCCCGGTCTCGGGTCCGGCGTCCGGCGCGTACGGCAGCTCGCCGTTGACGTGACCGGTGACGCCGGAGGCCGCGAACGCGAGGATCGCCTCCTCCTCGAGGCTCAGGGGACGGTCCGCCTGGCTCTGGAACGCGAGCGCGCTGCCGTAGAGATTGTTCCCGAGCGCGAACCGTCGACTTCGACGGGTGATGAACGTGTCCATGAGCGAATGCCCGGACAGCTCGGCCTGACCAGCAGCCGTGGGTGAGCCCGATGCCGACTTCGTGGTACTAGTTCGATCGCCTTCTCCTCCCGAGCCAGGTGGAACCGGTGCGAGCCTCTGGTCGCCGTCACCGATCACGATAGCGAGCCGGCGTCTCCCCGGCGCCAATCGATAGCTGCTCACCCGACGGACCCGAGGGTCTGTCTCAGAGCGTCGAGGGCAGGCCGAACGCCGGGAACAGCTCCGGGCCGAACGTCGTGATCTCGGCGATCTCGCCGTCCTCGACCCGCAGCACGTCGAGCTTGAACGCGCGGAACTCGGTGTCGCCGGGCCGCCGCAGGTAGCTCGCCGCCGCCGGCATCCGGTTCGCCCGCGTCGGCACGCAGCCGCCAGTCGCCCTCGCGCTCGCTCGCCGAACGCGCGCTCGCATCAGCGGCGCGACCATGTCGAGCCCGTCGAACAGCCACGGGTACGGCGGCATCGTGACGCGGATGTCCTGCGCGGCGATCGCGACCGCCGCCTCGGCGTCGCACCGCTCGTGCGCGTCGATGAAGCGCTCGAGCAGCGTCGCGCTCCTCGGCGGCTCGGCTCGCCCGCGGTCCACTCGGCGCGTCGCGCGGGCAGGTGCGCCTGCATCGTCGCGCGCGCCCGCTGCAGCGCGCTGTTCGCGGCGGCGCACGCTGCGTCTCCAGCAGCGACGCCGTCTCGTCGGCCGGCCAGCCGAGCACGTCGCGCAGGATCAGCGCGGCGCGCTGGCGCGGCGGCAGCACCTGCAGCGCGGCCAGGAACGCCAGCTCGATCGTCTCGCGCGCGACCGACGACGGCGTCGGGCTCCTCGTCGCTCGGCGCGATCTCGTCCAGCAGCCGGTCGGGATACGGCTGGAGCCACGGCACCTCGGCGAACGAGTGCATCGCGTCGGACGCCGCCGCGGCTGCGCCGGAGCGCGTCGAGGCAGACGTTCGTGGCGATGCGGTAGAGCCACGCGCGGAACAGCTCGCCGCCCTCGAACGTCTCGCGGCTCCGCCACGCGCGCAGGAACGTCTCCTGCACCGCGTCCTCGGCCTCGTCGAACGAGGCGAGCATCCGGTAGCAGTGGACGTGCAGCTCGCGGCGGTGCCGCTCGGTGCGCGCGGCGAACGCCGGCTCGTCGCCCGGCGCCGCGGTCTACCTCGTCAGGCCTGCGAGAGCGCCGTCCTTGCGCTCCTGCAGCACCCACGTGTTGCCGTCGGGGTCGCTGAAGTCGGCGAACGACTCGTAGTCGGCGCGTTCGGGGTCGGGCCCGGCTTCCAGCCCTCCGGCCCATGTGGATGTCGCTCACCTCGACCCCGCGGCCGACCAGCTCGTCCCGCGCCGCGACGATGTCGGTGACGACCAGGTGCGTGCCGCGGTACGAGCCCGGCGCCGTGTCCGTGATGCCGACGCCGAACGTGACCGAGCACGCCGACCCCGGCGGCGTCAGCTGGACGACGCGGAACTCCTCGCGACGGTGGTCGACGTCCAGGTGAACCCGGCCTTCTCGACGTAGAACGCCTTGGCGCGGTCCACGTCCGAGACCGGCACGATCACGACTTCGAGCTTGAAGTCCATGCGCGCATCCTCCTTGTCGTCGGTCCCCGCCCTCACGATCATGCAACGCCGGGCGACGGGAAAACTCATCGGTGATGCGCCGGGAACGATACCGCGCTCCCAGGCTCGACTGCCCACGAGGGCCGGTGAACGTTTTCGTCGCTACCCCGGCGCCATACCCTAGTGAGCACGACCATCGGGCCGCGCCGCTGAACCGAGGCGGAACGTGGACCAGCGCGGTCTCGTCGAACGGGCCCGGGGAGGCGATCATGACGCCTTCACTGAGCTCGTCCACCTGACCATCGCGCCGCTGGACTTGGCCGCGCGACTCATCCTCCGGGACCCGGAGCTCGCGCGCGATGCGGTCCAGGACCCGCTTCATCCGCGCCTGGCGCTATCTCCCGGGCCTGCGCGACCCGGATCGGTTCGACGCCTGGCTTCATCGCCTGCCCGTCAACTCCTGCCTCGATCTCGTTCGGTGTCGTAGCCGGCGGGTGATCGAGGTCGAGCTCCAGCCGCTCGACCTGCCGGCCTCGACCGACTTGGCGGGCGGGTGCGCCGACCGCGAGCTGCTCGGACCGCGCCCTTCGGCGACTCGATCCCGCGGCATCGCGCGGTCGTCGTCCTGCACTACGACCTCGGCATGCCGCTGCCCGAGGTGGCGGCCGCCTGGGTATCCCGCTCGGGACCGCCAATCGCGGCTCCACTACCCCCTGGCGGCGATGCGGGCGTCGGTCATCGACCAGCCGGCCATCGCCTCGGCGCCGTTCCCGGGAGGGAATCCGGCATGACCCCGAACGACCGTTTCGAACAGGACCTGCCCGACCTCCTCTCGAGCTCGCGCCATGGGCCGACCCCCGACTACCGAGATCACATCGTCCGGCAGACCGCCCGCATGCGGCAGCGGCCCGCCTGGACGTTCCCCGAAAGGTGGCTCCCCATGTCTGTCCTCACCCCCGCGCGCGGCCGCGCCGCCACGGATCCCCTTGCGAATCGATCGGTCTGGTCGCCCTGCTTATCCTCACCCTGGCTCCTCGGCGGGCTCGCGCCTCATGGCAGGCTCGCAGCCGACAGCTGCCGCCCCGTTCGGGTTGGCCGACAACGGCCTGTGACCTACGAGATCGGTGGCGACATCTACACGGTCAACCCGGCTTCCGTTACCGCCGCGGGGGTCATTACTGGCGCCGAGACCGACCTCGGCCCGGTCTGGTCACGCGACGGATCGAGCATCGTC
>CAVOVX010000007.1:0-694430 GCA_963699965.1 uncultured Chloroflexia bacterium | reverse complement strand
GGTGGAGGTCGGTTGCGGCATCTAAATCAGTCTGGTTGAGACAGCCAAATCGTTAGTCCGCAGACAACCTAGACAACCCGAGCAGAATCCTCGCGCGCCGGGCCTCCCAAGGCGCAGCAAGGGCCTAATTTGCGGTTGCCATGCCGCTGCAACCGGCCAGTTAACGATCCGAGCCGGACGGCGAATGGTGAAGGGCGGTCAGGGCCGAAAGACGTCGCTCAAAACTGCGGCCTTGATCCGCAGGGGGGAGCCGGCAGCGTTTGCCGCGCCGTTCTTGTCATCCAGGTACCCTCCATGCCCTCTCGCAGCGAATTGACGAGTTCATCCAGAGTGTCCCCAGCGGCAAAGCAGCCTGGAAGCTCTGGCACGTCGGCCCAGTAGGACCCGTCCTCAAGATGAATGTTGGCGGTCAGCTCCATCTCTTTGCCTCCTCCGATCATCTTAGACCCGCTTGTCGGAGTATCGCTGCGGCCAACCCACGCGAGTAGTCGCGACCACGGTGTCTTGGCAGGGTGATTGGACGGAGGCCATCCTTTGTCATCTTGACCTGATGCTTGCCGCCCCTACCTCGCCGCCACCCGTGTTCTTCCAGGAGCTTGACCGCGGCCGGCCAGGAGGTGCTCGCCCACGCAGCCGCGTTCAGCGGGCTGCCCATGGCCGCCAACTGCGTCGAGGTCGAGCCCGGCGAACCGTTCCGGCTGACCCGCCAGCGCTGGGCGGGCAGCCTCCTCGAGGAGGCCACGCTCGACGGTCCGACCCGGTTCCTGACGATCGCCGAGCACGTGATCGAGCCGGCGCCCGCGGCCGCACGAGCGGACATCCGACTGGTGCCGTTCGAGCCCGATGTCGCCGACGCCGACCTCAGGTCCCGGGTGGTGGCGCGCGTCGAGCCCGAGGCCGGCGCAGTCTCGCTGGCCGACGCCCGGGTGGTGGTCGGCGGCGGCCGCGGTGTCGGGAGCAGCGACGCGTTCTCCGAGCTCGAGGAGCTGGCCGCGCTGCTCGGCGGCGCGGTCGGGGTTTCGCGGGTCGTGACGAGCGCGGGCTGGCGACCTCACGCTATGCAGGTCGGCCAGACCGGGACCCGGATCGCGCCCGACCTCTACATCGCGTGCGGGATCAGCGGGGCGATCCAGCACATCGTCGGCTGCAAGGCCGCCAAGGCGATCCTCGCCATCAACACCGATCCCGACGCACCGATCATGAGTCGCGCCTCGTATGCCGTGATCGGGGACCTGCACACGGTCGTGCCGGCGATCTCGGCCGAGATCCGACGAACGACCGGCGGCTGACGAGCCGACGAGGCCTCAACCCGACCGATGACCGACACGGGATCGATCGACTCGACCCAGCGCCAGGCGCGCGACCTCAATCGCCTGGTGTTCTTCTCTGACGCCGTGATGGCGATCGCGATCACCCTGCTCGTCATCGACCTCCGCCTGCCCGAGCTGCCGCCGATCACGACCGACGCCGAGCTGCGCGCCGCGATCGTCGACCTGGCCCCGCGGCTGTTCAGCTTCTTCCTGAGCTTCACGGTCATTGGGATGTGGTGGACGACCCACCACCGGTTGTTCGGCTCCGTGGCCCGCCTCGACTATCGGCTGCTCGTCCTCGACCTGGCGTTCCTGGGAGCGATCGCCTTCCTGCCCTTTCCGACGAGCATCCTCGGCCGGACACCGCTGCCGACGGCCGTTGCCCTGTACGCCGCCACGAACGCGGTCATCGGCTACCTGATGGTGGGCATGCGCGTCTCTGCGGATCGGCTGGGACTGCTTGATCCGGCCGTTCCGGTCGACCAGTTCCGAACCCGAACCCAGCGTTCGCTGATCGCGCCGACCGTGTTCGCCGCAACAGTCCCGTTGGCGCTCGTCGCCTCGATCGCCGCGGCGTGGGCCTGGAACCTGATCTGGATCGCCACGCTCGGTGTTCGTCGGCTCAGGGGGCCGGCGGGTCCGTACTGAAGGCCGCCGACCAGGACGATCGCGAGGCGGCAATCTCGCGTCGACGAGCGTCAGTGGCGGGTCGAGTCGGCCTCGCCGGATGGGACGATCGTGGCGCTGCCGGCGGACGGTCGGAACGTGCTCTCGTGACCGTCGTCCCAGAGGACCCGGTAGCGGGTCCCGTACGACGCCTCGATAACCTGGAGGACCGTGCCCTCGCGGGGCGCCCGGCCGACCTTCTCCGACTCGACGACGATCCGATCACCCACATGTCCAGTCATCGGCCACCTCCTCGGGCGTTCGGCCACCGCGCAGTCGCTGCTCCGCCGTCCGATCACCAGCGTGGGCCAGACCAACCGGGCTGACCAGTGCCATGCGGCCCGAGCACGAGCGGCTGCGAGGCCCGTGGCGAGTGCTAGTTGACCTCGCGCAGCCGAACGGCGATCCGGGCCGCGGCGACCACGACCTGGGCGGCGATCGTCGCATCGGCGCCGGCGACCGGGAAGCGGTACGACGGGCCATGGAGGTGGACCGCAGCGACCACCTCACCACTTGCGTCGGCGACCGAAGCCGCCACCGAGCTGATCCCCTCGTCGAATTCCTCGCGGACCCACGCGTACCCGTCCCGACGGATCTCGCGGACGCGCTCGCGCACGGCCTCCGGCTCGACGAGGGTCCGGTCCGTGAACCGCTCGAGCGGACGGGCGAGGTAGCGCTCGAGCCCGGCCGGCGTCCGGTAGGCCAGGAAGACCTGGCCCGACGACACTGCATGGAGGGGCACCCGCGATCCCGTCCAGTCGCGGACCGAGACGGGATTAGGCGTGTCGACCTGGTCGACGTAGTGGACCAGGTCCCCATCCGGGACCGACAGCCCGGCGGCCTCGCCGACGCTCGCGGCCAGCTCGACCAGGGTCGGTCGCGCGATCGTCGTCAGGCTCCGGCTCGGGCGGATGCCCGTGGCCAGGGTGACCAGGCGCCCGCCCAGCCGATAGCGAGTTTCGCCCGGGACCTGTTCGACGACGCCTTCGCGAGCCAGCGAGCCGAGCAGCCTGGCGGCGGTGCTCTTCGGCAGCTCGACCCGGTCGGCGACCTCGGTCACCCCGAGCGGCCCGTCGGCCAGTGCCCCGAGCACGGCGAAGGCTCGCTCGATGGACTGAACTCTGGACATCGACTCCCTCGTCGGATACGCTGCACCGAGCGCTGGCGTTCCATCATACGGCACCGTTCCGCATCGTGGAACCCCCCGTCGACGGTCCGCAGGAGACAGGGATGACCGAGGACTTCCAGGAGATCGACCTCGCGGCGCTGTCCGACGACGAGCTCGCGGAGCAGATGCACAACGACCTCTACGACGGCCTGGCCAACGAGATCGTCGAGGGCACGAACATCCTGCTGTCGCGCGGCTGGGCCGCGACCCGGGTCCTCGACGACGCGCTCGTGGCGGGCATGAAGATCGTCGGCATCGACTTCCGCGACGGGATCCTGTTCGTGCCGGAGGTCCTCCTGGCGGCGAACGCGATGAAGGCCGGCATGGCGATCCTGAGGCCCCTCCTGGCCGAGACCGGCGCCGAGCCGGTCGGCAAGGTCGTCATCGGCACGGTCAAGGGCGACATCCACGACATCGGCAAGAACCTCGTCGGGATGATGCTCGAGGGGGCCGGCTTCGAGGTCATCGACCTGGGCATCAACACGGACGCCGACAAGTTCATCGCCGCGCTCGAGGAGCACCACCCGGACATCCTCGGAATGTCGGCCCTGCTCACGACGACGATGCCGTACATGAAGGTGGTCATCGACACGCTCAAGCAGCGCGGCATGCGCGACGACTACATCGTGCTCGTCGGCGGCGCGCCGCTCAACGAGGAGTTCGGGGCGGCGGTCGGGGCCGATGCCTACTGCCGGGACGCCGGCGTGGCGGCCGAGACGGCGCGGGCCCTGATCGACAAGCGCCGTGCCAGCGTCGCCTAAGACGAGCCCGACCACGGACCAACCGCGCGTCCTCGTCATCGGCTGCGGGGCGCTTGCGCGCGAGCTGGTGGAGCTGGCCAGCCGGCCGGGCTTCGAGCACCTCGAGGTGACTTGCCTCCCGGCCAGCCTCCACAACCGGCCGGAGCGCATCCCGGCGGCGGTCCAGCGCAAGATCCGGGCCGCCCGCGGCCGCTACGAGACGATCTTCGTGGCCTACGCCGACTGCGGCACGGGTGGGCGGCTCGACCCGATCCTGCGCGAGGAGGGCGTCGAGCGCCTGGCCGGCGCCCATTGCTACGAGTTCTACGCGGGGCGCGAGGCGTTTGCCCGGCTGACCGACGAGGATCCGGCCACGTTCTACCTGACCGACTTCCTCGCCCGCCACTTCGACTCGCTGGTGGTCGTGGGCCTCGGGCTCGACCGGCACCCGGAGCTTCTGCCGGTCTACTTCGGCAACTACCGGCGCCTCGTCTACCTCGCCCAGACCGACGATCCCGAGCTGACCGAACGGGCGCGGCGCGCGGCGGACCGGCTCGGGCTCGCGTTCGAGCGCCGGGCGACCGGGCTCGGCGAGCTCGGGACCCGTCTGGCTCTCCTCGCCGCGCACGACCGCCAGCGGGGCCACCGGCTCGATGGGTGACGCCACCGGCTCGATTCGCGGGGCGGCCTGATGGCCGGGACCCTCACCGTGATCTGGTGGCGCGACATCCCGGCCCAGGTCGTCGCCAAGGACGGCCGGCGGGCGAGCAAGATCGTCCTGCACCCGCGCTTCCAGGTGGCGATCGACAAGGCCGCGGTGAAGGCCGGCAAGCGAGCGATGGACGACTACATCGCCGAGTGGCACAAGACCCAGCGCTCGTGCGGCGACGACCTCGAGGCGGCGGCGAACGACGAGGCGAGCCGGCTCGAGGCGGCCTACGGCAAGCACGAGCTGGCGGCGCTCGTCGCGGCTGGCGGGGTCGCAGTCGGAGTCGCCGTCGTGACCCGGACCATGGTCTCGTCGGCCAGCCGCGAGGTCGTCATCGGCTTCGACCAGCCGTTCGTCGTGATCGGGGAACGGATCAATCCGACCGGTCGCAAGCTCCTGGCCGAGGAGATGAAGAGCGGCGACTTCAGCCGGGTCGAGCGCGACGTGGTCGCCCAGGTCGAGGCCGGCGCCCACATGCTCGACGTCAACGCCGGGATCCCGCTCGCCGACGAGCCGGCGATCCTGGCCCGGACGATCCAGCTCGTCCAGTCGCTGACCGATCTGCCGCTGTCGATCGATTCGTCGATCGTGGCCGCGCTCGAGGCCGGGCCTCGCGGTCTACCAGGGCAAGGCTCTCGTCAACTCGGTGACCGGCGAGGACGAGCGGCTCGAGCGGGTCCTGCCTCTCGTCAGGAAGTACGGCGCTGCGGTCGTTGCGATCTCGAATGACGAGACGGGGATCTCGGAGGATCCCGACGTCCGGTTCGCCGTGGCCCGGCGGATCGTCGAGCGGGCTGCGGATCACGGGATCCCGCGCGAGGACGTGATCGTCGACCCGTTGCTCATGCCGATCGGGGCGATGGCGACGGCCGGCCGACAGGTCTTCAGGATCCTCGGCCGGCTGCGCGACGAGCTCAAGGTCAACAGCACCTGCGGGGCCTCGAACGTCAGCTTCGGGCTGCCGAATTGCGAAGGGATCAACGGCGCGTTCCTGTCGATGGCGATCGCGAGTGGGCTGACCTCGGCGATCACGAACCCGATCGCGGAGGGTGTCCGCCATTCCGTGATGGCCGCCGACGTGCTGATGGGCAACGACCCGGAGTGTGGCCGCTGGATCCGTGGCTTCCGGGTGGCTCCGGCTGAGGGCGAGCAGGGTCGACGGGTGAACCGTCGCCGCGGCGGATCGCCGGCCGAGACGCCGGTCCCGGGCTGAGCCGTCGCCCGTGACCGAGACGGCCGGCGTCCAGGTGATCTTCACCCCATCGGGGAGGCGGGGGCGGTTCACGGAGGGCACCACCGTCCTCGACGCCGCACGATCGCTCGGCGTCGACATCGACTCGGTCTGCGGCGGACGCGGGATCTGCGGGCGCTGCCAGGTGAGCCAGGGTCTCGGCTCGTTCCCCAAGCACGGGATCACGTCGCTCGCCGACCACCTGTCGCCATCCGCGGAGATCGAGGCCGAGTACGCCCGGATCAACGGGCTCGCCGCGGACCGCCGCCTGAGCTGCACGGCGCGTCTCCACGGCGACGCGCTCATCGACGTGCCGCCGGAGAGCCAGGTCCATCGCCAGGTCGTGCGCAAGGGCGTCGAGGTCCGGGACTTCCAGATCGACCCGGTCGTCCGGCTCCACTACGTCGAGGTGGCACCGCCCGAGCTCGCGTCGCCGATCGGGCGACCTCGCCCGGCTGCACGACGCGCTCGAGGCCGAATGGGGCCTCGCGGGGCTCGAGACGGACCTCCACGTCATCCGGGCGCTCCAGCCCGCGCTCGAGGCCGGCGACTACAAGGTCACCGTGGCGGTCCACGACGGCCACTGGTTGACCGGCATCTGGCCGGGCTTCCACGACCGGGCCTTCGGCGTGGCGATCGACGTCGGCTCGACCACGATCGCCGGCCACCTGGCCAACCTTGCCGACGGCGCGGTCCTTGCCTCGAGCGGCGCGATGAACCCGCAGATCCGGTTCGGCGAGGACCTCATGAGCCGGGTCTCGTACGCGATGATGCATCCCGAGGGTGCCGGCGAGATGACCCGCGCCGTGCGCGGAGCGCTGGCCAAGCTCGTCGCCGGCCTGGCCGACCAGGCGGACGTCCCCGCCCGCGAGATCCTCGAGCTGGCCGTCGTCGGCAACCCGATCATGCACCACCTCCTGCTCGGCATCGATCCGATCCCGCTCGGCTCCGCACCGTTCGCCCTGGCCACCGACCGGTCCGTCCGGACGACGGCCGCCGAGCTCGGGATCAAGGCCCACCCTGGTGCCCGCGTCTACGTCCTGCCGTGCATCGCCGGCCACGTCGGGGCGGACACGGCCGGCGTCATCCTGGCCGAGACCCCTCACCGGGCGACCCGGACGACCCTCGTCGTCGACGTCGGCACGAACGCCGAGATCGTCCTCGGCGACCGGAACCGGCTGCTCGCCGCGTCGAGCCCGACCGGACCGGCCTTCGAGGGCGCCCAGATCAGCGGCGGCCAGCGGGCGGCCCCCGGGGCGATCGAGCGGGTCCGGATCGACCGGGCGACCCTCGAGCCCCGGTTCAGGATCATCGGCTCCGAGCTGTGGTCGGACGAGGCCGGCTTCGAGCTGGCCGCGGGAGAGCTCGGCGTGACCGGGATCTGTGGATCGGGCATCGTCGAGGTCATCGCCGAGCTGTTCCTGGCCGGCGTGATCACGGCCGACGGGATCGTCGACGGCAGCCTCGCGCCGCGGACCCCCCGGATCGTGCCCGACGGCCGGACGTTCTCGTACGTGCTCCACGATGGGCAACCCCGGATCGTCATCACCCAGAACGACGTCCGGGCGATCCAGCTCGCCAAGGCCGCGCTCTACGCCGGCGTCCGGCTCCTGATGGACCACGCCGGAGTTGAGGCCGTCGAGGACATCCGCCTGGCCGGGGCGTTCGGCAGCCAGATCGACACGACCCACGCGATGATCCTCGGGTTGATCCCCGACTGCGACCTGGCCAACGTCCGGTCGGCCGGGAACGCGGCCGGGACCGGCGCGCTGATCGCGCTCCTGTCGCGGGCGGCCCGGACCGAGATCGAGGACGTCGTCCGGCGGGTCGAGAAGATCGAGACCGCGGTCGAACCGCGCTTCCAGGAGCACTTCGTCGACGCGCTCGCGTTTCCGCACAGGACCGCCCGCTTCGAACAGCTGGCCAGGGTCGTCGAGCTGCCGGCCGCCCGGTCGAGCGACGCGAGCGCGTCCGACCCGCGAGGATCGCAGCGGCGTCGGCGGAGCGCGCTCGCGGCGGCCGCCAAGGAGGACCGATGACCGACGACAGCCCACGGCGCCGATCCGGCGGTCGCGCCGGCCGCCAGGCCGCCCGGCTCCACGCGCACGCCGAGAAGACGCCGTTCCTGACCCGCCGGCTGAGGCCGTTCGAGGTGCTCGACGAAGAGGGCCTGAGCCTCCTCGAGCAGAACGCCGACACGATCCTCGAGGAGGTCGGGCTGATCTTCCGTGGCGACCCTGAGGCCGTCCGCGTGCTCCACGAGGCGGGCGCCGACGTCGAGGGCGAGCGGGTCCGCTTTCCGCGCGGAATGTGCCGGTCGATCGTCCAGGCCAGCGCTCCGCGTGAGTTCACCCAGTACGCCCGGAACCACGCCAACGACGTCCAGATCGGCGGGCTGGCGACCGTCTTCGCCCCGAACTACGGCTCGCCGTTCGTGCGCGACCTCGACAACGGCCGGCGCTACGGGACCATCGAGGACTTCCGGAACTTCGTCCGGCTGGCCTACGCCAGCCCCCATCTCCACCATTCGGGCGGCACGGTCTGCGAGCCGGTCGACGTGCCGGTCAACAAGCGCCACCTCGACATGGTCTACGCGCACATGCGCTACTCGGACAAGGCGTTCATGGGCTCGGTCACCGCTCCGGAGCGCGCCCGCGATACGGTCGAGATGGCCCGCATCCTGTTCGGCGCCGACTATCTCGAGGACCATCCGGTCATCATCAGCCTGGTCAACGCCAACTCGCCGCTCGTCTGGGACGCGACGATGCTGGGCGCGGCCCGGGCGTACGCCGAGGCGAACCAGGCCGTCCTCGTTACCCCGTTCATCCTGGCCGGCGCGATGGCGCCGGTGACGGCGGCCGGCGTCTGCGCCCAGACGCTGGCCGAGGCGCTGGCCGGGATGACCTTCGTCCAGCTCGTGAGGCCGGGTGCGCCAGTCGTCCTCGGCTCGTTCGCCAGCTCGATGTCGATGCAGTCGGGGGCACCGACGTTCGGGACGCCGGAGCCCGCCCTCGTGCTGTACGCAATGGCCGCGCTCGCCCGTCGCCTGGGTGTCCCGTTCCGGTCCGGCGGCAGCCTGTGCGCCTCCAAGATCCCGGACGCCCAGGCCGCCTACGAGTCGGCGGCCACCCTCCAGCCGACCGTCCTGGCCGGCGTCAACTTCGTCCTCCATGCCGCCGGCTGGCTCGAAGGCGGACTGACGATCGGCTACGAGAAGTTCATCCTCGACGCCGACCAGTGCGGGATGATGCAGGTCTTCGCCCAGGGGATCGACCTGACGGAGAACGGTCAGGCGCTCGACGCGATCCGGTCGAACGAGCCGGGCACGCACTTCCTCGGGAGCGCCCACACCCTGGCCAACTTCGAGACGGCCTTCTACCGCTCCGAGATCGCTGACAACAACAGCTTCGAGCAGTGGCAGGAGGACGGCAGCCTCGACGCCGCCCAGCGGGCGAATGCGGTCTGGAAGCGGATGCTCGCCGAGTACGAGGAGCCCCCGCTCGACCAGGGGATCGACGAGGCGCTCCTCGAGTTCATCATCCGCACGAAGGCATCGATGCCGGACGCGTTCGTCTGAGCCGATGCTCTTCCGTCGGCGAACCTCCCTGACGCCAGCGCAGCGGGATGCCCTCGCCGGGATCCTCGCGGCACCCACGTTCGAGCTCGTTCCGCTCAAGAAGGCGATGACCCAGGCCGCTCTCCTCCCGCACGGCGCCGACGTGGCAGTCACCGCTTCGCCCTCGCATACGATCGAGGCGACCGTGGCGCTGTCCGAACAACTCCAGACCGCGGGGTTCCGCGCGGTCCCCCACCTGTCGGCTCGGATGATCCGGGATCGGGCCCACCTTCGACTGGTCATCGGCAGGCTGGCCGGAGCCGGCGTGAACCGGGCGTTCATCGTCGGCGGCGACGCGAAGGAGCACGGCGACTTCCCGGACGGACTCTCGCTGCTCCGCGAGATCGCCGAGGTCGGTCACGAGTTCGACGAGATCGGGATCCCCTGCTACCCGCAGGGCCATGCCTTCATCCCGGATCAGCCGCTGCTCGAGGCACTCCATGCCAAGGCGCCGTACGCGACGTACATGACGACCCAGCTCTGCTTCGACCCGGCGGCGATCGCCGCCTGGCTGACCGCCCGGCGGGCGGAGGAGATCGGCCTGGCCGTCCACATCGGCTTGCCCGGCGTGGCCGAGCCGCAGCGATTGCTGGCGATCAGCGCCCGGATCGGCGTTGCCGACACCCACCGATTCCTGGCGAAGAACAGTCGGTTCGTGGCGCGGCTCATCCGGTCGGGCGGGTTCTACCGGCCGGATGGCCTGCTCGAGGGCCTGGCCCCGCTGATCGCGGACGAGGGATCGAGGATCTCCGGGCTCCACATCTACACGTTCAATGCCGTCGAAGCCACGGAGCGCTGGCGGCTGCGCTTCCTCGAGAGCCTCAGCGTGGCTCGAGCGTGAGTCCCGGCGCAGCGATCCGCCGAGCCGAGCTGTTCGCCCGGTTCGCGGCGACTCGGGGACGGATCGAGACGGCGGCCCGCGCCGCCGAACGGGCCGGCGACCCGGCGCCCGGCGAATGGTCGGCACGCCAGGTCGTGCTCCACCTGGTGGCCGTCGAGACCGAGGTCTTCCAGGCCCGGCTCGGTGACCTCGAGACGAAGGCAGACCCCCACTGGAGCTGGGTCGAGCCTGGGACCGCCGACGGACCAGGCAGCGAGACGCTGGAAGGCGCGCTCGCCCGGTTCGGAGCGTGTCGAGACGCCACGCTCCGCCGGGTCTCCGCGCTGGACGAGACCGGCTGGGCGCGCTCGGGAACGCACTCGACCTACGGCGTCCTCGACGTCGTCGGCCTCCTCAGGCTTGCCTACGACCACGACCTCGAGCATCTCGCGACGCTCGAGCGGATGGCCGGCCTCGAGTCGAGCGATGCGGTCAGCGGGACGAGGTAGCCGGAGCGATCCGGCCGACCCCGTTCCCCGCCGGGTCAGGCGCCGGGCGCTCGGTACCCGACGTTGATCTTCGTGGCCGCGTCGACCTCTTCGGCCGAGAGCAGGACGACGGTCTTGATGCTCGCGGCACCCGATGCGCCGACCGCCAGGCTGATCGCCGACGCCTCGACGTTGTTCGGCAGGTCCGCGATGACGTAGACGTCGTCGTCACCGAAGGCGAAGTAGAACCCTTCGACCGTGCCGCCCCGGCTCTCGGCGAGCCGCTTGATCGCAGCTACGCGGCTCGTGCCGCCTTCCTTGACGAGGCCGCGCAGGCCCTCGGTCGTGTACGACACCTGCCACAGGTACTTGGCCATTCCCGGAGCCCTCCTGACGGCGCAGGCCATCGCAGCACGTGGCGACGGCATGGCGACAACCCACTCTCGCGGGTCACCCGGACAATGTCCAGCATTCGTCCCGATGGCCGCGTCGGTCCTGCGCTGTTGGTCGCGGCGTTCGGCCACCCGGCCCTCGAGCCCGCTCCGAGCGACCGACCCCAGCGCGGGCAGGACGATTTCGTCGGCGCGATCGATCGAAAGTAACCCGCCGAGAGCACCCCGTTCAATGGCTGATGACAGCCCGGTAGGGCTAGCCTGCTGGAACACGCCCGTGGGGCCAGGGAGGACCGTCCGGCGGCTCGCCGGCGACTGAGCCGGGACGCGCGACATCAGGGGGAGGCTCGCATGCCGACTTCGACTGTCAACGGGACCCCGCCTGCGGCCGACGATGTGCTGGCCACGGTGCGGACCGAGTCGCGGAACCTGACGTTCCGGGAGCTGCTGAACCAACCACCCAGGGTCCTGCTCGGGGTCACGCCTGACGCGGCCGATGCCCTCAAGAAGCTGGAGATCCTGTCGGTCTTCGATCTCGCCACGTCCGGCGTCTTCGGCGACGCGACCAAGCTCGTTCAGGCCGGCACGACGCTGACCTCGGCCCTCTCCCAGCACGGCACGCCGACCGCCGACCTCGTGCGGGAGGCGGAAGCGGCCGGCAAGCAGATCGCGGAGCTCCAGTTCCTCCCGATCAGCGTCCTCGAGCGAATCGCGGCCGGTGACGTCGCCGCGATCAAGAAGGCACTCGACGTCGAGTCGGTTCGCGACCTGGCGCTCTACCCGCCCTACCGGGCGGCGGTCAGGCTGATGAACGCGGTCTACTTCCCGGAGAACGTCTCCGGGTTCGATCTCGAGCAACCGGCCGACCTGTTGCCGAAGACCGGCGAGTACCCGACCGAACGAGTCCAGTACTCGACCCTCCTGCTCGACGAGATCCCGCTCGACGACGGCGAACAGGTCGTCGACATTGCCAGCGTCGCTTTCAAGCCGATCGACCTGAACGTCCTTGCCAGGGCCGACGCCGGGTTCAAGCGGACGGCCTTCGGGGCGCTCCTGACCTTCAACCAATCCTGGTACGCGCAGGGCGTGACCCTCGGCCAGCTGCTTCACAGCACCTCGCTGGCCCCGGGCGAGAGCACGCGGATCGCGGTCATCGACTGGTCACGCAAGAGTCGCGCCGGCGAGACCGAGATCATCGACGAAACCGACGACCTGACCAACGACCAGTCGCACAACCGTTCGATCAGCGAGGTCACCCAGGCCGTCGCCAACGAGGCACAGGGCGGCTTCTCGGAGTCGAACGTGAACAGCCACTCGACCGAGTCGGGCACGTCGGCCGCGATGGAGATCAGCGCCCCGCTCGGTGGCCTGCTCGGTGGCCCGAGCGGCTCGATGGGCCACACGAGCAGCGAGGCGAGCAGCGACTCGCACGCCGACAGCTACTCGACATCGTGGGGCCACCGCGACATCGGCAGCACGATGACCCAGAACATCAACGATCGGACCCACCAGCACGCCCACAGCAATCGCAGCCGGCGGGCGTCGGTCATCAAGGAGGTCTCACAGACCGAGCACGAGGGCGTCAGCACCCGGGTCCTGGCCAACTACAACCACATGCACGCGCTGACGGTCCAGTACTACGAGGTCGTCCAGGTCTACCGGGTCGAGGTCGCCGTCGTGAAGGCGGACCGGGTCGTCTTCATCCCGGTCGCCCTGGTCGACTTCAACGACAAATCGATGATCCGGCGCTTCCAGGGCGTCCTGTCCCGAGCGGCCCTGACCTATGCGATCCGCGAAGCCCTCCAGAACCTCGAGGTCCTCGAGGTCTTCCCGGATCGGTCGACTCCGTTCACGACGCTGGGCAGCAGCATCTCGAAGTACGCCTTGGACGCGCTGCGGACCCGGACGAGCCTGACCGCGATGAGCGTTCGCGCGCTGCCGGTCGCAGCGGCGAGCGTTGCCACAGCGAATCGTCGCTGCGGCGGCAGCGCCGATCGACGCGGCCGCCGCCGATGCGGTCGTCGCCGCCGCAGCGCCGGAGGCCGCCGTGCAGATGTCCGCGGCCGCCAGCCTCAAGGCGACTCGGATGACCGCGGCCGCGATCCCGATCGTCCAGCAGATGAACGACCAGCTCTGGCTGAGCGACCAGACCGCACGCCTGTCCGCCCTGCTGAACCTGAGCGTTCTGCGACCGACGACCAACTCGCTCTACCTGCCGACCGACGTCCTCGTCGAGGACGGCGCGATCGAGGCGGACGGCGCACCGCTCAAGGTCGTCTTCCGAAACCTGCAGGGGACCCAGCTGGCCGACGTCAGTCCCGACGCCCCGGTGGCGATGAACAACCTGAGCAAGATCGCGATCACGGGGTCGAGCTCCGAGCGAGACGTCGACGCGACGATCACCCTGACCCTCAATCGGAACGGCGTCCGCTTCCCGGTCCAGCTCCCATCGGTCCGTGTGGCCAAGGGCACCGGTGGCCAGACACCGGTCGTCCAGATCAAGGCCGGCGGCGTCAACGTCAACCTGAAGCAGCACCTCAACGACAACCGGATGCACTACAGCCAGGCGATCTTCCGGTCGCTCGACAGCACCCAGATCGCGCTCGTCCTGGCCGGCTACGGGGTGGCCATCAACGGCCAGGTCGTGCCCGTGGCCCAGGTCGTCGAGCCGCGACCCGTCCGCTACGTCGGGAACTACCTGGCGTTCAAGATGAACAGCGACGCGGCGAGCGACGAGTCCTGGGCGACCTGGCTCAAGGACCGCGGGATCCGCCTCGGCAGCGCCAAGGAGGACATCATCCCGCTGGCGAGCGGAGGCACGTTCGCCGAGGCGGTCCTCGGCCGCAGCAACTCGGCCGAGAAGCTCGACATCACCCGCTTCTGGAACTGGCAGGACTCGCCGATCCCGCTCCAGCCGAGCGACATCGCGGCGATCCAGACCGGCTCTCGGGCCCAGCCCGAGGACGTCAAGCCGGGCCAGCTCAGCAATCCGATCATCAACATCACCACGCCGACCAGCCTGCCCGATCCAACCGGGACCGCGGCCATCCTGGCGGCCATCCAGAACGGCAGCATGTTCCGCGACATGAGCGGGCTCCAGGGCACGATCGGGCTCGCCCAGTCCGCCCTGCAGGCCACGGCCGCGGGCGCCGCGACTGCCGGCCAGCAAGCAGGCCAGAACATGAACAGCCTGCTCCAGGCCAACACGGAACGACAGCGGATCGCTGCCGAGATGATCACCAGCCTCGCCAAGACCGCCGCCTCGATGTACACCGGCGGTGCCGCCGGCGGTGGCGGAAGCGGGATCAGCGCAGGCGGCGGCCACTCCCAGGACGGCGCCAAGATCAACTACTTCGACAAGACCCAGGGTCAATCGGGAGCCGGAGCGGCCAGCCCATCCGGCGGAGGCGCCGTTGTCCCGTCATCTGGTGGCGGTCACAGCGGCGGCGGGGCCGGCAACGGCAGCAGCCCGCACAGCAACGGAACCGAGACCGGTGAGTCGGCCGGCTACTCGCAGAACCCGGCGGCGCTGGCCGCGACATGGGGCGACAGCCAATCGCCATCGGGGTTCATCGATCGGATCGTCGACAAGGTCGGAGGGGCGCTCGGACTCGACGAGTCGGCCTCGCCGACCAGCGCCCTCACGACTCGCAAGGCCTGGCCGAAGCTCGAGCCGACGACCGTCCTCAACCGGATCAAGGATCTGTCGGCCAACGCCAACCTGTTCGATCAGGGTGCGGTGGGGCTGTGCACTGCTGCTGCCTTCTACCACCACGTGATCCAGAAGAACTCGAGCGAGTTCTCGTCCTACGCCAACGCCCTGTATGGCGGCGGCATCGGCTTCCTCGGCAATTTCAAGGTCAGTCCCGGGTTCGACCTTCGCAACGCCGACTACGCGGCACTCGCGACGAAGTTCCCGGGTCTGCCGCCGCAGGCCGACTGGATGCTGATGTCGGCGATCCGCGACAGCGAGAACTGGTTCTTCGACTATGAGGGCGCGCCCGACGAGTCGGTCGCCATCTCGACATCGGCCAAGGAGCTCCGCGACTGGTACCAGAAGACGGGCTTCTACTCGAACGTCACGTTCGACGGCGACACGGCGCCGGCGAAGATCAAGGCGATCGCCAAGACCGGTACCAACCACATCGCGATCTGGATCAAGGTGGCCCTCCTTCAGCCTGGAAGTGCGACCCACATGATCACGATCGAGGGTCCGATCACGATCGACGAGATCAACGACAAGGCGACCTTCGACTACTGGACCTGGGGCCAGCCGGTCAAGACGATGAACACGACCTGGACGGCGCTCAAGGCCAACTACCTGGGGGTCATCACCGCGACGTTCTGAACGCTTCCAGAAACGACCTCGCCGGGGAGCCGCGGCGCCCGTTGGGCTGTGGCTCCCCGATCGACGTTCGGGTCGAAGACGAGGGCGGAGCAGCGCGACCAGACCCGGCGACGCCGGGACGGGACGACGAGTAACCGCCCTCGATGACCTCCGCTAGAATGCCGCGGGCGCCCCACCTTGGGACCGTCCGCCCCCAGCTGTTCGAGATTGGAGACCCATGCGCAGACTGACCCTGATCGCGCTCGCCGTTGGCGCGATCGTCCTCCTCGCGGCCTGCTCGAACAGCAGCGGTGACCTCACCGGCAAGGTCTGGCAGCTCACGGCCATCACGGAGAAGACCCCGGCGTACCAGGGCGTCGTCCCCGCGGCGGACCAGTCGAAGTACACGATCACGTTCAACACCGACGGCACGTTCAACGCGAAGGCCGACTGCAACGCGGTCGCCGGAACGTACAAGACGAGCGGATCGAACCTGACGATCACCCTCGGCCCGTCGACGCTCGTGGCCTGTCCCGAGGGCTCCTTCGGCGACCTGTTCGCCCATGCGCTCGGCAATGCCGCGAGCTACGCGATCGCCAACGACCAGCTCACGATCACGCTCAAGGATGGCGGCACGCTGACGTTCGCGGTCGGCGTTGCAGCGCCCACCAACGCGGCCGGCTCCCCCGCCGCGGCCTCGGCCACCCCGAAGCCCACGCGCCAAGCCGACCGCCAGCCCGACCGCCAGGCCGACGACGGCTCCCACCGCGAAGCCGACGACGGCTCCCACCGCGTCACCGGCGCCGAGCACCGGGACCGGCGGCACCCTCACCGATCGGACCTGGCAGCTGACCGCGATCACCGAGAAGGTCCCCGCCTTCCAGGGCGTGGTCCCGGCGGCCGAGCAGGCCAACTACACGATCGAGTTCAAGACCGACGGCACGTTCGGGGCGAGGGCCGACTGCAACCAGGTCGCGGGCACGTACACCACGACCACGGCGGGCGGACTCACGCTCACCCTGGGTCCATCGACCCTGGTGGCCTGTCCGGACGGCTCGCTGTCCGACCTGTACGTCCTCGGCCTGAGCAATGCCGCGAGCTACGCGATCGCCAACGACCAGCTGACGATCACCCTCGCGGACCAGGGCACGCTCGTCTACAAGTAGGACGCCGACCCCGGGGGCGTCGCGGTTCGAGGCCGAACGGCCCCTAGCTCGACGCCCGCGGGGGGATATTCTGGTTGAGCCGGAAGCGGTTGGTCGGGTCGTAACGCGCCTTGATCGACGCGAGCCGATCCCAGGTCGAGCCCGGATACGCAGCGTGGATCCGGTCCTCGCCCTCGTCGTCGAGGAAGTTGACGTAGGCGCCCGGGTCGTCCTGGCGCACGGCGGCGGCGAAGTCGGTGACCCACCCGAGACGGTTCGCGCGATCATCGGGTCCGTCGTAGAAGGCGGCCACGTTGACCATGATCCGGCTCGACCGGTGAGCGAAGGCCGTGGCGTCGGCCGGAACCCGCGCCAGCGCGCCGCCGAGGACCCGGAGCTGGGCGACCCGCAGTGACGCGTCGGACGCATTCAGCCGCTCGACGATCAAGGCCGCGACGTCCCGGTCGACGCGATCGACGAACAGCGTCCGGCTGACAGCCGTTGGGTGATAGTCGGGGTCCTCCGGCGGGTAGATCTCCGGGTACGGCATCGGATGGACCATGTCGACGATCGGGCTGGCCAGCGCCCGGAACGGCGCCAGGGCGCGCTCTCCGGCGTGCGGATCACCCGCGTACGCCATCAGGGCCATGTTCACGAGCCGTCCGTGGTGCTCCTCGGGCACGAACGGCATCGGCGGGCAGGGCATCACGTTGGCGATCGTCGACAGCTCGTCGGGCGCCGCCTGGGCCGCCGTGATGAACCCGGCGACGGTCTCGGACGTCGCCGGCAGGATCAGCATGCCGCCGGTGAACGAGCTCACGTCGTGCAGCCTGAACTTGAACCGGGTCGCGACCCCGAAGTTGCCGCCACCGCCACGGATCGCCCAGTAGAGGTCGGGGTGGCGATCGGCATCGACATCGAGGAGCTGGCCATCCGCGGTGACGACCTTGGCGGCGAGGAGGTCGTCGATCGTCAGGCCGTACTTGCGGACGAGGTAGCCCACCCCGCCACCGAGGGTGATCCCGCCGAGGCCGACCGAGCCCGTGTCGCCGAACCCGGTGGCGAGTCCGTGGGCTCCGACCGCCGCGGAGTACTCAGCAGCCGTCAGCCCGCTCTCGGCCCAGGCGGTTCGACCGGGGACGTCGATCTCGATCGCCTTCATGGCCGAGACGTCGAGCACGATCCCGTCGTCGACCACGCTGTGGCTCGCAGCGCTGTGACCGCCGCTCCGAACGGCAAGCGGGAGGCCGGCTGGATCGAGCGAGCGAGATGACCGTCCGGACGTCGTCCGGGTCGGCGACCTTGACGATCACGGCCGGCCGGCGGTCGATCCCGCCGATGAAGCTCCGGCGCGCCTCGTCATACGCGGCATCGTCGGGGCCGATGACCTCGCCCTTGACCGAGGAGCGGACCTGCTGGATGGAGATGGGGGCCGTCAGCTTGCTCATCCGAGCCATGGTATCGACCTGTCGTGCGACGAACACTGCTGCCGTGCGACGAGCATTGCAGCGGCGTGCCAGTTCCGCCGGTCGATCGCTCAGCCTGCCGACGGTCTCGCGCTCGTCCCGATGCTCCCAGACGGTGGCCAGCGGATCGCGGCGGCCGAGGGCGACCCAGGCGATCGCACCACCGACGATGCCGATCGCAGCGCCGAGCTCGAACGCGGCGCGGACACCGGCAACGTAGGCGTCGAGGTACGGCTGCACGTCGGTCGCATTGACCGCCGACGCGACCTGGTCGAACGACGGCGTGCCGATGGCGTCAGCACGTCATGGAACGCGGCGACGGCGCGGCTGGCCTCGTCCGCGGGAAGACCGGCGACCGATGCGGCTGATAGGTCGCCAGGGCCACCTCGCGCGACGATCGCGGTCACGAGCACGATCCCGACCCGAGTGCCGACCGAGATCGATGCCTCGTTCAGGGCGGCCGCGGTCGCCGGCAGCCCGCGCGGCACGCTCGCGAAGATGATCGCGGTCCGGACCGTCGTCGCGATGACGAACCCGGCGCCGACCAGCAGCAACGGGACGAGGAAGGCCAGGTAGCTGGAGGACGGCGTCGCGACCAGCCACAGCAGCAGGTCCGCAAGCCCGACGGCGACCACGCCGGCGCCGACCAGCGACCGGGGCGAGAAGCGCGCCAGCAGGAACCCCGCCATCGGGCCCGGCGAGCACGAGCGCGGCGAAGAGCGGGGCGATGGCGACCACGGCCAGCAGCGGCCCGTAGCGGAGGACCAGGTGGAAGTACAGCGGCAGCTGGATCATCGGGACCGTCTGCGCGACGGCGATGCACGATCCCGACGAAGATCGCGACCGCGACCGGCCGTCGCTCGATCTGGATCGGGCCGGTGCGGAGCCCCGTCCGCCGTCGGTCATGGACGACCGCCAGGACGAGGACCGCGAGGCCGCCGATGATCAGGGCCCAGCGGACCGGGTTGTCCCAGCCGCCCCCGAGCCACGTGATCCCGACCGTGAAGGCGATGATCCCGAACGCCCAGATGGCCGTTCCCACGACGTACGGGCGCTCCGGGATCGTGGGCCGGGCGAGCTCCGAGACCCGGTTCCGTGCGACCGCGAACGCGATGGCCCCACCCAGGCGATGATCGCGGCGATGAACGCGGGCGCGCGCTGCCCGGCACGAGCTGGAGGAGGATCGGCGCCACCCCGCCGGCAGCACCGTAGGCCCCGTAGGCGAGGCCGATCGCGGTCGCGCGGGCGACGCCCTGATAGCTCGTCGCGACGAGCGCCAGCGACACCGGGATCACGAACGCGGCGGCGGCGTGACGCCGCGAGGCGCGTCGCGATGAACAGCGGCCCGCCGTGACGAAGAGCCCGGCGAGACTGGCGAGGAGCTCGACCGCGAGCCCGCCCAGGATGATCGGCCTCGCCCGTGCGGAATCGCCGATCGCGCCACCGAGGAGCAGGAGCGCCGAGCCGGCCACTGCGCTCAGGAGGACGACAACCTCGATCTGTGGGTGATCGCGTACCGCGGCCTGGACCGATGGCAGCGCCGGGCCCCACACCTCCGGGTCCAGCGCGGCGGCTGACGAGGGCCAGGGTCCCGACGAACAGGCCCGCGCCGCGCGACGGGATCGTCGAACACCTCCGCGATGAACGAAGGCACCGGAGGGCGTCGCACCGCCGGATGCTAGCAGCCCGATCCGCCGCCAGATCGGCAGCGGGCAGCCTGCGCCGAGATGGAAAGCGGAGGCTCCGCTCGTAGCCCGGATCGGGTCCTACATCCGGGCGAGGATCTCGGTCTTCTTCGCCTCGTACTCGTCCGCCGTGATCGCGCCTCGATCGCGCAGGTCGGCCAGGCTCGCCAGCGCTGCGGCCGGATCCCCAGAGGTGGGCGGCGCGGCTGGGGCTGGACCTGGGGCCGACACCGGCGCAGCAGCCGCGGCTGTCGCGGCACCGGTCTCGCCCATCTTGTGGGTCAGGATTGCGTTCCGGAACGCCTCTGGCTGGGTGATGGTCTTGAACCGGTCCGCCCCGGCCGAACCGGACTGGGTGAAGATCTCCAGGTCGCCATACCCGACGGACTTGCCGAGGAGGCCGACCTTCGACCGGACGTCGCTCACCGAGCTCAGCAGCGTGGCCGAGGAGCGCCGCGAGATGAAGCCTTCCTCGCGGACCACCCGAAGGTTCGTCACGGCGAACTCAGCGGTGCGCCAGACGATGACGTTGTAGACGATCCAGCCGATGGCGACGACGACCAGCCCCGCCCGGACGAGGTCGAGCAGGTTCCCGATCGTGCTGAACAGCCCGGACTCGGCGTCCGGCGAGATCCAGTTGATGAGGTAGGCGCCGATCAGCAGCAGGACCGGGATCGCCGAATCCCGGACGGGCGCGATCCAGTGCTTCTTCGAGGAGAACTCGATGGTCTCGTTGCCGATGAGGTTCTGCGCGATTGGCACGGGAGACTCCCTGGCTGCGGCGGTCGCGCCACTAGCGTAGCGATGCCGCGGGCTGTCTGCGACCCGGAAGCCGGCCGGGCCGTGGACCGGTCCGGCGTCGAAACCGTCCGGTAGACTGCATTCAGGGAGTGGCGCCGGGCGCCGGAGTGGGATCCGCTGGAGGGTTGGATGGACACGAAGAAGCTGCTGGCCGAGCTCGTCGGCACGTTCACGTTCTTCCTGATCGGGTTCATGGCGATCCTGTCGCAGAAGACACAGGGAGACATCACGAACCTGGTCGTCGTCGCGTTTGGCTTCGGGCTCGGGCTGTTCGCGGCGATCCAGATCTTCGGCGCCGTCTCGGGCGGCCACTTCAACCCGGCCGTCACGGTCGCGGCCGTCATCGACAAGCGGCTCGACCCGATGACCGGCGTCGGCTACGTCGTGTCCCAGCTCATCGGCGGGATCGGCGCCGCCGCCGTCGTCCTCGTCCTGTTCGACCAGGCCGCGGTGAGGAGCACGGAGACGCTCCCCGGCAGCGGGATCGGCGACGTCAAGGCGGTCGTGATCGAGGCGATCTTCACGGCCTTCTTCTTGCTCGTGATCCTCGTCTCGACGAAGAAGGCCCCGACACAGGCGGCCTTTGCCATCCCGCTGACCCTGATGGTCATCCACTTCGCGATCATCCCGTTCACCGGCTCGTCGGTGAACCCGGCCCGGTCGATCGCCTCGGCCGCGATCGGCGGCGACCTCACCTCGCTCTGGGTCTACATCGTCGGACCGATCGTCGGCGCGGTCGTCGGCTGGGGGATCTACCGGTACGCCACCGGCGAGACGTCCGCCGCCTGAGGCGAGGCGTCGCCCACGCCCCAACTACAAACCACGCTCCGACGACGCCCTGAGTCCGGGCCGAACCAACCGCCGCTGAACCGGCGCTTGCCGGCCCCGACCGGCTGGTATGCTTCGGCGACCGTGCGTCCCCCCTGTCCGGGAACATGGCAGAGGGAGGCTTTCGCTCAATGCAACGACCCATCGGCGTCACCCTGCTCGCAGTCGGAGCCGGCTTAGCCGGGCTCCTCGAGGTCTGGCGGACCCTGGTCTTCCTGGGCATCGTCAACTTCACCTTCGTCGGCAAGACGGTCTCGTTCCCGACGGCCCAGTGGGGACAGGCGATCTGGGCGATCATCCTGGCCGCGATCTGGTTCTGGGTCGCGGAAGGCTTCTGGAACGTGCGCGCCTACGCCTGGAGCTTCGGCGTGTTCATCAGCATCTTCACCCTGGTCTTCGGGTTCATGGCGCTCCTCTTCGGGTCGACCGTGGAGGCCGAGACGGCGCCATGGTTCCTCGCATTGCTGATCTACCTGTACCTGAACTATCCGGGTGTCCGGAACCAGTTCGTCGAGAAGGAGATGTCGCTGCTGACGCCCGAGCAGCGAGCGGCCCTCGAGCAGGTCCAGGCGGCCAACGCGGCCGCGGCACGGGCCATGGCCGCCCCGGCGACTCCGGCGACCCGGCGCTCCGACGCCCCCGCCGCCTCCGCCCTCGAACCCGAGCCCGCCGTCCAGCTGAGGCTCGCCCGAAGCCAAGCGATCTGGGCCGGGCCACGTGCCCGGCCCAACCCGTTAGGCGACGTTCCAGCTGGGCATGATCTGCGGCGGATCCAGCAGCGTCTGGAGGACGACGCAGTAGCGTTCGGTCCGCTCCTTCAACTTTGCGAGGCGGTCGTCCGGGACGTCGCCGGCGACGGCAAAGCTGACCCGGATCGCCTCGAATCCGACCGGAACCTCGGCCGTGCCCAGCGTCCCGCGCAGGTCCAGGTCACCCTCGACCGTCACCGCGACCTCCACGCTGTCGAGGCCCATGTTCGCCGCGACCATCTGGCAGGTCAGCTGGGCGCACGCCGCGAGCGCACCCAGCAGCAGGTCTCCGGAGCAGGCCGCGCTCCCGCTCCCCCCGACGCCCGGATGGGCACCCGCCGAGTAGAGCGCCCGCCCGAGATCGACGGAGCAGCTCAGGACGTCGTCGGCCACGCTGCCGGTCGCGCGGAGGGTGATCCGCGCCGATTCGGGCTCTGCCCCATAGCGGGCCTTGATCGGCGCCTGGATCTCGCGCAGGGTCATGTCGTGCTCCTCCGGGTGGCTCTCGAGGCCGGCCACGGTAGGGTAGCCGTGAGTGAGGCGGTCGGTGCGACGCGCGTCAGGACGAAATCGTCGCGCAAGCGCGGAGCGGGCTACGATACGTTCTGCTGAGTCGCCGACAACCGTGACCCGGCGTCCACCGCGATCGATCCGAGAGCCCGATTCCTAGAGGACCGTCGCCGATGCCGCTCTATCTCGATTCCCACACCATCCCCGGCGTGACCAGCGACGCCGTCGCCAAGGCCCATCAGGCCGACCTCGCCGTCCAGGCGAAGCATGGCGTGAGCTACCTGCGGTACTGGTATGACGAGGCGACCGGAAAGGTCTTCTGCCTGGCGGAGGCCCCGACCGCCGAGGCCGCGATCGCCGTCCATCGCGAAGCCCACGGCCTCCTCGCCGACGAGATCACCGAGGTCAGAGAGGGAGCGTAGCGAGCGCCTCGTTCGGGGTCATCGACCGGCCCTCCCGGCGGGCGTCCTCGAATCGATCGGAGCCGAGACGCGCCTCAAGGCCGGCCAGGTCCTGGTCGTGGGCGGCCGCCGCCTGGGGAGGGACCATCGCGCGGATCGCCTCGCGGAGCGACTCTGCGGCCCCGTGGAGACGGGCGGAGGCCTCGGGGTCGTCGGTGGCCACCGCGCCCGCGAGGCCCTCCATCGCGCTGGCCAGGCCGGGCATGTCACCGAGCTCCTGGCGAATGACGAGACTCTGCCGGAACAGCCCTCGAGCCCGGGGCGTGTCGCCGTCTGACAGGGCCAGGTCCGCAAGGTGGGTGAGCACCCGGGCGACGCCGCGCCGGTCGCCCATCTCCTCGAGGATCGCGAGCGACTCGACATGGAGCGACCGCGCGCCTTCCCGATCCCCCGCCCGGCTCGTCGCGCGGGCAAACGTGTCGAGCGCGAACGCCTCCGTCCACCGATCGCCGCGCGCCCGAACGGTGGCCAGGACCTCCTCGTGGAGCTCGCGGGCCGTGTCGAGGTCTCCCTCGCGGGTGGCGACGTCGGCGAGGTTGATCGACCCAAACGCGGCGCCACGCTCGTCGCCCAGCTCCCGGACGAGCTCGATCGTCTCCCCGTACAGCGCCCGTGCCCGGGCATGGTCGCCGAGCTGCACGACCGTGTTGGCGAGGTTGTTCGCGGCGTAGGCGATGCTCTGCGGATCGCCCATCTGGCGATGGAGCGTCAGGCTCGCCTCGTGGAAGTTCGAGGCGGCCTGGAAGTCCCCCTGCATGAACGCCAGGTTGCCGGCTCCCGTCAGGGCGTTGGCGCGAAGCGGACTGACCTCCCCGCCGACCGCCGCCACCATCCGTTCCAGCCAGCCCCGCCCCTCCGTGAGATGGCCCCGGATCTCCCAATAGCGCCAGAGGCCGGCCGCGATCTGCAGCCCGGACTGGCCTTCGCCGGGCTGGTCGAGACACCACTCGAGGACGGCGCGCAGGTCGTCGTGCTCCCGGTCCAGGCGACGCAGCCACTCGACCGGCTCCGGACCCTGGAAGAACGCCGATGACGCCTGGTCGACAAGGGCGAGATACCAGTCCCGGTGCCGGCGCAGCGTGAGATCGCCCTCGCTCGCCTCGACGAGCCGGCCCCGGGCGTACTCGCGGACGGTCTCGAGAAGCCTGAAGCGGGCCTCGGTCGAGGTCGGATCGGTGAAGACCAGCGACTTCTCGACGAGGCGGCTGAGGGCGTCGAGAACCTCGAACGAGTCGACCGGGTCGCCGGCGCAGACGAATTCGGCCGCCTCGAGGGTCGCGCCACCAGCGAACACCGACAGGCGGCGGAGCACGGCCCGCTCCGGGTCGGTCAGGAGGTCGTAACTCCAGTCGATCGTCGCCGCGAGCGTCTGGTGGCGGGCCACCGCGGCCCGGCTGCCGCCGGTCAGCAGCCTGAACCGGTCGTCGAGGCGCGCCGCGATCTGCTCGACGGGGAGCGCCCTGACGCGGGCCGCTGCGAGCTCGATGGCGAGCGGGATGCCGTCGAGCCGACGGCAGAGCTGGGCGACCGATCGCGCGTTCTGGTTGCTCACGGCGAACGTGGGCTGGACGGCCCGCGCCCGCTCGACGAACAGCCGGCAGGCATCGATCTCGCCAAGATCGCTGGCCCCGATCGTGGAGCCGGCCTCGGGCGTCATCAGCGAGGCGATCGGCAGGATCGCCTCGCCGGGCACGCCGAGGGCCTCCCGGCTGGTCACGACGATCCGGACTCCCGGCGAGGACCGGACGAGCGCCTCGGCCAGCTGAGCGCACTCGCCGAGGACCGGGTCGCAGTCGTCGAGGACGAGCATCAGCCGCTTGCTCTTCAGGTGGTCGACGATCGCCGCGAGGAGCGGACGACCGGCCGGCTCCGTGAGCCCGATCGTGCTGACGACCGTGGGCAGCACGAAGTCCGGGTCGGTCAGCGATCCGCACTCGACGATCCAGACCCCGTCGTCGAACTTGTCGAGGAGCGTCCGTGCCAGCCGGAGCCCGACTCGCGTCTTGCCCACCCCACCGGGACCGGTCAGGGTCAGGAGTGACGACTGCTCGAGCATCCCGATCGCCTGGTCGATCTCGCGCTCACGACCGATGAAGCTCGTCACCTCGAGCTGGAGGTTGTTCCGCGGCGCGTCGGTCGTGCGCAGTGGCGGGAACTCCCGGTCGAGCCCCGGGCCGGTGACCTGGTAGAGCCGGATCGGCGAGTCGAGCGAGCGCAGCCGCTGGACGCCGAGGTCGGCGAGCTCGACCGGCGCCCGCAGCTCGTCGACGACGAGGTCGCGGGTCGTTTGCGAGATGAGGATCTGGCCGCCGTGGCCGGCGGCACAGATCCGGGCCGCCCGATGGACGTCGAGCCCGACGTAGCCTTCGGACGCGCTCCGCGGCTCCCCGGTATGGAGGCCCATCCGGTCGCGCATGGCGATCCCGCCGGGCCAGGCGTGGCCGGCAAGGGCGAGCTGGCCGTCGATCGCCGCCTGGACCGCATCGCGGGCGGTCGGGAAGACGAAGTACAGCCCGTCACCCGCCGATCCGCGCTCGAACGCGCCGTTCCGCGCGAAGGCCTCGCGGATCAGCCGGTGGTGATCGGTCAGGGCCTGTGGGTAGCTATCCCCGAGCGTCTGGAGCAGGCTCGTCGAGCCCTCGATGTCCGTGAAGACCATCGTGACGGTCCCCGCCGGAAGGCCGGCCTCGAACGCCTCGTGAGAAGACAAGCGCGACTCCTGTCGGGACCGTTGGGCGAGAGACTCGCTCGCTCGTGCTCCGAGCGAGCGACACCGGTCGATGATTGCCCGGTCACGGGTATTGTCCACGTTGAGCGTTCTCGCGGCGGCCAGTGGCGAGCTGGCTCCGATCTAGTCGAACTGCGGAAGCAGTCCGTGGTAGCGGACGTTCCGGCGCGGCTCGAACATCCAGTCGGCCACCGTGTCCCTGAACGCCTGATAGTGGGCGGTCTCCCGATGGGCCGTCGCGGTGGCCTCGTCGCGGTAGGCCATGTACGTCACGAACTGGGTCGGATCGTCAACCGACTGGAGGATGTCGAAGCGCAGGTTGCCCGGCTCCTGGATCGAGCTCGCGTGGTTGTCACGGATGGCCTCGACGAAGTCGGCCACGTGCGAAGGCTTGACGTGGATGTAGACGACCGTGACGTACATTCAGCTCTCCCGTTGCGCGAGGAAGCGCTCGATCCGCTGAGCCCCCTCGGTGAGGTTGGCCAGGCTGGTCGCATAGCTGATGCGCACGTGGTCGCGTCCGGACGCTCCGAACATCGGGCCAGGTAGGACGCACACGCCGGCCTCGGTGAGGAGGGCGTCGGCGAACTGTCGTCCGTCAAACCCGGTCCCGGTGACGTCGGGGAAGGCGTAGAAGGCCCCCGAGGGACGCGTGCAACGGATACCCGGGATGGCGTCCAATTGCTCGACGACGTGGTCGCGCCGGGCTTGGAACTCGGTGACCATCGCGGTCACAGCGTCCTGCGGGCCACGGAGAGCTTCGACGGCGCCGAGCTGCACGAAGGTCGCTGCGCAGCTGATCGTGTTGATGATCAGCTGGCCGTAGGCGGTCGCCAGGGCCCTGGGCACGATCGCGTAGCCGAGCCGCCAGCCGGTCATCGCGTACGTCTTCGAGAAGCCATCGAGGACGATCGTCCGGTCGGCCATCCCGGGCAGCGACGCGATCGAGATGTGCTCGACGTCGTCGTACACGATCCGGGCGTAGATCTCATCGGACAGGACCGTGAGGTCATGGCGCAGGGCGAGCTCGGCGATCTGCTCGAGGTCGGCCCGGGGCAGGACGCCACCGGTCGGGTTGGCGGGTGAGTTGAGGACGAGCAGTGACGTCCTCGGGCTGACCAGCGAGGCCAGCTCGTCGACATCGAGCCGGAAGCCGCTGGCCGACCGGATCGGCAGCGGGACCGGGGTGGCGCCAACGAACCTCGTCAGCGAGTCGTAGATCGGGTAGCCCGGGTCGGGCACGATCACCTCGTCTCCGGGCTCGACCAGGCCCAGGATCGCGTAGAGCATCACGCCTTTGCCACCGACCGTCACGAAGACCTGCTCGGGAGTCGCTGCAACGCCCTTGCGCGCCGCCACATCGTCGGCGATCGCGGCCCGGAGCTCGGGGATGCCGGCAAATGGCGCGTAGTGGGTCGCACCCGCGTCGATCGCGCGCTTGGCCGCTTCACGGACGTTGGCCGGCGTCTCGAAATCCGGCTCGCCGAGCTCGAGATGGACGATCGACCGACCCTGCGCCTCGAGCTCCCGGGCCCGCCGGGCTACCTCGAACGAGCTCTCGGTGCCGAGGCTGCTCACCCGGCTCGCGATCCGCATCGACGACCTCCTGCCCGGAATTCGCCTCGTCCCCGGTCATGATTGCACCGGCGACCCACGCAGCGAGCGCCCGAGCGAGACGAGCGACGGGGACTGGTCGCGGTCGTGAACCTGCGCTACGCTGCGTCGGTTCGCCCACGAGAGGGACCCAGGCAAGGGTGGAGGAGGCGTAATGCGCACCCATGTAGCGCGCGGACTTTCGCTCGCGGCGGTCGTAGCACTGGTCGCGGCGTGCAGCACGACAGGTTCATCGAGCTCGCCAACGGCGGCACCGACGACCGCCCCCACCACGGCCGCCAGCGTGGCTGCCAGCCCGTCGGGCGGCACCACCGGCGGCACGATCAAGATCGGCGGCGGCTTCGCCCTCACCGGCGATGAGTCCGCGCTCGACCTGCCGGCCGCGAACGGCGCCAAGCTGGCAGTCAAGGAGATCAACGCCGCGGGCGGCGTCCTCGGCAGCCAGATCGACTTCATCGTGCACGACAGCCAGTACAAGATGGACGTGACCGCCCAGACGGCCAAGCAGTTCGTCGAGCAGGACAAGGTCCCGCTGATGGTCGGCTACACGGACACCGACTCCGTGCTGGCATCCGGACCCACGTTCCAGACGGCCAAGATCCCGTTCATCACCGTCGGCGCGACGTCGCCCAAGATCCCGACCCAGGTCGGCGACATGATGTTCCTGGCCTGCTTCGGCGACAACGTCCAGGCGGCGGTCGGCGCCGAGTACGCCTACAGCAAGTTCGGCAAGAACGCCTACTTCCTGTGGGACAAGGGCGTCGAGTACACGACCCTCCTCGGCCAGTACTTCAAGTCGCGCTTCACCGAGCTCGGCGGGAAGATCGCGCTCGAGGAGTCGTACGACGACAAGGCGACCGACTTCTCGGCCCAGATTACGAAGATCAAGGCGCTGAACCCCGCGCCGGACTTCTACTACGTGGCCGCGATGCCGTACAACATCGGGCCGATCGTCAAGCAGTTCCGGGACGCGGGCATCACCGGGCCGATCGTCGGTGGTGACGGCTACGACACGCCGGACCTGGTCAAGGTCGCCGGCCCCGGCACGAGCAATGTCTTCTTCACCACCCACGCCCTGATGGACGCGACCAACGGGACCGATGGGATCAAGAAGTTCATGGCCGCCTACAAGGCCGAGTACGGGAACGATCCCGAGAACGCGTTCGCGGCTCTCGGCTACGACACGGTCTACCTGCTCGTCGACGCCATCAAGCGGGCGGGCGGCACCGACTCGGCGGCCGTCAAGGCGGCCATCGAATCGACCAAGGACTTCCCTGGGATCACCGGGAAGATCACGTTCGCGCCGGGCAGCCACGTCCCGCAGAAGGGCGTCACCGTGATCGACATCGAGAACGGCGCGCTCAAGCTCGGTGGCGAGGTCGTCCCCGAGAAGGTACCTGCCCCGTAACCCCATCACCGAAGAATCCGACCGCCGGTCCGTGGGCGTCCTGCCCAGGACCGGCGGTTCGCCGTCAAGCGCAGCGCAACGAGGCAGTCCGATGACACCTGATCAGATCGTCGCCCAGGCCCAGGAGCGTGGGGTCCAGCTCGTTCGCTTCCTCTACTGCGACAACGGCGGAGTCATCCGCGGCAAGAGCACCCACGTCGGGCAGCTGGCTCGCCGGATGCAGAGCGGCATCGGCCTCGTCAAGGGGATGCAGTCGTTCACGAGCATCGACACCCTCGCTCCGGATGCGACCTACGGACCCGTCGGTGAGATCCGGCTCATCCCGGACCCGTCGACGTTCGTGATCCTGCCGTATGCCCCGCGCAGCGCCCAGATGGTCGTCAACATGATCGAGCTCGACCACTCGCCCTGGGCACTCGATCCGCGCTCGTTCCTCCAGCGGATGGTCGCCCAGGCGAGCAGCGCCGGGCTCGCCTTTGACGCCGCGTTCGAGAACGAGTTCTACCTGGCGTTCCGGACCGAGGACGGCTTTCGGCCGGTCGATCGGAGCCTGTGCTTCAGCGCGATCGGGATGGAGTCGACCGAGGAGGTCATCCAGGACATCATCGCGGCGCTCACCGAGCAGGGACTCACCGTCGAGCTGTCGCACCCCGAGCTGGGCTGGGGCCAGCAGGAGCTGTCGATCCGGCACGCCCCCGCCGTGTCCGCGGCCGACAACCAGATCACCTACCGGCAGACGGTCCGTGGGGTCGCCGCGAAGCATGGCCTCGTTGCCTCCCTCGCGCCGAAGCCGTTCGCCGATCAGGCGGGCAGCGGCGCTCACCTCCACTGGAGCATCTGGGACAAGGACCACAAGACGAACCGGCTGGCCGACGCCAAGGGCAAGGACGGCCTGAGCCCGCTCGCTCGGAACGCGATCGGCGGGGTGCTCAACCACCTTCCCGGCCTGCTCGGCATGACGACCCCGAGCGTCAACTCGTTCCGGCGTCTCCAGCCGCACTACTGGAGCTCCGCCTACACCGCCTGGGGCATCGAGAACCGCGAGGCCGCCGTCCGCGTCCCGAGCCGCTACTGGGACGACGAGACGGGCTCCACGAACCTCGAGCTCAAGGCGAGCGACGCCAGCGCGAACCCGTACATCTCGCTCGGCGGGGTCATCGCCGCCGCGCTCGACGGGATCGCGCGCGGTCTCGACCCTGGGGAGCCGGTCAACGAAGACCCCGGCAACCTGACCGACGCCGAGCGCGCCCGTCGGCGGATCCGGCGCTTTCCGGAGACGGCCCGCGAGGCGCTCGACGAGCTCGAGCGGGACGAGGTCCTGATGACGGCGCTCGGTGGGCCGTTGGCCATGGAGTACCTCAAGGTCCGCCGTGCGGAGGCCGCCGCCTATGCCGAGAGCGACACCGCCTACGAGCTCGAGCAGCACTTCTTCAAGTACTGACGCCGGATCCGCCCGATGCCCCTCGATCTCGCGGCGATCCCGATCGTCGACAACCACTGCCATTCGATCCTGCGCCGGCAGCCGGCCGACGACGAGGCGTTCCGGATCCACCTGACCGAGACCTACTTCCCCGAGGTCGCCCGGGACGACGTCCCCCACACGCTCTTCTATCACTGGACGATCCGCGAGCTGGCCGGCCTGTTCGGATGCGAGCCGACGCCCGCAGCCGTCCACGCCGCGCGGCGCGAGCGTGGGCTCGAGGGGCTCACCCGCGAGATCGTCGAGCGAGCCAACTTCAAGACCTGGCTGATCGACACCGGCTACGGGGCGGACACGACGTTCTCGCTCGAGGAGCTGCGCGGGCTCGCGCCGTGCCGGATCGAGGAGATCGTCCGGCTCGAGCCGCTGATCGAGCGGCTGATCCTCGCCGCGGATGGCTTCGACGGCTTCCTCGACGCCTACCGGGCGAGCATCGCCGACCTTCGCGACCGTGGCATCGTCGGACTCAAGTCCGTCATCGCCTATCGATCCGGGCTCCAGCTCGAGGCCGTCGACCGCCCCACCGCCGCCGCGGCGTTCGCCCACGTCCACGAGGGCGCCAGGCCGCGCCGGCACGCTCCGGATCGAGTCGAAGCCGCTGCTCGACTTCCTCGTGGTGATGGCGGTCGAGGAGGCGGCCCGCCAGGGCGTCCCGATCCAGTTCCACACCGGTCTCGGCGACCCGGACCTCGACCTCACCAAGGTCGACCCGGCCGCCCTGCGGCTGATCTTCTCCGACCGGTTCCGCGCCGCGCCGATCGTCCTCCTCCACACCGGCTATCCGTACGTCCGGTCGCTCGCCTACCTCGCCGCGATGTTCCCCAACGTCTATGCGGACATGGGTGAGGCGATCCTGTTCGCGGCCGGCGAGGCGACCGAGATCACCCGCGAGCTCCTAGGCCTGGCGCCCGCGAGCAAGATCCTGTTCAGCACCGACGCGTCGCTCGTCCCGGAGCTGTACTGGGTCGGCGCGCGGCTCGGTCGGCGAGCTCTCGGTCGCGTGCTCGACGAGCACATCGCCGACGGCGCGATCGACGAGCGGACGGCGCTCGACTGGGCCGAGCGGATCCTGTGGCGCAACTCGGAGCGGGTCTACGGGCTCTGATCGCCCTCCGGGGCGGCGTCCGGCGGGCGGCCCCGCCGGCGGCGCCACCAATCGCCGTCGAAAAGCCGGTCGAGCGGGACTTCGCGCTGGCCAAGGAGGCCGTCGCGGCGGACGGTGATGACGACGATGAAGATCACGGCGAGGACGATCGAGCTCAGCCCGTAGAGCAGGGTCGCATCCTCGACCCGCCGGAGCGCCTCGCCCAGCCCGACGATGAAGATCGCGCCGAGGATCGAGCCGCTGATCGAGCCCATCCCGCCGATCACCAGCATCGTGATGACCCGGAACGTCAGGTCGAAGTAGAAGACGGTCGGCGAGAACGACGTGATGAAGTGGGCGTACAGCGACCCCGCGACCGCCGAGAAGAACGCCCCGACGACGAATGCGAGCAGGCGCGGGTCCATCACCCGGATGCCGATCGCCTGGGCGGCGACCCGGTCCTCGCGCTGGGCGAACATGTCGCGGCCGTAGGCGGAACGCTTGATCCGCCACACGACGTAGACCACGATCAGGGTCCAGGCGGCCGTCCACCACAGGTTCGTGTACGGGGTCACGTTCGAGAACGTCCGCGAGCCACGGGTGAAGGCATCGGCGTTGAACAGCATGACCCGGACGATCACGAGGAACCCGAGCGTCGCCACCGCCACGAAGTGTCCGGACAGGCGCATGAGCACCCGGCCCACGAGCCAGGCGACGACGCTGACCAGGGCGGCGGCGATCAGGGTCGCAACCAGGAAGCCGGCCGGAACGGACCCGATGACCTGGTCGAGGTGGACCCCGGCCAGCCACGACGGCAGGTTCGGGAGGTACGCGCCCTTCTCCTGGAGGGGCAGGGTGAGGATCGCCGAGGCGTAGGCGCCAAGCGCCATGAACCCGATCTGGCCGAGCGAGAAGACGCCGGTGAACCCGCTCGTCAGGTTGAGGCTCACGGTCAGGATGATGAAGATCCCGAGGTTGATCACGAGGCCCTGCCAGAACGCCTGGCCGCTCATGTCGAGGACGGCCAGGGCGATCGACGACAGGACGATGACCAGGAGCGGGCCGGCAGCCCTGCGCCGCGACGTCATCACAGGTCCCCCTGGTCGCGCTTGCCGAGGATCCCCTGTGGCCGCACGAGCAGGACGAGGATCAGCACGATGAACACGACGGCGTCGCGGTAGCTTGCCAACGAGCTCGGCAGCCACTGCTGGAGGAACGCCCGGACCTCCGGCGGGACCGAGCCCTGCGGCAGGAGGTCGCCAATCCCGGCGAGCGCGGTGACGAGGACCTCCAGGAACCCGAGGACGTACCCGCCGAGGACTGCCCCGGCGATGCTGCCGAAGCCGCCAATGACCGCCGCGATGAAGGCCTTGAGGACCGGAGTGAAGCCCATGTACGGGTTGATCTGGCCGGCCTGGACGGCGTACAGGAGGCCGGCCACGGCGGCCAGCCCGGCCCCGATCCCGAACGCGGTCGCGACCACCCGGTTGACCTTGATCCCCATGAGCTGGGCGGCGTTGAGGTCCTCGGCCGCGGCCCGCATCGAGAGCCCGAGCGTCGTCCGCGTCACGAACACGCTGAGGAGGCCGAGGAGGACGATCCCGGCGACGAAGCTGACCACGTTGACCTTCGACACGATGATCGACCCGATCGAGATGACCCCGCTCAGGGCCTCCGGGCTCGGGAACGCGATCAGGGTCGGCTTCCCGGCCAGCCGGGTCGTGAGCAGGGTCCCGTTCTGGAGGATCTGCCCGACCGCGAACGACGTCAGCAGCATCGCGACGTCCGGGGCGCCCCGGATCGGCCGGTAGGCGATCCGCTCCATGAGCAGCCCGACGGCGACCGTCCCGATGACCATCAGGATCACCGCCTGCTCGAGCGGGATCCCGGCACCCAGGGCGAACGCGGCGATGTAGGCCGCGATCATCATCACGTCGCCGTGGGCGAAGTTGATGAGGCGCAGGATCCCGAAGACCATCGCGAGCCCGACGGCCATCAGGGCATAGAGGCTGCCCGCGCTCAGCGCGTTGACGATCTGCTGGATCGTGTAATCGGTCATTCGGCGACTCCACCGACGCCAAGGTAGGAATGCTCGACCTTGGGGTCGTGGCGGAGGGCCGCGGCCGTGCCGGACAGGAAGATCCGACCGGTCTCAAGGACGTAGGCGCGGTCGGCGATGTCGAGTGCGTGGTGGACGTTCTGCTCGACGAGGAGGATCGTGCGTCCCTGCCGTTTCAGCTCGCCGATCGTCTCGAAGATCCGCTCGACCATCAGCGGCGCCAGGCCGAGCGACGGCTCGTCGAGCAGGAGCAGCCGCGGCCGGCTCATGAGCGCCCGCCCGATCGCGAGCATCTGCTGCTCGCCGCCCGACAGCGTCCCGCCTGCCTGGCCGATACGCTCCTTGAGCAGCGGGAACAACGTGAACACCATGTCGAGGTCGGCCGCCGCCGCGTTCCGGTCGGGTTGGGCGACGGCCCCGAGGCGCAGGTTCTCGCGGACCGTCAGGCTCCCAAAGATCCGGCGTCCCTCCGGACAGTGCGAGATGCCCAGGGCGACGATCCGGTCGGTCGGAGCGCGGGTGATGTCCGCGCCCTCGAACGCGATCGAGCCCGAGGACGGCCGCAGGAGACCGGAGATCGCCCGGAGAGTCGTCGTCTTGCCGGCGCCGTTCGAGCCGATCAGCGCGACGAGCTCGCCCTGGGCGACCGTCAGGGACACGCCCTGGAGCGCCCGGATGTTGCCGTACCGGACGTGGACGTCGTCGAGCTCAAGCATGACGAGCCTGCCCAAGGTAGGCGGCAATGACATCCGGATTGGCGCGGACCGCGGCCGGGTCGCCCTCGGCGATGAGCCGCCCGTAGTTGAGGACCTGGATCCGGTCGCACAGGTTCATGACGAGCGGGATGTCGTGCGCCACGAGCACGATCGTGATCCCGAGCTCGTCCCGCAGCCGGCGGATCAGCCCGAGCAGCTCCTGGGTCTCGATCGGGTTCATGCCGGCGTTTGGCTCGTCGAGCAGCAGGAGCTTCGGCCGGGTACCGACGGCCCGCGCGATCTCGAGCCGGCGCTGATCGCCGTACGGGAGATTTCGCGCCGACCGGTCGCGCTGGCCGGACAGGCCGAACAGCTCGAGCAGGTCCGTCGCCTGGGTGTCCAGCTCGCGCTCGCCCCGCTGGAACGACCGGCTCGAGACGATCGTGCCGACGAGCGACCTCGACGACTGGCGCTGGAGAGCGATCTTGACGTTGTCGAGGACGGACAGCTCGCCGAACAGGCGGATGTTCTGAAACGTGCGGCCGATGCCCAGCCGCGAGACCTTGAAGGCCGGCGAGCCGGTGATGTCGCGGCCCTCGAATGCGATCGCGCCGCTCGTCGGGCGGAGGAACCCCGACAGGAGATGGAACAGCGTCGTCTTGCCCGCGCCGTTCGGGCCGATCACGCCATGGATCGACAGGGGGGAGAGACGCAGCTCATAGTCGACGAGCGCCTGGAGGCCACGAAACGACTTCGACAGCCCGCGCGCTTCGAGCAGGGGCGCCGCGTCGGTCGTCGGGTCCGGCCGCCTGGTCTCCATCCTGCGGAGAATACGTCGCTGGCCGAGCCCGGTTCTGTGTCCTTCAGCCGAATCGGCGCCTGCGCCGAACGTCAGCGGACGTAGCTCGCTCCGTTCACGTCGATCGTGGTTCCGGTGGCGTGTCGGGCGAGCCCGGAGGCCAGGAAGGCGATCACGTTGGCCACGTCCTGCGGCTGGGCAACCTCGCCGAGACCGGTATCCCGGGCCGCCACCTCCACCCCGACCTCGTCGGCGAACCGCTGGTTGAACGACGTGTCCACGTAGCCGGGGGCGATGGCGAAGGCCGTGACTCCCTGGCGGCCGTTCTGACGCGCGATCGTCCGGGTCATCGCCACGATCCCGGCCTTCGCCGCCGCATAGTGCCAGTACGCCGGGTCCTCACCGCGGAAGGCGGCCCGGCTGGCGAGGTTGATGATGATCCCGCCCTCGGGCTGCCCGGCGAAGGCGGCCACCGCGGCGCGGCAGAGGATCGCCGGAGCGACGAGGTTGACGGCGAGCGACAGGTTCCAGACCCGGACCCATTCGTCGAGCGGGCTGTCGAGCTCGGCCGCCGGGTAGATCCCGGCATTGTTGACGAGGACGTCGACCCTGCCGTGGACTGCGAGCGCGTCCGTCCACAGCCGACCGGCCGCTTCCGGGTCGGCGAGATCGGCGATGATGGCGTGGGCCCTGGTGCCAATCTCCTTGGCCAGCCGCTCGACCGACTCCGCGCGCACGTCGTGGACGAGGACGGTCCCGCCGGCGCGCGCCAGGGTCCGAGCCGTCGCCGAGCCGATGCCGCCGCCCGCCCCCGTGATGAGAACGATGCGGCCGTCGAGATCGATCACGTGCTCTCCCCTGGATACGTGGTTGGAGTCTGAAGCCTGACGGGCGCCGTTGTCAGCCGGGTGTTCGACCGTGGCGACCCATGGCGGCGTATGGATCGACCGTGACGTGCATACTGCTGGCAGAGCGGGCCCGTCGTGGCTCGACCCACGCGGGGTTCCGATGACGAAGCACTCGAAGCGAGAGCGCGAGCGGCGCGACCAGGAGACGATCAGGGTCCGCGAGATCGAGGCGGCCTGGATCGGGAGCGTCCCGCCGGCGATTGCCCGCTCATTCGCGCTCGAGGTCGAAGCCGCCCGAGCGCGGGGCCCCGAGCAGCGTCGACCGGACATGGCCCCGGGTACCAGGCCCCGACCCCCACGCCCCGGACGCGAGCCTCGTCCCACGAAGGACTCGGAGCGACCGCGCCGCGACGGCTAGGCCGGCATCGTCCGGCGCTCCCTGCCGTGATACCGGTCAGATCCCGGGCGAGCCCGGTGCGTCAGGGATGATGGTGGTGATCGACGTGCCCCACTCGCCACCGATCTCGTCCCGCCAATCGACCTCGACCCGGACCGGCCCAGCGTCGAGCGGCTGGCCAGCGGCAAGGCGGGCGACGAAGCTGCCGACGCCGAGGGAGTAGCCACCTGCCGCACCGGGTCGGGTGTCGTCCCGGGCGACGCTTGTTGCCGTCGCTGCCAGCAGCCGGCCAGCACGACCGACGAGGCGGATCTGCACTCGCCCGACGCCGATGGGCGCACAGCCGGCCACGACGACCTCTGTCGTCGCACCCGAACCGACGACCTTGGCCGGCCAGAGGCCGATCGGTCCGGCTGGGCGAAGGCGCAGGGCACGCCGCTCGGTCGCAGCCGCCGCCATCTCGGCGACGGTATGCGGCGTCGCCGCGTACGGTGCCAGGGCCACCACGAGGAGCTCGACCCCGACCGAGACGGGTGGAGCGAAGATCGGGATCGAAGCCTCGACGGGGCCGGCGCGATCCACCTGGACCATCGTCCAGCCGAGCACTGCGTCACCGACGACGATCCCGAGCTGAACCCGGCCGATGTCCTCGTTCGCGATGCCCCGCACCTGGACGACGGCTCCATCGATCGTCGCCCCGACAGCCGGGGTCGTGAACGTGATCGGACCGTCGGAGGCGTCGGTCTCCCGAGCCGCCGACCCCGCCCGCGCCGGGGCCCCGGATCCACCACCGTGAAACGGACCCAACAGCCCGACGCTCACCAGTCCGACCGCTACCGCCGACCCCGAGCCACAGCCGCCAGCCGAGCCGGGCCGACCGGCCGAGGCTCGAACTCGGCGCCTCCGGGTTCCTCGAGCCCCCAGCCGGATTGGTCGGTGCCGGTGTCCAGGCGGGCCGTCGTCGTCCGTTGGACCGGAGCGACGCGAACGACGGGTTGAGTCGGGACGTTCACTGGAAGCCTCCAGGTGGGCGCACGGGCACGAGCGGGCACGACGGGACATGCCTTCGCCAGGCCCGTGCAGGGTGAGAAGGAGATGGGCGGCGGAGCCGCCCCGTCAGCGAGTCAGCTGATCGGTGCGAGCGTCGTCGGGGCTGCGCGTGACCTCATGGGCTGGCCACTCGCTGCCAGCTGCCCAGGTCCAGGCCGTTCAGGCCCGTGAGTCCCCACGACTTGGGCGTATCAATCGTCCACGGGAGCGTCTCATACCGGCCCCCGTCTGGATCGAGGATGTAGGCGAGGTGCCTGTTCGAGTCCTCGACCGCGAACAGCTTCGTGCTGTCCGGCGACCAGGCAACGACGGCCAGGCCCGGCGAAAACGCGTCGGGGTCCGTCCCGTCGGGGATCGTGGGGCCGGTCGTCGTGACGAGGCCATCGGACAGCCGGAGGACGGCATAGGTCCACTCGTTCCGATCGAGCTGGTAGCGCAGGAAGGCGATCCGGGTGCCGTCCGGCGACCAGACCGGGTTGGCGTCGATGGAGTCGCCGATCGGGGTCGTGATCGGGTGAAGGTCCCCACCGTTGCTGTCCATCATGAACAGGCGCATCTGGCGGGAGTGTGCGGTGACCTCGTATTGCTGGAAGACGATCTGCTGCCCATCGGGCGACCAGATCGCGTTCCGAAGATCGGCGACCGGTAGTACGAAGTTCCAGTAGTCGCCGGTGTTCTGGGCGATCTCCTTGAGATAGGGAGGGACGAGCGCGGTCAGGTTGCGGCCATCCCGATCCATCGCGTACAGGCCAATTCGATTGTCGACCTGCCCGGTGAACAGGATCCGTCGCCCGGACGGGGGCTGGAATGCGAAGGTATCGATCCGGATGCCGACGTCGATGACCTTCGGCTCGACGGCCCCGGTAGTATCGAAGAACTCGAGATGCCCGTCGAGCCGCTGGTTCGTCAGCACGGCGATGGCTGAGCCATCCGGCGTCCAGCTTGCCGCCCACGGGATCTCCTTGAGGGGACGGGGCGTGATGCGCCTCAGGTCGGAGCCGTCCGCACGGGCGACCATGAGGTCGGTCGCGCCATTGAGGTCCTGATCGGCGCGGCGGTAGAAGGCGATCCTGGTGCCGTCGGGAGAGTAGAAGGCGTTGAAGTCGTAGTCCGGGCCGGCGACGATCGGCGTCGACGAACCACCCGGGGTGCCGGCGAAGATGTCGCCCTCAGACGCGTAGACCAGGGCTCCGTTCTGCGCTGGGCCGAACGGATCGGGCAGGCGCGGGCGGGTGCCGATGTAGGCCGCCGCCACCGCAATGGCCAGGGCGACGATGAGGACAACGATCAGGATGGGCCGCAGGCGCGGCATGGGGAACGCGACCTGACCGACCGGCAGCCACCGCCCGGGGAAGACCCAGGTGGGGCGCTGGCGAGTTCGCCCGGCCCGCTCCACGACGAGGTCGGCGTAGTCCGGCACGGGACCGGCGCCGAGCTCCGCGAGGATCTCGGGCAGGGCGGGTTCGATCCGTCGATTGATCGTCACGGGAGGTTCACTCCGAGGATCCCCGATGCATGAAGTGGCGCGTCGGCGGGGATGCTGGAGCGCATCTGTCCGAGCGCGCGATGGAGCCGGGACTTCACGGTCCCGACGGGGATGGCAAGGGCTCCCGCGACGTCGGTCAGCGGGAGCCCCAGGTAGTAGTGAAGGACCACGATCGCGCGGCCCGTGGCATCGAGGTCCCGGAGGACCCTGTCCACGAGGTCACGGTCGGCGAGCGCGGCTGCAGGATCCGGCGTCGTCGGGACGTGGAGCTCCGTGATCTCGATCTCGATCGGTCGCCGACGATGCCTGCGCACCTCGTCCATGCAGGCGTTGACCGTGAGCTTGTAGAGCCAGGCGTCGAAACGATCCGGGTCGCGCAGGCTTCGGAGATCACGCCAGGACCGAAAGAGTGCCTCCTGGACAGCGTCGCGCGCGAACTCCGGGTCCCGGAGGATCAGGCGAGCGGCGATGTCGAGCCGCGCGATCGTGCCGTGGACGAGCTCGGCGAAGGCGTCCTGATCGCCCCGCCTCGCGCGCTCCACGATCAGTCGCTGGTCCACCATCGCCTCGGCTGCGGAACGACCACGCCGGCCGTTCGTCAGACACTATGGCGTCGCAACTCCCAAAACGGTTCTCGAATTCCGCGCCGAAAGCGGCGACTCGATCGCCTCAGCGACCTGGCTTCCACCCCGGTCCGTCGGAGGCGTCGAAGCGGGTCGTCTCGAACCCTCGCTCGACGATGGCCCATCCAGCGGGGTCCACACCGGTGAAGACGAGGTTGCCGTCGGCATCCGCGACGACGTCCACCGTATGGCCACGAGCCGCCAGCGATCGGCGGATCCACGCAGCGAGATCGGGGCTCGTGTAGATCATCGCGGAGCGCCCGAAGTCGGCGCGGACCGCGCTGCGCAGGTAGTGGAGCCGAACCGAGTCCACGTCGCGGAACAGGATGCGGTCCATCGCGGGATCGTCTCACGTCGTCACGGCCGCCGGCAGCGGCGACGGCGGAGGTACCTCACTCGATGGGGCGCACGCCGTTGTCCTTGAGCTGGCGCCAGCCGCCGGCCCGATTGTTCGCGATGATCTGCCGGAACATTGCCAGGAGAGCACGCTCGTTGATTTTCTCGTCCCGGCGGCAGGCGACCGTTCGGGCGGTCTTGTTGTCGTGACCGGCCGTGATGATGCCCTCGGGATCGGGAACGATCGCCCCGTCGTACAGGAAGACGTTGACGTGGTCTTTCGCGGCCAGCAACGCGCAGATGTTGCCGTCGAGGACGAAGTAGGGCTGGACCGAGCGCTTGATCGTTTCCTCGACCTCGGGGTCGGCCGCGTGGACGAGATCCCGGACCTGGCGGCAGATCTCCCGCTGCCAGGCGGGCAGACCGTCCAGGTAGGCGTCGACCCGCGGATCCCTGACATACGTCATCTGGAGGTCTCCGGTGCGATGGCACGCGACAATCATCGACGACCCGGTTCATCATCGTCGCGCGGAGCGATGACAAGGAATGGCGATGGACGCGCAATTGGTCGGCTTCGGGGAGATCGAGCTCGACGGCCAGCGGTATGACGCCGACGTCGTCATCGATCGCGGCCAGGTCCGCCGGCGCCGCAAGAAGCCCTCGAAGCCCTACCGGGAGCAGTACGGCCATACGCCGCTGTCGGTGGAGGAGTCGATCCCGTGGGACGGCCCCCGATTGATCGTGGGCACAGGGGCCGACGGTCGCCTGCCGATCATGGCCGAGGTCTATGAGCTGGCAGCGCGCCGGAGCGTCGAGATCGTCGCGCTGCCGACGGACGAGGCGTGCCGGCTCATCGCCGACCTGGACCCTGGCGACGTCAACGCCATCCTTCACGTGACCTGTTAGGCGTCCCTCGTCAGCTGCGCTCGGACGGCCGGCCGAGCGGCGAATGTGACCGCGGCACGGACCGCCAGACAGGCCGGGTCTAGACTGCGGGCGTGGCTGCCTGTCCGAGCTGCGGCGCACCCCACGCGGAGCGAGCCAGGTTCTGCGCCGAATGCGGAGCCGCCCTGGTCAGCGCCGCGTCGGGGCGCGAGGTCCGCAAGATCGTGACGGTCCTGTTCGCCGACGTGACTGGCTCGACCGCGCTCGGCGAGCGGCTCGACCCGGAGGCCGTCCGGCGGGTCATGGGCCGCTACTTCGAGATGGCCCGTGCGGTCATCGAGCGGCACGGCGGGACCGTCGAGAAGTTCATCGGTGACGCGGTCATGGCGGTCTTCGGGATCCCGGTCCTCCACGAGGACGATGCGCTGCGCGCCGTTCGTGCCGGGGACGAGCTCAGTCGAGCGCTCCGGACGCTGGACGCCGAGCTCGCGCCGACCGGAGTCGTCCTCGGCGTGCGGATCGGGATCGAGACCGGCGAGGTCGTCGCCGGGGTCGGCGGCCAAGGGTCCACGCTCGTGACCGGCGACGCGGTCAACGTCGCCGCCCGGCTCGAGCAGGCGGCCGCGCCCGGCGAGGTCGTCCTGGGCGCCGGGACGCTGGACCTGGTCCGCGGTGCCGCGGTCGTCGAGGCGCTGGAGCCGCTTGCCCTGAAGGGCAAGAGCGAGCCGGTCAGCGCCTTCCGGCTGATCTCGGTCTCAACCGGAATCGTCGGTCGGGCTCGCCGCGGGGACGCGCCGATGGTCGGTCGCGAGCGCGAGCTCGCCGTCCTTCGCCAGGCGTTCGAGCGAACCGTCGTCGATCGGACCGCCCAGCTGTTCACGGTGTTTGGCTCGGCCGGTGTCGGCAAGAGCCGCCTCGTCCGCGAGTTCCTGGCGAGCGTCGGGCCCGAGGCGACGATCGTCGCTGGCCGCTGCCTGTCGTACGGCGAGGGCATCACCTACTGGCCGCTGGTCGAGATCGTCCGGACCAGCGCCGGGATCGACGACACCGATCCAGCCGAGGTGGCCCGCGCCCGGCTCGACCGGATCCTCGGCGACGGACCGGACGATCGTCTCGTCGCCCAGCGGATCGCCCAGATCGTCGGGCTGGACGCCGGCCAGGCGTCGCAGGACGAGCTGTTCTCGGCGGTCCGAAGGTTCCTCGAGTCCGTGGCCAGGGACCGCCCGCTGGTCGTCGTCTTCGAGGACGTCCACTGGGCCGAACCGACGCTCCTCGACTTGATCGACGATGTCGTCGAGCGCAGTGACGGGGCGGCGATCCTTCTGATTGCGTCCGCCAGGCCTGATCTCCTCGAGCGTCGTCCCGCGTGGGACCATCGTCCCGACCCGACGTCGCTCGTCCTCGAGAAGCTGTCATCCGAGGCAGCCGTCCAGCTCCTTGCCGGACTCCTGCCGGACGCCGATCTGCCGGGCTCGCTCCGGCTGCGGCTCGAGGAGGCCACCGAGGGGAACCCGCTCTTCGCCGAGGAGCTCGTGGGCATGCTCATCGACGACGGCCTGGTACGCCCCGAGGCCGGCGTGTGGGTCGCGACGGCAAGCCTCGAGAGCGTTCGGATCCCGCCAACGATCAACGCACTCCTCAGCGCCCGGCTCGATCGCCTTGCTCCGGACGTTCGCGCCGTCGCCGAGCGCGCATCGGTGATCGGCCGGGTCTTCGACCAGGCCGCCGTGATCGAGCTGTCGGCGGATGCGGAGCGTGACGCCGTTCCCATCCATCTCGCCGCGCTGGCCGGCAAGGAGCTCGTGGAGCCCGTGGCTGCCGGATCGAGCGCCGTCGAGCAGTTCCAGTTCCGGCACATCCTGATCCGCGACGCGGCCTACGCGTCGCTTCCGAAGGCGAACCGGGCTGAGCTCCACGAGCGACTCTCGGGTTGGATCGAGCGGACCTCGGGCGATCGGCTCGGTGAGGTCGAGGAGATCGTCGGGTATCACCTCGAGGAGGCATATCGCTGCCACTCGGACCTCGGGACACTCGGTGAACGCGGCGACGAGATCGCAAGTCAGGCGGCCCAGCACCTGGCCGTTGCCGCCCAGAAGGCGGTGGCCCGGAGCGACACGCGAGCGGCCGTCAGCCTGCTGACCCGCACGTCGGCGCTGCTGCAGCCCGACGATCCAGCCCGGAGTCCACTACTCGTCGACCTGGCCCGGGCCCTGAGGGAGATGGGCGAGTCGGACCGCGCAGACGCCGTCCTCGCCGAGGTCGTGGCCGCCGCCGACGCGTCCGGCGATGAGCTCATGCGCTCCCACGCGGTCGTCCAGAGGTGGTTGAGCTACGACGCGACCCATGGTCGGATGGCGGAGGCCGAGCGGGACGCCCTCGGAGCGCTCCAGCTCTTCGAGACGGCTGGCGACGAGCTGGGCCAGGCTCGAGCCTGGCGCCTCCTGAGCGAGATCCATTGGGCCAACGGCCAGGGCGCAGCCGCCGAGTCCGCGAACGGGAACGATCTGGCCCACGCGCTGCGATCGGGGTGGCCGCGCGAACCGACCGAGGCTTACTGCATCCTGAGCGCGATCCTCGTCACGGGCCCGACTGCGGTGGCCGATGCGATTCGGCGCTGCGAAGACATCCTCCTGCGCGAAGCCGGCGACCGAGCGGTCGAGGGTTGGATGTGGCACGCGTTGGCCCATCTTCGGGTCCGCCTGGGCGAGACCGCGGAGGGTCGTGAACTCGCTACGCGCTCGGACGCGATGCTCCGGACGCTCGGGCAGTCCTACGAGGTCGCCATTCTGTCCGAGCTCCGGGCCGACGTCGAGCTGCTGGCGGGTGACCCGGCCGCCGCTGTGCAGGCGCTCAGGGCCGGACTCGACGTCACCGAGCGGGCGGGCCGCCCGAGCCTGATGCTCGCCGCCTTCCTCTCGAATGCCGCCATTGCGGCGGGCCAGCTGACCGTCGCCGAGGCGGCGGCGGAACAGGCGATCACAGGTGGTGGCTGGATCCGGGCGATCGCGCAAGGCACCCTCGGCAGGATCCGCGCCGGCCAGGGGCGCCAGTCGGAGGCCGACAATCTCACTCGTGAGGCCGTGGAGTACTTCGAGCGCACGGATTTCCTCACCTTCCATGCTCGTGCCCGCCTGGACCGCGCCGATGTCGAGTGGCGATCCGGTCGATGGGAAGCGGCGATCGAGGACGTCCAGATCGCCAAGGCGCTCCATGAACGAAAGGGCAGCCCTGTCGAAGCCGGTCGGGCCGAACGGCTGCTGGCCGAGCTCATGGACCGCCGACCGCTCGAGACAAGCCCCCAGAGCGGTGGCCTCGAGTGACCCTGACGGAGGTGCCCGGCCAACCGATCGGTTGATGCGCCGATCAACCGGGTTGACCGCGGGTTCCACCCGGCCGGGCGATGCCGGCGGCACCGGGTCCGGGCGACACTCGGCCCATGAACGTCATCGAAGTCACCAACCTCGTCAAGCGCTACGGCGACCGCACGGCGGTCGACGGCGTGTCCTTCACGGTCGAGGAGGGCGAGATCTTCGCCATCCTCGGCCCGAACGGCGCCGGCAAGACCACGACCGTCGAGTCCATCGGCGGGCTGCGAACGCCCGACTCGGGCACGATCCGCGTGCTCGGGCTCGACCCGCAGCCGCGACCGCGACGAGCTCCGTCGCGTCGTCGGCGTCCAGCTCCAGGAGAGCGAGCTGCCGGACCAGATCCGCGTCCGGGAAGCGGTCGACCTCTACGCCTCGTTCTACGCGGAGCCCCGCGACGGCGAGCAGCTGCTCGACGACCTCGGGCTCGCGGACAAGCGCAAGTCCACGTTCGGCAAGCTGTCGGGCGGCCAGAAGCAACGGCTCTCGATCGCGCTCGCGCTCATCGGCAACCCGAAGGTCGCGATCCTCGACGAGCTCACGACCGGCCTCGACCCGCAGGCCAGGCGCGACACCTGGCAGCTCATCGAGGACGTCCGCGCCGGCGGCGTGACGGTCATCCTCGTCACCCACTTCATGGAGGAGGCCGAGCGCCTCGCCGACCGCATCGCGCTGATCGACGCCGGCCGCCTCGTGGCCCTCGACACGCCCGCCGGGATCGTCTCCCGCGTCGACGCCGAGCAGCGGCTCCGGTTCCGGCCGTCCGCCCCGATCGACGACGGGCTCCTGACCGGGCTGCCCGAGGTCCGCAGCGTGAGCCGGCACGGCCAGACGGTCGAGGTCGCCGGCACCGGCAACCTCGTCGCAGGCCGTCACGGCGGTCCTCGCCCGCAACCAGATCGTGGCCAACGAGCTGCGCATCGAACAGGCCGGATCTCGACGACGCGTTCGTCGCGCTCACCGGCCGCAAGCTCGCCTGCTAGCCGCCATGACTCGCTCCAGGAGACTTCCGATGCTCAGACCAAGATCACGCCGTCGAGACCAGGCTGTTCTTCCGCGAGCCCGGGGTGTGGCTCCTCACGATCCTGCTGCCGACGATCGTCCTGGTCGTCGTCGGGCTCCTGTTCGGGGTCGAGCCCGGACCCGGCGCTCGGCGGGCGGCGCTGGATCGACATCTTCGCGCCGTCGATGGTCGTCATGACGCTGGCGATCCTGGGCGTGAACACTGCTGCCGGCGCGCCTCGTGAAGTACCGCGAGAAGGGCGTCCTGCGCCGCCTGTCGACGACGCCGGCCAGCCCGCGGTCCCTCCTGATCGCCCAGCTCGTCGGTCAACATGGGCGTGGCCGTCGTCGAGCCTCGCGGTGCTCCTCGTCGTCGGCAACCTCGTGTTCCAGATCCCGCTGCCGAAGGACCCGATCGGGTTCGCCGTCGCGTTCCTGCTCGGCATGTCGGCCCTGTTCGCCCTGGGCCTGCTGGTCGCCGCCGTGGCGCCCATCGGCCGGCATCGCCACGCGCCCTGTTCGTGCCGCTGTTCGCGCTCGTGATGTTCCTCGGTGGGGTATACCTCCCACGAACGATGCTGCCCGAGTTCCTGATCCGCATCGGTGACTACACGCCGCCCGGCGTCCAGGCGCTGCTCGATGCCTGGTCGGGGACGTCGCCCCAGCTCGCCCAGCTGGCGGCCATGGCCCTGATCACGGTCGTTGCCGGGACGGTCGCCGCACGAGGTTCCGCTGGGAATGAGCGGCGTCGCCCGCACCGGCGTCGCCGGCGCCGGCCCGCGTCGTCGCTACGAGCGATGGTCGGACCGGCTGACCGACTGGTGCCCGTACGTCACCCTGGCGGTGTCGTCGGTCCTGGCCCTCGCCTTCTCGACCGAGACGCGTCGGCGAGCGCCTGGTGACGGCGGGCCTGGTCGCGATCGCCGCGCTGTGGGTGTACTTCGGCTACACGCGGGCGCCGCAGCCGCGGCGGGCGCATCGCCTGTGGATGGGCCTGTACTTCATCGGCCTGCTGGCGATCGGCGCCGTGCTGGCCACGCGCGACTACCTGTTCTTCATCTTCCTGATCACCGGGTTCTTCCACGCCACGGTCCTGCGGCCGTGGCCGGTCCTGATCGCCGGCGTCTTCGCCACGTCGGTCCTCGTCAACACGGTGTTCGGCGGGTTCCCGACGACCGCCGAGTGGTGGACGATCTACGTGGCGATCATCGTCGTCCAGACGCTCGCGATCGGGGGCGGCGTGCTCCTCGGCGAGCGGCTGGCCGAGCAGAGCGAGCAGCGGCGCCTGGCGGTGGCCCGGCTCGAGGCGGCGCTCGAGGAGAACGCCGGCCTCCACGCCCAGCTGCTGACGCAGGCCCGCGAGGCCGGCGTGCTCGACGAGCGGCAGCGCATGGCCGCGCGAGATCCACGACACGATCGCCCAGGGACTGACCGGGATCGTCACCCAGCTCGAGGCGGCCGAGCAGGCGCGTGACCGGCCCGAGGACTGGCAACGGCACGTCCGGAACGCGATCGGCCTGGCCCGGGAGAGCCTGTCGGAGGCGCGGCGATCGGTCGAGGGCTCGCGGCCCGAGCACCTCGAGACCGCCCGGCTGCCCGATGCGCTCGCCGAGGTCGCCCGGCAGTGGTCGGAGCTGAACGGCGTCCCGGTCGAGGTGATCACGACCGGCGACGTCCAGCCGCTCCACCCCGAGGTCGAGGTGGCCCTGCTGCGAACCGCGCAGGAGGCGCTGGCCAACGTCGCCAAGCACGCCAATGCCTCGCGCGCCGTGGCTGACCCTGTCCTACATGGGCGACGTCGTGACGCTCGACGTCCGCGACGACGGCGTCGGGTTCACGGTACCGGCCGGATCCGACGAGCGTGGAACCGGCTTCGGGCTGTCGGCGATGCGGCAGCGCGTGAACCGGGTGGCCGGGACGCTGGCGATCGAATCCGAGCCGGGCGGCGGAACGGCGGTCTCGGCGCGGGTGCCGGCGATCGTGGCGCCCGGCATGGTCGGCCGGTCATGACGCCGATCCGCCTCCTCATCGTCGACGACCACCCGGTCGTGCGCGACGGCCTGCGCGGCATGTTCTCGGGCGACCCCGAGTTCGAGGTCGTCGGCGAGGCCGCCGATGGCGCCGAGGCGATCGAGCTCGCCGGCCGCCTGATCCGGACGTGATCCTGATGGACCTGCGGATGCCCGGCGTCAACGGCGCGGCCGCCATCCGTGCTGCTCGCCGAGCGGCAGATCCCGTCGCGCGTGCTCGTCCTGACGACCTACGACTCGGACAGCGATGTCGTGCCGGCGATCGAGGCCGGGGCCACCGGCTACCTCCTCAAGGATTCGCCGCGCGACGAGCTGTTCCGCGCGGTGCGCGCGGCGTCCCGCGGCGAGTCCGTGCTCGCCTCGTCCGTCGCCACGCGACTGATGAGCCAGCTGCGGGATCCGGCCCCGGACGCGCTCAGCGACCGCGAGCTCGAGGTGCTCTCGCTCATCGCCCAGGGCGAGACGAACCGCGGCGCCGCGGCCCGGCTGTTCATCTCCGAAGCGACCGTCAAGACGCACCTGCTCCACATCTACGCGAAGCTGAACGTCAACGACCGTGCCGCCGCCGTCGCGACGGCCTTCGAGCGCGGGCTGCTGCCGACGAGCCGGGGGAGCTGACGGCGCATCGACCCGGACACGCCGGAGCGTCTCCCGTTGTGGATGACAGGCCGACCGGCCCGCACCGACATGACAAACGGAACACGACCTGAGCGTCCGTCGCGCGGACAATCTCCTGAAGACGTGATGGCGGATGCTGGGACGTAGCCCAGCCTGGGAGGCGGAGCACTCGGCGATCCGAGTGTCGCAAGAGGGGTCCCTGGCGAGGGCCGGACGGCATCGTCCGCCGTCCCCTGCTCCCCAGCGAGGCACAGGCGATGCGTTACCTGCGAAACCTAGGTCGACGCCCTGTCAGGACGGTCCTGACGATCCTCGGAATCACCATCGGGATCTGGGCCCTCGTGGTCTTCGGCTCGATGGCCAACAAGATCAACGCCCTCGTCGCCGGCGGCTCCGGGTACTACGCGGACAAGGTCACCGTTGCCGACGGTAGCGGCCAGCTGGGCGGGTTCGCCAGCGCGCCGATGTCGCTGGCCACGGCCGACAAGATCCGGGCGGTCGAAGGCGTGAACGTGGTCGCCTCGGCCGTGATGATGCTCATGGACGATCAGGCGAGTGCGGTGTCGATGGGCGTGCCACCGATGATCACCGGCAGCGTGCCCGGCTCGGACCAGGGGCTCGAGAAGTTCAAGACTCACATATCGCCGAAGGCCGGGCAAGGACCGCCGCGGACGAGGGTTCGAACGTGACGGTGCTCGGGTCAGACATCGCCCGCAAGTTCGGCAAGCACCCCGGCGACACGATCGATCTCAAAGGGGTCCCGTTCACGGTCATCGGCGTCCTCGAGCCGACCCTCACGGCGCCCGACCAGGCGGCGCAGATCCCGCTCGCCGCCGCCCAGCAGCTGTTCATCAAGAGCCTGCCCCCGATGATCCAGGGCAAGCTCACCGCCTCGGACATCGCGACCTCGATGGTCGTCTATCCAAAGCAGGGCCAGGACGTCGAAGCCCTCGCCGCGCGGATCAAGGCCGAGGTCCCTGGGATCTCGACGATGACCGGCAAGGACTTCGACAAGCAGATCGGGAGCGCGACCTCGATCCTGAACTCGATCCTGGTGGGAATCGCGCTGATCAGCCTGCTCGTCGGCGGGCTCTCAGTGGTCAACACGATGGCCATGTCGATCGCCGAGCGGACCCGTGAGATCGGGATCAAGCGCGCCATCGGTGGCAGTCGGACGCGAATCATCCGCGAACTGGTCATCGAGTCGGCGCTCATCGGGTTCATCGGTGGGGCCGTCGGGCTCATCCTCGGGGCGATCGTCGTCACCGTCGTCAACGAGGCCGGTCGGTCGTCGGGCACGATCCTGTTCGAGCTCACGACCGGTACCGCGATCACCGCCGTCGCATTCTCGACGATCCTCGGCGCGCTCGCCGGCTTCGTCCCGGCCCTCCACGCCGCCCGGCTCGATCCGGTCACGGCGCTCCGTTACGAGTGACTGCCATGACTGCGCTCAAGGAAGATCGATCCACCCGACTGCTCGCCGGGCACGGCCTGCGCAAGACCTACAAGCTCGGCAAGCACAACGAGGTGCAGGCGCTACGAGGTGTCGAGTTCGCCATCGACGCGGGCGAGATGGTGGCCATCATGGGACCGTCCGGTTCCGGCAAGAGCACCCTCATGCATATCCTGGGGCTGCTCCATGCGCCCGACGTCGACGACGGCCCACGGCCCGAACTCACGTTCGACGGTCGGGACGTGGTCGCAGTCAGCGACCGCGAACGAACCCGGATCCGGGCCCGCGAGATGGGGTTCGTGTTCCAGGACTTCAACCTGGTCCCGACCCTGACCGCCCTCGAGAACGTCGTGCTCGCGGCGGACTATGCGGGCATGGCGGCTCGGCGGGACGGGCCGCGGCCATCGAGGCGCTCGACCGGGTCGGGCTCGCCGACCGGGCCGCGCACCGGCCGTCCGAACTCTCCGGAGGCGAGCAGCAGCGGGTCGCGATCGCGCGGGCCCTGGTCAATCGGCCGCGTCTCGTGCTTGCCGACGAGCCGACCGGCAATCTCGACTCGGAGCGATCTGGCGAGGTGCTTGCGCTGCTCCGGCGATCCAATCGAGAGCAGCGGCAGACGTTCATCCTGGTCACCCACGACAGCGAGGTCGGCGATGCGTGCGACCGCATCGTCAGGATGCGCGATGGCCTGATCCGTGAGCCTGGCGTGGCCACCCCTCCAGTCGAGCCCGCGCTGGTCGAGCGGCGAGACCTGGTCGGCGCTGGTTCTTCATAGGCCGGATGCACGTCCGTAGAGTTGGGAGGCCGCGGCCGTGCCAGCACCTCAGTCCCGGCTGGGGACCTGAATGCTCGCGAACCACCGTGCGACCTGCATCCGCGAGTCGACGCCAAGCTTGTTGAAGATGCTCGCGAGGTGGCTCTCCACCGTCCGCTCCGAGATGAACAGCTGAGCGGCGACCTGCGCGTTGGTGGCCCCGTCGGCCACCAGCCCGGCGACCTCCATCTCGCGACGCGATAGAGGCGACTCCGCCGATCGCTCGGCGACGGCTGCAACGACATGCGACTGTCGCTCGAGCGCGTAATCGACGACCTCGTCGCGCGTCATGGCCGAACCGGCTGCGTGGGCCGCCTCGAACCGCGCGGCGCCGAGCGCTGCGCGAGAGTCGGCCATCGCTCGATCGTGATCGGGCCGCAGTGGATCCAGGATCCTGATCGGGATCGATTGCCACATCGCGTCCGCCGCACCAAGGAGTGTGGCAGTGCGCTCGCCCGAGGCCAGGGCCATAGCGATCGACGCCAGGGCCTCGATGGCCGACGCCATCCCAGTCAAGTCGCCAAGGTCCCGCTTCAATTCGAGGCACTGACGCGCGTGCCGGTCCGCCTCGGCCGGCTCACCACGATGAAGGGTGGCGACTGCGAGGAACTGGAGCAGCGTGGCACGTTGCCACGTTTCGCCCAATGCTTCGCTCAGGCGGAGGCCATCGGTGGCGAGCGCGATTCCCTCATCGAGTTCGCCACGGAACGTTCGCCCGACGGCGAGCAGGACCGTGGCGCTCAGCGCAAGGAAACGCAGCCCCATGGTCCGGGCGAGGTTGATCGACTCCATACCGTAGGCGATCGTGTCGTCCCAGCGCCCTTCGAGGTACGCCGCAACACCGAGGCCCTGCATTGACCACCCGACGAGTTCCGGGTCGGACGTGGCCCGTCCGATCGCGAGCGCCTGGGTCGCCATCTCAGTCGCGGTCGATTGATCCCCCGACTGGGAGGAGAAGAGGGCCGAGATCCAGAGCAGCGCCCCCCGCGAACGATCGGGTGCCGGGATCAATTCGAGCAGGGCGGCAAGCACGCGACGAACATCGGTCGCCGGACCCTGAGCGGCCCAATAGACCCAGAGATCCCGGCAGATCGCCGCGCCAGCCTCGGCCTCGCTCGAATCGGAGAGACAAGACTCGAGCGCGGTCCAGAGGTTGGCTCGCTCGACACTGATCCGCTCGAATGCTTCGACTTGTCGGGCGTCATTCGCACCGGCGATGGACGCGATCGCACGGATCCAATCTCGATGGCGGCGTTGGAAGCTCGTCTCGCCGCCGGCGTCCCGGAGCCGCTCGCGGCCGAACTGACGAAGCGGTTCGAGGAGTCGGAACCGGTCGGCGCCGGCTCCCTGTCGTCGTTTGAGCACGGACTTCTCGACCAGCGACCCGACGAGTCCCGGGGATTTCCTCGGCGTCCAGCCCGTCGCCGGCACAGACCGCCTGCGCCGCGTCGAGCTCGAACCCGCCGGCGAACACCGAGAGGCGGGCCCACAGCAGTCGCTCGTGCTCGCTCAGGAGCTGGTAGCTCCAGTCGATCGCCCCATCGAGGGTCTGCTGCCGCGGGGCTGCGCTGCGGTCGCCGGTGCCCAACGCCCCGAGCCGGGCGGCGAGCCCGCGATCGAGCGCGTCCAGGCCAAGGGATCTGAGCCGGACCGCCGCCAGCTCGAGCGCGAGCGGGATGCCGTCGACGTGGGTGCAGATGCTCAGGATCGCGGCGGCGTTCGCGGCGTCCACGGCGAAGCCTTGCTGAACGGCACCCGCGCGCTCCACGAACAGCGAGACGGCATCCGATCGGTGGAGGGCCTCCGGCGACGCATCGCCATCGTCGGGCAGCGACAGGGTGGGCACGTCGACCACGACTTCGCCGGTGATCCCGAGCGCCTGCCGACTCGTGGCCAGGATCCGCAGCTCGGGACAGGCGCGTAACAGCGTTCCTGCCAGGACGGCGCTCGAGTCGAGGACGTGCTCGCAGTTGTCGAGGATCAAGAGTGGCCGTTTGTCGGCGAGATAGTCGACGAGCGTGGTGACCGCCCAACTCGACGAGTGGTCCTGGAGTCCGAGCGCCGTGAACACGGCCTGGACGACGAGCTCGGGCTCCTGGATGGGCGCCAACTCGACGAACCAGACCCCATCGGGATACTGGCGAAGGCTCTCTCGTCCAGCCCGAAGGGCGAGCTTGGTCTTGCCGATCCCCCCGGGGCCCGTGAGCGTCAAGAGCCGGTTCGAGGCCAGGGCGCGCTTGAGGTCGGCCAATCCCTGGCGGCGTCCCACGAAGCTTGTCAGTTCGACTGGCAAGTTGCCGGCATGGGTGGTTGCCCGAGAGGGTGCCAAGACCCTCGGAGCCTAGCCCGTGCGTCCGCCCGAGGGCAAGGTCGAATTCGGCGTCGACTAGCTCTGGATGGGGACGTGGTCGTCAGACATTGGTCGCAGTTCGCCCAGGCGCTGCGCGGCAGGCCTCCGGACACGCGCACCCGCGACCGGGACGTTCGCGATCTCGAGGAGGCGCTTGACGCTGTCCGTCTCGCGGGTCTCGACGACAACAACGCAGCCTCGCTGAGCCGTTGAGCGGACGTCCACGCACCGAACAACGACGCCCTGTCTGGCGAGTCGTTGGGCGGCCTCCTCGAGGGAGGTCCGAAGCAGTTCAAGCGCTGCCGGATCGAGATCGTGAAGCGAGAGCTCGACCTCGAAGATCGACGCGTCCGGGGTCATGCAACACCGATCCGCCACTCAGGCTCCATTGGCAGGACTCGCCTTGCCGTCTGGCCACGGGTTCGAGCGATGAACGCGAAGAACGCGGCACGACGGTACGACATGATCCGGGCGTCCTTGCAGACACACCCAGTCATGAGGCATGCGCCGCGCGCTCGAATGTCGGTGGTGTCGACCGGGTCGGGAGTCTCCGGGGCGCGCATCACATCCTCCTTTCGACCGGGCTGGTGTCGGGTGATCCAATCCGCCGGTGAACCACACATTGGTCGTCCGATCGGGGATGGACATCGGGACAAACCCGGTGGGCAGCACGGATTTCGGCGTGGACATCCAGGGCCTCGAAAGGGGCTGGCCGAGGCGCCGCCCTCAACGTTCGCGATCGCCGATTTCCTCGCCTGAGATGAGAAACCAGTGCCGTAGTCGGTGTTTGCCCGGATGGCGGCGCGTTGGTCAGGCGACAGGGTGTGCAGAGACCAGATAGGTCCACTGTTCGGAAAGGAGATCACCGTGCGCTCGTCCATCGCCCGCCATCCGATCGCGTCGTTCATGATTCTGTTCTACGGGCTCGGCTGGGCCTGTTTCGTGCCCGCGCTGCTGGGCACGGAAGGGTTCGGGATCCTCCAGGCCGACATCCCGCTCGGCCCGTTCCGCCTTCTCGGCATCGCCCTGTTCGCGATCCTGCCCTTCGTTGTCACCAGGATCGTCGACGGTCCTGGATCCGCGCGGCGTCTCGCGCGACAGGTCCGCCACGTCCGCGTCGGCCTGCAGTGGTACCTGATTGCCCTGTTCGGTCCGCCGGCCGCCCTGTTGCTCGCTGCGATCGTCGTGAAGGGCACCGCCCCGATCGAAGCACTCGCCCGCAACTTCGCGACCATCCCGACGGCCTTCCTCCTGGGCCTCGTCGTTCTGGCGCTACTCGGCAACCTCTGGGAGGAGACGTCCTGGTCCGGCTACGTCACGAGCCGCCTCCAGGGGCGCTATGGCCCGCTCCGAGCCAGCCTCATCGTGGCTCCGCTGTTCGGCCTCTACCACCTTCCATTGTTCTTCATCATCGGCGGCCTGAGTGATGACCCCAACCACCTGCCGATCGAACAGTTCCCCCTGTACGCGGCATTTCTGCTGATCGTCTTCTCAGGTCCGATGCGGATCCTGCTCACCTGGGCCTACAACGCCTCGGGCAAGAGCATTCCGATCGTCGCCCTGATGCATGCATCGATCAACATGACGGCCGGCGCGGCCATCCTCACCACCTTCTTCGCCGGCGTCGATGGCCTCCTGGTCTATGCCGCACTCGCCGGTTTCGCGCTGGTGGTCATCGGTGCCACGCGTGGGCGCCTGGGCCTGCCTCCCGTTGAAGGAACGCAGGATCCTGCTTCCGGCGTGTCCCAGCCGGCGATCGGCTCCGGCGTCGCCTAGAACAGCACGTCCCGACCCGCTCTAAGTAAGCCCGCGAAGGTCGCGGGCTTACTCATGCTGCGTGCTCGGATGAGCCCGGGGCGAGAAGATGGAACCTATCGGGGGGATCCGCGAGCCATGTCATTGGAGAGCGGGACACTCGCTCCGAACCTGGTGGGCCGACGGTGAACCGAGAGCTGGTGATGCGGGCGCGAGGCGGCGACACGGACGCCTTTTCTGCGCTCGTGACGCCGAGCCTCGGCCGGATGCACGCCATGGCCCGGTTGATCCTCCACGACGACACGCTCGCCGAGGACGCCGTGCAGGACGCGCTGGTCGACGCCTGGCGCGACCTCCGCGGCCTACGGGATCCGGCGCGGTTCGACGCCTGGCTGCATCGCGTGACGGTGCATGCCTGCTACTCGCACGCCCGCCGGCAGTCGAGGCATCGGGTCAAGGAAATCAACATGACAGCCGGTGAACCGGTCGCACCACACGACGCGGCTCGAGCGGTCGAGCTGAGCGACGAGCTCGAGCGCGGACTCGGCCGACTGCCGACTGACCAGCGCGCACTGCTCGTGCTCGTGTATTACCTCGACCTGCCGGTCGCCGAGGCAGCGGACACCCTCGGTATCCCATTGGGCACGGCGAAGTCCCGGTTGCATCGAGCCATCGCCGCCCTCCGGGCCGAGCTGGCAGCCGTCGCGCGCGATACGACGATGGCGGGGGAGGGTGTCGCATGAGCGGGGATCTGTCGATGGACCGCCTGCTGCGCGAGCACTTCGCCTCCCGGGCGAGCGCCCAGGTCGACGATGCGCGGATGCGCGCGGCGCTGACGCGGGCGACGGCGCATCGGCAGCAACCGTCCTGGCTCGTGGCGATGCGGGGCGCCTCCATGACGGCTGGCAGCCGCCTCGGTCCGGTGGTCGGTCGTCGCTCGGTCGCCCTCATCGTCGCGCTGGCCCTGCTGCTGGCGCTGGCGATCGCGCTTGCCCTCGTCGGCGCGGGACCCAAACCGCCCCTGGTCCTCGGCACCGGGCTGCTCGCGATGGGCCGGAACGGCGACATCGTCCTTGCGGACCCGTCGGGACCGGCGGCGGTCACCGTCGTTCACACCGATGGGCTGGCGTTCGCGGATCCGGTCTGGTCACCGACGGGTCAGGCGCTCGCGTTCCGGGAGAGCGGCGGGCAATGGCACGTCCTCGACGCGGGAACCCTCGAGACGCGTCTGCTCGGCGCGTACATGAGCCTGGCCTGGTCGCCTGACGGGTCGCTGCTCGCTGTCGGGGAGCCGGGCGTGGTCAGGCTGGTACGCGCGACGACCGGGGAGGCCCATGACCTCGCCCGGCTCGGAGGCGAGAGCACGCCGTTGTCGCTCGCCTGGTCACCCGACGGACGTTGGATCGCGGCCGCGGTGGACGGAGATCTCCTGCGCTTCGATGCCAAGACTGGCGACGCGGTTGTCCTCGTCGCGAAGGGGGAATTCGCCCTCGGCGGATCCAACCCGGCGTGGTCGCCCGACGGGTCGAGGATCGCCTTCGATCATTTCGACTGCAGCAAGGGCCGGCCGTGTGACAAGGCACTGGCGGTCATTTCGTTCGACGGGGGCGGCCTGAGGATCCTGACTGACCATTCGGAGGGCTCGCCGAATCCCCACGTGGTCGCCCGACGGGTCGTGGCTCGCCTATATGAGCCCGCCGATCGGCGAGATCAGCAGCCCCGACGGGCTGGTGACCGAGCCCACGTTCGGCCTGTCCGTCATCCGACCCGATGGCTCGGACGGACGGTTGGTGACCGAACGGGTCCGAACGCACGCCTGGACGCCGGACGGGAAGCGGCTGTCCTACTCGGTCGTCGGCGAGTTCGAGGAACCGTCAAGCCCGCTCTGGATGTTCGACCCGGCGACGGGTCGAACCGAGGAGCTTGGACCGTCGGCCGACTCGTTCGCCTGGCAACCGGTCGCCCCCGGTGCGCCGGTGCCGACGCTACCGCCGACTGTCATCCCGTCGACCGCGCCGTCGCAAGCCGCGCTCACGCCGTCGACACCGCGCCCCGCCGACCCGGCGGACCCGCGTGGGTCGGCGTTCGGGATCGGCTTCGACACGGGCTGCGGGGTGTTCGTCTACGAGTTCGCAAGCTCCAGCGTGCGACCCATTGCCGATGAGCCCCACTGCCCGGCCATCGAATCGAGCACGGCCGCTTGGGCGCCAGATGGATCGGCGATCGTCGTCGGGATCGACCACTATTCGTCGGTCATCTGGCGAGACGGGGCGATCCTCCTGGACACCGACGCCGGCTCCACGACCATCTATCGGAGCTGGTCGCCGGGCGGCCGATACCTGTTCGAACAGGTAGATGGCGAGCCTCCTTCTCAGGCGATCATCCGGCCCGACGGCAGCGGGCGAACGACAGTCCCAGGCGCCCCAACGTGGTCGCCGCACGACAGTCGAGTTGCCATCCCGGCCGCGGACGGGCAGCTTCTCGTCGGAACCGGCGACGGGTCCGGCCTCGCGCCGATCGGCACGTTCCCGAAGCCCTCCGGGTGGTCCCCGGACTCGAAGATGCTCGCGTTCATCCGGGACGGGAACGTCTGGATCGTGGGTGCCGATGGCACCGGCGAGCGCCCGGTCACGACATTCGAGCGCGGCGGCGCGACGGTGGCGAGCTGGTCGCCCGACGGACGCTGGATCGGGATCAGCCAGGGCACGGCACTGTGGGTCGTCGCGCCCGACGGCAGCGGCTTGCGCCGGATTGACGTGCCGGGTGGATACAGCTATCCCCGCCACGCCTGGTCACCCGATGGCTCGCGCCTCGCGGTGCCGGCGTGGGCCGCGGGCATGGGCTACGTCCCGAGCGGCTCCTGGCCGACGTTCATCGTCGCGATTGCGGACGGGTCGGCCACGATCATCGACCACGCCGAGGATCTGGATCCGGTCTGGTCCCCGGACGGTCGCTTCCTCGCGGTGACGAACACGCGGAACGACTCGGTGGAAGCGATCGACGTGATGAACGCCGACGGATCCGGGCGACACACGATCTGGTCGGGTGAGGACGGCGTTGGTCGGGCCAAGGCCTGGCTCCCCTAGCCCAGGGCCGTGAGGCCGGGACTGAGAGAATGGCGCTGTGGACGGCGAACCTGGAACGACCTTGACCGCCGACGACCTCATTCTGCGACCGTGGCGCCCCGCGGATGCAGCCGAGGTCCTTGCCGTCTGTCAGGACCCAGAGATCGCCCGCTGGGTGACGATCCCTCAGCCGTTCCTGCCCACTGATGCGGACGCTTTCATCCAGAACGCCCTGACGATGTGGCGGACTGGCACGGGCGCGGCATTCGCCATCGTCGACGCCGCCACCGATCGCCTGCTTGGAGCCGTGACCCGCTTTGGCCCGGAAGGACACCAGGCAACGTTCGGCCTGTGGCTCGCACCTGACGCGCGTGGTCGGGGTGTGGGCACCCGGTCCCTTCGACTGGTGGCGGACTGGACGTTTGCCACCACCGCAGCGATTCGCCTGGACACATTCATCATGGTCGGCAACGAGGCTTCGAATCGGATGGTGGAGCGCGCCGGATTCCGGCGTGAGGGCGTGCTCCACGCCTGGGACCTGCATCACAATGGCGTGCCCGTCGATTGCGTGGTGTACTCCCGCGTCCGGGGTGACGAATAGCTCTCCGTGGGGTACGCGAAGCGGCATCACGCTCACGCCGCCCGCTGAGCCCATTGGGCCGCAGTCAGACGCGGGGCTCGAAGCTGGAGGCGCTCATCGGCGACGGCATCTTCAGAAGTCTGTGGACGAGTTCAGCCCCCGCCGGACAGGGTCGCCATCCGGAGACGTACGTTTCGGCTATTCCCCGACGAGCTCCGACCTGCTCTAGTAGCCGGACATCGACTCGTCCGAGGGTGAAGGTCCATGGCCAAGCACGAGCCCAGCATCAGGAAGCGCGCCGGCGACAGCCCCGCGACTCGTCAGCCGCTGGTCAAGGGGGCGCACCGGCAGATCGCCAGGCTGGAGAAGAAGCTGAGCCGCCTCGCCGGCCAGGAGGTGCGCCGCACCCGCCGGCTCGCTCAGACGCACCAGCGAGCTCATGAGCTCACTGGTCGGCTACGGAAGCTGCGAGCGTCGGGCGAGCCACCGACGCGCGCCTATTGCCTTCGCGACCGGCAGACCGTGGCCATGGTCGACCCGCAACCGGTCGTCCTGGCCAACGGGCGACCAGCCCAGACCGGGACATGCGAGGTGTGCGGTGGGCGCGTCGTCACCATGACGGCGCGGCCGAACAGCCTGCCGGCCAGGTAGGGTCCAAGCTCTGGCGCCGACCCGCTGATACCCAATCGGATAGCTCCGCCCCGAAATTCTCGGAAGTAGCGGCGCCACGGCCATGAGAGTCAGGCGCCGGCGTCCGACTCGGTGTCTAAAGATACTCGGCTCGTCGCTCCGTGGTGTTCTCAACAACCGCGCAGGTTCGCGGACCTGACGATCCCGCCGCCGGAGGGCCACTGGTCGACCTCGCTGGTGCTTACCCAGGCGCGGTGCGACGCCCGCGCACAGCGGCGGCTCCGGTTCCGGGCGTTAGCCTATGGCTGATGACCGATCGTGGGTGGCGTCGCCCGGCAGGTCCATGGCCCTGGCTGGCACTCGCTTGTGCACTAGGGTTCGCCCTCCTCGCCGTCGTCGTGAACGAGCGCGGGGCAGTCGCCTTCGACGACCCAGTGACGGCGTTCGTGAAGGGCCTCCCGGTCCCCACGGACGTCTGGCTCGCTCTCACCTCGGCAGGTGGCCGGCTCCTCATCCCGATCGGGATCGGGGTCGTGCTCGTCCTGCTCGCCCTCCACCAGCGACGTGACGCGCTCACCTACGCGATCGCCCTCATCGGAGCGTCGGTCTGGACAGAGGTCGTCAAGGTGACTCTTGCTCGGCAACGCCCACCCGATGCCCTGGTCACGGTCTCGGGCTTCAGCTTCCCGTCGGGCCATACGCTCAACAGCACGGTCACCTACGGGCTCGTGGCCCTGCTGGTCTGGCGGAGCGGGTGGCCCTCCGGTCTTCGTCGCGCCGCGGTCGTCGTCCTGATCGTACTGATCGTCCTTATCGGGCTCTCACGGATCGCCCTCGGGGCCCACTACCCAAGCGATGTCCTCGGCGGCTGGCTGGCGGGAGTAGCGATCGTGGCTACCGTGGCGACCTTCACCCTCGGGGAGCGCTGACGGTCCGTCGACGACGTGCCGGTGCGTGCCTCGAGAGCACGGGGCGCCGCTTGGACATGGTTCACGTTGTGCCGTCCAACCTGGCGTAACCCGTCGGCGAGCCACACGGTCGACAAACCCGTTCGCGATCCTGCGTTCGTCGTCGACGCCGATTCCGGCGATCGTCAGGCCGGCCGGATGTTCTGGTTGATGTGCAAGATGTTCTTCGGGTCGTAGTGCGCCTTGATCCTGGCCAGGCGATCGTAGTTGTCGCGGTACGTTGATCGGACCCGTTCCTGGCCCTCGTCCATGATGAAGTTCAAGTACGCGCCACCCGCCGAGTATGGGTGCAACGCGTCCGAATAGGCGACCGCCCAGTCCCGGATCGGCCCTGCGTTGGCCGGATCGGCGTCAGCCCCCAGGACAACCTGCGCGAAACGCACGCCGCGCTGACTCCATGCGGTCTCGCTCGACCCGACGCGCGCGGCAGCTCCGTCGATCGGATAGACATGCATCCCCGACTGAAGCGTGGGCAACTGGGCTCCGTGCGCGGCATGGAGCGCGATCGCCTCATCCGGGAACGTGTTCATGAAGTCCGCCCGCCAGTACATCTGCGTGCCCTTTGGATAGAGCGCGTCGAAGGCGGACTGCCAGGCTGGTAGTGGCAGCGGCATCAGGCCCACCAGCGCTGGCTTTCCGAACGCCTTGACCGGCGCGAGGACCTGCTCGGCCTTGCCGGCTGGTCCGGCGTAGGTCCAGGCAATGCCGGCCATCTTGCGCATGTGCAGTTCTGGCGGGAATGGCGGCGCGGGCGGGACGGTCAGGAAGACAAAGAACCCATTGAGCTCGTCAGGTGCCTGGCCGATGAAGTCCTGCCACCAGCGCATGACGGCTTCGCTCTGGTCGAGGTCATACAGCACCGGACCGGCGATGACCGTGTCGACGGGGTGCAGCTGGAACAGGAACGAGGTCGCGATCCCGAAGTTCCCGCCCCCGCCACGGATCGCCCAGTACAGGTCCGCGTTGGTCGTGGCATTGGCCGTGACCAGCTCGCCGCTGGCCAGCACGACATCGGCTTCGATCAGGTTGTCGATCGCGAGCCCGAGCGTTCGGGTCAGGTGGCCGAGGCCGCCGCCGAGGGTCAGCCCGCCAACGCCGGTCGTCGACAGGATGCCCGCCGGTGTTGCCAGGCCGAATGCGTGAGTGGCATGGTCGAGGTCGCCCAGCTGGGCGCCGCCGGCGACCCGTGCTGTTCGCTCGACCGGGTCGACGCGCACGCCGCGCATTCGAGACAGGTCGATCACGAGCCCACCATCGACCGTGCCGAATCCCGCTCCGCTGTGGCCACCGGAGCGCACGGCGATGTCGAGACCTTGGTCGCGACCGAGGGCCAGCGCGGCGATGACGTCGCCAGCATCGACAGTTCGAGCAACCAGCGCAGGGCGCCGATCGATCATGCCGTTCTGCACGCTCCGCGCCTCTTCGTAGGCGGCGTCTTCGGGGCCGACCAGGTCGCCACGGAATTGGCCCTTCAAGGCCCGGAGGGCGGCGTCCTATATCCGCGATCCAGGGCTGATCTGGGTTGCCATTTCGCTCCTCCTCTGGAAGCCGGTGCTGAGCCGGTTGGACGGCACCACCCGGCGCGAGCCCGACTGACGGAAGCGGCTCGACCGCGGCCGCCCGTCGACCACTACGTGGTCCAACCGGAATCGGTTCCCGGCGGCGAAGGAGCGTCAGGCTGGCCGACGACGGAGGCCGTCAGTCACGCTGCCGAGTGGGCCACGTCCCGTTGCTGAACCAGTCCGCGGTCAGGTTCCTCACATGTGCTTCCCAAGCAGGTCGTCGCGCCTTCCGCACGCACCCTGGGCAAAGCGACGTTGCCTCGTTCTGGGTGGCGCCCCGGGACGGACTCGAACCCCACAACGCAGAGTTTTCTTGACTGGCATCTCGAGGTCGGCCCCAGCGGACGCCGCCCGGGATCGCCCCGGGAATGATCAATCAAGTCGGATGCCTCCTGAATCAATGTGGCCTCGGGCGGTATCTCTATGGCATGGTGGGCATGATGGCGGTCCAAGTCGCTGAACTCGTGGAGGCTGCCGCGACGGGCGACGAGGCGGCGTTCACCGAGCTCGTTTCGCGTCATCACCGCGACATGCTGCGGGTCGCCTACGTCATCTGCCGAGACCCCGCCCTGGCGGAAGACTCCGCTCAGGCTGCGTGGGCGATCGCGTGGCGTCGGATCGGCGACGTCAGGGACCCGACCCAGATCCGCGGCTGGCTCGTGGCGGTCGCGGCGAACGAGGCCCGCCGGACGATGCGGTCGCGTCGGCCGAGCATCCGCGAGATCTCGGTGGGCAACATCGAGCTCGAAGGGGTGCCTGACCTCCGATCCGATCCCCTGGCGGACGGGATCGCCGTCGCCGACCTGCGGCGCGTCCTCGCGACGCTCGATCCGACCGACCGGGCCCTGATCGCCCTTCGCTACGTGGCCGAGCTCAGCTCCGACGAGATCGGGCGCTCGCTCGGGATGTCTTCGTCTGGCGCCCGCGGTCGGCTCTCGCGCCTGCTGCTTCGGCTCCGGGGAGAACTTCGCGATGAATGACTTCGACCAGTTCGAGCGGCGCCTCGGAGCCGCTCTTCGTTCCGATGCCGACGCGAGCGTGGGTCCATTCGAGCCAGGGTCGATCGTCCGTGCCGCGGTGGCCGGCAGCCCGCGGCGTCCCATGCGTCTCCCCCGGGCGTCGTCGCGTCTCGCGAGACGGTTCGGCCGAGGCCGCGGCATCACGCTCCTCGCGGCCGCAGCCCTGTTGCTCGTCGGTGGGGCGTTGGCGGCGGGCTCGGGCCGCCTGCGGCTGCCGTCGATCGTCCCGCCGCTGCCTGCCCCATCGTTCGGCGCGGTCGCCACGGCATCGTCAGATGCGACGTCCCCCAGCCCGAGCGAATCCCCCGGTCCATCGGCCGGTCCGACCGCATCTGCGGTCACGAGTCTGACAGGCGTCTGGATCCCCACCGGGTCGATGGCCACGCCCCGTGGTGGCCACACCGCGGTGCGACTCCTGGATGGCCGCGTGCTCGTGGCGGGCGGCTCGGGAGTCGACAACGAGACCTCCGCCGAATTGTATGACCCGGACAGCGGGACCTGGTCAGCCACGGGCAACATGGTCCATCCCCACGGGTTCGGCTTCCCCGCCACGCTGCTGCGCGACGGCAGGGTGCTGGTGGGCGACGTCACCGACGGCGACACAGACCACCCAAGCTACGGCGCCGAGCTGTACGACCCGGCCACCGGGACCTGGTCCTCCACGGGGAGCCAGGCCGCCGAGCTAGGGTTCAGACCGACGGCCACGCTGCTGACCAACGGCAAGGTTCTGGTGGCGGGCTCCCAGCTATACGACCCAGATAGTGGGACCTGGACCGCCACCGGGAAGATGGTCACGCCGCGCTTCAACCACACGGCCACGCTGTTGCCCGATGGCAGAGTGCTCGTGGCGGGCGGCGAATTCCGGACCGTGAAGGCCGAGCTATACGACCCGGATACCGGGTTGTGGACTGCCACCGCGGATATGCGCGAGAGCCATCAACTCCATGACGGCGACGGCCCCATCGCCACGCTGCTGGATGACGGCACGGTGCTCGTGATGGGCCGAGGGACCGCCGAGCTGTACGACCCGGCTACCGGAACCTGGACCGCCACTCGTGAGCGCTCGAAGCTGGACAAACCTTATGCGGCCACGCGCTTGCTGGATGGCACCGTGCTGATGGCGGGGCCTCCGGCCGAGCCCGATGTGCCCAACGGCGCCGAGCTGTACGACCCGACCACCGGGTCCTGGACGAAGACCGGGTCGATGCTCTACCCGCCATCCTCGGCCACGCTGCTTCTCGATGGCACCGTCCTCGTGGCGGGTGGCCATCTACGGCGCCGCCACGAGTTCAGCGGAGCTGTACGTCCCTGCCGGCGTGTCGGCGCCAGCCGCGGTGGTAGCCCTTCCGACTCCGACTCCGACCCCGGCCCCGACACCGACCCCCGCCCCGACACCGACGCCGACCCCGTTCCCGCCCGAGGCGGGTCCCGTCCCGCCGGGCGCACGGACCTGGCAGGTAACCGCCGTCAACAAGAGTTCCAGACCCGCGACGTTGTTCCTGGCCGAGGAGGGCGAGAACGGCATCGGGCAGCTGTGCGGGTCGGTGACCCCCAATGTCGTGCCAGCCGGCGTCACCGAGAAGGTGACCTTCCTACTCCCCCCGAAGGGGGTGACGAGCTGCTGGATCTGGGTGAACCCGGTTCCGGGCCAGGGGGGATCGTTGTTCCCGACGTCCGACGCACCCCAGGCGGGCAAGATCCTCATCCAGAAAAAGGGCGGGCAGGGGGGCTGGTCGAGCCCATAGGCGACGTTCGCTCCGTGAGAGGGAGTGCCTGAAGCGTCTCGGTCGAATCCTGATCGTCCTGACCGTGCTCGTCGCCGGAGAAGCGAGCGCAGCACTCGGCGGACAACCTCGCGGAGTTGAAGCCGTCGACCTGGGTTACAGGTGTGCGCTCGCCTGGCCGGTCCGGTGCGGCCCCGGAAAACCGACCTCGGCACTGCCGCGTACGTTCAGTTGGATCGGGGTCCGGGTCGCGGCGCAGCCTCGAGGAGCCCCTTGGAGGTTTGTGTCATGACGACTCTTCCCATTCGCATCGGTGTCCGCGGTCTCGCAGGTCTGGCCATGGTCGCCCTGCTCGCGGCGGCATGCTCGTCAAGTGCCGCGGGCGCCATCCCCTCGGCGGCTAACGGAACCTCGCCGCCTGCCTCGATCGCTCCTGCTGCGTCGTCGGCCGGGAACGCCGGAGGTGGCAAGTACGGGGGCGGGGGCGGGGGCGGCACGGGCAGCGTTTCTCCAGCGGCAGGCCCCGTCACCGTCGGGATGGCGACCACGAGCCTCGGTCCGGTCTTGGTCGGCCTTACGGCACTGACGCTCTACACCCACGCCGGCGACACGGCCACGACATCCTCGTGCACCGGAAGTTGCGCGACAGCCTGGCCGCCGCTGACGGTCGCGGCCGGGGCCGCGGCGACTGGAGGAGACGGGCGTGTCCGGGACCTTCGGGACCCTGATCCGCGCCGACGGGACCACCCAGGTCACCTACAACGGGCTGCCGCTCTACGGATGGCAGGGCGACTCGAAGCCCGGTGATGTGACTGGCCAGAGCCTCGAAGGGTTCTCTGTCGCCAAGCCGTAACAGTCGAGGAGATCTCGCTAGGACTTCGCGCCCGAGTGTAGTGCCGCCAGCCGGTCGCGCACCGTCGCCACGCCCACTCGGCTGCCCTTGCGATGATGGAGATCGGCCGCTTCCTCGAGGGCCGCGATCGCCTCCAGCACGCGACCTTCCATCGCCAGTACGTCGCCGAGCGCCTCGAGCGTCCAGCCGTGGTAGGTGAGGTAGTCTGTCGTCTTCCAATAGGCGAGCGCCTCGCGCACAAGAGCCTCCGCCTGGGCATGCCGGCCCTGTCCCGCCCGAACCCGGCCGAGGGTACCGAGGGTCAGCGCACGGGTCCAGCCGCCCGTAGACATCCCCTCATCGGCTGTCCCTTCGGCGATGTCGAGCTCGCCGGCGTGCCAGGCCACGTGCCCGAGGTGGGCCGCCAGAATGGCGCTTCGCTGGCCGAGGCGATGCGTCGTGTCGAGCCCCTCGGACAGGATCCGCACGGCAGCCGGCGCGTTACCGGCGAGGTACTCGACGTCGGCCGCGGCCTCGGCGATAAGCGCGTGCTCGAGCGTCTGGCCGTTCTCCTTGAGGACCCGTCGGATCGTGGCCGCGTGGGCGCGGGCCTCGTCGAACGCCCCCCGCTTGGCCTCGAGATGCGCGAGCGCGTGACCCATCCAAGCCCCGATGATCCGATCGTCACCCTCCGTGGCGAGGACCGCCTTACAGCGCTCGATGCCGACTTCGACTCGAGTCGGTCCGGTGTTGAGGGCAGACGTCAGGTCTTCGTAGCAGAGGCCGATCTCACTCCGTCGACCCGCCCGCCGGGCGTGCTCGAGGGCGCGCAGGACGGCCGCCTCGGCTGAGGCGCCCTCGCCCGCGTACCAGTGGGCTGACTCCACCAGCCGCCAGGCGCGAGCCAGGCCCAGGTCGTCTCGGGCTGCCTCGAACACGCGGATGGCGTCCCTGGCGTCGCTGCGGATGCCCCCCTGGTCCTCGCTTGCCAGCTCGCCGATTTGCCAATGCTGGACGACTGCGTGGTAGCGGGTGACCTCGTCGCCGATCGCCGTGGCTCGCTCGACGACGTCGGCGGCGATCTCGCTCGCCCGATCGAGTGCGTTCGACCGGGTCAGGGCGATCGACAGCTCCACGAGGAGACGGTCGCGCCCTCGGTCGCCAGGTGGCGTCATGGCCGCAGCGCGCTCGAAGAGGTTGGTCGCGGCATGCGTGTCGCCGCGATCGGCGGCCCGCACCGCGGCCGCGGCGAGATGGTCGGCCGCCCGTCTGCCAAGCGACGCCAGCTCATCCGTCGATCCGAGATCCCGGCGGTGAAGAACCGCCCGTTCCTGGTGATAGCCGACGATCTCCTCCACCTCTGCGAGCCGGTCGCCGGCAACAGCCTCCAGCCAGTCGGCCAGGCTCTCGTGAAGCCGCGCACGCTCCGCCTTCGGGAGCGACTCGTAGGCCGCATCACGGATCAGAATGTGGCGGAAGCGGTAGGCCAGCTCCTCCGCGACGGAGGTCGACTCCGGACGGACAAGGTCGCGATCGACGAGGGTCGCCACGTGTAGTGCCAGCGCGTCCTCCGCGAGGTCCGGCGAGAGGTGGGCGACGGCCGCATGCTCGAACACTCGGCCCACGACCGCGCCGCGCTCGGCGACGATCCGCTCCGGACCCATCTGATCGAGACGGGCGGTGAGCAGCGCTCCGATCGTCGGGGGCATCGCGATGCGATCGATTGGTCGCTCGACGATCCAGCTCCCGCCGCCGGCGCGCCGCACCGACCCGTCGTCGACGAGCATGCCGACCAGCTCCTCAACGTAGAGGGGATTGCCCGCCGCCGTCTCGGCGATCCTCGAACGGAGCGCCTCGACCCCGCCCGTCCCTGGGAGGAGCCGGTCGATGAGCTCGGACGACGGTTCGTCCCCGAGCGGCTCGAGGGCCAAGTGGAGGGTCTGCGGGCCGACGAGCATCGCCGGCCGTGACTCGTTGATCTCAGGCCGCGTCGGGGTGACGAGTAGGAGCGGTCCCTGACCCTCGGTCACGACGTGCTCGATCAGGTCGAGGAGGGCAGGCTCCGCCCAGTGGACATCCTCGATGACGACGACGAGCGGCCGGCTGCCAGCCAGGCGCTCGAGCAGCCGCCGGGTCGCCCACGCGAGCTCCTCCACCGGCGACCCGCCGGAACCGAGGCCGAGCAGTCGCTCCAGCGCGACAGCGATGTGGCGCTCATCGGGCATCCCGGCGAGCCGCGATCGAAGCCGGGCGCGCGCCGCGTCCGCCGTGTCCGACTCCTCGATCCCCATGGCCTGACGAACGATCTCGCCGATCGGCCAGAAGGTGATGCCCTGGCCGTACGGCAGGCACCGCCCACGGACGACGCCGCCGACCTGCCGAGCATCGAGGAGGAACTCGCGGACGAGCCGGCTCTTGCCGACGCCAGCGGAGCCGACGACGACAGCGAGCATCGGCCTACCGGTCGAGCCGACCTGTTCGAGTGCTCCGCGAAGAGCAGCCAGCTCGGAACCCCGGCCCACCATCGGCGAGTCGGAACGGCCTGGCTCGCTATCGCGCTCGGGCTGGAGTCGCATGAACCGGTAGGCTGTGACCGGGGCCGACCGGCCCCTGACGTGCACGCTGGTCGGGGGTCCGGCCTCAACCCGACCGCGGACGAGCCGGTAGGTCGCCCCGCCGAGAAGGATGTCGCCCGGAGCGGCAACCTGTTCTAGACGAGCGGCCACGTTCACGGGATCCCCGGTCACGAGCGTCTCCCCGGGACCCATGCCGGCGACGATCTCACCGGTGTTGATTCCCGTCCTGATCCGCACCCCTGCGCCGATCACGGCATTCAGGTCCGCGAGCGCCGCCACCATGTCATGAGCGGCTCGAACCGCCCGGAGCGCGTCGTCCTCGTGAGCGACCGGCAGGCCGAAGACCGCCATCACGGCGTCACCGATGAACTTCTCGACCGTCCCGCCGTGTCGCTCGATCGCGCTGCGCATGGCCCGGAAGTAGCGCTCCAGGAGGGCTCGCGTCGCCTCCGGGTCGCTCCCCTCGCCGAGGGCGGTCGAGCCGACCACGTCCACGAACAGGATCGTGACGGTCTTGCGGACGTCGTGGTGACCGCGCAGTGTCGTGGCCAGGGGAGCGCCACAGGCTCCGCAGAAGCGGAAGCCCTCGGGGTTGCGACTGCCGCACCGCTCGCAGGGTTCCATCGGCCCAGTGTAGGCAGCACCCCTCAGAGTGGAATGGGGACGCTCGTGCTCAACTTCGCCTCGCTGCGCCCAGTCGCGCTCGAGGATCCAGCGCTCGCCGTAGTCCCTGTACATCGGCGCATCGCGTGACAGGCCGCGAGCCGGGCCTCGGCCTCCCAGCCAAACCACGGACGTAGGAGCGTCCGCCGATCTCCAGACGGACGAGTCACTGGATCCCGCTTCCTATCGGGAATGTCGACACATTCGACACTCGATCCGCAGCTTCCTCGCGAATGGCGTCTCCTTGGCGGCGACGCTAGAATGCGATCCTCCCGAGCGGGAGTAGCTCAGCTGGCAGAGCGTCTGCTTCCCAAGCAGAAGGTCGCGGGTTCGAACCCCGTCTCCCGCTCCAACAACGCGGTTTGTGCTCAGCACGACACTCTAACTGTCCCGTGACGCCCTGACTCCGGCGACCAAGTCAGTGCGTCGTCTACGTGGGCTACGCGGACGGTGGCCCCGTCGCCTCCGGCCTGGGCTGGCGAAGCGGGCGGACCATCGGCGTGTATAGCATCGCAACAGTCCAGTCAGCGCGCCGACGCGGGTACGGGGCGGCGATGACGGCCCGCGTGGTGGCAGACGGCGCGGACGCCGGCTGCGACGTGGCGGCGCTCCAGGCAAGCGAGATGGGGCGCCCGATCTACGAGCGTCGGGGCTTCCGAACGGTCGTCAGCTATGTCGCCTACGTCCACTCAGGGCCAGGGCCGGTCGCCATAGAGAGGTCGATCACGTCGCAGTCGCCGATCACATGCCCGACAACCGCCGCCCCTACTGGATCGGCTGCGCCCCTTCGTCGCGCAATGAGTGGTAATGTCCGCGCCGCGGGGCTCTGCCACTGCGATGAGCCCCCGCGCACATCGGACCAGCTGCCACGTGACGGGGTTCTGCGAGCACTTCAAGCCCGACACCCAGGTCGACGCGCCGCTTCGCGCCTGCCCCGCGTGCGTCGAGGTCGGCGCCAGCTGGGTGCACCTGCGCCAGTGCCTGACCTGCGGGCGGACGAGCTGCTGCAACGAAAGCCCGAACCGGCACGCCACGGCCCACTTCAATGAGACGGGCCATCCGATGATCCGGACCGCGGAACCGGACGAGGACTGGCGCTGGTGCTACCCGGATGATCGCCTTTACCTCTCGGGCGGATCGGACAACGACATCGCCGAGGAATGACCAGGCCTGGCGCCAATCGGATCGGGACGCCCGACCCGGTGGCACCCTCACTCGAAGGAGGCATCCGATGAGCGAGAGCGTCCTGCCCGGCCCGCGCGGGCCGCTGGCCAGCGTCCTTGCCGTGCGCAGGGGGAAGGGCGACGGCCCAGGGGGCGGCCTCGAGTACCGCGAGGCGCTGATCTACACGCTCGGGAAGGCCGCCGAGCTCGAGCACCTGATCATGCTCCAGTACCTGTTCGCGGCGTTCTCGCTCAAGCAGAACGTCAACGAAGGACTCTCGCAGGAGAGGCTCGCCGCGGTCCAACGCTGGCGCAAGACGCTCCTGACGATCGGCGAGCAGGAGATGCTCCACCTGGCGCTCGTCCAGAACCTGCTCACGGCCGTCGGCGCCGCCCCGCGCCTCGCTCGCCCGAACTTCCCGATGCCCGCGTACAGCTACCCGGCCGGCGTCCGGATCGAGCTGCTGCCGTTCGGCGAAGCCGCGCTCCGCCACTTCGCGTTCCTCGAGCGACCGGAGGGCATGGACATCGAGGATGCCGAGGGGTTCGAGGCGATCGCGCAGGCCGTCGCGCTGCCGCACGACGAGAGGACGAGATCGTCCCGCACCTGCAGGAGTTCGACACGATCGGCCAGCTCTACCGGTCGATCCAGGCCGGCCTGGAGCACCTGGCCGATCGCCTTGGCCCGGAGCGCCTGTTCATCGGGCCGCCGCAGCGCCCAGGCGACCGAGGAGCACTTCCGATGGCCGGAGCTCGTCGCGGTCACCGACCTTGCATCCGCGCGGCGGGCCATCGACACGATCGTCGAGCAGGGCGAAGGCGCCCGCGGCGAGTGGCGCGACGCCCACTTCGGGCGCCTGCTCGGGATCCTCGACGAATACCTCGAGATCAAGCGGGCGGACCCGAGCTTCGAGCCCGCCCGGCCGGTCGTGGCGGCCAACGTCCGACCGCAGGCGACCGGTATCGTCGGTGCCGCTCATCACCGATCCGGGAACGACCCGCTGCATGGACCTCCTCAATGTCGCCTACGAGGTCCTCCTGCAGCTCCTGTCGCGGTACTTCGCCCACACGGACGAGTCGCCGGAGCAGCTCGAGGTCCTGGCCGATGTCTCGGTCGGCTTGATGTACACCGCGATCAGGCCGCTCGGGTCCGTCGTCACGACGCAGCCCGTCGGCCCGGACATGCCGGGCGTCACCGCGGGCCCGGGGTTCGAGCTCTTCTACCAGGTCGACTACCTGCTGCCGCACCGGGAGGCGGCCTGGGTCCTGATGGAGGAGCGACTGCGCGATGCGGCCGCGTTCGCGGTGCGCTGCGGGGAGCTGTGCACGCCCGCCCTGATGGAACCATTGGCCAAGGCGGCTCGCTCGCTCGAGAAGTACGCCGACCAGCTCCTGGCCGCGAAGTGAGGTCGGGAGTGCCGAGGGGTCATAATCCGCCAAATGCTGGGTGAATTCGACGTCCGTTGCGGCTGAAGCCCCCACCAGGGTGGCCGACGGAGGTGCGCTCGACCCGATCGTCGGGCCGCAATGCTCGCTCGCCGTCCAGCTGCGCCGGGCGACAGGCGCGGTCATCGGGCGGAGCGCCGAGCTCGACGCGATCTCCCAGGAGCTGCGCGAGGCCACCGATCGCCTGGCCGCGGTGACCCTGGAGGGCGAGCCGGGCATCGGCAAGACCCGCCTGTTGCTCGCCGCCGCCGAGCTCGCATCGGCGAGCGGGTTCACGTGTGTCGCGATCACGGCCGACGAGGAGATTCGCGGGCCGTTCCTGGTCGCGCGCAGCCTGTTCGCTTCGAGCGCGATCCTCGACACGGCCGCAGGGACCCCGACGGAGGCCGCGGTCAGGCGGGTGGTCGAGGCCATCTCCGGGCGTGACGAGCCTGGGTTCGAGACGCTGTCCCTGGACGCCAAGCTCCTCCGTGCCTTCGATCTCGGCGGCGTGGCGATCTCGGCGCTCGCCGGGATTCGCCCGCTTGCGCTCCTCATCGACGACGTCCAGTGGGCCGACGACGACACCCTCCGACTCCTCCGCTACGTCGTCCGGGGCGACGCCGATCGGCCCATCTTCCTGTTCCTGACGATCCGGCCGGACGAATTCGCATCGGTCACCGAGGCGGTGAACTTCGTCGCCGACATGGAGCGGATGGGCCTCGTCCGGCGCTTGAGGCCCGGCCGGTTCAGCGCCTACGAGACGGCGGAGCTCCTGAAGCGCGTCCTCGGCGGTCCGGTCGACGCCTCATCCGCGGCTGCCATGCACGTCCAGTCCGAGGGCGTGCCCTTCATCGTCGAGGAGCTGGCCCGGACCCACCGCGAGGCCGGCACGCTCCAGCAGATCGACGGCGAGTGGCGGCTCGGCCGGAATGCGGCCCGGCTCGTGCCATCCGCGGTTCGGACGCTCATCGATCGACGTGCCGCGCGACTCCCGGCCAGGACGCGGGCGGCCCTGGGCGACGCAGCGATCCTCGGCCGCAGCTTCAGCCTTCGAGACCTCCGGGCGATCCGGGCGAAGGTTGGCGATGGCGAGATCGGCTCGGAGGCGGTGGCTCCCGACCTCGCGGCGACGACCGGTGCGGCTGCCCAGGGCGCGGTGACGAACCTCGGCGGCGGCAACGACCCGCTCGCCGACGATCTCGCGCCCGCGGTCGCGGCCGGCCTCCTGCTCCCCCAAGCCCAGGGCGAGCCCGCCGACTACACGTTTACGCACGAGCAGGTCCGCCAGTTCGCCTCGAGCCTTCTCTCCGCGGCCCGCCGGCGCCAGGTCCACGCCGCAGTGGTCGACCTGCTCCTGGACGGCGGCGACCCCGCCCCCGCCGGACTGCCGATGCTCGCCCAGCACGCGCTGGCAGCCGGCGACACAGTTCGGGCTGCGCGCTTCTCGATCGACGCCGCGACGGCCGCCCTCGCCTCCAACGCCCCGGAGGAGGCTCTCCGGCTCGTCGAGCAAGCACTCCCGGTGGTGTCGACCCCGACCGACCGGCGGGTCCTCCTCGCGACCCGCGATGATGCCTACGCCGCCCTGCGCAAGACCGGCGAGCGGCTCGACGGCCTGACCGAGCTGGCCGCCCTGGCCGAGGCGCTGCGCGATCCGACGCTCGAGCTCGACGTGCAGCTCCGGCGCGCGTCGGCGCTGCGCATGAGCCACGACGAGGACGCCGCCGCGGAGCTGGCCCGGCGCGTCCGCGCCCGTGCCTTCGAACGAGGCGACGCCGCCCTGGAGCTCCGCGCGGTCCTCGAGCTCGGCCAGGCGCTCCTGCGCAGTCCGCTCGGCGAGTCGTTCGGCGGCGCAGCCGTCGAGATCGACCTCGACGCGGCCGACGAGGCGTACCGCCGCGCCATCGAGCTGGCGGAGGAGCTGCACGACGAGCATGACCTGGCGGCCGCGCTGCGCGAGATCGGGACGATCGATTTCGCGAAGGGCCGCGGGTGGTTCGCCGCCCAGGTTCGATCAGGGCAGGCGGCCGAGCTGCTCGCCGCGATCGCAGCGGGCGCCAGCATCGAGGAGACGATCCTTGCCTCGCCGATCGGGCCGCTCTTCACCGAGTCGATCCAGGTCCTCGATCGCGCTCTCGGCATCTACGAGCGGCTCGGCGACCGCACCGGTGTCATGTCGACGGTCATCGCGATGGCCTACGCGCAGTACGGGACGGTCATGCACTTCACGTCCTCCGCGCGTCACCTCGAGGAGATCCGACGGGTCACCAGCCGCCTGTCCGAGCTCGTCACCGAGAGCGAGCGTGCCCGCCTCGACCTCCAGATGCTGTTCGGCGTCCATGTCTGGTCCCGGGCCAAGGTGGTCCCCGACTCGGCGCTGTCGCGCGGCCAGGAGGCCTACCGCGCCGCAAAGCTCCAGGGCGACCGGGCGATCGAGTTCCTCGCCGCCGGCGGGGTGGCGCTCAGCCTGCTCGAGCTCGGCGACATCGCGGAGGCCGAACGGTGGCTCGGCCTGGCCGCCGCCGCGGTGTCGATGGCGCCGACACGGAGCCGCTCGATCCAGCTGGAGACGTGGCGCGGCATGGCCCGGGCGGGCGCAGGCGACGCCGACGGCATGCGCGACCACCTCGAGAAAGCCGTGGCGATGGCGACCGAAGGCGGTCGGGCGTCCGCGCGCTGCGAGGTGCTGGCTCGCCTCGCCATCGAGGCGGCTCGGCTCATCGCGGCGGGCTCTCGCGACGCCCCGCCGGACCCGTTGCTGACCGAGCTTGTCGAGCGATCGGCGACGCAGGTGAAGGAGCTGCTCCCGCTCCTGCCCGGGCACGCTCCTGGGGCGCGCAGGCCGACGCGGCGCTGTCAGCGGTCGCGTTCGCCCGTGGCGACAGATGACCGCGGTCATGGCCGGCGAGGCGGCCTTCGAGGCCCTCCAGGCCGGGCTCCACGAAGACGTCAGCCTGGAGATCGTCATCCCCGCGGCCCGGGCCATGCTCGCCGGCGGGCCGCCCGAGATGCGGGCTTCGTCCGCGGTTACCTGCAGCAGACGCTGTCGCGGATCGCCCAGGGCATCGCTGACGAGAAGATCCGCGTTGCGTGGCTCATCGGGCCTGTCGGGCGCGGGCTCCTCGACCTTGCCGGTCCGATGGAAATTACGGCCGCGGCGGCTCCGGGGCTGGCCGCGTCCGGTCAGCCCAGCCTCGACGACCCCGAGCGCCAGCTGCTGCGACTGCTGACCGAGGGCCGGACCAACGCCGAGATCGCGGCCGAGCTGGACCTCACTGAGACCGACGTGGCCCAGCGGCTGGCCCGATTGCTCGCTCGGCTGGGCACCTCGAGCCGCGCTGAGGCGACATCGCTCGCGTTCCGGGGGCTCGCCGCGGTGGGCTCCCACTGATGGCCCTCCAGGCGCGCGTCGACCGCCACAAGTGCATCGGCGCGGGCAACTGCATCACCCTCGCCCCGACGGCCTTCGACTGGCTGGCCGGCGACTACGGCAAGGCGACGTGGTCGGCCCCGACAGCGTCGACGAGGAGGTCCTCCGCGCCGCCGCGTTCGCCTGCCCGACCGCCGCCGTCATCCTCGAGGACGTCGCCGAGCTCCTGCCCTGGCAGCTGCGGGGCAAGGCCGGTCCGGCCCGTCGGGTCCTCAAGACCTTCATGTTCACCGACATCGTCGGCTCGACGACCCTCGTCGAGGCGCTCGGCGACGAGGCGTGGGAGACGATGCTCGCGCTGGCACAACACGGCGCTTCGCGAGGTGTTCACGGCCCACGGTGGCGAGGAGATTTCGACGACCGGCGACGGCTTCTTCATCAGCTTCGACTCGCCGGACCTCGCAGTGGCGGCCGCGATCGCGATCCAGCGGAGGCTCGCGGAGCATCGCTCGACGCAGGGCTTCGCGCCCCAGGTCCGTATCGGGCTCCATGCCTCCGATGCGACGCAGGTCGGCGCCGACTTCCACGGCAAGGGCGTCCACGAGGCGGCCCGGATCGCGGCACTTGGTGGCGCCGGCGACATCGTCGCAAGCGTCGCGACGGTCGGCGACTCACACCGGACGTCCGATCTCCGAAGCGCGACCCTGAAGGGCTTATCCGGGCCGATCGAAGTCGTGAACGTGGACTGGCGCTGACGGCTGCATTGCTGCTCGGCCGGGTCCGTCATGCCCTGCGGGACGAGCTATCCGCCCAGGACCTTGAACGCCCGGTAGACCAGCAGGGCCGGCCAGACGGCGGCCTTGCCGAGTGCCAGGACGTAGTCCTGCCGGGACTTTGCGGAGCCGAGGAAGTAGGCGAGGGCGCCGATCATCCCGAGCCCATATACGGCGCCGCCGCCGGCCGGCGGCGCGTTCCTCGTCGACGCACCGCCCTTCCACTTCGCCACGCGTGCCGTCGCCCCGACCTGCGGGGTCGTAGACGTCTCGTTCATCGCCACGATCGTCTCCCTCTGCTGCGTTCCGGCTGCGGCCGGGCTCGTGGGATCCCGACCTCCCAGCGGGGCAACGCTCAAGTGCCGCCGACTCTACACGCGGATAGTGCGACGCCGCCCCGTCGGGCGCCAGCAGGCCGGCCCCCGTCCCCCGCCGCACGAGGACGGCGCGCGGCATCATGACGCTCCGACGACAGCGAGGGAGCCATGGGCGGCCGGCGAGCCTGACGGTCCCCGGGTCGCTCGGCCCTATCGCGGATCCGCCGCCCGGAGGAGACTCGACCCGTGGCTGCCTGTGTCGATGCCGATCCTGCCGAGATCGCCCGGGACGTCTTCTGCCTCGGACCGCGGGGCCGCAGCCAGACGAACGTGTATCTCGTTCGAGACGAGTCCGTGTGGGCGCTCGTCGACGCCGGGTGGCAGCAGGATGGTCCGAGCATCGATGGGGCCGTGCATCGACTCCTCGGGTTGGACACGAGACCGGCCGCCATCCTCCTGACCCACGTCCATCCCGACCATGCAGGCTCGGCTCGAGCCCTGTCCGAGGCGTGGGGCTGTCCGATCTTCCTGCACCCGGCCGAGATGCCGATCGCCGCCGGCGACTTCGCGACCATGGAGCGCTGCGCCGGCCCGCTCGATCGGTGGGTAATCCTCCCGGCGATGCGGGCGCTGGGCCGCCGTCGCCGCGAGGCGGTCCTCGCCCGCCGGCGCTTCGCCGAGCTGGCGACCCGTCTACCGGCGGACGGAACGATTCCCGGGCTCGGCGGATGGGAATGGGTCGCCACACCCGGACACACGCCCGGGCACGTGTCGTTCGTCCGCCGGGCCGATCGAGTCGTGCTGACGGGCGACGCGCTCGTGACCCTGCTTGTCAACTCGCCGGCTGGCGTTCTCGTCGGCCGCAATGGGCTCTCCGGTCCGCCCTGGTACACGACGTGGGACCGGCGAGCTGGCGCCGCCTCAATCCGGGACCTCGCTGCCCTCGAACCGACCGTCGTGGGAGGTGGCCACGGTCGGCCGCTCACCGGGCCGGGGGCGACCGAAGCCGTCCGTCGGTTCGCAGTAAGGACCGCGAGCGACCCCGCGGCCTGACGCGTCTCGAGTCGGGGCGAGCCGCCCGCGCTCAAGCGAGTCGGGGTCGGTCGTCGAGTAGTGTCGGTCCCGGCTTGGCGGATCGGCTGACAAATTCGCTGGTCGCTGGACGAGCCACGCCTGAGGGGTGCGCGGACGCACCCGATTGGTACTTCCGGCGGCGTCGAAACCACCCATTCGTACCATCCCGATGCTAGCGTGACGTAACGAGCGGGGCCTCGGCACCACGTCCGTACGGTGGCGAGGAAGTCGAGGGCTTGCCCGCCAGGACGGGGTCCGGGCCGCAGGGGGGTTGGGCATGTCGAATTTTGAACGCATCCTGAAGCGTCGGCGGGACGCGGACGAGGCCGAGCTCGATGACCTTCGGCTCGCGGTGCTGGCTCGGCTCGCCACAACGAATGGCGATACAGCTCAGCATCCGCCTGCCTCCAATCAACGGCCCGTGGTTGTGAGCCGAGCCGACGTCGAGAACCCTGGCGGAGTGATTGCGCACCCGGTCGTCGGAGCGGAATTCCAGGCTTCCTCGAGATGGCTGCTGGTCGCACCGCTCGAGCACCCACCTGCAGATGCCGCGTCGAGCGTCGAGCCACCCACCGCGAGACAGACCGACCGTCCCCCACGAGCCACGACGTCTTGTGAGCATGACAAGTCCAGCGAACGTAGCGCTCGCGGCGAGCAAGCCCAGGACGGAACCCCGGGTATTCGAGGTTGGGTCCCCGTCCCAGGCCGATGTCGACTTGCTCTGGGAGGCACTGGCCGCCGGGGCCACGCCGGAAGAGGCACCTGTTCGGCGAGGCCCTGATCGCGCCCGAAGCCCTGGTGATCGCGGCCGATCCTCGAGTCCGGGGCCGTTGACGCCGCCGACTCCAAGGTTCCCCCTCAGCACCGGCAAGGGCGGCGTCCCGGCCGCGTGGCCGCCAAGGAGCGGCGAAGAGCGGACGCCAGGAGCGAGGCGACACCCGTCGCGTCCACCGATCCGGTTCCAGTTGAGCCGACTGCCTGCTGCCCGTACTGCGGGGTCCTTCTGCAGCCGCCGCCGGAGACGGACGATCGATGCCCCCGCTGTGGCCAGCGGATGATCGTCCGATACGTCGGGGCTCGGGTGGTCCTTCTCGCCGAAGCCGTGCTGCCGTTCTTCGAGGCGGAGCGCCTCAACGAGGAACGCTGGGCCGGCGAGCGGGACCGCTGGCTCGAACTGGCCCGCGAAGGCGGGGTGGACGACGGCCACGTGCCGCATCTCGCAGGGGAGTTGATCTCGGAAGCTGACGTTGCTGCCGCGCGAGCCTGGTATTTGTCGAGCGCCGATCGAGCGTTCCGGGTGGCGGAGAGCGATCGCCGATGGGAGGAGGCGGCCAGGATCCGCTACGAGCAGGCGCTCGTCCTGTCCCGGGTCGCCGGCTCACCGGACTCGCCGTCCGATGAGGTCGTCAGGCTCCACCGCGACGGCGTCGCGGCGGACCTGCAGGCGATTGGCGAGGTCGCCAGGGACGCGGAGGTTCGCGGGGAATCGTGCTGCGAGACCTGCCGGGTCGACGACCGCCGAGTCGCCCTGATCGCTGAGGAGCTTCGTTCGCCGACCCTGCCGCACGAAGGCTGTCCGGACGTCCTGTGTCGATGCCGGTGGTTCCTCACGGCGCGGGACCAGGAGCTCCTCGCCGCGCTCCTTCGACGTCAGATGGGAGCCGATCGTCGAACCGCCGTTTCGCCCGACGAACCGGGGCCGGATGGCGCGCTGTCGGCGATCGCCTGATCGGACCCGGAACTCTCATCAGGCATCACCGTGGATCGCGCTGATCTCGTCGTGAGACCGAGTATGGACTCGGGGCGTCCGTGCGGTGCTGCATGTCGTCGCGGGTTCGACCGCTAGAGTACGGCTCGTGGAGAGCTACGAGATCGCCGAGGCGGCCGAGCGAGCCGGGGTCAGCGTCGACGAGCTGCGCCGGCTGGTCGATCTCGGGATCCTCAAGCCGGATGCCGAGGACCGGTTGACCTCAGGTGACGTGCGCCGCATGGGGATGGTCCGCAGCTTGACCTCGCTCGTTCCGGGGCGATCAAGGTAGCGACAGAGCGGTTCCCCCTCGAAGGCGGCCCGAAGGCGTTTGAGCGGCTGCACGCGCGGGCGCTCCGCGGGCGGGCGGTGCTCGTCCCGTGAGCCTGGACGAAACGACACTGCGCATGGAATTCGCCGGCGAACTCTGGTACTGGAGAGGCCCGGCGCCGTTTCACTTCATCACCGTGCCGGACGAAGAATGCGTCGCACTGCGCGCCATGTCTCCGGTCGTGAGCTATGGCTGGGGCATGATCCCGGTCACGGTCCGGATCGGCCGAACCGTGTGGGCGACCTCGTTGTTCCCCAAGGACGGAAGCTATGTCGTGCCCGTCAAGGACGTCGTCCGCAAGGCCGAAGGACTCGCCGTTGGCGACAGCGCCGCGCTGGAGCTCTCGATCCGTTCATGACCTGCCGGCGTGATCGCAGGCCTTCGGCCAGACGGTCACCATGAACGATGAGGAAGGGACCTTACTCCGCCAAGGCTCGTTCGATCCGCAGGTCCGGGATGATCCAGAGCGACACGACCGTGACATACAGCAGGAAGGCGATCGCGGGCGCGACGAGCGCGATGGGAATCGCGACCGCGTAAAGCAACGGCGAGATCATGCCCTTGCGATCACTGCCGACAGCGCGGGCCAGGGTGGGGGTCTGACCGGCGGCACGGATCAAGGCATGGACCAGGATGAAGTAGGTCATCGCCGCCATCAGTGAGACGACGCCGTAGGCAGCCGTCGGAAACGGCGCAAAGACCGTCTCGCCCATCCAGGCCGTTGCGAAGGGAACCAGCGACAAGGTGAACAGCAGTGCGAGATTCGCCCAGAGAACTCGCCCGTCGACGACCTGGGCGGCCTGGAGAAGGTGGTGGTGGTTGTTCCAGTAGGTCCCCAAGAGGGCGAAGCTCAGGACGTACGACACGAAGACCGGACCCAGCGGGACGAGATCTGCAAGGTCCGAACCGTGTGGGACCTTGAGGTCGAGGACCATGATCGTGATCAGGATGGCGACGACGCCATCGCTGAACGCCTCCATCCGAATTCTTGCGCATCCCAGTAGCATCTCCCACGCTTGTGGCGCCGGCGTGACGAGACATCCCCACCGTTGACTCGCTCGCCCTTCGGCGGTCACGCTACAACGCCCGCGAGGTCAAGACTTCCCCAAACGGCAGCGGCGTTACAGGCCTCCTCGACGCGGCAAGGCCCGGTGGCTGCGGCCAGACGGTACAGTGGGCTCGTGGAGACATACACGCGAGCGGAGACGGCCGAGCGGGCCGGGGTCGGCGAGGAGGAGCTCAGCCGGCTGGTCGAGTTGGACATCCTCAGGCCCGACGCCGAGGATCGGTTCTCCGAGGGTGACGTCCGGCGGGTGGGCGTCGTGCGCAGCCTGGTGTCTGCCGCCATCCCGCTCGACCTCCTTGCCGATGCCCTGCGAGGGGGCGACCTCTCGTTGGACTTCATCGACGATCCCGCCTACAGCCTCTTCGCCTCGCTCACTGGCGAGACGTTCCAGGAGCTAGGCGCCAGGACCGGCGTCCCGGTAGAGCTGTTGATGGCAGTGCGGGAGGCGACGGGCTCGGCTCCACCGGCCCCGGGGGACCGCGTTCGCGTGGACGAGATGACGATCCTGCCACTCCTCCAGTTCCAGCTCGCCCACGGGTACCGGCCGATCACCGTGGAGCGATACCTGCGCGTGCTCGGCGACAGCCTGCGTCGCGTCGCCGAGACCTCCGGCGACATCTGGCGCTCCGAGGTGCTCGAGCCCCTGTTCGCCGCGGGCTACAGTGCGGCCGACATCGGGGCGGCTTCGGCCCAGGTGTCCGAAGGGATGGACGTGGTCGACCAGGCGGCGGTGCTGGCGATCTACCGCGCGCAGCTGGCGCACGTCTGGATGGCCAATATCATCGGTGGGACCGAGAACATCCTGTCCAAGGCTGGGCTCCACCGGCGCCTCGAGCATCCCCCGGCGATGTGCTTCCTGGACATCAGCGGCTATACGCGTCTCACCCAGGAACGCGGGGACGCCGCGGCAGCCGAGCTCGCAACCAAGCTCGCGCGGCTGGTTGACCGTACCTCGGTCCGGCATGGCGGGCGAGCGGTCAAATGGCTGGGCGACGGGGTCATGTTCTTCTTCCCGAGCCCCGGCCCGGGCGTGGTGGCCGCGCTCGATATGGTGGCTGGCGTCGCCGAGGCCGGGCTACCGCCGGCGCACGTCGGCCTGCACGCCGGTCCGGTGATCTTCCAGGAGGGCGACTACTACGGCCAGACGGTCAACGTCGCCGCGCGGATCGCCGACTACGCCCGACCGGGCGAGGTACTGGTCAGCCAGGAAGTGATCGACGCCGCGGGTGGGGCGGAAGTCACCTTCAGGGAGATCGGCCCGGTGGAGCTGAAGGGCGTAGCCGGTGCGATGCGCCTGCACGAAGCCCATCGGCCCGGATAAAGGGCGGGCGGCTCGCCGCCAGCCGGATGGTCGTCCTCGACGATCCGGAACGGCGAAACGACGTTGACGTCCCTACTGTCCGGCGGGCTAGGTCCGAACGCTGCCGCGCACCGGGCCGCCGAGCTCAATGATGCGACCCTGGATCCGTCCCGCGTCCGGGTAATCCTCGCGGTGCGCGAGGCCGACCTCAGACAACCCGAGCGCGGTTGCCGCGGGGTCGGTCAGGAACAGGTAGGGGCGGATGCCGATCCGCTCTCGAATCGTGTTCTTGAGCAATCGGTGGGCGACCGTCACCGCCGGACCGAGCAGGTCGCTGGCGGACCCGACCCTCTGGCGCACCGCGTGCCCCCGATGGAGCACGACCTTGAGGTCGAGGTGCGCGACGGCAGGGCAGGCCGTGCACACGTGGTCGCTGCTCGGGATCGCTCGTGTGCGACCATCGATGAACCCCCGGTACATCGCCTCGAGCTTCTCGAGGATACGGTCGCCGTGGCTATCGAGACGTGCCGCCGGCGCGGCCGCGAATACGGCATCGCCCTCGAGCTTGACGAGGCCGAAATCGGGCTCGACGCCCTCGATGACGGCGTCCAGGAGCGCACCAAGAATTGAGTAGGCTGCGGGGATGCCCGTGCTGAAGTCGACCCCGTGCGCCTGCTCGACGCCGGTCATGAAGCCCGTGTAGCCGGAGATGTCGGCGAGCAGGAGATACCGCTCTCCAGCCGGCCCATCTGCCTCTCTGGGCGACCGAGCTGGCTCGACTCGCTCCACGTGCTCTCCTATCCACGCCCACCGGGAAGGTTCGGCCTCGCCCTTGGCCATCTGCCTGCACTATAGGTGGATCGGCGACGGCCGACCTGGGCCGACTCGAGGCCGCGCGGCATATTCGCCGGGCTCGACGCAGCGCTCGCCGTTCGTCAGCCAGGTCGCTCGTAGCGCCGCGGCCCAGGTCCGCCGTCGCTATGGATGATGGTCCCGCCCGACCGCAGGAGACGCCGCTCCTGGCGATGGATCTCGCGGCGGATGCGTTCGGTGGCGCGCCCGTGCGCGGCCCGGAACTCGGGTGAGCCGAAGAGGCGGCTCTCGTGTACGGCGTCGAACGATCCGGTGGCGAGGAAGTCGAGGGCGCCCGGGACACCCAGGTCGACCCGATGATGCTCGAAGACCTCGTCAGCAAGGTCCCCGATGTCGATCCCGACCGGCCGCGCCCCGAGCTCGAGCAGGAGCCGGCACATCCACGGCTCGAACGCTGCGGTCCGGTGGCCCGTGGCCGGCGACCGGCTCGAGTTCGAACCGCAGGCGATGTCGAGGACGGTCTGTCCGCGGATTGCCGACAGGGGGCCGAACGCGTCCATCAAGCGGCTGACGAACTCCGTCATGATCGCGGCGATGTCCGGCTCTGCCTCGATCTTCGACGCGAGCTGATACCGGACGTCGAGCTCGCGAAGGGCAGGCTCCAATAGCTCCCGGTCGGAGGCTGTCCGTCCCAGCGTGGTGAGGCGACGGAGCGCGTCAGCCGTCGGCATGGCTGCCGTTGTGCCCGGAAGCAGCCGTAGGCGAGGCCGCCGGCGTGGGCGCTGGCGGCTCGGTCTCAGGCCGGCAGTCCCGCCGGCACGACGCCCAGCTGCTGCATCATCGTCAGCAGATCGATGACGCCCCAGTGCTCCCGCACGAGTCCGTCGTCGCCGAACGCGAACATGTCGATGAGCTGCACATCGACGCTCTTGCCGGTCGCCGGCATCCCCATGAAGTCGCCCCGGTTGGTCCCCGTGTACCTCACCCGCGCGACGGCCTTCGCACCGCTCGCGAAGACGTCCTCCACGTCCATTCGCATGTCCGGGAACGCCGCGCGTTGCATCCGGAAGAAGTCCTTGACCCCACCTCTCGTCGGCGCGAGGCCAGGCGTCTCCTCGTGCTCCACGAAGTCGTCCGCCAGGAGCGTGGCGAACCCCTCGATGTCGCCGGCATTGATCAACTCGTAGAGGCGACGCGCCGTCGCTGCGTGGTCCGTGGTCTGGTCCGTCGACGTGGTCATCGGGGTCCCTCTCTGGACGCACCGCGCGTCCGAATAGCTCGGTCTCACCGGCGGCCCAGCGCGACGGTTGTGGCGACCGTATGAGTACGCCCCGCTGGTGGGGACCCCGAGGTCCCCGTACCTACCGGCCGATCGACCGAGTATGCGCTCCCGAGGCGTCGGGCGGCCGTCAGTCGATCATCACCAGCGGCTGAAGCCCGGACAGCGGGCCGTCCGGCCGGGGACCGATCAGCTCCGGCTCGGGGCCGCGGTCGGCCGCCCGGGCCGCGAAGACCTCGTCCAGCTGGGCGACGAGGCTCGGGATGCCGGACCGAAGCGCCTGCCCGTACGCTGGTCCGATCGTCTCCATCAGCGTCTTCTCCCGTCGAGACTTCGGCGCCGCGTACCGGAAATGGATGGTGGTGCCCACTGTTCCCGGCTCCAGCTCGACGGTGTGGAGCAGCTTCACCGGTCCGCCCGGGGTGTCGAGGACCGTCCGGTCCGTCACGTAGTCGTACGGACGCCAGTCGAGGATCTCCTCGATGACGGCGTCCTTGCCGTGCATGCAGTGGTTGGCCGAGCCGGGCCCACGCCGGCCGCCGGTCGCCCCCTTGACCGTGACCTCCGTCACCCACGGCTGCCAGGTCATCCGCTGGCCGGGCTTCGTGAGGAACTCCCAGGCCACCTGCGGCGGCACGTTGGTCGGCACGGACACGACGAGGATGGACTCCTCCGGGGAGACGAAGACGCGTCCGCGGGCCTCCTCCTCCTGCCAGCGGCGCTCGAGGTCGTGGACCCAGACCGTGCACCTCGCCGATCCGATCGTAGGTCTCGGTGTGCCCGCGCATGCCGAGCGCGGCCGGGTCGAGGTCGGACGCATCGATGCACTGCTGGCTGATCAGGGCGTAGGCGTCGATGCCCAGCTCCTCGACGACCTCGTTCTTCAGCAGCCGATGGACGACGATCACGTCCGACCCGAGGAGCTCCTGCCGGCCGGCGACCTTCTGGAGGATGGCCTCGCCGTGGTGGACGACGAACTTGAGGTCGAGGTCCGGGATCCGGACGCAGGCGTTGCACTCGCAGGACGTCGCCTGGCGGACGTCGCGGCGACGCCGGCGGAACCCGAAGTAGCACCGCTCGATCGTGTCGAGGAGCATCGACCCATCGACCCGCTCGGTTGTCGCGTAGGTGAAGGCGGCATCGCCCTCGAGCTTCGCCAGCCGGAAGTTGGGCCGGAGTGCCGTGACGACGGCGCCGATGAGGTCCGCCAGGATGTCCTGCGCGTGGTCCAGCTCGACGTCGGCGAGGTAGCCCGTGTAGCCGGAGATGTCGGCGATCAGGAAGCAGGTGGGTTGCGCGCTTGGAAGCATCGTTCCTCATCGGATGAGAAGGTCCGGCTTGCCGCCAGGTCCTTCGACAGAAGGATCGGGAACACTGGCTGGTCGCTGAGCACGCACCGGCCTCCTTGACTCGGACCGGGTATCCAGACGGCAAGTATGGACCTGGGGACCTGGACGGTCTGACGACCCGCGGAGGCATCTGGGCCCGGAGGAGTAGCCTGCAGGCATGCGCTACGTCGAGGCCGACGGGCTCCGGGCCTCTGCAATCGGGCTCGGGACATGGCAGTTCGGGTCGCGCGAATGGGGCTACGGGGAAACGTATGCCACGACCGTGGCCCCGGCCATCGTGCGCAGGGCGTTCGAGCTCGGGATCACCTTCATCGACACGGCTGAGGCCTACGGCCTGGGCCGCTCCGAGCGCATCGTCGGAGCCGCGCTTCACGGCCGGCCGGATGACGTCATCGTCGCCACGAAGCTGCTGCCGCTCCTGCCCTTGCCGGCCATCACCGCCTGGCGCGGGAGGGCCAGCCGGACCCGCCTCGGCGTGGACGCGATCGACCTCTATCAGCTCCATTTCCCGAACCCGATCGTCCCGCCGCGGACGACGATGCGAGGGATGCGGCGGCTGCTGGATGACGGGGTCATCCGTCGGGTCGGCGTCAGCAACCATTCCCTGCGGGGCTGGCGCGTCGCCGAGCGCGCGCTCGGACGGCCGGTCGTGACCAACCAGGTGCGGTTCAGCCTGGCAAGCCCGTCGCCCTGCTGGGAGCTGGTGCCGTACGCGCGCGATCACGACCGGGTCGTCATCGCCTACAGTCCGCTAGCCCAGGGGCTGCTCGCCGGGGCCGTCGTTGCCGAGGCCGGGCCGACGGGGAGCGGGACGGCTGCGCGACGCCGGAATCCCCTGACGCTGGAGCGCAACCAACGGCGCGCCCGGCCACTCCTCGAGGCCCTCGCCGACGTCGCCGGAGCGCACGGAGCGACCCCTGCTCAGGTGGCTCTCGCCTGGGTCGTCTCCCACGGCAACGTCATCGCCATCCCGGGAGCCCACACGATCGAGCAGCTCGAGGAGAACGCGGCGGCGGCCGACATCGACCTGACCGAGCGCGAGCGCGACCGACTGGGCCGCGAAGCGGATCGCCTGGAGATGGCGCTCCGCTCCTAGCGGCGGCCCAGGATATGTCCCAGACGGGGTGAATGATCGATGGGATAGCGATGCTCGCCCTTATGGCAGCGACAGTCGACCCGTACGCTTGGACCTACGACGCCGCGAACGTGCTACGGGAAGATCTCGCCAGCGAACCAGGTGCTGGCGGAGACCCACTCGTTGCCCGACCCGCCCCAGCCCTGGTCGACGTAGAACCAGCGGTCGTAGACCGTCACGTCCCAGCACCAGATGAAGCAGTAGCGGACGGTCCGTTCCTGGTACGCGTAGCCGAACGCCATCGGGTAGTGGCTCAGCCAGCCGGTGCCGATGACCGCCGGCGTCGCTCGGTACTTGATGCTGTCGCGGGCCCGGTCCCGGATCCAGTCCTCTGACCAACCGATGCTGTTCCAGCCTGCCCGCAGGCTCGTGTATGTGCGGCCGGTCAGGTAGTGCCAGGCGTCGGCCATGCTCCAGGGGAAGGTCGCGCCCGATCCGGAGAACGGCACGCACCACGTCCCAACGTCCCCGTGGATCTCCCGGATGACGTTCTCCACGCCGCTGTCCTGGTAGACCGGGGCGAGAGCGTCGGCGCCATAGCCGCCGTTCTGGCGGTAGAGGCCGTTGCGGGGGGCCCAATAGGCGTTGCCCAGGCCGGCCTGGCGGTCGGCCCAGCAGAACAGCATGGTCCAGGCCACGGGCCCACAGCCCACGGCGCAGCCGCCGAACTGGAATTGGAAGTAGTTGGGGACCGGCGACGGTGCCCACCAGTAGGAGTAGGCCACGGCTACCGCCCTCCTTCGGTCGAGGCTGCCCGGCGGTTCGACGGAGACTTGGACGAGACGAGGAAGAAGCGCAGTCGCTCGTCCGTTCCGTCCCGATGCCGGATGTCCACGAACAGGTCGAGCTCGCCGCTGATGTCGGCGCCCTCGGCCAGGGTGATGACGAGGGCCGGGCTCCCGGCGGCCTCATCGAGCTTCGCGTCGACGTACCGTGCGCCTTCGCCGCTCAGCTCGACGGCGGCTTCGCGATCGAGCAGGGCCACGCGCTGGGTCTCCCCATCGCGGATCCCCTCTCCGAACTCCTCGATGAGCGCGTCCACCTCCCAGGCGTGCGCCGCCTGCCGACGCAGCCCGTCGAGGAACGGCCCGAACGCGTCGGCATAGCGCTCCCGGAACGAGCCCCAGTCGTCGACTTCGATCGGTTTCAGCTCGGGGACCTGGACCTCCGTTCGCTTGACCTGGTGTTCGACGCCCTCCGCCTGATCGTCGGTCTTCGCTTCGCCGGTCGGCGTTGCCTCGAGCGTCGAGGGCCCGACAGCGGACCGCTGCAGGTCGTGAGGCAGCCCGGCCACCAGCCCCGGCAGCTGGCCGACCCGTCCGACCAGCGTGCCGTCCTTCGATTCGGCGACGTAGGCCAGGGCATCGAGCCGATAGATCCGCTCGATCGCACCGCCCTTCTCGGCCGACGCCTCAAGCTGCGCACTGACCGGCGCCCGGTCGAGGCTCCAGTGCGGGATCGGGAAGTCGTGCGGCCCGGTCGAGACGACGATGAAGCCGCGACTCGCCGAGCGCGACGCCCCGGCGCGTTCCTTGAGGCTGGCCTCCGTCCGTCTCGAGCGGGCGGTCACGGTCTTCCGTTCTGCGGCCAGCAGCTCGGACAGCTCGGCCGGTGACGTGACGAAACGACGCGGCCCGGAACCGAGCTCCACGCCGAACTCGTAGTAGGCGACCTCCTCGAGGTCCGGGCGGTAGACCGGCCAGACCTCGTCGGACAGGTGGGCGTTCCGCGCGTTTGGCGCCATCGGCGTCCCGCGGATGGACTCGAGGTGCTGGGCGGCCTTGCGCCGAATCGGCAGCGGGACCTTGGCAAGCTCAATCGACATGACGCCCCCCTCCGCAGGTCGGTGTCGAGCGGCTGCCCTGTCCCTCGAGGTCGACCGTTACGAGGGGTGTCGAGCCGTGGCCGGGTGCTCGAACGGGGCGGAGTCCGTCAGGATCAGTGTCCCGTTGAGCGTGGGCCGAAGCGTTCGGCGCAGCAGCCGTCGTTCCGAGTATGTGCTCGAAGGTGGCACGGTCAAGTCCTGATCGCGCGGGTACTTTGGAGCCGGTTACCCTCCGTCCGATCGGCTGCCGTCGACGGCCGCCAGCGCTACCGCCTCGACCAGGTCCGCGGTTCCGAAGCCCTCCGTGAACGTCCCGAGGACGGCCTGCAGATCGCCGAATCGAGCGACGGCCGAGTCGCTGTGGGCCGAGCGGCAGAGTCTCGTCGCCGCTCGGAGCTCGGACATCCGCGCCCCGATCCGACGGGCCTGTTCCAGGGCCAGCTCATACGTCGACAGCGAGCCGATCGGAACCGCCTCACCGGTCGCCTCGAGCGCCGCCAGCAGGTCTCCCTTGAGGAGGCGCATCTCCGGAAGGAAGGCCGCACTGGATTCGGGACCCACGAGCACTATGGCTTCGTCGACCGGACCGAGGCCCCGGGCCGGGAGGCCGGCTCGGCTGCTCGCCGCGGCGGCGACGTAGAGCAGCATCGGCCAGAAGACCGGCGGGGTCACGAGCCCCTGGTAAGACGCCATCCCCTCGCGGATCCGGGCGAGCCCGCTCTCCGCTTGCCCGAGGCTCGCCTGCGCCGCTCCCAGCAGGCACGATCCGATCGCCGACCAGATCCGGAAGTCGTACTCGTCCGCGAGCTCCAGGAGCTTTTCGGCGCGGGCGAGGACGGTTTCGGGTTCGCGGCGCAGGAGATGGAGCAGGCCCGAATGGAACTGGGCGTAGGCCGTCGTATACGGATGGTCGAGCCGGCGGGCCAGTCTCGAGCGACGCATTCGCCCGCTCCAGGGCGCCATCCGGATAACCGAGCAGCCAGAGGGCAAAGGCCGACGTCGTGAGGCACGAGACCCGAGGATCGTTGCCCAGCCGCGAACCGACCGCCCGGGTCGGGCTCGACTCGAACAGGCCGATTGCCGAGTCCAGGTGGCGGAGCCCACCCCGGAGGTCGCTCGTGAAGACGAGCGTCGATCCGACGACCAGGTGGCCATCGATCCGCATGCTCGGGTCGCCCTCCTGCTCAGCGAGTGCGAGGATCCGCTCGCCGAGCTCGCCCGCCTTGTCGAACTCCGTCCTGAGCAGGTAGAGGCTCGCGAGTCCGCGCAGGACCGAGTAGTGCTGGCGGAGCTCCTGGCCGCCCTCGAACAGCTCGAGCGCCCGGGCGTACGCATCGGCGACCTCGGGGGTGTAGCCGCGAGTCGCGAGGAGCGCCCGGGCGAGGCTCATCCGGAGGCCGATCTCCTGCCCGACGAGCTCGGGGGTCGACGTCGCCCCGGCCAGGACCGCGAGCAGGTTCGTCGTGAGCTCGACCGTGTCGTGATACCAGCCGCGGGCCTCGTTGAGGATGAGGAGGCTGTCAGCAAGCTTCGTGAGCTGGCCGAGGTCCGACTCGCCAATCCAGTAGCGCCAGGCGAGGCGGAGGTTGCCGACGTCGGCGGCCATGGCGAGCATGGCCTGATCGCGCCCGGCTCCGCCCAGGTCGCGACGCAGTCGCGAGGCAAGGTCGGCGTAGTAGGTCGCGTGGGCGCGGCGGACGAGCGGACCCGCCCCGCGGTCGTCGAGCCGCTCGGTCGCATACTCCCGGATCGTCTCGAGCATTACCAGGCGCGGCTCGCCGCGCGGCACATCGGCCTGTCGGATGAGGCTCTTCTCGAGGAGCGACGCGAGCGCTTCCATCACGTCGACGTCGCTACCCACCTGCTCGTCTGCCGCGGCCGCGACCGCCTCCACCGCCGGGAGGTCCGCGTCGGCAAAGACCGCGAGGACCTCGAACAGGCGCTGCTCCCCGGGATCGAGGAGCTGGTAGCTCCATTCGATCGTCGCCCGCAGCGTCTGCTGCCGCTCGGGCAGGTCGCGGGCCGTGCTCCGGAGCAGCTCGAGCCGGCTTCCGAGCCGATCACGCAACGCTTCCGGCGAGAACAGCCGCAAGCGGGCCGCAGCGAGCTCGATCGCGAGCGGCAGGCCGTCGAGCCGACGGCAGATGTCGCCGATCGCGGCCGCGTTGTCGTCGTCGAGCTGAAAGTCGGGACGGACTGCCCGGGCTCGATCGACGAAGAGCTGGACCGATTCGATAGCTCTCGAGCTGCTCGGCCGTGATGTGCCGCTGCCCGGCGGGCGGCACGACCATCGGCGGCACCGCATAGACATGCTCCGGCCGGACGTGGAGCGGCTCACGGCTCGTGACCAGGAGCTTGACCTCCGGACAATCGCTCAGCAGCTCCGTGGTCACCCCGGCGGCCGCCGTCACCTGCTCGAAGTTGTCGAGGAGGAGAAGGACCTGGCGATCCCGGAGGCGATCGGTCAGCTCCTGCCGAAGGGGACGATCGGGAGCCTCGCCGACGCCGACCGCGCGCCCGAGCCCGATGAGCACCGCGTCGGTGTCGCGGGCGCTGGACAGGTCGACGAACGACACGCCATCGCGGAACCGATCGACCTGGTCGCCCGCGGCCCGGATGGCCAGGGTGGTCTTCCCCGTTCCGCCTGGACCGGTGAGGGTGAGCAGGCGGATCGAGGGATCCTCGAGACGCCGGTCCACGTCCGCCAGCTCCACCCGGCGGCCGACGAACGGGGCGGCCTGGATCGGCAGGTTGGCGGCAGCGCGGTCCTGGGTCGCCAACGGGGGAAAGGTGGTCTCGAGGGTGGGATGGATGAGCTGGAAGACTCGCTCCGGACGTCCAAGGTCCTTGAGCCGGTACTCGCCGAGATCTCGCAGGCTCGCCCCAGCGGGCAGCCGCTCCTCGGCCAGGGCCGCGGCGGCCGCCGAGAGCAGCACCTGGCCACCGTGCCCGGCGGCCATGATCCTGGCCGTCCGATTGATGGTCGGTCCGAAGTAGTCGTCGCCGCGTCGGTCGGCGTCGCCGGCGTGGAGTCCCATCCGGACGCGCAGCGGCCCGGTCTCGCCCCATCGTTCCGCGCCAAGCGCCTGCTGGGCCGCCAGAGACGCCGTAACCCCATCCACCGCCGTGGGAAAGACCGCCATCAGGCCGTCGCCGGTGGTCTTGACCACGCGTCCGGACGATGTCTCGATCGCCTCGGACAGGATCGCGTCGTGCCGCTCCAGGGCGGCCCTCATCGCGCCAGGCAGCCGCTCCCAGAGCTGGGTGCTGCCGGCGAGGTCCGTGAACAGGAAGGCCAGGGTCCCGGTGACGGTCCCGGGACCCGCCCGCTCTTCTGGCTCGATCATCCGCTGCCCATCCGACGACACGCTGGCACGACGACGAAACCATAGTCTGCGTCAGGCGCGCTCGCCGTTCCAGGCTGGCCCGTGCGACGCCTCAGGAGGGCGACGGTGCAGGGGAGCGCGGTGGGATCCCGCCCTCGATCCGTCGCTTGAGCTTGGCCAGGTTCTTGCGGGCTTCGCCGCGCCCGACTCCCGGCAGGATCGGGTGGAGGAGGCGGAGCCAGCGGATGAGATTGCCCTGGGCGCTGTATGTGACGACCGAGTGGCGATCGTCGACCGGCTCCACGGAGTACGAAACGAGGGCCTCGTCGAGCGGCCCGCCCCGCAGCGACATCGTCGCCGACCGTCCGTCGTCGTACGCCACGATGCTCCCGGACAGCCGGGTCTCCCGCCCCGCGTAGATCCGTCTCGCTGAGATCTCGGTGCCGACGGCTGGAGCGCCGGGCGTGATCTGACGGACTTCGACGACACCGTGCTCCCACAACGGAACCTGCTCGAACGCGATGAGGTATGGCCAGACTTCGTCGGCCGGCCGGTCGATCTGGAGGGCCTGGCTGAAGCGGAACACGTCGTCATGAACCTCGTGGCAGGCTGCCGGATCGACCGACGTCCGGACCATTCTCCGGTCTCCGGCAAGGGGCGGTGGGCTGACCGCGGCGCCGATGGACGTTGATCGTTGTCGCTCGCAGGTCGGGGGTGCTACGTTTCGGAGGTGGTCGATCCCCAGCCAGTCACCGCCGGCCGTACGCGCGATGCGATCTTCCTCGTCCTGACCGTCCGGCCCGGCGATGCCGCACGGTCCGCAGTTCGCGACCTGTGCGCAGATCTGGCCGGAGTCGTCCGGGCCGTCGGGACCCGTGATGACGCCGGCCAGTTGTCGTGCATCGTCGGGTTCGGGTCGGAAGCCTGGGACGGGCTGTTCGGCGCACCACGGCCAGCGGGCCTCCACGTGCTTGTCGAGATCCGGAGCGGGCCGCGTCGCTCGGTCTCGACCCCGGGCGACCTCCTGTTCCACATCCGGGCCGAGCGGATGGACCTCTGCTTCGAGCTCGCGACCCAGATCGTCGGCCGGCTCGGTGGGGCGGTCGCACCCGAGGACGAGGTCCACGGGTTCCGCTACTTTGACGATCGCGACCTGACCGGGTTCGTCGACGGGACCGAGAACCCGAAGGGGCCGGCCGCCGTCGAGGCGACGATCGTGGGCGACGAGGATCCGCTCTTCGCCGGCGGCAGCTACGTGCTCGTCCAGAAGTACATCCACGATCTCGCATCGTGGGATGCGATGCCGACCGAGGTCCAGGAAGGGGTCATTGGTCGGCGCAAGCTGTCCGACATCGAGCTCGCCGACGACGTCAAGCCGCCGTGGGCACACAACGCCCTCACGAAGATCGAGGAGGACGGGGTCGAGCTCGAGATCCTCCGCCACAACATGCCGTTCGGCAACGTGGCCGAGGGCGCGGTCGGGACCTACTTCATCGGCTACGCGCGCTCACCGCGACCGCTCGAGCTGATGCTCGAAAACATGTTCGTCGGCAAGCCGCCCGGCACCTACGATCGGCTCCTCGACGTCACCCATCCGGTGACCGGAACACTATTCTTCTGCCCGGCCGCGTCCTACCTCGACAGCGTGGGCTCGGCCGATCGCTGAGCCCTCACCGGGGGCAAGTGAGGACCCGGACCAGCGCGGCTGGTCCGGGTCCGATACCGGCGGCGGCGGAGCTGGACGAACACTCAGCTGCCGTTGCCGATGGTCTGTGCGCGTTCTACAGCGACGAGGCGGCCGACCGCCGTGAGCGGGGTCGGCTCGCTGGCGGCGCTACGGCTTTCCGGAGTGGTTCCCGTGGTTCGGGTGGTCTTGTGACGACCCAGCCGACGCCGGCTTGCCGGAGTGCTTCGGGTGGTCCGAGTGGTCGCCGCCAACCACCTGCGCGGCATGGTGGAGTCCGGAGTCGCCACCCTCGATGGCGTCGATGTGCTTCTGGATCGCCGATGTTGCATGCGGGTTCTTCAACCTGGCGAGGACCGCCTTGAGCGTGTCGAGCAGTCGTGCCTCGTTCGCGGCCAATCGCGCCTGAACGGCAGCCACGTCGTGGTCGTTGGCTTGATCGGCCGCCGCCAGGTCACTGACTGCCAGCGCGTCGTCCTTCGAGATCGGCATCCCGATGCAGGAATGGGCCGCCTCCGGCCCGCCGCCCATCGATGACACGAAATCGCCGTGGTTCTTGTACGTGCTCAACGTCGTCGGGGCGGCCGTCACGGTGCCGCTGTATGGGCCGGACAAGGCGCCGCCAGCGACGGGGAACGAGCCCGTCCACATGAAGCCGGGGCTATATGGCCCGTCGTACGTCGCGCTGAATGAGATGACGCCGGCCGCAAGCGTGCCAGTGACCGTCTCGGTCGTGTAATAGCCGCCGAGCAATGGGGTCGAGCCGGTGATCGCGATCGAGTCGTCGCACGGGTTGACCGCAACCACGAACGTGTGGATGAACGCTCCCTCGACCACGATCGTGTACGACGTCGTCGCGACCTGGTAACGCTGAATGCCACCCGCGCCCGCGAGCGCCGGGCCGGCGATGACTGCGGTCAACAGACCGGCTGCCGCGACGACGCTGATCATTCTCTGCCGCATACCCACTCCTTCTAGAAGCCGTTTGGCAACGACGCGCGCCCGAGGATTGGCCGTTTCAACGGGTCGGTCGATTGCGCTCGGTCGCGCCGCCTTCGATCGGGAAGGTGACTCGCGCACGGTTCGTGCGCTCTGATGCTGGAAACGACACCATCGCTCCGGCGTTACAGCCGGGTGTTGCCGGAGCCTCCGCCGAGGTGCGACCGGCCGTCGGGGTTGGCGATGATCCGAACGGATGCCTGCTTGAACCGCGGACTAGTGGCCGTCGTTGCCGCCCCCGCCGTTCCCGCCGCCGCCGTTGCCGCCACCGTTCCCGCCACCGTTCCCGCCACCGTTCCCGCCACCGTTCCCGCCACCGTTCCCGCCGCCGTTCCCGCCACCGCCGTTCCCGCCACCGCTGTTGCCGCCACCGTTGCCGCCGCTGTTGCCGCCACCGTTGCCGCCGCTGTTGCCGCCCCCGTCGCCGCCACCGCTGCCGCCGCCACCGGGACCGTTCTTCGACGGCTGGTGACCGGGTCGGGACTCGATCGTCTGCCGCAGTCGGTTGACCTGATCGAGCGCGTCGGTCGTCGAAGACCTCGCCGGCCCGGAGACATCGTCACCAAGCCGGGCAAGAAGGATCGCGTGGGCGGCCAAGACCTCGCCCAGGCGGGGCATGTCCGCGCCTCCGACGTCGAGCTCGGCACCTGCGTCGAAGAGCTCCGCGCGGTACGCTGCGATGGCGTCGGACGCTGCAGCCGCATCTCCGTCGTGTGACGCCCGCTCAGCCTCCACGAGGCGCCGATCGAGCCGTTCGATCTGCGCGTCGAGGCGCGCCGGCGTACCCACGGCCGGAAGCGTGAGCGCCTCGAGCCCGAGACGGAGTCCATAGAACGGCCGGCCCGGCGTGCTTCCGGCTGCGACGAAACCCACGCTCCCGACGGCGAGGATCACGCTGAGCGCGAAGACCAGGGCGACGCGCGGAACGCGGGGCCACAGCCAGCCTCGGTCGGCGGACGCCCGACTCGGGGTAGTGCGAGCCGCGGACTCACGATATTGAGCAAGGACCGCGGTCCTGACTCGAGCGAGATGCTCGGGCTCCGGCGTCAACGCTCGTGCCGCAGCCCCGAGGTCTGCCTCGACCAGGTCGAATTCGGCGCGGGCGATGGCGACCGGGATCGGCCGAACCGAAGCCAGCTCATGCTTCGTCCACCAGAGCGTCAAGCCGGACGCGCTCGTCGATCCGGCGCCGGAGCACCTCGAGGGCGCGGTGCTGGATGACTCTCACGTTTCCCTCGCGCTTGCCGAGGACCGCCCCGATCTCGGCGTGCGTGAGCCCGGCGAAGAAGCGCAGATCGATCACGTCCCGTTGCTCGGGCGAGAGCTTGCCGAGCGACGTGCGGACCAGGTCGATCTCTCCGGCGCGCTCGACCAGCATGCTGGGCTCGATGGGATCGACTTTCTGTCCGGCCTCGTCGCCAAGCGGCTCGACGATGGGTCGAGTCCGACCGAAGTCGATCACCGAGTTTCGCGCAATCCGGAACAGCCAGGCCCCGAAGGGGAGGCCCCGCTGTTCGTAGCGAGGGAGGGACTCGATCACCTTGAGGAATACCTGCTGCAGGAGGTCCTCGCCGTCGGCTGGCTGTGGGACACGGACGACGATGAATCGGTACACACGTTCCGCATAGATGTCGTAGAGGGCACCGAATGCGTCGGCATCGCCGGCTTTCGCCTGGCTGACCAGCGTATCGACGTCCACGTCATCGACCACTGAAACGAGGCAGGACCATCGACGTTACGGTAACTGCGCGCGGCGAGCTTGAACCCCGGGCAAATGGTCCCGGCTGGGTTGCCCCGTTGTCGCCCCGCCTACGGCAGCGGGCGCCAGGCCCGTCCGAGCAGCAGCGCCAGCGCGGCGATGACCGTCGCCACGGCCACGAAGATCACGCCGATCTCGACGGCCTCGTGGCGGGTGATGAGCGATGTCGGCAGGTTGTCAAAGACGCGCTCGAGCTGGTCGGCGCTCTCGGCCGGGTAGTACGTCCCGCCGGTCAGGTCGGCGACCTGGGTGAGGGTCTGCTCGTCGATCCCGCGTCGGAAGCCGCCCTGCCCCTGGCCCCCGCCGCCGCCGGGGACACCGACCGGCGGCTCCCGACCCACGAACTGCGGCGCGCAGGCAGGGTCGAACGAGCCACCGTCGGCCGTCCCGAAGCCGATCGTGTAGACCCGCAGCCCTCGATCGGCCGCCTGCTGCGCAGCGTCGACCGGCAATGGACCGGCATTGGCCACACCGTCGGTCAGCACGACGATGATGTCCGGCGCGTACGCCCCCTGCGGCACCGGTGTCGGCGCCACGCCGGGCCGGCCGTCGATCTCGGCCGGGGCAACGGTCGGGTCGATCTCGGCGATCGCGTCGATGGCCTCGAGGATCCCGCTGCCGATCGCCGTCCGCCGCCCCGTCGTCAGGCTCTGGAGCGCGTCGAGCAGGACCTCCTCGTCGGTGGTCGGCGGCTGGACGAGCTCCGCGAAACCGCTGAACGCGACGATCCCGATCTGGGTCATCGAACCCTGGCGCTGGATGAACGACGCCGCGGCGGCCTCGGCAGCCTGCAGCCGGCTCGGCGGGATGTCGCTGGAGCACATGCTCCGGGAGACGTCGATCGTGAGGATGATCGTCGTCTGGTTCGTCGGCACGGCCACGACCGCAACCGGTCGCGCGAGGGCGACGACCAGCCCACCGACAGCGAGCGCGAACAGGGCGAACGGCAGGTGGCGGCGCAGCCGCGAGGATCCGGGCGACGCGTCGCGGACGAGGCTCAGGCTCGAGTAGCGGGCCCCGGTCGGTCGCCGGCGGCGCAGGCTCCAGACGTAGACGCCGACGAGGAGCGGCAGCAGCCCGAGCAGGACGAGCAGGCCCGGCCACAGGAACGTCATGGCAGCCGGCCCAGGACCACGAGCGAGCACAGGCCGCCGACGACGAGGAGCAGCACGCTTGCGCCGGCGAACAGGGACGTGACCTCGATCTCCTCCGGCTCGACCGTCAGGCGCAGGTCGAGATTGCTGTAGACCGACTGGAGCGCGGCGTCATCGCCGGCGCTGAAGTAGGCGCCGCCGGAGATCTGGGAGATCTGCTGGAGGGTCGCCTCGTCGAGCTGGGTGTGGACCTTGAACCCGTCGAGGTCGAGGGTCGTCCCGGCCGCGCTGCCGAGCCCGACCGTGTAGATCCGGACTCCGCGATCGAGGGCGGTCTGGGCGGCGGCCAGCGGGTCGGGCGGCTCGGTGTTCTCGCCGTCGGTGACGAGCACGATGACCGCCGGCGCGTGGGTCCCCGGCGGCACCGGGGTCGGCTCGGGCGTCGGTTCCGGTGAGCGATTGCTGTAGTAGTCGACCGACGGACCGGCCTCGGCGACGGCGATCGTGTTGAGCGCCGTCAGGATGCCCTGGCCGAGCGAGGTCCCCCGCTCCGGCGCCAGCCGGTCGATCGCTGCGAGGACCGACGCCTGGTCGCTGGTCGGCGTCTGAACCGACAGGCCGGCCCCGCTGAACGCGACGACCCCGATCACGACGCCGGGCGGCTGGCGCTCCACGAACGTCTTGGTCGCCGCCTTGGCGGCATCCATGCGGGTCGGCGTGAGGTCAGTCGGCGGCCATGCTCCTCGAGACGTCGAAGGCGAGGATCACCGTGCCCTCCGCGCGCGGCAGGTCGACCACGCTCTGCGGCCTGGCCAGGGCGACGACCATGATCGTCAGGCCGACGAGGAACAGGGCCGCCGGGATGCGCTGGCGCAGACCGGTCGGTGGACCGGACACCCGCGTGCCGAGCCCGAGCCCACCCGACGCCTCGACCCGACGCCGGCGACGCCGTTCGAGCCAGCGGTATAAGAGCACGCCGATCGGGACGAAGACGAGGAGCGCGAGCATCGGCGGCCAGATGAACGACATCGGCTACCTCCGGCGCCGGCGGCGCAGGGTCGCCATGCGGACGATCGCCTGGACGAGGTCCTCGTCGGTGGACAGGACCATCGCGTCGACGCCGGATCGCTTGAACGCGTCGCCGACGCTGGCCTCGCGCCTTCCCGGCTGCCTCCTGGAACCGGCGCCGGAAGCCCTTGTCGTGGGTGTCGACGTAGAGCTGCTCGCCCGTCTCGGCATCCTCCATGAGCAGCGGACCCACGTCGGGCAGCTCGATCTCGCGCGGGTCGATCAGCCGGATCGCGAGGACGTCGTGACGCCGGTTGAGCAGGTGGAGCGGTCGCTCCCAGCCGGGCGCGCTGATGAAGTCGGAGATCACGAAGACGAGCGACCGGCGGAGGATCGCGCGCCGGCCGGCGTCGAGCATCGGCGCCAGGTCGGTGAACGGCGCGCCCGGCAGGCGGGGTTGCCCGAGGAGATCGTTCACGAGGCGAAGCACCTGGTTGCGGCCGCCGCGGGCGGGGATCGTCCGCTCGACCCGGCTGTCGTAGAACACGGCCCCGACCCGGTTGCCGCGACGCGTCAGGAGGCGTGCCATCGTCGTCACGAAGTCGATCAGCACGGTCCGCTTCTCGCGCTCCGCGTCGACCGTCCCGAAGTCGACCGACGGGCTGAGATCGAGCAGGAACCAGGCCGTGATCTCGCGATCCTCGGTGTACTGCCGGATGTACGCCGTATCCATCCGGGCAGTGACGTTCCAGTCGATGTACCGGACGTCGTCGCCGGGCTGGTACTCGCGCAGGTCGGCCAGGTCGACCCCGTTGCCATAGAACAGGCTGCGGTAGTCGCCCTGGAGCAGGCCGTCGAGCGGCCGGATGACCTGCCAGTCGAGGCGCTGGAGGATGCGCTCAGGCGCTGGCGCGGACGTTGGTCGTCTCCCGGAGCGGCACGACCGGCGCGACGACCCGGTCGAGGACGGCGGTCAGCAGGTTGTCGGCGGCGATGTCGTCGGACAGTGCTTCGAACGACAGGACGAGGCGATGGCGGAGGACGTCGCGGGCCATGTCCCGGACGTCCTGGGGCAGGGCGTAGTCACGGCCGCGGACGAAGGCCAGCGCGCGGGCGGTCAGGATGAGGTTGATCGAGGCCCGGGGGCTTGCCCCGTACGTGATGTAGCGCTCGAGCTCGGGCATCCCGTAGGCCTTCGGCATTCGGGTGGCGGTGGCCAGCCGGACGGCATAGTCGAGCAGGGCCGGATCGACGTAGACCGAGTCGACCTTCTGCTGAAGCGCGAGGAGGTCGTCGGTCGAGAGCACGCTCTGGACCGCGTCGGCCGGCCCCGTCTGGCGCTCGACGATCGAGAACTCCTCGGTCGTGCTCGGGTAGCCGACGAGGACCTTCATCATGAACCGATCGACCTGCGCCTCGGGCAGCGGATAGGTTCCCTCGGTCTCGATCGGGTTCTGGGTGGCGAGGACCAGGAACGGATCGGGCACCTTGAACGTCTCGCGGCCGATCGTCACCTGGCGCTCCTGCATGACCTCGAGCAGGGCGCTCTGGACCTTCGCCGGGGCCCGGTTGATCTCGTCGGCGAGGAGCAGGTTGGTGAACACCGGACCGAGCGACGTGCTGAACTCGCCGGTCTTCTGGTTGTAGACCCGGGTCCCGACGAGGTCCGCCGGGACGAGGTCCGGGGTGAACTGGATCCGCTTGAACTCGCCGCCGATCGCCCCGGCCAGGGTCTTGATCGCCATCGTCTTGGCCAGGCCGGGGACGCCCTCGACGAGGAGGTGTCCACGCGCCAGCAGCGCGACGACGAGCCGTTCGAGGAGGTGGTCCTGGCCGACGATGACCTTCTTGACCTCGTAGAGGACGCGTTCCATCGGGACGGTCCGCGCCGCGCTCTCGTCGTCATCCACTGGCATTCACCTCCAGGTTGAGTCAGTACTGGGGCAGGCCGGCCGCCCCACCGGCGACATCGATCGGAACGGCCAGGCCGATCCCGACGAAGACGGCCTGCTTGGTCGGGTTCACGAGCGCTGCGACGATCCCGATGACCTGACCGTTACGGTTGAGGAGCGGCCCGCCGGAGTTGCCCGGGTTCACCGCGGCGTCGACCTGGATAAGCCCGTGGAGGACCTGCCTGGAGTCGGGCATCTCGAACGATCGGCCGAGACCCGAGATGACCCCGGAGCTGATCGAGCCGTACAGCCCGAACGGATTACCGACGACGAATGCCTCGCTCCCGACCTGGGCCGAGGCCGGGTTGCCGAGCGTCGCCGGGACGAGGACAGCTGGGAGCTCGTCGGCCCGCAGGACCGCAATATCGTCGTCAGAACGACGGACCGCGATCTGGGCGGTGGACTTCGAGCCGTCGGCGAAGGTCAGCTCGATGCTCGTGGCGTCGGCCACGACGTGGAGGCTGGTCAGGATGTCGCCGAGCTGGTTGACGACGACCCCGCTCCCGATGGCGTCACCGGCGCCGTCCTTGACCGCCTCGTTCTTCGTCTGGATGAGGACCAGCGACGGCTGGATCGCCTGGTAGACCAGCTCCGAATCCGGGGGCGCCGGGGTCTGCGACGCGAGCGCCGAGGCAATGCTCTGCTTGACGTCGGAAGTCGTCAGCTGGTGCGGACCCGGGACGAGGACGCCATAGAGCGCGATCGCGATGAGGGCGGCAACGATCCCGCCGACGAACGGTAGCGCCGTCCGGATCCGGCCCGCGCTGCGGCGCAGGCGACGCGTCTCGCGGGAACTCTCCGGATCGAGCGGCGTTTCCGTCTGGTCGGTCATCGGGCCGATCGAGCTCCAGTCCATCTGTCCGCGCCGGAGGTCCGACCGAACCCCTGGTGAGAAGCCTCACCGGCCAGTGTAGGGGTCGATGATTAGAGCTCTCTGAGATCGATCGGCGTCAGCCGCCCGGCGCGGCGAAGGCGCCGAGCCAGTCTATCGCCAAGTACGCCGACGCTCGTCGGGCGGATCCACAGTTCTCCGGATTCAGGGCATGCCGCAGCCGGGACGATGGGCTGCCCCGAGCGAGACAGCCCGGTGGCGAGCCGGGCTCAGATGCCGAGCAGCTTCGCCTTGGCGGCCGCGAACTCCTCGTCGCTCAGGATCCCCTGGGTGTGCAGGTTCGCCAGGTTCTGGAGCTGGGCCGTGGTCGGGTCGACCGCGGGGGCCGCCGGCGCGGCGGCCGGTGGCGGCGCGTAGGCCTGCTGGGCTTGCTGAGCCTGGAGGTCGGCAAGCTGCTGGTTCTGGGCATCTTCCTGGGCCTGGGCCTGGGCCGACTTGGTGCCGGCGTGATGGGCCACAGCCCCGACCGCAGCCACACCCACGAGCCCAACACCACGTCTTCGTCGCATCATGGCAGTTCTCCTTCGGTATCCGGGGATCAGGCCGAGGCCGTCGCGGCCTCGAGCTCGTCGTTGACGGCGGCCAGCAGCTCGGGGCTGATCGTCTGGCGCGCGATGAGGAAGCCACCCGCTCCCGTCATGGCATCCTTGAGCTTCTCCGCCCAGCGGTGCTCGAACAGCACGATGAGCGCCGAGGTGTTGTTGGGCAGCTCAGCCGCGATCGCCGCGATGTCGTCCGGGGTGAGCAGGCCCATGAGGTCGTTGATGAGCGGTGCGAACAACGCGAATCTGTCGTCGGCCTTGTTGTCGACCTCGACGACCGCGACCTCTCCGTTGATGTCCTTCGTCACGAACACGACGTCGACGAGGCGGATGACCTTCTTCTCGACAACGGCCGAGAGCTCCTTGGCGATCTCGCCGTTGAACCGGTTGCCTTCAAAGCCGATGACGGTGTACTCGAGCGGACCGAGGGTCACGGGATGCCTCCATCTGGTTGGTATCGGCGGGCGGGTCGACCGACCGTAGCCTGGGCGACACGTAATGGGCCGCTGGATGTGCGGCCTTCAGGGGCCAGCATAGGCCGACCGGGCCGGCCTCGCATCACCCCGAACGCATGAAAGCGAACCGGCTAGTGCTCGAGCAGGCCAAGCTCGCGTGCTCGCGTGACGGCATCGCTCCGCGACGACGCCCCGAGCTTGCGGTAGATCGAGATCGCCTGCGTCTTGACCGTGTTGGGCGAGAGGACGTGGATCTCGGCGATCTCGATGAACGACAGGTGAGTCGGCAGCAGCGGAACGAGCCGCAGCTCCGCCTCGGTAAGCGACTCGACCCGTGGCGCGACCGTCGACGAGGCAACCTGTCGGCGGAGCGAATCGACCTTCGGGCGGAGGTCGCCGACATCCGGGCGCCGCTCGAGGATCGCGTCGATCACCGCCAGGAGCTGGCGGGCCGCGTCGGTCTCGCCGAGGGCGAGGTGGACCCGGGCCATCTCGACCCGGGTCTGGATGGCCAGCCACGGGATCGCGTAGGTCAGGGACGGGACGACCCGGGCGAGATGAGCCAGGTCGGTCCGGGCCCGGACGAGGTCGCCCCGATGCGCCGACGTCCGGGCCGTGACCGCGTACGCGAACGACGTCAAGGGATAGTCGTCGAGCCCGGCGCCGACGACTATCGCCCGCGCCTTCGTGGCGTACGTCTCGGCGGCCGACCAGTCGCCGCGGTCGATGGCCAGGGCGGCAAGCTCGGCCAGGGCGATCGACCGGGCCGGATGGGCGGCGAGGCGCTCACCGACCTCGGCCGCCTCGGCGAGGAGCCGCTGGGCGCCGACCAGGTCCCCGATGAGCATCTGGCCGATGCCGGCCACGGCGAGCGCGAACGCCCGCCACGGGCTCCAGTCCGGCTCGAGGTCGAGGGTGGTGGTGGCGTCGTGGACCATATGGTCGACACCCTCGGGTGCTGTGACCGCGCGGGCGACCGCCACGAGCGAGGCAGCCGACGTGCCGGACACCCCGACGACCGTCCGGTCACCCTGGTCGCGGGCCGCGAGAACCGCCTCGCCCACCCAACGGTCTGCTTCCATTGCCTCGCCGACGAACGCGAACCCGAGCGCCGCCAGGGCGGCCGACGAGGGGTGGCGGGCAAGGGACGGGGCGTCGAACTGCTCGAGCCAGCGGCGGAGGGTCGCCATTCGGCCGCTCCGGAACACTGGCTGGGCGAGGCGCTCGAACAGGCCGGCGGCCCGATCGAGATCGCCGGCTTCGAAGGCGTAGGCCAGTGCCTGCTCGAACAGCTCGTTGGCCTCGCACCACTCGGCCGCCCTGACCAGGAGCTCCACGCGGACACCGGGCTCACGCCGCTCGAGCTCGGCCTGGAGCATCGCCCGGAACAGGGGGTGGTAGCGGTACCAGGCGCGCTCGTTGTCGAGCGGCACGAGGAACAGGTTGGCCTGCTCGATCGAACTGAGCATCGCGGCCGACCCGGACCGTCCAACCACCGCGTCGCACAGGGCAGCGGCCAGCCGGTCGAGCACCGACGTTCGCGACAGGAAGCGCAGCTCGCGCCGTGACAGGCTCCCGGTGAGCTCGGACCGGAGGTAATCCTCGATGAAACGATCGTGGTCGCCGAAGCTCGAACCCAGGGCCGCGTCGGCGCCGCCGTTCTGGATCGACAGGGCGGCGAGATAGAGCCCGGCCGCCCATCCCTCGGTCCGCCGGGTCAGATCGGAGACATCCGCGATCGGCAGCTCGAGCCCGGCGCCGGCGAACAGCTGGCACGCCTCGTCAACGTCGAGCGCGAGATCGCTCGGTCCGAGCTCGAGCAGCGCGCCACGCGCCCGGTAGCGCGAGATCGGGAGCTGCGACTCACCGCGCGCCGCCATGGCCAGCTGAGAGCCCTCGGGCAGGTGGCCGGCGAGCAGGACGGCCGAGTCGAGCGCCTCCGGATGCTCGAGCTCATGGATGTCGTCGAGGACCACCAGGACCGGGCCCGACAACCGGCTGAACGCAACGGCCAGCTCCGGCAGGATCCGGCTGCGGACCGACGCGGCCGGCCCGCCGAGCGCTCGGATGGCGTCCGGCCCGATCGGCTCGATCCCGTCGATCGCGGCGGCGAGATAGGTGAGCACGACGCTCGGATCGTCGTCGTGCTTGTCGAGCGAGACCCAGGCGACCGGGCGCTCGTCCGCCTCGGCCCATTGCGCGAGCAGCGATGTCTTGCCGTAGCCTGCCGGGGCCCGGATGAGGACGATCCTGGCCGACCGGGAGCCGATCAGGCGCTCGACGATTGCCGTGCGCGGGACCATCCCGGGGCGAGCCGGCGGCGGCTGGAGCTTGCCCTCGATGACGCCGAGACGCGGCACGACAGCCGGCCCGGGTCCAACGGGTCGGAGATGCGGGATCGTCGGTTCACGCTGGGTCGTCAAGGGCAGCTGCTCCCGTTGGCGGGATCGGGTTCGCGGGCGTGCGCCGACGGCGGCCGCCGGGCCGCCGTCGAGGACGGCCGAAGGTCAGGCCAGCAGCTTCGCCTTGAGCGACTCGTACTCGGCATCCGTGATCGCGCCGGACGCCTTGAGCTGCTGGAGCTTCGCCAGCTCGTCCGCGGTCGAGACGCTCGCCGCGGCCTTGGCCTGGGCGTCCATCTGGGTCATCGCCTGGACGTCCTGGGCCGTGACCTTCGGTCGGGTGAAGACGTAGATCAGGATTCCCAGGAGCGGCAGGATGAAGATCGCGAGGATCCAGATCGCCTTCCAGCCGCCGCTCAGGTCGTTCCGCCGGAAGATGTCGGCGAACACGGCGATGAACATCCAGATCAGCATGAACCAGAAGAAGAAGGCGACCATCGACCAGAAGATGTCGCCGAAGGTCGTCTGGTTGGGGGCCGTGCCGCTGTAGCAGGCGGCCAGGAGCAGCGGGGCCGCAGCCACCGCGAGCGCAAGTCGTCCCAGGCGCAGGCCATCCCGGACTGCTGAGTTCGTCATTACCGCGTCCTCCTTGCCGACCGTCCGCCCGTTACCCGGAACGGGCTTGTACGGTGGCGTCCCTATCAGCATCGCCGATCGGGCGCGAGTCGGCAACCCTCCCAGCTGGCCTGTCGGTCGAGCGACGGCAGTGGTCGCCCCGGCCGACGATCAGCCGTCGCCCATCGAAGCCTGGTCCGGGTCGGCCCGGTCAGTCGCGCCTGCAGCCACTGCGGCGACCACGGTCCGGAACAGGTGGTCCTCGCCGACGAGCTCGATCAGCCCGGCGCGCGCCATCCGGTCCCGGACGGCGCCCTTGACCTGGGCCAGGAACAGCTCCACCTCATCGTCGCGGAGCCGGGCGACCAGCTCGTGGAGCATGTCGGAGGTCGTCGTGTCAAGGTCGGCCGTGGCACCGAGGTCGAGGATGAGCCGGGTCGGGCTCGGATCGCTCCGGCCGAGCAGCGCCAGGATCTCGCTCCGGGCGACGTTCGCGTTGAAGAAGTAGAGCGGGGCGTCGAGGCGCAGGATCAGCAGCCCGGGGATCGGCCGTCGGCATCCGGGTGGCGGCTCGCGTCGGCGAACGTTCCGGGTCCGGCCCGGGAGCTCAGCCGAGCGACGGCGACGTACGGCCGGCTCGCCCGATAGAGGAGGCTCACCAGCGACAGCAGCACCGCGATGACCAGCCCGACGAGGACGGTCGTCGTGATGACCCCGACGATCGCGGTCACCGCGATCAGGAAGTCCGTCCGCCGGAGGCGATAGAAGCGGCGCAGCTCGGCCACGTCCATCAGGCTCAGGACCCCGGTGATGACGATCCCGGCCAGGACCGCGTTCGGCAGATTCTCGAAGAGCGGGCGCCAGGAACACCGCCGTTGCCAGGACCAGCGCCGAGGTCAGCAGCGACGAGAGCTGCGACTGCGTCCCGGCAGCCTCGGCGGTGGCGGACTGGGACAGGCTCGCGTCGACGGTGAACCCGCCGAACAGGCCCGATCCGACGTTCGCGCCGCCGAGCGCGACGAGCTCCTGGTCCGCGTCGATGTCGTAGCCGTGCCGCGAGGCGAACGCGCGAGCCGCACCGAGCGACTCGCCGACGGCGAGGAACACGATGCCGGCCGCCCCGACGACGAGGAACGGCAGGTCGCGCAGCTCGACCGGCGGGATCGACAGGCTGGGCAGGCCGGTGGCCACGTCGCCGACGACGGCTCACGCCGTAGGCCTGGAGGTCGAGGACGGTGCTCGCCAGGATCCCCACGCGAGCACGATGAGTGGCCCGGGCAGCCGCGGGCGACCGATCCGCAGGAGCAGGACACGCCGACGATCGAGGTCAGGCCGACCGCCAGCGTCCGCAGATTCGTGTCAGGCAGTCTCGGCGACCAGCCCGGCCAGCTGCTCGTTGATCCCGCCGCTCGTGCTGGGCACGCCGAAGAGCTTCGGGAGCTGGCCGACGATGATCGTGATCGACAGGCCGAAGACGAAGCCGGTGACGACCGACTTGGCCATGAAGTCGGAGATGAACCCGAGCCGGACCAGCCCGGCCGCGATGAAGATCGCCCCGACGACGAGGGCCAGACCGGAGCTCAGCACGAGGTAACCTCGCCGGGTCGCCCGCGGCGAGCGGCGCGACCACGGCCGCCGACATCACCGCCATCGTCGAGCTCGCCGTCACCTTCAGGTGTCGGCTCGTACCCGAGGATCGCGTAGACGGCCAGCGCCGCGAACGCGGTCGTCAGCCCGACCTCCGGCGGCAGCCCGGCGAGCTCGGCGTAGGCCATCGCCACCGGGATCATCACCCCCCACGAGGTGATCCCCGCGACGACGTCCGCGCGTCGCCAGGCCGCCGGATAGGCGGGCAGCCAGCCGACGATCGGGACGTGGGCGCGGACGATCTCGCGGGCACGCCGCACGACCGCGTCGCGATCCGACGGGGCCTCCGTCATCGGGTGACGACCCGACCGTCGCCGAGCCGAGCGGGCTAGCGTTGCTCGAAGTTGGCCATCAGCGCGCCGCCTGCATCGCGCAGCTCGAGCCGCTTGCCCCGGATGTCGTACGTCGCGGCACCCTGCAACGCCGCGAGGTAGGCCGTCTCCTGGGCGTTGAGCTCGTCGCTGGCGCAGGCCATCTTGGTCGACATGAGCGGCCCGATTGCGATCCGGCTCCCGGTGATCATCGCCGGTCCGCTGTACGTGTTGCAGGTGGCGTTCCCGGACACCGTCCCATCGGTGGCGAACACCGCGGTTGGGTCCGATCCGATTGCGACCGACTGGACCGCCTGCTTGCCGTTGTTGTAGCTGAGGGCATGCCAGGTCACGCCGGTCAGCCCGCCCGGCTTCTGGGCGGCGAACACGAGGAGCTGGGCGCCGGCCGCGTCGAAGATCGTCAGCGCGTCCGTCGTGGCGGTATAGGCCGCCGACTTGGCCAGGTTCGCCAGGTAGGCGGTCTCGACCGTGCTCGCCGGCGGTGGACAGGCCATCATCGTCGAGGCGATCCCGGTCACGGTCAGCGAGCTGCCGGAAGCGGCATACGTGCCGTGGAAGCCGTTGCAGCCGGCCGATCCGGCCACGTTCGTCCCGTCGAATTGCGCGTCGGCGTAGACCCCATCGGGGACGACCTGGAGAGTCGTGCCGTCGCGGTACGAGGTCAGCGTCCAGGTGACGCCGTCGAGCTTGCCACCGGCGGGACCGGCCGACGCCGCTCCACCACCCGTGCAGGCCACGAGGAGAACGGACGACGCAACGATCCCGATGACCAGGCCAGTTCGGCGCATCGAGCGACTCCTCATGAGCGTGGCGGAGATCGACATTCTGAGGGAGCCGTCAGATCCCGGACTCGGCCTTGATCCGGCCGGCCCGGATCGCGGCGACGAACGCGGCGTGATCCCGCTCGGTCTGGTCGGCGTAGGCGACGGCGAAGTCGGCCGAAGGCGTGGTCGACCGCGTCGTCGTCTCCGAGGTACCCGGCGATCGTCGCCGGCTCGCCGGTCCGGGCGTGGCCGCGGGCGAGGCCCCAGCCGCAGAGCTCGCCCCACGTCTCGAGGTCGTCGAAGGTCATCGCCTCCATGACGGCGCCGCCCTTCTGGTCCTGGAGCTGGCGGATGTAGAGGTGGCGGCCGAGCGGCGCCGACCGCCCAGCCGAGCATCACGTCGCTGGCCGCCTGGAGCCGGCGCTGGCCGGCGACGACTCGCTCGCCGTGCGACCCATAGGCGCTCGGACCGAGGAAACGCTCGAGGACCGACGCCTCGGCCTCCTTCGCCTGGAGGAAGAACGGATCGTCGCTCGCCGGCCCCCTCGAGGAGGGCGGCGTAGGCACCGAGACCGACGCTGCCGACCCCGACCACCTTGAGCGCGCGCGTCGATGAGCTGGTAGCGATCGAGGAGGACTCGTCGGTCCTCCTGGAGGGTGTCGCGGTAGGCATCGCGAGGACCGCATCCTCGAGCGGCAGCGTCATGTCGGGCGGGTGGGTGATGATCGGCGGATGGTCGACGATCCGGCGCCGGCCCGTCGCGTCGACCTCGGTCAGCTTCGGCAGCTCGTGGAGAGCGTCGTGATGGGCGGCCGACTTGACGGTCGATCGCGAGGTAGGGTCGCGCGCGCTTGTCGACGTAGCCGTCGATTGCCGCGGCGTCGACCTTCGCGTAGTAGACGTCGATCGCCCGCATCGCCGCGTACTCGGCCATCCGCTCGCGATAGGAGCGCACCGCCGCGTGGACGCGTGGCGCGCCTCGTGGGCGTCGAAGCCTCGCGCCCGGGCGGCGACGCACGAGGCTCCCGGCGAGCCGCTTGACGTCCCACTCCCAGGGTCCCGGATGCGTCTCGTCGAAGTCGTTGATGTCGAACACGAGGTCGCGCTCGGGCGACGCGAACAGCCCGAAGTTCGAGAGATGCGCGTCGCCGCAGAGCTGGACCTGGAATGCCGGTCGACGGCGTCGTCGACGAGGTCGGCCGCCATCGGCAGGGCCGCGCCGCGATAGAACGTGAACGGCGAGACCGCCATCCGGCCGTAGCGGACCGGCACGAGCTCCGGGATGCGCGATCGCGGCCTGGCCCTCGAGGAGCGCGATCGGGTCCGGCCGGTCGGGGCCGGCTTCCAGTCGGCATGCGCCGCCGGCCGGAAGTCGGGCCCGCGCCTCGATCCCGGCCCCGCTCGCTCCTCCAGCGTCGGCAGCGACGACATCGGCGATCAGGCGGGCGGCGGCTCGGCAGACGCCGAGCCGGCCGACGGACCCGCTGATGGGCCCGCTGACTCGACGGACCTCGACCACGTCCTCGACGTAGTCGTAGAAGTTGTCGGCCCCGATCAGCTCGGTCAACCCGTACATGTCGAGCTCGCGGCGAACCGCATCGCTCGCCTGGGTGACGGCAAACGTGACGCCGCGCTTGTGGAGCTTCCTCGACGACTGCCCGGATCGCGTCGGCACCAGAGTAGTCGATGTCGCCGATGGCCGAGGCCGACAGGCAGAACCAGCGGAGCGGCGGATCGGCCTTGTCGAGGATCTCGAGTGATCTCGGCGGTGAACCGGGTCGCGTTGGCGTAGTAGAGGCTGGCGCCGAACCGGTAGACGGCGAGGCCGGGGGCGGCCTGCTGTCCGCTGTCGTACGGCGTGAAGATGACTCGCCGGTCCGGGGCGATGGAGATGAGCGTGTCGTACGGGCGGTAGCTGTGGTAGATGTGCTCGACGATCGACAGGAAGATCGCCAGCAGGATGCCCTGCTCGACGCCGACGATGACCACCGTCGCAGCCGTGAGTAGCGGCGACCGCGAACTCGCCCTTGCGCAGGCGGTGATCTCGCTCATGCCCTTGACGTCGATGAGCCGGACGCCGATGAGGAAGACGACCGCGCCAGGACCGCGTTCGGCATGTAGGACAGCGGGCCGGTCAGGAACAGGAGGACGACGAGGACCACCGACGCCGGTCGTCAGCTGGGCGATCTGGCTCCGCCCGCCGGCGTTGTCGACCATCGAGGTCTTCGTCGGGCTGCCGTTGACGACGAACGTGCCCGGACAGCCGGCCGCGGCGTTGGCCAGCCCGAGCCCGACCAGGTCGACGTTCTCGTCGAAGCTGTCGCCGTACTTCATCGCGTAGGCGCGCGACGTCGCCGCGCTCTGGGCGAGGATCACGATGAACGATCGCGACGACGGTCGGGAGCAGCGCCGCGACGTTGTCCAGTTCGTGATCACGTCCGGTCGGCAGGCCGAACGCCGGCAGCCCGCCCTGCACGGGCCCGAGGTCCGTGACGCCGCGGGCGGCCAGATCGAAGAAGTAGCTGATCGCGATCGCGCCGACCACCGCCATGCAGCGCGCCCGGGATCTTCTTGTTGACCCGCTCGAGCCCGACGATCATCGACCAGGACGGCGACCGACACGACCAGCGTCGGCACGTTCGTCTCGGTCGGGATCGCCCGCAGTGCGTTGGCGAACTTCTCGAGGGTGGTCCCGCTGCCCTCGCTGACCCCGAACAACCCGCCGAACTGGCCCATCGCGACCTGGATGCCGACGCCGGTCAGGAACCCGATCAGGACGCTCCGTGACAGGAAGTTGGCGATGAACCCGAGCTTGAGGAGCCGGGCGCGCGACGAGCAGGACCGCGCACATCAGGGCCGACAGCGAGGCCGTCTCCACGTACTGCGGAGTCCGGCCACGAGGCCCATCGCGAGGAGACCGGTCGCCATGATCGCGGCCGAGGCCGAGTCCGCCCCGACGACGAGGTGGCGCGACGAGCCGAACAGGGCGAACACGGCACCGGCAGGAGGATCGTGTACAGGCCGGTGACGACCGGCATGCCCGCGATCTTCGTGTAGCCCATGACCTCGGGGATGGCGAGCGCGGCGAGGGTGCACCCGGCGATGATCTCGGTCGGCACCCGGGCGGGATCGATCGGCAGGAGCCCGTTGAGCAGCCAGGACGGAGTCTTCTTCGCGGCGGGAGCGGCCATCTGGTTCCCTTTTTCGCGGACCTCCCGGCCCCGTGCCCATCGCACCAATTCAACGGCCCGGCCGCGAAACTGCGCATCATCCACAAGGGGTGAAAACGCGACCGACCCCGGTCCCGCCCGCTAGGTGGCGGGGTCGACCGCCGGTGCGGCGAGGTCCGCGATGGCGATGGCGAGCTCGGTTGGGGGTGCGAGCGCGTCGGCCACGTGCGGCTCGTCGCCGAAGACGCGCAGGACGGTCCGCCAGGTCGCCGCGACGACGCCGACGAACGGCACGACGAGGAACATCCCGATGATCCCGGCCAGCGCCGCCCCGGCCGGGATCGCCATCAGGACGATCGCCGGGTGGAGGTTGACGGCCTTGCCGTAGACGATCGGGGCGACGACGTTGCCCTGGACGATGTTGAACACGATCGTGAAGATCGCCATGATCGCGATGTCCTGTCGGACTCCCGACGGCGACGGTCACGAGGAACGCGATCCCGGTCGTGATGAAGCTCCCGATGTACGGGATGAACCCGCCGAAGAACGACAGCACGGCCAACGGGAGCGCCAGCGGCAGCCCGAGGACGACCATGATCAGGAACTGGGTCGCCGCCCCGAAGATCGAGATCGCGCCGGTCCCGATCATGTAGCCGCCGAGGACCCCGGCCGCCCGTGTCCCGGCCGCGTCGACGTCGGTCCGCCGCCATGGCGCCAACCGGGTCATCAGGGCCGCCCAGGCCCGGCTGCCGTCGCGCAGGAAGTAGAACGTCAGCAGCGTCGCCAGCACGACGATGATCACGAGCGAGGCGCTGCCGGCCGACGATCGTAGCTCCGGCCTTGATCAGCGTGCCGCTCGCCTCGGTCGTCGCCGACTGGACTCCGCCCAGGGCCGCCGGGGCGCTGCTGGCGACCTTCGAGGCCCCGGCCGATGCCTGGGCGACGATCGGCTGGAGCTGGACGACGAGCACGAAGATGGTGGCGACAAGGACGGCGGTGATGATCAGGAACGCACCGCCGGTGATCGCGAGCGCAGCCCGGTTCCTGCCCCAGCCACGTTGGAGGAGCAAGTCGACGAGTGGCAGGAACGTGGCCGCCAGCACGATGGCGAGGACGACCGGCACGACGACGAGCGGCACCTGGATGACGACGGCGATCACGAACCCCATGAGCGCGGCGCCGACGAGCAGCCGCCAGCTCCACTGCGCCACCCGGTCGAGCCAGCCCGGACGAGGCCCGTTCGAGTCCCGGGTCGGTCTGCTCCGGCTCGATGACCGCGATGAGCGCCCCTGCCACGGCCGTGATGAAGGCCACGACCGGGACGGCCACGAACAGCCCGACGATCCCGGCGACCGTCGCACCGGCCGGCAGCGCGATGAGCACGACCGCCGGGTGGATGTGGACGGTCGTGCCGTACACGACCGGCCGGACCAGGTTGTTGAGGATCACGTTCGTGATCGCGATGAGGATGAACAGGACGATCGCGGCCTGGGGTCCCACCGCGGAGTACGCGACCAGCAGCACGATGATCGTCGTCACGAAACCACCGACGTAGGGGATGAACCCACCGAAGAACACGAGCACCGCGAGCGGCGCGGCCAGCGGGACACCGAGGAGGAACATGAAGACGAGGTCGCTGGCGGCGTGCAGGGCGGCGAGCGACCGCCGTCCCGCGGAGGTAGCCGCCGACCCGCTGCAGGGCGTCGTCGCCACTGCTCGTGATCCGCTCGCGCCGCCAGTCGCTGGCGGCCTGGATCGTCCAGACCCACGCCTTGTCGCCGTCCTGGAGCAGGAAGAACAGGAGGATCCCGCCGAGGATCGCCACCGTGACCACGCTCCCGATCGTCGCGACGATCGAGCTGATGTGCGTCGTCAACCACGTCTGGAGCTGTTGCTCGGCGTCGGCGATCGCCGTGCTCGATGCGCCCGATGCCGCCAAGTCGGCCTGGACCTTGACAACGGCGGCCTGGATCGCCGCGATGACTTCGGGGATGAAGGGGATGAAGGCGACCGCGATGAGGACGATCACCGCCGTGATCGACAGGATCGCGCCCAGGGTGACGGCGGCGGCGGTCTTCGTCCGCGACCAGCCCCGGCCCCTGAGCCAGCCGGCGATCGGGGCGAAGGTCGCCGCGATGATCCCGGCGACGAGGACCGAGATCGTCACGGTGCCGAGGACGGTCGCCAGCCACAGGACAACGACGCCGAGGGCGACCGTGACGAGGACCCGCCAGCCAAGGGCGGCGAGGTGATCGAGCCAGCTCGGCGTGAGCGGCGAATGTGAGGATGCCTGTGGGCCGGACTGGGACAACCGGGGCTCCTCGGCGGGCGGGACCTAGGCATGGTATCCGGCGGGGGCAAGGGCCACGCGGGGGTTCCGCACGCACTGGTCGGTCGTGCCGCCCGGCTTCTGCTAGGTTGCGTGACGACGGCTCGGGGGCATGAGCTGGAGGAACCCGTGGCAGCCACGTCGGTCCCAGGCACGACCGGTGCGCCGCCGGTCGCCGCGTCGACGGCCCCGGAGCGGTCGGGGCTCGTCCTCCTCTCGCTGATCATCGTCGCCGCGGTCGCCAACCTGAACCTGGCGGTGGCGAACGTCGCCCTGCCGTCGATCGGCGCGGCGTTCGACTCGTCGCAGACGACCCTCGACCTGATCGCTGTCGGCTACTCGCTCGGCCTCGCTGCCTCCGTCCTGTACCTCGGCGCCCTGGGCGACCGCTACGGTCGGAAGTCGATGCTGATCCTGGGCATGGCGCTGTCAATCCCGGCCAGCCTCCTGGCCGCCTTCGCGCCGACCGACGACATCCTGGTCATCGCCCGGATCGTCGGGGGCGTGTCAGCCGGCATGGCCTATCCCACGACCCTGGCCTTGATCACCGCGCTCTGGTCGGGGCCGGCCCGAACCCGGTCGATCGCCCTGTGGTCGGCGCTCGGCGGAGCAATCGCGTCGCTCGGTCCCCTGGTGTCCGGCTGGCTCCTTGGCCAGTTCTCGTGGGGCTCGGTCTTCCTGGTGACGCTGCCACTGGCGGTCGTAGCCCTGATCCTGGCAACGCTGTTCGTGCCCGCCCACGTGAACGAGACGAGCGACCCGGTCGACAACCTCGGTGGCGTGCTGTCGGTCCTCCTGATCGGCGCGCTCATCCTGGCGATCAACTTCGCGCCGGTCCCGAACGAGGGCGCCCTGGTCCTCGGCCTCGCGGCGATCGCCGTCGCCGCCGGGGTCGCCTTCGTGATCCGCCAGAAGCGAGCCAGGAACCCGCTCTACGACCTGCACGTCGCGGGACGGCGGATCTTTTGGGTCGCCGCCGTGGCCGGGATCATCGTCTTCGGATCTCTGATGGGCGCGATGTTCGTTGGCCAGCAGTTCCTCCAGAACGTCCTCGGGTACTCCCCGGTCGACGCCGGCGCCGCCGATCCTTCCGGCAGCACGTCCTGATGATCCTCGTGGCGCCGAGGTCGGCCGGGCTGGTCAACGCCCGCGGAGCGCGGTTCACCCTGCTCCTCGGCTATGTCTTCTGCCTGCTCGGGTTCGTGACGATGCTCGTCCTGTGGAACGAGGGCAGCCCCTACTGGCAGGTCGGACTCGCGTACGGGCTTATCGGGATCGGGGTCGGGTTCGCCGGCACGCCCGCCTCACACTCGCTGACCGGATCTGTCCCCGTCGAACGAGCCGGCATGGCCTCAGGGACGGCTGACCTCCAGCGCGATCTCGGCGGCGCGATCATGCAGTCGATCTTCGGGGCCCTGCTCACCGCCGGGTATGCCGCCGCGGTCGCCGCTGCCATCGCCACCGCCCCGAACGCCGCTCAGATCACGAGCAGCACGACCGCCCAGCTCGAGATGTCGTTCGCGGGCGCGAGCCAGGTCGCGGCGCAGTATCCGCAGTACGCGACCCAGATCATGGCCGGGGCGAAGACGTCGTTCCTCGACGGTGCCGACTGGGCCTACACGGCCGGGATCGTCGCGATCCTGATCGGATTCGTGATCGTCTTCTTCCTGTTCCCGAAGAAGGACGACGAAGAGCGCCTGCTCGCGGCCTATCACGCCGAGGACACCGGGCAGACCGGCTGATCCGCGTCGGTCGGTCAGCCGCCCGCGTCGTCGCTCTCGCCGCCGCCGAACAGCATCCGGAACAGGACGACGAAGCTCACGACGAGGGTAACCGCGAAGGCGGTCATCGCCAGGTAGGCGAACGACTGGAACTCCGTCAGCGACGGCTGGAGGAGGATGGCCATGACGATCGCCGTTCCGATGAGCTGGCCGACGACGACGATCCCGACCGTTGCCTGGCGCCCGACGTCGCTGAACTTCTCGAGTGACCGGCCGAGCTCGGACGTGTCGACCTCGACCGTGATCTTGCCCCGGTTGAACATGTCGAGCCACTTGAACGCCGCCGCTTCCATCGACGGGAAGCGGCGGGCGAGCTCCTTCCCGATTCGGATCGCCGAGTCCGTGACCTCCTTCTGGAGCCGCTCGGAGGTGATCGACTCGAGCAGGGCGGCCCGTGCCTCGCTGGCGGCCGCCTCGCCGAGGTCGAGGTCGAACGACAGGGCGCGGGCGGTCTCCTCGGCCTGGATGACCGCCTTCATTGCGAGAGTCAGCTCGGTGTCGAGGCGCAGCCCGTTGTCGAACACGGCCGACAGGAAGGCGCTGAGTGCCGCTCCCAGCGAATCCGCCTTGCCGTAGATCAGGTACTGCCGGGCGAGCCGGTCGATATCGTTCCGGAAACCGGCTTCGTCGAAGCCGGGCATCGGCTTGCCGAGGGCGAGCAAGCCGTCGGCGATGCCCGGGATGTCGACGCCCTTGATCGCAAAGATCAGCCCGAGCAGGTCGAGCCGCTGCTGGCGATCCAGCTGGCCGACGAGCCCGAGGTCGAGGAACACGATGGTGTTGGCCTCGGGGTCGGCCAGGACATTCCCGGGATGGGGGTCGCCGTGGAAGAAGCCATCGATCAGGACCTGCTTGATGATCGCCCGGATGAAGACCGACCCGAGGGCCGAGGTGTCGAGCCCGGCCGCCTGGAGCTCGTCGACCTTCGAGATCTTGATCCCCTTGACGAACTCCATGGTCAGGACTCGTTCGCCCGAAAGCTCCGGATAGACCCGTGGGACGTGGATCTGGGGGAACCGCTGCATCCCGTCGGCCAGCCGAAGGGCGTGATAGGCCTCGTTGCGATAGTCGAGCTCCTTGAGCACGCCGGCGGCGAACTCGTTGACCATCCCCCGGGCACCGACCTTGCGAGCCATTCCGATCCGGCGTTCCGCGACCGACGCGAGCTCCTGGATGACGCCGAGATCGGCCTTCGTCTTGGCGACGATCCGTGGCCGCTGGACCTTGACCGCGACGAGCGTCCCGTCGTGGAGCGTCGCCCGGTGGACCTGGGCGGTCGAGGCGGCCGCAAATGGCTCGTGGTCGATCGAGGCGTACAGCTCCTCGGGTGGCTTGCCGAGCTCGCCCTGGATCATCTGGGTGGCGTCCTCCCAGGAGAACGGAGCCGCCTCGCTCTGGAGCTTGGACAGCTCGGTGACCCAGGCGGCGGGCAGGAGGTCCGCCCGGCTGGCGGCCATCTGACCGATCTTCACGTAGGTCGGGCCGAGCTGCTGGAGCATGAGCCGGATCCGCTCCGGCCCGGTTTCGCCGGCGAACGTGTCCTCCTCGCCGAGGACCCGTCGCTCGAACCAGCGCCGCATGCCGCCGACCGGGGTGCGGTCGAGGGTGAGGTCGAGCGCGGTGGCGTAGATCAGGTCGTAGACCTGCTGGAGCCGCAAGTTCTCGATGAACACGTTGCGCCTGGGCGTCGGGAGCGACTCGAGGATCCGCCAGACCGAGCGCTGGCCCTCCGGGGCGAACGACGGCCGGTTGAGTCCGAGCACGGCGTCGAGGACGGTCGAGATGACCGTATACAGCGTGGCCGCGATGAGGAGCCAGAGCACGAACGGATCGGCGACGGTAGCGATCTTGATCGGGGCGATGAGGCTCGTGATCCACAGTGCGATGGCGTTGATGATCACGACGAACGCACCCATCGTCCGCAGGAGCACCCGTCCCGTCAGCGCGACGATGATCGGTCGGGCGAACCGGTTGACGAGGACCAGGACGGCCGCCCAGGTGATGAAGCCGACGAGGCCTGCCCCGCGCAGCGCGAGGATCGGCGTCGACGTCGCCCCGAACGGGAACGGCTGGCCGACGCTGAGCAAGCTCAACAGCAGGATCACCCCGAGCGCGATGATCGCGTCGACCACCGCCTCGACCAGGAACCGGCGCATGTGCCCTCCTTCGAAAGCCCGAGGGGAGCCCAATGGTAGGCCAGCCGGGCGGGCACGTCGTCATCCACGCCGGATGATTCCGACGCGGCTTCAGGCTGCGCCAAGATCATCCGGTTGGGGTGATGCCAGACCCGCGTCGAAGGCGTTTCATGGATAGCGCCCGGCCGCGCGACGCGCGCTGAGCCATCCAGGGCGTGGGGCGACGCCTCGGGGCAGGTTTCGGAGAGACCGATGGCAGCCGACGAGGAGATGCTCCGGCGCATCGCGATTCACGACCCAGGCTGTCTCGAGGGCATCCTGAGCGGTGACGAGCGCATCGCGCTCGAGCCAAAGACCTGCGCGCTCATCCGGGTCGCGGGGCTCCTCTCGGTGGACGCTCCGCAAGCGTCGCTGTCGTGGGGCGTCTCCGAGGCGCTCGAAAGCGGCGCCACACCGTCGGACGTCATCGGTGCGCTCCTGTCGATCGCGCCCGGAGCTCGGCTCGGCGCGGGTGGTTGCTGCCGCGCCGAGACTTGCGCTCGCGCTCGGCTGGGACATCGACGCCGCCCTCGAGACCCTCGATCGACCGACGGCGCCTCACTAGCCTCAGGCCGCGCCGGCCAGCGCCTCCGCGCGTCCGCCCGGCTCCTCGGCCGCCCCGTGGCCGGGCATCTTGCGCGTGTACCGAACGACCTCAGGCGAGAACAAGCCCTTCCTTGCCGGAGGAGACGGGATCCGGCTCGCGCATCATCCGGAACGAGTTCAGCAGCCCGAGCAGGCTCGCGATGATCGGGATGAGCAGTGCCACCTGGAGCGCGAACGGCCGGGCTTCGGTGTTGATCCGGATGATCTCGGCCTGGACCGCGGGCGGCTGGTCGACCAGAAGCAGTTCGAGATCCGTGTTGGTCATCACCTCTGCGTCGTGCTCGAGCGCATCGGCGACGGCCTGTTGCTGCACCGGATCGAGCACCGCGCTCGACTCGGCCAGGTTGGTGAAGCTGAAGGCGAGCGTGGCCAGCATGATCGCACCGGCGAACGCCAGGCCGAACGACAGTCCGAACGAGCCGGCCGCCGAGTTAACGCCAGCGGCTTCACTGACCCGCTCCTCGTCGATCGGGGCAAGGGTGTAGTTGTTGAGCTGGGACACCAGCAGTCCGAGCCCGATCCCTGCGATCACCAGCGCGGGGGCCAGGTACCAGCCTGCATCCACCCGCGGCACGATCGGGATCAGGACCAGCATGCCCACCAGCAGGAGGCTGAATCCGGCCCGGATGATGCTGCTCGGCCGCCGGTTGCCAGATCGCCGGCCGGCGACGAGAGCGGCTGCGAACATGCTCAGCGACAGCGGCGCGAGCGACAGGCCGGCCTGCAGGGCGTTGTATTCGAGGACCATCTGGAGGTAGATCGGCAAGATGATCATCGCGCCACCGAGCGCGATCTGCTGGAGCAGCTGCCCGGAGATCCCGAACCTGAACAGGGTGGACTTGAAGAGATCAGGGTCGATCAGCGTCGGCTTGCCCTGCCGCTTGCGTCGGACCAGCCAGTAGGCGAAGAGCGCCAACGAGACGGCGCCGACCGCCAGCAAGGCACCGACTGCCTCGCCGCCCTCCTGCCAGACCAGGATGCCCAATACGAGGCCACCCATGCCGAGGATCGACAGGAGCGCGCCGACCAGGTCGATCTGACGCGGGCCGGTGTAGGGCACGTCTCGGACGAGCCGGATGCCCGACAGCACGATCGCGATGACCACGACCTCAAGCGCGAACGCGACGCGGTACGACAGGAACGTGGTGATGAAGCCTCCGAGCAGCGGTCCAACGGCGGCCGCGATCGCGGCCGCTGCGCCGACCAGCGCGTAGGTCGCCTTCTGGGCCGCTCCCTCGAAGTTTCCGTGGATGAGTGACTGCATCGCGGGCAGCAGCAGGGACGCACCGAGCCCACCGATGATCGCCCAGAAGATGAAGACCGCCGTGATGCTCTGGGCCAGTGCCATCGCCGTGGCGCCAACTGCGTACGCGAGCAGGCCCAGCACGTAGGCCAGCTTGCGCCCGTAGAGGTCGCCGATCTTGCTGCCGATCAGGATGAACGCGGCGGACACGAGGGCCTCGAGGGCGATCGCGGACTGCACGGCGCTCACGTCAGTGCCGAGGTCGCTGACCACCGCCGAGATCGACACGTTCATGACTGACGTGTCGACGACGAGGACGAACATCGCCATCGCCAGCAGGATCGGCAACCGCCGATCGGCGTTTGCCGCCGGGACCTGGGTGCCCGCTGCGCTGGTCATGGTCGGGCCCCGATTCGGATGTCGCAAGCCGAGACGACGGTGGCGATCGCGATCCAGTTGCTCATGGGCGAAGGCTAGCGGCTCGACCGGGACTCGGTAGGCCCGGCAGAGGGCCGACGGCGTTCATCAGGCGGCTGCGGCGGCGGCCGGCGACCCGACCTCGGTCACCGCCGAAGCCTCGGTCGTCGAGATCCTCAGCAGCTTCCTGGCCTCCTCCACCACGAGGATCGCCAGCGACACGACGAGGCAGATGGCCCACTGGTCGGGCGACAGGCTCGCTGTGCCGAGGATCCGCTGGAGGAACCCGAGCTCGGTCGCCAGGATGATCGTGAGCACTGACAGGCCCGTTGCGATCAGGAGCGGGCGGTTCCCCAGGATGGACCCACCGAACAGCGACTCGTCCACGTCGGCCGTCTCGAGGGACGAGAACAGCCGGAACAGCGCGAAGGTGGTCATGCCCATCGTTCGGGCGACCACGTCGCCATACTGGCCGCTTGCCCAGCCGAGCACGCCGAGCGTGCCCGCGGCCATGACCAGCCCGCAAAGGACGAGCCACGTCAGCAGCCGGCGCGGCATGATCTTCTGGGCCTTCGGGCGCGGCGGCACCTCCATGAGGCCCTCGCGCGGCTGTCCGTAGCCGAGCCCGAGACCCTGGAAGACGTTCACGGTGAAGTTGAGCCACAGGGTCTGGAGCGGGAGGAACGGGATCCCGCCGACGATGTTGAGCAGCGCCGATCCGAGGAACGTGGCGATATACCCGAACAGGCCCGCCATCTGGAACCGGATGAACCGCAGCATGTTGTCGTACACGGCGCGGCCGAGGCCGACCGCCTTGACGATCGTCGCGTAGTTGTCGTCGGTCAGGATCATGACGGCGGCCTGCTTGGAGACCTCCGTCCCGGTGATCCCCATGGCGATGCCGATGTCGGCCTTCTTGAGGGCCGGCGCGTCGTTCACGCCGTCGCCGGTCATCCCGACGACGTGGCCCTTCTTCCGCAGGATGTCCACGAGGTGGACCTTGTCCTCGGGCGACACGCGGGCGATGACCCCGATCCCATCGATCTGGCGGATCGCCTCCTCGTCGCTCATCGCCCGGAAGTCGGCGCCGGTGATCGCCCGGCCCTCGATCCCGAGCTGATGGGCGATCGCCTCGGCGGTGACCGCATGGTCGCCGGTGATCATCCGGACCTGGATCCCGGCAGCGTGCGCCTGCGGCGATGGCGGCCTTGGCCGCCGGCCGTGGCGGGTCGACGATCCCGACGATGGCCAGCAGCGTGAGCCCGTCGAGCGCCGGAGCAGGTCCGCGTTCGGGTCGAACGAGGCCGGGTCGAAGTCCTTCTGGCCCGTCGCCATGACCCGGAGACCCTTCGCGCCGAGGCGCTCGTTCTCCGCGAGGTAGGCATCGCGCAGCTGCGCGATCGGGACTTCGGTGCCGTCCGGCCCATGGGCGCTGGACGCCCGGGCCAGAAGCTGATCCGGGGCTCCCTTGATGTAGCCCCGGATGACGTCCTTGCCGTTCGCGTCCTTCATCGCGTGGAAGGTGGCCATCATCTTGTAGGCCGCGTCGAAGGGCAGGGTCGCGACCCGCGGGTACTGCTCGCGGGTGAGCGTCGGGTCGACCCCGCCCTTGGCGGCGAGGACGACCAGTGCCCCTTCGGTCGGATCGCCAACGAGTGCTCCGTCGCGGACCTCGGCGTCGGCGCACAGCGCCATCGGCAGGAGGTACTGCTCGAGCGGGACGTCCGGCTGGCCACCGGTGTGGGCGATCTGGCCGGTCGTGGAGTACCCGTCGCCGGAGATCGTGTAGCGCCGCCCGACGATGGCCATCTGGACGGCCGTCATCTGGTTGAGGGTGAGCGTGCCGGTCTTGTCGGAGTTGAGCGCGGACGTCGAGCCGAGCGTCTCGACCGAGCGCAGGCGCTTCATGATCGCCCCGGCCGCGGCCAGCGCCTGCGAGCCCTTCGACAGGATGGCCGTGACGACCGCCGGCAGCGCCGTCGGGATCGCCGCCACCGCGAACGCGACCGCGCTGAGGAACAGCTCCTGGAGCTGGACGCCGCGGTACAGTCCGAGCCCGATCGAGATCACGAGCGCGACGCCGGCGATGACCAGGATCTGGTTCGTCAGGGCGTCCAGCTGCTTCGTGAGCGGAGTCTTCTCGATCCCGGTGGCCTGGAGCATGCCGCTGATATGACCGACCTCGGTCGCCATCCCCGTCGTCACGACAAGGATGGTGCCGGCCCCACGAGTGACCTGGCAGTTCATGAAGGCCATGTCCACCCGATCGCCGAGGGCGGCGTCGGCAGCCACGGCGTCGACCTGCTTGGGGGTGGGGACGCTCTCGCCGGTAAGCGCGGATTCGTCGATCTCGAGCGTCGCGGCCGTCAGGATGCGGGCGTCGGCCGGGACGAGGTCGCCGGCCTCGATGTTCACGATGTCGCCGGGGACGAGCTGGTCCATCGGGATCTCGACGAGCTCGCCTCCGCGGCGGACCTTCGCCTTGACGACCATCATCTTCTGGAGGGCCGAGGCGCTCGCCTCCGCCTTGCCTTCCTGGTTCATGGCCATCCAGGCGTTGAACACCGTGAGCAGGATCAGGAAGACGCCGGTGTAGAACTGGCCGGGCAGGAAGAGACAGACGATGCCCGCGATGAGCAGCACGATCTGCATCGGGTCCGCGTACTGGCGCGTGAACGTCTGCAGGCGCGACGCCTTCTTCGCCTCGTCAAATCTGTTCCTCCCGTACTTCGCGCGACGAGCATCGGCCTCGGCCGTCGTGAGGCCCTGGTCGACCGTGACGGACTGCGCCTTGAGCGCGTCGTCGACGCTCAGGGCATGCCAGGCGGTCCCGGCTCCTGAGCGTCGCCCGACGATGTCACCGACCCCGCTGCTGCCGTCATCTCGTCACTCCCTTAGTTGGTTGGCGCGAAGCCGCACCGGATGGGCATCCGCCTGGACGCGAGCGCACTGCCACTACTTGTGCTTCTTGGACTTCCGGTCCTTCTTGGAAGCCTTGGCGGCAAGCTCGACCTCGATCGGATCCGGGTCAGCTCCCTTGGGCGCCTGCTGCTCGAGATCGTTCTTGGCAAGCTGGAGCGCCTGACGGGCCTCGCTGCTGACGCGCGGAAAGCGCGGGTCGATGTCGATCAGCGCGTTGGCCAGCACGCCCGCGGCGGCGACCCGGGCGAACGGCTTGTCGTCGGCCGGAATCACGTACCAGGGCGCCCACGCGGTGCTCGTCTTCGACAGGACGTCGCTGAACGCCTTCTGATAGTCGTCCCAGAAGGCCCGCTCCTTGGCATCGTTGCCGCTGAACTTCCAGTTCTTCTCGGGTTCGTCGATCCGGGACAGGAACCGGCGCCGCTGCTCCTCCTTCGAGAGGTTGAGGAACAGCTTGACGATGCGGAAGCCCTGGTCGGTCAGGTAGTGCTCCCAGTCGTTGATCTCGCGGAACCGGCGCTCCCAGATGCCGCGCCGCTTGGAGTGGGCGGGCAGCTTCTGGCGGTCAAGGATCTGGGGATGGACCCGGACGACGAGGACCTCTTCGTAATACGAGCGGTTGAAGATGCCGATGTGTCCGCGCTCAGGCAGCCGGCGGGCATAGCGCCACAGGTAGTCGTGGTCGAGGTCGGTCGCCGAGGGGACCTTGAAGCTGTGGACCTCGACCCCCTGGGGATTGACCCCGCTCATGACGTGGCGGATCGTCCCGTCCTTGCCGGCGGCATCCATCGCCTGGAGCACGACGACCACGCCGTAGGTGTCCTGGGCGGCCAACCGCATCTGGAGCTCGGCCAGCAGGCCGACCCCTGGGCCAGGATCCGCTTGGCCTCGGCGACCTTGACCTTCCGGGTCCCGGCCGGATCGAAGTCATGGGGCAGACGGACCCGCCGACCGGGCTCGACCCGGAACGGCTCGATGAACTCGGCAATCCGCTTCGGTCCGATGTCGGCCATGGTCGGCTCCCTCCTCACGGGCTCTGGCGACCGGATCTCCGCAGCAGCGTGCGGAATCAGTCCCTGGCGGCTGCGTCGTCAGATGATCAATCGAGCTCAATCGAACCCTACCCGGCCGCGATCGTCATCATCCGGTCCGAATGATGCCGGCCGCAGTGAGCGCCGGAAGGTGCGATCGGCCCCGCCGCCGGTCCGTTCGACCCGAACCGGTCAGATCGCGCGCATCCGGTTGTTCTTCGGGTTGTGCTCGAGCTCGGCCAGCCCGAGCGCCTCCATCAGCGGCGGAATGTACATCCCGAACCGGCCGCGATAGCCCTTCCTCAGGCCGTACCAGCCGCCGACCGGGTTGTCCGCCGAGCGGCCCCAGGCCTCGACCGTGCCCTCGGCGGCCGGCTTCTGCTCGTCGGCGCTGCCCAGGGGCACCCAGTCGCCGTGCGCCTTGAGCATCGCGTGGAGGTCGTCGAGGCGCCCGGAGCTGGTAGCGCAGCGCGCGTCGTACCGACGGTGCACACGAGGGCCGGCGGATCCGCCGTCGGATCGCGGTACATCTGGTAGTCGGAGGTCCCGGGCGGGGTCTTGAGCTGCCATGGATCGTCCCTGGTGCCCGAACCCTTGGCTGTGACCGTTGCCATCGCGTCGCCCTCCGCTCCTGTTGCCGATCGCCGCCGTTCGTTCGTTGTACCACGTCACCACCGAACCCGACTGCAGTGCGCCGAAGCCCCGTTCCGCCCGTGACAGGGACTATCGTTCATGCCCAGACTCCAACTTTCGCGTCATGCACGAGGAGATGCGCGTGACCCAGGCCCAGTCGCCCGTCCACGGCGCCATTCGGGCCGTCGACCTGGACTCGGCCCACTGGCACATCATCAGGTGGCTGGCCTGGCTCCTGCTCATCGCGCCGCTTCCCGTCATGGCGTTCTTCATGGTCCTCGGCGTCGTCAGCATGCCGGTGTTCCACTCGCTCGTCGATGAGGATCATGGCGTCGAATGGATCCAGTTCTTCGTGATCTTCGCCGCGTCGATCGCCTTCTTCGTGGCGGCGATCCGCGCCTGGCGATCGGGTCGCCGGGGACTGGCCGCGATCTACCTGGTCGTAGCGATCGGGTCGTTCGTGACGGCCGGCGAGGAGATCTCGTGGGGCCAGCGGGTGCTGGGCTTCGCCACGCCGGAGGAGCTCGAGCCGATCAACCACCAGGGCGAGTCGAACATCCACAACATCTCGATGATCCAGCACGCGTTCAACGTCGGCGAGCTTCTGGCCGGGCTTTACGGGCTGCTCATCCCGATCCTCTGGCTGTCACCGTCCGTCCGCAGCCGCATCGGTCGCTGGCTCGACCCGATGCTCGTCCCGCCGCTCTGCCTCGTCGCCCTGTTCTTCCTGCCGTTCGCCTACCGGACCCTGCGCTACATCTTCCTGATCGATGCCGGCCAGCGGATCACCGAGCTCGGCGAGATCCCCGAGCTGGCGTTCTACCTCGCGGTGCTGGTCATGGGCGTTGCGACGGTTCGTGCGCTCCGCACATCTCCGGCGGGACCAGCCTGAGCACCGCCTCCCCCGCTCATCGGGGGCCGGCGGCGATCTCCCGCTTGCGCCGGGCGACGAACGCGTCGAGCGCCTCGCCACGGCCGGGTCGATGGCGGCGGTTCGACGTACTCGGCCAGGAGCTGCTTCCAGATCCGGTTCGCCCGCTCGGTGGCGGTCCGGGCGCCGTCCTCGTGCCATGTCTCGAAGTTGCGCCAGTCCGACACGAGCGGCTGGTAGAACGCCGTCTCGTACCGCTCGAGCGTGTGGGCCGAGCCGAAGAAGTGGCCACCCGGGCCGACCTCGGCGATCGCGTCGACGCCGAGGCTCGCCTCGTCGACCGGGAAGGGCACGAGGACCTCGGCCATCATCTGGAGGATCTCTGCATCGACGATGAGCTTCTCGAACGAGGCGGTCAGGCCGCCCTCGAGCCAGCCCGCGCCCTGGTAGAGCAGGTTCACCCCGCCCATCACCGCGCCCCACACGGCCATCTCGGACTCGTAGGCCGCCTGGGCGTCGACGACGATCGACGCCGTCACGTTCGACGATCGCCACGGCAGCCGGTAGCGGCGGGCGAGCTGGCCGGTGGCGAAGCGCGGCCTTGACGTACTCCGGCGTCCCGAACGCCGGCGAGCCGGTGCGCATGTCGACGTTCGAGGTGAACCCGCCGTAGACGACCGGCGCCCCGGGCCGGACGGCCTGGGCCAGGGCGACGACGAACAGCGCCTCCGCGTTCTGCTGGGCGATCGCCCCGGCCAGCGACGACGGGCTCATCGCCCCGGCCAGCGTGAACGGCGTCGCGACGACCGCCTGGCCGTGGGTCGCCATCTCGATCAGCCCGTCGCGACATCGGCCCGTCGAGTCGGAGCGGCGAGTTCGTGTTGATGATCGTGATGAGGCTCGGCTCGACGGGCCAGCTCGTCGCGATCGACCCCGCGCGCGAGGCACGCGACCTCGATCGCGTCGTCGACGACGGTCCGCGCCGAAGCCCAGGCAGTGCCACGTCTTGTCGAGGAGGTCGGCCAGGACGCGGTACATGTCGAGGTGGCGGGTCTCGACCGGCAGGTCGGTCGGCTCGAGCGGGCCGCCGCCCTCCTGGTGGAGGATGTTCAGGCCGCCGATGACCCGGACGTAGTCGACCGAAGTCGGCGAAGTTGCCCGGCCGCCGGCCGCGGTCGAGGTCGGTCACGAAGGCCGGCCCGCCGACCGCACAGAACACGAGCCGGTTCGCCGCCGAGCGCGACGTCGCGGGCCGGGTTCCGGGCATGGAGGGTGAACTCGGCCGGCGCGGGGCGCGTCGAGCTCCTCCACGAGCCCAGCGTCGAGCCGGACGTTGCGCCGTCCCCGGTCGATCGTCGCGCCCGGCGCCGGCCGAGGACGTCGATCGCCCGGTCGCCGAGGACCTCGACGCCGATCTCGCGCGAGGATCCGGAGCGAGGCCAGGTGGATCGACTCGACCTGGTCCGCGCTCAGGATCTCGACCGGCCTGAACGGGTTGACGACCGAGCGCCACGGCAGCTGGGGCAAGCCATCGTGGGCGCGGCGGCCTCGCCGGCGGACGCCATCCGCGCTCATCGTCGGTCCCTCACCAGCTCACCTTACGCCGGCGTCCCCGACGGCTGGACGGCGGTCCCGCGGGCCGCCTCGCCGTATGATCGTGCCGTGAAGGCCTCGAGACCGCTGGCGATCGTGGTCACCGTCCTCGTGATCGCGGCGCTCGTCCTGGGTCCGCTGCTCGACGTGATTGCGAGCATCCACCTCTAGCGTTACCCGGACCGCGAGGGCGACCCGTCGCTAGACGGCGTCCTCGCGAACGAGGCCTTCCCGAATCGCGTACCGAACGAGCGCCGGGATCCCGCGCAGGCCCAGCTTCGCTGTCAGGTTCGCGACGTGTCGCCGGACCGTGTGGGTGCTGATCCCGAGTCGCTTGCCGATTGCCGGCCCGGTCAGGCCCGACGCGAGGAGTCCGAGGATCTCGCGCTCGCGAAGGGTGAGCTGGCTGCCCGACTGCAGCCAACGCAGGGAGTCATCGACGACCGCTGACGTGACGCTGCTGTGAAGGTAGCGCTCTCCGCGACGGACGGCTCGGATGGCGTCGACCAGGTCGTCCGAGTGGACGCCCTTGACGACATAGCCGGCGGCCCCAGCGAGCAGCGCCTGGCGGACCGTCTCGGCATCCTGGTGCATGGTCAGGACGACGACCCGCTGGTCAGGGGCGCGGGCCCGGATGTCGTGGAGGAGGACGACACCGTCGCCATCGGCCAGGCTGAGGTCCACGAGGAGGACGTCCGGCCTGATCCGCTCGATCAACTCGAACGCATCGGCGATCCCCGTCGCCTCGCCGGCGACTTCGATCCCGTGCGAGGCCAGGACGAGTCGGAGCCCCTCACGGACGAGATGATGATCTTCGACGAGCCCGACCCGAATGGGAGCCTCGGGAGTTCGGGACGGATCGGACACGATGCGGTCGATCGCGGGGGACGCCGGGACGCTGGGGATCATGACGCGATCGCGGCCTCCACGGTCACCGGGCTGACGCCCGCCGATTGGGCCTGCGAGCTGGGCTCACCGAGAGGAACGGCAAGGGTCACGATCGTGCCTCGGCCAGGGGCCGATTGGACGGTCAGTTCGGCGTCGAGGAGCAGCGCCCGTTCCCGCATCCCGGCGAGGCCCAGGCCCCGTTCGGTGACGAGGCCCGGGTCGAACCCGACCCCGTCATCACCAACGGTGACGAGCAGCGACCGGGTGCCTGTGGACAGCCCGACCCAGATATGCGTCGCACCGGCGTAGCGGATCGCGTTGCCCAGTGCTTCCTGTACGATCCGATAGACCTCCATCTCGGCGCCCACGTCGAGCAGATGGGGCCGGATGAGACCCGGCTCGATCCTTAGATCGATCGTGCCCACCGTCGCGGCGAGCTCCTGGATCCCGGCGGCGAGGCCGGTCTCGGCAAAGCGGCCCGGGCGCAGCCGGAACGCGACGTCACGGGTCTCGTCGAGGGCGATCGCCGCGAGCTCCTGGGCTCGCACGACCGACGATCTGGTGAGACTCGACGGTGCCTGCTCGCCAGCCCACAGCATCGCCTCGGCCGCATCGAGGGTGAACGTCAGCGCGGTAAGCGTCTGTCCGACCCCGTCGTGGAGGTCGCGGGCGAGCCGCAGGCGCTCGTCCTCCTGCGCGGTCAGGAGCCGGTTGCTCGCCTCGCGATAGAGGTTGGCGTACCGTCGGCTGGTCGACGCCAGCTGATCGGCCATGATCGCGACGACCACCGCGATCATCGTCATGAGGGGCCACTCGGTCAGCTCGAGCTCGATGAAGTTCGGGATCCGGTCGGCGATCGTGGCGTAGGACAGAACCAGGAAGGTGGCCAGCACGATCCGGACGATCGTGAACCGGAAGCCGTACAGGAAGGCCTCGATCGCCAGGACCACCCAGATGCAGTGCAGGAGGACGTCTGGATCGGCGATCTGGGCGAAGCTGGCAACGGCAAGAACGACACCTGTGCCGTCGAGAGCAAGCTGCGGGCGGCGCGGATTGTCGAGGAACCAGGCTTTCCAGCCGGACGGCCGGGCTACTCCCTGGATTGCACTGCCGATGGTCACTTCCGCTCACTCCGATTGGTGGGGCGTGAGTATGGAATGGCCCCTATGGCGGTGCAATGCTCAGGACGTTCATCCTACGAACGTTCCGGTGCACTCCGGAACCATCCCGATTGCGGGTTGATGGGGGACCACGTGGCGATCGCCGCACCGACAGCTCAAGGTCCCGCGGGGATCACCACATCGGCGCTGATCCGCGCCCAGGAGGACGAGCGGCGGAGGATCGCCCGAGACCTGCATGACGTCGTCGGCCAGGCGCTGACCGCGGTCAAGCTCAGTCTCGAAGCGGCGGAGCGCCGGACTGATGAGCCGAGCGCCCGCGTCTACATTCGCGAAGGCGTCGGGATCGTCGAGCAGGCGATCCAGGACGTACGCACGCTCGCCCTCGACCTGCGACCGTCGGTCCTCGACGATCTGGGCATCGTCCCGGCCATCCGCTGGTACCTGAACCGCGAGGCCAGGCGATCCGGCTGCACGGTTTCGCTCCTCGCCGAGATCGGCCCGCCCCGGTTGGACCCCGACCTCGAGACCACCTGCTTCCGGATCGTCCAGGAAGCACTCACGAACATCGCCCGCCACGCGCGGGCGCGTCATATCCGACTCGAGCTTGGAGTGGAAGGGGATCGCCTGGTGATGACCGTCGCCGATGATGGTGTCGGGTTCGATGTGCCAGCGGCACGCCGAGCATCCCGCCACGGCCGAAGTCAGGGGCTGCAGGGGATCGCCGAGCGGGTTGAGCTCGCCGGCGGCTCGATGGACATCCTGTCCGCGAAGGGTCAGGGCACCCGGCTGCGCGTGGCCCTTCCGCTTGTCACCGGCCAGCTCGGCGATCTCGTGACCGACCGATGATCGGCGCCCCGATCCGGATCGTCCTGGTCGAGGACCACGAGCTCGTCCGAGCCGGGTTCCGGAGCCTCATTCGTGACCTGCCGGGCATGGAGATCGTCGGCGAAGCCGCGAACGGGCGCCAGGCCATGACGGTCATCGGGGAGCTTCTCCCCGACGTCGTCCTGATGGACATCACGATGCCCGACCTTAACGGGCTTAACGCGGTCGGCCAGGTCTCGGCCGAATTCCCGCACGTTCGCGTGATCATGCTGTCGATGCACGACAACGAGGAGTACCTGCGCCAGGCGCTCCAGGCCGGCGCCGCCGGCTACCTCCTCAAGGACGCGGACCAGGCCGAGCTCGAGCTGGCGATCCGATCCGTGGCGCGCGGTGGTTCCTACCTGAGTCCCGGTGTCTCACGCCACGTCGTCAACGATTACGTGCGCGGTCATGCCCGTGAGCCGAACGGCTTCGATCCCCTTACGCCGCGCCAGCTCGAGATTGTCCAGCTGATCGCCGAGGGACACACCAACGCCGAGATCGCCCGGATCCTCGACCTGTCGTCAAAGACCGTCGAGACACACCGGGCGCAACTGATGGCGCGTCTCCAGATCCACGACGTAACGGGGATCGTCAAGTACGCCGTGCGGATGGGTCTCGTTTCGGTCGACAGGTAGGTTCGATTCGAGTCGAATCCCATCCTCGGGCCGGAGACGCCAGCGCGCCCGCGCCTAGGGCTTGCCGGACGCTCCCGAGCTCCCGTTTGAAGGCGGCGGGGGCGCCGGCTTCGACGCCGAGCTCGAAGAGCTCTTCGAGCTCGATGAGTTCGACGACGACCTGCCCACCGTCGGCAGCCTGATCAGACCGGGCAATGACAGCGACGACGAGGAGCCCTCGATCCGGGCGATCGTCCGTCCGAGGCGTTTGACCGAAGCGTGCAGGTCTCCGATGTCGCCGACGACGAGGCCGTAGCGCTCGGACGCCTCCTCGTAGACCGACCTGGCGGCGGCGATGTCGGCCTCCATCGCATCGTGATGATCGGCCAGGAGCGAGATCGCGTCGCCGACCGGCTGACGGTCGGTGGCGAGTGCTCGGTCCTGATCCATCTGGAGGACGGTGACGGCGGCGAGCGACGTCGCATAGACCCCGGCGCTGAGGCCGATCGCGACGCCAACATGGTATGGCCGGCGAGGCTCGCTGGCCGGCTTCTGAACGGGCTTGGGTGGATCGTTGCGCTGTTCGTTCATCACGGCACCGAGATCGACCGAGTGGGGGTCTTCTGGGCCGACTTGAGCTCGCCGCCATTCCTCGCCAGGCAGTACACCGTGTACGCGAGCGTGCCGGAGGGCGGCGAGTTGTCGGTCACGACCGTCGTGGATGCCGAGCTCACCCGGGCGACTTCGGTGTTGTGGTCCTCGGGCGGGAAATGCGTCTCGTGGGTGGTCGAACGGATCACCGCGTAGCCCGCGAAGTTCGACACGTCGCAGGCCGACCAATCGACTCGGACGTCGCCCGAGGTGAGGTCGAGGGCCAGGGTCATCGGGCCGCCTCCTCCCCCGCCGCCGCCTCCGCCACCTCCCCCGCTCCCGCCGGAGCTCCCGCCGGAGCTCCCGCCGCCTCCGCCGCCGCCTCCGCCACCGCCTGATGATGCCTTGCCGGTCTCCTTCTGGAGCGCCAGCAGTCGAGCCTGAGCCTTGGCGAGGAGGGACTTCAGGTCGGACAGCTTGGCCTGCGCCGCATTCAGTCGCGCAGCGAGCTGCTTCGCGCTGAGGCCCTCCGTGCCGACCTGATCCTTGGTGTCGGCGAGAGCGATCGACAGCGCCCCCGTGAGGTCGTTGAGCTAGCCCAGCTGCGCCTGCAGCTCGGCGCCCCTGGCCTGCTCCTGGGCAAGCGCGGCCTGGAGCGAGTCGAGGGACACGGGTGGCGGCGGCGGCGGTGCAGCAGCCGCCGTCAGGGCCGCAGCGACCTGGATCGACGCCAAGCCGACGACGAGGCTGACCACGACACCGGCGATCACGAACGCACGACGGATATGGAGTCTCATCGGCTGGGCTCCTCCTGGGGCACCGGTCGGGCGGCGAGCGGTGCGGCTGCGGACGGCGTGGCTGCCTCGGGCAGGCTCGTCGAGAAGGTTGGGCGGCGTCGCTTTGCCACCCAGTAGCGGTAGGCGGCGGCGCCGAGGACCGCCAGGCCGGTCGCGATGTAGAGCGGGCGGAAGGCGTCCGAGTCGGTCCCGGCCAGGATCCCGTGGGTCCAGGCGAGGATGAAGACCCCAAGCGACAGCCGGTGGAGCTTGAGCCACCAGCCGGTCGGCAGGAGCTTGGTGTAGCGGGCGGTGAGGCCGGTCAGCAACAGGGCGTACATCGCGAGGCTCCCGAGCGCGACCGGCACCGACCGGTAGCTCGACAGACCCGGCACGAATGTGCCTTGGATCCCGACTCCCGCGTAGGGGTCGAGGACGAGGCTGACGATGTGCGCGGCGAGAAAGGCCACGACGAACACGAACAGGTTCTCGTGCCACGGGAACAGCCGCTTCGACAGCTTCCAGGTCGACTGGTTCACGGGGTGGCTGAGGATCAGCCCCAGGACGACCAGGAGAGTCAGCAGGACGTAGGCGGTCACGCCCGTCGCCCGGCCGGCGAACCACAGGCGCATCTGGGCCTGGTACTGGCTGGCTGCCGGCACGATCTGATCGGTCGCAAAGACCACGAGCAGACCGAGGAAGGCGCCGATCACGAGGACGGTCCGTCCGCTCAGGCGCATCGCGTAGTTCCCCCGCGCTGGGGATGGTGCGGCTGGCTTGTCGCCACAGGAGGGTTCATTCGACCTCCTGGCGGGCGTGGCACCGACGGTCCCGGGATTGTACCTCGGTCGGTCGGGCCTGTGCCATTTCGAGGCGGGTCATTCGTCCTGTCGGGCCTCCAGAAATCGGTACCCCGATCGATTGGTGCTTCCGATCGGCGGGTGGTGCCCGGCGACACCGGCGTCAGGTCGTCCCCAATTCAAGTTCGGGACTCTGCCGGGTCGGAGCCGGGTGAACACCCCGGGCCATTCGTACCCCCGACCGGATGGTGCCGGCGGTCGGCGGCCACGACGATTCGATCCGGCCGGGCGAGCGATGTCCGGGGCGTGCCGAAAAGGCGAGTGGGGCACCGACGTTCCCCATCGTCTCGGCATCGATCCCCGGCCGCGACCGCTACGTCGAGCAACCCGAACCAGCGCACAACCGACGTTCAGGAATTCGGATGACCAGGGAGGGAGCGATCCCGATGAGTGGGCACTCGAGCACTCACGGTGCGGCAGGGCATCCGTCCGGCCGCCGGTCCGGCTTGTACAAGGGATTCGTCTTCATCAGCCTGCTCGGACTCATCGTCAGTGCCCTCGTGCCTTCCGGCTTCGTCCTCGCTTCCGCGCGCCCGTCGAATGACGCCACGGCTGCTGCTCCCCAGGCTCTGACGAGCACGCTGACGCTGAGCGTCGTGAACATCGACGACTCGAGCGCGGTCAGCCCATATCGCTGGCGGATCGACGTCGATGACACGGGGAAGCCCAACCAGGCCGCGGCCGACTGCTTCCCCGCGACCAACGTGAATTACCCGGACGGCTGCGACTGGCCGTCGGTCCACAACTTCACCGGCGGCGCCGGCGGAGTCGACAACCTGGTCACCCAGGGCGATCAGACCGAGCTCAACGGGACGACCGGGATCGACCTCCCCAACGGCAAGTACCTCATCTCGATCCTGGCGCCCGGCTTCAAGATCGGCGGCAGGCACTTCGCGATGCAGATCGACGATGCCGGCCCGCTCGTCGTCCAGCTCACTCCCGAGCCACTCCAGCTCGGGCGGCTGCGCGTCCAGATCTTCGACGACACGCTGACGAACGGCCAGTTCGACCCGCCGGGCGAGCATGCGCCGGTCACCGCGGGTCCAACCCACCACTTCAAGGCCCACATCGCCGACGTCCTCGGCGAGGTCACCACCGACTGGTTCGGCAACCCGCTGTGCGCCGACTACTACAAGGTCGGTGACGACCCCGATGGCCCCGGCGGCGAGCCGCCGCTCAGCGTCGACCCGAACGGCAACACGTCGAACTATGGCGTCGACTCGGCCGGCGAGTTCGTCTACATCCCGGGGACCGGCGGCGAGTGCATTGCCGATCCCGATGGGGTCATCACGATCCCCAACCTGGGCACGAATTGCTACAGCGTGCAGGTCGTCCCACCGGACGGTGAGTCGTGGATCCAGACGAGCACGCTCGAAGGTGGCCATGACTGGGATACCTGGCTCTTCGAGGGGTACTCGGGCAACGACACGGAGCTCATCGTCAACGGCGGCCCGGTCGCCGTCGCGGCCATCGGCTACGTCAAGCCAAGGAGCACGTTCCTCTTCCCGTGCGGATCGAACTGCGGCGAGATCAAGGGAGCTGTCCGCTCGACGAAGTCCTACCTGCCGCCGGCCGGCGGCGACACCGACGAGGGCCCCGTCCATAACGCCTGGATCGCCCTCAACGACCTGCAGCGGGGCGGCGACGAGCTGCTCGTCTACGCCGTTCGGTCGACAAATGGCGTCTTCGACATCCCGAACGTGCCGCCGAGCACGTACTCGATCTCGATGTGGGACGAGGCGCAGAACCTGCTGCTCGGGATCACGACCGCCGTGGTCGGCGACAACGAGGTCGTCGACATCGGCGACTTCGCGTTGTCGCACTGGTTCAGCAAGGTCGAGGGGACCGTCTTCGTCGACACGAACCGCAACGGCAGGCAGGACGCCGGAGAGCCCGGCCTGGCCGGCTTCGGCGTCGCGCTCAAGTCGCGCGACAACGCCATCGTGGACGCCGGCAGCAAGACCGCGACGACCGATTCGAAGGGCCACTATCTCTTCGAGCAGGTCTACCCGTACGGCTACTTCACGGTCCTCGAGGCCTACAACGACCTGTTCATGACGACCGGCGTCACCTACAAGGCCGACAACGGTCCGGAGACCACCCGCCTCGGCGCCGGCGTCGACCTGTCCGTCCTCAACCAGGACGGCCTCAAGTCGCGGGTCGACTGGGGCGTCATCCCGTACGACCCGGGCACGAACGGCGGCATCGTCGGCGAGGTCGTCTACGCGGTCACTCGCAACGAGCTCGATCCGCGACTGGCTGCGGCTGAGGACTACGAGCCCGGCATCCCCGGCATGCGGGTCAACTTGTACCTGCCCGTTCCATGCGGGACGAACAGCGGCACGCCGTGCGATGCCGCCAACCACTACGAGCTCGCTCCGGACGGGTCATACGCCCACGGCCACCTCCTCAACACCTATATCACCGAGGAGTTCGTCCGTCCGACGGACTGCATCGCTCGCGGCGCGCCGCCGTCCGAGGGCGGCGTCGGTGCCGAGATCGACTTCCCGTTCATGGCGGATACGACCGGCGGTCACCAGTGCATCGAGTCGCCGCTCATGGGCAACCAGATCAAGACGGGCCCGACCGAGGACACGACCCCGGGTGGGGCCGATTCCGAGTTCACGCTCGTCAACGGCAACTACGGCTTCGGCGACGGCTGCTTCAACGGGACCATCGACGACACCGATCCGTCCGCTCCCGTCTGCAATGGAGCCGACTTCGAAGCCCTTACTCCGGCCGACTACCTGGTCGAGGTCGTGGGCCCGGATGACGCCTTCGGCAAGCCGAAGTTCCAGATCGTCCGCGAAGAGGACGTCAACGTCTTCGACGGTAACCAGTTCACGCCGCAGGTTCCGCCCCCGCCGTGCGCCGGCGCACTCCACGTCGTCGACGTGGCCGGTTCGGGCGTCGACGGTTCGGACGCGACCGACAACCCCGGCTTCGCCGACGGCGGCGGTAGCCCGTACGAAGGGCTGAGCAAGCCGCTCTGCGACACCCGGCTCGTCCCGGTCCAGAACGGCAAGTCGATCGCCCCGAGCTTCTTCTTCTTCGCCTCCGTTCCGCCCCCGGGTCGGCTCTACGGCGCCGTCGTCGAGGACCTCGCACTGGGGACGAACCCGAAGGAGTTCTACTTCGGCGAGAAGGCCGGCGTCCCGAACGCGCCGATCGGCATCTACGACTACGCGGGCCATCTGGTCACGACGATGCACTCGGACCCGAACGGCTTCTTCGAGGTCCTCCTCCCCTCGACCGCGAGCTACAACTGCCCGCTGCCGGCCGGTCCCTGCCCTGGCGTGTACCGCCTGGTCGGCAACGACCCAGGAACCCCCGGCCAGCCCAACCCGGACTACCAGCCTCAGTACCGGACGCTCGAGTCCGACTGGCAGCTCTGGCCGGGTCTGACCCTGCTGGCCGATGTCGCCCTCATGCCGACGGCTCCGGTCATCGAGGTTCCGGGCGAGCAGACGACCCATCCGTCGGAGTGCAAGGTCGAGACGAACCGTCCGGTCCTCTTCGCCGTCGATACGCCGTATGGCGCGTCCGGCGCAAGCATCGTCATCCAGGGCGACCAGTTCGGCGCCAGCCAGGGCGGCGGCAGCGTCGACCTCGACGGGACCGCGATCACGATTGACTCGTGGAGCGACCGCGAATTCACGCCACCGTGTCCGGCGTCCCGGTCGGGCCGCACCAGCTCTCGATCACCGCCGACAGCGGCCTGTCGACGATCAACGGCCTGACCTACCACGTCACCGGCATTGGCTACAACCCGCCGATCTACGAAGTCGGGCCGGGCCACGCCTACCCGACCGTCCAGGCCGCGATCGATGCCTCCGTCGGCAACAACGGCGTGGTCGTGGTCTACCCGAATACGCCCGGCCAGTTCACACCGCTCGGCGACTTCTACGAGAGCGTCGTCATCCACGCACCGGTAAAGCTCCAGGGCGTCGGCCCCGGCGGCGTTCGCTCGGATGGCAGCTACGTGCTCGGCTCGATCCTCAACGGTCTGGGTTTCGCGACCACGAACTTCGCGGCCTGGCAGGACCGGGTCGAGAACCTCCAGTCCGGCCTTGGCTGGGACGGCAATCAGGCCATCTACGAGGGCCAGGTCGTCTACGTTCTCGCTCGAGACGGTGAGTTCGGGTCGTCGTTCAAGGCGTCGATTGACGGCCTGACGATCAAGAACGGTGACGAATTCGGCTACCCGAGCAACCAGCCGTTCTATCCGGTCCAGGGCGGAGGCATCTTCGTCAACGCCTACGCCCGGGACCTTCAGATCACCAACGACGTGCTCGTGAGCAACGGTGGCGCCTACGGCTCGGCCATCCGGGTCGGCACCCCGAACGTCGGCAACCAGCACAACGACAACCTCCGGATCGCCCACAACCGGATCGTGGCCAACGGCGGATCGAACCTGGCTGGCGGAGTCGGCCTGTTTGACGGCACGAACGGCTACGAGGTCGACCACAACGACATCTGCGGCAACTTCTCGGCCGAGTACGGCGGCGGCCTCAGCCATTACGGCCTGAGTAACCCGACCGCGGCCCATCCGACCAGCTCGATCCACGACAACCGGATCTGGTTCAACCGTGCCTACGACGAGGGCGGCGGGATCATCGTCGCCGGCGAGGCCCAAGCGGACGTCAACCTCCTGTCCCCAGGCTCGGGCAGGGTCGACATCTTCAACAACGTGGTCCAGGGCAACCTGTCCGACGACGACGGCGGCGGCCTGCGGTTCCTGATGGCCGGCGACCACCAGATCAACGCCTACAACAACATCATCGCGAACAACGTTGCGGCCCATGAGGGTGGCGGCGTCGCGCTCGACGACACCACGAACCTCAGGTTCTTCAACAACACGGTGATGAAGAACCTGACCACGGCGACGGCCCAGACGGCCGGGGTGGCGAACGGGCCGGCCCCAGCCGCCCCGGCGGGGCTGTCCGACTCCGGCAACAGCGTCCTGCTCCAGGCCGAGCTGTCGCCCGGGCACGCAGAGTACGGCGACCCGCTGATGTTCAACAACATCTTCTGGGACAACCGGGCGGGCAACCGGGTCATCGACGGCAACACGTTCCGCGTCGATGGTCTCGGCACCGCCGGGCCTGGTGACATCACCCTGTGGGACATGGGCGTCGTCGATGCCCTGGGCCCGCTCCATCCGACGAACTCGGTCCTCAACGAGAACACCAACTCTGTCATCGCGCCCGACGCGTCGAACCAGATCGGGGCCAACCCGGTGATCGTCGATGACTCCTACGCGGTGTCGGTCGACTTCCTGCCCTGGCGGGCGGGTGCAGCGTTCATCTACAACCTGATCGTCTCGGCGGATCTGCCGCCGTCGCTGATGGGCGACTACCACGTCACGTCCGGCTCGCCGGCGGTCGACGCGGGTGCCTCGACCAAGAGCGGCACGAACGCGCCGACGGTCGACATCGACACCGCCGGCCGACCGACCGGCACCGCGTTCGATGTCGGAGCGGACGAACAGCCCGGCCCGGTGTCCGATCTCCTCGGTCCGATGGTCAGCAACTTGCTCGCTACGCCGAACCCGGCGAATGCCTCGACGAGTCTCGGCGCAGACGCCAGCGACGTATCAACCGGTGGCTCGAACATCAGTGCAGTCGAGTGGTTCGAGGCCCCCGACCCGGGCGCCGGCGCCGGAACGCCCCTGAGCGGGACGTTTGGGAGCCCAACGGCCTCGGCGAGCGCCACGATCGACACCTCGGCATGGAGCGCGGGCGATCACCTCGTCAACCTCCGCGCCCAGGAGTCAGCCGGCAACTGGGGACCGGTCGCGACCATCACGATCGCGGTCGATCACACCGTGCCGCTGGTCCTCCTCGAGTCTGACTTCGAGGGCCCGACGCTCGTCCCACCGTGGACATCAGTCGCGGTAGCCAGCCAGGCGAAGCTCAACCCGGCGGCGGCCTTGCTCGGGACGCAGGGGATGTCGGTGAAGGTCGTCGGACGCCGAGAGGCCGGCGTGACCGACGCGAGTCCGAGCGCCGAGTCGACCTATCACGCCCGGTTCTACTTCGATCCGAATGGCGCCAGGACGGGCAGCGGCCAGCAGACGATCTTCGTCGGCAAGCCGGCCACAGGAAGGTCCCTGTTCCAGGTCCAGTACCGACGCCACGACGGCAAGTACCAGGTCCGCGCGGTCCTGACGCTCCGCAATGGCCAACAGCGAAGCTCGGCCTGGTATCGGATCCGGAACGGAGCCACCGCGATCGAGATCTCCTGGAAGGCGAGCTCGACCGGCTACCTCCGGCTCTACCTCGACGGGAAGGGCAAGAACGCGGTCACCGGCAATACCAGGGGTCTCCGGCTCGACCGGGTCCGACTCGGGCTCGTCGGGTCGGTGCCGAAGGCCAGCCGAGGAACCCTCTTCTTCGACGGGTTCATGTCGACCCGCAACACCTACATCGGGAAGTGAGGGCGAGATGCGATCGAACCACCACACCCCACACAACCCGGAGACGACCACGATGACCATGCGAATGCTCGATCGGCGCTTCGACCGTCGGACGTTCATGAAGCTCACCGGACTCGCGGCGGCGGGGGCAGCCGGGGCCACTCTCCTCCGTGGCCTGCCAACCGGCGTCTCCGCTCCGCGGGTCGCCGCCGCAGGTACCCAGCACATCTCGCTCGCCGCAACCGACGGTTTCACCTTCGCTCGCGGCAGCGTCGCCGGGCCGACTCCGGGAGCGCCGTTCCTGCCGGATCCCCTCGCTCCGCCTCCGTTCACGATGTGGGGCTTCGGGTTCCGGAACGTCAGCGGTCTTACGCCGACCCAGGTCCAGGCCCAGCGCGGGAAGTTCCAGGCGTCGGCGCCCCAGCTGTGGGTCGACGAGTACGAGCCGGCCCTGGCCAATGACGTCCAGATCAACCTGACGAACCTGGGCCTGTCGGTCCGACCGGATCTGACCGACTCCCACACGATCCACTGGCACGGCTTCCGGCAACGCGCTTCCGTTGTTCGACGGCGTCCCGGAGATGTCGGTCGCCGTCCCGCTCGGGCGCGAACTTCACGTACTTCTACCGACCGCACGACCCCGGCACGTACATGTACCACTGCCACTTCGAGGACATCGAGCACGTGTCCATGGGCATGACCGGGATCATCTTCGTCCGGCCGGCCCAGAACGCCGGCGGCGGTTCGATCCCGGCCGGCAAGTACGTCTACAACGACGGCGTGGCGCCATCCTCCCCGCGCTCGACCGCCTACGACCGCGAGTGGGGCATGTTCCTCAGCGAGGGCTGGGCGCAGGAGCACTACGAGGGCGCCCACATCCAGGAGCACGACTGGACGGATTACGACCCCGACCTGTGGTTCCTCAACGGGCGCTCCTAGCCGGACACCCTAGTCGGGCCGGGCGGTGGTACGGATCCGGGCGGCGACCTCATTGCCCCTGCCGGCCACGACGAACTCCAGTACAAGCCGATCTCGTCGCTGGTCCACGCGAACAGCGGGGACCGTGTCCTCCTTCGCTTCGTCAACCTGGGCTTCCAGCAGCACGCGATGACGATCGACGGCCTCGACCATGCGGGTCGTCGGCAAGGACGCGACCTACCTCAACGGCCGCGATGGAACGGACCTGAGCTACCTGACCAACACCGTCTACATCGGTCCGGGCGAGAGCGTCGACGCGATCGTTCACGGCGCCGGACGTTGGCAGCGAGACGACGTATCCTCCTCTACAACCGCAACCTCGCCTACCTCCACAACCCGGGCGAGGCTGGTCCCGGGGGTCAGATGACCGAGATCCACGTCTTCCCGACGGGAACCCTCGGACCTCAGACCGCACCCAACACGAACCCGGCCTGATGGCACGAGGAGATGCGACGATGACTCGACTCACCTCCACGCGACGCCGGCTGGGCCTCGTTGCCGCCGCGACGCTCGCGATGTCGACGATGTCGGGGGCGGGAGCCGCGACCGCGGCCGCCCCTCCGGCGTCCGGGATCGTGCTGTACGTCGGATGCCAGCCCGACGCCGAGCTTCACGCTGCACGCCACGTCGGGCTACGTCAGCATCCCTGACGGCAACACGATCTTCATGTGGAGCTACAGCGACTCGGGCTCGACCGCCTTCCAGCTGCCCGGGCCGACGCTCTGCGTCAACCAGGGCGACGACGTCACGGTCACCCTGACAACACCTGGCCGAGCCCGTCTCGATCGTCTTCCCGGGTCAGACCGGAGTCCAGGCGGACGGCGCCCCGGCCGAGCCGCAGCTCGAGCGGCAGCGAGGTCACCTCGCTCGTCCAGCCGGCCGCAGCCGGACGGCGGCTCGGTGACCTACACGTTCACCGCCGCCGAGCCCGGGACGTACATCTACGAGAGCGGCACCGATCCGGCCAAGCAGGTGCAGATGGGCCTCTACGGCGCGCTCGTCGTCCGGCCGACATGGCAACCCCGACTAGGCCTATGACGCGTCGCGACCGAAGTTCAAGGCCAGCACCGAGTACACGATGCTGCTTCTCCGAGGTCGATCCAGACCTCCACCAGGCGATCGAGCGTGGGCAGGCGTACGACGGCACCACCTACCACCCGCGCTACTGGATGATCAACGGGCGGAGCTTCCCGGACACGATCGCGCCAAACGGACGCGGCGTGGCTGCCGAACCAGCCGTACAGCGCGCTCGTCCACATCGAGCCGTACGACGCCGCGGGCAATCCCGATCCGGCGCTGATCCGCTACCTGAACGTCGGCATCGCTCAACCACCCGTTCCACCCGCACGGCAACCACGGCCGCGTCATCGCCCGCGACGGCCGCTTGCTCGAAGGCCGATGCCGGCGAGGACCTGTCGTACGAGAAGTTCACGGTCCTGGTCGGGGCCGGGCAGACCTGGGACGTCCACCTTCAAGTTGGCACCGACGTCGGAAGGACTGGAACCCGACGACGAACCCGATCCCGGTCACGATCCCGCAGCCCCAGAACATCACCTACAAGGACGACGCGACCTGGTACAGCGGGAGCCCGTACCTCGGCGTCCAGGACGAGCTCCCGACGGGTATCACCTCGTACAACGAGTGCGGCGAGTACTACCACGTCGCCCATAGCCACGCCCTCAACGAGGCGACCAACTACGGCGCCGGCTTCGGCGGGATGCTCACGCTCATCCGGATCGATCCACCAGGCGGTTGCTGACGTGACGACGAAGGAGAGACACGCCATGCGTGCGCGAAGCCTGACGGTCGCCTCGGCCGCGACCACCATCGCGATCCTCGGGTCGCTCCTGGCGAGCCCCGTGCTCGGCAGCTCTCGGCCAGCGGTTGCCGGTGCGGCGGCCGCGGTGGGCGGCCCGGGTGCCGGTCCACTCCCGGCTGCCACCTGCACCCTGTCGGGGTCCACCCGGACCTGCCACCTGTGGGCCGAGACGGGCACCCTCAGCCTGCCGGGCGCCGGCCCGGTCGACATCTGGGGGTACGCGCTCGGCACGAGCGCGGCGCCGAGCGGTTCCGCCCAGCTGCCCGGTCCAACGCTCGTCGCGAACTCCGGTGAGACCCTTCACATCGTCCTCCACAACGACCTGGCTGACGCGTCGTCGCTGGCCTTCCCGGGCCACGACGAGATCGCGGACGACACGGTCGGGGCCGCCGCCGGTGGTTCGAAGGCGTATGACCTGCCCGGTCTGACACCGGGGACCTTCCTATACGAGGCCGGCCCGACAGCCGACGGCGCCAAGCAGGTCGCGATGGGGCTGTACGGCGCCATGGTCGTCCGTCCGACGTCGGACCCGTCCTCCGGCTATGGCGACGCGGCCAGCGACTTCGGCACCGAGGAGCTCCTCGTGGTGAGCGAGATCGACACGGCCCTCCACGCTGCGCCCGCGGGCTTCGACATGCGCGAGTACCACCCGACGTACTGGCTGTTCAACGGCCAGGCGCACCCTGACATCCCGGAGATCTCGGCGGCCGCAGGCAGTCGGGTCCTCCTCCGCTATGTCAACGCCGGGCTCGAGAACCAGTCCGTCGGCGTGCTCGGCATGCACCAGACCATCGTCGCCGGCGACGGTCACCCCTTCACCTACCCGTACGAGGTCGTCGCCGAGACGATCCCGGCCGGGGCGACCCTCGATGCGGTCGCCACGATCCCGGCGGGCGCCGCAGGCACCCGGCTGGCGATCCAGAGCGCCGCGGGCCACACCGACAACGCGGGTGCGTCGACCGGCGGGATCGTCGCCTTCGGCGGCATGCTGGCGTTGATCAACGTCGGAGCTGGCCTCGCCGGTGACACCGACGGGCCGGCCACGACCGGGCTGGCCCTCAGCGACGCGCTGCCGCCTGAGAGCTTTGGCGTCGCGATCGGCGCGACCGGCGACGACACCGCTACCGGCGGATCCGACGTCGTCGGAGCCGAATGGTTCGTCGATGCCGCCTGCCTCAACGGTGGGGGCCAGGCGATGACCCTGACCGTGCCGGCGGCGGTCACCGTCGGGCTCTCTGGAACGATCGACGTCGCGCTCCAGCAAGGTATCCACACGATCAGCGTCCACAGCCGCGATTCGGCCGGGAACTGGGGTGCTTGCGCGGACACGACCATCGACGTGCAGAACATCCTTCCGGCCGCCGACACGATCTTCGTCCAGAACTTCGAGTCCGGCGTGGCCGGCTGGTCGGCGGTCGGCGGCAGCGCCCTCGCCGACCCCGCCGCTGCCCTGAAGGGCTCGACGATCGGCCTCCGGGTCGATCCGGCAGCGGGCGCCGGCTTCGTCGTCGACAAGAGCCCACGCCGGGAGGCGAGCTATCGGGCCCGCTTCTGGTACGACCCGAATGGGTCGATCCGCGGCGCCCACACCATCTTCGATGGTCGGACGGGCAGCGGCACGCAGCTCTTCCGGATCGAAGCGCGACGCACGAGCGCTGGCGGCGGAGCCTGGGCGATCCGGGCCCTCGTCCGGCGACCGGGCGGCCTCACCTCGACCGGTTGGTATGCAATTTCGGATGGCCCCCACGCCATCGAGATCGCCTGGAAGTCCGGCAAGCGGGCGACGTTCTCCCTGTCGATCGACGGCAAGGTCAAGCGCACGCTGCGCCGACTCGATACCCATCGCTTCCGGCTCGAGAACGTCCGCCTTGGGACGAGCGCGAGCGGCAGCGGCCAGGCCGAGTACTTCGACGAATTCGTCTCGACCAAGGGCTCGCGCATCGGACCCTAGGCAGACACGTTCAGGGCTGGGAGGTTCAAGCATGGATCAGATCGTCCCGGTGTCGGCGCCCAAAGCGCCGGCACTGGCCAGAAGGTGGCTCGTCGTCGCGGTAGCCGTCATCGCGACGACGGCCGCCTCTCTCTTCGCGGTCCGCTGGCTCGCATCGGCGCCCGCGGCGGACGGAGCCGTCCCCACGAGCCCGGCCATCGAGGCAGCCTGGGGATCCGGATCACCCACGTCGCGGTCACCGCAGACGGCGGCCTCGTCGAGATGCGCTTCCTTGTCCTCGACAGCGATCGTGCGCTGGCGATGATGCAGGACGTCGCGAACGTTCCCGTCCTCCGGGTCGAGAGCACCGGCGTCACGGTTCGCTCGGCTGCGCTGATGACGGCCAAGCACGCCGTCGCCGCCGGTCGGACCGGGTTCATGCTCTACCGGAATACGCAAGGCGCGATCAAGCCAGGGCTGTCGGTCACCGTGGTGTTCGGCAAGCTGGAGCTCGCGCATGTCGTGGCCCAGTGAGGTGGGACGGCGGACCGGCCTGAGGGTCGTCAGCGCCTTCGCACTGCTGATCGCGCTCCTTGGCCCCGCGGCGGCGCCGGTCCTCGGCCACGCCCTGCTTCTCGGCGCAGACCCGGCGGATGGCTCGGTTCTGACCCAGGCGCCGGAGCGGATCCGGCTCGTCTTCACCCAGGCCGTCGCCGCCGATCTCTCGACCGTGGAGCTGGTCGCCTCATCAGGTCAGCCGATCCCGGTCAGGGTCGATCGCCGAGCCGGGCAGCTCGTCGGTCATCGTCCTCGAGCTCCCCAGCCTGCCGGCCGACGCATACCGCGTCTCGTGGAGGGTCCTCTCCAACGACGACCTCCATCCGTCGACGGGCACGCTCGTCTTCGGGATTGGGACTGCGGCGTCCTCCGCCGTCGCGGTCGCGAGCGCGGGGCCCACCCTGATCGGAGCGGTCGAAGTCGTCGCGCGCTGGGCCGACCTGCTTGGCTTGTCGATCCTGATCGGTGCCGTCGTGCTGCTCCACGTCGGCCTGCCGACGTTTGCCTGGTCGGACGTGAGCGGGTCGCTCCGCGCCGTGGCGTCTGCCCGCCGGCGCCTTGCGCGACTGGCGATGGCGGCCGGTGGCGCAGCGCTCGTCGCGGGCTCGCTTCGGATTGTCGTCCAGGCCTCGCAGGTCGACGTACCCGGCGCAGGACCACTCCGCCTGCTTCAGACCGGGTTCGCCGTCGACCTGATTGCGGGAATCGTCATCGTCGCGGCGCTCGTGGGACTCACCGCCTGGACGACGCGAGTCCCGATCCGACGGCCGTCGGCCGCCGAGTCGGTGGCGTCACTCGGGCTCGTCGGATTGCTCGCGGTATCGGAAGCCGAGGCGACCCACCTCGCGTCGGTGATCGCCTTTCCCCTCGGTCTGCTGGTCGGCACGGTGCACCTGCTGGCGGCCGCGATCTGGGTCGGCGGGCTGGTGGCGCTCGTGCTCACGGTTCTGCCGCTCGCCCGAGTGGATCAGAGCGGTCGCTCGGTCGCCCTGCTGATCGTCCGACGGTTCGGGTTCGTCGCCGCGGCCAGCCTCGGCGCGATCGTCGTCACGGGCCTGTTCGCGACCGGTCAGCTCGTCGCCTCGATTGACGCGCTGTTCCTGAGCCCGTACGGCCAGGTCCTCATCGTCAAGCTCGGGCTCGTCCTGATCGTGGCGATCCTCGGCCTGCGGAACGCCCTGACGACCCATCCAGGTCTGCGCGGCGCCATCGAGCGTCGCCTGCCCGCCCGGGCCGCCGGCTGGCTGTCCGCCCGCCGTCCGGCCCGCTCGATCGCCGCCGAGATGACCGTTGCGGTCGCGGTGATCGCGGTCGTGGCCGTGCTCGGAGTGACGCCGCCGGCCCGCGGACCGGAGTACGACCCGATCCCGGCCGCCGCGCGGCCGACGACCACCTCGGGACAGGCCGACGACCTCCTCGTCCTCGTCGAACGTGCGCCCGAACCGTCCTGGCCGCAACTTCGTCACGATCGGGATCCACGACACCCGGCGCCCGGCTCCGGCCCCGATCGGCGAGGTCCGAGTTGCCGTCGTCCCGCCGGACGGGGCCGGCGACGTATCCGAGCTCGTTGCCCGGCCGATCGGGAACGGGCGCTACGAGCTTGCCGGCGACTCGATCACCGCTCCGGGCGACTGGTCGGTCAAGGTGACGATCGACCGCCCCGGCCTGCCGCCGGCCAGGCTCACGACACCGTGGACCGTGGTTCCTTCCGCTGTCCCGGTCACCCCGCGCCGCATCGTCGTCTCCGACGAGCCGCTCTCGCCGATCCTCACGGCCGCCGCCCTCCTGGGCACGATCCTGCTCGCGGCCGTCCTGGCGTACGCCGGCTACCGTCGGGCACGCGTCCCGGCCATCCCCGAGCCAGCCCGCGGACCCAGCCCCGTCGGGACGCTCGAGGGATGGCCGGGATGAGCTCTGGTCGACGCGGATGAGCCCGGGTCGCCGAGGGGCGGTCGCGCTTGCGCTCGTCGTGCTCCTCGGCGCGACCGCCAGTCCGGTCGCCGGGATCGCGCCACCCGCAACGTCGGGTGCCGCACCGGCCGGCACCATCGACCCGGTCCTTGAGGGGCGCCTCACCGGCCTGGCTCCCGGCGACCGCCTGCCGGTCATCGCAACGCTTCGCGACCAAGTCGATCCGCGGGCCATTCGGAGTGCGGATCGGCGGGCCCGCCGCCGGGCGCTGGTCGGAGCGCTGAAACGGACGGCCGACGTCGGTCAAGCCGGCGTCCGCCTGGCGCTCGGGCGGCACGCTTCGACCGACGTTCGGTCCGTCACGCCGCTGTGGATCGTGAACGCGGTTGCCGTGACCGCCACGCCGCGCGTCATCCGCGAGCTCGCCGCTCGACCCGAGGTCCGCTGGATCTCGGTCGACTCGTCGATCGCCGCTCCCGAGCCCGAGGTCATATCTGGCGGCCTCCCCACCGATCGAGGCGAACCTCGTCCAGATCGGCGCGCCCCAGCTGTGGGCGATCGGCGAGCGGGGTGGCGGCGCGCTGGTCGCCAGCCTGGATACCGGCGTCGACCTGGCGAACCCGGATCTCGCAGCCGCCTGGCGAGGGGGATCAAACAGCTGGTTCGATCCATCCGGTCAACATCCCACGACGCCCGCCGATCTCAATGGTCACGGGACGCAGACGCTCGGCATCTCGGTCGGCGGGTCGACCGGCGGCACTTCGATCGGGGTGGCGCCCGCCGCCCACTGGATCGCGGCGAAGATCTTCAACGACAGCGGCGTCGCGTCGTCGAGTGGGATCCACCAGGCCTTCCAGTGGGTGCTCGACCCGGACGCGAACCCGCTCACCGACGATGCCCCGGATGTCGTCAACGCCTCCTGGGCGATCGGTGCCCCCTCGTGCGACCTTTCGTTCGAACCGGATCTCGCCGCCCTCGTCGAGGCCGGGATCGTGCCGGTCTTCGCCGCCGGGAACTTCGGGCCGGGCGGGTCCACGTCGGCCAGCCCGGCCAACAACCCGAGCGCATTCGCGGTTGGAGCCGTGGACGGCAGCGACGCGATCGCTGGGTTCTCGAGTCGCGGCCCAAGTGACTGTGGTCGAGCGATCCCAGCGACGTTTCCGACGGTCGTGGCACCGGGGGTCGACATCAGGACGAGCGACCGATTCGGGTTGTACGGCAGCGGCTCGGGTACCTCGTATGCGGCTCCGCACGTGACGGGAGCGATCGCCCTGCTCCGGGGCGCGCTGCCGGCGGCGACCGTGGATGAGCTCGAGGCGGCGCTCGTCGGCTCGGCCACCGACCTCGGACCCGGCGGGCCGGACGACACGTTCGGCGCGGGTCGGATCGACGTCCTGGCTGCCTACGACCGGCTCCTCGCGTCACCCACCCCGACGCCCACGCCGACGGCCAGTCCAACCCAGAAAGGCGACCAGGTGGGTCCCGTCGTCGATCAGCCGACCGTCGCTCCGAACCCGTCGAACGGCCTCGCGGACGTCCTGGTCAGTGCCGTGGTCGACGATCGAATGACGGGCGGGACGGTTGTCGACGGGGCCGAACTCTGGATCGACGCGGTCGGACCGCCGGGGAGCGGCAGGCCGATGTCGCTTGGATCCGGCGCGGTGTTCGGCACGGCCAATGTCAGCCTGACCGCGGCCGACCAGGCGGCGCTCTCGGAAGGCACCCACGAGATCCTGGTCCGCGGGCACGACGCGGCCGGCAATTGGGGGTCCCTGTCGTCCAGCGTGCTGATCGTCGACCGGACGGGCCCGGCGATCGGGGCAATCCACGGCCTGCCGGATCCGTCGCAGGGCACGACGTCGATCAGCCTCGAGGCGACCGCCGCCGACACCGGCGGCGCTCCAATCGGCGCCGCCGAGTGGTTCAGCGGACCGGATCCGGGCGAGGGCTCGGGCGACGCGATGGTTCCGAGCGACGGCGCCTTCGACGGGTCGACGGAGAATGTCGGCGCGGTCATCCCTGCCGGCCCAACGTTCGGCGAACGGATCGTGAGTGTCCGCGCGCGCGACGCGGCGGGAAACTGGGGCAGCCCGCGCTCGGCGGCGATTGAGGTGACGCCCACCGATGGCCTGTTCGCCGAAGGATTCGAGACGGCGGATCTCTCGAGGTGGAGCTCGGCGACCGGGACCGCCCGGCTCCGGGTGGTCCCGACGGCCGCCACCGCCGGGCAGTTCGGTCTCACGGCCACGATCCTCGGGTCGTCCCCCGCCTACGTCACGGACACCAGCCCGCATGCGGAACGGGTCTACCACGCGCGGTTCACCCTCGACCCGCGCAAGACGTCGACGGCCGGACGCGCAATTCGTCCTGTTCGCCGGTCGTGACGGACGGGGCACAACCGTCCTCTCGCTCGAATACCGCCGGACGACGAGCGGCTGCTGGATCCGAGCGGGAGCGCGACGCAGCGGCGGGACGTCCTTCACCCGCTGGGTGCGGATCGCTAGCGGCGCCCACGCCATCGAGATCGGCTGGTCGGCGGCGAGGTCGAGCCGTCTTCGGCTGTGGATCGACGGCCTCGCCGCCACGAGCCGGGGCGGGCTTGACACCCACGCATACCGGATCGAGTCGGTCCGACTGGGGCCGTCGGCCGGCCTGGCCTCCGGGATGCGCGGAGCGATCCTCGTCGACCGGTTCGTCTCGAGTCGTGGATCGTGGATCGGCCGATGACCGCGACCGACAGATCGAAGGTTCGCATCCGCGGGCATGGCACGACGATGGTCGCAGCGATCCTCGTGGCGACGATCATCGCGCTGGCCGTGGTGCCTGGAGCCGGAGGCGCCGCCGTCCGGGGGGCTTCGCGCACGAACGCCAAGGTCGCGATCGTCGTCGGCCCGGTCGGCTCGCTGACCGACTACTACCGGAGCCTGGCCGACGAGGCCGCGAGCGTCGCGCGCCGGCACGCGAACGAGGTCGTCACGGTCTACTCGCCGAACGCGACCTGGCCTCGGGTGCGCCGGGCCCTCCAGGGCGCGTCGTTGGTGGTCTACCTCGGCCACGGCAACGGCTGGCCGTCGCCGTACCGGGATCAGCCATATCCGCCGACGCAGAACGGTCTCGGGTTGAACCCGATCGCCGGCCGCGGGGACGACGCTCATCAGTACTTCGGTGAGAGCTACCTGGCGAAGCTTGTCCACCTCGCTCCGGGGGCGGTCGTGGTGCTCAGCCACCTTTGCTACGCGAGCGGGAACCCCGAGCCCGGCGGTCCCGAGCCGACCCTCTCGGTTGCCATCCAGCGAGCCGACAACTACGCAGCTGGATGGCTAGCTGCCGGGGCCGCCGCGGTCATCGCCGAGGCCCACTCGGGTCCGGCCTATTACGTGGATGCCATCTTCCGCTCCGATGCGAGCATCGAAAGGATCTGGACGTCGGCACCGACGTTCCACGACCACGTCGTACAGGTCGACAGCGCTCGGGCTCCGGGCCGGGTGGTGATGCTCGATCCGGACCACGATCGGTGACGGCTACAACCGGTCGCTTGCCGCGCGACCAGGCGTCCGATCGTCCGGCGTCCTCGCCGCTGCGAGCCATCGATCGCTGTCGCCGGGCGGCACGTCCGCTGGGTCGGCCGTGACCGTCATCCCCCGGACGGCAGCCTTCGGCGTGCCGGACCTGGCCCGGGCGCCAATCGCCGGCGGTCGGTCGACGGTCTCGCTGCCGCTCGTGCGAACCACGCTCGATCTCCTTCCCGATCACGTCACGGTCGGGCTGCGCTGGGACCTCATCCAGGCCAGCGGGCCGCTCCCTTCGAGCAGCCTCCCGGTTGACCCGGCGCTCGTGTCCGGGACGCCGCCGGCAATCGACCTCGTCGCGCCCGAGACGCTGGGCACGGTCGTCACGACCGGGCCGACGGAGGTCGTCGAGGGTCGGCTGGCCGTCGAAGCTCAGCTGCCCGATCGGCCGGGACTGTACCGGCTGGTCACGACGCTCCACGATCGTGACGGGGTTGCCGTCGACGCCGCGACCCAGGCACGGATCCCAGCCCTGCTGGTCCAGGTGACCGGACCGGTCTGGGCGAGCTACAGCATGGTCGACTCGGCAGCCGTTCGACCCTCCGCCTCGCTCCCGATGTCGATCCGCGTCGCCAACAGCGGAAGGGAGCCGTGGGCGCTGCCGGTCGACTCCGACGGTCGCGCCCTCGACCCCGAGCTCTGACTCGCCGATCGTGGTCGCTCGCTGGCTGGCGCTCGACACTCTCGTCGCCGGCGAGCCGGTTCCGAACGGCTCGAGCTCGCCCATGGATGTCCCGCCCGGATCGGATCGACTGGTCCACCTGACCATGACGGCCCCGGGCACACCTGGCCACTATCTCCTCGTGATCGACATCGTGGCGCCGGGCCGCGGCTCGCTCTCGGCTCTCGGGGTGCCGTCCGGAATCGTCCACGTGACGGTCGATCCGGTCGCCGCAACGATCCCGGCCGGCTGGGACGCACCGACCCGGCTGAGGTGGCGCACCGGCCGCTGAGCGCCGCCGGCTACTCGATCGGGATCCCGTTGGTCAGGGTCGTCCAGCGGATTGCCGCATGACCGAACTCCCCGAACGGCCGATCGCCTGCGAACACCTCGGGCCAGGCTGGATCCTGCCAGTGCTGGTAGGCGATCTCCCACATCGGGCTCGGCGACGGGACCCGGACGTGCGGATCCCAGGGCCAGGTCTCGGGCTGGAACCAGTAGCTCCGGAGCATGTCGATCGCGCCGCGCAGCGATCCGCCATCCTTGCCGACGTAGGTCCACAGGTCGACCCCGCGGAGCTCCGCCAGCCGGGCGACTGCCAGCTTGTACTGGAGCGCCTCCTGCGTGTAGGACATCCCGTCGTCGCCGCGGCGAACCTCCTCGGGAATGTGCCCGTCGGCCTGGATCAGGTCGATCCGCTGCTTCCACTCGTCGAGCGCCTTGGCGAAGCCGACCGTGTCGCCGAGGTAGTCGGTGATCACCGCACGCGAGAAGTTGCCGGCGTCGCCCCAGTTGCTGGGCCGCTCGGACAGGCCGGGCAGGATGAGGTCACGCAGCCAGTCCCGGAAGGCCGCCTCATCGGCCGCGGTCATGACACCAGCCGGACGGATGAGGTCGGCGGCGAACACGAACCCGGGAGCGACCCGGCCGACGATCAGCGACGTCTGGCAGGCGCCGTCGTTGGGACACACGTTGAGCAGCCGCTTGGTGGTGCCGACCCAGGCCATGATGTAGTCCCGGGCAGCCTCGGCGTAACGCACGTCGCCGGTCACCGAGTAGGCCAGTGCGAGGCCATAGGCCGTGGCCGTGTCATCGACGAACGGACCCTCGGTGTCCGGGATGTCGAGGCTCGCCGCCGGATGGGGCGCCGGCGGGATCGCACGGTCGGCGTCCTTCAACAGGTCCGCCTTCGCCGACGCCCACGGCTCGACCCCCTTGCTCGCCTTCGCGGCCCGGTCGGCAAGATCGGCCGGCGGGACGAGATAGCCGACCGTCGTCACGGCCGGAGTCGGCAGCGGCGTTGCCTGGGCGGCAACCGATGGGGAAGGCACGACGGATGGTGCCGGCTTGGCCCGGGTCGCCAGCCCGCCTCCGACGAGGGCCATGCCGGCCAGCACGATCGCGGTCGCCGCGACGACGCTCGAGGTGCGTCGGCGTGGCCGCCTTGATGGGCCGGCGGGGTCGTCCATCAGCGCGATTCTAGCCGCATTGCCGCCAGGGCCGCCCCAGCGTGGCCTGCCCGCGACACGCTCGTCGAGGCTGGCGTCGCGTGGAGCCGGAGCGAGGCCGTGGCCGTCCGCGACGAGGGACCGACGCCGGGCCGCTGAACTTCGCCGGCCGGAGGTCGCTACCCTAGGCATCTGCAGCCGTCCCGCCCGGCTGCCGCTGGAGCCGAGGAGGACATGGTGGCCGACCGAGTGCTGCTCCTCGTGGGGACGAAGAAGGGAGCCTTCATCGTCGAGTCCGACGCGGATCGACGATCGTGGACGGTCCGCGGACCGACCTGCGAGGGCTACCCGATCCAGGACATCAGCCGCGACCCGGCGACGGGCACGCTGTACGCCGGCGGCGGCTCGCCCTGGTACGGACCGACCGTCTTCCGGAGCGACGACCTCGGCCAATCGTGGACCCAGTCGAGCGACGGCCTGACCTACGGCGAAGACGGCCCGAAGATCAGCGCCGTCTGGAACGTCACGGCCGCTCATGGCAGCGTGTACGCCGGGGTCGGGGTCGCCGGTTTGTTCCGGAGCGACGATGGCGGCCGGACGTGGACCCACGTCGAGGGCCTGACGAACCATCCGAGCCGGCCGACCTGGGAGCCCGGAGCCGGCGGGCTGATCCTCCACTCGATCGTGCCCCATCCCACCGACCCGGACCGGATGTGGATCGCGATCTCGGCGGTCGGGACGTTCGAGACCCGTGACGGCGGCCTGACCTGGGAGCCGCGCAACTCCGGCGTCCGGGCCGATTTCATGCCGGACCCGTTGCCGGTCACCGGGCAGTGCGTCCACAAGCTCGTGATGGCCGCCGGCGATCCGGAGCGGCTCTACCAGCAGAACCACTGCGGCCAGTACCGCTCGGCCGACGGCGGCCTGACCTGGCAGGACATCTCGGCGGGCCTGCCGAGCGAGTTCGGCTTTCCGATGGTCGCCGACCCACGGGACCCGGACACGGCCTGGGTCATTCCCCTGACCCCGCCCGAGCAGGGCCGGCTGATGCCCGACGGGCGGGCCGCGGTGTGGCGGACGCACGACGCCGGCGACAGCTGGATCAGGGGCGACGCGGGTCTTCCCCAGCGAGATGCCTACCTGGGCGTCCTCCGCGAGGCGATGGCCCGCGACGAGCTCGACCCGGTCGGAGTCTACTTCGGGACGAGCACCGGCCAGCTGTTCGGGAGCGCCGACGGCGGCTCGAGCTGGAGCTCGATCGCGCCGAACCTGCCGCCGATCTGGTCGGTCGAGGCGATCGTCGTCTGATCCGATGGCCGCCGTCATCCTCCCCCGCTCGCTGGCCGCCCTGGTCCCCGGGGTCGAGCATCGCACGACGATCGGGGGTGCCACCGTCGGCGAGGTCATCGCCGGGCTCGAGGCCCGCTGGCCCGGGATCGCCGACCGGCTGTGCGAGCCTGGGCCGGTGATCCGCGACCACATCAACGTGTTCGTCGACGGAGAGCGGACGAGGACGCTCGACGAGCCGATCGCGCCGGACGCGACGATCCATGTCATCCCGGCGATCGCCGGCGGGGCCGGGCTGATCGATCTCGAGCGCGACATCGTGACCTGGGACGACCTCGACCGGCTCGTGGCGTCGCTCGCCGACCAGGTCCGCGGGGTCGAGTCCGACGCGATGCTGGCGATCACCCGGGGCGGGATGGTCCCGGCCGGGATGCTCGCCTATCGCCTCGGGATCCGGGACATCCTGGTTGCCGCCGTTGCCTACTACGACGACAGCGGCACGCCCGGACCGGAACCGTTCTTCCTGCAGTTCCCGTCCGACGCGCTCCTCCACGGCCGCCGGATCCTGATCGTCGACGAAGTCTGGGACAGCGGCGCCACGATCCACGCCGTCACCGACCGGGTGCGTCGGGCCGGCGGCATCCCGACGACGGCGGTGGTCCACTACAAGCCGCGCCGGTCGGTCGTGCCGGCGACGCCCGATCACTTCGCGGCCGCAACCGACCGCTGGGTCGTGTACCCGTTCAAGGCCGGCCGCTGAGGTGCGGATCGTCGTGACCGGCGGGAGTGGCAAGGCCGGCCGCTGGGTCGTGCGCGACCTCCGCGAGCACGGCCACGACGTCCTCAATGTCGACCTGACCCGTGACGGCAGCGCGCACGGGTCGTGCGTCGTGACCGACCTGACCGACCTCGGTCAGACCCACGATGTCCTGCGCGGTGCGGATGCGGTCGTCCATCTCGCGGCGATCCCGGCACCCGAGCTCCGCCCCGAAGGCGAGACGTTCCGGGTCAACCTCATGTCGACCTACAACGTGTTCGCCGCGGCGGTGGCGGCCGGTGCCGGCCGGGTCGTCTGGGCGTCGAGCGAGACGGTCCTCGGGCTGCCGTTCGACACCCCGCCGCTGTTCGCCCCGGTCGACGAGACGATCGAGCCGCGGCCGGAGACCTCGTACGCGCTGTCGAAGCTGGCCGGCGAGACCCTGGCCGGCCAGTTCGCGCGGCGGTCGGGGGTCCCGTTCGTCGGCTTCCGGATCTCGAACATCATGGAGCCCGACGACTACCTCGCCTTCCCCGACTACTGGGCCGACGCCCGGCTTGCGCAAGTGGAACCTGTGGGGCTACGTCGACGTGCGCGACGTCGCCCAGGCCGTTCGCCGGGCCCTCGAGGCGGACGTGGCGGGCGCGGAGGTCTGCATCGTCGCGGCCGCCGACACGGTCATGCCGCAGCCGAGCGCCGACCTGCTGGCCGAGGTCTTCCCGGACGTCCCGCTCCGGCGCCCGATCGAGGGCCGCGAGTCGCTCCTGGCGATCGATCATGCCCGGGAGCTGCTCGGCTACGAGCCGGAGCATCGCTGGGCCGACCACGTGGCCGCCCCCGAGGCGATCCGCGGCCGCTGAGGCCCCGGTACCCGAGGCTAGCGGGCGGCGAGACGCTCGGCGAGGCTCCGCCCGGTCGGCGGTCGGCCGGTTCGCTCGGCCCGGGCGTCGAGCCGGAGCAGCGATTCCTGGACGAAGCGGACCCCGAGCCAGCGGAACGGCTCTGGCTCCCAGCTCGGCGAGCGGTGGTTCACGAGCGGCAGCTCGGTCAGCTCGGTCCGGGCCCCGGTGATGAGATCGGCGAGCACGCGCCCGGCCAGGTTGGCCGTCGCGACGCCGTGGCCGGTGTAGCCACGGGCCGAGGCGATCCCGGTCCGCGGATCGTAGGAGAACGTCGGCAGCCAGTCGCGCGGGAAGCCGAGCGGGCCGCCCCAGGCATGGCTGAAGCCGATCCCGGCGATGCTCGGGAACCAGTCGGCCACGAACCGACGGAGCATCGCATGGGTCCGCTCGTCACGGTCGAAGGCGGGCTCGATCCGCGATCCGTAGCGATAAGGCGCACCGCGTCCGCCGAACAGGATCCGCCCGTCGGGCGTCCGGGTCAGGTAGTCGATCGAGATCCGGTACGACGCCACGCACTCCCGGTTCCGCCAGCCGATCGTCGCCCACTGCTCGTCGCTGAGCGGCTCGGTCAGGACGATCAGCGAGTAGGTCGGCAACAGCGCCCGATGCCACGGACGGAGCTGCGTGAGGTAGGCCTCCCCGGCGAGGACGACGGTCGTCGCCCGCAGCTCGCCGCGCTGGGTGCGAAGCGCCGGCCGGAGCTGCCCGTTGCCCGCCCCCGGCTCGACCTCGACGACGGCGGTCTGCTCGTGGATCGTGCCACCCCGCCGCTCGACCGCCCTGGCCAGTCCGCGAACGAGCTTGGCCGGCTGGATCGACGCGTACTGGGTTCCGAAGATCCCGCCGAGCGCGCCCTCGACCCGCACGCGGTCCGCGGCCGCCGCCGCGTCGAGCCGCTGGTAGTGGCCGACGCGGTCGGCCGCGACGAGCGCCTCCCAATGGGCGTCGAGCTCCGGCAGCTGGTTTGTCCCGCGCGCGACCACGAGGCTGCCGCCCTTGACGTAATCGGCGTCGATCCCCTCCTCGGCGCAGACCCGGCCGATCTCGTCGACCCCGCTGTCGACCGCGTCCTCGAGCGCCGTCATCGCCGCCCGGCCGAATCGCCGCTCGACGTTCGCCGACGAGACCTGCAGCCCGGCCGCGCACCAGCCACCGTTCCGCCCGACGCACCAAAGCCGGCGATCTCGCGCTCGAGGACCGTGACCTTCAGGCTGGGCTCGCGACGAAGGAGCTCGTACGCGGTCCACAGGCCGGTGAACCCCGCGCCGAGGATGGCGACATCGGCGTCGGCCGAGCCGTCGAGCGACGGCCGCGGGGTGAGGTCGTCGCCGCAGGTCTCGAGCCAGAAGCTCGTCGCTCCGTACCCGAGCGGGTCGATCGTCGTCACCCCCGGCTGCCGTTGACGAGCGCCAGCGGGTCGAACGACTCGCTCCGCTCGACGACGGCATTCGCTCCGAGCCGGCCGCGGCGGGACGTCCCGATCGGCTCGCCGAGGATCGACGGCCAGCCGCTCGTGGCGATCCGCTCGAGGGTGGCGATCGCGGCCGTGACGGTGCCACGCGCCATGGTCAGGGCGGGGCCCCGTGGCCGGAGCGGACCGAGCGAGCCGGAGGTCTCCTGGGCGACGGCCGCCAGGGCCCGGGTCGAGGCGACGATCTCGGGCCAGCCCTCGCGCCGTGTCGCGCGGACGATCAAGCCGGACGGGCCGGCCATCGGCAGCACCGTCAGCAGGATCGACGGCCAGCCCAGGGCGGCCTGGGTGCTGCCCGGCGCCGGCTCCTCGAACGCGAGTGGATGGTTGGGCAACGCCGCGTGACGGACGGCGACCTGGGCGATCGCGACTGCGGCCGGCGAGCGTTCGCCGAGCAGCCAATGCGGCAGGGCGCCGACGAGGATCCGGCCGGGAGGGACGCCGTGGAGCCGGGCCAGGAACACCGCGACGAGCTGGAGGGCGAGCGCCCGGCCCGCCCGGGTCGTGGCGTCGGACGGCACCCCTCGGGCGAGGTCGGGAGCGACCACGAGCGGCCCGGGGCCGATGAGGGCGGTCGCCCCCGAGCGGGCGATCAACCGGTTGCCGAAGGCGTGGTCGGCCAGGGCGCGATCCGGGTCGACGTTGCCATCGACGATTTCCGACACGACGTCGGTGGCCACGATGTCGATCCGCTCGAAGGCGGCGACGACCGCCTGTTCCGGCGCGGCCAGGGGCAGGGTCACCGTCGCCAGGCGAGCGTAGGCACGACGCTCGGCGGCCGCTCCGTCGACCGCCTGGCGGAGCTCGGCCAGGCCGCGCTGGCTGCCGGCCGGGGCGGGCTCGGCGGCATCACCGAGGGTCGATCCGGGGCCGGGTCGGGGCCGCCAGAACGGGACGTCGACGCCCTCGTCGTGGAGTCGGTCGGCGAGCTCGCGGATCGCCGGCACGCTGACCTGGATCACGTCGACCCCGGCCGCTGCCAGGCCCCCAGCTTCGCGCGTCCCGACGGCCACGTCGGTCGACCCGAGCGGCGAGCCGATCCACGGCTTGTCCGCGTCGCCGATCACCGCGAGCAGCTCGAGCCGCGCGGTCCGGTTGGCGTCGATCCGCTCGAGGGCCGACAGGCCGAGCGCGCGGGCCATGACCTCGACCGCAGCGCGCCGATCGGGGAGGCGCAGGACCTCCGCTTCGAGCCCCAGGTCGACCGCCCCCGAGGCCACGTCGAGGGCGAGCTCCTGGGGGGTCGTCTCGTACTCGAGCAGGGCCGCGGCGAACGGCAGGACGACCCCGCCGGCGAGCCGCTCCGGACGCCCGGCCACGTACCGGTCGACGACCTCCGCGGCGAGCGGCCGGCCGGATCGGTCGAGCCCGGTCACGCCGAACATCCGCAGGAGCGCCCGCTCCTGGCCGCCGGTCGTGCAGATCCGGGCGCGGGCACCCCACGACCCGGCCAGGGTCTCGGCCAGCTCGACGAGCCGGTCGATCGGGCCGAGGTCGCCGGGTCCGCTCATGCCAGGCGCCCCGCGCCACGGAGGAGGTCGAGCGTCCGATCGATCGGCAGGCCGGGCACGACGTCGGCCGTCACGGCCGGCGACGGTGTCGGCCGTGAACAGCGCGTCGATGGCAGCCTCCTCGGTCGCTTCGACTGCCGCCATGAAGAAGCGGTCGAGGAACTCGTCGTGCAGGTGGGTCGTGCTGACCAGGGCATCGGCCGGTCCACGCGTGATCCGGTAGCCGGTCGAGAAGGCCAGGAAGATCTCGCCGGAGCCGTGGCCTGCCGTCGAGCCAGTCCGGGCGAGGCCGAGACCGGCACGGCGGGCGATCCGGGCGAGCTGGTTGGGCAGCAGCGGCGCATCGGTGGCGACGACCACGACGCAGCTGCCGCGCTCGTGGATCGCACCGGGCTTGGGTGCCTCGACGGTCCCGCCCCCGGCGGCCGGCCAGCCCTCGGCGACCAGCACCCGTCCAACCGGCACGCCGTCGACGGTCAGCCGCTCGAGCCAGCCGAAGTTGGTCATCGCCAGCGCACCGACCGTGTACTCGCGGTCGCTCGGCCGGGGCTGTGCCTTCCCGGTCGTGCGGCCGGACGACGCGCGACGCGCTGCCGATCCCGCCCTTGAGCTGGAAGCTGATCATCCCGGTCCCGGCCCCGATCGCGCCGAGACCCGGGGGCCCGGCCGCGGCGCCCACGGCGCCGTCGATCGCCGCAGCCACGTCGGCCGCGTCGACCTGGACCGACCGCGAGTCGTTCAGGTCGCCGTCGTCGCACTCGGCCACGACCGGCATCAGGGCGTCCTCGATCCCCGCGTGCGGGATCCGCTCGACCAGCGCGGCGATCGCGCCGTCGTACACCCGCCCGATGGCCATCGAGCTCGTCAGCAGGACCGGCGATTCGATCAGTCCCCACTCCTGGATCGTCGTGATCCCGATCGCCTCGCCGGCGCCGTTCAGCACGGCGGCCCCGGCCGGGACCTGGGCCTCGAACAGCTCGTCGGCCCGGAAGGGAACGATCGCTGTGACCCCGGTCCGGGCGACCCCGCGGCCAGCAGGCGGCGCGGCCTCGTCCCGCCAGACGGTCGTGTGCCCGACCGCGACGTCGGCCACGTCGACGATCGAGTTCGTCGGTCCGGTCGGCATCAGACCGATCCGGACGCCGAGGTCCCGAGCCCGGGCGCGTTGCTGCGGAGGGCGCGAGGGATCGGTCGTCATCCGCTGGATGATACGGGCGCAGACCGCGCCCGTTTCCCGATGACCGTCCGCCGAGCCCCAATGCGCCGGTGGATCGGCGAGCTTCGGAACCGCTCCGGCCGCCGGATCGGGACCGCGACGGCGGTCAGTCGGTGACCAGGCCCGCCAGTCGAACCCCGGCCAGGAACCCGCGATACGCGATCAGCGGATCGTCGGCCGCGAACCGGGCGCCCGTCTCGCCGACCCGCTCGGCGCCCGGGACCAGGCAGGCATAGTCCGCCTGGAGCGCGTTCTGGTAGGTGATCTCGATGACGTACGGCGGGTCGAGGACGAGCGGCCGCAGCTCGCCGTCGATCGCCCGCCGGACGGCTCGCTCGGCACCGGCCCGAACCCGCTCGCGGGCGACCGTCGGGTGGACCGACGCTGCGGCGTGCCGACCGAACCCCTCCTTGACGACGACGCGCTCCGCCCACGGGAACCAGTCGGCCATCTCGGCCGCCAGGACGTCGTCGCCGGCGACCAGCCCCACCGGCACGCCCCACGCCCCGAGCGCGATCGCGTTGAGCGCCGCCTCGCCGGCCGGTCGGCCGTTCAGGGTCGACCGAACGACCTGGAACGAGTACGTGTGGGCGATCGTCCCGAGGAGGTTGCCGGCCCGGGCGTGGTAGCCGACGAACAGCGCGACCCCGAACCCGCGGTCGGGCCCGGCACCGGCGACCATCGACCACACCTTCTGGCCCTGGAGCAGGGTCGCCCGGGGGTCGAGCCGCGCCTGGTCCAGGTTGTACATCCCGCCGTGGCTGTCGTTGACGAGGACCTCGCTGGCGCCGCCGTCGAACGCGCCGGCGATCGCGGCGTTCGCCTCGCCCGTCATCAGCTCGACCGCCGCCGGGTAGCCCTTGTCGTTTCGCCCGGTCGGGTTGTGATGGCTGATCCCGGCGATCCCCTCCATGTCGACGCTCAGGTAGACCTTCACGACTCGTCCTCCGCCGGTTCCGCGCTCGTTCGAGCCGGGGCGCCGACCCAGACGTGGCCGTCGGCGAACCGCTCCGCCTTCCAGATCGGAGCCCGGGCCTTCGTCTCGTCGATCGCGTACCGAGCGGCGGCGAACGCCGCGTCGCGGTGGGGGGCCGCAGCCACGACCAGGATGCTGACCTCGCCGAGCGGCACCGGCCCGAGCCGATGGACGATCGCCAGCCGGCGCACCGCGAAGCGCGCCTCGACCTCGTCGGCGATCTGGGCGAGGATCGCCTCGGCCATCGGCTCGTGGGCCTCGTAGTCGAGCCCGTCGACGAGCCGCCCGGCATGCTTCGCCGCCTCCGCCTCCTGGCCCGGCGCCGGGGTCCCAGGCGTCTCGCGGGTCCGCCCGGCGAACACGACGATCGCCCCGTCCGCCGGGGTGGCCAGCCGCTGTCCGAGCTCCTCGCCGAGCCCGGTCGGGAAGGCCGCTGCGCGGAGCTCGATGACCCGGATCGTCGGCCCGCTCGGACCGTCGCTGCCGCCGCTGACCGGCGGGATGCAGGCGAGCTCGTCGCCGTCGGCAAGGACCGTCCCCGGGTCGGCGTACTCGCCGTTCCGGGCGAACCGGACCGACGGTCGGCCGGGCGCGAGGACCGGGAACCGCTCGACGAGGGCCGCCCAGCCATCGTCGATCGTCGCGCCGTCCGGCAGCTCGAGGGCGACCTCGCGCGAACCGACGAGCTCGCGCTGGATGGCGAACAGGCGGACCCGGAGGCGCATCGGCGTCAGCCGCGGTACGAGGCGATGAGGAGTCCGTCGCCGACGGGCAGGATCGTGGCGTTGAACCGGGGATCGCGGAGGACCGCCAGGTCGAAGGCGCGCAGGACCTCGGTCGAACCGCCGCGTCGCGCCGGCTGGTCGCCGGACACCTCGCCGGACCAGAGGACGTTGTCGGCCACCACGATCGCACCCGGCTGGAGCCGCGGAACGATCGCTTCCAGGTAGGCCTGGTACTCGTCCTTCAGCGCGTCGATGAAGGCGAGGTCGAACGGACCCAGCAGGGCGGGCTCGCTCGCGCCGGCGGCGAATGCCTCGAGCGCGGGTCGGTTGACGACCACGATCCGCTCGTCGGTGATCCCGGCCTGTCGCCACCAGCCGCGGGCGAGATCGGTCCGGGCGCGATCCGGGTCGATCGTCGTGATGACCGAGTCGGGCGGCGATCCGAGCGCGAGCCAGAGGGTCGAGAAGCCGTAGGCCGTGCCGACCTCGACGATCCGCCGGCGCCCGGCGGCGATGACGGCCAGGACCCGACCGGCCTCGCGATCGAGGATCGGGATGCGCTCCGGCTCGGCCGCCGTCTCGATCGCCACCAGCGCCGGATCGAGGGGCGCCGCCACCGACTCGATCCAGTCCCGGTCTCCGGCGCTCGGGACGTAGCCGCGGGACGTGCTCATCGATCGCTCTCCAGGACCATCAGACCAGCAGGCCGGCGCCGAAGTAGAGCCCGGCGGCGACGATCGTCGCCGATGCAATGATCCCGACGTTGATGTAGAGCAGACCCGTCGCCGATTCCATCGATCGGGTCCGCGCCGTCTGGATGGCCGCCCAGGACACGACGAGCGGGAAGACGAGACCGACGATCAGGCGGAGCCAGACGAACAGCGCCCACGGGCCGGTGAGCGGCGCGAACGGGCCACCGCCCGAACCGCCGCCGAGCCCGACCGACACAACGAAGAACACGAGCTGGAGCCCGACGATCACGAGCAGCAGCCGGGCGAACAGCACGAGCGGCGCTTCGGGCAGCTTTGGCGTGACGAGGTACCAGTGGCCGAGGATCATCGCCGCGAAGACGCCGCCGGTCGCCGCGGCCAGGAGCAGGCTCTGCCCGAGGAGCGGCACCAGGGCCGGGAACCCACCGCCCCAGCCGAGTGCCCCGAACACGAACGCACCGACCCCGGCGGCCACCCCGGCGAACCCGAGCCAGGTGGCCCGGCCCTGCCTGGCGAGCACGATCGTGTAGACCGCGGCGATCAGCGTGAAGCCGAGCAGGCAGGCCCGCCGGGCGCCGTCCCAGGTCGGGTCGATCGGGACGGCCGCGGTCCCGCCGACGACGGTCGGCAGCGCGTCGTCGGACAGGTACGCGAGGAAGCCGAATAGCGCCGCGCAACCGGACGTGAACGCAAGATAGCCGCGGGTCGCGTCGGTCCGAACCCGGGCCAGGACCACGGCCGAGAAGGCGCCCAGACCGAGCGCGGCAAGGACCGTCCAGTTGATGAACGCGAGGTTCTCGGCGATCCGTTGGGCAGGCACGGCCCGAGTGTAGCCGGGCGTCCCGGGCGGTGCCGCAGCGGACTACGATGGACGGCGCGGAGGTGACTCATGGCACTCGGTCGGGACACGACGATCACCTGGTACGGCCACGCCTGCGTCGAGCTCACCTCGCCGGGCGGCAAGACGATCCTCATCGACCCATGGTTCGGGAACCCGCTCTGCCCCAAGCCGGTAGACCAGATCGGGCACTGCGACCTGCTCCTCGTCACCCACGGTCACGGTGACCACATGGGCGAGGCCGTCTCGATCGCGAGCCGGCTCCAGCCGGCCTGGCCGTGCATCCACGAAATGAGCCTGTGGCTTGCCAGGCGCCTGCCCGGCGGCGGCGAGGCAACGATCGGGATGAACAAGGGTGGCACCGTGACGGCTGCCGGCCTGAAGGTCACGATGACCCAGGCCGACCACTCGGCCGGCGACTGGAACCCGGACGGCGGCGTGCCGCTCTACCTCGGCGAGCCAGTCGGCTTCATCGTGGAGATGGAGAACGGATTCCGTGTCTACCATTCCGGCGACACGACGGTCTTCGGCGACATGCGCCTGATCGGCGAGCTGTACAAGCCGGACATCGCGCTCCTGCCGATCGGCGGCCACTTCACGATGGGCCCGCGCGAGGCCGCCCTGGCCGTCGACCTGCTCGGTGTCAAGCACGTCGTACCGATCCACTTCGGCACGTTCCCGATCCTTGCCGGGACGCCGGCGGAGCTGAGGGCGGAGCTCAAGACGCGCCGGCTCGGCGACGTGACGGTCCACGAGCTCGAGCCGGGTGGCTCGCTGAGCTAGCCGCTCGCCACTTCGTCGAGGGCAGCCTCGAAGGCTGCCAAGGTCGCGTCCGAGTACAGCACGAACGTCGCTCGCTCGATCGACGTTTCGCCGGCGAGGTGGAGTCGCGTAGCGTGGAGGCCGATCCGGGCCGCCTCGTCCAGCGGGTAGCCGTAGATCCCGGCACTGATCGCCGGGAGCGCGACGGTCGTGGCACCCGCTTCGGACGCCAGCTCGAGCGCCGACCGGTAGGCCGACTCGAGCAAGGCAGCCTCGCCGCTCCCGCCACCATGCCAGACGGGACCCACGGCGTGGACGACCCAGCGCGCCGGGAGGGATCCGGCCGTCGTCAGCACGGCCGTCCCGGTCGGGGTGCCACCGGGGTGGTCGCGGCGGAGCGCGGCCATGATCGTCGGGCCACCTGCCCGATGGATCGCGCCGTCGACCCCGCCACCGCCGGCCAGCGCCGAATTGGCCGCGTTGACGACGGCGTCGGCCGGGAACCGGGTGATGTCACCGGTCGCGAGCGCGAGGACCCCTCGTCCGACGAGGAGCTCGCGCATCGCGTCGACGGCCGTCGAGCTACGGCCCGGTCGCGATCACCAGCTGTGGCTGTTGGCTCACCGACGGCTTCCCGGCTCGAGTACGTCCCGCTGTGGTTGGCGGATGCCTTGATGGCAAAGCTGTAGGTCCTGGCCACGCCGTCCGCGACGATCGCCGAGTTGTTGAGCGTGATCTCGATGTATCCAACGGCGGGCCCTGCGACCGCCGAGCCCAGGAGCGTGGCGCCGATCGGCTTGGCGTTGTTCCAGGTGATGCTGCCGGTCCCGCTCTCGATCCAGCTGTTGTCGGCGACCGGGTAGACGCCGGTGGCGTCGACGCTTGGCCGAGGTCACGTACAGCCGGAGCTTGATCGGGCCGACCGTGCCGGTGAGGGCGGGGACGTTGAACTTGAGATAGCTCCGGTACGTCGTTCGTGGCGATCGGGTTCTCCTCGCGCGTCCGGAGGTCCGTGGTCGTCCCGTAGTTCGTGTCCGGCGAGGCGCTGCCCACCTTGGCATCGGCCGTCGGGACGAGCGTGACGGTCGAGCTTCCGCCACTGACCGTGATCGACACGGTCGCAGGCGCCGATGCACCGGATCCGTCGTTGACCGTGAACGTGAACGAGTCGGGGCCGGTGAAGCCGTTATTGGGGGTGTAGGTGATCGTCTCGGTGTCGGTGTTCGGATTGCCGTTCGCGCAGCCGGCCGGGTTACTCGGTGAGCTGAGTGTGCCGTGGCCGGGGGCAGTCGTGACGAACGTCAGGTCGCACGAGTCGACGTCGGTCCCGGTGAGCGTGATCACCTTGGCCGTGTTGACCGTGGTCGAGGCGCTCGTCGCCTGGGCGACCGCTGGGTCGTTGACCGGGCTGATCGTGATCGAGGCCGTCGCCGGACTCGAGTCGACCGTCCCGTCGTTGACCTTGTAGGTGAACGTGTCGGCGCCGGTCGCGTTCGCGTTCGGGGTGTAGGTGACCGTCGTGGTGTCAGTGTTGGGCGAGCCCGAGCCGCACGGGTCGGCTGTCTGGCCGGCGAAGTTGACCGTGCCCTTCGTCGGCGCCGTGACGAGCGAGAAGGTCAGCTGGCACGTCTCGGGATCGCTGCCAGACAGATTGACCGGTCCGTGTGCATCCTCGGTGATCGTCGCGCTCGCCGAATTGGCGGTCGGCGCGGTGTTGGACGGCCGTGACATTGAGGGTAACGGTCGCAGGCGCCGATGCACCGGATCCGTCGTTGACCGTGAACGTGAACGAGTCGGGGCCGGTGAAGCCGTTATTGGGGGTGTAGGTGATCGTCTCGGTGTCGGTGTTCGGATTGCCGTTCGCGCAGCCGGCCGGGTTACTCGGTGAGCTGAGTGTGCCGTGGCCGGGGGCAGCTCGTGACGAACGTCAGGTCGCACGAGTCGACGTCGGTCCCGGTGAGCGTGATGACCTTGGCCGTGTTGACCGTGGTCGAGGCGCTCGTCGCCTGGGCGACCGCTGGGTCGTTGACCGGGCTGATCGTGATCGAGGCCGTCGCCGGACTCGAGTCGACCGTCCCGTCGTTGACCTTGTAGGTGAACGTGTCGGCGCCGGTCGCGTTCGCGTTCGGGGTGTAGGTGACCGTCGTGGTGTCAGTGTTGGGCGAGCCAGGGCCGCACGGGTCGGCCGTCTGGCCGGCAAAGTTGACGGTGCCCTTCGTCGGCGCCGTCACGACCGAGAAGGTCAGCTGACACGTCTCCGGATCGCTGCCCGACAAATTGACCGGTCCGCGTGCATCCTCGGTGATCGTCGCGCTCGCCGAATTGGCGGTCGGCGCGGTGTTGGAGGGACCAGCTGGCGGAGTAACGACGAGCTGCGGGTGGTTGGCGCCTTCCTTGCTCGAGAAGATCGCGCTGTTCGTGCCCTCGATGGTCATACCGAAGCTGACCAGCCCGTTGCCGGCGACCGCACCCGTTGAGGGTGATCTCGTTGTAGCCGTTGAGTGTCGGGACCGCCGCCTGGCCGACCTGGGTACCGCCCATCGCCGGCTTGTTGGTCCAGTTGATCGTTCCCTCGCCCCAGGCCGTGTCCGTGACCGGGAAGACGTGGACGATGTTCGGGCTGGCATCGGTCGCGTAGAGCCGGAGCTTGACCCCGGACGGAGCGCCGCTCAGACCGGTCACGTTGAACCGCAGGTAGCTGCGATAGATCGTGCTCCCACCCTCGCCGCCGAGCCGGATCGTCGTCGCCGAGCCGTAGTTCGTGCCCGCCGAGTCCGACTTCACCTGTGCGTCGGCCACCGGTTCGAGGGTGATCGGGTTACCGCCGCCGCCGCCGGTCGTAACCGTGATGTAGCCGGTCTTGATCTCCTGGTCCGAGCCCGCGCCGTTGGTAGCGGTCAGGGTCACGTGTAGGTTCCGGCCGCGCCGTAGACGTGGGTCGGGTTCGTCAACGTGGAGGTGTTGTCGATGGAGGTCGGGTCACCGAAGTTCCAGGCGTAGGTCGGCGTCGGGGAGCCCGTCGATGCGTTGGTGAACTGGACCAGGAGCGACGCGGTCCCGGTCGTCGGCGTGGCCGTGAAGTCGGCCTGCGGTGCGACCGGACTCGTAACCGTGATGAAGGCGGTCTTGATCTCCTGGTCCGAGCCCGAGCCGTTCGTAGCGGTCAGTGAGACCGTGTACGTCCCCGGGCCGTTGAACGTGTGACTCGGGTTGGTGGCAGTCGACGTGTTGTCGATGGACGTTGGGTCGCCGAAGTTCCAGGCGTACGTCGGGGCCGGCGAGCCCGTCGACGCGTTCGTGAACTGGACCGCCAACGGGGCGGTCCCCGTGGTCTGGTTGGCCGTGAAATCGGCCACGGGCGCGGCGGGACCGCCTCCGGTAAGCGTGTCGTGATCATGCCAGTAGAAGTCGGTGGGGTCGTTCGAGGAGACGACGACCAGACCGGTCGTCGAATTGACGTTCTGCTTCGTCGAGGTCGCGTTGTTCTGACCGTTGCCGACGTTCGTAACGTCGCGGATCACCGGCGTCCCGAGACCCGACACGAACGCGATCGACGACATCGGAGAGGTCTTCTCGTAGATGGTCCCTCCGCTCACCCCGGTCGTGTCGGGCGGGGTCGGGCCCGTGAGGAACGCGTGGATCACGCCGGCCGACTCGTCAAGCACCACGATCGGCCGGGTATGCGTATTCCCGGTCCCGACCGTGTAGTGGGACCAGCCCCCAGCGGATTGTCGGACGTGAAGGACCATCTCAGGGAGTGAGCTGCTGTCGTTGCTCGTCTTGACCATCGCGTAAACGCGGCCGGTCGAATCGGCCTTGAGGTTGATGTGGTCGTCGGCCGGCCGCGGGTTCGATGAACCACCCGGCGCGATCGCGGTTTCCGCCGTCCAGTCCGTGGCCGCGTCCCCGGCCCCGTCGACATGCCAGGCGAAGTAGTCCTTGAGGTCGTCCTGGTTGCTCCAGAACACGCCGATCCGGGCGGTCTGCCCCGACGGCTTGAAGGCGATGATCGAGGAGATGTCATCAGCGTTCGTAGTAACGCCCACGCCCTGGGCGCCGACCGGCAGGATCTGCGGAGTCGACCAGACGGAGTCGCTCGTCGTCGTGTGGTTAATGTAGACGAGCCGATTGCCCGAAGGATTCGTGTTCTGAGTCCAGGTCGACCACAGCCTTCCGGTCGAGTCCTTCGCGATGACGAGCGCCTCGGACCGGATGTTCGCGCGCATCGTGACCGGGAAGCCGTTGTCGAGGCTGTAGACGTTCGTGCCAGTGTTGTAGCTGTATCGGTAGAGGCGGGCCGTCCCGCCGGTCAACGCTCCACCTGTGCTGAAGTTCTGCGACGCTGCGTAGAGCTTGGTGCCATCCCACAGCATGTCGGCATGGCTGCCGACGCGGTCGTCGAGGGCAACCCCGGTGTTCACCCAGGTCTCGGTGCTCGTGTCGAGCCGATAGATGAAGTAGCCGCCGGTGGCACCCCGGAGACTGCCCCACCAGAAGCCGTCGTTGTACCAGAGCTTGCTCTCCGGCTTCTCGGCGGTGGGCGCGCTCGTCCCGGTCCCGAAGGAGTGGTCCTTGTGGCCGAAGTCGCCCGGTGCCGCGGATGCGACCGCAACGCCGACGACGGCGAGCAACAGGAGGCTCGCCACGGTCGCTCGGGCGACCCTCGTGAGCAGCGGGTTCATCGACGCCCCCCGGCGCGAGTCTCTGGACACATCGGGCCTCATCTTCCCCCCGGTGCCCACATCAGGCTCCGGACCGCTTGAAGACGGCAACGACCGTCCACCAGATGATCTTCAGATCGAGCCCGAGCGACATCCGATGCAGGTACTCCGCATCCAGTCGCAGGCGCTCGTCGAAGGTTGCTGCGTTTCTTTCCTTGACCTGCCACAGGCCGGTGATCCCGGGGATCGCCTCGAGCCGCTCGGTGTGCCACAGGTCGTACGTGCTCGCCGCGAACGAAGTCGGGCGCGGCCCGACCAGGCTCATCTGGCCACGCAGCACGTTGAACACCTGGGGCAGCTCGTCGAGGCTCGTCTTGCGCAGGAGCCGGCCGACCCGGGTGATCCGCGGATCGTCGATGATCTTGAAATCCGGCGGCGGCATGATGTTCAGGTGCATCAACGACGCTTTGAGCTCCTCGGCGTCGCGGACCATCGTCCGGAACTTGTACATCCCGAAGCGGATCCCGTGCTGTCCGGTTCGCTGCTGCGTGAACAGGATCGGACCAGGCGTGTCGAGCCGGATCGCGACCGCGCAGACGAGCAGGATCGGGGCGAGCAGCGGCATCAGCGCGAGGCAGACGACCACGTCGAAGACGCGCTTCACCGGCCGATATCGCTCGGAGCGGGCGACGACCGGAACGGCGGCGTCAGCTCGAAGACTCACGACGGTCCGTAGCGGGGTCATCGGGGACGAGATGAGGACGCAGGTCGATCACGTCGGCCGGCTGGTCCGCCGGCCGGCCGATCCCGACCGGGACCGGGACCGACGGCAGCGGCGCGCCATAGAGCGCCGACAGGAGCGCCCCGCTCGTCAGCCCGTCGACCGGGAAGGTCGCGATCCCGGGATCCGAACCGACCGCACCCGGCTGCCGCGCCTGGAGCCGCCGAACGAGCAGCTCTGCCGCTGGCCGGTCCGTGTCCGGCAGGAGGAGGTTGACGTCGCCATGCTCGGACCACACACGATCGATCCTGCGCAGGTACGGCGCGATGGCCGTCGCGCGCGTCGCGGCATCCGATCCGTTGGCGCCCGGGAGACGCACGATCGCCATCGATCGCTTGAAGCGGCGCGCTCGGGCGAGCTCGCGGTGGACGTCCTCCCAGCCGGTCTGGCTGGCGACCGGCGCGACCATGGTGGGAACCCGGTGGTCGGCCAGGCGCGCGCGGTCGAGGAAGATACCGATCGCCCCAACCAAGGCAGCCATCACGACCAGCCCTGGGTTGGCGGCCGCCAGGCCCAGGCCGGCCACGACCCCGGCGAGTCCCGCGACGATCGCGCCGATCATCAGTAGTCGCCGAGGACAGTGGCCTCGGTGAGGCCCAACGCGGTCGCGGCCGAGGTCCGACCGGCCACCACAGCCGGCATCCCGGCCAGGGTGGGGACGGTCGAGCCGGCTTCCTCGGGATCCATCCGACCTCGGCCGAAGCCGACGTAGGTGAAGCCCGCCCGGGCCAGCACGTCAGGCGGAAGAGCGTTCCGGCCGTCGACGATGAGCGCCTGGCGCATCGTTGCCGCGGCCGCGTCCCAGTCGAGTCCGGCGAACTCGGCCCACTCGGTGATGAGAGCCGCCGCATCGGCGTCGTCGAGCGCCTCGAGGGCCGAGCCGACCACGGTCATGCCGGGGACCGCCGCGGCCGCTCGCTCGCGGGCGCGCTCCATCGGGTCGTACGCGACGACGGTTGCCCCGCGCTCGATGAGCAGCGCCGCCACGGTCAGGGCCGGCGCCTCGCGAAGGTCGTCCGTGCCCGGCTTGAAGGTCAGCCCGAGGAGCGCGATCTTGCGGTCGACCAGGTCGCCGCCGGTCAGCTCCGCGAGTCGGTCGACGAGCTCGGTCCGCTGGTCGTGGTTGATCCGGTCGACGGCCGCCAGCAGGGGCGTCTCGACTCCGATCCGGGTCGCGTTGCGGACGGTCTGGGTGACCTGGTGGGGCAGGCACGATCCGCCGTACCCGACACCGGCCTTGAGGAAGCTGCCGCCGATCCGGGCGTCGTAGGCCATCGCGCCGACGACCTCGTCGACCCGGCCGCCGTAGGCGTCGCACAGGCGGGCGAGCTCGTTGGCGAACGAGATCTTCGTCGCCAGGAAGAGGTTGGCACCGAGCTTCGAGAGGGAGGCGTCGACCCCGCGCATGACGATGATCGGAGCGTCGACCCGGTGATAGACGCGGCGAACCGTCCGGACCCCGTGCCCGTCGGGGTCGCGGATGATCCCCGCGACGACACGATCCGGTCCGAGGAAGTCGGCGACGGCCTGGCTCTCGCGGGTGAACTCCGGGTTGAGCATCACCGGGACGCGCGGGCGGCCGGCCTGATCGCGGATCTCGTCGACGATCGAGCCGAGCTGGCGCACGAAGTCAGGCGGGATGGTCGAGCGGATCACGAGAACCGAGTCATCGGGCATCAGCGGGACGATCCCGGACAGACAGCGGAGGATGGTGCCGGTCTGCCAATTGCCCTCGGGATCGGTCGTGGACACGGCGACCATCACGACATGAGCACCGGCGATCGCCTCGGCGGGACCCCCGCTGAACTTCAGCGTTCCGGAGGACGCGTAGGTCTGGACGAGCTCGTCGAGCCCGGGCTCGTGGAGCGGCACTTGCCCGCCGAGCAGGCTGCTGAGTCGTTCCGGGTCCGCTTCGAGGCCAACGACCTCATGATCCCAACGGGCGAGACCCGCGGCGGTCACCAGACCGACGTACCCGAGCCCCACGACCGTGATCCGCACTGTGCCCTCCCCCGAGGCATGACGCACCCGAACAGCTCACCCTGCTCGCCGATACATCCCTCGTTCCCCTGGACGCGACCTCCCCGGTCGCCGGTGTCGGAGTGAGCGCCTGTCCGGGACCTGCGGGCGTCCGGAACGCGATGTGACGGGCTCGTGCTCTGCTGGGACAGAAGAATCGCTTGGGAGATGAGACCAGTTGCCCGTCCGGAGTGCCGAGGTTCCTCGGACGCTCCACCGACCCCACGGAGCATAGCGATGCAGACCTTGCGGTCGCAATAACAAACAGGTTGTTCATCATCCGTTAGTACTGTACGGGACGGCACCAGACGCCCTTATCCGGTGCGCCGACGCACCACTCGGCCAACCGAACGTCCTATCCCCAGTCCGGCAGATGCCGCTACGATGGGTGGCCCTCCGGAGCGCCGTACCGTGGAGACTTACCATCGACCTGGCGATACCGATCCTGTTCGTCGTCTCGGCGATCGTGTTCGGGCCGCTCTCGGCGTGGCTGGCCGTCGCCCGTGACCGCTCCGCTTCGATGTGGTTCGCATTCGGGCTGCTCCTCGGTCCGATCGCCCCGCTCCTGATCGCGATCGCGCCACGCGGCCGCTGCCGGGTCTGCGGCGCGCGCGGCCGCGGCTGGCTCGACACGTGCGTCGCCTGCGGGTCGCCGCTCGACGGAACGGTCCGAATGGCCGTCCCGATGGCGCGCCGCGCCTCAGCCCGGAGCTCCCGTGGCCGGCCCGCCCGGGCCGTCGACCGCGGCGCCGCGGACCGGGGCCAACCTGGCGGCAGTCGGCGCGGTGTCGGCCGCCGCCGTCCAGGCGCCGACCACGGTCCCGGCGGCGACCACGGCTTCGACGAGTCGCAGCTCCAGCGCGGGCGAGACCGAGATCCTGGCGACCGGGGTGTTCGTCGGTGGGCTCGGTCCACCTGTCGCTCGGCGCCCGCTACGCGATCGCCCGGCGCAAGCGGACGTTCGAGGTCCGGGGCCCGGTCGACGTCTCGCCCGGTGTCCTCCGGCTCGAGCACCCGATGGCCGGGCTCGATGCGACCGTCGTGGCCGATCGCCTGGTGGTCACCGAGAAGACCACCGGACGGCCGAAGTTCGTCATGGTCTTCCAGTCGATCACCGTCCAGGAGGGCGTCGACCTCGAGGCCGCGTTCGGAGCCCGGCGCAAGCCGCGGGCCGCCCGGCCGCGTGCCTCGTGAGGTTGTCGGGATGACCCTGTCGAGCAGCGTCCGATGACCGACCCGACCTACGACGCTGGCGGACCCGTCGCGCCGGCGACCGACGGTGGCGGCCTGGCCGGCGCGTTCGGGCCCGAGGCCGTCGCGGCGGTCCTGTCGATCGTCGTCGTCGTCGCGCTCCTCGGGTCCCGCCTGGCGTTCGCCGGCGCCGGCGGTCCGGCGCCCACGCCGAGCCCGTCGAGTCGCGGCACCGACGAGCCGCGACCCGGATGGCTCCGGCCATCGATCCGGGTCGCGATCGATACGCTGCTTCCGTCGACGCCAACCTGATCGCATTCGCCGGCATACCAGCCTCCAGACGCGAGCTCGATGCCTTCGCCGGTCAATGTCAGACGCGGTCCAGACCACCATGTTCGCCAACATAACCATCCAGCTTGCCGCCGGCGAGGGGCCGCGAAGCGTCTCGCGGCGACACCCGGCGGGTGCGCCTGGCGCGGCCCAACTGCTCGACGTGTACGCGACGGTCGCGGCGATCTATCGATTCCACGGACAACGTCCAGCTATCGAGCCAGGCGACATGGCAGAAGGCGGCGAGGGAGGCGGTCGCCACGATCGGGCTCCTGCCTGCCCTCGACGCGCAGGCTCCGGGCGCTGGCGTTGCCCGATCCGGACGGGCCCGCGCCCCGTCCGGCCACCGTCGGCGCTGCGAGTCGCGCCGGCCGCCAGCCCGTCCGTCGGTCCATCGGCGACCTTGCGCCCCCTCGCCGACCGCCACGGCGCCGCCGCCGTCGACGCCTCCCCCGGCGACGCCGCCACCGTCGACCGCCCCTCCCAGCCAGCCCTCGATCCCACCTGCCAGCCCGACGCCCGGTCCCAACGCGATCCTGAACCCGGGGTTCGAGCAGGGCGTCGGGTCGCCCTGGGCGTTCGTCACTGAGCGGGACCGCCAGGCCACATCGCCGCGGACAACCAGCAGCCCCACGCCGGGGCCCTGTCGGCCCGGATCGACATCAGCGTCCCGAGCCCGAGTCAGGCCTGCGATCTCCCTGCAGCAAGGAGGCCTGGCGATTGCGGCCGGCGCGAACTACAACGTGTCGGTCGCCGCGCGCGCGGCCGCGCCGCGCCAGATCCGGATCCGGATCGCCGGACCGACTGGCCAGGTGCTTGGCAACGGGTCGGCGGTCTCCGCGATCGGGCCCGAGTGGTCGGTCTTGTCCTTCCCGATGTCGTCGATCGTCCCGACCGACGCCGGGATGATCGCGATCGACGTCGGAGGCAGCGGCGAGACGGTCTGGCTCGACGACGTGTCGGTCAGCCGGGTCGGTGGAGCGGCCCCTAGCCCGTCGGAGCGCGCAGCCCGCGCTGCCAGGCGACCTGGCCGGCGAGCCCGTCGCGGGCGCCGACCGTCGGCCGGTAGCCGAACGCCTCCTCGGCTCGCTTCGTGATCGCCCCGGTCCGGCGCTGGTCGCCGGGCTGGGCCGCGCGCCACTCGATCGTCGGTTCCACGCCGAGGATCTCGGCGATCGTCGCGATCGCCCGGTTGACCGTGATCGACTCGCCGCCACCGATGTTGTAGACGACGCCGACCTCGCCCGCCTCGAGCGCCGCCACGGTCCCCTGCACGGCGTCCGACACGAACGTGTTCGAGCGGGTCTGCTCGCCATCGCCGAAGACCGTGATTGGCCGGCCGTCGAGCATCGCCTCGATGAACCGGTGGTAGGCCATGTCGGGGCGCTGGCGCGGCCCGAAGATCGAGAAGTAGCGCAGGATGAGCGCCGGGAACCCGAACGTCTCGACGTTGGCCAGCAGGAGCTGCTCGGCGGCCAGCTTGGTCACCCCGTACGGCGAGATCGGCCGGAGCGGCATCGATTCGTCGCCGACCGCCTCGCGCCCGTAGACGGACGACGTCGAGGCCTGGACGAACCTCCGGACGCCGACCGTCCGGCAGGCCTCGACCAGCCTGGCCACGGCGAGGACGTTGCAGTCGAGGTAGGCCTCGACGTCCTGCCAGCTGCGGGGCAGGCCGGGCATCGCGGCTTCGTGGACGACGGCCTCGACTCCGTCGATCGCCCCTACGAGCGGATCGGTCCGGAGGTCGAGCTCGTGGAACGTGAACCGGGGCAGCCCGCTCAGCGCGGCGAGGTTGCGCTCCTTGATCGGTCGCGGGTAGTAGTCGGTCAGGGCGTCGAGGCCGACGACCTCGTGCCCGTCGGCCAGCAGCCGCTCTGCCACGTGGGAGCCGACGAACCCGGCGACGCCGGTCACGAGGATGCGCATGGCGGCGAAGCCTAGCGGGTTACCTGGATGTCGTCCCAGTCAAGCGCGATCCCGGAGCCACCGGGGACCCGGAGGCAGACCCGGTCCAACGGCGCGGTCGGCGGATCACGCCAGGCGATCCCCGAGACGGAGACGAGCCGGCGGCCGGCCGCGTTCGTGATCCGCCAATCGTAGGTTCGGCTGGCGACGTGGACGACCACGATCGAGTGGTACCAGATCCCGCCCCGGAACCGGACCGGCGTGCGGATCTTGATCGCCCCCTTGATGTAAGCGAACACCCCGCTCCGGCTGAAGCGGACGCTGGCCGCCTGGACGCCGGATCCGTGGACCTCGGTCAGGACGGCATCGAGCGGGGGGAGCCGAGTGATCCGGACCCGGACGTCGACCGTCACGGTGCCGCTGGTCGCGTCCGGGAACGCCTTGCATGCGCGAATTTCGCCGGCCGATGCCGGCGCGCTGAGCGAGGCACTGTTCGACCTGGCCGCAACGACCTTCCGGATGGTGAACGACCTGGGCGGGTCGCCGGTGTTGAGCTCCCAGCCGATGTCCGGCCGCGCGCCGACTGGCCACGGGTTGAAGTTGTCGGTGAACACGACCTCCGGGGTTCCAGGCTTCTCGGGCGTCCGGTGCGGTCCGGCCGCGATCCCGGCTCCGAGGTCGATCACGCCGTGGAGGTAGCGACGCGTCACCGGGTCGTAGGCCAGTACCACGAGTCCCGAGTCGGGCCCGATCGTTCCCTTCGTCGACGTTCCGTTGGTCGTCTCGACTGCGGTCGGATCGGACACGATCGGGCTGCCGATCCCGGAGGCGAAGGCCGGGTCGGGGGCGGTGCTTCGCTTGTAGTAGATCGCACCGCCCTTCTTCGGTGCGGTCGCGATCCCGTAGACGATCTTGCTCGTGGCATCGAGCGCGACGAGCGGGTCGGCATGCTCGTCCTGGATCCGGCCGAACAGCGTGCTCGTCCAGGCGGTCGTACCCGAGCTGTCGGTCGCCCGCTGGAGCATGACGAGCTCAGGCGACTGACCGGTCGAGCTCGGGTCTCCGTCGAGGCCGGTCCTGACCAGAGCGTACAGCCGACCGTCGGCGGAGGAGACAGCGCGGAATTCGCCCTTGGCCATCCCCCGCCCCGACAGCGCCACCTCGGGGGACGACCAGGCTGCGTCGGGATCACCGTCCTCGTGAGTGCTCAGGTAGAACGACCCGTTGGCGATGCTGCTCCACATCACCCCGACCTGGGTCGCGCCGACCGGCAGCACCTGGGCGATGTCGTCGACGCTGACGCCGCTGCCGGTCACCGGCAGCGGGAACGGCTTGCCCCAGAACAGGTCGTCGCCGAGGGTCCGGTTCACGATGATCTGGCCATCGTCCGCGATGTAGCTCGTCCAGAGCTTGCCGGTGCCGTCCCGGGCCAGGACGATCGAGCCCACGCCGGTGTCGGTGATCCGGATCGGGAAGTTCGGATCGAGGGTGAACCGGCTCGCCTTCGAGTCGAAGCTGTAGCGGATCAGGCGGGCCGCGGCCGAGGCCGCCTTGCTCCGGACCGCGCTCGCGACGTACAGGTGTCGGCCGTCCCACAGGGTGTCGGGCTGGGCCAACGGCCGCTCGTCGACCATCGTCCCGGTGTCCTCCCAGGCGGCCCCGCCATCGACGAGCTGGTAGATGTGGTAGCTCAGGGTCTTCGGCTCGAGCATGACTGCCCACCATGAGCCCTCCGCGAGCCACAGCTTCGACTGGGTCTTGTTGCCAGTTGGCACCGGCGGTCCGTCGGTCCCAAAGGATTGGTCGAGGTAGGTCGTGGCGACGGGGTCGGGCGGCAGCTGGCCCGTGGGTGCCAGCACGCCGGAGCTCGCACCGGGAGTGGGATTCGGACCGCCGTCGAGCGTGGCTGACGAGCCCAGAGCGGTCCATACGATCGCCACGGTCAGCGCGGCGATCGCCACGAGGCCGAACACCTTGAGCCGGTTGGACATCCGCTCCGTTCTCCGGGCCTCCGTCCTCCGAGACCCGGACGGACGCTAGGCGGCGGCGAGTATACGACCCGCGGCCGATGGACCCGGCGGGGACCCGACCCTATAGTGGCCGCGTGCAGCAGGTCATTCTCTTCGCCGGCATCGGGGCAACCCTGGGCGGCCTTGCCATCGTCGCAGCGCGCTGGACGTGGACGATCAGCGCCCGGTTGCTGCTCGGCATCATCCCCGGTCTGATCGGCGCGATCGTCGTCGCGGTCTGGCAGACCGATCTCGTGCCCGACGAGCTAGAGTCGTCGCTGCAGCCGATCCTGCTGGGCATAGGGTCATTCGCGATCGGAGCGCTGGTCCTGCTCGAGCTCCGCGCTCGCTGACGGACCAGGTGGAGGACGGACAACCGATGAACCGACCCGACGGATGCCCACCGGCGGCAGCCCGATGACGACCGATTCCGGACCGGAGACCGGCGCCGAGGCGAAGACCGGGCTCGAGGCGGAGACCGACCTCGAGGCGAAGTACCGGGTCGAGCGAGCGAAGTGGGACGCCCATGCCCACCACGCCCACGCCGTCGTCGAGCCGAAGGATCTCGTCATTCCCGCCGACGTGTCGTTCGACACGTACACCCGGGGCAAGACCCTGTTCACCGGGATGAGCGAGTTCCTCGGGCCGCTCGCCGGCCGCGAGGTCCTCGAATATGGCTGCGGTCTCGGTGAGCTGACGGTGATCCTGGCCCGCAGCGGGGCCCGGGTGACGACGTTCGACATCTCCGAAGCCAGCGTCGACGCGGCCCGCCGGCGAGTCGAGGCGAACGGGGTCGAGGACCAGGTCGAGTTCGCGGTCGCCTCGGCCGAGGCGCTGCCGTTCCCCGACGGTCGGTTCGACCTCGTCGTCGGCAAGGCCATCCTCCACCACCTCGACCCGGTGCTCGGGCCGCGCGAGCTCGCCCGGGTCATGCGTCCGGGCGGACGGGCGGCGTTCTCCGAGCCGATGGGTACGAACCCACTGCTCAAGTTCGCTCGCGACCACGTGCCCTATCCCGAGAAGCACGAGCGCGGCGCGGACCGCCCGCTGACCAGCTCCGACGTCACGGCCTGGGCGGTGGGCTTCTCCGAGTTCCACATCCAGGAGGTCCAGCTGCTCAGCATGGTCGAGCGCGCCTTCGGCTTCCGGCGCCGGTTCCGGACGCTGCGCCGGATGGACACGATCCTCCTCGCCCGGATCCCGTATCTCCGCCGGTTCTGCCGCTACGCCATCCTGACCTTCGTCCGCTGACCGAGCCGATGGCCGACGTGGCCGGGCGACCGGTGGACTTCGATCTCCACGGGGCCGTCGGGATCCGGTTGATCGGGGCGACCGGGTCCGACGCGGCCGCCGTCCGCCGCCAGCTGGGCCCGATCGAACGGACCCTGGGCCGCCCGCCGGAGATCGAGATCGAGTACGTCGAGCGGCTGCCGGCCGACGGTCCGCTCCGCTCGATCGGGCGCGACGATGCGGCCTTCGACCGGTCCTCGTTCGTCCTCCTGCGCGGGCGGTTTAAGGCGTCGGTCCGGGTGGCTATCCCGTTCGACCGGGTTGGCGGCCCGTGCCGGATCGTGGCCGAGCGCGGGGTCGGGACGATCCCGCTCCTCGTGCCGATCGTCAACCTCACCGCGCTCGGCCGGGACCTCCTGCCGATCCATGCCTCGGCCTTCGTCCATGACGGGCTGGGCGTGCTCGTGACCGGCTGGGCGAAGGGTGGCAAGAGCGAGGTCCTGCTGGCCTTTGCCGCTCGCGGCGCGTCGTACGTCGGCGACGAGTGGGTCTACCTCGCCGATGGCGGATCACGGATGGTCGGGCTCCCGGAGCCGATCCGGCTGTGGGACTGGCAGCTTCGGGCGATGCCCGAGTTCGCCGCCCGGATCTCTCGCTCGCAGCGGACGCGGCTGGCCTCGACCCGGGCGCTCGGCGCAGCGATCGGTGGCGCGGCCGACGCGCCGGTCGTTCGGACGACGGCGGCGGGTCGGACCCTCCGCCGGGCCCGGCCGCATGTCGACCGGCAGCTCGACGTCCAGGTCCCGCCGGACCGGCTGTTCGAAGGCCGGGTCCTCGCTGGGGGCAGCGGGCTGGATCGGGTGGTCTTCGTCGAGAGCAGCAACGAAGAGCGGATCGTCGTCGAGCCGATCGAGGGTACCGAGGTGGCTCGACGGATGGTCCACTCGATCCGTCACGAGTGGCTCGACCTGTGGACCGCCTATCTCAAGTGGCGCTACGCGTTCCCAGATCGGCCGAACCCGGTCCTCGAGCGGCTCGAGGAGTCGCTCGCCGAACGCCTGCTCGGCGCCCTCGCCGGGCGGCCTGCGGTCGCCCTCCGACACCCATATCCGCCGGACATCCCGGCCCTCGCCGACGCGCTCCTCGGCCACCTCGGCTGAGCACCCTCGTTCGGTGCCGAAGGGCAACGGTTCTTCGCCGATCGGGCCATTCGGGCTGCGCCAAAGGTCCCATCCGGCGGCCAAATCCGTACACTGGGCTCTCCGCGTCGGATCCAGTCGCAGCGCCACGCGGAGAGGCTGGGGGAATCGTTGCACACCGACCGTCGGGCGCTGGAACGGCGCGTTCTCGGCTCCGTGAACCGATGGTGACCGTCGCGCTCGTCGGCCCCGACGGTGCCGGCAAGTCGACGGTGGCCCGACGGGTTGTTGCGACGCTGCCGTTCCCGGCCCGGCGGGTGTATATGGGCGTGAACCTGGAGGCCAGCTCGACGATGCTCCCGACCACCCGCCTGGCCCTCGCGGTCAAGCACGCCCGAGGCGGCCGGCGCGACATGACCGCCCGGATCGGCTCCGGACCAGGCGATCCGGCCCAGCGCAAGCGGGGCGCGATCGCGGGGCTGCGATCCAGCCTGCGGATGGTCAACTGGATCGCCGAGGAGTGGTATCGCCAGGCCCTTGCGGCGTACTACCAGCGCCGGGGCCGGGTGGTCGTCTTCGACCGCCACTTCTTCTGCGACTACTACGCCCACGACGTCGCCGACCGGCCCGGGCGGCCGCTGGCCAGCCGGATCCACGGCTTCAACCTGCGGCGGCTCTACCCGCGACCCGACCTCGTCGTGCTGCTCGATGCGCCGGCCGACGTGCTCCACGCCCGGAAGGGCGAAGGAACGGTCGAATCGATCGAGGCGCGACGCCAGGAGTACCTCGCCCAGGCGGACCTGTTCCAGCAGTTCGTCGTGGTCGACGCCCGCCGGCCGACCGACGCCGTGGTCGACGATGTCCGCGATCGGATCGTCGAGTTCGTCCACGGTGTGCCGCCGGTCCGGGCCGCGGCGGCGATGCCGGGTGGCGGGCGATGAGGATCCTCGTCGCCAGCCCGATCGATCCCGACGCCCTGGCCGAGCTGCGCAGCCGCCATGACGTGGTCGCCGCCTTCGGGGCCCCCGAGGACGAGCTCCGCCGGCTGGCGGTCGACCGCGAGGCCATCGTCTTCCGGAGCGGCGTTTCGATCAGCTCGGACGTGCTGGCGGCGGCGACCGGGCTCCGGCTCCTCGTCCGGGCCGGTTCCGGTCTCGACAACCTCGACCTCGACCAGGTGAAGCGCCGCGGGATCGACCTGCGCCGGGTCCCGGGCCCGGGCGCCCAGGCAGTGGCCGAGCTGACGTTCGGGCTGATGCTCAGCCTCGCCCGCGGCATCGCCCTCGGCGACCGGCTCCTGCGCCAGGGCCACTGGGCCAAGTCGGAGCTCGTCGGCTACAACCTGACCGGCAAGACGCTCGGGATCGTCGGGCTTGGCTCGATCGGGTCGCGGGTCGCCGCGCTGGGCAGCGCCTGGGGGATGCACCCGATCGGCTGCGTCGGCCATCCGCGCCCGGACCGGGCGGCGGAGTTCGCGACCCACGGGATCGAGCTGACCGACCTCGACCACGTCCTGGCGGCGGCGGACTTCCTCGACGATCCACGTTCCGCTCGGGCCGGAGACCCGCGGGCTCATCGGCGTCGCGGAGCTGGCCCGGATCAAGCCCGGCGCGTTCCTCGTCAACGCCGCCCGGGGCGGTGTCGTCGACGAGGCCGCCCTGTTCGAGCAGCTCCAGCCGGGCGGACGGATCCGGGGCGCGGGCCTCGACGTTCACGTCAACGAGGGAGAGGGCAAGGTGTCGCCGTTGGCAAGCCTGCCCAACGTCGTCCTCACACCACACATCGGGGCGGCGACCGTCGACGCCCAGCGTCAGATCGGGCAGGAGGTCGTCGCGATCGTCGACGGATTCGACCCGACGGAGAAGGGATCGGGCATGGACCACAGCACTGCCGGGCGAGCATGAACCGAGCGGACCGGAAGCGAGCCGCCCTGCGGGCCGGGCTGGCCGAGCCGAGGGCCGTCGTCGCGGTCGGCGCCCACGATGCCCTGAGCGCCAAGCTCATCGGCTCGTACGGCTTCGACGCGGTCTGGGTCAGCGGCTTCGGGGTGGCCACGATGGCCCACGCCCTGCCCGACCTCAACCTGACGACGATGACCGAGGCCCTCGACGCGGCGATCCGGATCGACCATGCCACCGAGCTGCCGGTGATCGCCGACGTGGACAACGGGTTCGGGGGCCTGGGCAACGTCGTCCGGACGCTCGTCGAGTACGAGCGGGCCGGGATCTCGGCGATCTCGGTCGAGGACAACCTGTTCCCGAAGCGGAACAGCCTGTACACCGGCGAGTCGAAGCGCGAGCTCATCCCGCGCGACGAGCAGGCGCGCCGGATCAAGGCGGCCAAGCGCTTCCAGGACAGCGACGGGTTCCTGCTCATCGCCCGGGTCGAGAGCCTCATCGCGGGGCATGGGGTCGAGGACGCCTGCGCCCGGGCCGACGCCTACGTCGAGGCCGGCGCCGACGCGATCCTGATCCACTCGCGGGACAAGTCGCTGGCCGAGATCGAGGGGTTCCTCGGCGCCTGGAAGGGGATCGGGTCGGTGCCGCTCGTCGCGGTCCCGACGCTCTTCCCGACCTTCACCTCGGAGCAGCTCTACGGCAAGGGCTTCAACCTGGTGATCCTCGCCAACCACCCGATGCGGGCGGCGGTCAAGGCGATGGAGGAGACCCTCGAGGGGCTCAGCCGGGCGGGCCGGGCGGCCGACGTCGACCCGCACATCGCGACCGTCGACCATGTCTTCGATCTCGTTGGCACGAAGGAGGCCATCGCCCTCGAGGACGAGGTCGGCGGAAGCTGATCCCGTGGCCGAGCGACCGATGAACCCCAGCCACCCGGCGGTCGTCGTCGCGCTCGACTGCATCACCGGGCTCCAGACCGCCCGGATCCTGGCGGCACGCGGGGTGCCGGTGGTCGGGCTGGCGGCCGATCGACGCCACTTCTGCGCCCGGACCAGGGCCGTCCGGCGCGTCGTCGAGGGCCCGACGTCGGGCGAGGCGCTGATCGCCAATCTCGAGCGGCTGGGCCCGGAGCTCGGGGATCCGGCGCGTGGCGGTCCGGCCGTGCTCGTGCCCTGCTCGGATGCCTCGGTCCTCGCGATCTCGGCCGGGCGCGAGCGCCTGGCACCGTGGTACCGCTTCGTGCTCCCGGCGCACGACGTCGTCGAGCTGCTCATGGACAAGATCCGGTTCACCGAGCATGCCCAGGCGACCGGGCTGGCGATCCCGCCGACCCGCGTCCTGCGCGAACCGGGCGGATGCCGAGGCCGCGGCGGGCGAGCTGGCCTATCCGGCGGTCGTCAAGCCCGGTCTCAAGACGGCCCGCTGGCAGGCAGCCACCAAGGCCAAGGTGTTCCGGGTCGAGGACGCCGCGGAGCTGTTGGCGACCTACGACCGGTGCTCGGCCTGGGCGGACGTCCTGATCGCCCAGGAGTGGATCGACGGGGGCGAGTCGGACCTCTACTCGTCGAACGTCTACTTCGACCGCGACTCGCGCCCGCAGGTCACGTTCATCGCCCGGAAGATCCGCCAGTGGCCGGTCGGGACCGGGACGAGCTGCCTCGGCCAGGAGATCCGCAACGACGCGGTCCTCGACGAGTCCGTCCGGCTGTTCGGCAGCGTCGCCTACCAGGGCCTCGGCTACCTCGAGATGAAGCGTGACGCCCGGACCGGGAGGCACTTCATCATCGAGCCGAACATCGGCCGGCCGACCGGCCGCTCATCGATCGCCGAACGGGGCGGGGTCGAGCTGCTGATGACCGCCTACCGCGATGCGCTCGGCGAACCGCTCCCGACGGCCAGGACCCAGCGCTATGGCGGGGTCAAGTGGATCTACTGGCGCCACGACCTCCAGGCGGCGCTCGTGGCTGCCAGGCGCGGCGAGCTGTCGCCCCGCGGCTGGTGGCGGTCCGTCCGCGGCCCGAAGATCGAGGCGGTCGGCTCGTGGCGCGACCCGGTTCCGTTCCTCGTCGATGCGTGGCGGACGCTGGCCGCCGGCGGAGGGCGGGTCGCCCGGCGGCGTCCGGCCGCCCGTTCGGTGGACCGGGGCAAGGCCGGAGTGAAGGCCTGATGAGCGGAGCCCGCAGCGCCGCGATCGCGGTCGCCGCCACCCCTGCCTTCGGCGGGATCGTCCGCGCCCTCGAGGCCGTCGATCGCGACCGGCCGGACATCCTGCCGGTGTTGACCTACCACCGGGTGGCCGAGCCCGATGACGAGCACTACCCGGGCCTGATCAGCGCGAGCCCGGCCGGCTTCGCCGGGCAGGTCGACGCGCTCCGGCGGCGGTTCTCGTTCGTCGGCCTCGATGCGGTCCTCGATTGCCAGGCCGGCGGGCCGCCGATTCCGGCCCGCTCGATCCTGCTCACGTTCGACGACGCCTACCGCGACTTCGCCGAGTCGGCCTGGCCCGTGCTCCAGGAGCGCGGGATCCCGACCGTGCTGTTCGTGCCGACGGCGTTCCCCGACCGCCCGACCGCGTTCTGGTGGGACCGGCTGTACGCGGCGCTCCTGGCCACTGACCGGGTCGAGCCGCTCGAGTCGCTCGGCCTCCAGGCGCCGCTCGCCGACCCGGACCGACCGGGTCGCGGCGTTCCGCGCGCTCCGCGGGCGGCTCAAGCTCCAGGCTCACCGGGCGGCGATGGCGGAGGTCGACCGGCTCGTCGAGCTGGCTCGGCGGCCGCCCGCTCGGGTCATCAGTCCTCGGCTGGGACGAGCTCCGCCGGCTGGCCGCCGAGGGCGTGTCGCTTGCCCCGCACTCGCGTGCCCATCCCCTGCTCGAGCGGGTCGAGCCGGCCGAGCTCGACGAGGAGATCGAGGGCTCGAGGGCGGACCTCGTCCGCGAGCTCGGCTCGGCCCCGGCGGCCTTCGCCTATCCGAGCGGCAGCCACACCGACACCGTCGTCACCCGCACCGAGGAGCTCGGGATCCGGGTGGCATTCACGACGATCCGGGGGGTCAACGACCTCCGCCGGGCCGACTGGCGGCGGCTCCGCCGGATCAACGTCAGCGGGCGCTCGAGCCCGGCGCTCATCCGGGCCCAGGCGCTCGGCTGGCTCGCCCGATGAAGCGGGCATCGACCTTGTTGATGGTAGGCTGCGGACCCGAACGACCGTGCCGTCACGGACTGTCGCGTCCGCTCGATGGAGGAACATAGGTGGAGCTCTCCGGATACTTTGCGGTCGCGCGACGCTGGTGGTGGACGCTGCTGGTGGCCGCATGGGTTGCCGGGCTCGCCGGTTTCTACTTCGCGAGTCGGATCGAGCCGACCTACGAGTCGCAGGTCAAGCTGCTCGTCGGCCCGATCAACACGGACGCCGATACCCTGCGCGGTGCCGGCCTGATGATCCAGACCTACGGCCAGGTCGTGACCACCGCGCCGATCCTCAAGTCGACGATCGACACGCTCGGCCTCGAGATGTCACCGAACGAGCTCGCGGCGAACACCCGGGTCACGGCCAACGACGCCACCCGCCTGCTGACGATCCGGGTCCAGGACGGCGATCCGGCGCGGGCCGCGCTCCTGGCCAACACGCTGGCCGAGACGATGATCAACATCTCCAGGGAAGGCGGCGTGAGCCGGCCGGACGGCCAGCTCCAGGTCATCGACGACGCCGACCCGAACCCGAACCCAGTCGCCCCGCAGGTCTCGCTGATCGTCCTCCTGGCGACCGCCGCGGGGATCCTCGCGGCGATCGTCCTCGTCCTCCTGATCGAGTACCTCGGCCGGAGCATCCGGAGCCGCGAGGAGCTGGCCCGCCTGGCCGGCGCCCCCGTCCTCGGCTCGGTGCCCGCTCCGCGCGGAGGACGCCCGGCGCCGAAGGACCTCGTCGACGAGTCGTCGTCCGCGGCGACCGTCTACCGGGTGCTGGCCGCCCGGATCGTCTACGGCGACCCGACCGACATCCTCCACAGCGTCGCGGTCGTCGACGCCGAATCGGACACCGGCGCGGCGGTCCTGGCCGTGAACCTCGGCCGTGCCCTCGCCCGGCTCGGGCGCCGGGTGATCCTCATCGACGGCGGCAGCCGCGACGGCCTCGCCCCGCTGTTCGGCGTCGAGCCGGCGCCCGGCGTGCGCGACATCATGAACCGGGAGATCCAGCCCAGGTCGGCGATGCGGATGATCGGCGAGCGCCTCGCGCTCGTTCCGGCCGGCTACGAGGGCGGCGAGCTCATCGACCCCGAGCGGGCCAAGGCCGTCCTCAACGAGCTGATGGCCTACGCCGACGTCATCGTGGTCGCGACGCCACCCGTCCAGGCCGGCCCGGCCGCGCTGTCGTGGGCGCGGGCGGTGGACGGCACCGTCCTCGTCGCTCGTCGCGACCACGCCCGACGGGAAGACGTTGCGGCTGCGGCCGAGACCCTCGTCCACGTCGGCGGCAGCCTCATCGGGACGATCCTCGCCGAGCGTCCGGCGCCGCTCTCCTGGCTGTTCGGGCGCGGCCGCTCGGGCTCGTCCCGGGTGGTCGCCGTTGCGCCGACGCCGATGGCCATGCCGACGCCGATGGCCAAGCCGATCGCGTCCCCGCCCCCGGTCGCGTCGGCCCCGGGCTCGACCCAGCTGACGTCGGCATACCGTCCGGCGCCGAGCCCGATGGCCACGACACCCGCCCCGACCCTCCGTCCGGCGATCGTCCGGGCCAGCGCGCCGGTCGCGTCGTTCTCGGTCGCCCCGCCGCAGGTCACGCCGGTTCAGTCGATCACGCCGGTCGAGCCGCCACCCGACGCGTCGATCGTCGAGCCCGAGCCGATCGCCGCCGTCGAGCCGGTCGTCGAGGACGCACCGCCCCCGCCGGCCCCGAAGCGCTCGTCGTCGACGACTGGGCGATCGACCACGTCACGGGCTCGGCCGGCGAGTCGATCGACGACGTCGCGGAGCGGTCCGAACACGACTTCCTGAGGCGACCCGAGTGCGCGTCCTGGTCACGGGCGGAGCCGGCTACATCGGATCGGAGACCGTCCGGCGGCTGGCCGCTCGCGGTCACGAGCCGGTCGTGCTCGACACGCTCGAGCGCGGCCATCGAGCCGCACTCGACGGAGCGCCGCTCGTCGTCGGCTCGATCGCCGACGAGCGCGCTGGTCGAGTCGACGATCCGCGAACACGGCATCGAGGCGGTGATCCATTTCGCCGCCCTGAAGTCGGTCGAGGACTCGCTGCGCCGACCCGGCCGCGCTACTTCGCGACGAACGTCGGCGGTTCGTTCGCGCTCGCTCCAGGCGATGGCCCGGAGCGGGGTTCGGCGGCTCGTCTACTCGTCGTCGTGCGCGGTCTACGGCACGCCGTCCTCCCTGCCGGTCAGGGAGACGAGCGAGCTCCACCCGGAGAACCCGTACGGCGAGACGAAGCTCCTCGTCGAGCGCGCGCTGGCCGCTGGCTCGCCGGCGCCGGCTTCAGCGCGATCAGCCTGCGCTACTTCAACGCCGCCGGCGCCGCCTTCGACGGACGCCACGGCGAGGACTGGACCGACGCGCCGAACCTCGTCCCGGTCGTCATCAAGGCGACCCTCGGTCGCGGCCCGGCCGGTCCGGGTCCTCGGCTCCGACTATCCGACGCCCGACGGCACCGCGATCCGCGACTACGTCCACGTGGCCGACCTCGCCGACGCTCACCTCGCCGCCGTCGAGGCCCTCGGCGACGGCCTGGCCGAGCACGGTCCTCAACCTCGGCACCGGGCGTCGGCTCGTCGGTCCGCGAGGTGATCGAGGCGGTCGCCCGGACCGCGGACCGGACCGTGCCCGACGATCGAGGCGCCGAGACGCGCCGGGGACCCGGCGGCGATCTGGGCGGATCGCGTCGCTCGCCGAGGCGGTCCTCGGCTGGCGGGCCGAGCCACGGTCTCGACGCGATCGTGGAGACGGCCTGGCGCTGGCATTCGACCCACCCCGACGGCTATGGCCCGGAGTCGGCCGAGAATGAGGCCGTGCCGGCGGCGGAGCGACGATCGAGCGCCCTCGCCGCGTCCACCGACCATGCTCCCGCGGTCGCCGACGATCCGCTTCCCGGCGGGCACCCGCACGTGCCGCCGCGTCGCTCCGGGTCGGCTACATCATGTCGCGGTTCCCGAAGCTGACCGAGACGTTCGTCCTGTTCGAGATGTCCGCGGTCGAACGCCAGGGTGTCGAGATCCGGCTGTTCCCCCTGCTCCGCCAGCGCGAGGCGACGATGCACCCGGAGGCGGCGCCATACGTCGCCCGGGCGACCTACCTGCCGTTCGTCTCGGGCGCCATCCTGGCCAGCCAGTGGCACTTCCTCCGGCGATCGCCGCGACGCTACCTCGGCACGTTCCGGGCGATGCTCGGCGGAACCTGGCGGAGCCCGAACTTCCTGCTCGGCGGGATCGGGATCTTCCCCAAGGTCGCCCATGCCGCGCGACTGATGGAGCGCGACGGGGTCGACCACGTCCATTGCCACTTTGCCACCCATCCGGCCCTCGCCGGCTGGATCGTCCACCGGCTGGTCGGCATCCCGTACTCGTTCACGGCCCACGGCTCCGACCTCCACGTCGATCGGACGATGCTCTGCCAGAAGGTCGCCGAGGCCGCGTTCACCGTGACGATCTCGGACGACAACCGGGCGGTCTTCGAGCGCGAGTGCGGTGGCCCGATCGACACCCTCGAGGTGATCCACTGCGGGGTCGACACGAGCGTCTTCCACCCGATCCCGCGGGTGGCGGACCGGCGCGGCTCCGCTCGAGATCCTGTCGATCGGCACGCTCCACGAGGTCAAGGGCCAGACCCATCTCGTCGAGGCCTGCCGCCGCCTGAGCGCCGAGGGCGTCGCCGTTCCGCTGCCGGTTCGTCGGGCGAGGGACCGGACCGGCCGGCGCTCGACCGCCAGGTCGCCGCCGCGGGCCTGACCGACCGGGTCGAGTTCCTTGGCCGCCGGACGCGCGCCGAGGTCGCCAGCCCTGATCGGCACGAGCGACGTGCTCGTCGCGCCGAGCGTCCCGACCAGCGGCGGCAAGCGCGAGGGCATCCCGGTCGTGCTCATGGAGGCGATGAGCGCCGGGCTCCCGGTCGTCGCCAGCGCGCTGTCGGGGATCCCCGAGCTCGTCGTCGACGGCATCGTCCGGGCTGACTGTCCCGCCCGGCGACGCTGCCGCCATCGCCGCGGCGCTGCGCCGCCTCGCACGACGATCCGGAGCTCCGCATCGCGGCTCGGGGTCGCCGCCCGGGACCGGGTCCTGCGCCGAGTTCGACGTGGACCGCAACGCGGTCCGCCTCGTCGAGCGGTTCGCGGCCGTCGCCGCGCAGGGCTCGCGCCGGCGGCGCGACCGGCCGAGGCGAGCCGATGACCCGGCTCGCGTTCTGGCTTGCCCTCGGGACGATCGCCTACACGTACGTCGGGTTCCCGCTGCTCGTGCTCGCCCGGGCGTCGCTCCGGCCGCGACCGGTGCGGTCCGCGCCGATCGAGCCGAGCGTCAGCGTCGTGATGGCGGCCCGGAACGAGGCGGCGGTGATCGGCCGCCCGGCTGGACAACCTGCTCGCGCTCGACTACCCGCGCCGACCGGCTCGAGACGATCGTCGCCTCGGACGGATCGGACGACGCGACCGTGGAGATCGCCGCGGGCTACGCCGATCGCGGCGTTCGCGTGCTCGCGCTCGATCGGGTCGGCAAGGCCGACGCGCTCAACGCCGCCGTGAGCGCGGCCACACGGCGAGATCCTCGTGTTCACGGACGCCAACACGATGTTCGAGCCCGGCGCACTGCGCGGCGCTCGTGGCGCCGTTCGCCGATCCCGAGGTCGGCGGCGTGGCCGGCGACCAGCGCTACCTGCCGGCCGGCGGAGCCGACCCGGACGCAGGCGGCGAGCGGAGCTACTGGGATCTCGACCGGCGGCTGAAGCTGGCCGAGAGCGCAGCCGGCAGCACGGTCTCGGCGACGGGCGCGATCTACGCCATCCGACGCGAGCTGTTCGAGCCGGTCCGGACCGGGCGTCACCGACGACTTCATCACCTCGACGGCAGTCATCGCCCGCGGCCGGCGGCTCGTGTTCGCGCCCGAGGCCGTCGCCTGGGAGCCGGTGCGCCGGTCGAACCGACTCGAGTACGGCCGCAAGGTCCGGATCATGACCCGCGGGCTGCGCGGCGTCGCCGCTCAGGCGCGACGCTGCTCGACCCGCGCCGAACCGGCTTCTACGCGGTCCAGCTCGCCTCGCACAAGATCCTCCGCCGGCTGATGGCGGTGCCGCTCCTGGTCGTCGCCGCGGGCGCAGCCGTGCTCTGGCCGCGGGGGCGCTCTATCGGCTCATTGCGCTCGGCGCGGCGGCGGCTGACCGCGTCTGGGGCCGCTCGGGTTGGCAGCGCCGCGGTCACGGCTCGGCCGGCAGCGGCCGGCTCGCCCTGGCCGCGTTCTTCATCCTCGTCAACGTCGCCTCGCTCCAGGCGCTGCTACAACCTGCTGACCGGGCGACGGATCGACCGCTGGGAGCCGCGGTCGCCACGCCCGTGACGACGCCGCCATCACTGGACGCTTCGGCCGGCGCGACTGCCGAAGCGGCGCCTGGGACGATCCCGGCCGCCGGTCCCGACCCGATCGAGATCGGAGCCGGCCGATGAGCGACCGCAGCGTGATCGTCGGGCCGCCGACCGCGGTCGGGCGCTCGAGGCCCCAGGTCGACCCCGCGGTTCCGGTGGCCGCCGGTCATCGTCGCGATCCTCGCCATCGTGGCCTGCGCGGCCGTCGGGGCATCGGCGGCCGAGCGCCCGGAGATCGTCATCGCCGGCCTCGTCGCCCTGCTCCTCGGGCTGGCCGCGCTGATCCGACCCGAGGTGGCGACGCTCGTCGTCATCTTCCTGCTCTACAGCAACGCCGCCGTCATCGCCGTGACCCGGTTCGGGGCGCCGGTCTTCGTCGGTGCGGTCGTGCCGATGATCCTCGTCGTCCCGCTCGGCTACGAGCTCCTGATCCGGCGGCGGCCGATCATCATCACGCCGGCCTTCCCGTGGATCGCCCTGTTCCTGCTCGTCCAGATCCTCGGCACGCTGTTCGCCCGCGACATGATCGCGGCGACCGACGAGCTGGTGACGTTCCTGCTCGAGGGGATCGGGCTCTACCTCCTCGTGGTCAACGTCGTTCGCACCCCATCGGCCCTGCGCAACGCGGTCTGGGCCCTGATCGTCGTCGGGGCCGTCCTCGGCGCGCTCTCGGTGTTCCAGGTGACCACCGGGACGTATTCGAACGATTACCTCGGGTTCGCCCAGAACGACTCGACCAACGATGTCGGGGTCGCGGTCCAGGGCCTGAACCGCCTGGCCGGCCCGATCGGCGAGAAGAACCGCTACGCCCAGGTGATGCTGATGCTCGTGCCGCTGGCCCTGTTCCAGGGCTGGACCGAGCGACGGCGCATCCTGAAGCTGGCGGCGTTCGGTGCCGCGCTCCTGGTCTCGGGCGCCGTGATCCTGACGTTCTCGCGTGGCGGAGCAGTCGGTTTCGCCCTCGTCATCGTGATCATGACTGCCCTGCGCTACATCAAGCCGATCCAGCTGTTCGCCGTCCTCGTGCTGGCCGGCACGCTGCTCATCGCCGTGCCCCAGTACGCCGATCGGCTGACCTCGCTCGGCGCCATCGTCGATGCCGTGACCGGCGGCGACGCCTCGAACGCCGATACGTCGATCCTCAGTCGGGCCACCGAGAACCTCGCGGCCCTGAGCGTCTTTGCCGACCACCCGATCATCGGCGTCGGACCGGGCCAGTTCAGCTCGTATTACCAAGAGTATGCGTACGACATCGCGATCGCCGTCCGGACCACCGATCGGCAGGCCCACAACCTCTACCTGGCGACCGCGGCCGACACGGGGATCCTGGGCCTCGTGTGCTTCCTGATGGTCCTGTTCACGACGCTCTGGGAGCTGGCTAAGGCGCGCCGCAAGTGGCTCGGCAAACGGACCGACCTGGCGAACATGGCGACCGCCTTCAGCCTGTCGGTCGTGACCTACATGGCGACCGGCCTCTTCCTCCACTTGTCCTACGAACGCTACTTCTGGCTGATCATGGCCCTCGCCGGGGCGGCGGCCGCGATCGCCCTGGCCGTGCCCGACCCCGAGGACCACGACTCAGCGGCTGTGGTCGGACGGTCGTCCGTCAGCCCGGCGGCGTTGCTGCCTTAAGGTTCGGTTCGTTCATCCGAGGCGAGGACGGGCCGAACAGGCGCCTGAGGAGGAAGTACTCGGTCACCGGCCGGTCGTCGAGGATGAGCGGTGCCGTCCCCCCGAACGCGTCGACCTTGGGGCCGCTGATCCAGGGCAGGCCCTCGACCTCGCTCGCCCAGGCGTCGACCGTGGTCAGCTCGTTGTCGGGCGTCGCGATCAGGTCGTCGAGGACACCGGCCCGACCCAGGACCGCCCGGACATTCGCCGGATCGAGGCTGATCGGCGCCGTCGAACCCAGCATGTAGACGCCCTGCTGGTGCGGGCTGAACGCGAGGAGCACGTTCGGAAAGACACTCTTGAAGGTACGAACGTGCGACCGGAACTCATCGACCGATTGCGAAGCCGGCATCCACTCCATCATCACGCCGCCATCGACGAGCCGCCTCGAGGCCGCCTCGTAGAACTCACGTGAGTAGAGCACGGACGTGCCGGAGCTCTCGATCGGCGGCGGCGGATCGACGGCGATCAGGTCGTAGCGGTCCTTGCTCAGCTCGACGAAGTTGCGGCCGTCGGTGATCGACAGCAGGCCGCGCGGGTCGGCCAGGACCCGGTCCGCGTCGGGATAGAACCAGTGGAGCATCGCCGGGACCGATGGCACGAGCTCGACGCCGTCGACGTCGAGACCCGCCTGGAGGCCGGCCCGGTAGGCGGAGCCCATCCCGAAGCAGATCACGAGCAACCGGCGGGCATCGGGTCGGGTCATCAGCGGCAGGTACGTCATGAGCTTTGCATCGACTCGCAGCCGGGTCATTCCGGTGCCGCCGACGAGGAGCTGACGGTTGGTCCCGCTCCCACCGGCCTGGACGGCGGCGATCTCGTCCTCCGCGGTTGCGAGCAGCGTGTTCGCCCGGTCGAGCCGAGTTGCGCCCGGATCGACGACGAGCCGGTTCGGGACGACCATGCCGAGCACGGCGACGACGGCCAGGCCGCTCCCGACGAGCGCCAGCCCCCGCCGGGCGGCGGATGATCGGTCCGTCCCCCGGGACAGCAGGATCAGGCCCGTCGCGATGTTGAGCAGTGCGAGCAGGACGATCGCGCGGAGCGAGCCGATCGTCGGGATCAGCACGAACGGCACGATGAACGTCCCGCAGATCGCGCCGATCGTGTTGGCCCCGAGGAGGAGCCCCGTGTCTCGCCCGATCCGGCCCGCCGCCGTGCCAACGAGGCTCGAGGCGAGCGGCAGGGTCGCGCCGATCGCGAGCGTTGCCGGCAGAACGGCCAGGATGACTCTCGGGATGAACGGGATCCCCGGCGCCTGGCCGCTGAGGATCACGGTCCCGGCAAGCACGAGCGCCGCGATCAGGAGCTGGATCGCTCCCAGGGTCGCGATAGCCGCGACCGAGCCGCGCATCCGGCGGGAGATGATCAGGGCGCCGACGGCGATTCCGATCAGGAAGATCGCCAGGATGAACGTGAAGACGTACGTCGTGTTGCCCGAGCCGGATGCCAGGAGTCGGGTCCAGAGGACCTGGTACCCGAGCGAGGTCGCCCCCGAGACGAAGGCGACCGCGATCGCGATCCGGTGGATCCAGGGGTCGACCCCGAGCTCGCTGGCCGCAGCCCCAAGCTCGGGGTCGGAGCCGGCAAGGGAGCCGGCTATGGCAGCAGCCCACAGGAGCACCCTGCCCGCCTTCGGGAGCGGGGGCCGGGACATCTGCGATCGTGGCACCGGCCACCGCCATATCGGTCTCCGCCGGCCCTGCCTCGTAACCCCGGCGACGGTCGATCGTCAGCGCCGCCAGGCCCGCCGTGGCCGAGCCCGCCGCCCCGATGACCAGGCTGAGGGTCAGGCCCACGAGCTCGATGAGCAGCAGGCCGGCGACGAGCGTGCCAACGACGGCGCCGACCGTGTTCGCCGCATAGAGCACGCCGAATGATCGGCCCAGCTCGCCCCGATTCCGAGCGAGGTAGCGGGAGAGCGTCGGCAACGTGGCACCCATCAGGATGGTCGCGGGGGCGAGCGCGAGCAGTGCGAGCCCATAGCGGATCAGCTGCAGGAGGGTCGGCGTCCCGGCAAGGCTGGCGTAGCCGGATCGGTAGAGCTCGTGGAGGCCCCGGAACAGGAGCGGTGTGATCAGGACGACGATGACCAGGACGAGCTCCAGCAACCCATAGAGCCGGAGCGGCCGGCGGACTCGGTCGGCGATCCGACCGCCGATCACGCTGCCGATCGCGATGCCACCGAAGTAGCCGGTCAGGATCGCGGAGATCGCCTGGGTCGTGTTGCCGAACACGAGGACGAGCTGACGCGCCCAGACCACCTCGTACACGAGCCCGGCGGCCCCGGACAGGAGGAATATCGCCAGGATCGCCCCCCGCTGGCGATCAATCGTGCGCGGCGTGGCGGACTCGAGGCGTTCGAGGCGCGGCCGCGCCAGCTCGACCAGCACTGGACCGACCGCCAGGACCACTGAGCCGATCGCCAGCGAACGGACGGCACCGGCCGACCACGCAGCCGGCAGCGTCCCGATCGCGAGGTGAAGGCCGAGCTGCGTGAGGACGAGCAGCGAAGCCGCGCCGACCAGGGTCCCCGTGGCTGCCGCCGCGATCAGGCGGCGGGAGTCGTCCACCCCCTGGCGAATTGCCCGACCAGCTCTCCGGCCAGCGAGAGGGCGATCGCGGTCAGGATTGCAGCCAGGACCAGCCGTCCCGGCGATCCACCACCGAACCCGATTCCGCGGACGATCTCGACCATGAGCGTGAACACGATGGCGTTCAGAGCCACGCTGATGGCGAGACGAACCACACAACCTCCGGACAGGGGCGACGACGCGGACGCGGGCCGCGGAGAAGTCTAGCCGAGGCTCATCGTTCGGGCTGGCCGCGGGGCCGGAGCCTGGCGGAGGCGGCGGAATCTGGACCTGCCGGTTGCACTGACCGGGATGCGGCCCGGCTCACTGGCAGTCGGATCCAGCCACCCGGTAGAGGTAGAGGGGCTGGCTACGCCCGGCGAACAGGAAGCGTCGGTAGGCGGCCGGGTCGGTCTCGATCAGGGTCAGGTCGGGCCGGTCGAGCGGGGACGCGGATACGAGCCCGCATAGCCGGAACGACGGCCACCACGCGTCGTAGCGGCTCCACCCAGGTGGTGCCTTGGCATACGGCGCGGCGACGCCGGTCGCGTGGAACGCGACCCACTCGAGGCCGGCGTCGACGGCGCCCGGCGCGATCCCGTGGGCCACAGCCCGCTCCCCCATCCGCCATCGAGCCGCGTCGAACGAGTCGGCGTTGACGAGGAGGACAAGCGACGTCGCCGCCAGCCCGGCGAGCAGGATGGCCGACAGCCCCACGGCAAGCCCGTCGCGGACGCTCGCCGGACGAGGCCCGCCGCGCGCCAGCTCCGGTTCCGCCGCGATCGCCACGTCGACCCGCGCATCCGACGCGGGGCGACTGAGGAGCAGCGCGTAGAGCGGCAGTACGAGGAGCCACAGGTACCGATCGAACGTGATGACCACGAACCCCCAGCTGAAGATCGCTCCGCCGTAGAGGGCCGCGAAGACCGCCAGCAGGCCGATCGTCGACCCGGCGTCGACCGCGAATGCTCCGAGCCCACGCCCGTCGTGGCGCCGCCGCCGAACGCGACGCACGTACGCCCCGGCTGCGCCGGCGGCGACCGCGCAAAGACCGATCGCGGCGAGCAGCGCAACCGTGTTGAGTACCTGCCATGTGAGCGAGACGAAGAGCAGGGGGCGACCACCCGCAAGCTCGCCGACGCCAAGGCTGCCGGCCGGCTCGAGCAGGTTGCCAACGAGGACTCTCGACGACCAGCCGGTCCGCAGGAGGGTGGTAAGGGGCGCGCGATAGACGAGCATCCCAATCACGACTCCCAGGACCACCTCCGGGGGACGCCAGCGACGCCACCAGGCAGCCGCGCCGAGGACGAGTGCCGGCGACAGGACGAGGGCGAGCGTGGCGAACCCGCGGCTCAGGCCGCGGATCGTCGCGCTCGAGATGAGCTCGAGCGGCGCCTCGTGCTGACCGGGCAGGTGGACAGCGAACAGGTACGTCGCGGCGCAGGCCGCAAGGAGCGCGACGCCGGCAATCCAGTAGGGCCGGCGCGAGCCCGGCTCCGAGGCGGCAGTGGCGACGAGCACCGCCAGCGGAGCGGCGATGGCGAACTCGCGGATGCTGAACGCGAACCAGCCGACCAGGAGCGCGCCGATCAGGCAACGCCAGCGGCCCGTACCCTGCCGGTCGAGGGCTGCGGCACCCAGGGCCAGACAGGCGGTCGACATCGCCCAGGCCGGCACGTCGGTCATGAACGACGTCGTGTTGAGGAGGAACCCGGGGAATAGCAGCACCCCGAGAACGGCGACGGTCGCCCTCGGCACGGACAGGATTCGTCGGACAAGGGTGTAGCCGGCGACGATCCCCACGGTCGCCAGCGACATCGTTGCCAGGGCGAAGCCCCACGGTCCGCCGCCGGTCGCCCACAGGAACGGCTGGACGAAGGCGATCTGGCCGACGAGGGTCATCGAGGTCCAGCCGTTCAGCTCGAGTCGCCCCGAGTTGAGAAGGCCGAGCGCGACGCGCCGCATCGACGGATCGTCGTTGTGCGGGATGACGATCGCTCCGGACAACGTTCCGAGCAGGACCGGCAGGCCGATGCCGAGCCCCAGCAGACCCGCCAGCGCGAGGGCGTCGGGAAGACGACCCGGGGGTCGGGGACTCGCGGTCGTCGCTGTGCCTGTCACGTTCGGCGGATTGTATGGCTCGGCGTCGGTCGCCGGGGTTCGCGGATCGGTCGCGCGAATCGAACGGCGCGGTCCGTGCCCCTGGGGGTGGACCGCGCCGTCCCGTGGCGCTCCAGATGATGACGGTTACGGGCACGAAGTAGCCGGTGACGTCGAGGAACAGGTTCGTGGTCGCGCCCAACGTCGAGCTCCTGTAGACGGCTCCGAGCGCCGCCGGTGCCGTTCAGCCCGACGGTGACCGCGTTGGCCCGGGTATCCCCAACCGGGAAGTTGAGGGTCGACGAGCTCGGGTTCGGGGCCGCCGTTGGGCCAAGGAAGACGAAGCCCGACTTGGACTGGGTGGTGACGGTCAGGTTGCCGGTGATCGCGACGGCGGTCCCGGGGACGGTCGCGCCCGTCTCGGCCACGTCGAAGTTCCTGGGCGTGCCGTTGACGAACTTGCCGCTGATGCCGCCGGTACCATCACGGCTGTCCATGACCCGGACGGGCGACAGCGGGATGTACCGGTTGCCGAGTCGAGTCGAAGTAGCCGGTCACGTCGAGGAACAGGTTGGTCTTGGCGCCGGGCGTCGAGCTCTTGTAGACCGCGGAGAGGTGGCCAGTGCCGTCCGAGCGCAACCGTCACCGCGTTGGCTCGTGTGTCGCCGACCGGGAAGTTGAGCGTGGACGAGGTCGGACGACCCGGTCGCCGTCGGACCGAGGAAGACGAAGCCCGACTTGGACTGACCGGTGACGGTCAGGTTGCCGGTGATCGCCGTCGCCGTGCGCGGGACGCCGTTTGCACCGGCGACCAGGAAGGTCTTCGGCGTGCCGTTGACGAACTTGCGTGCTGATGCCGCCGGTGCCGATGCGGCTGTCCATCACCCGCACGGGCGCCGAAGGCCGTGTAGCTTCTTGGGGTACTGTCCTGGATGAAGTAGCCGGTGACGTCGAGGAAGAGCGTTGGTCGTGGCACCCGGCCGTCGAGCTCTTGTAGACGGCCTCGAGCTGGCCCGGTCCGCTGAGCGCGACCGTCACGCGCGTTGGCGCGGGTGTCGCCGACCGGGAAGTTGAGCGTCGAGGAGGTCGGCTTCGACGTCGCCGTCGGGCCGAGGAACGACGAAGCCGGCCTTGGACTGGGCGGTGACGGTCAGGTTGCCGGTGATCGCAACGGCGTTCGGCGGGATGCCGTCCGTCGTTGGCGACCTGGAAGTCCGCGGGCGTGCCGTTGACGAACTTGCCGCTGCAGGCCACCGGTGCCGATCGCGGCTGTCCATGACCCGGACCGGGTCGCATCGCGGTGTAGGTTGCCGGCTGCCGGGATCGACGCAGTGACGTAGTCCGGTCTTCGTGAGCGTGTTCGTTCCCAGCAGCGTTCGTCACGGTCAGCGAGACCGTCCAGGTGCCCGGGTTGAACGTGTGGCTCGGATTCTGGAGAGTGGACGTCCCGCCGTCGCCGAAGGTCCACGCCCAGGTCGCGGGCGTGCCCGTCGATGCGTCGGTGAACTGGACGTTGAGCGGGCCCTCGCCGGTCAGCGGTGTCCCGCTGAAGTCGGCGGTCGGGGCGATCGGGCAGATCGATCCGGCACAGGCGTGGAGGTAGGTGCGGGTCGCAATCGCGGCCGCGAGGACGATGACCCCCGAAGCAGCGCTCGTGATCTGCTTGGTCGACGTCGCATTGTTGAGCGTGCCGTTGGCGGTGCTGCTGATGAACGGCGTGCCGATCGACGGCCGCGCCGAAGTCGAGCGTGGTCAGGTCGGCCGTCCGTCGAGTGATCAGGTAGTGACCGGACCCGAGGGTGGTGTCCGTGATGAACACGTTGGCCTGGCTTGCCTCGGAGTCGAGAACGAGGATCGGCCGTGTCCCGTGCTGGTTGACGCTCGAGACGATGCGGTTGGTCCAGGCTCCGGCAGCGTCGGAGTCGCCGGTGCGTGCGAGGACATCGATCAGTGGATCGGTCCCAGTCGACCGGTTGGTCTTGACCGCCGCGATCACGCGCCCATTGGCGTCGGTCTTCACGCTGATGTGCCCGTCGGCGCTGTGGCTACCAGGACCGCCGAAGGCGGTCTCACGGGCACCCCAGGTCCCGTCAGCAGCGCCGTCGGTGTGGGCGGCGAAGTAGAACGCCTCCTCGCCGGCAATCTGGTTGCTCCACAGGACGCCGATCCCGCGATGGCCGACGGTAGTCCCGACCGTTGTGATCGCTGCCATGTCGTCCGTCGTGGGCGGAGTGCCCATCCCGGGAACGACGAAGGGCGCGCCCCAGGTGGTTCCGGCGGCGTTGCCGTGGACGACGAACACGTTGGCGGGCGCAGGCTTCGGGGCGGTCGGAGTGATCTGCTTCGTATATGCGACCCAGAACGAGCCATCGGGAGCCTTGGCGATTGTGGCCGCGATCGTCCCGGAGGCAGGCACGATCTTGTTGACAGGATCCGGGTCCGGGCCGTTCGTGGTCAGCACCTTGAAGTTGTTCGCACTGGACCGCATCGAGGTCTACGGGGCTGTACTTCTTCGTCGTCGCGTTGTAACTGAACTTGTAGAGGCGGAGGTCGCCGTTCGGCGCCCAGTTCCGGCCGTGATCGTGTGAGGAGACCACCCACAGGCTCGTGCCGTCCCACAGGGCATCGGCGTTCGACCGGTTCCGCTTGTCGACCTCGGGTCGCCGTGACTCCGGTCGTCCAGGTCTGGCTCGTGCCTGTTGAAGCTCTGAATTCGGTAGGTCCCGTCCTTGGTTGTGCCCTTCTCGAACATGATCCCCCACCACCGGCCGTCGTTGAACCAGAGCTTGCTCTGGTTGCGGAAGGAGGTGACATCGTCACCGCCGGTGCCGTCGGCATCGGGCTTGTAGACGAAGTCGACGTAGCCCGGACCCGGCACCGCGGGCGCAGCGGCGACCGGTGCGACGGCGAACAGGCCGATCACGAAGACCGCGATCAGCGATGCGACCGAGGCCCGCCGGCCTGGCTGGGAGCGGCGGAGGCGGCGCGCGAGGGACGACATGAACAAGACCCCCTGGAGCACTTGGGAGGGATGAGGCGCAAACGCGCGACTGAGGGGACGATGGTACCCGAGGTCGTCGAACGATGGTCCCAGCCGCGTCCTGATTTCGGTGCCGGCTCGCACCGCCGCGTGAAACCGTCGGGTTACGACGCCCCGACTGCGAGGGCGCCGAGCCGCTCGGTGAGGCGCAGGTTCTCCCGGTAGTCGATCGGCACCTCGACGAGCGCCGGGCCGGGCACATCGAGCGCGCGCATCAGGGTCGGGTAGAGGTCGGCCGACGCGCCAACCCGGAAGCCGGCGATCCCGAAGCTCTCCGCGAACGCCGACGAAGTCCGGGTTCCCGAACTCGACCCCGAACGGCCGGCCGAACGTGTTGCGCTGCTTCCAGTCGATCAGGCCGTAGCCATCGTCGCGCCAGACGACGACGGTCACGTTGGCGCCGATCCGGCGGGCGGTCTCGAGCTCCTGGCTGTTCATCAGGAAGCCGCCGTCGCCGCACAGGGCGACGACCCGCCGCTCGGGGTGGATCAGCTTGGCGGCGATCGCGCCGGGCAGCGAGATGCCCATCGAGGCGAACCCGTTCGAGATGATCACCGTGTTCGGCTGGTAGGCCTGGTAGAGCCGGGCCACCCAGACCTTGTGGGCGCCGACGTCGGACACGACGATGTCGTCCGGCTCGAGCGCCCGGCGCAGGTCGGCGATCGCCTTCTGCGGCTTGACGGGGAAGCCGTCGTCGGCCTCGTAGGCCTCGAGGTCGCGCGAGGAGCGCCAGCCGCAGGTCGGCGTTGACGAGGATCTCCTTCGACCGGTGGCGCTCGGTCGCGTCGCGCCCACCGATGCCAAGCGGGAGGAGCGCCTCGAGCAGGCGGTCCAGCGTCCCGTCGATGTCGCCGATGAGCTCGACCGCCGGACGGTAGTCCGCGTCGACCTCGGCCGGCTGGGTGTCGATGTGGACGAGCGGCTTCGTGCCGTCCGGGTTCCAGCCGCTCGGGGCGTACTCGACGAGGTCGTAGCCGACCGAGATGACGAGGTCGGCCCGGTCGAACCCGGTCATGACGTGGTCGCGGGCCTGCAGCCCGACGGCCATCAGCGACAGGTGCGAGCGGTCGTCGACCGCGCCCTTGCCCATGAACGTGACGGCGACCGGGACGTGGAGGCCCTTCGCGAACGCCCTGAGCGACTCCGACGCCTGCCGCCGGAGGACGCCGTTTCCGGCGAGCACGATCGGCCGGTGGGAATTGGCGATGATCCGGGCCGCGTGGGCGATCGCGTGCTCCGTCGGCTCGGGCAGGTAGGCCCGCGTCGGCTCGAGCGGGCGCGTCGCGTCGCCGGACTCGGGCGGCATCGCGGCGAGGTTCTCGGGCAGCTCGATGTGGGTCGGCCCGGGCTTCTCGAGCTCGGCCACCCGGAACGCCTTGCGGACGATCTCGGGGATCGCGTCGATCCGCGCGACCCGGGTGTTCCACTTCGTCACCGGCCCGAACATCCGGACGATGTCGACGAGCTGGTGGGCCTCCTTGTGGAGCTTGTCCGAGCCGACCTGGCCGGTGATCGCGACGAGCGGGGCCCGGTCGAGGTAGGCGTCGGCGATGCCGGTGACGAGGTTCGTCGCGCCGGGGCCGAGGGTCGCCATCGCGACGGCGGACTGGCCGGTCAACCGTCCGTGGACGTCGGCCATGAAGGCCGCGCCCTGCTCGTGACGGGTCGTGATATGGCGGATCCGGTCCGACCGGCTGAGCGAGTCGAGGATGTCCATCGTCTCCTCGCCCGGGACCGAGAAGACGTAGCGGCAGCCCTCGGCCTCGAGGCACTCGACGAGGAGGTCGGCGGCGGTCCGCGGACGTCGCGCGGGATCAGGCATGGGCGCGAGTGTACGCCCGGGCCCCCGAGCGGCTACGACCCGTCGCCGGACCGTGGTGGAACCTGGTCCGCAGGGCTGCCCGCGCGCTCGGACTCGTAGCGTGCGTCGCGCCAGGCGAGGGCCGCCTTGAGCCCGTCGCGTCGGATGATCTCGTCGAACGCCCGGGTCGTCGCGCTGGTGTTGATGATCGACTCGAGGTCGAGGCCGGCCTCGACGGCCGCCAGGAAGCCGGCCGCCTCCATCGCGCGGTTGAGCATGATCTTGGTCGGGGCCATCACGTCCGGCTCGACCCGGGCGATCTTGTCGGCCAGCGCGTCGACCTCGGCCGCCAGCCGGTCGGCCGGGACCACCCGGTTGACCAGGCCGATCCGCTCGGCCTCGGCCGCGTCGATCGTGGTCGCCGGTGAAGAGCAGCTCGCGGGTGACCTTCTGGCCGATCAGGAACGGCATCAGCAGCGTAACCGGCGCCGAGCCGAAGCGGATCTCGGGCTCGCCGAGCTGCGCATCGTCGGCCGCCACGATCAGGTCGCAGGCCATCGCCAGCTCGAGGCCGCCGGCCAGGACGTAGCCGTGGACCTGGGCGATGACCGGCTTCGAGCAGCGCCAGATGGCCAGGGTCACGGCGATGTCGCGGGCGAGCATCTCGCGCCAGGCCCAGGCATCCTCGCCGAACTCCTCGGCAAGATCGTAGCCGGCGCAGAATGCCCGGCCGGCGCCGGCGATCGCAACGACCCGGACGCGCGGATCCTGCTCGGCGTCGGCGATCGCCTCGCCGAGCGCGTCGCGCAGCTCGGTCGAGATCGCGTTGAGCTTGTCCGGGCGGTTGAGCACGAGCCGGACGCCCCACGGCGTCGGTTCGCGCAGGAGGATCGATCCGCCGGCCGATCGACTCCCGGCTCGGGTCAGGCATCACGACCCTCGAGCACGACGAGGGCATCGACCGCGATGGCGCCGGCGGCCGTTGCGATCACCGGGTTCAGGTCGATCGCCACGATGTCGGGTCGGTCCCAGGCGAGGCCGGCCGACCGCCACGATCAGCTCGGCGATCGCAGCGCGGTCGATCGGCGATCGCCCGCGGGCGCCGGCCAGGAGCGCTGCGCCCCGGAGCGACTCGAGCATCTCGAGCGCCGCCTCGTGGCCGACCGGTGCGAGCCGGATCGCGACGTCGTCGAGGATCTCCGCGTAGACGCCGCCCAGGCCGACGAGAACCGCCGGCCCGAACAGCGGGTCACGGGTCATCCCGACGATCAGCTCGAGACCCGGCGCTGCCATTGGCTCGACCACGACGCCGCGGACGTCGAACCCGGCCCGGCGCCCGAGCTCGAGCAGCTCCGCTGCGGCGAGCGCCACGGCGTCTGGGTCGGCGAGCCCGAGCCGGACGCCGCCGACGTCGCTCTTGTGGGCGAGCCCTTCCGCGTCGAGCTTCACCACGAACGGTCCCGCACCGAGCGCCTTCGCCGCCGCTCGCGCGGCCCCGGCGTCCAGCGCGCGAGCAGCCGCGACGACCGGGACCCCGGCCGCCCCGAGGAGCGCCAGCGCCATCGACCTCCGAGAGCGTCCGCGTCGCGCGGCTCACCGCCTCGTCGGCCGGCGGGCCGTCGTCGTGACCGTGGAGCGTGGGGTCGGCGGCCAGGGCGGGCCAGCCCGGCCGGGCCGGACCGGTCGCCAGCCGTTCGGCCCGCCGGCGCTCCCACCAGGCCCGCCCGACGATCGCCCGCTCCGCCTCCCGCGTCCCGCGCAGGAGCGGGACGCCGCCGGCCGCCTCGAGGAGCGCCTGGATCTCGGGCGTCGGCTCGCCGCTCGTGAGCGAGATGAACACCGGCAGGATCTCGGGTCGATCGCGGGTGGCGTCGACGAGCGCCCGGCCGACCGTCAGCGCGACGCCGACCTCCCCCGGCAGCGACCGGTACGGGAAGTCGTGGACGATGCCGAGGACGTCGTATGCGCCCGACTCGGCGAACGCCGCGCATTACGATCGGATAGCAGATCGACTCGTCGGCCGCGCCCCACGGATCGATCGGGTTGCCGATGTAGCCCATCGTCGGCAGGTCGCGCAGGATGGCCGCCCGGGCGGCCGTCGGGAACCGGCGGCAGGTCGAGCCCGGTCTCCTCGGCGAGGTCGGCGATGAGCGAGGCCTCGCCGGTCGAGACCGTGACGACGCCCGGTCCGCCCGCGACCACCGACCGCCCGAGGCGCCGGCAGCCGGCGACGAGCTCGGCCGCCTCGAGCAGCTCGTCGAGGTCCGCGCAGCGGATGACCCCGGCCGCGTCGAGCGCAGCGTCGGTCACCCGGTCCTCGCCGGCGAGCGAGCCGCTGTGGGCGACGGCCGCCGCCTGGGCCTGGGCGGCTCCGCCCGACCTTGACCGCGAGGATCGGCTTGCCGAGCTCGAGCGCCCGGTCCGCCAGGGCGAGGAACCGCTCGGGACGCTTGAAGCCCTCGACGAACAGGATGATCGTGTGGGTCTCCGGGTCGTCGAGCGAGTGGGCGAGGTAGTCGCAGACGTCGAGGACGACCTCGGCGCCGCTCCCGACGATCCGGCTGAAGCCGATCCGCGTCCCCGAGTGGATGAACGCATCGGTGACGCTCCCGCTCTGGGCGATTCCGGCCACGCCACCGCGCGGCAGCCACGGGTTGACGTCGCCGATGTAGAGCGCCGAGTTCGTCGTCAGGTCGACCATGCCCATGCAGTTCGGACCGATCACCGCGAGCCCGTGGCGGAGGGCGATGGCCCGGACGTCGCGCTGCATCCGGGCGGCCGCCTCGCCTCCCTCGACGACGCCACCGCCCGGGATGAGGACCGCCTTCGCCCCGACGTCCGCAGCCTGCTGGACGATCGCCGCCGCACGCAGCGGGTTGAGGGCCACGAGGACGGCGTCCGGCACCTCGGGCAGGGCGGCCAGGTCCGGGTAGCAGGGCTGGCCCCAGGCGACCTCGTACTTCGGGTTGACGAAGTGGCAGCGGGTGGCGCTGCCCATGACCGTGAGGTTGTCGCGGACGGTCCGGGCGAGGTCCGATCGGGGCGACGCGCCGACGACCGCGATCGAGCGCGGCGCGAACAGCGGTCGCAGGTCGATCTCGGCCCGGACGCCGGCACCGGCCTCCACGCCGGCGGTCACGACCGGTTCGGCGGTCGGCGACGGGTCGGCCGCGTCGATCATCCCTGGCCGACGACTCGCTCGACGCCGCGCTTCTCGAGGGCCCGGGCGATGATCAGCCGCTGGATCTCGCTCGTGCCCTCCCAGATCCGGTCGACCCGGAGCTCGCGGAAGAAGCGCTCGGCGGCGAACTCGCGCATGTAGCCCCGTCCGCCGTAGACCTGCACGACCCGGTCCGCGCAGCGGAAGGCGGCCTCGGACGCGAACAGCTTGGCCAGCGACGCCTTGGCATGGAGGACCTTCGGATCGGCGCCGTGGTCGACGAGCCAGGCGCACTCGCGGGTGAGGAGACGGGCCGCTGACGCGTCGGCAGCCGAGTCGGCGAGCGGGAAGCTGACGCCCTGGAAGTCGTAGATCCGCTGGCCGAACTGGATCCGCTCGGTCGCCCAGTCGACGGCCAGCGTGAGCAGCCGCTCCATCGCCCCGCTGCAGCGCGCCCCGATGTGGATCCGCTCCTCGACGAACCACTCGTTGGTCAGCTCGTCGGCGGCCCCGATCTCGCCGAGGATCGCCGCCGCCGGCCACCCGGACGTCCTCGAGGACGAACTGCGGATGCCGGTCGGCGAACGTGTGCATGTAGTCGGGATCGTGCTTGAGCCGGACGCCCGGCAGGTCGTAGTCGACGAGGAACAGCGTCGGCAGGCGACGCTGCCCGTCGATGAGATTGCAGTGGAAGATCATGAAGTCGGTGTCGTCCGGGCCGGTCACGAACCACTTCTCGCCGTTGAGGACGTAGTCGCCGGTCGCGCCGTCGCGGACGGCGGTCGCCGCGAGGGTCCGGGCATCCGAGCCGGCCGGTCCTCGGTGATCGCGTAGGAGCCGGAGCGCTCGCCGCGGAGGCGACGGGTCGAGATAGCGCCGGCGCTGGTCCGGGGTGCACTGGACGAGCGCGTTGTAGGCGCCCGGGATGTACGACCACAGGCCGCCGGTCACCTGGCCGAGCTGTTCGTGGACGAGGACGCTGCTCGAGCGCCGTCCAGCCCTGTCCGCCGACGGCCTTCGGCAGCGAGCCGCCGTGAAGGTTCGCCGCGATCGCGGCCCGGCGGAGCTCGCGGCCCACCTCCGGCGCGAGCCGCCCGGCGGCCCGCTCGAATTCGACCTCGAGCGGCTGGAGCACGTCGGTCACGTATGCCCGGGCGCGCGCCTGGAGCTCGAGCTCGGCGGCGCTGAGGGTCAGGTCCATCGGCCCGATGGTGACCCGCGACCCGGGCGCTCGACCGCCACGTCCCGGTCGATGGAACGTGGCCTCAGCCGGTGCGCTGACCGACGGCGTCATCGAGGCGTAGGACCTCGAGCTGCGGCGTCGGTCGGATCCCGCCGATCGTTGGTAATGAAGACCGTTGCGCCGGCGGCCCGGGCGGATGCCAGGTGGATCGCGTCCGCGAGGCCGAGCGCCTGGACGCCGCGGATCCAGGCGGCATCCTCGGCGACCCGGTCATCGAGAGGCACGAGCCTCAAGCCGATCGCGCGCACCTCCCCGGCCATCAGCTCGAACTTGGCGCCATCCGCCTGGCGAGCCGGCCCGACGAGCACCTCGGCCAGCCCGATCGCCGCCATCGAGCCTCGCAGTCTGCCTGCCTCGATGGCGTCGATCAGCTCGCCGGCGACCACCGCCCGGGGACCGCTCTCCTCGAGGAGATGGATGAGGACGTTGCTGTCGATCGCCACCCGCGAGTGGGTTGCGGTCAGGCCCTCGACGGACCAGCCCGGCTCATTCACAGGCCTTCCGCGTCGAGCTCGTCCCGGAGCAACCGGACATAGGCGTCGGGGTCGCCGTACATGCCCTTTCCGAGACCTCGCAGCCGATCCGAGGCCCTCGCCGGGCGACGACGCAGCACGAGCTCGTCGTCGCGCACCTCGACGGTCAACCGGTCGCCGGCCTCGATCCCGAGCTGCCGGCGCGCTTCGCTTGGTACAGAGATCTGGTGCTTGGAGCTGACCTTCACGCTTAGCATGCCAACAACGCTAAGCGCGATGAGCTCCCGCGTCAACCTACTGCGGCTGGGCCACCACCATGATCCGGATCTCGGTCATGTCCTCGATCGCCCAGCGCAGTCCTTCGCGGCCGAGCCCCGAGTCCTTGACCCCGCCGTACGGCATGTGGTCGATCCGGTAGGTCGGGACGTCGTTGACGATCACCCCGCCGACCTCGAGCCGGTCGAACGCCCGCCAGCTGTGGGCGAGGTCGTTCGTGAAGACGCCGGTCTGGAGCCCGAACATCGAGTCGTTGACCCGGTCGATGGCGTCGTCGAAGTCGCGGAACGGGAAGGCGACGACGAGCGGGGCGAAGGCCTCGTTCGAGCAGACCTGGGCGCTGACCGGGGTGTCGGTCAGGATCGTCGGCGGGAAGAACGTCCCGTCGGCCTTGCCCCCGAGGAGCACCTTGGCGCCGAGCGCGACCGCTTCGTCGACCCAGCGCTGGGTGCGGGCGGCGGCGGCCTCGTCGACCATCGGGCCGAGGTCGGTCTGCGGGTCCGCCGGGTCGCCGAGCTTGAGGCCCTTCGCGCCCTCGACGAACTTCGCCATGAGCGCGTCCCAGACGTCCTCGTGGACGAACATCCGCTGGACGCTGATGCAGACCTGGCCGGCGTAGGCGAAGGCGCCGACGAGGATCCGTCGGACGGCCCAGTCGAGATCCGCGTCGCGGTCGACGATCACGCCGGCGTTGCCGCCGAGCTCGAGCACGACCTCTCTTCTTGCCGGCGCGGGCCTTCATCCGCCAGCCGACCGACGGCGAGCCCGTGAACGTCAGCAGCTTGAACCGCTCGTCCTCGACCATCCGGTCGCCGAGCTCGCGGGTCATCGGCAGGATGCTGACCGCGCCCGCCGGCAGGCCGGCCTCGGCCACGATCTCGCCGACGGTGAGCATCGTGAGCGGGTCCTTCGACGGCGGCTTGAGCACGATCGAGCAGCCCGCCGCGATCGCCGGCGACAGCTTGTGGGCGGCCAGGTTGAGCGGGAAGTTGAACGGGCTGATCGCGGCGACCGGGCCGATCGGGAAGCGCCGGGTGATCCCGAGCCGGCCGCGCGACGCCGGCATCAGGTCGAGCGGGATCGTCTCGCCGGTGATCCGCTCGGCCTCCTCGGCGCCGAGCCGGAAGGTCAGGATGGCCCGGTCCACCTCGACGAGCGAATCGCGGATCGGCTTGCCGGCCTCGACGGCAGATCAGCGCCCCGAGCTCCTCGCGCCGGGCGGCGATCCCGGCGCTGATCGCGCGGAGGACCCGGCCCCGCTCGTAGGCCGGCAGCACGCGGGTCTCCTCGAACGCGGCGACGGCGGCGCTGACCGCCTCCTCGTACTGCGCCTCGGTCGCGTGGTAGGTCGCGCCGGCCGGGTTGCCGGGGTCGGCCGGGTTCGTGACGACGAGCGGATCGGGCGAGTCGACCCAGCGGCCCGCCAGGAGGATCGGGTGGGGCTGGGCGATCGTGACGGTGGCCATTCGAGACTCCTGCTCCCCGGCGCTCAACAGGGCCGCAACTCCGGTCGGGAGACTGTCATCCTACAGACTGATCGAGCCGCGCACCCGCGGGCTCCGAGCCAGCAGCCAGCCGAGGCGAGCCGATGGCGCGAACCGTTTCAACGCCCAAGCTGGGCGACGCCCTCCGGATCAAGCCCGGGACCAAGGTCGACCTGGCGGCGATCGATGCGAACGAGACCTACGGCCACGACAAGGCCCGCGCGGTGGCGGACGAGGCCGCCCTCGAGGCGACCCTGACGTCGCTCCAGGAACGGTTGTGGGCGGAGGCCAGGCACCCGGTCCTCATCGTCCTCCAGGGGATCGACGCCGCAGGCAAGGACGGCACGATCCGCAAGGTCATGGACGCGTTCAACCCAATGGGCTGCACGGTCACCCCGTTCAAGGTGCCCACCCCGATCGAGCTCGGCCACGACTTCCTGTGGCGGGTCCACCCACACACCCCCGAGAAGGGCACGATCGCGATCTTCAATCGTTCCCACTACGAGGACGTCCTGGTCGTCCGGGTCCACGAGCTCGTCCCCGAGGCCGTCTGGCGCCGCCGCTACGACCACATCAACAACTGGGAGCGGACGCTGACCGACGAAGGGACGACGATCGTCAAGTTCTTCCTCTACATCGACCGGGACGAGCAGAAGCAGCGTCTCGAGGACCGCCGGGACGATCCCACGAAGAGCTGGAAGTTCTCGGCCGGCGATCTCGCCGAGCGCGCCCTGTGGGACCGCTACATCGAGGCCTTCGAGGAGTGCCTCGCAGCGGACGTCGACCCCCAACGCGCCGTGGTATCTCATCCCGGCCAACCGCAAGTGGTTCCGCAACCTGGCAGTCTCGCGGATCGTCGCCGAGACGCTCGAGGGCCTCCATCCGGCGTACCCGCCACCGGAGCCCGGCAGCCGCGAGCTCGTGATCGAGTAACGACGCTCCCCCGTTCGGACGCGAGCGCACCGGACCAACGGGGCATCGACGCAAACGACCGTCCTGACTACGGTCGGGGACGAGTGAATCGCAATCATCCGGCCACTCGGCCCATGCTCGGCATGCTCGTGCCATCGTTGATCGCCGCGATGGTGCTCGGCTTCAGTTCGCCATTCGTGGCCACGGTTGCTGCGGCGCCGGTCAGCTGCGTGAACTCGTTCGGGCAGCACGGTTTCCCTTGACAACGGTCAGGCAAGCCCCGGCAGCGGCCTCGTACGGCGACCTCGTTCACCATGTCCGGTCCTCTACAAGCACTCCAACGACCGCCCACCGAATTCAATCACGGTCACGTTCTCGCCGGCCGTACCTGGCCAGCCTTTCAATCTGGTCTGGGTCTGGCAACTACCAAGCCGGAGTCGTGTACTCCCTCTCCGTGACGGTTTCAAACTCAGGTTCCTTCAGGCTACCTTACCATGCCACGCGGGGTTGCACCGTCGATTGGGGTCCTGTGCTCGGTCAACGTGACTGCGCCGACGCCGCCACCGACTCCCACACCTGCGCCGACGCCAAAGCCGACGCCGAAGCCCACGCCGAAGCCCACGCCCAAGCCGACGCCGAAGCCGACACCCAGACCGACAGCCAATCCGGCGCCGAGAGCGACCGCCAGGCCGACCGCCAGGCCGACCAAGAAACCGTCGCCGAGCCCGGCCGCGGCCGCGACGCCGACACCCGGCGCCACGCCGACCCAGACCGTCGTCGCGCAGGCCACCCCGACGCCCGGACCGACCGAGGCGCCCTCGAGCGGGATCGGGATCGTCGGCGGTGCGGGCGGCTCAGGTGGATCCGGCGGCTCGGGCGGCTCGGGCGGCTCGGCGGCGGTGGCGGCGGGCCCGAACGATCCCGAGCTCACCGGCTCGAGCGGTGGCCTGCCCGGGTTCGGCCTGTGGATGACCGCCGGGCTGCTGGCCGGTCTTGGCCTGATCTTCCTCCTGTTCCGCCGACGCCGGCGTGACGAGGAGGGCGAGGAGGCCGGCGGATCCGGCGGCATTGCCCCGGCCATGGCCCTGGCGGCAGTGGGTGGTCCATCGCCGGTCGCGCCGCCGCCGCCGCCAGTTGCGCCGGTAGCGGCCGCGGCTGCGGCCACCGGCAGGAAAGCGGCGGTCGTCGCCGAGATCGCGGACGACGAGGTGAACATGCCGCGCTGGCGGCGTCCGTCGCTCCAGACGGCTCGTAAGGCATCTGTCCGCAACGTCGAGATCGCCCACGTGCCGGTCGCGTTCAAGGATGGCGCCACCGACGTCGAGCGGCGACGGATCCGCTATCGCCTGGTCCGCGTCTCGTCGATCCCCGACGAGATCATGGGCGAGGAGGTCGCCCGGCTCGACCGCGGCGACGAGGTCGAGCTGATCCGCTCGGCCGGGTCCTACTGGCTCGTCCGGACGCCATACGGCGACGAGGGCTGGGTCCACCAGATGACCCTCGAGAGCAGCGCGCCCGAGCCCGACGACGACCAGCCGATCGAGGACACGCCCGACGACGACGGGCCGCCCTTCTAGCGCAGGCGCCGCGGAGCTAACCCTTCCCGCCGAAGAGCGTCCCGAACACGCCCCGGAGCAGGTTCTGGCCGGCGCGCGACGTGACGATCTTGCCGCCGGTCCGGATGGCCGAGTCGATCGACCGCTGGCGGGCTCGTTCTTCGGCCTTCCGCTCGCGCTCGGCCGCCGCCTGCTCGCGCTGCTCGGCCCGGGCCGCCCGCTCGGCCGCCTCGCGCTGGCGCTCGAGCTCGCGCGCCTGGCGCTCGATCTCCCGGCGCTGCTGGGCGGGATTGAGCATGACCGGTGGCGGTACGGCGTTCGGGTCGGCGGCCGCCCGATCCACGGCGACCTGCTTGGCGGCGACGATCCGCGCCGTGATGATCTCGTGGGCACTCTCCCGATCGATCGTCTGGCCGTACTTCGCGCTGAGCTGGCTCGTCGCGATCCGGCCCTGGAACTGGACCTGGTCGAGCGCGCCCATGAGCGAATTGGGCGGGATGAGCCGGGTCGCCGCCAGCGGGGTCGGCACGCCGCGCGACGACAGGACCGTGACGAGCGCCTCGCCGATGCCGAGCGACTGGATGGTCTCGGGGACGTCGTAGAACTCGGTGATCGGGAACGTCCGGGCGGTCTTCCGGAGATCGTCGGCGTCCTGCGGGGTGAACGCGCGGAGGGCGTGCTCGACCCGGTTCCCGAGCTGGGCCAGGACCGGGGTCGGGATGTCGGTCGGGGTCTGGGTCACGAAGTAGACCCCGACGCCCTTGGAGCGGATGAGCCGGGCGGTTCGCTCGACCTGGTCGAGGAGCGCGTCCGAGGCGTCATCGAACAGGAGATGGGCCTCGTCGAAGAAGAAGCAGAGCTTCGGCTTGGGCAGGTCGCCCGCCTCGGGCAGGGCGTGATAGAGCTGGGCCAGCATCCACAGCATGAACGTGCTGAACAGGCGCGGCCGGTCCATCACGTCGGACAGCTCGAGCACGCTGATGATGCCCTCCCCCTCGGGCGTCGTCCGGAGCAGGTCGTTGACGTCGAACTCGGGCTCGCCGAAGAACACGTCGGCCCCCTCCTGCTCGAGGGTCACGATCGACCGGAGCAGGACACCGAGCGAGGCGCTCGACATCCCGCCGTACTCGTCGAGGACCGGCTTGCCGGCGTCCGAGCCGAGGAAGCGGAGGGTCGTCGACAGGTCGGCCAGGTCGAGCAACGGCAGCTCGTTGTCGTCGCAGTACTTGAAGATCAGGCTGAGGATCGAGGTCTGGGTGTCATTCAGGTCGAGGACCTTGCCGAGCAGCAGCGGCCCGAAGCTGTGGACGGTCGCCCGGACCTGGGCCCCGAGCTTGCCGCTGAGCGACAGGAACTCGACCGGATGCCCGCCCGGCACGAAGGTCCAGGCGAGGCTCTCGCAGCGCTCGATCACCTTCGGGTTGGTGCCGTCGCCGGGCGCCGCCAGCCCGGTCAGGTCGCCCTTGATGTCGGCGACGAAGCACGGCACGCCGGCCTTCGACAGCTGGCCGGCCATGAGCTGGAGGGTCTTCGTCTTGCCGGTTCCGGTCGCTCCGGCGACGAGCCCGTGGCGATTGAGCATCGACAGCCCGACCTGGACCCGGACGTCCGGGACGACGCTCCCGTCGCGCATCGGGCTGCCGAGGATGACGGTCGGCTCGGTCGGGGCGTAGCCGGCGGCCATCGCATCGCGGAACGCCTGATCCACGAACCCTCCTCGCGCGGTCGGACGACCGAAGTCCTGATTGAAATCGCCCGGGAGGCGAGCGTACCATCCGGACCACGATCCGGGCGGCCCCGGACGATCCCCGACACCAACCGGCGGGACGTCGTCGACCGGGAGCGGCTGGTTCCGGCGGAGCGGCCCCGGCACTGGATTGTGGGCGCGGGTCAAGCGCCTGTTTGGTGGTAGCTGAGCACGTGGAGGAACACCGACATGCGGATCGATGAAGTCGAGGGGATCGGGCCCGCCCAAGCCGAGAGGCTGTCAGCCGCCGGCGTGGCGACGACCGACGACCTGCTGAGCAAGGGCGCCCGCCCGAGCGGTCGCGACAAGATCGCCGAGGCGACCGGGATCAGCGGCAAGCTGATCCTCGAGTGGGTCAACCACGTCGACCTGATGCGGATCGACGGCGTGGGCTCCGAGTACTCGGACCTGCTCGAGGCGGCCGGGGTCGACTCGCCGGCCGAGCTCGCCCAACGCAATGCGGCCAACCTGGCGACCACGTTCAAGGAAGTCGATGCGGCCCGCCCGAACATGGTCCGGCGAGTCCCATCCGAGGAGACCATCTCCGGCTGGATCGCCTCAGCGAGAAAGCTCGACAAGATCGTCGAGCACTGATGGCCGGCGCTTCGGCGCCGGCACCGCCCAGGAACGGGGCTCGGTCCCGACGTCGGCGTCGGTCCGGGCCCCGATCCGCAACCGGTGAGGGTCGTCGGACATGACGACCGGCGGTGTCTCCGCTGCCCGTCGGGTGCGCCTGCTGGGCGGCGAGTCGACCGGCAAGTCGACCCTCGCCGACCTGCTCGCCCGACGCTTCGGCACCGCCTGGGTGATCGAGTGGGGACGACCGTACTCGGACCCGAAGGACCACGCCGACGAGCCGTGGACGACCGCCGACTTCGTTGCGATCGCGACCCGCCAGAACGAGCTCGAGGACATCGTGGCCCGGCGGGCCGAGCCGGTCCTCTTCTGCGACACCGACGCGATGACGACCGGCATCTGGCACGTCGAGTACCTTGGTCGACGCGATGCGACCGTCGAGGCGCTCGGGGCCGGCCGGCACTACGACCTGAGCCTGCTGCTCGAACCGGACATCGCCTGGCGGCAGGACGGCAACCGCAACTCCGACACGGCCCGGCTGCGCCAGCAGGCAGCCCTCGTCGACCGCCTGGCCGAGCTCGGCCAGACCGCGGTCCCGATCTCGGGCGACGTCGCCGGGCGCCTCGCCACCGCCGAGCAGGTCGTCGGCGAAGAGCTCGGGCTCCGACCGCCGTCGAGCGCCGTCGACTGGGTGGCCCTCGGGCGGACCGGGACGTGGCTCGAGCTCGATCCGCCACCTGGCCTGGGCACCCGGATCCTGCGCGGCACGGGTCTGTCGGCCGCGGTCGTCCAGGCCCGCCTCAATGATCGTGGCCTGACCTACCCCGAGCTCGCCTCGGAGCTTGGCACCTCGGCCGAGGCGGTGCGCGAGGCCGACTGGTACGCGGCGCGTCACGGCGAGCTGGCCTACGCCGAGCTCCGTGGCGACGCCGCCGCGATGGACAGGCTCAGGTCCCGCCCGGCGCTCTGACCGGGGTCAGCCGAGCCCGGTCCGCGGGTACGAGCCGAGGACCCGGGCCATCGTCGTGACGGACCGCAGGTCGTCGAGCGCCGCGACCGTCGCCGGCGCGGTCCGATCAGCGTCGAGATCGACCCAGAACACGTACTCCCAGGCGCGCTCGCGGCTCGGCCGCGACTCGATCGTGCTCATGTTCAGCCCGTGGCCGGCGAAGACCGCCAGGACCCGGAGCAGGGCGCCGGGCTCGTTGCGGACGGCCAGCACGATCGTCGTCCGCATCCCGGCCCGGCCGTCGATCGCCAGCGGCGGCAGCTCGGCGCCGGGTCGGGCGATGACCAGGAACCGGGTCCGGTTGTCGGCCACGTCCTGGATCCCGTCGGCCAGGATCTCGAGCCCGAACAGGGCGGCCGCCCGGGGCGACAGGACGGCGGCCGAGCCACGCTCCGCGCGATCGACGATGAGCCGCCCGGCGCCGGCCGTGTTGTAGGTCGTGAGCAGGGTCCATGGCCGCGTTCGCAGGAACTGCTCGGCCTGGCCGAGGGCCTGGATGTGGGAGTAGACCCGCTCGATGTCGTCGAGGCGCTCGCCGGGCAGCGCGGCGAGGCACAGCTGGACCGGGACGACGACCTCGGCGCCGAGCTCGAGCTCGTGCTCGAGGAGCAGGTCGTAGTTCTCGCGGACCGTGCCGTGGACGCTGTTCTCGATCGGCACGACCCCGCCGGCCGAGCCGCCCGCGGACCTCGTCGAAGACCTGGCGGAAGCCCGGCAGGCCGACCCGCTCGATCTCGCCGAACGCCGCCACGACCGCGTCCTCGGCGAACGCGCCCGGCTCGCCCGAGTAAGCGACCGCGGAAGTCTCTGGCACCCTCAACGTTGATCCGCCCCTCGCTCTCCGAGGTACCAGGCGGAGCTCCGCGACGCCATGGGCCCGAGGATTCCGAGGACTCCGAGGATTTCAGCGCTCGAACCAGCCGACGGTGTCGATCTCGGCCGCGTCCTCGTCGAGCTCGGCCCGACGCGGTGCGCTGGCCGACTGCCGCCGACTCGGCCCGGCGCCGGTTGCCGGCCGCCTCGGTGGCGCCCGCCCAGTGCGCCTCGGCGAGCAGCTCGGTCGATCGCCTCGATGTAGGCCTCGATCGACGCGGCGATGATGTTCACGTTGCTCGACCTGAGCCGGTGTACTTCCCGCTCGCCCGCTCGCCCCCGGCCGACGACGGCGGGGCGATCCGGACCGTCACGAGGCCCTCGGCATCGGGCCCCTCGGCGACGGCATGGACGTCGTAGGCGAGCAGGCGGGGCTGCCCGGTGAGGACACCGGCCAGGGCCGCGTCGACCGCCCGGAACAGCGCGTCGACCGGGCCGTTGCCCTCGGCCGCGCCGTCCCACTGGTGGTCGCCGGAGCCGATGACGACGGCGCCGCGGCTCTGGACGTTCGAGCCGGACGTCACCGTCCAGCGCTCGAGATGGAGGGTCGGCGGTTGGTGGTGCTGGACATCGGGTTACCTCCGCGGGCTCGCGTCGACGACCGCGGGTTCGGGCCGGGCCGTGGTGAAGTGCCGCTCGTCTCGCCGACGGAGCTCGGCGCCCGCCTTCCAGATCGCGTACTCGAGCGAGTCGGCCAGGGCGCTCGCCGAGGCCGCGATGATGTTCGTGTCGCTGCCCATCGTCGACCAGGTCCGGGCCCCGTCGGCCGAGTCGATCATGACCCGGGTCCGCGCCGCGGTCGCGGCGTCCCCCGTCGAGGATCCGGACCTTGTAGTCGACCAGGTGGACCGCGTCGAGCTGCGGGTAGAAGGCGCCGAGCGCCTTGCGCAGCGCGGCATCGAGGGCGTTGACCGGGCCGTTTCCGTCGGCCGCCGTGTGGAGCACCTCGCCGTCGACCTCGACCTTGACCGTCGCCTCGGCCAGGAGCTCGCGGCCGTCGCGCTGCTCGACGAGGCAGGTGTAGTCGACGATCCGGAACGGCGCCACGTAGTCGGTGCTGTGCCGCCGGACGAGGAGCTCGAAGCTCGCCTCGGCGCCCTCGAAGGCGAGACCGTCGGCTTCGAGCTGCTTGATCAGCTTTGACAGCTCGCGCGGGTCGACGCCCTTCGAGCCGGTGGCCGAGCTGCTCGGCCCGGAGCTTCGTGTTCGCCCGGCCGCCGAGCTCGGACACGACGAGCCGGCCCTCGTTGCCGACCGTGCGCCGGGTCGACGTGCTGGTAGCTCCGCTCGACCTTGGCCACCGCCGCGCCGTGGACGCCGCCCTTGTGAGCGAACGCCGAGCGCCCGACGTAGGGCTGGTAGTCGAGCGGCGCGACGTTGGCGATCTCGGCGACGCTCCGCGACAGGGCGGTGAGGTCGGCCAGGTCGCCGCCGCCGGTCGGGACGAGGACGTTGTCCGTCTTCAGCGCGAGGTTGGCCAGGATGCTGACCATGTTCGCGTTGCCGCAGCGCTCGCCGTAGCCGTTGATCGTGGCCTGGACGTGGCGGATCCCGGCCGTCACGGCGGCCATCGAGTTGGCGACCGCCAGCTCGGCGTCGTTGTGGGTGTGGATCCCCCAGGTCACGATCGGCGCATCGGCGTCCGCGTCGAGGTCGGCCTGGACATCGGCGACGATGCGCAGGAGCTCGTCGGTCATCGTCCCGCCGTTCGTGTCGCACAGGACGAGCGTCCGGGAGCCGGCCTGGCGGGCGGCCCGGAGGGTCGCCAGCGCGTACGCCCGGTCGGCCTTGTAGCCGTCGAAGAAGTGCTCCGCGTCGTAGATCGCCTCGCGGCCCCGGTCGGTCACGAACCCGATCGAGTCCGCGATCATGTCGAGGTTCTCGGCCGGGGTCGCCCCGAGGACCTCGACGACGTGGAGCAGCCAGCTCTTGCCGAAGATCGTGACGACCGGGGTCTCCGCGGCGACCAGCTCACGCAGGTTCGGGTCAGTCCTCCGGGCCGGTTCGCCCGATGCCGGGTCGAGCCGAAGGCGGCCAGCCGGGCGGTCGTCCAGCGCTGCTTCCGGGCGGCCGCGAAGAACTCGATGTCCTTCGGGTTCGAGCCGGGCCAGCCGCCCTCGACGTATGGCATCCCGTACTCGTCGAGCATCCGGGCGATCCGGAGCTTGTCGGCCAGCGACAGGATGATGTTCTCGCCCTGCGTGCCGTCGCGCAGGGTCGTGTCGTAGAGGACGACCGGTCGGTCGTCGGGTCGGCTGCCGGTCGGGCCGCGGCCGGCGGACGTGGGGTCTGTCTGGGTCACGCTGAAGGCTCCATTGGGCGGGGACGTCGAAGGTCGATCACGAAGCTCGGGCGGCCACCGTCTCCGGCGCCGCCCGTCGAATTGCGATCCGTTCGACGATCGCGTCGGTCATCCCGACGGTTCCCACCCGGGTGAGGCCGCTGAGCGCCGCCCCATCGACCGGCCACAGGTCGGCCGTCCGGAAGCCGTCGTCGAGCGCAGCGCCGACCGCGGCCTCGACGGCCTCGGCGGCGGCTGCCCGTCCGAGCGACCAGCGGAGGAGCATCGCTCCGGACAGGATCGCCCCGATCGGGTTGGCCAGGTCCTGGCCGGCGATGTCCGGCGCGGACCCGTGGATCGGCTCGTACAGGCCATGCAGGCCGTGCTCGGTGCTCCGTGCCCCGACCGACGCCGACGGCAGCATCCCGAGCGAGCCGGCGAGGACCGACGCCTCGTCCGACAGGATGTCGCCGAACAGGTTCTCGGTCACCAGGACGTCGAAGCTCGCGGGCGCCCGGACGATCTGCATCGCGCAGGCGTCGACGAGGCGGTGGTCGAGCTGGACGGCGGGGAAGTCCGCACCGACCTCCTCGGCGACCCGGCGCCACAGCCGCGACGTGGCCAGCACGTTCGCCTTGTCGACGCTCGTGACTCGCCGACGTCGCTGGAGGGCGAGCTCGAACGCGAGCCTCACCACCCGGGCGATCTCGCCCTCGGCGTATGGCAGCGTGTCGCTGGCCGCCCGCGATCCGGGCGCCCCGGTCGCCTCGGTCCGCGCCCCGAAGTAGAGCCCCCCGGTGAGCTCGCGGACGATCAGCATGTCGACGTCGTGGAGGAGCTCCGGTCGGAGCGGCGACGAGGCGATCAGGGTCGGCTGGACGGTGACCGGGCGGAGGTTGGCGAACAGGCCGAGCCCGCCGCGCAGCGCGAACAGGGCCTGCTCGGGCCGGACTGGCGACGTCGGGTCATCCCACTTCGGGCCGCCGACCGCGCCGAGGTAGACCGCATCGGCCGCAGCGCAGGCAGCCACGTCCTGCGGCCGGATCGCCACGCCGTACGCGTCGATCGCGCCGCCACCGACCACGAGCTCGCTCCAGGCGACGGTGAAGCCGTCGGCCGCCCCGACGACTTCGACGACCCGTCGACCGGCCGCGAGGACGTCGGGCCCGACGCCATCCCCTGGGATCGCCGCGATCCGGTACTCGGTCACGGCATGTCGTCGGAGGTGGCGCGGGTGACGAACGCCGTGTCGACGCCGTTGATCTCCGCGCCGTGGAGCTTGTTCGTCGCCACGAGGTAGGCCTCGAGCGAGGCCTCGATGATGTTGGTCGACAGGCCGTGGCCGCTGACGATGAGGGCGCCGGGACCCTCATCGGAGGAGCGCCGGCAGCGGACGAGGACCTGGCCCTGGGCGTCCTCCCCGGCCGACACGGCCTTGATCTCGTACTCGGTCAGGACCGGCCGCCAGCCGAGGACCGGCTGGATCGCCTTGTCGACCGCGCTGAAGAGCGCGTTGACCGGGCCATTGCCGGTCGACTCGGCCGACCGGACGTCCCCGCCGATCGACAGCGAGACCGTCCCGGTGGCGTTGCCTCCGTGCGAGCTCGTCACGCTCCAGCCCTCGAGGGCGATCGACGCGGGAACCTCGGACGCGCGCGACTCGACGATCGCCAGGAGGTCCGCGTCGGTGACCTCCTTCTTGGCATCGGCCAGGGCGATCGCCTGGCGGTAGACCGTGTCGAGCGCCTCGCCGTCGAGATCGTGGCCGAGCTCTCGGAGCTTGCCCTGGAGACCGCGCCGGCCGGACAGCTTGCCGATCGTCAGTTGGCTGCCCGCCAGGCCGACCGACTGGGGCGTCATGATCTCGTAGGTCAGCGGGTTCTTGATCACGCCGTCCTGGTGGATCCCCGACTCGTGGGCGAAGGCGTTCCCGCCGACGACCGCCTTGTTGGGCTGGATCGCGAACCCGGTCAGGTAGCTGACCAGCCGGCTGGCCGCGGTGATCTGCTCCGTCTGGACGCCCGAGCCGAGCTCCGGGAACTGGGTCGGCCGGGTCCGCAGGGCCATCACGACCTCTTCGAGGGAAGCGTTTCCGGCCCGCTCGCCGAGCCCGTTGATCGTCACCTCGACCTGGCGCGCGCCGGCCTGGACGGCGGCCAGCGTGTTGGCCGTGGCCAGCCCGAGATCGTTGTGGCAGTGAACGCTGACCGTGGCGCCGCTGCCGACCCGCTCGACGACCCGTCCGACGAGCACGCCGAACTCGGCCGGGATGGCATAGCCGACGGTGTCCGGGATGTTGACCGTGCTGGCTCCGGCCCCGACCACCGCCTCGTACACGTCGAGCAGATAGTCGACGTCGGTCCGGCTGGCGTCCTCGGCCGAGAACTCGATCTCGGCGTCCTTGCCGAGCTCGCGCCGCCCGTATCGGACCCACTCGACGGCCTGCTTCAGGGCCTCGTCGCGGGTCAGCCGGAGCTTGTGCTTGAGGTGGATGTCGCTCGTCGCGATGAACACGTGGAGATGTGGACGCTCCGCGACCCGGATCGCCTCGACCGCCCGCTGCGGGTCGCCGTCGCGACAGCGGGCGAGCGCGGCAACGGCCACGCCCTTCGTCTCGCGGGCGATCCGCTGGACGGCCTCGAAGTCGCCCGGCGAGGCGGCCGGGAAGCCGGCTTCGATGACGTCGACCTTGAGCCGGACGAGCTGGCGGGCGACCTCGAGCTTCTCGGCCGCGGTCAGCCCGGCCCCGGGCGCCTGCTCCCCGTCGCGCAGGGTGGTGTCGAAGATCCGTACGCTGCCGGCGGTCATCGGGCGGACTCCGCCACCCGGCGCGGGGAGCTCGCCGCGGCCTGGGTCTGGCCGGCCTTGACGACGACCGGGTCGAGGAACGCCATCTGGCTCCGGAGCTCCTCGCCGACCCGCTCGATGAGGTGGTCGTGGTCCTGCTGGCGGAGCCGCTCGAAGTTCGCCCGGCCGGAGTCGTTCTCCTCGATCCAGCGAGCGGCGAACGTCCCGTCCTGGATCTCCCCGAGGACCTCCTTCATCGTCTCGCGAACATGGTCGTCGATGATCCGCGGCCCGCTGACGTAGTCGCCGAACTCGGCCGTGTCGCTGACGCTGAAGCGCATGAAGTTCAGGCCGCCCCGGTACATCAGGTCGACGATGAGCTTGAGCTCGTGCATCGTCTCGAAGTAGGCCAGCTCCGGCTGGTAGCCGGCCTCGACGAGCGTCTCGAAGGCCATCTTGACGAGCGCGGCCGTACCGCCGCACAGGACCGATTGCTCCCCGAACAGGTCGGTCTCGGTCTCCTCGGCGAACGTGGTCTCGAGCACGCCGGCGCGGGTGTTGCCGAGGGCGCGGGCATAGGCCAGGACGCGGGCGCGGGCCGTCCCGCTCGGGTCGCGCTCGACGGCGAACAGCGCCGGAACCCCGCCGCCCGCCTGGTAGACGCTCCGGACGAGATGACCCGGCCCTTTCGGGGCGACCATCCCGACGTCGATCCCGGCCGGTGGGTCGATCCGCTTGAAGTGGATGTTGAAGCCGTGGGCGAACATCAGCAGCTGCCCGGGTCGCAGGTTCGGGCCGATCTCGGAGTCGTAGACGGCCTTCTGGGCGGTATCCGGGACGAGGATCATCACGACGTCGGCGGCGCGGACCGCCTCCGGGACGGTCCGGACCCGAAGGCCGGCGTCCTCGACCATCGTCCGGCTCTTGCTGGTCGGGGCCAGCCCGACGACGACGTCGACCCCCGACTCGTGCAGGTTCAGGGCATGAGCATGCCCCTGGCTGCCGTACCCGATGATCGCGACCGTCTGCCCATTGAGGGCCGACGGATCCGCGTCATTGTCGTAATACATCTTGGCGGTCACTGGTCCCCTGCCTCCAATCGTGAACTGGCACCTTCAACGGGGAACGGCGAATCACCCTCCGAAGGCCGAGGCCGAGCTCCGCGAGGCCATCGTCCTGAGGATTTCATCGCTTGATCGCCTCCTCGATGGATGCCGAGCCGCGCGCCATGACCACGGTCCCGGTGCGAACGAGCTCTCGCACGCCGTACGTTCGCAGGAGCGCCACGAGCGCATCGACCTCGGCCTCCGTGCCGGTCGCCTCGACGACGATCGACGTCTCGGAGATGTCGACGACCCGGGCCCGGTAGAGCTCGACGATCCGCACGATCTCGCCACGGTTGGCGTCGCTCGCCCGGACCTTGACCAGGGCCAGCTCGTGCTCGACCGTTGGCTCGTCGGTCAGGTCCTGGACCTTGAGCACGTCGATCAGCCGGTAGAGCTGCTTGATCGCCTGCTCGATCAGGACGTCGTCGCCGACGAGGGTGATCGTCATCCGGCTCACGTCGGGCTGGTCGGTGTGGCTGACAGCAAGCGACTCGATGTTGAAGTTCCGGGCCCGCATGAGGCTCGAAACCCGGTTCAGGACGCCCGGCTTGTCCAAGACGAGGACCACCAGGACGTGGCGGTGCTGGACGCCCGTCCCGGGCAGCGCCCGGGCAGGCGGTGCCGCGTGGGCGGGCGCCGGCCCGGTGTTGGCACCCTGAGCGGTCATGCGCTTCTCGTCCTCCGAGGTACAAGGCGGAGCTCCGGGACGCCATTGGCCCGAGGATTCACTCGTCGGCCCCTCCCCACTTCTCGATGAGATCGGACAGGCCCTTGCCGGCCGGCATCATCGGGAAGACGTTCTGCTCCTCGGCGATCTCGAACCAGACGAGTGCTGGCCCGTCGACCGCCTGGGCCGCCCGGATCGCCTCGTCGACCTCGTCCGGCCGGGACGCCTTGAAGCTCGGGATCCCGAACGCGTCGGCCAGCTTGAGGTAGTCGGGCCCGAGGAGATGGGCCGAGTGGTAGTTGCCGGCGTAGATGATCTCCTGCCACTGGCGGATCATCCCGAGCTTCTTGTTGTCGAACAGGGCGATCTTGACCGGGATCCGGTCCTGGACGAGGGTCATCAGCTCCTGGAACGTCATCTGGAACCCACCGTCGCCGGTGATCGCCCAGGTCTCGCGGTCCGGACGACCGAGCGCGGCGCCCATCGCCGCGGGGACGGAGAAGCCCATCGTCCCGAGCCCGCCCGAGCTGACGTGGCTGTTGGGCGATCGGAAGCCGGCGTAGCGAGCGAGCCACATCTGGTTCTGGCCGACGTCGGCGACGTAGGTCGCCTTGTGCTCGGTCAGCTCGCCGATCCGCTCGACCACGTAGTCGGCCGACAGCAGCCCATCGCGCCAGGCGCCCGACCCATGCCAGCTCGACGCTTCGGACTCGCGCTTCCAGTCGGCCAGCTGGGCGAGGTAGTCGGCTCGCCCCTCGGGCTCGGTCCGGTCGACCATCGGGAGGAGCGCCCGCAGGACGCGACCGGCATCGCCGACGATCGGCACCTCGACCGCGACGTTCTTGCCGATCTCGGCTGGGTCGATGTCGACGTGGACGATCCGGGCGTACGGAGCGTAGGTCCGGACGTTGCCGGTCACCCGGTCGTCGAAGCGCATCCCGAAGGCGATGAGCAGGTCGGCCGACTGGATCGCCCGGTTGACGTGCTTCCAGCCGTGCATCCCCATGTAGCCGTAGCGCGAGCGGGTGGGTCTCGTCGATCGCGCCGATCCCGAGCAGGGTCCAGGCGACCGGGATGCTCGTCTTCTCGGCGAACGCGACGAGCTCGTCCCAGGCCTCGGCATGGAGGACGCCGTGGCCGGCCAGGATCATCGGCCGCTTGGCCCGGGCGATCTCGGCCGCGGCCAGCTTGAGCTGGCGCGGGTGGCCGTCGATCGTCGGGCGGAAGCCGGGCAGGCCGGCGACGACCTCCTCCTCGGACGGATGCTCGGCGCGTCGTCTCCTGCTGGAGCGCGTCCTTCGTGATGTCGACGTGGACCGGGCCCGGCCGGCCGGTGCGGGCGATGTGGAACGCCTCGGCGATGACCCGCGGCAGGTCGTCGGCGTCGCGGACCAGGTAGTTGTGCTTGGTCATCGGCAGGGTGATGCCGTTGATGTCGATCTCCTGGAAGGCGTCCTTGCCGATCAGGGCGGCCGGGACGTTGCCGGTGATCGCGACCATCGGGACCGAGTCGAGCATGCGCGGTGCCGATGCCGGTGACGAGGTTCGTCGCGCCCGGGACCGGACGTGCCCATGCACACGCCGACCCGGCCGGTGGCGCGGGCGTAGCCGTCCGCGGCGTGGGCGCCGCCCTGCTCGTGGCGGACGAGGATGTGGCGCAGCTCGGGGTAGTCGCCGAGGATGTCGTAGAGCGGCAGGATCACGCCGCCCGGGTAGCTGAACATGACGTCGACGCCCTGGCGGAGGAGCGCCTCGCAGACGACGTCCGCGCCGATCCGGGTCCGCTTCCGCGGCTCGCACCTCGTGGAGCATCTCCGTTGCGCGCCTGCTCGACGGCCGCGGCCGTCGGCGAGCCGTCGCGCGGGCACGTGGCTCCGCGCGCGGGCCGCGGTCGGCCGGCCGGAGCCGCCTCGCGAGCCGCCGTCCGGCGTCCCCTTCGTGATCGTCATCGGGTCAGCCCCTCCGTGGCGTCATCATCGTGATCCATGCTTCGTGCGAGCTCGGTCCGGAAATGACAAGACCCCCGCCTCCCGGCGAGGGTCCCTTCGGTTCTCGGTGGCGCTGCCCGCTTACCTCCGCGATCCTCCGTTCTCCCGCCGGGAGATCGAGGCCAATAAGGCCGTCCAGCCCGATAAGGAGCGAGCGAAGAAGTGCGAGCGCCGATACCTCGACGGAGGGGGCTTCGTCCAGGGGCAGATTCGCGCGGCGACCGTCCGTCGTGACCATGACGGCAAGTCGGCGGCGATCCTGACCGTTGAACAGACCCAAGATCCGTCTCCGTGAGCTCCGTGGGCGCGCAGGCCGACGGTGTGCCGGCAGTCTACCAGCCTTCGTCGATTCCGCAACCACCCCGACCGCACCCGGCCGTACCGGTCCAACGCAGCCGATCGTCGGGCCGAAACGCCGGACGATCCGGGCGCCGTCGAGCGCGTCAGGACGCCGATCGATCGCGCGGCGCATACTAGCCCGAGCCCGCCTGGGCCCCCCAGTCCGCCACGCGACCCCCGGTGGCGTGGCCCCAGTCCCCCCTTCGCCGGGCACCGCGACCCCCGTGCCCTCGGTCGCCGCGTCGTCCCCCGAAGGACAGCTCTCCGCTCGTCGCGCTGGCCGCGCGGCGTCCTGGTAGGGAGGAGGCAAGAGTTTGCCGCGGTCCCCAAGAGGCGCCCAGCGGGCGTCCATCCGACCCGCCACCCCCGGTCGCTGCAGCCCGTCGGGCGCATCCGACCCCAAGCGGCGAGGTGTCCGATGAACCGGATCGCCTCCCCCACCCTGCCCCACGGCTCGCACCGCTCGCGCCTCGCCGGCGCATCGGTCGCCGCGGTCCTGAGCCTGGCCGTCCTGACCGGCCTCGGACCCCTCCTCGCGGATGCCGGCCTCCCGGGCGCTCCGCCCGTCGCCGAGGCCGCCGGCCCCCACCTCATCGCGTCGGCGGCGCAGATCGCCCGGCTCCCAAGGTCAGGCGCAGCCTGGCGATCGCTCAAGAAGGCGGCCGATTCGAACGCGGGGACCCCGAACCTGTCCGACCAGGACTCCGACAACGACGTGATCGTGCTGGCCAAGGCCCTCGTCTACGCCAGGACGAAGATGGTCAGGTACCGGACGGCGGTGTTCAACAACCTCAAGGGCGTGATCGGGACCGAAGCCGGAGCACGGTCGCTCGCGGTCGGGCGCAACCTGCCCTCGTACGTGATCGCCGCGGACCTCATCTCGCTGCCAAGGTGGCGGCCGGCGTTCAACAACCGGTCGTTCCGACCGTGGCTCAGGCGGATGCTGACCAAGAACCTGGACGGCGACACCCTGATCAGCACCCAGGAGACGCGCCCGAACAACTGGGGCAATCACGCCGGTGCCGCGCGCGCCGCGATCGCGATCTACCTCGGCAACAGGTACCAGCTGGCACGGACGGCGAAGGTCTTCCATGGCTACCTCGGCGATCGCGCTGCCTATGCCGGCTTCAGGTACGGCGACCTGTCATGGCAGTGCAACCCGGCCAAGCCGGTCGGAATCAACCCCAAGGGCTGCATCAAGGCCGGCCATGTCATCGACGGCGTCCTGCCCGACGACATGCGCCGGGGTGGCTCGTTCCAGTGGCCGCCTTCCACACCGGCTATCCATGGGAGGGGATGCAGGGGGCCGTCCTCGAGGCCGAGCTCCTGACTCGGGCCGGGTATCCGGCCTGGACCTGGAACAACAGGGCGCTCCTGCGCGCCACCCAGTTCCTGTACAACCGGGTGGGCTGGGCCGCGGCGTCCGACGACGACTGGCAGCCCTGGCTCATCGACTACCGGTACGGCACCCGGTTCCGGAGAGCCGCACCGACCCACCCGGGCAAGAACTTCGGCTGGACCGACTGGCTGTACGGCACCCGGGTCAAGGGCGCGCCGCGCAAGTAGCATCGAGCGCAGAACCCAGCGGACCCTGAATCAGAACGACCGCCCCTGATCGGGCGGTCGTTCTGCATGAGTGCGATGAGGCCCGCGCTGGGCCTCATGAACTACCAGCGATGGCCCGCAAGCGGTTGCATCACCATTCCCACCGGATCCCGGCCCCCAAGCTGAGGGCGATGGTCGCCAGCAGCGCGATGGCCGTGGTGAAGCGCGCCAGGTTCGCCTTCACATTGCACCTCGTAATCGAAGTCGCGTCGTCGGTCCGGCGGCCGGGCGGCCTCGGGTCAGACTCGAGGTCCCTGGCTTTGCGTCCCCGCCTCACGGCGGGTTTGCCCTGGACGGCCCTACGGCGAAGGACGCTCCTCGTCCTCGATTCCGAACGTTAGGCCCAGCCGAACCGGGGTCGAATGACCCATCAGTACTACCGGCCACCCGATTCAGGGGGAGGTTCCGGAACGCACCGGGCTGAGCGCCGCGTCCGGCTCGATTGGGTCGCCGCGTGTGGCTGGCTGGCGTCAGGTCGGGCTGAGCGAGTGGTCGAGCTGCTTGGCGGCCGGGCTGCGCATCGCCACGACGAAGACGACGACGATCCCGACCGCGATCAGGATGTCGCCGACGCTGAAGACGTTGTTGAACGGCAGCCACTGGGGCAGGGCGTAGACATCGGTCAGCCCGGCGAGCGACGGATCGGGCACGACCGTGCTGTTCGAGTAGTCGCTCGTCGGCACGATTCCGGCCGCCAAGAGCGCGCTCGGCGAGGCTGGCATGTAGCCGCCGTTGGCCACGATCGCGACGAGGTTGCAGGCCGCCCCGATCGCGACGATCGGCAGGCCGGCGATCCGCAGGTTGGCCAGCAGGGCCAGGAACACCAGGCCGGTCGACAGGACGTAGAGCGGTGCCCCGAGCGCCCCGATCCGGTCGGTCAGCGGGGTCGAGAACAGCAGAACCTGGATCGTGAAGCCGAGCACGATCAACCCGGCGAACCGGAACTGGATCGCGGCCAGCCCGGCCAGCCGACCGCCGAGGATCAGGCCGAGGGCGAGGCCGATGAGACGGAATAGAGGATGAACATCTGGAACTCCTCAACTGCCGACCGGGAACGTGACGGGATGGATCGTCGGTGGCTCGACCGCCGCGATCGTCGGGTCGACGGCGACGAGGGTGCCCAGGCCCAGGAGCCGGGCGAGATGCTCCGCCGAGACCGGGCGGGCGAACAGGAAGCCCTGGCCGAACTCGCAGCCGAGATCGCGCAGGCGCTCGAGCTGGCCGGGCTCCTCAATTCCTTCGGCGACGATCCGCAACCCGAGCGTCTGGCCGAGGGCGACGATGGCGTGGGCGAACGCCCAGGTCTCCGGGTCGGCCTCGCCCGAGACGACGAAGTCCCGGGCGATCTTCAGGAAGTCGACCGGGAAGCGACGCAGGTAGCCGAGCGACGAGTAGCCGGTCCCGAAGTCGTCCACGGCGATCCGGACACCGAGCGCACGGATCGCCTGGAGCCGGGCGATCGTCGTCGCCGTGTCGCGGAACATCGCGGTCTCGGTCAGCTCGAGCACGAGATCGGCCGGGTCGAAGCCGGTCTCGGCGAGGACGGCCTCGATCTCCTCGACGATGTCGATGCGCTGCAGTTGGAGTGGTGAGACGTTGACGCTCAGCAGGAAGTGCTCGGCAGCGCCGGCCGCCCGGAGTGCAACCACCGTCCGGCACGCCTCGGCGAGCACCCAGCGACCGAGGGCCAGGATCGTCCCATTCTCCTCGGCCAGCCCGATGAACTCGTCCGGATGAGTCAGGCCGCGGATCGGGTGACGCCAGCGGACGAGCGCCTCGACGCCGACCGTCTCACCGCTGTTGAGAGCCACGATCGGCTGGTAGTGGACGATCAGCTCCTCTCGAGCGACGCTCCGGGCCAGCTCGGCCGACAGCTCGTGGCGGGCGACGATGGAGGCGTGCATGGCAGGATCGAACACCGCAAAGCGACGCTTGCCGGCCGCCTTTGCCGTGTACATCGCCACGTCGGCCTGGCGCAGGATGTCGTCCGCCCCGTCGCTGACGCCGGCGCCCGGAACCCGGGCCATCGCGATCCCGATGCTCACGCCGACGACCGTCTCCTGTCCGTGGATCGGGAACGGGAGCTCGAGAACGTCGATGAGGCGCCGGGCGACAGCGATCGAGTGGCGCATGTCCGCCTGGTCGGAGACGAGGATCGCGAACTCGTCGCCGCCGAGCCGGGCGGCCAGGTCGCCTTCGCGGATCGTGTTCTGGATCCGGGCGGCGACGGCGACCAGGAGCTGGTCCCCGGCGGCATGGCCGAGGGTGTCGTTGACGACCTTGAAGTCGTCCAGGTCGAGGAACAGGACGACCGGCACCCGGTCCGGCTGCCGGTCGCGGAGCTGCAGCGCGACCTGCTCGGTGAACAGGGCCCGGTTGGGCAGGTCGGTCAGCGGGTCGTGGTAGGCCTGGTAGCGGAGCTGCTCCTTGAGCCGGCTCAGCTCGGCCAGGGACTGCTCCAGCTGGCCGTTCTCGAGGGCGACGGCGACCTGGTTGGCCAGCGTCTCGAGCAGGCGCAGGTCGTCCTCGCCGAAGCTCGTGCCCTCGGTCAGCCGGTTGACGATCGTCAGGGTCCCGATCGTGGCCGCCTCGCCGACGAGCGGCGCGATGATCGCCTGGCGGATCGCCATCGCTCGACCACCCGGGGTCTGCGCGGGCATCGCGAAGAACGCTCGCCGTTCGGCGCTGGCCCGTGCCCGGATCGGGTCGTCGGTCGGAAGTTCGACCGGGACCATCAGCTCCGACTCGCCGTCCTGGACGGAGGTCGTTCGGAGACACTGGCCACCCACCCCGACCGACTCGAGGAGGACCTCGGCCAGCTCGGCCCGGAACATGTCGCGGGCATGGTCGAGCAGGGCTACCAGGGCCCGGTCGAGCTCGGGGGAGTGCTGGAGGATCCGGCTGGACTGGTAGAGCAGCTCGAGGCGCTCGTGCTTCTCCCGCTCGGAGACGTATGCCCGGTAGGCGACGAACAACGTGATCAGGGGCACCGCCAGCAGGCACAGGGCGACGGGCTCGACCCACAGGATCGTGACCGCGAGCAGGGCGAGGCTGGTGTTGGCCAGCGCGACCAGACCCGCGAACTGGATCATCTCGGGCAGCTTCTGATACTGCGGGGCGCCCCCGGACAGGACGATGACGGTGGCAATCGTGAACGCGCCCAGGACCGCCCCGAGGAACATCGCGCCGAACGCGGCGAGCCAGTCGATCGGGGCCGGCGGCCCGCTGAAGTCGCCGATCGTCCGGAACACCGTCAGCGTCACCACCGCGATGAAGGCGTAGTTGGCGAGGTTGAAGGCCAGCTTCAGGGGCGATTGATGAGATGCCACGATCAGCGCGAGCCCGGACCCGACGAGAAGCCCGAGCAGGTAGTCGGTCGGCGGCATCAGGAAGAGCCCGATCACGGACGGGATCTCGCTCAACGAGAACGAGTGGCTCTCGCGCCGGAAGTGGACCTCGATGACCTTCGTCTCGGTCAGGAAGAACGCCACGGCGATCAGCGGCCAGGGGATCATCAGTGGCGCAGGCAACGCCTGATAGCCGCGAACGAACGCGAGGTAGCCGATCGTTGCCGCCGATGCCAGGGCCAGGCTGAACAGCCAGACCCGAATGACGGCGGCCTGGGCCGCAAGGCGCGACCGTACGGCCCCGATCACCGCACCGGACGGTGGATGAGGGTGATCCACCCTCGGATTGTCCTCTCTGATGGGCCGATCGGCCGGTACCCCTAAGTACCTAGGCGCAGCGGTACAGATAGGGGAGATGCGGTCGGTTTCGTGCTGCCGAGGACGCCTCGGCGAGCCTGGCGGCTGGCCTCTGGTACGCTCCATCGGATGTCCGCCAGCCCGCCCCGTACGCTCGTCGACAAGATCTGGGACAGCCACGTCGTGGCCGACGAGGCCGGTGCTCCGACGGTCCTCGCCGTCGACCTCCACCTCGTCCACGAGGTCACCAGCCCGCAGGCGTTCACGGGCCTCCGCGAGCGCGGCCTGCGCGTCCGTCGCCCGGGCCAGACCGTGGCGACGGCCGACCACTCCATCCCGACCCACGATCGGAGCCTGCCGATCGTCGACGCGATGGCCGCAGCCCAGGTCCAGCAGCTGACCGACAACTGCCGCGAGTTCGGCATCCCGCTCCATGGGCTCGGCTCGCCGAACCAGGGCATCGTCCACATCATCGGTCCCGAGATGGGGCTGACCCAGCCGGGGATGACGATCGTCTGCGGCGACTCCCACACCGCCACCCACGGTGCGTTCGGCGCGCTCGCCTTCGGGATCGGGACAAGCGAGGTCGAGATGGTCCTGGCCAGCCAGTGCCTGCTCCAGCGCCGGCCGAAGACGTATGAGGTCCGGGTCGACGGGCGGCTCGCGCCCGGGGTCGGAGCCAAGGACATCATCCTCGCCCTGATCGCCCGGATCGGGGTCGGCGGCGGCACGGGCCACGTGTTCGAGTACACCGGCTCGGCGATCCGGGCGCTGACGATGGAGCAGCGGATGACCGTCTGCAACATGAGCATCGAGGGCGGTGCGCGGGCAGGCCTGATCGCCCCCGACGAGACCACCTTTGCCTATGTCGAGGGCAGGCCGTTCGCTCCACATGGACCGGCCTGGGACGTGGCGGTGGACGGCTGGCGGGGGCTGCCGACCGACGAGGGTGCCGTCTACGACAAGTCGGTCGCGCTCGATGCCTCGACCCTCGAGCCGATGGTCACCTACGGCACGAACCCGGGGATGGGCATCCCGATCACTGGCCGGATCCCATCGCCCGACGACCAGGCCGACCCCGGCCAGCGCCGCGCGCTGGAGCACGCGCTCGAGTACATGGATCTCGTCCCGGGCCAACCGATCCTCGGTCGACCGGTCGACGTGGTGTTCATCGGCAGCTGCACGAACGGCCGGATCAGCGATCTGCGCCTGGCGGCCTCGGTCCTGCGCGATCGGAAGGTGGCCGACGGCGTCCGGGTGATGGTCGTGCCGGGCAGCCAGGAAGTGAAGAAGGAAGCCGAGAACGAGGGCCTGGCCGAGGTCTTCCGGGCCGCCGGTGCCGAGTGGCGCGAGGCGGGCTGCTCGATGTGCATCGCGATGAACGGCGACCAGCTCGAGCCGGGCCAGTACGCGATCTCGACCTCGAATCGGAACTTCGAGGGACGCCAGGGCAAGGGCGGGCGGTCGTTCCTCGCGTCACCCCTGACCGCCGCGGCATCGGCCGTGACCGGCGTGGTGACCGATCCGCGGACGCTGCCCGGGATCGAGGCAGCGGCCGGGCTCGGCGGGCGCTGACGTGACCGCCCGGTTCGAGACGTTCACGAGCGCGCTCATCCCGCTGCCGGCCGAGAACGTCGACACGGATCAGATCGTCCCGGCCCGGTACCTCAAGGTGACCGACAAGGACGGCCTTCGTGACGCGCTCTTCCACGACTGGCGCTATGAGCCCGACGGCGGGCTCAAGGAGCCGCTGTTCGTGTTGGACCGGCTGGCGATGGCCGATCGGCAGATCCTTTTGGTCGGGGACAACTTCGGGACGGGCTCGTCGCGCGAACATGCCACGTGGGCCATGAGGGCCTGGGGGATCCGGGCGCTCATCTCGACGAGCTTCGCCGACATCTTCCGCAACAACGCCCTCAAGAACGGGCTGCTGCCGATCGTCGTCGACGCCGACACCCATCGGGCGCTGTTCGAGAAGCTCGAGGCCGAGCCGCGGATGACCGTGACCGTCGACCTCGAGTCCCAGGTCGTCCATCTTCCCGGCGACGAGGACCTGCCGTTCGACGTCGATCCGTTCGCGAAGAAGATGCTCCTCGCGGGGACCGACGAGATCGGCTGGCTGCTCGCCCGCGAGCCGGCGATCGCCGCCTACGAGGCCGGCCACCCCGCCCGGATCGACACCCTGTCCGCGGGCTGAGACGGAACCGCGGCCGGCCGACCGTCGTCTCGGGGCCATGAGCCCCCGCCTGCGCCAGCTCGCCCTGACCGGATTGGCCATCGTCGCGATCGCAGGCTGTACCGGGTCAGCCGGCGGCCCCGCCCAGTCCGCGCCGCCAACGACCGGCGCCGGACCATCGGTGAGCCCGGACGGAGGCGGGAGCGAGCCGGGGTCGGGGATCGGCCAGCCGATCGCGCCGCCGTCGTCGAACGATCCGGGACTCCCCGTTCCCGGGAGACCGACGATCGTCGTCCCGAAGCCTGGCCGGCTCGACGTCCATCCGGTCGGCGTCTTCGAGATCGTGCCGCGAGTGGACGGCCGCCGGGTCACGGTCACGCTCTCGTGGTGGAGCGGCGTGCCGCCGTGCAGCGTCCTCGACTCGGTCCGGGAGGTCCGCGACGGCAACCGGATCGCGTTGACCGTCATCGAGGGCGCCGACCAGCGTGGGGTCGCCTGCATCGAGCTGGCGATGCTCAAGGCCACGGTCGTCGACCTCGGCGAGCTCGATCCGGGGACCTACACGATCGCCGCCTACGGGGACGCCGCACCCATCCAGATCGTCCTGCACTGACCTACCAGGTCGTAGGGGGGCGGGCTTCGCCGTCCTCGTCGATACTTCCAAGGTGAACCTGATCGACATCGGGATCGTCGTCCTCCTCGGGTTCGGGCTCATCGCGGGCTGGCGCTCGGGGTTCTTCCCGCAGCTCCTGGGCCTCGCCGGGGCCGCGGTGGGTGGGATCGTCGTCATCCTCGCCCTGCCCTACGCCCACGACTTGCTCGAGGGCCTCGAGCCCGCCTTGCGCGCCATCGGCGTGCTCGTGGCGCTGCTCGCGGCAATCGGGATCGGCGAGGCGATCGGATCGAGCATCGGGGCCCGGATCGGGCGTGGCCTCGGCGACGGCGTCCTGAGCGGCCTCGACCGGCTCGCCGGGGCCATGGCCGGCCTGGCCCAGGGCATCCTCGTGGTCTGGCTGGTCGGCGGGCTGCTCGCAGCGGGCCCGGTCCCGCAGATGGCGGCCCAGGCCCAGCGGTCGTTCGTCATCCGGACGATCAGCGGCGTGTTCCCGCCACCGACGACCTATGTCGACCAGCTCGCCGCCTGGCTGGACGCGACGGGCTTGCCGGAGGTCTTCATCGGCCTCGAGCCGTTCCCCGCCGCCCCGGTCGACCGACCAAGCAACGCACAGGCCGAAGGGATCGCTCGCGATGCGATCGACAGCACGCTCGCCGTCCGGGCGACCGCCTGCGGTCGGGTCTCGACCGGGACGGGCTTCGTCGTGGGTCGAGGCGGCTACATCGTCACGAACGCCCACGTCGTGGCCGGCTCCAAGAAGGTGCTCGTCGCGTTCGACGGTGGCCGGCCGCTCGACGCGGACGTCGTCCTGTTCGACCCGAAGCTCGACGTCGCGGTCCTGCGGGCGCCGGGTGTCAAGGCGGCTCCGCTCACGTTCGCCACGACGGATCCGTCCCGTGGGACGGTCGGGGCCGCGCTCGGCCACCCGGGTGGCTCACCGCTCCGGGTCATCCCGGCGGCCGTCGCCGACAGCTATGCCGCCGAGGGGCGCGACCTGTACGGAACCGACCGGGTGACCCGGAGGATCGTCGAGCTCCGGGCGGACATCGAGCGAGGCGACAGCGGCGGACCCCTGGTCCTGCCGGACGGCACGATCGGCGGCGTAGTGTATGCCGAGGCGCTCAGCGATCCGAGCGTCGGCTACGCGCTCGCCCCGGTCGCCGTGGCGAGCCGGATCCTGCCGGCGATCGGCGCGACCGCCAGCGTGTCGACCGGGAGCTGCACCCGGTGAGCGCGGACCGCGCCGACGCCTCGCGGAGTGCGGCGGCCGATCATCTCGACCAGCTGGCCGAGGACGCCTGGGACGGTACGCTCGCCGCTCAGCCCGTGTTCGCCACCTCGATCGGGGACCGGCGCTTCGACGATCGCCTTGCCGACCATCGGCCCGAGGCGCGGGCAGCCGAGCGTCGCCGCCTGGCGACCCTCCTCGAGCGTGGCCGGGCAATTCCGAAGGCGGACCTCGACGGGGACGACAAGGTCACCCGCACCGCGCTGCTCGGCTACCTCGAGGCGGAGCTCGACCTCGCCAGCGCCGACCTGGAACGCTGGACGATCGACCCGCTGGAGGGACCACAGGTCGGGTTCCTGAGCCTGCCATCGTTCCAGCCGGTCGAGACGCCGGCTGACCGGAGTCGCCTCGTGGACCGCTGGCGGGCGATGGCTCCCTTCATCGATCGTCACGTGGACAATCTCCTGGGCGCGCTCGACGACGGGCTCGTCGCCGCCACGAGCCCGATCCGGGCGGTCATCGACGAGCTCGACGGCATCCTCGACCAGCCGGTGGCGGCGTCGCCGCTGCTCCAACCGGCCGCCGGCGATCACCCCGACTGGTCCGCCGGTGAGCGGGAGCGGCTGGCAAGCGAGCTCGAGTCGATCGTCACGGAGTCGATCCAACCCGCCTTCGCGCGCTATCGCAGCGTGCTCGTCGAGCGGATCCTGCCCCGCGCCCGGTCGAACGACCACCCCGGCCTGGTGACGGTTCCCGACGGGGAGGTCGCCTATCGGAGGCTCATCCGCGCCCACACCTCGCTCGACCTCAGCGCGGAGTCGATCCACGCGATCGGGCTGGCCGAGGTCGAGCGGATCGACGCCGAGCTCCAGGCCTCGGCCGGACGAGCCCTCGGGACGCACGGCCTGGCGGCCGCCATCGATCGGCTGCGAACCGATTCCGGGCTCCACTTCACGAGCGGACCGGAGGTCTTCGCAACCGCTCAGGCCGCGCTCGACCGGGCCGCCGGAGCGATCCCGGACTGGTTCGGGCGGCTGCCCCGGGCAGCCTGTGACATCGTCGAGATGGGCGCCCACGAGTCGAAGCACTCGACGATCGCCTACTACCTGCAGCCGGCCGAGGATGGCAGCCGGCCTGGCCGCTACTACTTGAACACGAGCTCGCCCGAGCTTCGACCGCGCTACGAGGCCGAGACGCTTGCGTTCCACGAATTGATCCCGGGCCACCATCTCCAGATCGCGATCGCCCAGGAGCTCGACGGGTTGCCCGCGTTCCGGCGCCACGCCGGGACGACCGCGTTCATCGAGGGCTGGGGCCTGTACAGCGAGCGACTGGCCGAGGAGATGGGCCTCTACTCCGGCGATCTCGACCGGATCGGGATCGCGTCGTTCGATGGCTGGCGGGCCTGCCGCCTGGTCGTCGACACCGGCCTGCACGCCCTTGGCTGGTCGCGCGACGCGGCAATCGCGTTCATGCTCGAGCACACGGCGCTCGCTCCGGACAACGTCGTCAACGAAGTCGACCGGTACATCACCTGGCCGGGGCAGGCGCTTGCCTACAAGCTTGGCCAGCTCGAGATCCGGCGGCTCCGCGACGAGGCCCAGGCCCGGCTGGGAGCAGCCTTCGATGTTCGCCGCTTCCACGACGCGGTCCTGGCCCAGGGCGCGCTGCCGCTGTCGACGCTGCGGATGGTCGTCGAGCGGGACCTGGCCCCAGGCTGACCGCGGTTCATCGGCGAGGCCTGCCCACGTACACTGGAGCCTCGCCCGATCTCGCGCCGAGGACGCCTGAATGCCCAGTCCGACCACTCCCTATGACCAGCCGACCGACCCGGCCAAACGCCACTCCCGCGCGCTGACCGACGGACCCGACCGGGCGGGCGCTCGGTCGATGCTCAAGGCGGTCGGGTTCACCGACGAGGACCTCGCCAAGCCACTCGTCGGGGTCGCGACGACCTGGATCGAGACGATGCCGTGCAACCTCAACCAGCGCCGGCTGGCCGAGGAGGTCAAGGCCGGCATCCGGGCGGCCGGCGGGACGCCCATGGAGTTCAACACGATCTCGATCAGTGACGGCGTGACGATGGGCACCGAGGGAATGAAAACGAGCTTGATCAGTCGCGAGGTCGTGGCCGACTCGATCGAGCTCGTCGTCCGCGGCCACCTGCTCGACGGTGTGGTCTGCCTGGTCGGCTGCGACAAGACGATCCCGGGTGCGGCGATGGCCGTCGGGCGGCTCGACGTGCCGGCGGTCGTGCTCTACAACGGGACGATCTACCCGGGCACGTACAAGGGCCAGCGGAACGCGACCGTGGTCACCGTCTACGAGGCGATCGGGGCGTACCGGGCGGGCAAGATCACGCTCGACGACCTGTACGAGATAGAGAACGTCGCCTGTCCGGGTCCGGGTGCCTGCGGCGGCCAGTTCACGGCCAACACGATGAGCACCGTCATGGAGTTCATCGGCCTGTCGCCGGCCGGGCTCAACGGCATCCCGGCCGAGGATCCGGCCAAGGATGCGGCGGCACGCGCGACAGGCAAGCTGGTCATGGACCTCGTCCGGCGCGACGTCCGACCCTCGACGATCGTCACCCGTGACGCGCTGGAGAACGGGATCGCCTCGGTCGCGGCGACCGGTGGCTCGACGAACGGGGTGCTCCACCTGCTCGCGATCGCCCACGAGTTCGGGCTCGGGCTCGACATCGACGAGTTCGGGAGCGTCGCCGACCGGACCCCGATCGTCGCCGACATGCAGCCCGGCGGTCGGTTCACGGCGACCGACATCTTCGAGGCGGGCGGCGTTGCACTCGTCATGCGCGAGCTGCTCAAGCGCGGGCTGCTACACGGTGACGCGCCGACGGTCGATGGCCGGACGATCGCCGAGATCGGCGCGGCCGTCGTCGAGACGCCCGGCCAGCAGGTCGTCGTCCCGATCGATCGGCCACTCAAGGCGACCGGTGGCCTGACGATCCTCCATGGCAGCCTCGCCCCCGATGGCTGCGTGGTAAAGCTCGCCGGCCACGAGCGACGCGAGCACCGCGGGCCGGCCCGCGTGTTCGACTCCGAGACCGCCTGCTACGAGGCGGTCCGCGATCGACGGATCGTCGCCGGCGACGTCGTCGTCATCCGCTACGAGGGACCGGTCGGCGGCCCTGGGATGCAGGAGATGCTGAGCGTGACGAGCGCGCTCGTCGGCGAGGGGCTCGGCGATTTGGTCGCGCTGATCACCGACGGCCGCTTCTCGGGCGGAACCCACGGGCTGATGATCGGCCACGTCGCCCCCGAGGCCGCGCTCGGCGGTCCGATCGGGCTCGTCGAGGAGGGTGACACGATCGTCATCGACGTCGACCGCAAGGCGCTCGATCTCGATGTACCTGCCAACGAGCTGGCCGGTCGGCGCGCCCGCTGGATCGCGCCGCCGCCGCGCTATACCGGCGGGGTGATGGCCAAGTACGCGGCGCAGGTGAGCTCGGCCAGCGTGGGCGCGGTGACGACCGGCGATCGGATGACGGCGGAGCTGGCCGGGCGGTGAGCGCGGTCGTCATCGGGTTCAAGTCGTCGCCACAGGACGTCGACTGGTCGACGCTCGATGAGACGTGGGCGGCCGCGGGCGAGCTGGCAGTCCTCGAGTCGGCCTGGATGAACGACCACCTGTCGCATCCCGCCAGCGACCGGGGCGGCGAGAGCTGGGAGCCGCTGACCCTCGTCGCAGCCCTCGCCCACCGCGTCCCCGGGAAGTGGATCGGGCTCGCCGTCCTGTCGAACACGTTCCGCCACCCGGCCGTCCTCGCGAAGCAGGCGACCGCGCTCGACATCATCACCGGTGGCCGGTTCATCCTCGGGCTCGGGGCAGGCTGGCACGCGGGCGAGCACGAGGCGTTCGGGATCCCGCTGCCGCCGATCGGTGAGCGGATGGCGCGTCTTGAATCCGCGGTCCGGGTGATCCGGGCGCTCGGCTCGCCCGACGCGGGTGCGTCCCCGGGGGTGACCCTCGACGACCCGTTCTACCCGCTCGTCGAGGCAGTCAACCTGCCGCGACCGCTGACCCCCGGCGGCCCGCCGATCTGGCTCGGGGGCCAGCGCCCACGCGGGTTCCGGATCGCGGCCCGCCTCGCCGACGGCTGGGTCCTCCCGGCCGGTGCCGACGAAGGCCTGGCGGAGTTCAGTGAGCGGCGGTCGGCGATCCTCCGCGAGCTCGAGGCCATCGATCGGGACCCGGTGACGTTCAGCTTCGCCGGACAGCTCCCGACGGGGCGGTCGGCGGCCGATCGTGGCGTCGCTCTCGAGACGGCCCGCCGGTTCGTGGCAGCCGGCGCGGACCAGGTCATCCTCGGGATGCCCGCCCGGCTCGGTCCGGACGGGCTGACGGCCGTGGCACGCGAGGTGGCCGAACCCCTCCGGGCCGAGATCGGCTGATCGCCCGGACCCGCGCTCGCCTCCGCGCTCGGCGGAGCCGCGGGCGGCGGCTGGGGTCCGGACCGGGCATCATGATGACGTGACCGAACCGACCGCTCCGCCGCGACCGGCGCCGCTCCCGGCCGAGCCATCCGAGGCCGATCCGCCGGCAACGGATCCCCTCCTCGACGCGATCCAGCCGCACCCGGGCGCGACCGTCCCGTGGCCACCCGCGAAAGACCAGCGCGGTCTCGCGGCACCCTACCCACCGGGCGGGCTGGACCCGCAGCCGGATGCCGGGCTGATCGAGGAGCGCCACTACCTCCGGCTCCTCGCGCTGATGATCGCGCTGATCGTCGTCGGCAGTTTCGCGATCGGCATCATCGGGCTGCTGCTCGGCTTCTCGGGCGGGCCAGGCTGAACCATGGCCGCAGTCGAACCGCCGGTCGGCGAGCGTCGGTCGCGATCGGGTAGCGCGCCAGGCTTGCGCCACGAGCCCAGGCCGTCGGACGGCGTCGCGCCGGCCGACTGGGATCGCGCGCACGCTGAGCTCGTCGAGCAGCTCCGCACGTTGATCCGGATCCCGAGCGTCAACCCGCCCCCGAACGACGGCGACGGCGAGCTTCGCGCGGCTCGAGCGGTGGCAGACGTCCTCGGCGCTGCCGGGGTGCCGACCGAGATCCTGGAGCCGACGCCGGGCCGGGGCTCGGTGACCGCCCGGCTGCGTGGCGACGGCTCCGGCGGTGAGCCACTCCTCCTCCTCTCCCACCTCGACGTCGTCCCAGCGCCCCCGGATGACTGGACCCACGACCCATTTTCGGCCGATATCTCCGACGGCTATCTGTGGGGCCGCGGTGCGGTCGACATGAAGGGGATGGTCGCCATGGAGGTTGCCGTGATCCGGCGCCTCGCGGCCGAAACCCGGGCGGCCGGCCGCGACCCCGCCACGGATCCGGTCCCCGGGCTGACCCGCGATGTCCTGTTCGCCGCGACGGCCGACGAGGAGGCCGGAGGACTCCACGGCGCCGGCTGGATCGTCGATCGACGACCCGACCTGCTCCGGGCCGCGGCCGCCGTGAACGAGTGTGGCGGGGTCTCGCTCACGTTCGGTGGCCGGCGGTTCTACCCGATCGGTGTCGCCGAGAAGGGCTACGCGAACTTCCGGATAACGGTCCGCGGGACGTGGGGCCACGGCTCGATGCCACGCACCGACAACGCCGCGGTCAGGGCGGCGGCGATCGTGACCCGCCTGGCCGAACCCGGCCCGACGCGCCTGACCCCGGCGATGGGCCGCTTCTTCAACTCGGTCGCCGACGAGCTCGGCGGCCCCACCGGCGAGCTCGTCCGCCGGATCGCCTCTCCCGACGGCGCGGCGAGCGAGGCCGTGATCGCCGAGGTCTGCGACGAGATGTACGGGCGAGCGGCACGTGCCCTGCTGCGCGACACGGCCTCCCCGAACGTCATCCATGCCGGCGTGAAGTACAACGTCATCCCGGGGACCGCCGAGATCCTCGTCGACTGTCGGACGCTGCCCGGAACCGATGAGGCCGCGATGCGAACAGAGCTGCGGCGACGGATCGGCGACGAGCTCTGGGCCCATTGCGAGGCGGAGGCGTTCCTCGTCGCGCCGGCCGTCGAGGCGTCGCTCGAGACCGATCTCTACCGGACGCTCGAGGCGACGCTCCGCGACCACGACCCGGACGGCGTCCCGGTACCGGTCATGGTCCCGTTCGCCACCGACGCCAAGCACACGGTCCGCCTGGGCGTCCCGACCTACGGCTTCTCACCCCTCCGCCTGGCGCCCGAGGAGCGGTTCCTCGAGCGGTTCCACGGGGTCGACGAGCGGGTGGAGCTGGCTGCCCTCCGGTTCGGTCTGCCGGTCCTGTACGACGTCGTCCGGCGCTTCTGCGGCTGACCGGCTCATCCGGCGGCGGAGCGCCACGAAATCAGCGGTGACCACGCGCACCGCGTTCCGTCAGCCCGATGATCCGCGGGTAAGCGACCGGACCTAGGATGGCCATACCGCCGCGTTCGTCGGTGGAGGTGGCCGTTCCATGCCCCGAGTCCTTGGAATCCTCAGCGCGATCATCCTCGCCGCCGCCCTCCCCGGGTCGGTCGCGGCTGCCCCGGTCGAGCCGCGCGTCGCGGTCATCGTCGGGCCGGCCGAGGGCCTGACCGACCTGTACCGCTCGATCGGGACGGCGGCCGCCCGCGAGGCGCGGCGCTGGACGAGCGATGTGGTCACGGTCTTCTCGCCGGACGCGACCTGGCCGGTCGTGAAGCGGGCCCTGCGCGGCGCGTCGATCGTCGTCTACCTCGGCCACGGGAACGGCTGGCCGTCACCGTACCGGGATGCGCCCTACCCGAAGACCCAGGACGGTCTTGGGCTGAACCCGGCCGCCGGTGGCGGCGACGACAGCCATCAGTACTTCGGCGAGGCGTTCCTCGCCCGGGAGGTGCGCCTCGCGCCCGGCGCCGTGGTCCTCCTCCACCACCTCTGCTATGCGAGCGGCAACTCCGAGCCAGGGCTCCCCGAGGGATCGCTCGACGTCGGTCGGCAACGCGTCGACAACTACGCCGCGGGCTGGCTGGCCTCGGGCGCCGGCGCGGTGATCGCCGATACGTTCGGGGCACCGGACGCCTACCTCCGCGAGCTGCTCGGGACGGGCTCCTCGCCGGTCGACGCGATCTGGCGCGCCGCTCCGACCTTCCATGGCCACGAGCTCGACTTCGACAGCGTGCGGACGCCGGGCTACCGGGCGGCGATGGATCCGACCCGAGCTGACTCGGGCTTCAACCGGTCGATCGTCTGGCGCCCGGGGCTCACCGCCGCCGAGATGCGCGCCGGGGCGGGGCGAGTCGCCAAGGGCTCGATCGTCATGGTTCGACCGACCGGCCCGTCGATTCCTTCGCTCGCCCCGCTGGGCGTGACCTTCCAGGCGCCGACGCTCGTGCCGGCCGGTCCGGCGCCGGGCGGTCTGGTCGCTGGCAGCCGGGCGACGCTCAGCCTGCCGATCAGGGCGCCCAAGGGCGTCGTCGTCCCGAAGCGGCTCGAGCTCGGCGTCCGCTGGGATCCAATCAGCCTCGAGCCACCAATCAACGCGCCCGGGGCTGCGCCGATCGAGCCGACCGGACCCCTGGCACCGGCCTCGACCGCCACGCCAACGTCGCCCGATCCGGGTGGCGGCACCCCGAGCCCGGCGCCACGAGGTCGACCTGCCCCCGCCTCGAGCCCTCCCGCCCCGGATCCGGCGGTCAGCGAGCCGCCGGCGATCGTCGTCGTCGCGCCAGAGGTGGCCGGCTCGGTCGTGAGCCCAGCCCGGGCGACGCTCCGCGGGGGCAAGCTGCGGATCACCGTCGGTCTGCCCGCGGTGGCCGGCACCTATCGGCTGGTGACGACCGTCCACCGCCCGGACGGGATCGGGTTCGACGCGGCCACCCAGTCGCTGGTGCCGGCGGTGACCGTCCGGGTCAGCCGCCCGTTGTCGGTCGCCTACGGGGTCGCACCGTCGCTGACCGTGGTCGCCGGTTCGAGCGTTCCCTTGTCCGTCCGGGTGGCCAACGACGGCGCGCTCGCGTGGGCCACGCCGGCCGACCCGTCCGAGCTGTCCGAAGAGCTCATCGACCCGTCGGTCGCCCGGGCCCATCCGAGCGCCCGGCTCGTCGCCCGGTGGATCGCCCTGGTGGCCGTCGATCCGGCCGCCAGCGCACCGCGCGAGTCGAGCGCCGGAGTCCGGGTCGGGCCCGGGACCCAGGTCACCGTCGTGCTGGGGCTGACCGTCCCGAGCACCCCGGGTCCGTACCTGCTCGTCCTCGACGTCGACAGCCCGCTGCACGGCTCGCTCGCGGCGAGCGGCGCGTCGCCCGGTCAGGTCAGGATCGTCGTCGTGGCGGCCGACGATCCGTCGGGGGCTAGTCCCGCGGCGCCTTGATCAACCGCCCCCGGCGCGAGATCGCACCCGTGGCCAGGGCCGCGACGCCCATCGCGATGAGCTTCCGCTCGGGCGGTGGCAGGGCCCGGACCGCGGACAGGAACTGGTCGGCGCGGCCGCGATCGACGAGCCGGAGCAGGGCGTGGCCGCGCTGGGTCAGCCAGAGCGAGCGCTGGCGGCGATCCTCCTCTTCGCGTCGACGCTCGACGAGGCGGCGCTTGACGAGCCCGTCGACGAGACGCGACGTCGCCGACGGCGAGCGTCCCAGGGCATCGGCCAGGTCGGCGACCGTCGTCGTGCCGGAATCGGCCAGGACGTAGAGCGCCGCCAGCTGGGTGAACCCGAGCCGAAGCTCGCCGAGCTGCCAGGCGAACCCGACCACGAGCTCGCGCCACAGCGCCCGGCCCATCGCCACCCGCTCCGAGATCTGGCGCGGGTTCTGGATCGACGTCCCGGCGGCGAGGACCGGAGCGCTGAGGGCGGCCTCGAACGTGCGGGCGATCGCCCGGCGGGGTGCGGCTCGGCGAATGGGGCGCGGGCCCTGTCGGGACGCCTGGCGCTGGCCAGTCTGGTCGGCGGTCATCGATTCAGGGTACGGCGGGGGCGAGATGCGTGCAACGTTGCACACGCCCCCCGCGTGCGATGGGCGGGGGGCCGTACGCTCAGCTCGAACGGCCACGGTGGCGTGGTCGCCCGCGCGCGTCCAGCATCGCCCCAGGAGTCCGATGACCAAGGTTGCCTTCGTCTTCCCCGGCCAGGGATCCCAGTCTGTCGGGATGGGCCAGGCCATGGCCGCCGCCAGCCCGGCCGGCGCTGCGGTCTTTGCCGAGGCCGACGCGGCACTGGGCGAGCCAATCAGCCGGCTCGCCTGGGACGGACCGCCCGACGTCCTCGACCGGACCGAGAACGCCCAACCGGCCCTCCTCGCGACCTCGATGGCCTTCCTGGCCGCCCTCCGGGAGCGCTGGGCAGGCGACGGCATCGCGGCTCCGCAGCCGGCCTTCTTCGCCGGCCACTCCATGGGCCAGTACAGCGCGATGGTGGCGGCCGGCGTGCTGAGTCTCGGGGACGGCATCCGTCTGGTTCGCGAGCGCGGCCGGCAGATGCAGGCCTCCGGGGCCGGGCACGAGGGCCGGATGGCGGCGATCATCGGGCTCGACGACGCACGCCTGCCCGAGCTCGTCGAGCGGGCCGGCGCGTACGGCGTGTTCGGGCTGGCCAACCGAAACTCGCCCGGGCAGGTCGTCGTGTCCGGGGAGCGACCGGCCGTCGAGGCGGCCGTCAAGCTGGCCAGCGAGCTCGGCGCCAGGCGGGCGATCGAGCTGCCCGTCTCGGTCGCTGCCCACTCGCCGCTGATGGCCGACGCGGCCGACGGGATGCGGACAGTTCTGACCGACGTTCGCTTCGACGACCCGACTGCGCCGCTCCTGGCCAACCGCGACGCGCGGCTCCTGACGACTGGAACCGAGGCACGTGGCGAGCTCGTCGAGCACCTGACTGCGGGCGTCGACTGGGTGCGGGCCGTCGAGACGATGACCGAGGCCGGTGTCGACCAGTTCATCGAGATCGGTCCGGGCCGGGTGCTGACCGGCCTCATCAAGCGAATCGCGCCGGACGTCGACGCCGTTGCCACCGACGCCCCGACCGCGCCCTATGGCCTCGCCCTGCCGGGCGTCACCGCCGAGTCTCAGCCCATCTAGCCCAGGAGAACCATTCGTGCGAGCCCCCGACCATACCCGGCGCGTCGTCGTCACCGGCCTTGGCGTCATCAGCCCGGTCGGCAATGACCGGCAGACGGCCTGGTCGAACCTCATCAACGGCGTCTCCGGGATCCGCGAGATCACCAAGTTCGACGTGTCCGGCTATGAGCAGAAGGCAGCCGGCGAGGTCACCGACTTCGTCGCCAGCGACTGGATGGATCCCAAGGCGGCCCGGCGGAGCGAGGCGTCGCTCCACTACGGGGTCGCCGCGGCGAAGCAGGCTGTGGCCGATTCGGGGTTCGAGATCACCGACGAGAACCGGACCGAAGTCGGGGTTGTCTTCGGGTCGGGGGCCGGCGGGCAGTCGCTCATGATCGACAACTACGCCAGCCTCCACGATCGCGGCCCGCGGACCGTCGCGCCCACGTTCATCGCCAATGCGCTCGTCGATTCGTGCTCGGGGATGATCGCGATCGAGACTGGGGCGATCGGTCACAACCTGTGCATCGTGTCGGCCTGCGCCACGGGCACCCACAACGTGGCCGAGGCGGCCGAGGCGATCCGGCGCGGCGACTGCATCGCGATCATCTCCGGGTCGACCGAGATGCCACTGCTCGAGGTCGGGCACGCCGGCTTCGGCAACATGCGCGGCCTGGGCAACCCGCGACCCGGCGAGCCGATCGCGAGCGTCTCGCGACCGTTCGACCTGACCCGCGACGGGTTCGTCCTCGGCGAGGGCGCCGCCTCGCTGTTCCTCGAGGACCTCGAGCTGGCCAAGGCCCGCGGGGCGAAGATCTACGCCGAGGTCGTCGGCTATGGCTCGGCGGCCGATGGCTGGGACATGATCCAGCCGGTCGAGGGCGGCGCCGGCTCGGCGCGGGCGATGAAGATGGCGCTGGATCGGCGCGGCGTTCCAGCCGACGAGGTCGACCTGATCAACCCGCACGGGACGTCGACGCCGCTCGGCGACAAGCGCGAGGCCGAGGCGATCTGGGCGGTCTTCGGCGACCACACGCCGCGGATTTCGATCAGCGCGACGAAGTCGATGACCGGCCACATGATGGGCGCGGCCGGCGCGTTCGAGGCGTTTGCCACCGTCCTGTCGGTGGCCGAGCAGACCGTCCCGGCGACGCTCAACTACCGTGATCCGGACCCCGACTGCGAGCTCAACATCCCGACCGAGACCGAGCAACGAGAAGTCCGCTTCGGCCTGTCGAACAACATCGGTCTGGGCGGCCACAACGGCGCCGTGATCTTCCGCCGCTACGACGGCGATTGATGCGGTCCGCTCGTCCGGCGAGGCGCCCCCGCCGACTGGCTACAATCCGTCGCGTGGCGCGTCGTGGGGCCGGTCGCTCCCGTCGATTCCTGAGGTAGCCCGTGCCCAGCCAGGATCCAGCTCGTCGTGCGGTCGTGACCGGCCTCGGGGCCGTCATGCCGATCGGCAACGACTTCCCGACCTACTGGGACAACCTGAAGGCCGGACGGACCGGTACCCGCCGGATCCAGTCGTTCGACCCGTCGGCGTTCGAGGTCCAGATCGCCGCCGAGGTCCTCGACTTCGATCCGGCAGCCCACATGGACCCGAAGATGGCCCGGCGCATGAGCCGCTTCGTGGCGTTCTCGATGGCCGCCGGCAAGGAAGCCGTAGCCGACTCGGGGATCGACTTCGCGAGCCATGACCGAGACGGAGCGCGACCGGGTCGGGGTCGTCGTCAACACCGGCGGCGGCGGGATCGAGCAGATCATCGACGGAACCCACGTCCACGACCAGAAGGGCCCGCGCTTCGTGTCGGCCTTCGCCATCCCCGCCCTGTCCGGCTCGATGGGCGCCTGCATGCTGTCGATTGAGTACCACCTGACCGGACCGGTCATGACCCAGGTCGCCGCCTGCGCGACGTCGGTGATCGCGTTCCATGACGCGCTCCGGCTGATCCAGACCGGGGAGTGCGACGTCGTCCTGGCCGGTGGCGCCGAAGCGCCGGTCTGGCCGATGGGCGTCGCGGCGCTCGGCAACATGGGCGCGCTGTCCCGGCGCAACGACGATCCGGGCCATGCCTCGCGCCCGTTCGACCGCGATCGGGACGGCTTCGTGCTCGGCGAGGGCGGCGGGGTGGTCGTGGTCGAGTCGCTCGAGCACGCCCGGCGGCGCGGCGCCAGCCCTGTCGCCGAGATCCTCGGCGGCGCGCTGACCGCGGACGCATTCCACATCAGCGCGCCCGAGCCGACCGGCCGGGGCCAGGCGCGGGCCATGACGAACGCGATGCGCAACGCGGCGGTCACGACCGACGAGATCGACTACATCGTCGCCCACGGCACATCGACCACGCTGAACGACGTGACCGAGACGCGGGCGATCAAGGCGGCCTTTGGCGACCAGGCCTACCGGGTCCCGATCAGTTCGCCGAAGTCGATGATCGGCCACCTGGTCGGTGCGGCCGGCATCGCCAGCGCACTGGCCGCGATCGGCGCGCTGCGCGACGGGGTCATCCCGCCGACGGCCAACCTCGAGCATCCCGACGACGAGTGTGATCTCGACTACGTCCCGCTCGTCGCTCGCACGAAGCGGGTCGAGACCGCGATGATCAACGGCTTCGGGTTCGGTGGCCAGAACGCGGTGACGGTCTTCCGGCGCGTCGTCGACTGAGACTGGCGTCGGTCGAGCGCTGGTCACCTGTCGCCCGAACGACAGGTGACCTGTCCGGCGACGGGCTGGACGGGCCGTCATCCTCGGACTAGGGTTCGGGACACCTTCAGAAGAAGCAGCCCCGGAGGATCGCCCCGATGACCAGCAAGACCTCGGCCGCCGAGCAGCCGTTCACCGTCATCCTCGACGACGATGATTCGAACGTCGCCGAGGGCCGACTGCGCGATCTCGACGCCGGACCGACCTGGGCCAAGAACAGCGTCCGGATCACCCTCGACGAGAGTGACACCAGCGGTCACGCCCTGGATGCCAAGGCGGTCGCGGTCAGCCTCCGTTTCGACGATGACGTCGAGGGCCACGCTCTCAGCCTGCACTTCCCGACCGCCGAGAAGGCCGACGAGTTCCGGAAGCGGCTCATCGCGACCGGCGTCGTGGCCGGAGCCCTGGTCGTCGGCGTGACGGCCGCCCAGCTGTCGAGCGCGATCCCGGCGCCGAATTCGATCGCCGCCCCCGCTCCGGCTGCCGCGCCCGTGCCGATGGTGGTCCAGGAGGGAACCCAGTACATCGCGCCGGCCCCGATGCCGATCGTGATCCAGGAGAATCAAGCTCCGGCTCGGCCGCAGCCTGCCACCAACCCGAACATCCCGCGCGAGGACATCGTGCCGAACACGACGACCCCGAAGCTGCCCGCCTCGCACATCGTCCAGACGACCGGCGTCGAGAAGGCCGCCGACGGATCGGCCATCTCGCCGGCCCAGCGTCACGCCCAAGAGCACAAGTAGGGCTGCACCTCCCGGCGCAAGCCGGGCCCTCACTCCCAACGACGGACCGCCCCCTGACCCGGGCGGTCCGTTGGCGTCCGGCGGACGTTCGGCGGCGGCCTAGGCCGGCGAACGCGCCAGCAGCCCACGCCGGCCAGCCCCGGCTGCCGAGCCGGGACGAGCATCGAAGCCGCGCAGCCGGAGCGAGTTGAGCACGACACTCACCGACGAGAGGGCCATCGCCCCCGCCGCCAGGGCCGGACTCAGGGTGATCCCGAAGGCTGGGTAGAGGACGCCCATCGCAACCGGGATGAGCACGATGTTGTAGGCGAACGCCCAGAACAGGTTCTGCCGGACGACCCGGATCGTGCTCCGCGAGAGACCGATGGCGGTCCCAACGAGGCGTGGGTCGCCGCCGACCAGGGTCACGTCCGATGCCTCGATCGCAACATCGGCCCCGGTCCCGATCGCCACCCCGAGGTCGGCCTGGGCGAGAGCCGGGGCATCGTTGATCCCGTCACCGACCATCGCCACCCGGCGGCCTGCCGCCTGGAGCGCTTCGACCGCGGCGGCCTTGTCGCCCGGCAGGACCTCGGCCCGGACTCGCTCGATCGGGATCCCGACCGTCCGTGCGACGGCCTCGCTGGCCTGGCGCTGGTCGCCGCTCACGAGCCAGACCTCGATCCCGGTCGCGCTGAGGGCAGCGACGGCCTCGGCGGCCTCGGCCCGGACCGGATCGGCCAGCGCGATGACCCCGGCCGGACGGCCGTCGACCGCAACCAGGATCGCGGTCCGTCCGGCGCCGGCCATCGGCTCGACGATGCCGGCGAACGGCGCGACCTCGATCCCCCGCTCGGCGAGCAGCCGAGCAGTCCCGGCGATGACGTGGCGCGCCGGCGAGCGATCCCCGAGGCTGGCCTCGACCAGCCCCTCGACGCCATGGCCGGCCAGCGCGACGAACCCGGCGACAGGCCGGAAGCCGAGCTCCCGTTCTCGACCGGCCGCCAGGATCGCCGACGCGATCGGGTGCTCGCTTCCACGCTCGAGCGAAGCGGCCTGGTCGAGCAGCTCGGTCGGGTCCACGCCGGCGACCGGGACGACCTCGACGACCGACGGACGACCGATCGTTAGCGTCCCCGTCTTGTCGAACACGACGGTGTCGACGCGGGCCGCCGCCTCGAGCGCGGCGCCGCCCCGGATGAGGATCCCGGCCTCCGCCCCGCGACCCGTCCCGACCATGATCGCGGTCGGCGTCGCCAGGCCCATCGCGCACGGGCAGGCGATTACGACCACGCTGATGAAGGCGACCAGGGCGAAGGTCAGCCGTGGCTCGGGGCCGGCCACGAGCCAGATCGCGAAGGTCAGCGCCCCGAGACCGAGCACGATCGGGACGAAGACCTCGCTGATCCGGTCGGCGAGCCGCTGGATCGGCGCCTTTCGGCCCTGCGCCCGCTGGACCATGTCGACGATCCGGGCCAGCGCGGTGTCGCTGCCGACCCTGGTGGCCCGGAAGATGAACGTCCCAGTCGTGTTCAGGGTCGCCCCGATGACCTCGTCGCCCGGAGCGACCTCGACCGGGATCGGCTCGCCGGTCAGCATCGATCGGTCGACCGCCGAGCCCCCGCTGATGACGACGCCGTCGACCGGCACTTTCTCCCCCGGTCGGACCCGGACGAGGTCGCCGGGCCTGACCTCGGCGAGGTCGACATCGATCTCCTTGTCGGCGCGCACGACCCGGGCGGTCTTCGCACCGAGTGCGATGAGGTGGCGGATCGCCCCGGTCGTCCGGCCCTTGGCCCGCGCCTCGAGCCATCGCCCAAGCAGGACCAGGCCGATCACGATCGTCGAGGAATCGAAGTACGTCTCCGGTTCGAGCCCGGCGGCCTGGACCGCGCCCGGGGCGAGGGTCACCACCACGCTGTAGAGCCAGGCTGCGCTCGTCCCGACCGCGACGAGCGTGTCCATGTTCGCCGAGCGGTGGCGCAGGGCCCGCCAGGCAGGCCGGTAGAAGCGGCGGCCGGCCCAGACCTGGATGACCGTCGCCGGGATGAGCACGAGGCGGTTGAGCGTCTCGATCGGGATCGTCGTCTGGGGCCAGAACATCACGACCATGATCCCGATCGCGACGGCGATCGACGCCCCGGCCTGGACGGCGAGCTGTCGCTGGTCGCGAAGCCGCTCGGCGTCTTCGCCGGCAAACGCCGCGTCGATCGGCCCGCTCACGCGGTCAGGGTCAGCCGCCACCGGCGGCTTCAGCTCGTAGCCGGCCGCCTCGATCGCGCCGACAAGCTCCGGCCGGCCAACGACGTCCGGCAGGTAGCGGATCGTGGCCACCTCGGTGGCCAGGTTCACCACCGCGTCCTCCACGCCCGGCGTCCGGCCGAGGTAGCGCTCGATCCGGTTCACGCACGAGGCGCAGGTCATCCCGGCGATCGGCAGCGAGACCTCGACGGAGCCAGCGGAGTGGTCGTTGGTTGGCGTCATTTCCATACTCCCCAGGAGTATACCATCGGCCCCTGCCGGCGCTACGCTCGGGGTCGCTGGTCCGGGCCGGACAGTCCGGCTGCGGGTGCTCATGCGGACGAGGTGGAGGACGGATGATCGGCATCGCCGCGGTCGAGGCGCCATGGGGGCCGATCCATCTCGCGGCGAACGCAGATGGCGTGGTGGCGCTCGAAGTGCTGACGACGCCCGACGCGTTCGCAAGCTCGGTCCGGCGACGGCTCGGCGAGGCCCCGGGGCGGGGCGGGCCGACGGTCGAGCGCCACGTCGAGGCGGCGGTGCGCGCCGTGGAGGCGTTTCTCGCTCGCGATCCGGCGGATCTCGTCGACCTGCCGTTCCGGCTCTACGGGCTGACGGCCTGGGATCGGCTCGTCCTCGACGGCGTTCGCCGAATCCCGTGGGGCGAGGTCACCAGCTATGGCCGCCTCGCCCGGTCGATCGGACGACCCGGCGCCGCACGGGCGGTCGGCGCGGCAGTCGGCCGAAACCCGATCGGACTGATCGTGCCCTGCCACCGGGTCATCGCCGGCGACGGCTCGCTCGGAGGCTACGGCGGCTCGTGGCTCGCAGATCGCGACGCCCTCCTGTCGGTCAAGCGCCGGCTTCTGGCCCTCGAGGGGAGCGTGCCGACGCCCGGCGGTGTCACCTGGACGACGTTCGGGGCGCAGCCGGCATGACTTCCCATCCACCACGTGCGACGCCTAGACTCGGTGGTGCGACGGTCCGGATGCGACCGCGACGAGGAGAACCCGATGGCCGACCAGGACGAGCCGCGGCCCGCCGGGCCCGACGACCCCACGACGAGCCCGGAGACCGACGACGACACGTCCGGGCACAACATGGGGACCTACGAGTACGCCCGCCAGCACGCCAACCAGAAGGCTCGCGAGGCCGACGCGTACGCGTCCAAGGAAGCGCTCCGCAAGCAGGCGAAGAGCCCACTCGACAAGCTCCGCGGCCGCTGATCCTCCGCTGGCCGCGGTGAGCGTCCTTCGCGCCTACCGCGGCCTGCTCTCCAACCGCCCACTCGTCCGCCTGCTCGGCGGCGAGTTCATCAGCTCGATCGGTGACTGGCTGTACCTGGTCGCCCTGCTCGTCGTCGTGTACGAGACGAGCTCCGACCCGATCCTGCTCGGGGTCGTCGGGGCGGCGCGGGTCCTGCCCTACGTGATCCTGTCGATCCCGGCCGGGATCATCGCCGACCGCTTCGAGCGCCGGCTCGTGCTCCTCGCCACCGACGTCGCCCGGGGCACGATCATGCTGGCGCTGGCCTGGCTCGTGACCGTCCACGGTCCGCTCTGGGCGATCGCCGGCCTGGCCGTCCTGGCCACCTGCTTCTCGTGCTTCTTCGGCCCAACAATTGGCGCGTACCTCCCGACCCTGGTCCGCGACGAGCGCGAGCTCGGTCCGGCGAACAGCGCATGGTCGACGCTCGACAATCTCGCCTTCGTCATCGGCCCGGCCGTCGCCGGCCTGCTGATCGCGGCGAGCGGGCTGGGCCTGGCGTTCCTGCTCAACGCGGTGTCGTTCGCATTCGTCGCGGTGGTCCTGTGGCAGCTCCCATCGGAGCGCGGCGGCGGGGCAGACGTCGGGGCGACGCCCAGCACCGACGGCGCCGACCGCACCGACTGGCCCACCACCCCCGCCGAGGGCGGGACGGTCCCGATCTCGGCCATTCGATCGGTCCTCGCGCCGCTCGCCGGACTCGCCCTGATCGACACCGTCGCCGGCTTCGTGTTCGGCGGTCTCGCTGTCCTGACGGTCATCCTCGCCAAGGACCAGCTCGGGGCCACGGAGGCGGCAACCGGCTACCTGAACGCGGCGGTTGGCGTCGGCGGGATCCTCGGCGCGGTCGGGTCCGGGCTGTTCGTCGTCCGGCCCGGTTTGCGCCTGCCGCTGGTGATCGGCTCGCTGATCCTGGCCACCGGGGTCGCGACCCTTGGCCTCACCCAGACGCTCGCGCCCGCGCTACTGGCGATTGGGGTTGCGTCGGCCGGCAGCCTCCTGACCGAGGTCGTCAGCACGACGCTGTTCCAGCGGATCGTGCCCGACGCAATCCGCGGTCGGGCGCTCGGGATCATCGCCACGATCTCAACCCTGGCCTACGCAGCCGGCTCGCTCGTCGTGCCGATCGCAACCGGGATCGTCGGGGTTGAGCCGGTGCTGCTCGCTTCGGGGATCCTCGTCGCCGCAGGCGCCATCGTGTCGGTCCTCCTGATCGGCACCACCGGCAGCCAGGGCCCGCCCCGGAACTGCTCGCCGCGGCCTCCCGCGTCGCGGGCCTGCCGATCTTCGCGGGCGTCCCGGAAGCACGTCTCGCGGCAGCGCTCGCCCGCGCCACCGAGCTCGACGTCCCGACGGGGTCGGTGGTCATCCGGCAGGGCGAGCCGGCAGATCGGTTCTACGTGATCCTCGACGGCACCTTCCTCGTCGATCAGGCCGCGGCCGATGGGACTACGACCACGCTCCGCACGATGGGCCCTGACGAGGTGTTCGGCGAGCTCGGGTTGCTGACTGGAGCTCCGCGCAGCGCGACCGTGACGGCGAAGACCGGCGGGCGTCTCCTCGCGCTCGAGGCCGCCGACTTCTTCGAGCTCGTGGCGGCGGGCTCCGACGTGGGGCCGCGGCTGCTCGCCCTCCATCGCGGGGGATCGTTGCCCGGCTGACGCCGGCCATGTCGTCCATCTGACTCGCGGAGGGTCGCACAACAGGGTGTCGGTGCGGCCGGCGACGGTGTACGGTTGGCCGGCGGGGCGGACCAGACCGCAGCCACCCCGCTCCGGTCGATCCGATACGGCCGCGCGGCCGGCAGGAGGCTTCGATGCCAGAGCACGACGAGACCCAACCTCCGAGCGCGATGGCGCGCGGGATCGACGACGAGGACGTCGAGGGGCACAGCCTCCGGCGGGCAGTCGAGCCCGACGGCGTGTCCAGCCGCAGAATCGACGACGACGAGGACGTCGAGGGTCATCGCGGGATGTCATCGCGGGCCGATGGCGGACCGGACGACTCCGGACAGACGCGCGTCAGCCGGACCCGAGTCGACGGCGATGACGACGACGTCGAAGGCCACTATGGCCAGCTGAAGAGCCCGGCAAGCCGAGGCGAGTAACCGACCCGCCCGCGCCGCTCAGCCGCCCGGGCGTGCCCCTTCGAGACGGTCGCCAGGATCGTCTTGACCTCGAACGGGCTCGCCCCGGGGTGCTTCGCCCGGATGAGCGCGGCCAGCCCGGCGATGTGCGGCGCGGCGAAGCTGTTGCCTGTGGCGACGATCCGCCCGCCGTCGCTTCCAGGCGACCTCGACGTCGACGCCCGTACGCCCCGAACTCGACCGGCGGCGCCGGGTTGTAGAACCACGTCCACGGGTCGGCGACGTCGTGGGCGGCGACCGAGACGACCGACGCGAACAGCGACGGATAGCTCGGGCCCGGGACGTTGTTCGCGGCGCTGACCAGGAGGACGTTGGCGAAGTACGCCGCGTCGGCGAGCTCGTGGAAGACGGCGAACATCGCCTCGCTCTTCGAGGACAGGCTCAGGTTGACGACCGTCGCGCCCATGCTCGATCGCCCACTCGAGGCCGGCCGCGAAGATCGCGTCCCTTGCCCCGGTTGTCGGGCCCGAGCACCCGGACCGACATGATGTCGGCGCGCCGGGGCGAGGCTGTGGATGATCCCGGCGCAGGCCGTCCCGTGACCGACGACGTCGACCGCCTCGGGATCGTCGACGACGACCGGGTCCTCGTCGCCGAGCTCGACCCGCACGCTCGTGACGAGCCTGCCGCCGACCGCGGGGTGGTCGCGCTCCACCCCCGAATCGACGATGGCCACCGTCACCCCGGTCCCGTCGGCTCCGCCGAAGGCCCACTCGCGATCCATCGCCGGCGATCGGCACGAGCCGTTCGAGCCGCTCGCGGCGATCGCCGACGAAGGGCTCGCTCCAGGCCGGAAGGTCAGTCGTCGGTCAACGATCGGTCGCGACGAGCGGGAGCGGCCGACCGACCGCGCCGCCGAGCCCGCGCGTCCCGCTCGCCCTGGCGGGCAATCGCGCCGAGCAGGTCGGTGACGAGCTCGAGCTGGTCGGGGTCGGCTGCCGCCGGATTCGGGCTACTTGCTCGACGAGCGCCCAGAGGCGGCAGTCGTCGTCGCGTCGAGCCCCTCGGTCGCCGGCCCGGACGAGCTCGTCGAGAGCCGCCTCCGAGGGCGGCCCCGACGCTCGCGACTGGTCGCTGGAGTGTCGCCCGCAGGAGCGACCCGAGATCGCGCTCGACGCGGCTCGCCCGGATCGCGACCGCGGCCTGACGGGCGAAGACTCGCGGCGAGCTCGATGTCACGGAGCGCGAACGACGCCTGGCTCGCGCTTGTCGAGCACCTCGAGGACGCCGATCGTGCCGTGGTCGTCGACGAGCGGCACCGCGACGATCGAGCGCGGGACGTAGCCGGTCTGCTCGGCCACGGCTCGTCCGAACCGGGGGTCGCTCGCCACGTCGGACAGGGCGAGGGCCTGGCCGGTCGTGTAGACGTAGCCGGCGATGCCCTGGTCGGGGCGGATCGCGACGCCGATGACGCCCTGGCCCTGTTCGCCGGCGGCGACCTCGAAGACGAGCCGGTCCGTCGCCGGGTCGTAGAGCGCGATCGACGCCGCCTCGGCCTCGAACAGGGCGACGGTCGCCTCGACGACCGAGCGCAGGACCGCGTCGGTCGACTCGGTCTCGAGCCGACGAGCGACCTCGCCACGGAGGGCGATCGCCCTGCAGCACGCCGAGCGCCTCGGCTGGCCGAGTGGCTGGCTCGGCCCATCAGCCGCGGCCGCTCACCGCTCGGCGGCGCGCGCGAGACGATCGAGATCCGGGATGATCAGGGTGTCCCGCTCGAGGCGGACGAGGCCCTGCGCGGCCATGTCGACGAGCAGCCGGTTCACCGTCTGGCGGGTGCCGCCGATCATCGCGGCGAGGTCGCTCTGGGTGTACGGCCAGTCGAGCCGGATGTCGGTCGTCTGGTCCGGTTGGCTCTCGCGGGCGAGCCGGACGAGCCGGCTCGCGAGGCGCCCGGGCAGGTCGAGGAAGTGGAGCTCCTCGACGTGGCCAGTGAGCCGGCGGAGCTCCGTCACCAGGCCGGCGAAAAGCGCCTTGCGCAGCTCGCGGCTCGTCTCGACCAGCTCGCTCGAACGGTCGCGGCGCAGGACGAGCGCCTCGGTCGGCTCGAGCGCGACCGCCGTCGCCGAGTGCGGCGCCCCGTCGAGGAGCGCCAGCTCGCCGAAGAAGTCGCCCGCGCCGAGGGTCGCGATGATCGCGCCCTCCTCGCCTTCTGGGGACGGCAGGACGATCTTGACCGAGCCGAACTCGATGATGTACAGCGAGTCGCCGGGGTCGCCCTGGTGGAAGATCGTCTCGTTCTTCGCGGTAGCGACGGATGCGCAGCGTCGACGCGCACAGCTCGAGGGTCTCGTCGTCGACCTTGGCGAAGAGCGCGCAGCGGCGAAGCGCCTCGATCGCGACGCTCGACTCGGTCATCGTCCCTCTCGCCGCCACGGCTCGCCCCCTCCGAGTGCCCATCCTAGACGGCGCTCGCTGGCCAGTCGAGGATGGAATCGGCGAAGCGGCGCTGGTGGGCGCCGCTTCGCGTCGAGCCGGATTCTGGGTGGGACGCGCGATCCGCGTCCCAAGAGCCGTCACTTCTTGTGCGGGCGGCTGGCCTCGGACCGGACTTGCTGCTGCTTCATGCTGCGCTGGATGTCCTGCTCCCGAGCGCGGGCCAGCTGCTGGTTGAGCAGCGGGTTGCCCATCATGTGACCCTCGGTGTCGTCGGCCGCCGCGGCGGCAGCTGCAGCGGCTGGGGCGGCCGCGGCGGCAGGGGCGGCAGCGCGGGTGTTCGTGTGCCCGTGACCGTGACCCTCGGTGTCGTCCTCGTCACCGGTTGCCCGGCCGAGGTTCTTGGGACCGCCGTGGCCCTCGGTGTCGTCCTCGCTGTAGCGCTTGTGGCCTTCGGTGTCGTCACCGGTTGCCCGGCCGAGGTTCTTGGGACCGCCGTGGCCCTCGGTGTCGTCCTCGCTGTAGCGCTTGTGGCCTTCGGTGTCGTCACCGGCGGCTCGGGACGCGGTCTTGGGACCGCCGTGGCCCTCGGTGTCGTCCTCGCTGTAGCGCTTGTGGCCTTCGGTGTCGTCACCGGCGGCCCGGGCACGAGGTTCTTGGGACCGCCGTGGCCCTCGGTGTCGTCCTCGCTGTAGCGCTTGTGGCCTTCGGTGTCGTCACCGGCGGCTCGGGACGCGGTCTTGGGACCGCCGTGGCCCTCGGTGTCGTCCTCGGGCTCGATGGCCTTCGGCTTCTGGCTCGGCATCATGGTCTCCTATCGGTACCCGGTATCCGGCTCTTTGGAGCGAGCCAGGCCATCTTGCGCCGGTTCGCAACCTTCAGTCCAGCGCTCCGGATGACGCCCCGAGTGTCGCCAAGGCGACGTTGGGTATGTGCCGAGCGCGATCAGCTCCGCGAGACCGGGCGCATCGGATAGACCCCGACGACCACTGGAGCGACCGGATCGAGCTGGAGCTCGTAGCCGACCTCGCCGCCCCGGAGGAGCTCGCCGAGCATTTGGCCCTCGCGCGGTGGCAGCCCCACGAACACCCGGCCGGTCTCGAGATCGATCCCGGACACGTCGTCGTCCTCGGTCGTGATGAGGAACCGGCGTCGGATCTCGTGGATCGGGATATAGGCTCGACTCTTGATGAACCGCCGGAGCTGTGCCGTGGTGCAGCCGCCCTGGCGGTCCACGTGGGCCGGTTGATGCCCGCCGTCGAGCTGGGCGGAGACGATCGGGGCGGTGACCGCCGCCGCGATCGGTCCCGTCCCGGGAGCCGCAGCCGAACCCATGCCGGAGGCCGCCCCCTCAGTGTCGTGAGCATCACCGTCGCGGGTCGGTGCGGTTGCTCCTGCCATGAGCTCGGGTGCGTCGGTTGCGACCGCGATCGAGGCGGCGACGGCCTCGCGCCCGACGTCGTCGACGCCGATCTGCTCCGGGACGCCGGCGCCGGCCGGATCAGGTCGCCGCGCGTCGGGCGGCGGTGGGCTGGATTTGGGGGCGGCCGGTGTGAGCGGGCGGCCGTTCCGCGTTGGATCGTGCGGTCGTGGCCCGCCCCGGTGATCGAGATGCCGCGGCCGGCCCCCGCGGCTGGCTCGCCGGCTCATGGCCTGGCCATCCAGCCCGATCGATGGGCAAGGCTGAGAAGGGTCGTCGTGAGCTCGTCGTCGGCGGGGCGACGGAGGAAGGATGTTGGCATTGATCCGAACGCGTTTGGGCGGGGGCGCGCTCGACTGGGCGCGTCGGGTGCGCCGATGATACCCCGTCGGGCTCAGTCCGTCGACGACGTACAGGTCGAGCGGCGCCCGGTTGAGGACGATCGGTCCGTCCTGGCCGCAGACCACGATGTCCTCGATGCGCGCGCCGTAGCGGCCCTCGAGGTAGATCCCGGGCTCCACGCTGAACGCCATCCCCGGCCGGAGCGGCTCGCGCGTTGCCCGCGACGAGGTACGGCTCCTCGTGGCCCTCGAGGCCGATGCCGTGACCGGTCCGGTGGATGAACTGCTCGCCGTAGCCCTCGGCGTCGATGATCCGAGCGGGCGATCGCGTCGATGCGCCTCGCACGGGACTCCCGGGCCGGACCGCGGCAGTCGCCTCGGCCTGGGCCGCACGGAGGACCGCGAAGAGGTGCAGGAACTCCTCGTCGGGCCCGTTCGCCGGGTCGCCGCCGGTGACCCACAACGTCCGGGTGATGTCGCTGCCGTAGCCCCCGACCGCCCCGCCGATGTCGAGGACGATCGGCTCGCCGGCCCGGATCACCCGCTCGGAGGCCTCGTGGTGGGGCGAGGCGCTGTTCGGGCCCGCAGCCGACGATCGCGAACTCGGCAAGGTCGTGGCCTTCGGCGACCAGCCGCTCGCGAACCTCGCGCGCGACATCGGCCTCGGTCCGGCCGACCAGCGGGCCGGCGGCGATCTGCGTCGACGACGCGGTCGGCGGCCTCGGCGGCCAGCCGGAGGAGCTCGATCTCGTCGGTGTCCTTGATCATCCGGAGCTCGCGGAGGACCTCGCCGGCGCGCTCCAGGCGGGCCGCCGGGAACCGCTCGGCGATCCTCAGGACGTGCATCGCCCAGAGTCGGTCGCTGATCCCGAGCCGCGTGAGCGACCCGACCGGTCGTCCAAGGGCCTCGGCGGCGAGCCGCCCGACGAGCGCCACCGGATCGTCCGTCTCCTGCCAGCTCGCGACTTCGACGAACCCCCCGCTGACGGCCGGGCAACCGCGTGCCGGTGTGACCTCGAGACGCGGGGCCGACCAGGGTCGGCGGACCGGCTGCCGGAACGACGAGCATCGTCAGTCGCTCGAGCGGCATCGCGTGATAGCCGGCGAGGTAGTCGAGGTCCGGCCCGACGCCGACGAGGAGGGCGTCGAGCCCCGCCTGCGAGGTCAGCCTGCGTGCCGCGGCGATCCGCTCGCCGAAGCGGGTCGGCGGGATGATCGGGCGGGGCGGAACGGCGGTCGTCATCGGCCGGCGATCTCGACCGGCTCGGGCAGTCCGAGCCACGCCGCGATCGTGCGCGGCCCCGCCTCGAACAGCCGGCGGTAGGCGTAGACGCGACTCGCGCCGGCAGCGATCGCCTGCTTGCGTGCCGCGACGTCGTCGTGCGGACCAACGGCGACGACCGGCTTCCCGGCCGCGGTCGCGAGCGCGATCGCGAAGAGGCCCGAACCGCCGCGGACCGACAGGTCGACGATCGCGCCGTCGGCCGCGCCGAGCGCCGCTTCGAACCGTTCGTCGGTCCCGGCCACGACGCACTCTGCACCGGCCAGGCGGACGATCGATGCCAGGCGGGTTGCCCAGATCAGGTCGTCGGCAAGGATCGCGACGGTCGGCGTCGGGCCGTCGGTCACCCGATGACCTCGAGCAAGTGGCCGAACAGGTTGCGGGCCTGGACGAGCCCGACCACGCGGCCGTCCTCGACGATCGGGATGTGGCGGAAGCCCCCGACGGCCATCTTGTGGAGCGCGATCGCGGTCGTGTCATCGTGGCGGAGGACGACCGGGTCCGGCGTCATCAGGGCATCGACGACCATCCCCTCGAGCGTCCGCGCCTGGAGCTTGAGGATCGCGTCCTGGTAGGTGACGATCCCGCGCAGCCGCTCGCCATCGACGACCAGCAGGCACTCGAGCCCGTCGTCCTTCATCCGGGCGATCGCCGCTCGGGCGCTGGTCCCGGCGACGACCGTGGGCGGCCGCTCGATGCCGAGCGCGTCGAGGTGCTCCCCGAGCAGACGGCCGTGGAAGTCGATCGCATCCTGGGGGACGTCCTGCGTCCTGAGGTCGGCCCCGCACTCCTCGCAGGCGTCCTCACCGGCGTAGTTCGGGTGACCGCAGGACGGGCAGCGGATCATGCCCTCGCTTCCTCCCAGGTCTCGCCACCCTCGAGAAGGCGAGCGCAGGTCGCCCTTGCCACGCCGGGCGACCGCCTCTTCACGTTGCGCGGTCAGCAGCTCGTCGTGGGTCGCCCGCTTCACGTCGAAGATCACCCCGACTGGGACCGGGAAGTCGGGCCAGTAGATCCGGCTGAGCATGAAGGCGATGAGCGGATCGCTCTCGTCGTGGACGAGCAGGTCGGCTTCGCTCACCCCGTCGACGCCGAGCGTCACGATTTCCGGCTGGTGCCCGTTCAGCCGCAGGCCCTTGTCCCGGTCCTTCCCGAAGATCATCGGCTTGCCGTGCTCGAGGACGAGCATCCGGTCCTCACGGACCTCGCGGTCGGTGAAGTCGCGGTAAGCACCGTCGTTGAAGATGTTGCAGTTCTGGAGGACCTCGACGAAGACCGAGCCCTTGTGCTGGCCGGCCCGGTCGAGCGTCGCCTGGAGGTGCTCGGTGTGGGTGTCGACCGAGCGCGCGATCAGGCTCGCCTCGGCGGCCAGGGCCACGGTCAGCGGGCTGATCGGATGGTCGATCGTCCCGGCCGGGCTCGACTTCGTGACCTTGCCGAACTCGGAGGTCGGCGAAGCCTGGCCCTTGGTCAAGCCGTAGATCCGGTTGTTGAACATCACGACCTTGATGTCGACGTTCCGGCGCATCGAGTGGAGGAGATGGTTGCCCCCGATCGACAGCGCGTCGCCGTCACCGGTGATCACCCAGACCATGAGATCCGGCCGGGCGGCCTTTAGCCCGGTCGCCAGGGTGGTCGCACGGCCGTGGATCGTATGGAAGCCGTAGGTGTTCATGTAGTACGGCAGCCGGCCCGAGCAGCCGATCCCGCTGATGAACACGATGTTCTCGCGCGGGTAGCCGAACGTCGGCATCACCTTCTGGGTCTGGGCCAGGATCGAGTAGTCGCCACAACCGGGACACCAGCGGACCTCCTGGTCCGAGACGAAGTCCTTGCGGGTGAGCGGCACGGCCGCCTGGAGCTGCTGGAGGACGCGGTCGTTCTCGGGGCTGAGCGGCGGCTGCCCGTCGACGCTGCGGTCGGTCACTGGACGGTCCTCGCGATCATCGGGCGGCACCCTTGGCGTCGAGCAGCCGGAGCGCCTCCTGCTCGATCTCGGCGATCCGGAACGGCTTGCCCCGAACCCGGTCGTAGCCGATGGCATCGACGAGGTAGCGGGCCCGGATCAGCAGCAGGAGCTGACCGAGGTTGACCTCGGGGATCAGGACCTCGCGGTAGCTCCCGACGACCTCGCCCGTGTTGCGCGGGAACGGGTTGAGGTAGCGGAGGTGGGCATGGGCGACGCTCCGCCCGGCGGCCTGCAGTCGCTCGACGGCGCTCCGGATCGCGCCGTAGGTCGAGCCCCAGCCGAGGATCAGCAGGTCGCCGCTCGATGGCCCATAGACCTGGAGGTCGGGGATGTCGTCGGCGATCCGTGCGATCTTCTCGGCCCGGAGCGTCTGCATCCGGTGGTGGTTGTCGGGGTCGTAGCTCACGTTGCCGGTGACGTCGGCCTTCTCGAGCCCGCCGATCCGATGCTCGAGCCCGGGCGTCCCGGGCACGGCCCACGGTCGGGCGAGGGTGACGGGGTCGCGGGCGTATGGCTGGAACCCGACCCGCTCGGTCCGGTTCGGGACGGAGATGTCGGGCAGGTCGTCGACGCTGGGAATTGGCCACGGCTCCGAACCGGTGGCCAGGAAGGCATCCGACAGGTAGACGACCGGCGTCATCGACTTCAGCGCGATCCGGACCGCCTCGAAGGCGATGTCGAAGCACTCGCCCGGCGTCGCGGGGGCGAGGACGACGATCGGCGAGTCGCCGTTCCGACCGAACAGGACCTGGAGCAGGTCCGACTGCTCGTTCTTGGTCGGCATCCCGGTCGATGGACCGGCCCGCTGGACGTCGACGACGACGAGCGGGAGCTCGACCATCACGGCCAGGTTCATCGCCTCGCTCTTGAGGGCGATCCCGGGACCGGACGTGCCGGTCATCCCGAGGGCGCCGCCGTAGCTGGCCCCGATCGCCGAGCCGATCGCGGCGATCTCGTCCTCGGCCTGGAACGTCGTGACCCCGAAGTGCTTGTAGCCGGACAGCTGGTGGAGGATGTCGCTCGCCGGGGTGATCGGATACGAGCCGTAGAACAGCGCCCGATCGGCCTTCTGCGAGGCGACCACGAAGCCGAGCGCGGTCGCCTCGTTGCCGGTGATGTTGCGGTACTTGCCCGGGGCCAGGTGGGCCGGTGCGACCCGGTAATGGGTGTGGAAGATCTCGGTCGTCTCGCCGAAGGCATAGCCCGCCTTGAGGGCGCGTGCGTTCGCCTCGGCGATGACCGGCCGCTTGCCGAACTTGTCGTCGATCCAGCGCAGCGTCGGGTCCATGCTCCGCTCGTAGAGCCAGAACATGATCCCGAGCGCAAAGAAGTTCTTCGTGAGGTCGACCTGCTTGTTCGTCATCTCGAGCCCCTCGAGCGCGCGCGCGTTGAGGGTCGAGATCGGGATCTCGAAGACGGTGAACGTCTTCAGCGAGCCGTCCGTCAGCGGGTTGACCGCGTAGCCGACCTTCTGGAGGTTCGGTCCGGTGAAGGCGTCGGTATTGACGATCAGTGCGCCGCCTGCCGGCAGGTCGCCGATGTTCGCCCTCAGGGCCGCCGGGTTCATCGCGACCAGGACGTCTGGCTCGTCGCCCGGCGTGTGGATGTCCGAGCTCGAGAAGCTGATCTGGAAGCCCGACACGCCGGGCAGCGAACCGGCCGGCGCGCGGATCTCCGCCGGGAAGTCGGGCAGGGTGCTGATGTCGTTGCCGAAGACCGCCGCCGTCCGGGTGAACTGGGTGCCCGTCACCTGCATCCCGTCGCCGGAGTCGCCGGCGAAGCGGATCGTGACCCGCTCGAGATCCTGGACGGCCTGGTCGCGCTCCGTGGTCGGCGTCGTCACGCGCCCTCGGACTCCTTCATTCGCTGGTGCGGCCGCGGCGGCAGGTTGAGCAGCTCCTCGGGGAAGGCCTCGGCGAGGTACTTGAGGATGTCCTGCTGGCGGACCATCCCGACGACGTGGTTGGCGTCGTCGACGAGCGGCACGTTGCGGAACCGACCGTCGGCGAACAGGGCGATCGCCTCGTGAACGGTCTGCTCGAGGCGAAGGGTCCGCGGCTTCCGGTTCATGAGCGTCTCGACCGAGGCGCCGAGGTCGACGTTGCCGCCGACCATCACTCCGAAGATGTCGCGCTCGGTGAGGACGCCCTGGAGGCGCCCGTCGGGGCCGGCAACGACGACCGAGTCACCCGTGCCGGACAGCTCGACGAGCCGGAGGCACTCGCCGAGCGAGGTGCCTTCGGGAACGGTCAGCGGGTCGCGTCGGTTGACGACCCGAAGGGTCTCCCGAGCCAGCGAGGGTACACGCGTCGAGACGGCGCGTTCGGTGAGCTCAGCCACGCTCCGCAGTGTAGTCCGTTCCTGCCGATCTGCAGCCGACGAGCGAGGTCGCCCGCGCTGTGAACGTGCCCGGCCGACGGGTCGCCGGACGACCGTGCTGCCCTGCTAGGCTCCGCCGGATGGATCGCCAGCGGCTCGCCGGGGTCGGGCTAGTGCTCGTCTCGGCGGCTTCGTTCGGCTCGGGCGCCCTGTTCGCGAAGCCCGTCTACGGCGCCGGGGTCGACTGGCTGACGCTCCTTGCCTGGCGCTTCCTGATCGGGGCCAGCCTGTCGTGGGTCTGGCTCGCATTGTCGGCCGAGCGGAGAGCCGGGCTGCGCCGGCTGCCCCGGAGGCGGATCGCGATCGCCCTCGGGCTGGGCGTCCTCTACCTCGGCAACTCGGGCACGTACTACGCCGGGCTGGAGACCGTGTCGGCCTCGCTCGCGGCGCTCATCGTGTTCATTTACCCGGCGATCGTGGCGGTGCTCTCACTTCGGGTGGGTCACCGCCTCGTTGGCCGGCGCCCGTGGGTGGCCCTGGCCATGGCCCTGGCCGGGACCGCGCTGGCGCTCGGCGGGATCCCGGCCGGCGCGGTGCCACCGCTCATCGGGCTCGTCCAGGTGATCCTGTCGCCGATCATCTATGCCGTGTGGATCGTCCTCTCGGCGCGGCTGTCCGGCGAGACCACCGAGCGAGTGGGCGGCGAGGCCGACGACGGCGCCGACACGGCCGCCGCGACCGCGCTGATGATGGTCGCGACCGCGATCGGGTTCTGGGCGCTCGCGGTCGCGACCGCGCGGCCGGTCCTGCCTGCCGCGGTCCCGAGCGCGGCCTGGCCGGGGATCGTCGGCATCGGCGTCGTCTCGACGTTCGTCGCGATCCAAACGTTCTACGCCGGTACCAAGCGGATCGGCGCGGCCCAGGCGTCGCTCATCTCGACGTTCGAGCCGATCTGGACGATCGCCCTCGCGTCGATCCTGTTCGACGAGCGACTCGGCCCGCTCCAGCTCGCCGGCGGCGCGCTCGTGATCGGCGGGGTCATCCTCGCCCAGACGTCGCCGGCGACACTTCGGCGCGGGGTCACGCTCCGGGTCGCCGACGAGTAGGCCACCGCGTCGTCCAGACGGTGGCCGGCTCGTATGATCGAGACCATGGGTCACCCACTCTGGCCGCTGTACGACCTGCGCCTCCGAACCGAGCGCCTCGAGCTCCACCTGCCGGACGAGCAGGAGCTGGTCGAGCTGTGCCGGTTGGCCCGGGCCGGCATCCATCCGCCCGACGAGATGCCGTTCGGGATCGCCTGGTCGACCAAGCCCAGCCCGCGTTTCGAGCGCGAGTTCATCCAGCACAACTGGGGCACGCGAGCGAGCTGGACGCCCGAGGCATGGACCCTCGACCTGGCGGTCTCGTTCGAGGGCCGGCTGGTCGGCTTCCAGGGGCTCGAGGCGACCGGTTTCGAGGTGATGCGGACGGTGGGGACCGGGTCGTGGCTCGGCCGGCCGTACCAGGGCCGAGGGATCGGCAAGGAGATGCGTGGCGCGGTCCTGGCTCTTGCCTTCGACGGCCTCGGTGCGGAAGTCGCCCTGAGTGAGGCGTTCCTCGACAACCGCTCGTCGGCCGGCGTCAGCCGCTCCCTCGGCTACGCCTCGAACGGCTTCGGGCGGCTCGCTCCCGAGGGCCTCGCGCGCGACACCGAACGGTTCCGGATGACCCTCGACGAGTGGCGATCGCGACCGCGGCCACCGGTCGCGATCGAGGGGCTCGAGACGAGCCGGGACCTGTTTGGGGCACCCGCCTAGCGCGCGAGCCGACGGTCGGCGACCCGAGCAAGCTGATCGAGATCGCCGACCGCCTCGAGGCGAGCGATGCCGGTCGCGATCAGCGGCGGATCGCCGATGAGCTCGCCGAGCTCGATCTGGGTCCTGGCCGCATACGGGATCGCGGCCATCGTCTCGAACAGGTCCAGGGCCGCCCGGAGCTCGTCCGGATCGACCGTCGCCAGACCGAGAGCGCGCCGGGCCTGGGCACCGATCAGCCTGATGCCGCGCGGGTCAACGTAGGCCAGGAGGCGTTGCAGGAGCGCCGGGTCGACCCGGTGCCGTCGGTCGGAGCAGGCCGCGATCGCCCGATCGAGATGATCGATCCGGCCGGCGGTCTCGTGGAAGCGGCCGATGATCTCCTCCACGATGGCATCGAGATCGAGCCTCACCCAGGTCTTGAGGCGACCGATCCGGTCGCCCGCGGTGAACTCGGCGAGGATGTGGTCCACCGCTCCGCGATACTGCTCCTCCAGCGTCTCGTCACGACGGGCTCGACCGATGTCGAGGGCCGACAGGAAGCCATGGATGGCGTATCCGGCAGGCGGCCGCCCGAGGTCGTCCCAGATCCGGGACATCCGGGTCGCGGCTGCGATGGCCTCGTCCCAGCGACCCAGCACGTGCAGGCAGGTGATGAGCCAGCCGTTGCTCGACAGGCCGAATGTGGGTGCCTGTCCCGGGCTCAACGCGGCCAGCGTCTCCGTGGCGAACTCGACGCTGTCGGCGAGGTCGCCCAGGATCGTCTCGTGCCAGGCGATCATCGTCCGTGCGTCGAGCCGCTCGATGAAGTCGAGCCGGCTCCCGAGCTCGAGCCGCTCGCGAGCGATCGCCAGGGACCGACGATAGTCGTCGTTGATGAGGTCGAACGTGGACGTCGCGTCCAGGGCGGCACTCTGGAGCGGAACATCGTCGAGCCGCCGGGCGACCTCGAGCGCCTCCCGGGCGGCCTCGACCTGCCGGTCGACCCGGACCGGCGCACCGTCATGGGTCCGGACCGTCGCCCATCCCTGGAATGCCTCGCCGATCAGGAACAGCGCCCGGATCCGGTCGTCCGCGACGTCCGGCAGGAGCGCATGGCCCTGGTCAACAAGCGCGGGAACGTCGCGCAGAGGCTCGGTCCCGACCGATCCCTGCCATCGCGTGAGCAGGAGCAGCTGCGCAGACAGGATACGGAGCTCGACATCGGCCGGCCGACCCCGCTCCCGAGCGAGGTCGAGAGCGGTCCGGTAGGCCTCGAGCGGCTCCGGTCCGCCCAGCAGCGTATCGCCGAGCAGCTCGTACAGCTCGGGTAGCTCGTCGGGCTCGGCGAGGTCGATCGCGGCCTGTACGTGACGGGCGCCCTCGAGCTGAGCGGCGGCCGCAATGGCCGATTCTCTCGCCCGAAGGAGCCATTGCACGGCTCGCGGCCTCAGATCGGGGTCGAGCTGCGCCCCGGCAGCCCGGCCCAGGACCACGGCCTCCCGGTAGTGGTACCCGATGAGCTCCGCGAGCGCTTCCGCGTTGTCACCGGCGATCGACTCGAGCCAGGCGCCTGCAGCCGAATGGAGCCTGGCTCGCTCTGCTCGGGGGAGGGTGCCGTACGCGACCTCGCGGATGAGGATGTGGCGGAACGCCAGCCCGTCGGGGCCCTCGGGCCGGACCAGGTCTCGCCAGCCCAGCGACTCGAGGACGTGAACGAGCTCCTCGCGGCGATCCGGCTCCAGTGCTTCGAGACCCGCCGCCCGGAAGGTCCGGCCGAAGACCGAACCGACCTGCAGCACGCGGCGCTCGGCAAACGGGAGGTCGTCAAGTCGGGCGAGGACTGTCGCCTGAACGGTGTCCGGCAGGGCAGCCATCGCACGTTCGACGGCCGCCGGATCGGACAAGTCGCCCGATCGCTCGACGATGGATCGGACGAGCTCTCCGGCGAAGAACGGATTGCCGTCCGAGCGAGCGACGACGGTCCGGACGATCTCCGGGGCCGGGTTCTCCAGGAGATCGCCGACCAGCGTCGACAAGGCCGCCTCGTCGAGCGGCTCGAGGGCCAATGTGACGCGGTTGCCTCGGCCCCCGCCCCAGCTGGGTCGCCGGTCCAGCAGCTCGGGGCGTGATAGCGCGACCATCAACAACGGGGCATCAGCCCGTGGGGTCAGGACGGTCTCGATCAGGTCGAGCAGGCTGTCACTCGACCAGTGCAGGTCCTCGACGACGAGGACCAGCGGATGGCGAAGGGCCGCCAGCTCGATGGCCCTGCGCCAGGCGTTGAACACGGCAGTCCGGTCGGTCGCGTCCTCGGCACCGGCGCCGACCGTGGCCGACAGCAGCTCGGCATCGGCCCCAGCTTCCTGGTCGTCGAGCCGGATCAGCCACGCCAGCGTGGCCTCGCGGATCCGGGCCGGACCGGTGTCCGTGGGGAGGTCGAGCAGGTCGAGCAGCAGCGCCCGCATCGGCCAGTAGGTGAGCCGCTGCCCGTACGGCAGGCACTGGGCCGTTGCGACATCCGTGTCCGGGAACTGGACCTTGAGTCGGTCGAGGAACTCCTCGAGCAGCCGGCTCTTGCCGGTCCCGGCCGGGGCGAGGATCGAGACGAGGTAGGGACGCGACTCGCGGAACGCCCGCCGGGCGACGAGGTCGAGCTGGTCGAGGTCGTCGTCGCGGCCGACGATCCGGGTGTGGGCGGCGACGCGGGCGCTGGCCGGAGCCCGACCCTCGAGGACCGCCGCGCCGACCGCCGCCGTATGGCCGCGGGCGTCGACCGGGTCGAGCTGGCCGAACACGAATTGGTCCCCAGCGGCTCGGACGGTTCGTTCCCCACACACGATCGTCCAGGCTTCGGCGCCCTGCTCGAGTCGTGCCGCAACGTTCACCGCGTCGCCCGTGATCAGGGTGTCGCCGGCGCGGTCCCGGCCGTTGCCGTCGCCCGGTCCGGCCGGGCCGGCCACGACCTCGCCGGTGTTGACCCCGATCCGGATCGGAAGGCGCTCGCCGAGCTGTGGGTCGGCCCGCACCCGATCGCGCAGCTCGATCGCAGCATCCAGCGCACGGGCGGCGTCGTCGCCGTGGGCGCGGGGCAGGCCGAAGACGGCCATGACCGCGTCGCCGATGAACTTCTCGACGGTTCCCTCGCGGATCTCCACGACGTCGCGCGCGATCGCGAAGTAGCGGCTCATCAGCGAGCGCACGTCCTCGGGATCAAGCCGCTCGCCCAGCCCGGTCGACCCGACCGCGTCGGCGAAGATGACAGTTACGAGTCTCCGCTCCTCGGTCATCGCGGGCAATCGTACGCGGCGAACGCGAGCCGGGACGTCGGCGAAGATCGAGATGTTGAGTGGTACGCCTTGAGCCCGCTACCCAAGAGCGCCACGCGCTGAATTCGGTGCACGGGGCTTAGTCCGGGAACGCCTCCGGGCCGCGCTCGGCGAGTGCCTCGGCCTCGCCGGGCGCGTCCTCGGCCGGCAGCCAGGAGTAGGGGTAGCGGTCGTCATCCAGCGCCGCGGCCTGCTTCGTGATCCGGAGTGGACGGAAGGTGTCGACCATGACCGCCAGCTCCTCGGTCGCCTCCTTGCCGATCGAAGCCTCGACCGTGCCCGGATGCGGTCCGTGAGGAATCCCCGCCGGGTGGAGGGTAAAGCTCGCGATCTCGACGCCGCGCCGGCTCATGAAGTTGCCGGCGACGTAATAGATCACCTCGTCGCTGTTGATGTTCGAGTGGTTGTACGGCGCCGGGATCGCCAGCGGGTGGTAGTCGAACTTGCGCGGGACGAACGAGCAGACGACGAAGTTGCGCGCCTGGAAGGTCTGGTGGACGGGCGGCGGCTGGTGGACCCGGCCGGTGATCGGCTCGAAGTCGGCGATGTTGAACGCGTACGGCCAGAGGTAGCCGTCCCAGCCGACGAGGTCGAACGGGTGGCTGCTGTAGTGGTAGGCGGTCCGCCGGCCGCGAGCCTTGACATGGACCCGGAACTCGCCCTCGTCGGTCCGGGCCGGGACTCGCCGTGGCAGCCGGATGTCGCGCTGCGAATAGGGGCTGTGCTCGAGGAGCTGGCCGTAGTCGTTGCGATAGCGCTTCGGCGGCTCGATCTCGCTCGGGCACTCGAGCCAGAGCAGCCGCTGAGACGAGCCTTCGTCGGGTGCCAGTCGCCAGGTCGTCCCGATCGGGATCACGATGTAGTCACCCGGGCCGTAGCGGAGCGGCCCGAAGACGCTGTCGAACGTCCCCTTGCCCTCGTGGACGAAGAGCAGCTCATCGGCCTCGCCGTTCCGGTAGAAGACGGTCTCCGGCATCGGCTCGGCGGGCCGGACGACGCCGAACGTCAGGTCGGCGTTGAAGAACAGCGGGACGCGTCCGGTGACGACGTCGCCCTTCGGCGGCAGCCCTGCGCTGTTGATCAGCCGATGCCGATGGACGCCGTCGTCGGCCTCCTCGAGCTGGATCGGGCCGAGCGGCTCGATCCGGTGGGTCCGCGTCGGCGGCACGCGATGGTAGAGGAGCGAGCTGCGCCCGACGAACCCTTCGACCCCGAACAGCTCCTCGGCATAGAGCGAGCCGTCGCGAGCTCGATGCTGAGTGTGGCGCTTGTGCGGGATCCGGCCGCGCGAGACGTAGAACATCGGCGAGTCGTCCTCCTGCGACTGTCCGCCAGTCTAGGGGCCGGGCGTCGGACGGGCATTCGCTGGCCGTACCGGGACGGTCAATCTCCGGGTTTCCGCCGCTCCAGCAGCACGACGTCGCGCCAGCGACCGGCGGCATCCCGGCCGAGGCGGCGCTGGACGCCGATCCGCCGAAAGCCGGACCGTCGGTGCAGGGCGAGACTCGCCGCGTTCTCGGGCAGGATGCCCGCCAGCAGGGTCCACACCCCGGCTTCGTCCGCCGCTTCGACGAGAGCGTCGAGGAGCGCCCGCCCGATCCCCCGACCCTGGGCGTCGGGCGCGACGTAGACGCTCAGCCAGGCCACGCCCGCATAGACGCTCCGACCGGAGTACGGGGAGAGGGCTGCCCAGCCGAGCACCCGATCGCCGTCGACCGCGACGAACCGGCAATCGCCACGGTGGCCGGCGTTCCAGGCCTCCCACTCGGGAACCTCACGTTCGAGTGTCGCGTTGCCGTTCGCGATGCCGGAGTCGTAGATCGCCCGGACTGCCGGCCAATGGCCGGGTCGCATCCGTTCGATCCGGACGCCGCTCACCGCCCGACTCCGGCCGGATGGTCGACGATCGGAGTGCGCAGCTCACCCAGCCGGTCGACCCGGGCCACCACCTCGTCCCCCGGCAGGAGATAGCGACCGAGCGTGGCGTCGCGGACCTCGAGCAGACAACCGGTTCCCACGGTCCCCGAGCCGATCAGGTCGCCGGGCCTGAGGGCGGCGTCGGCGGACGCCCGGGCGAGCATCTGACCGAACGTGAAGTGGGCGCTCGCCCAGCTGCCCCGGGTGACCTCGACGGTCCGCCCATCGGCGGTTCGGACGTCGACCGCCATCAGCAGGTCGGGCCCGGTCGTGTCGGGCAGACGGGCCGAGGCCAGCTCGTCCGGGGTGACGAGCCAAGGACCGATCGAGCTCGCGAAGTCCTTGCCCTTGGCCGGCCCGAGACGGACGGTCGTCTCCTCCCGCTGGAGGTCGCGGGCCGACCAGTCGTTGAAGATCGTGTAACCGCCGATCGCCTCCTCGGCGCGGTCGGCAGGCAGGTCGCGGACCGGCGTGTCGACCAGGGCGCACACCTCGAGCTCGAAGTCCAGCTCGACGCTGCCGCGCGGCGCCCAGACCCGATCGCCGGGGCCGCGGATCTCGGACACGTTGCTGAAGTAGAAGATCGGCAGCCGGTACCAGGCCTCGGGCACCTCGGCCCCGCGTCGCCCCCAGATCGTCGCGACATGCTGCGCGAACGCATAGAAATCGCGCAGGCTGGTCGGGTGGAGGATCGGCGGGCCGAAGACCAGGTCGTCGCCGTCGAGGATTGCCTCGTCATCCTCCTCGGCCGGGACGAAGTCGTCGAGCAGCTCGCCCAGGGCGGCCACGCGCAGGCCGCCCGCCAGGTGGGCATCGAGCGTCGAGATGGGGCGGCGGAAGAGCGCCCCATCGTGTGGCCGATGGGGGTCGGCCGCGGCCAGCCTCCGCCGGGCGACCTCGAGGTCGAGCCACTCCGTCGCGTGTGCGTCGACTGCGGCCGCCAGCCGGAATGGGGTACCCGCCGGGGCCGTCCGCTCGCGCACGTGGGCGATCTTCACCGCCCAAGTCTAGCCAGCGATGGGCGAGCATCCTCTGCGGCCGATCCCGGCCCTCACGTCAGGTCGGCTTGAGGACCATGAGCGCGATCATGACGAGCAGGCCTCCGAGGCCGACCACGGCGAGGATGTCCGGACGCCGGTTGTCGAGGGCGGCGGCGAGCTGATCCCCGTCAAGGAGGGAGCTTCCGTCCAGGTTCGGCTTGGTCAGGCGATCCCGGATCGGGTAGTAGAAGCCGGCTGCGAGCGCGAACATCGCGACGAGCACGGCGATGAGGACGACGCTCGTGGCCACGACCCAGGTCGTCGTCAGCGACCCGGCCTGGACGCCCGCCCCGATCCCGCCGACCACGAGCAGGAGCAACCCGAGGTAGGCGAACTGATTCGAACGCTGCGACATCGCCAGCAGCTCGAGGACGAGCGACCGGTCTCGACAGCCCCGGATCCGGAACGCGACGAACGTCGAGACACCGTGGCACAACGCGAACAGGACGAGGCCGGCCAGGTGCAGGACGACGAACCACAGGTACATCGTCAGGCTCCGGCCGGCCCCCGTGTCAACCGCGAGTCAGGCCGTTTCGATCCCGAACGCGCCCTTGACGTCCTTGCTGTTGAGGTACCAGAGGACGACGAGCGGGAAGAACGCCGCCACCAGCCCGGTGCTGAAGTCACCCGAGGCGAGCCACAGGAAGAAGGCGTTGATCAGCCCGAGTCCGGCCAGGATGATGCCGAATAGCCAGGCCCATGGCTGCATCGACCACATGGCGAACGCCGCTGCCGCGAACGCGATCCCCCCACCGAGGGTCAGCAGGCCCCACAGGAACGTTCCCTCGCCGATACTCCCCGGGCCGAACACGACCCAACCGGTGAGCCTGAGGCCGAGCACCAGGTATGCGATGCCGGCGATGAGCGCGAAGAAACCGAGGATCGCGACGCCGACCGGGGGTCGAAGCACAGTGACACTCTCCCATCCATGCGGGCCCGGTTCCCGCCGCGGTTGCGACGTCTTGCGACCGGATCCCGCCCCTGAGGATAGGTGGGCCGCGCAAGCGCCGCGCGTCGGCCGCGCACGGCTGACGCTCATGCGCCGAACGTTCGTCGATGTGAAGAATGAACGTCGCGAACCGACCTGGTGCCATTAGAGTCGGACGGCGCCCCCGCTGGGCGCATTCGAGGCCGATGATGGATCGCGAGCTCGTCGAGGCCGCACGGAACGGGGACCGGGAGGCGTACGTCGACCTGATCCGCGTTCGGGTCGACCGGCTCTTCGCGATCGCCCAGCGGACCCTGCGCGACGTCGATCGGGCCGAGGATGCCCTCCAGGACGCGCTCGTGGTCGCCTGGCGGGACATCAGGGGACTCCGCGATCCGGACCGGTTCGATGCGTGGCTCCACCGCGTCGTCGTCCGCACCTGCCTGACCCAGGTGTCGCGCGAGCGGCGCCGGGTGGCGAACCTCATGGTGCTGCCGATCGACGGTCCAGCCGTGCCCGACGAGCAGCTGACCGTCGCCGACCGGGACCAGCTCGAGCGCGGGTTCCGCCGCCTGCCGCCCGACCAGCGGGCGATCCTCGTGCTCCATCACTACGCGGGCTACAGCCCGGCGGAAATCGCCGAGACGCTCGGCATCCCGCCCGGCACGGCCCGCTCGCGCCTCCACAACGCCCATCGGGCGATGCGCGCGGCCCTAGAGGCGGACGCGCGCAGCCCGGTCACGGAAGGACGCCCGGCATGATCCAGGAACGTGACATCGAGCGCGTGCTCGACCAGTGGCTCGCAGTGGGTCCCACCGAAAGCCCAGACCGGGTACTGACCGTGGTCGTCGACCGGATCGGACGGCAAGGCCAGCGCAGCGCCTGGCGGTTCCCGCGATGGGACCTGCCTGTCACCACAAGCCGGCGGCTGGGAGCGGCGCTGGCAGTCCTGCTCCTGGCCGTAGTCGGGGGCGTAGGCATGTTCGGCTGGGCGCCCCGCGCCGGCATCGTCGTGCCGAGTGCGACGGCCACCCCGACGACGACTCCATCGGCCGCGGCCACGGTCGGGCCCAGCCCCTCCGTCGCCGCGATGCCCCTCGCGGAGCTGAGCCCTGGACGTCACTCGTCGCGCGACTTCCCGCGCCTTCTGAGCTACACGGTGCCGGACGGCTGGTGGAACGACGCGGATGACCGCACGGCCTTCCTGCTCAGCAAGGGACACGCAGAGCGCGAACAACATCGAGCTCCTCTTCGATGCCTATCCACCGATCCTTGACGAGCGCGGCTGCCAGGCGGGACCGGACTGGGACCGGCCGCACGGGACGAGCGATCTGATCGCCTACTGGAGGTCCCACCCGGGCCTCAAGGTCGACGCGCAGGACGCGACCTGGGTCGGTGGGTTCCGCGGCTGGAACGTCACGCTGTCGGTGAAGCCCGGTGGAAGTCGCCGTGCGCCTTTGATGAGATACCGATCGTCAACATCAATTGGGACGGAATCCCGTTCATTGAGGGGATGCGGGGTTCGACCCAGCTGACGATCCTTGCCGATCCTCAGCGGACGGACGATCGTGCTCCATACCCGGGGCGACAGCCCTCGGATCCTTGGTGAGGAGTCGGCGATCGTCGACAGCATTGCATTCGACCTGCCGACGACCGCACCGGGGCGTTAGGTGGTGTGACCGCGACGGTGATCCTGACCTCACTGCCACCACCGACGCTGAGCGGCGGGCCCCCCGGCCCGGCACAACGCCGCAGCTGGTCGACGACCTCAAGGTCCGAAGCGCGGGAGCCCTACAGGTTCCCGCGCTTCGCCTGCTCGCGCTCGATCGCCTCGAACAGGGCCTTGAAGTTGCCGACCCCGAAGCCGCGCGAGCCGTGGCGCTCGATGATCTCGAAGAAGAACGTCGGGCGGTCCTGGACCGGCCGGGTGAAGATCTGGAGCAGGTAGCCCTCTTCGTCGCGGTCCGCCTCGATCCCCAGCCCCTCGAGCGTGTCGATCGGCACCCCGACGTCGCCGACCCGCTCGGCCAGCGTTGCGTAATAGGCATGGGGCAGGCCGAGGAACTCCACCCCGTTGTCGCGCAGCCGGCGGACCGTGCCGACGATGTCCTCGGTCCGCAGCGCGATGTGCTGACAGCCCGGCGAGCGGTACCAGTCGAGGTACTCCTGGATCTGGCTCCGCTTCCGCCCGGCCGCCGGCTCGTTGATCGGGAACTTGATCCGACCGTTGCCGTTGGTCATGACCTTGCTCATCAACGCCGAGTACTCGGTGTGGATGACCTTGTCGTCGTAGTGGATCAGCTGACTGAAGCCCATGACGTCGCGGTAGAAGTCGACGAACCGGTCCATCTCGCCGAGCCCGACGTTGCCGACGCAATGGTCGACCTCGAGCAGCGACAACCCGCCGGCGGCCTGGGCCGGCCGCTTGATCCGGCGGTAGCCCGGGGCGAACGCCCCGTGGTAGTCGCGCCTGTCGACGAACGAGTGGAGCGTCTCCCCGTAGGTCCGGATCGAGGCTGTTCGGAGCACGCCGTCCGGGCCGCCATCGAGCTCGGCCGGAGCCAGTGCCGAGACGGCCCCCCGGGCGGTCGTCTCGCGCCAGGCGCTGTCGACGTCGTCGACCGCGAAGGCGATGTCGTGGACGCCATCACCGTGCTCGCGGACGTGGTCGGCGATCTCGCCGTCGGGGGTCAGCGGCGCGGTGATCACGAACCGGATGTCGTTCTGGACGAGCACATACGACGCGCGGTCCCGGATGCCGGTCTCGAGCCCGGCGAAGGCGACCGGCCCGAAGCCCCACAGGGCCCGGTAGTAGGCCGCGGCCTGGCGCGCGTTGCCCACCCAGAACTCGACGTGGTCGAGCCCGTTGAGCGGCAGGAAGTCGGCCGCCCTGGCGTAGGCGTCGCGGTCGATCCGCGCCCCGGCCTGGTTGGCCGCCCCACGCGAGGCAAGCCGGTCTGCCGTATCGGTCATCGCAGTGTCCTCCTGGCGACCGTTCGGTCCCGTGATCACCCAGTATGGAGCCGGGTCGCGCCGGCGTCGACGCCGGACGGACGGCCGTCCCGGTACCAAGGTCCGATGGCCGTTCAGCGTCCCATCACGCAGGCTGGCACACGATGTCCGCCCCGACGACCGTCGCACCGTCGATCCCGAGCCAGCAGGTGGGCGCGATCGGGCTGGACGATGGCGCGGCCCAGCTGCGCACCTTCCTCCGGCTGCTCGTCCCGATCACGCTCGCCCTCGGCGTCAGCCTGGCGTTCCTCGGGCTCGCCTTCCGAGACGTCGCGGGGCTCGTCGGCGCGATCGGGTTCACGGCGTTCGGGATCTGGGCCATCGGCTGGTGCCTGCCACGCGTCGGCCGCGTCCCGATCGAGCGGCTCGTGCTCGAGCTGTCGCTCGCGCTGTACCTGCCGATCGTCCTCGGCGGACTCGTCCTGAGCGACGCGGTCGCAATCCTGACCCTGCTCCCGGTCGCCATCGCGCTGCCGTACGTCCGGCGCCGCACGCTGGCCGAGCTCGGCCTCGTCGCGCTCGGTGTCGCGGTCTTGGTCGGTGGCTCCAACGGCATGCTGACGGCCGGGGACTCGATCCCGTGGGGGATCATGACGGCCCTCAACATCGTCGCGATCGCCACGGCGTTTGGCCTCATCGCCCTGCTCATCGGACAGTTCGCGAGCCGGCTGCGCTCGACGACGAGCGAGCTGGCGAACGTCATCGAGCTGTCGACCGAGCTCGCCCAGACGCTCGACCCGCGCGAGATCGGCGACCTGACCGCTCGCTACGTCGTGATGGCGACGGGCGCCGACGAATGCGGGATCTGCTATTGGGACGAAGCCGCGGACCAGATCCTGACCTACGGCTACTACCCCACGGACCGTCGCGGCGCGGTCGACGAGACCTACGCGCTCAAGGACTACCCGGCGACCCGGGCGGTTCTCGAGCGCCACGAGATCATGATCGTCAACGATACCGATCCAAGTGCCGATCCGGCCGAGGTCGCCTATCTCCGCTCGATCGGCCAGCGCTCGATGGCCACGCTCCCGCTGCTGGCCAAGGGTCGCGCGCTCGGGGCGATCGAGGCCACCTCGCGCCGGCCCGACTTCTTCGACGAACGACGCATCCGGCTCGCCCAGACCCTCGCGTCGGAGGCCGGGATGGCCCTCGAGAACGCGCGGCTCTACGAAGAGCTCAGGCACCAGGCATTCCACGACAGCCTGACCGGACTCGCCAACCGGGCCCTCTTCCGGGATCGGGTCGAGCACGCCCTGGCCCGGCGACCGGGTCCGGATGCCGGGCTCGTCGCCGTCCTGTTCCTCGACCTCGATGACTTCAAGATGATCAACGAGAGCCTCGGGCACGTGGGCGGCGACCAGCTCCTCGCGGCCGTCGCCGACCGGATCCAGGCCTGCCTCCGGACGAGCGATACGGCCGCCCGGCTGGGTGGCGACGAGTTCGCGATCCTGCTCGAGGACCTGCGGGACGAATCCGAGGCGAGCAACGTCGCCCAACGGGTGATCGACGCCCTGCGGCCGCCGATCCGGATCGGTGGCACGGCGGCGGTCATCGCGACGAGCATCGGCATCGCCGCGAGCCCACCCGGCCAGGACGACGCGACCGCGCTCCTGCGCAACGCCGACTTCGCGATGTACCAGGCCAAGCACGGCGGGAAGGGCCGCTATGAGATCTTCCGCCCGAGCCTGCGCGAAGCCGTCATCGAGCGAGCGGCCCTCGAGGCCCTGATGCGCGGGGCCGAGAACCGGGACGAGCTGCGGATCCACTACCAGCCGATCGTCGACCTGGCCGACGGCTCGATCGTCGGGATCGAGGCCCTCGTCCGCTGGAATGCCCCCGGCCGCGGCCTCCTGATGCCGGCCGACTTCATCGGCCTGGCCGAGGAGTCGGGCCTGATCGTCGAGATCGGCCGCTGGGTCCTCGAGCATGCCTGTCGCGACACGCAGGCCTGGCGACAGGCGTTCGACCTCGACGCGCTGAGCGTCAGCGTGAACCTGTCGGCACGCCAGTTCCAGCACCCCGATCTCATCGCCGAGGTCGGGGCGGCCCTCGCGGCGAGCGGCCTGGAGCCTTCGCGACTCGTCCTCGAGATCACCGAGTCCGTCCTGATGCAGACCACGACAACCACGATCGGCAAGCTGGCCGACCTCCGTCGGATCGGGGTTCGGCTGGCGATCGACGACTTCGGGACGGGCTACTCGTCGCTCGGCTACCTCGAGCGGTTCCCGGTCGACATCCTGAAGATCGACAGGACGTTCATCGACGGGATCGGCGAGCGCGGGAACCGGCCGGTCCTGGCCCGGGCGATCGTCCAGCTCGGGCGGGCGCTCGACCTGCTGGTGATCGCGGAGGGCGTCGAGCGCGAGGAGCAGGCGGTCGCGCTTCGCCGGCTGGGCTGCACCCGCGGTCAGGGCTACCTGTACTCCCGGCCCCTGCCGGCGGCCGAGGTCGAGCCACTGCTGGCCCGCCGGTCGGTGATGGCTCCCGACCGACCGGGCGGTCTCGCCGGCAGCGAGCCGATCCCGATCCGCCGCAAGCGCGGGGTGGCCTGACCGGACCGCCGAGTCGCCCCGGCCCGCGATCCCGTGCAACACTGTCGACGATGCACCCGACGAGCGAGACCGGGCCGGCGATCGCACGACTCCGCGCCGCCGCGACCGCCATGGCGACGTACCGGCCCGCGATCGAGGCCGGCCGGCCGTGGCCGCTCCACGCGGTCGAGGAGGGCGCTGGCCCAGAGTCGGAGTGGGGACCGACCGAGGTCCTCGCTCATGTCGCCGAGATGCTCCAGTTCTGGCTCGGCGAGATCGAGCGGATTCTCGACGGCTCGCCCGACGCTGTGCCGTTCGGACGGACGGCGGCGGACCCGGTCCGGGTCCTGACGATCGAGCGCGACCGAACGCTCCCGCCGCGCGAGCTGCTCGACCGGATCGGCGCGACCGCCGAGCGCTACGCCCGGCGACTCGCCGAGCTCGAGCCGGCCGATCTCGACCGGCGCGGGCTGCATCCCAGGCTCGGCGAGCTGACCATAGCCGAGATCATCGACCGGTTCGCGGTCGGCCACGCCGAGGGCCACGTTGACCAGCTCGCCGCAGCACTCGGTGCGCCGGAGCACTCCCCCGACTGACGCTCGCGGCGGTACGTTCAGCCCATTGGCCGGCGGTCGGCGCCCGCCTAGCGTGGGACCCGGAGACGAGTCCGCCTCCCGATGGACGCCGTCCAGGGCAAACCCGCCGCGAGGCGGGGACGCAAAGCCAGGGATCTGCCCGGTCTACGAGCAGACCGCCCGGCCGCCGGTTCATCCGTCGCAACCTAGCCCGAGGTGGGTCGTGGACGCGAACCTGGCGCGCCGCACCGAGCCGAAGCGCCGTATGGCGACCGAGGCACATGCCACGGACGACAGGAGTCAGGTGGGGATCGTGAACGACCTCGTGCGCTCGCAGGCCCTCCGGGTCCTGCTCGTCCTGGTCTCGCTCGGCTGCTCGGCGATCGTCGTCGAGGCCGGCCGACGCTGGCTATAGCCCCGGCGGCCATCGGCCGTCGAAGCTGAACCGAGGACCGTCGGGCGACCGGCGGTCCTTCGTTTTGCGCTGGGCACGGCGCTAGACTGGCCCGGTCATGCCCGATCTCGGCTCCGGACCCATCGAGGTCGCGATCCGGACGGCGATCGTCTACCTCTTCCTGGTCCTGGTCCTGCGCATTGCCGGCCGGCGCGAGGTCGGCCAGATGTCGATCCTCGATCTCGTGGTGATCCTGATCATCGCCAACGGCGTCCAGAACGCGATGGTCGGCGAGAACACCACGCTGATCGGGGGGCTGATCTCGGCGGGGACCCTGATCGTCCTGGATCGCAGCCTGGACGTCGTGCTCGGACGCAACCGACGACTCGCCCGGGTCCTCGAGGGTGAGCCGATCCTGTTGGTCCGCAATGGGCGGGTCCTGACCGAGGCGATGCGGCGCGCCGGGATGAATCGGGACGAGCTCGACCGGGCCGTCCGGGCCAAGGGCGTGGCATCGGTCCACGACGCGAGCCTGGCCGTGCTCGAAGTGGACGGCTCGATCAGCGTGATCCCGCGCGATCCTCCGCGCTGACCGCCGGCCCGGGTGAGGCGCCGTCCTGGGTGGTCAGCCGGCGCGGGGGTCAGCCGGCCGGCGGCTTGTCCAGGGCGTGGATCCGGAGGAACTCGACGATCCGCTTCCAGGCGTCGCGCCGGTTCTCGCGCCGCTCCCAGCCGTGGCCTTCGTCCTCGTACCAGTGGACCTCGTGGAGCTTGCCCTCGATCGTCAGTGCCTCGACCATCCGCTCAGTCATCAGCGGCACGACCCGCATGTCCTTGCGCCCGTGAATGATGAGCAGGGGCGCCTCGATCCGTTCGGCACGATAGACCGGCGAACCGCGCCGGAAGCCCTCCGACCGGGCCGGGTCGTCAGGGTCGCCCATCATCCGACGCAGGTCGAGCCGTCCGATCCGGTCCCCGTGGCGGTAGCTCTCGGCGATCTCGGAATCGCCGTACAGATCCACGCCGGCTCGCCACAGCGCCGGCTCCTCGGCCAACGCGCACAGCACGAGATAGCCGCCGTACGAGCCGCCGTGGACCACCAGACGGCCGTCCGACCACGGCTGGGCGGCCGCCCAACGACCCGCGTCGACGCAGTCCTGCGCATCGGCATGACCCCACTCACCGACGTTCCCGAGCCGGAACGCCCGGCCGTAACCGGTCGACCCGCGGAAGTCGACGTCGACCACGGCGAAGCCCTCGCGGACGAGGATCTGCTTGAAGGGCAGCCATGCCCGGAAGCTCTGCGAGGTCGGTCCCCCGTGCAGGTAGACCACCGTCGGAACCCTCGTCCCGCCGCGTTTGCCGGTGGCGCCGGGAGGCCGGAACAGGTTGCCTTCGATCCGCAGGCCGTCGCGGGCCGGGAACGCAATTCGCTCCGCCTCGGCGAAGCGCGCCGACCGGAGCACTGCCGGCAGGCTGTCGGTGATCCGCCTCGGCCGTGATCCATCCGGAGCCACGCCCGGGACGGGCAGGAACCAGAGATCCTGCGGCCGCCGCTCGTTCTCGCCGATCGCGCCGACCCAGGCTCCGTCGGTGGTCCAGCCGATCGCCCGCCACAAGCCCGGCCACGGGTCTATCCGGACGCCGGCCGCAGCGGCCGGCCGCGGATTCTTCGGCGGGCGACCACGACCGCGCTTAAGCGGTGCGCCTCCGGCGAACGGCGCCACGACGAGGTCGCTGGCGCCGTCGTGGACCTCGGTGTGGACGAACCGAAGGCCGTCGGGCGACGGGAGGGGCAGGTGTCCGTACACGCCGCTCGGATCGCCGTGCTCGCGCGGCCCGGCCGTGAGCTGGGTCCGCTCGCGGAGCGCGGCGTCAAGCCGGATGACCTGGAACCACCCGTCCGCGTCGGACACCAGGAGGAGGCCGCCGTCCGGCAGCCAGTGCGGGCCGCACTCCCAGGCCGATCCCTGCGGGATCCGGAGCTCGCTCCCCGTCGCAACCTCGATGATCGACACCGCCGACCACCAGTCACGATCCTCGCGCTGCCCGGCCACGGCGATCCGGGCCCCGTCCGGCGACCAGCTGAACTCCTCGACGTCCCAGCCGGTCGGTGTCAGCGCGACCGGCTCGGCGGGCCGTGGGTGCGCCGCCGGCCGGCCGCGCCGCGGGACCGGGGCGTCGATCCGCCACAGCTGCGACCAGCCGCGGCGACGGGAGACGAAGGCGAGGCTGTGACCGTCGGGCGACCAGCGTGGCCGGGAGTTGCCGGCCCGGTGCTCGGTCACGCGGATCTGGCGCGCCCCGTCGGCGTCGACCACCCAGATCGAGCCGTCGCGGACGAAGGCCAGCCGTCGTCCGTCGGGCGACCACTGCGGATCGGAGACCGGCTGCTCCGCGGCGGTGACCTGGACCGGCTGGCCGCCACGGAGCGGCATCACGAACAGCTGCCGGGCACCACCGGCTTCGGCTGTATAGGCGACCGACCGGTCGCGCGGATGGATCCGGTGTTCGCGCGGTGGGTCGAACCCGGTGGCCTGCTCGATCGTGAGCGGATCGCCGGTCGTCGGTCGCGGATCGGCGGCGTCGCTCCTGGCCGCCTCGGACGTCATCGGCGGTTCGACTCCGCCGTGGTCTCGGCGCTCGCCTCGAGCTGCTCGCCGAGCTCGACCGTTCGCCGGTAGGCAGCCCAGACGGCCTCCGACAGGACGGTCCGAAGGCGCCCGGACTCGAGCTCGTGCAAGGCGGCGGCACTCGTGCCGCCTGGCGAGGTGACCATGTTCCGGAGCACGGCCGGATGATCTCCGGACTGCTTCGCGAAGAACGTGCTGCCCTCGAGCGTCTCGACGACGAGGTCGTGCGCCACGTGGCGCGGGAAGCCGAGGTGGACGGCCGCGTCGATGAGCGCCTCCATGACCAGGAAGACGTAGGTCGGGCCGGTCCCGGAGACCGCGGTCGCCATCGCCACGAACCGCTCGTCGTCGACCTCGAGCTCGACCCCGAGGGCACGCAGCAGGGTGCTCGTCTGGGCGCGTTGTTCCGCGCTCGTCTCCGGCGTCGCGTACCAGACGGTCATCCCGCGCCCGAGCCGGGCCGGCGTGTTGGGCATGCTCCGGACGATCCGCCGATGGTCGAGGTATGCCTCGAGGGCCTTGGTCGTGGCCCCGGCGATGACCGACAGGACGAGCTGCTCGGTGCGCAGGTGTGGCCGCAGCTCGGCGCCGACCCGGGCGAGCATCTGGGGCTTGATGGCGAGCAGGATCACGTCCGCCTCGGCGACCGCCTCGGCGTTGCCCGCCACAGTCCGGATCCCGTAGGTCCGGGCGAGCTCGTCGCGCCGCTCCGGTCGGGGATGGCTGGCGACGACCCGATCCGGCGTGACGAGCTCGCCGCGGAGCAGCCCGGCGATCATCGCCTCGGCCATGACGCCGGAGCCGACCGTGGCGATGGTCCGATCGGACAGGGGGGACATGGCGCGAGTATACGGTCCCGGAACGCCGCGCCGGCCTATGCCGTGGCCTGGCCGAGCACGAAGAATCGGCGGCGTGGTCGTGACCTCCGCCGTCGAGAAGCCGGCCGCGGCCAGGGCCGCCTCGAGCTCGCCCGGCTCGTGCAGGACCTTGACCAGCCTGAACTCGCGGCCGTCGGCCAGCCGCCGGCGGACGATCCCGGCAGCCCGCTCGGTTGCGGCCGTCTGCGGCTGGTCGATCGCGCCGGAGCTCGGATCGGCCCGCGAGTCGATGAAGGCGAACGCGCCGCCCGGGCTTGAGCCAGCGCCGGACCAGGCCGAGGAACGTCGCGAGGCGCGCCCGAGGGACGTGACTCAGCCAGAACCCGGCAAAGACCACGTCGACCGCTCGATCCGGCTCCGCCCAGGCATCGCGGACGTGGATGTGAGCGCGCAGTCCGTGGGCCACCAGCCGCTCACGGGCGCGATCGAGCGGGGCGTCGGCCGCGTCGTAGACCGACAGCTCGCCCTTCGAGGCCAGCAGCGGGCTCCACCAGCCGGTGCCCGCCGCCAGCTCGACGATCTCGCCCGACAGCGGCAGCCCGTCGAGCCACAGGGTCGCCGTGTCGAGCTCGGCGTTCCAGGCCTGGTCGTGGACCGGCCCGTGGGCGTACCGGCCTCGGCGGAGATACCAGTCGTCGTACTCGTCGGCGCGGGCCTCGTAGTAGGCGACCATCTCCGCGGCGAGCTCCGCCGGGGCGGGCACGGCCGAGGCGGGCACGGCCGAGCGGGCCGGGCGCCGGCCGAGGCGGGCACGGCGACCGACTCGCCGGCCCTCGCCCGCTCCTCGATTGCCGACTTCAACCGGAACCGGAGGAAGCCGTTCTCGCCGGCTCGTCCGACGCAGTCCGGACACAGCTGGGCGTAGCCCTCGAGGTCGTCGGGCCCGCGGGTCCGCCAGGCGGTGCCGCACCACAGGCAGTCGAAGGTCGCCAGGAACGGCATGCGGTCGCGGCCGCCTAGTCGAGCGGCGTCCAGCTGCCGACGGGCGAGGTCTCGACGAACCCGTCGGGATCGAAGATCTCGGCCAGCAGCCCGATCCCGTCGATGACCCGCGGACCCGGGCCGCGAGAAGTAGGCCGAGCCGTCGACGGCGAAGACCTGGCCGCGCCGGACGGCCTCGAGCTCGCGCCAGAACGCCGGCCTCGGCGTCCGCTCCCACTCGGCGACGGTCTCGCTCGAGGTGGAACCCGCACGGCATCAGGACGAGCATCTCGGGATCGACCGCGCGCACCGCGTCCCACGTCGTCCGGGTCGAAGCCTCGCCCTCCCGGCCGAGGAGGTCCCAGCCGCCGGCCCGCCGGACCTGCTCGGGGACCCAGTGGCCGACCGCGAACGGCGGGTCGAGCCACTCGAGTCCGACGGCCCGGACCGGCGGCCTGGCCGCGCTCGCGCCGCCTGGCCAGGCGCGTCTCGAGCTTCCGCAGCCGTTCGCGCAGGTCCGCCACGACATCGATCGGCCGCGTCCTCGGCATCGGTCATCGCGCCGACGGTCGAGATCGAGTTGAGGATCCCCTCGATCGACGTCGGCTCGAGCGAGACCACGGTCACGTCGGCATCGATCGCCCGGGCGACCTCGTTCACCTCGCGATAGCTCGACCGCGCAGACCGCGCACAGCTCCTGGGTCAGGATCAGATCCGGCTCGACGGCTTCGAGCGCCGCCTCGTCGAGCTCGTAGAGCGACGACCCGCCGTGGACCGCCGCGCCGACGAGGCGGTCGATCTCGCGCGACGTGACCGAGCAGTCAGGTCCTGCGAGCTCCGGGTGACGACCGGATCGCCGCCGCCTCGGGCGGCCAGTCGCACTCGTGGGTCACGCCCGACCAGCTCGTCGCCCAGCCCGAGCGCGAACACGATCTCGGTGGCCGAGGGCAGGAGCGAGACGATCCGCATCGGAGCTCCGCGGCCGTCGGACCGCCCGGCGGCTCCGCGCCGCGGTCAGGCCGGCTTGAGCCGGTCGACCTCCGCCCGAGCTGCGGCCGGTCGGTGAACCAGGTCGCGTCGATCTGGGTGTAGCTGGCCCATTCGGCCGGCAGCGACTCCTCCGGGAAGATCGCGTTGACCGGGCACTCGGGCTCGCAGGCGCCGCAGTCGATGCACTCGTTCGGGTCGATGAACAGCTTCCGGTCGATGCCTTCCTCGTAGTGGATGCAGTCGACCGGGCAGACCGACACGCACGAGAGTCGAGCACGTCGATGCACGGCTCGGCGATCACGTAGGTCATTCGTGTCCTCTCCCTGGAACCGCGTCTCGGCTGGTCCTCGCGGCCCGACGCCGGAGGACGGACCTAGAGCGTATCACCGGGTCGACCCTCAGCCGCCCGGAGCGACGAACCGGACCGGGACCTGCATCCCGCGTGCCCAGTGACCGGGGATGTGGCAGCCGACGATCAGCGCGGCCGACGGCTCGGCGGCACCGTCCAGCGCACGTCCACCCGCTCGCCCGATCGGACCACGACCCGAAGACCGCGCCGTTCCGGGCGGCACGCTCACGAGCGGCGTCGGTCCCGGCGGCGCGCCGAGCGTGGCCGCCTCGGCCACCTCCCAGGCGTCCTGGACCGTCGCGTCGCCGATGACCATCTCGTGGACCTCGAGCCCGCCGTTGACAACGTGGAGCAGGACCGTCTCGCCGGGCACGAGATCGACCGGAGCCGGGTCGAACCGGTAGTCGCGGGCGATGATGTTGACCTCTCGCGGGTCGCGCCTCGGTCCCCGGCGAGATCGGCGGTGTGGCGGCCGGCGCGGCGCTGGCGCACGCCCGCGAGGACGAGTGGCAGGATCGCCAGAAGGAACGCGCCGGGAGCGGCGGCCGAGCGCGAGTCATCGGGTTGCGAGTCTAGGGCTCGTCGAATGTCTTGACATCGGCGCCCCGGACGCGCGACAGTGCGCCAACTCGCCCGTTCGGACGGGCTGCCGGTCGGTGCCGGATTCGACCCGCACCGAGGTCGCGATGCACCCGCGCGACGACCCGCGCGGCCACCCGAGGCGACGCTTGGCGACCCCGACCCTCCCCGCGGCGACGCGACGAACCTGCGCCCGCCGCGCCAGCTCGGTCGATCGGACGTCGCCGGCCGTCCGCTCGAGGGAGTCGGCAAGCGCTTCGGCGAGGTCGAGGCGGTGGCCGGGGTCGACCTCGAGATCGCCGACGGCGAGTTCTTCTCGATGCTCGGGCCGTCCGGCTCCGGCAAGACGACGACGCTCCGGATGATCGCCGGCTTCGAGCTGCCGACCGAGGGCCGGGTCCTGCTCCACGGCGAGGACGTCACGCACGAAGGCGCCGTTCGAGCGCGACGTCAACACGGTCTTCCAGGACTACGCGCTGTTCCCGCACATGACGCGTCGGCGACAACGTCGGCTACGGCCTGATGGTCCGGAAGGTGCCCGAAGGCGGAGCGCGGCGCGGCAGGTCGACGACGCGCTGCGCATGGTCCGCCTCGACGGCTACGAGCAGCGCAAGCCAGCCCAGCTGTCGGGCGGCCAGCGCCAGCGGGTCGCGCTCGCCCGGGCGCTCGTCAACCGGCCGCGGGTGCTGCTCCTCGACGAGCCGCTCGGCGCGCTCGACCTCAAGCTCCGCGAGGAGATGCAGATCGAGCTCAAGGCGATCCAGCACCAGGTCGGGATCACGTTCATCTACGTGACCCACGACCAGGAGGAGGCGCTCACGATGAGCGACCGGATCGCGGTCTTCAACCGCGGCCGGATCGAGCAGGTCGGCGCGCCGGCGGACGTCTACGAGCGACCGGCGACGGCGTTCGTGGCCGGCTTCGTCGGGACGTCGAACCTGCTGACCGGCGAGGTGGCCGGAGCGGATCGTCGGACGGGCCGGCACGTTCACCGTGCGACCCGAGAAGATCCGGCTGCGCCGATCCGGGCGAGCCGCGTCGGCGAGGACGAGACGACGGCCACCGGCCACGATCCGCGAGCGTCGTCTACCTCGGCCCGGACACGCGCTACGTCGTCGCGCTCGATGCCGGCGGCGAGCTCGTCGTCACCGCCGCAGAACCTGACGATCTCGTCGATGGAGGTCCTCGCCGCAGCAGGGCAGCGCGGTCCGCCTGATCTGGAAACGGCAGTACAACTTCCCGGTCGCGAGACTGACCGGGTCGGAGGAGGAGGAGAACCATGAGCCAACGCAAGGTCCTCATCGCGGCGGCCATCGTCGCGATCGTCGCGGCCGCCTGCTCGTCGACGGCGCGGCGCCGCGCCAGCCGCGGCTCCGCCGAGCCGCGGCGCCCGCCAGCCAGCGCGCCCGGCCGAGCCAGGCGCCGGCGAGCCCGCCCGCGAGCGAGGTCGCCGGCCGGCGTCGATCGGCCCGGGCGAGGGCGAGCTCAACATCGTCATCTGGGTCGGCTACGCCGAGAACGGCTCGAACGTCAAGGAATACGACTGGGTCAACCCGTTCATCGCGGCCAACCCGGACTGCGCCAAGGTCGACCGCAAGACCGCCGACACGTCCGACGAGATGGTACACCCTGATGTCGCACGGCCACGGGCTGTACGACGGCGTCTCGGCGTCGGGCGACGCGATCGAACCGGCTGATCGACCGGGCGACGTCGCGCCGATCGACCCGGCCGTGATCCCGGACTTCAAGGACCTGACGTCCGTTCCTGCAGAGCCCGGCCAACAACACCGTCAACGGCTTCCACTACGGCATCGCCGCACGGCTGGGGCGGCAACACCCTGATGTACCGGACCGACAAGTTCACGCCGGCCCCGACGAGCTGGGACGCCGTGTTCGACCCGGCCAAGACGGCCGCCGTACAAGGGCAAGGTCACCGCCTACGACGGCTCGATCTACATCGCCGACGCGGCGCTGTACCTCAAGGCCCACAAGCCCGAGCTCGGGATCACCGACCCGTACGAGCTGACCCAGGAGCAGTTCGACGCGGCGGTCGCCCTGCTCAAGGCGCAGCGCCCGTTCGTCGGCAAGTACTGGTCCGGCTTCGCCGACGAGATCGACAACTTCACCAACGGCGACCACGACCGTCGGCACGACCTGGCCGTACCAGACAACACGCTCGAGGGCGTCCGGCGTCGCCGGTCGAGGCGATCGTCCCGACCGAGGGCATGACCGGCTGGGCCGACACCTGGATGCTGTCGCGCTACGCCAAGCACCCGAACTGCATGCTCAAGTGGATGGCCTGGATGGTCACGCCCGAGGTCCAGGCGCAGGTCGCCGAGTACTTCGGCGAGGCGCCGGCCAACCCGAAGGCCTGCTCGATCCTGGACACCAGCACGAGCCGTACGCGTTCGAGGACTTCTGCACCGCGTACCGCGTCAACGACGAGCGTTCTACAACGCGATCAGCTTCTGGAAGACGCCCGCTCCGCGACTGCGGCGACAGCCGCGGCCAGACCTGCATCCCGTACGACCGAGTGGGTCGCAGCCTGGACCGGAGATGAAGGGCTGACCCGGTCGCCGACATCGATCCGACGAGGCCGGGCGATCCAGCCGGATCCCCGGCCTCGACCAGCCGACGAGAGCCGGATCGCCGACGCCATGACGACCGCCGAGCCTGCCCGACCGAGCGCCGCGCCGCCGCCTGTCGGGCTGGCTCTATCGACGCCCGCGGATCCAGCTCGGGTGCCCTGCTCGTCGCCGCCGATCGGCTGGTTCGGGATCGTCTACCTCGGCTCGCTCGCGCTGCTGTTCGTCTACGCCTTCTGGTCCCTCGACCCGCTGACCGGCGTCGTCGTCAAGCAGTTCACGCTGGACAACTTCCAGCAGATCGCTCAGCGACCCCGTCTACCGGGCGATCATCCTGCGCACGGTCGGGTTCGCGGCGCATCGTCACCATCGTCGACGCGCTCATCGCCTTCCCGATCGCCTACTACATGGCCCGGGTCGCCTCGCCGCGCCGCGCGGGCGCTCCTGTTCATGCTCGTGCTGCTGCCGCTCTGGGCGAGCTACCTGGTCAGGGTCTACGCCTGGCGGGTGATCCTGGCCCCGGGCGGACCGCTCGACTGGGCGTTCCAGCAGGTCGGCATCACCGGCGTGTCGAGCGTGCTACGGCGTGTCCGACGTCTCGATGACCATCGTGTTCAGCTACATCTGGCTGCCGTACATGATCCTGCCGATCTACGCCGGGCTCGAGCGGATCCCGCGCTCGTTCCTCGAGGCGTCGGCCGACCTCGGGGCGCGGAGCGGGATGACGTTCCGGCGGGTGATCCTGCCGCTCGTCCTGCCGGCGCTCGTCGCCGGCTCGATCTTCACGTTCTCGCTGACCCTCGGCGACTACATCACCCCGCAGCTCGTCTCGAACACGCCAGTTCATCGGCAACGTCGTCTACGTCAGCCAGGGCGTCGCCGGCAACATCCCGTTCGCGGCGGCGTTCGCGATCGTCCCGGTCGGGATCATGGCGATCTACCTGCTGGTCGCCCGCCGGTTCGGCGCGTTCGACGCGCTCTGAGCCGCAGCGGCGCGGCGCCGACCGTGAGCCGGTCCTGCTCCGGGTCGCGACCGGGCTGCCCTGGTCGTTCCTGTACGTCCCGATCGTCGATCATCGTCCTGTACGCCTTCAACGCCGAGCGGGTCCAGACCTGGCCGATCCAGGAGTACAGCACGAAGTGGTTCGGCGAGGCCCTGGCCAACGACGAGCGTCCGCGAGGCACTCGTCCTGTCGCTGACGGTCGGCATCGCGGCGACGCTGTGGCCCTCGTCCTCGGCTCGCTGGCCTCGTTCGCCGTCCACCGCTACCGGTTCTTCGGCCGCGAGGTCGATCTCGTTCGCTGCTGGTCCTGCCGATCGCGCTGCCCGGCATCGTCACCGGCATGGCGCTCAACGCGACGTTCAACAACTTCGGCTTCCCGTTCGGCACGCTCACGATCGTCGTCGGCCACGCCACGTTCTGCGTCGTCGTCGTCTACAACAACGTCATCGCCCGGCTGCGGCGCAGCTCGGCCGATCGTTCGAGGAGGCGTCGGCGGACCTCGGCGCCGACTCGTGGCAGACCTTCCGCTACGTGACGTTCCCGCGTCCTCCGGACGGCGATCCTGGCCGGCGGCCTGCTCGCGTTCGCCCTGTCGTTCGACGAGATCATCGTCACGACCTTCACCGCCGGGACCCAGCAGACGCTGCCGATCTGGATCTTCGCCACCTCCGGCTGCCGAACCAGCGGCCGATCGTCAACGTGGTCGCGCTGGTCCTGATCCTCGCTCTCGGTGATCCCGGTCTACCTCGCCGCAGCGGCTGAGCATCGGACACGAGCGGCGGCCCGGCCGTCGGTCGCTGACCCAGCGCGCGACCGCGGTCAGTCCAGCGACGGCCGTCGCCGGGCGGCCGTCGACGCCGCGCCGTCGAGTGCGCGGACGTCCGGCCGGCCTGGACCCAGCGCCGACCGTCGATCGCACGGCGCGGCGAGCCAGCGATGCGGCCAGCCACGCGGCGGTGACGCGGTCCGAGGCGAGCTTCCGGGGCATGACCCGACCTCCGCGTGCCCGAGGCGATCCCGTCGTCGCGGCTCCGCCCGATCCCCCGGAGGAGTGCCAGTCTGGCAGTGGCGCTCAGTGCGACTTATCGCCGGTCGGCCGAAGGCTCACACCGGCCCGACTGCTCACATCGAGGGCGACGTAGGCCGGATCGAGATACTTCTCGGGGTCGTCCCGGAACTCGAGCAGGCAGCCGCGGCCGCAGAACCAGTAGATCGGTCCCGTCGTGCTCGAGCGTCAGCTGCGACGTCGTCGTGTCGACGGTCATCCCGCAGACGGGGTCGATCGCCGTCGTCTCGCGGTCGCTCATCAGCGCAGCTCCCATGCGTCCCAACCTCGACGGTCGGTACTCCCCGGGAGTATACCTCGTGCACGGCGGACGGGCGCGCGGCGTAGCATCGTCGGATGGACCCGATGAGCCTCGCGGCGGCGCGCACGCGCTCGAAGCCGAGCGCGCCCGGCTGCGGCTCGAGCTCGACGCCGGGATCGAGGCGCCCGGCCAGATGACCTACGGCTCGCAGGCCGCCGCCGCCAGCCAGGTCTTCGACCAGCAGCGCGACCTCGCCCTGCGCGACGAAGGCCGAGAAGCAGCTTGCGCTGGTCGAGGCCGCCCTCGCCCGGCTCGACGACGGGACGTTCGGGCAGCTGCCGTCCGGTGTGGCAATGCGATCGCCGCCGGCCGCCTCGAGGCCCTGCCGTGGGCGGCCTACTGCATCGACTGCCAGAAGCTCGTGGCCGAGGGCCGATGACGGCCCCGCCGGCCGAGCGGCTCGTCTCGATCGACGACATCCGCGCGGCCGCCGGAACCCTGGCGCGGCGTCGCCCTGCGGACGCCGCTCGTCCCGCTTCGGCCCGGAGCAGCCCCGCCGGCTGCTGAAGGCCGAGTCGCTCCAGCCGATCGGCGCGTTCAAGATCCGTGGCGCCTACGTCGCCGTCGCCTGGCTGTCGGCCGAGGACCGCGCCCGCGGGCGTCATCACCTACTCGTGCGGCAACCACGCCCAGGGCGTCGCCCGAGCCGCCCGGCTGCTCGGGGCGCCGGCGGTGGTCGTCATGCCGTCCGACGCGCCGGCGATCAAGCGCGAGCGGGTCGAGGCCGACGGCGCCGAGATCGTCATCGTCGGACCGGCCAGCGAGGAGCGCCGGCGGGTGGCCGAGCAGCTCGGCCGGCGAGCGCGGCCTGGCGATCATCCCGCCGTACGACGACGACCGGATCATCGCCGGCCAGGGCACCTGTCGGCCTCGAGATCGTCGAGGACGTGCCCGATGTCGCGGCCGTCCTCGTCCCGATCGGCGGCGGCGGGCTGGCCAGCGGCGTCGCGGCCGCGGTCCGCGCGCTCCGGCCCGCCTGCGCGCGTCATCGGCGTCGAGCCCGAGCTCGCCGCCGACGCGCGCGATTCGCTGGCGGCCGGCCGGATCGTCGAGCTGGCCGGCCGAGCTCGTGGGCCGGACGATCGCCGACGGGACGCGCACCCAGTCGCTCGGGCGGCGGACGTTCGCCCACCTCACCGCGCTGCTCGATCGGCATCGTGACCGTGACCGAGGCCGAGATCGCGGCGGCGGTCCGGCTCGCCGCCGAGGAAGCCGGCTCGTCGTCGAGCCGTCGGGCGCCCTGACCGTCGCCGCGCTCCGGTTCCGATGCCGCCGAGGCCGGCCTCGACGGCGTGACGGGTCCGGTCGTCGCGGTCGTCAGCGGCGGCAACGTCGACCCGGACCGCTACCGCGCGCTGCTGGCCGGTTCGCCGGCCTGATCCTCGCCCGAGCGGCGACCGCGGTCCCGCGTCAGGTCTCGCCGCGCTCGCGGGCGAGCCGCTCGGCGAGGCGAGTCTCCCGTTCGCGGATCGCCGCCCGCGCCGCCTCCTCGCCGGGCGTCGGCGGCGTGCGACTCGCGCTCCTCCCGGCGCATCCAGCCGACGACGATCCCGAGGATCGCGGTCGAGGAAGACGAGGTCGCCGACGACCCACATGATCCCGCCGGCCAGCTGCTGGTCCTCGAGCGACCGCCGGGCCCCAGTCCCGGTCGAGCGTCGCGTAGTGGGCGTAGAGCGGGGCCGTCGCGCTGACGATCGCGAGCCGAGGAACGTGTTCTGGGGCATCTGGAGGAACATGTACAGGACCCGGGCCGGGCTCGCGCATCCGCCACGGGGCTCGGGTCGAGGGCCGACGACCGGCCACCAGAACAGCAGCGCGGCGACGAGGTAGAAGGCGTGCTCGAGCTGGTGGACGGTCGGGTTCTCGAGCGACGCGTTGAAGAGCGGCGAGAAGTGGGTCCCCCACATCGCCGCGGCGAACAGCGAGCCAGGTGACGACCGGGAACGTCACGACCCGGACCGGCCGCGAGTGGAGGACCGGCAGGATCAGCCGGCGGCGGGTCTCGGGCGGGACGCCCGGAGGAGCAGGGTGATCGGCGCCGCCGAGCACGAGCAGCGGCGGCGGCGACCAGCGTCAGCAGCAGGTGCTGGACCATGTGGACCGTGAACAGCGTCGTGTCGTAGCGCTCGATCGGCGGACTGGAGGGCGACCACGATCGCCACCGAGCCCGAGCAGCAAGCAGACCGTCCGGCCGCGCGGGACGGGGTTCGCCGGGTGGGCCGCGATCGACCTGCCGGACCGCCGCACAGGTAGGCGACGGCGGCCAGCGACGAGCGGAACGACGACCGTCGGGTCGAACGACCAGGCCAGCAGAGACGTCGGGCAGGACCGGCGGCCGGCGCCGGCGGCCGTGGGCCAGCGGCGATCGCGAGCGACGGCCAGCCAGGCGAGGCCGACGGCGCGGCGCGCGAACGGCCAGCCGGCGCGAGCGCAGCGCGGATCGAGCCGGCGCGCGGGATCACGGGCGCCATTCTGCCCCGGATCGTGCCGCGACCGCGCCGGCGTCGGGTCCCCGTCACGGCCGCAGCCCCGTCGGGGAGCCCGGACCGGCACGCCGCGACCGGCGCCCGCTATCATGGGCGCCTGTCCTGGTCCGCTCAACCGTCGACGAGCCTCGAGGACACCACCCCATGTCGTTGCCCTCGCTCACCCGGTCGCGCCGTCGCGGCGTGTCGCCGCGTCGGCCGCGATCGTGAGTCCTGGTGGCCGGCTGCGGCGGTCGTTCGGAGCTCTGCCCGCCGCCCGGTGACCGTCAGGAGCCAGCGAGATCGAGCGGCCTGTACGACTTCGTCTTCGATCATCGCGGTCGTCGATCTTCTTCGCTCGTCGAGGGCCTGATCTCTTCGCCGTCTCCGCTACCGGCGCAAGCCGAGCGACACCGAGCTGCCGCCCCAGATCCACGGCAACAACCTGCTCGAGATCATCTGGACGGTCATCCCGACGGTCATCGTCGGGGTCCTGTTCGTGCTTCTCTGGCAGACGCTCAACACGGTCGACGCGGTCGCCGCCAGCCGGACATCCAGGTCACGGGCCGTCGCGCGCCCAGTTCCAGTGGTCGTTCGAGTACCTGGTCGGCCGACGGCCAGACGGTCCTGTTCGAGCAGCTCGACGGCCCGGAGATGACGGTCCCGGCCGGCAAGACCGATCCACCTCGACCTCCAGCTCGAAGGACGTCATCCACGCGTTCTACGTCCCGCAGTTCCTGTTCAAGCGCGACGTCGTGCCCGGGCGGACAACACGTTCGACTTCACGGTCGATCCGGGCGACGCCGGCCAGACGTTCCGCGGCCAGTGCGCGGAGCTGTGCGGGACCGGCCACGGCTCGATGCTGTTCGACGGTCAAGGCGCTCAGCCCGGCCGACTACGACGCCTGGCTGGCGGAAGCAGATCGCCAAGGCGCAAGGCGACGCCCGCCGCCGGCGCCGCCGAGCGGCGGCGGCCGGACAGGTCCAGCTCGACCTGGCGGCCAAGGACGTCGCCTATCGACAAGACGACGCCTCCAGGCGCCGGCCGACCAGCCGTTCACGATCAAGTTCAAGAACAATGACGCCGGCGTCCCACAACGTCGCGATCCACGACGCGGCCGGGCAGGAAGTCTTCAAGGGCGACATCTTCACCGGCGTCGACGCCGGACCTACCCGGTCCCGGCCCTCAAGGCCGGCACCTACACGTTCTCCTGCACGGTCCACCCGAGCGATGACCGGCACGCTCACGGTCCAGTAAGGAGCACGCGATGGCGACCACCGCGCTGACGCCCGCCGCCACCGGACTCGGAGCCGGCCTGTACGAGTGGCTGACGACGACCGACCACAAGAAGATCGGGATCCTCTACCTGGTCAACTCGTTCGTGTTCTTCTTCATCGGCGGGATCCTCGCGCTGGTCGTCCGGGCGCGAGCTGGCGTTCCCCGGGCTCCAGCTGGTCAAGGAGCGACGTCTACAACCAGCTGTTCACGATGCACGCCTCGCTGATGCTCTTCCTGTTCATCATCCCGATGCTGGCCGGCTTCGGGAACTACGTCGTGCCGCTCCAGATCGGCGCGCCGGACATGGCCTTCCCGCGGATCAACGCGCTGTCGTTCTGGATGCTGCCGCTGGCCGGGATCCTGATCCTCACCGGGCTTCCTCGCCGGGCGGCGCGGCGGCGGCCGGCTGGACGAGCTACGCGCCGCTGGCCGAGGCCGAAGTACTCGCGGGATCGGCCAGGACCTGTGGATCGTCGGGCGTGATCCTCATCGGCACGAGCTCGATCCTCGGCGGCGATCAACTTCCTGGTCACGATCTTCAAGATGCGGGCGCCCGGGATGACGCTGTTCCGGATGCCGATCATGGTCTGGACGGTGCTCGTCACGAGCGTCCTCGTCGTGCATGGCGACGCCGGTCCTGACGAGCGCGCCTGATCATGCTGTTCATCGACCGCAACTACGGCGGCCACTTCTTCGACCCGGCGACCGGCGGCAACGCGATCCTGTGGCAGAACGTCTTCTGGTTCTACTCGCACCCGGCGGTCTACATCATGGTCCTGCCGGCGATGGGCATCGTCAGCGAGGTCCTGCCGGTCTTCAGCCGCAAGCCGCTGTTCGGCTACAAGGCGTTCGTCTTCGCGACGGCCGCCATCGGCGCCCTCGGCTTCTCGCGTCTGGGCCCACCACATGTTCACGACCGGGGCCGGTGTACCTGCCGTTCTTCAGCCTCATGACGTTCCTGATCGCGGTCCCGACCGGGGTCAAGATGTTCAACTGGATCGCGACCCTGTGCCGCGGCCAGCTGACGTTCTCGACGCCGCTGCTGTTCGCGCTCGGCTTCCTGACGATGTTCCTGATCGGCGGCATCAACGGCGCGTTCAGCGCGGCGGTCCCGGTCGACTTCGCCCTCCACGACACGTACTGGGTCGTCGCCCACCTCCACTACGTCCTGTTCGGCGGGTCGGTGTTCGGGGTGTTCGCCGGGATCTACTACTGGTTCCCGAAGATGACCGGCCGGATGCTCAACGAGACGCCTCGGCAAGATCCAGTTCGTGCTCATGTTCATCGGCTTCAACCTGACCTTCTTCCCGATGCACATCCTGGGCCTCGAGGGGATGCCCCGGCGGATCGCCGACTACGCGCCCGACGGCCGGCTGGAACGACCTCAACCTGCTGGCCACGATCGGCGGCTTCATGATCGCGCTGAGCATGCTGCCGTTCCTGTGGAACGTCTTCGTGTCGCTCCGCAGCGGCGAGCCGGCCGGCGACGACCCGTGGGAGGGCAACACGCTCGAGTGGGCGACCTCCTCGCCGCCGCCGCCGTACAACTTCGACCGCCTGCCGGAGATCCGCTCCGAGCGGCCGGTGTTCGACGCCCGCCACGGCCGGACCGGCGAGAGCGCGCACGGATGACCGCCAGCCTCGACCGCCGATCACCACGACCCACGCCGCGGAGGCGTCACGCCCGCGAGGGCGGGATCAGCAACCCGATCCTCGGGATGCTCCTGTTCATCACCTCCGAGGTCATGTTCTTCGCCGGGCTGTTCGCCGCCTACTTCAACGTCCGGGCGACCGCCCCGGTCTGGCCGCCGGAGGGCTTCGCCGACAAGCTCCACTGGCTGCCGACCGCCGAGCAGATCATCCCGATCGTCACCTTCGCGACGATCATCCTGATCACCAGCTCGTTCACCTGCCAGATCGGCGTCTGGGCGATCCGGCGCGACGACCGGACCGGCGCTCGTCCGGGCCATCGGCGTCACCCTCGTCCTCGGCATCGACCTTCCTCCTGCTCCAGTGCTACGACTACAGCGATCCTGTTCGGCGAGGGCGTGACGCTCGACTCGGGCACGTTCGGGACGACGTACTACACGCTCACCGGCTTCCACGGCGCCCACGTCTTCGGCGGGTGATCATGCTGTCGGTCGTCCTCTACCGGGCGATGGCCGGCCAGTTCTCCAGCCAGCACCACGACATGGTCGAGGCGACGTCGCTGTACTGGCACTTCGTCGACGTCGTCTGGATCGTCCTGTTCTCGTCCTCTACGTCATCCCCAACCCGTACTGAGCGAGGACGACGATGGACCATCCGATCGCCCACCCGCGAACGCGCGTTCGTCGGCCTCGATCTTCGTCGTCCTGGTCGTCGATCTACCTCTGGCTCAGCCACGACGCGGCCGGGGCGACGATGCTCTTCGCGCTCGGGATCGCGATGGGCCTGGCCGCCTACGTCCTGGCCGTCGGCTCGCCGCGCGGCTGAGCGGACCGCCGGCACGCGACCGACGGACCCGACGACCGCGATGGACCAGATCTGGAACGAGCATCCTCGACCTGACGTCGCAGTTCGTCATCCCGGACTGGGGCTCGCTGATCGCGCTCATCCCGATCGCGATCCTCGCCCTGGTCGTCCTGTTCTTCGCCTGGCTCCTGTGGCGGGCCACGCACGCTCGGCCCGAAGCAGCGGGGGCGCGGCCGGATCCGGCCGGCCCCGCCGCCCGGCGTCCACTGCCCGGTGCCGTCGTTCGCCCCGATCTTCGGCGCGGTCGGCGTGTTCCTGGTCCTGCTCGGGCTGGTGTTCGGGCCGGTCATCGCTCTTCGTCGGGATCGCGGCGCTGATCCTCGCGCTCCTCTACTGGGGCCGCGAGGCGATGCGCGACTACGACCACGTCGCCCACGGGCTCGACGCTGCCCGTCGTCGTCGACGTCCGAGCCGCCGCCCGGCGTCCACATGCCGGGACCGTCGTTCCGGCCGATCGTCGCGGCGATCGCAGTCGCGGTCATCCTCTACGGGCTCGTGTTCGGCGGCTGGCTCCTCGTGGCGGGCGTGGTCATGCTGGTCATCGGCCTCCTCGGCTGGCTGCGCGACGCCCGGGCCGAGTACGCCCTGGCCGTGCGGGCGGACAGCACCGGCCACCTCGACAGCCTGCCGTCGCCGCGCGCCCCGACCGGCACGTTCGCCCTGTTCGGGGCGCTGTTCGTGCTCGCGCTCATCCTCAACAGCGGGCTCATCCCGTCGGGGCGGCGAACGGTGCGACCGACGGGCCTCGCCTCGCCGGGCGGATCCGGCGCGCCGGCGGGTCGGCGGGCGGCGGCGGCTCGGCCGCAGCGGGCGGCTCGGGTGCTCCGGCCAGCCTGCCCCCGGCCGACGTCACGGTCACCGCCCAGGGCATCGAGTTCGACACGAAGACGATCTCGGCGCCGGCCGGCAAGCCGTTCACGATCGCCTTCGTCAACAAGGACGCGGGCGATCCCCCACGACATCGAGATCGCCGATGGGTCGGGCGCCACGGTCTTCGAGGGCGCACGATCACCGGCGTCACGTCGACCGTCTACAGGTGCCGGCGCTCAAGGCGGGCACCTACAAGTTCTCCTGCAAGTGGCACCCGAACATGACGGGGAGCTCACGGCCAAGTAGAGGTCGCCATCACGCATCGTCCCACCGGCCAGCGCGGCACGCGCTCGCCGCCCTGCTGGTCGCCGCTCGTCATCGCCTCGGCCGGCTGCGGCTCAGCGTCCACGAGCGCCAGCCCGGCGGGCGGGGTCCGAGCCGGCGACCCGGCTCCGGCACTGGCCGGCACGACCCTCGACGGCTCGCCTTCGACCTCGCCGCGCTCCGCGGCCAGCCGGTGATCGTGAACTTCTGGGCGTCCTGGTGCGTCCCTGCCGGGAGGAGTTCCCGTCTCGTCGACGCCGCTCAGGCCCATGCGGGCGACGGCCTGGAGATCGTCGGGGTCGTGTGGAAGAACGACGACGCCGACGCGGCCAGGGCGTTCGCCGCGAGTCACGGCGCGACCTGGCCGACGGTCACCGACCCCGACGGCAGCGCGGGCGACGGCCTAGCGGTGGTCGCGCCGCCCCAGACCTACTTCATCGGCCGCGACGGGATCCTCCGATCGCGCCAGATCGGCGACGCTCACCGGCCGGACTTCGACCGCCAGCTCGCCGCGATCCTGCCGTGACCGCCGCTGGCGCCGGCGATCGCCGTTCGCGGCCTTCGCAAGGCGCTACGCCGGCCGGCCCGTCGTCGCCGGCGCTCGACCTCGACGTCGCGCGCGGGGACGATCGTCGCGCTGCTCGGGCCGAACGGCGCCGGCAAGACGACGACGGTCGAGATCCTCGAGGGCTACCGCCGCGCCGACGCCGGCGAGGTCCGGGTCCTCGGCCTCGACCCGGCGCGGGACGGCCGGCGCTCCGGGCGCGGGTCGGGCTGATGCTCCAGGGCGGCGGCATCTACCCGCAGGCACGGCCGCGCGAGATCCTCCGGCTGTACGCGCGGTTCTACCGCGACCCGCTCGACCCGGACGCGCTGCTCGAGCTGGTCGGCCTGCCGATGTCGGCGCGGACCCGCGTACCGCGTCCTGTCGGGCGGCCAGCGGCAGCGCCTGGCGCTCGCCCTGGCGCTCGTCGGCCGGCCGGAGCTCGTCCTCCTCGACGAGCCGACGGCCGGGCATGGACCCGGCAGCCAAGGCCGCGACCCGCGAGCTCATCGCCGCCCTGCGCGACGCGGGGACGACGCGTCCTGCTGACGACCCACGAGCTGGCCGACGTCGAGCGGCTCGCCGACCGGGTCGCGATCATCGACCGCGGCCGGCTCGTCGCGACGGGCCGGCCGGCCGAGCTGACCGCTGGCCGCCGCCCGGCTCCGGTTCCGCCTCGCGCGCCCGCTGTCCGATGGCGACCGGGCCGCGCTCGAAGCCGCGCTCGGCGCGGACCGGTCGGCCGTGGCCGCCGGTCCGGCTCGACGACGACGGCGGCGGCCGGGCGTTACCGCCTCGACGGGCGCCGATCCGAGCCCGTCGCTGGTCGCGCGCTGGCTGCCTGGTGCGCCGGGCGCGGCATCCTCATCGCCGAGCTGCGGACCGGCGGCGACCCTCGAGGAGCGCTACCTCGAGCTGACCGGCGAGCGCGGACCGGGACGACCAGCCATGAGCCTCGGCTGGACGCCGTCGGCCGGCGGCAACGGCAGCGCCGGCCGGCGCGAGCGACCGTGGCCCAGGTCGGGATGGAGCTCCGGCTGCTGTCCCGGCGCGGCGAGAACCTGTTCGTGACGTTCGTCATCCCGCTCGTGCTGCTCGTGTTCTTCGTCGATCGTCCCGGCGACCGATCGGGGCGGGCGTCGCCCTCCTGCTGCCCGGGATCCTCGCCCTCGCGATCGTCGTCGACGAGCCTCGTCAACCTCGGGATCTCGACCGCCTTCGAGCGCTCGTACGGCGTGCTCAAGCGCCTCGGCGGATCGCCGCTCCCGCGGGCCGGGCTGATCGCGGCGAAGATCTCGACCGTCGTGGTCGTCGAGATCGTCCAGGTCGTCCTGCTCGTCGGTGTCGCCGCGCTGGCGTCTCGGCTGGACGCCCGGGCCCGGACGCCACGTCCTCGTCTGCCTCGCCGCGCTCGTGCTCGGCACGCTGGCGTTCGCCGGCCTCGGCCTGCTTCCTGGCCGGGCACGCCTCCGGGCCGAGGCGACGCTGGCCCTCGCCAACGGCCTGTTCCTCGCTGTTCCTGCTCGGCGGGGTCGTCCTGCCGCTCGACCATCTGCCCGGGCATCCTCGCCGACCTCGCCCGGGTCCTCCCGGCGGCGGCCCTGTCCGACGCGTTCCGGATCGGTCTCGGGGCAAGCACCGGGCGATCCGCTCGGTCCGCTGGTCGTGCTCGCGGCGTGGGCCGCGGGGCTGACCGTCCTCGCCGCCCGCACCTTCCGCTGGGAGTAGACCGGGCGGACCCGTCCGCCGGCCGGTGTGGCCGTCGACCCGTCGCGATCAGTCCCCGTGGTGCTCCTCGGCGAGCTGCTTCTCGACCTCCCGCTGGATCTCCTCGTCGCGCCGCTCCTTGACCCGGCGGCCGACGTAGATCGCCACGATCCACGGCCAGAGCACCGCGACGATCGCGCCGGCGATGACCGCGATCCCGTAGCTGCGGGCGGTGTCGCCGGCCGTCCCGACGAGCAGGAGCAGGAGCAGGTAGGTCACGACCGCCCCGAGGACGACCCCGATGATCCGTTGCATGGAACCTCCCTCGGATGTCGGGCCGGGCAGACGGCCGGTCCCACGGGCGCAGCCTAGGGTCCGTCGCCGGGTGGGTCAACGCGGTCGCGATGAATGCCCGCGGACCGGCAGTCGAAGCACGAGTGCGAAGGCGCCGCGCCGCGCTACGCTGACCACGATGACCGTCGATCGTGTCGCCCGACCGACCTTCACGACGATCGGCGTGCCGATCGATTCGGTGGGGCTCGGCCGGGCCGAGGCGCACGGCACCGAGCTCGCGCCAGATGCCGTCCGGCGGGCCGGGCTCGGCCGGCTCGGGCTGGCCGGACGCCGGCGACCTGTCGGTCCGGATCCCCGACCACGACCGGGATCCCGCGACAGGTCTCGTCGGTCTCGACGGCGTCCTGTCCACGACCGACGAGCTGCGTCGGGCGGTGGCCGCGCGCTGTGCCGCCGGCGAGCAGCCGTTCCTGCTCGGCGGCTGCTGCACGCTCCTCGCCGGGGCCCTGGCCGGCGCGAGCGACGCACTCGGGACAGTCGGGCTCGTCTACGTTGACGGCCACCTCGACTTCTACGACGGACGGACGTCGCCGACCGGCGAGGCCGCCGACATGCCGGTCGCCGTCGTGCTCGGCGACGGGCCGGCCCCGTGGGTCGAGCGCGTTGCGCCGGTCCCGGTCACCCCGCCCGAGGCGATTGCGATCCTCGGCTTCCGCGACCCGACCGAGCTCGACGACCTGCGCGACGAGCTGGCGACCAACCGGCGGGCGGGCGTGCTGGCGGTCGACGCCGACACGATCCGGCGCAACGGGCCGGCGGCGGTCGCCGCGGACGCGCTCGACCACGTCCGGCAAGCGGCCGACAAGGTCTGGCTCCACATCGACCTCGACGTCCTCGACGAGCTGGTCTTCCCGGCGACCGACTACCTCATCCCGGATGGGCTCGACCTGGGACGAGCTGATCGAGCTCGTCCGCCCGGTCGCGACCGCCCCGGATCTCATCGGCTGGTCGCTGTCGTGCTACAACCCGGAGAAGGATCCGGCTGGCGCCCACGGGCGGGCCATCGTCGCCGCGATCGAGCGGCTGTTCGGGATCTGACCCGGCCGATCCCGCCCGGTCCGATCTCGTCCGGTCCCGACGGCCAGGCCGGCCCGTCCGCGGTTCATCCCGTTCGGACGATGCGCCACGGGCTGGATGATGATCTACTGGTCGGGTCGAGTGCGGGCGCAATCCAGGAGGAACGGGATATGACCCACGAAACCAAGGACGAGCCGGTCGTTGTCGTCGCGGCGACCGCCGGTGACGAGGCTGGAATCACCGCCGAAGGCGTCCTCGCGGTCCAGGGCAACGAGGCCGTGCTCGTCGCCCAGTTCGCCGACATGAATGCGGCCGAGGCCGCCTACGAAGCCCTCCGCGATGCCGAGATCAACGGCCAGATCGACATCGACGGGGTGCTCGTCGTGAACGCCGATCTCGACGGCAAGATCCGCGTCAAGCGGATGTCCGATCACACCTCGCGCAACGGCTTCCTGTGGGGCGCGGTCGCCGGTGCGGCGCTCGCCGTGATCTTCCCGCCGTCGCTCCTGGCCGGACTCGTCGCCGGTGGCGTCGTCGGCGGGGCCGTCGGCAAGGTCGGCAACCAGCTCAAGAAGGGCCAGGTCGCGGCCGAGCTCGCGACGGTGATCACGCCCGGCACCTCGGGCATCGTTGCAGTCGTCGACATCACGGCGGTCGATGCCGTGAAGAAGACGATCCCCGAGTCGAAGAAGGTCGAGGCCGTTCCGGTCGACAAGGAGACCGCGGATGCGGTCAAGGCGGCAGCCGCCGCGGCCGGCGACGGCTCGGCCAAGGAGACGCCGCCGAAGAGCTGACGCAACCGGCCCGGCTCAGCCGGGTGGCAGACCAACGGCGGATGGGACCGGGCCACGCGGCCGGTCCCATCCGGTTCTCGAGCCCGGACAAAGGAAGAACCCAGGCCGGTCGGAGCCTGGGTTCTGAGGTGTAGGCGATTGGTTGCGGGGGACGGATTCGAACCGCCGACCTTCGGGTTATGAGCCCGACGAGCTGCCGCTGCTCCACCCCGCGACCTACAACTCTAGCGTTCGAGGCCCGAATCGTCAATCGAGACCGACAGCGGATGCGCTTCGGGGCGGGTCCTGGCCGCCGCCGCGGGCGGCCGTCATCGCCCGGATCGGGCCGGCGCCGATCGCCAGGCCGATCGCCAGCGACGCGATCGAGACGCCGACGAACATCCAGAACGGCAGCCGGATATCTACCGTCGCGAGTTGGCCGGCGGCCAGCGACGCAACGATGAACCCGACTGTGCCCGACGCCCCGAACAGGCCCTGGGCCGTCGACGAGCGGTTGGGCGGACTGCCGGCGGCGACGACCGCGTAGAGCGCCGGGAACAGGATCGCGAAGCCGGTCGATTCGATCAGGATCAGCGGCAACGCGAGCAACGGGTTCTGGATGATCGTGTAGCAGATCCCGGCAAAGATCGTCGACAGCGAGCCGACCACGATGAACAGCAGGCCGCCTCGCCTGTCGACGTACCGGCCGGCGAGCGGCGAGAAGATCAGGATTGGGATCGCGAACGTGGCGAACGTCGCACCGACGAGGTCAAGGGTCGCGCCGAGCGAGGTCAGGAACAGCGCCCAGATGACCTCGTACGTCCCCTGGGCGAAGGCGCCTCCGGCGTTGAGCACGATCGCCGCGACGAGGAGTCGGTTGCGCAGCCGGGACGGCGCGCGTCGGCCGGCGTCAGTTCGTGGTTCCCCCGGACCCGGGGCGTCCTCGACCGGAGCGCCCCGCGGGGATCCCTGGAGCTCGGTGACCCCTTCGACCGGGATCCCGGTCGCGACGCGCGTCCGCCGGCCTTCGCGGACGGCAAGCGCGACGACCAGGGACGCGACCGCCGACGCCAGCGAGGCGAACCAGAAGACGAACGCCTGATTGCCGATGATCGCCACGCCGATGATGCCGATCGCCGGCCCGAACAGGAGCCCGGCCATCTGGGCCGCGCCGTACAGCCCGAATGCCTCACCCTGGCGCTCGGCCGGGGTGGCATCGACCAGGAACCCGCGGGCTGCGGGGTCGTAGGCCGCGGTGGCCAGCCCGTCGAGCGCCCGGATGACGATGAACGCGAGCGCCCCGCTCACGACCAGCGGCAGCGGGATGAGGATCGCGTTGGCTAGGAGCGCGGCCACCATCAGCGGCTTCCGGGCGGTCCGGTCGGCGATCCAGCCGAAGATCGGCTCGGCGACCAGGCGCGCGGCCGGCCAGGCCGCGACGATCAGCCCGAGCGTCGCCAGGTCGATCCCGTGCGACGTGAGATAGAGCGGCAGGACCGGCAGGAATGCCCCGAACCCGAGCCAGACGACGAACTCGGCCAGGAACAGCGGCAGGACCGGCTGCCACCGGTCGAGCCAGGTTCGGACGCGTGAATCGACGGGCAGGGCGGGCATTGGTCTCGGGCGGCAATCGGAACGTGGTGGGCGCTCGGTGGGCGGTCATGGTAGCCCGGTGGCGTGGCCGGGCGGGCTGCGATCGCGTGGCTCGCGACGGCCGGCAGCAGCGAGGGGTCCAGGGTCGAGCGCACCGTATGATCGACCGATGTTGAGCCCGGCCCTCCTCGCGCTGTCGCTCGTCCTGATCATCGTCCTGCTGGCACCAGCCGGGCGACTACGGCAATCCGGTTGGTCGGCCCGGGCGGCGGCGACCTACCTGATCGTGATGGTCGCGCTCGGATTGATCGTGGCCGAGCTGCCCGGACCGGCCAGGTTCCTCGTCCCGATCCTGGTCCTCGCCTACATCACGCCGTTCGTCGCCGCCCGGCTGGGGTTCCCCCGCCAGCGGGTCGTTGCCCGGCCGACCGTCACGGTCGAGCCACCTGAGGTCAAGCAGGTCCACGGTCCGGCGCGCGACGTCCCGGCCGACCGACCGACGCCGACCGTCGACGCCGACGAGGGTCGACCGTCGGACGAAGCGTGACCGACCGCCCTGGCGAGCTCGCCGGCCGGTGGGGCCTGGATCCCGAGGTCGACTTCCTCAACCATGGCTCGTTCGGGGCATGCCCGCGCGACGTGCTCGATGTCCAGCGAGCGTGGCGGGACCGGATGGAAGCCGAGCCCGTGCGGTTCCTGGCGCGCGAGCTCGAGGGCCACCTCGAGACGGCGCGGGTGGCCGTCGGCGCCTTCGTCGGAGCGGATCCCGACGACCTGGCCTTCGTCCCGAACGCGACGAGCGGGATCGCGACGGTCCTCCGCTCGCTCCGCTTCGCGCCCGGCGACGAGCTGCTGACGACCGACCACGAGTACAACGCGGCCGTGAACTCGCTCCGCTTCGCGGCCGAGCGCGATGGCGCCACGCTGACGATCGCAACCATCCCGTTTCCGATCTCGGACCCGGACGAGGCCCTGACGGCCATCGTTGGCGCGGTCACCGCACGGACCCGGCTGGCGCTGGTCAGCCACGTGACGAGCCCGACCGGGCTGGTCCTGCAGATCGACCGGATCGTCGCGGCGCTCGCCGAGCGAGGGGTCGACAGCCTGGTCGACGGGGCTCATGCGCCCGGCATGGTCCAGATCCGGCTGGACGAGCTCGGAGCCGCGTACTACGCCGGCAACGGACACAAGAACCTGTTTGGCCCGAAGGGCAGCGCGTTCCTCCATGTCCGGCGCGACCGCCAGGCCGCGATCCGGCCACTCGCGATCTCGCACGGTGCGAACAGCGACCGGACCGACCGGTCGCGCTTCCGGCTCGAGGCCGACTGGACGGGCACGACCGATCCGACGGCCTGGCTCAGCCTGCCTGCCGCGATCCGCTTCGGCGAGGAGCTTCGGCCCGGCGGCTGGCCGGCGACCATGGCCGCCAACCGCGAGCTCGCCCTGGCCGGCCGCAACGCGTTGTGCCGCGTGCTGGGGGTCGCGCCTCCGGCGCCGGACGAGATGATCGGGTCGATGGCCGCTCTCCCGCTGCCCGGTGAGCCGGCTCCACCCGACGCCGATCCGCTGGCGGCCCGGCTGTTCGAGCGCCACCGGATCGAGGTCCCGATCCTGGGATTCCCGGTCCCGGCCGCGCGGGCCGCCGGCGAACCCGCCCGGGCACGGCTCGTCCGGATCTCGGCCGCGCCGTACAACCGGCTCGAGCAGTACGACCGACTGGCGAATGCCCTCCTCGAGGAGCTCGCGGTGGAGACTGGTCGGCACGCCTGACGAGCGGCATGATGTCGGGATGACAGTCAGGTGCGACGCGTGCGGCACCGACAACCCGTCGACCTCGCGGTTCTGCGGGTCGTGCGGCAGCGTCCTCGGCGAGCGCTGTCCGGCCTGCGCCGCCCCGATCGTCCGCGGGTTCCGCTTCTGCGGATCGTGCGGTGCGGCCCTCGCGGCCGACGCGACGCCACCGGTCGCCGCCGGGCCGGCCCTCGGCGAGCCCGTCTCGAGCCGGGTCGGCGAGTTCGCCCCATCGACGGCCGAGCGGCGCTTCGTGTCGATCCTGTTCGTCGACCTGGTCTCGTTCACGGCGTTGTCCGAGGGCCGTGATCCCGAGGAGGTGCAGGAGCTCCTCGCCCGTTACTTCGAGGTCTGCCGGACGATCATCGCCCGGTACGGCGGGGTGGTCGAGAAGTTCATCGGCGATGCCGTGATGGCGATGTGGGGCGCGCCGGTCGCCCACGAGGACGACGCCGATCGAACGGTCCGCGCCGCGGTCGAGCTCGTCGCCGCGGTCGCGGCGGTCGGCGAACAGGTCGGCTCTGCCGAAGCTCGCCGCCCGGGCCGGCGTCGTCAGCGGCGAGGCCGCGATCACGGTCGGGGCGGTCGGCCAGGGGATGGTCGCCGGCGACGTCGTCAACACCGCGTCGCGGCTCCAGGCCGCCGCCCGGCCGGGCACCGTCCTCGTCGACGAGGCGACCTACCGGGCCGCCCGTGGGTCGGTGGCGTTCGAGCGGGCAGGCGACCGCTCGCTCCGTGGCAAGCGGCTACCGGTTCCGGCCTGGGAGGCGCGCCAGGTGGTGGCGCGCCGGTACGGCCTCGGCCGAAGCGTCCTGCCCGAGGGGCCGCTGGTCGGCCGCGAGGGCGCCCTCGGGATCGTCAAGGACCTCCTTGCCGCGGTCCGCGAAGAACGGGCGGTCCGGCTCGTGTCGATCTTCGGCCAGGCCGGGGTCGGCAAGAGCCGGATCGGCTGGGAGCTCGAGAAGTACATCGACGGCGTGGTCGAGAAGATGCCGTGGCACCATGCTCGATCGCCCGCGTACGGCGAGGGCCTCGCCTTCTGGGCGCTCGCCGAGATGGTCCGAAGACGGGCCGGGATCGCCGAGGGGGACGCCCCGCTGCTCGCCCGGCGACGGCTCGCGGCGTGCCTGGCCGAGTTCGTCCCCGACGACTCCGAGCGGCGCTGGATCGAGCCGCACCTGGCCGCGCTGCTCGGTATCGGGCGCCCGCCGGACGGGGAGCGCGAGGAGGCGTTCGCGGCCTGGCGGACGTTCTTCGAGCGGGTCGCGGACAGCGGCACGACCGTGCTCCTGTTCGACGACCTCCATTGGGCCGACAGCGGCCTGCTCGACTTCATCGAGTACCTCACCCAGGATTCGACCCGCCGACCGATCCTGGTCGTGACCCTGGCCCGCCCGTCGCTGCTCGAGGCCCGCCCGAATTGGGGCGTGGGCCGCAGGAACTACGTCGGCCTCCATCTCGATCCTCTGCCGAGGGTGGCGATGGCCGAGCTGCTCGCCGGGCTCGCTCCCGGGCTCCCGCCCGACGTCTCGGAACGCATCCTCGACCGGGCCGAGGGCGTGCCGCTCTATGCGATCGAGACCCTCCGGATGCTCGTCGACCGCGGCGAGCTCGAGGCGGTCGACGGGACGTACGAGGTCCGCGGCCGGCTCGACCGCCTGGCCGTGCCGGAGACGCTGCAAGCCCTCGTGGCAGCCCGGCTCGACAGCCTCGAACCGTCGGATCGCGCTCTGATCCGCGACGCGGCGGTGCTCGGCCAGGCATTCCGGCCGGCGGCGCTGGCGGCCATCGGGTCGACGACGCCCGAGGAGATCGAGCCGATCCTCGGGCGGCTCGTCCAGCGCGAGCTCCTCATCCAGGAGACCGATGAGCGGGCACCCGACGTCGGGAGCTATCGGTTCTTCGAGTGGCTCGTCCGTGAGGTGGCGTACGGGACCCTGTCGCTGCGCGACCGGCGCGAGCGCCATCTGGCCGCGGCGGCGTACTACGAGGGCCTCGGCGACCCGGACCTGCGCGGGGCGGTGGCCAACCACATCCTGGCGGCGTACCGGTCGGGCCCGGCCGCCCGATCCGATCCGGCGCTCGCTCTTCGGGCCGTAGCGGCACTCCGGGCCGCCGCCGATCGAGCCTTCGCCCTCCACTCTCCCGAGCAGGCACTCGGCTTCCTCGAAGGCGCCCTGACGGTGACCGCCGACGACACCGAGCGCGCGCAGCTGTGGGAGCAGGCGGCGATCTGCGCCCAGGCGGCGGCCCGGCTCAAGGAGGCCGCAGCCTATGCCCGCCAGGCCGTGGACTGGCACGCCGCGAGGGGCGATCACTCCGGCGCAGGCGAGGACGACCGCCCGCCTCGGCTCGATCCTGGCGGTTGGCTACGAAACCGGGGAGTCGATCGCCGTGATCCGGTCCGCGCTCGACGAGCTGATCGGCGACCCGGCGCTGCACGACGATCCGTCGCTCGTCGAGCTGATGGCCGGCCTCGCCCGCGGCTACCTCCTCGATGGTGGGCTGAGCGAGGCGATCGAGTGGTCCGATCGGGCCCTCCAGGATGCCGAGCGCCTTGCCCTTCCGACGGTCGTCGCTGGGGCCCTGGCGACGAAGGGCGCGGCACTCCTCGAGGCGGGTCGGACCGCCGAGGGCATCGGGCTGCTCCGGGCGTCGCTCGCCCTGGCCGAGCAGCACAGCCTGGTGATCCCGGCCCTGCGAGCCCGGAACAGCATCGCGATCGGACTGGCGACCGACGATCCCCGGGAGGCGTTCGAGATCGCCGACGTGGGTCTGGCGACGGCGCTCCGCCTGGGGCTGCGCGATGTCGCGATCCGCCTCGCCAGCAACTGGGCCAGCGTCGGGCTGGAGGTCGGCGAGTGGGATCGGGTCGTCCAGACCGTGACTGAGCTCGACCGCGAGGACCTGCCCCTCCCCGATCAGATCGACCTCGGGTCGATCAGCGCGATCGTGTCTGTTTGGCGGGGCGATCCCCGGGCGGCGGCCCAGTTCGCATCACTCGAGGCCCGGCTTCCGGCTCCAGCCGACCCACTTTCATCGGCCGTGCTCCTGACTCGCCGCTCGATGGCGGCTCTGGCCCTCGGCCGTCCGGGCGATGCCTTGACGGACGCCGAGGCCACGACGCCGATCCTCCAGACGACCGGCCTGTCGACGTCACTCGTCGAGAATGCGGTCCTCACCGGGCGCGCCGCGCTATGGGCGGGCGATGCCGATCGGCTCGGACGAGCGATCGACGAGATCCGCGGGTACGGGGCGCACGGCCGCTGGCTCGACACGGTCGTCTCGACGTTGACAGCCGGACTCGAGGCGAGCCTTGGGAACCAGGCTGCCGCCGACCGTTACGGCACGGCCGCCGCCGCCTGGAGGACCCTGGACGCGCCGCTCCAGCTGGCGCTCTGCCAGATCGAGGCGGCCCTGCTCCTGCCACCCGGTTCCGCCGAGGCGACGGACGCGGGCGCCGAAGCGCGAGCCCTCCTGGACGGCCTCGGCGCCGCGGCCCTCATCGACCGGCTCCAGCGTGGGCTCGCCGAGCCGGCCCAAGCCGAGGCGCTCAGCCGCTAACGACCGCCGTTCGGCGGGCCAGCTCGAGCCTGATGATCACGACGGCGGGTCCGTGTTCTGCTTGACGATCATGATCCCGACCGAGGGATTGTCCGGCTTCAGAGCAGCGACCACGTTGAGGTGCTTGATCGAAAGCGTCGCCTGATGGTTCACGATGAGCGTGCTGACGCTCCAATCGCGCCCGATCAGCCTCAGCTTCGCGAGGGCGCTCTCGTCACCCTTGTCCGGGTTGTTGGCGTCCTCCATCATCACGCTGAGCGGGTCGTGGAGGAACGCCTCGGCCTCATCCGAGCTGCTCTTGTAGCGGATCGCGACGACCGGCACGTCGGTCCATGGTTCGACGGCCAATTCGCCGAGCTTCGCCATGTCGCTGAGAAGGACCCATGGGCTGGTGTTGTTGTCGACCATCTTCGAACCCCTCCTTTTCGCGCCTCGGACATGGGTAAGACGCGCAAGGAATGAGCGTATACCCTCGAGCCACGCGTGGAACACGATTTTCGAATCCCTCCATTCGCGCCTCGGACACGTGCTCCGACAAGCCCCGTGCGTGGTGAGCCGTGTGGGATTCGAACCCACGACCGACCGCTTAAAAGGCGGCTGCTCTACCGCTGAGCTAACGGCCCGGCGCGAGTCTAGCACCGGCCCGGGATGCTTCCGGGAGGCGGTGGACGGCCGGGTCGATCGTCGATACTTGGCCGGATGACCGAGCCGCGGATCGCCCGCACATACGACGTGCTGCCGCCCGATCTGCCGGTGTTCGGCGTCGTAGCCCAGGCCTCGGTGGCGGCTAAAATCCCGCGGTGGCGACGTTCTATACGCTCGATCGCGCGAACGACCGGATCCCCGAGCTGGCCGACATGCTGACCTTGCTCCGGACCCAGCGCGACGAGCTGCGCGAGCTGAAGGCGACGTTCGACGGCGCGGCACCGGGCGACGACCAGCGCCGGTTCCGCCTGCGGATGCAGGGGCTGGTCGACCAGATGCAGGCCGCGGTGGCCCGGATCGACGGCTGGGGGATCACGCTGCGCGACATCGACACCGGCCTGATCGACTTCCCGGCCCTGGTCAACGGCCGCCAGGTCTGGCTGTGCTGGCGGCTGGGCGAAGGTCCGGTCGAATGGTGGCACGAGCTCGACGATGGGTTCGCCGGCCGCCGGCCGCTCCTGGAGCTGACGTGAGCGGCCGGACGATCGTCGAGCTCGGCCGACCGAAGGCGTACCGACCCCTGCCGACGGCCGACCGGGCGGATGCCTTCAGCGCGGGGCTCGCGGCCTACGATCGGGGCGACTGGTTCCTCGCCCACGAGCTGCTCGAACCGGCCTGGATGGGCGCCGCCGACCCACGCGAACGGGCCCTCCACAGCGGACTCATCAAGCTCGCCGCCGCCGGCGTCCATGGCGCCCGCGGGAATCCCGGCGGGCTGGCCAAGAACCTCGCCGGCGCCCGGCTCCGGCTGGCCGCGCTGGTCGACGCCGAGCCGGGTTCGGCGATCGGCGGACTTGAGCTGGCCGAGCTCCCGGCGGCCGGCGAGATCGACCTGCCGGCGCTCGTGACGGCGGTCGATGCCCGGCTCGCCGCCGAGGCGCGCCGGCCCACGGCGGACGATCCCCCGGCCATCCCGAGACGGACATGACCCAGCCTCCGACCCCGGGCCCCGCCATCGTCGCGCCCGCCGAGGCAGAGCGACGCCTGCGCGAGGCGGACGGCGACCCCAGCGGGCCGGTCGCAGTCGACGTTCGCGAGCCGGGCGAGCTGATCGCCGGCCGAATCGACGGTGCCCTGCTCCTGCCGATGTCCGTGTTCGCCGATCGCTTCCGCGAGCTGCCTGCCGACCGCCAGCTGCTGATCGTCTGCCAGTCGGGGTATCGGTCCGGGCTCGCGGCGGGCTTCCTCGCCGCAAACGGTTACCCGGACGCGATCAACGTGGCGGGTGGGATGACCGCCTGGGAGCGGGCCGGCCTGCCCGTCCGGCGGGGCCCGCTGGCGCCCGGCGAGGGGTCCCCGCCCAAGCTCGGCTGATCGCGCGCCGACTCAGGCGGCAGGGATCAGTGCCGATCCCGGCGGAAGATCCGGCCGACGATCGCCCGGGTGCGCTCCTTGTGAGCCAACGCCCAGCCGATCAGGATCAGCAGAATGAAGTTCACCGTGGCCGCGCCGGCTGCAGCGAGATAGCCGAGCTGCTGGCCGATCTCACCGCCGATCTTGAGCGCGGGGACCGTCAACCCGAACAGGCCGAGCTGGAAGAACGGTGGCTGCGGGGCGAGATTGGCCCGGGCGCTCGCGGCGAGGGCGGCCTGGTCGCTCGTAGTCCCGCCGATGAGGAAGACCTGCGATCCGCTCACGATCGCCGTCGACCCGGCAACGCCGGTCGGCAGGTCCGTGGCAGCGAGGTGCTGCCAGCCGTTGATCTCTCCCTTGGCGTCGGGCACGGTCCAGTACAACTGGGGTTGCGGTCCGCTCGAATCGGCCCCGCCGACGAGGTACAGCCCGCCGTTCGCGGAGAACCCGGCGCGCCCGGGCGCGCGGGGCGGGCAGGTTGATCCGGGCAGCGGTCTGCTCGGTCGCCGTCGCCCATTGGGTGACCTTGCCGAGCGTCGCCGTGTCCTTGCTGACCGTCCCTCGGTAGACCGCGTTGGTCGGTCCGCTGGATGTCTGGCCGCCGTAGACGAACAGGTAGTCGCCGACGATGGCCGCGGTGGTCGCCGACAGGCCGGTCGGGAGGGCCTGCTGTGGCGCCCACGCCGTGAGATTCCCATTCTTGTCGACTGCCGCCTTCCAGACGGTCGGTTGCGGCGCCGTGCCGTTGGTCCCGCCGATCAGGATCAGGCCGTCGCTGGCAACGACGATCGCCGCGTCCGACCGAGCCTCGGGCAGCTTCAGTGCGTCGCTCGGCTTGAAGGCGCCCATCTGCGCCGTGCTGACGTCCTGCTGGGCGACGAACACGGTGTCGGTCGGCTTCCCGTCCGGGCCGTTCCCGCCGACGACGTAGACGCTGTTGTTGAACGCGGCGACCGCGGCCGAGCTCCGCGCCGCAGGCAGCGCCAGGCCCGTCTGCCATGGGCCGAACGTTCCCGAGTAGAGCGGAGCCGTGAACGTCGAATCGGTCGGCGCGGTCCCGTCGCTGCCGCCGACATAGACGAGGTTGAGCCCGAGCTGGACGACCGTGCCACCGGTCCGCCCAGCCGGCAGCGCGAGCTGGGTGGGTGAAGGATCCCAGGGCAGGGTCGCACCGACCGGCGGCGGGCAGGGCAGGCTCCGGTTCGTCGGCGGGCAGAAGTTGACCGGCGACCAGACCAGCACGCCGAGATCGATCGTCGGGAACACCGTGAAGTAGTAGGCCCGGTCGGGGATGTAGCCGAGGAGCATCACGATGACCACGAACCAGAAGGCGGCCTTGATCGACGCCCACGTCCAGCCCTCGCCGTCGAGCAGGCCGAACAGGACCCGTCGCCGACCCGCGCCGATCGCCTGCTGCGTCATCGTCCTCCATCCTGCCGCGGTCCGAGCCGGTCGAGCCGCGGGTCCGCCTACTTGACCGTCAGGTCACCGATCATGTTCGGGTGCCACTTGCAGCTGAACTTGTAGGCGCCCGCGGCGAGCGCCGGGACGTTGTAGGTGACCTTCGCCGGCCCGTTGATCGTGTCGCCTTCGAACACGAACTTGCCGGTCGAGTCGGCGATCTGGATGTTGTGCGGGATCGCCGGATCCTGGTTGTCGAACGCGATCTGGAACGCCTTGTCGGCGGGAGCCACGAGGCTGGTCGTCTCGAAGTTGATGTTGACCGCGACCTCGTTCAGGACCGGGCCGCCGGTGGCACCCGACGGAGCCGCCGAGCCGCCAGCCGCGGGGGAACCGCTCGCGCCCGGTGAGCCGCTCCCGCCAGGCGTCGGGCTGGCCGGCCGGCTCCAGCAGGCCGGGACCGGGGTCGCCGTCTCGGGCGGTTCGAAGTTGGGATCGCGCCAGCCGGTGAACGTCTCGACCTTGCCGTTGCTCTCGACCGGCTCGGCCGTCCCGGGATCGAGGACGCGGTAGGTCTCGTCATTCGTCGCCCGCAGGAAGGAGATGACGTCCTCGATCTGGATGTAGTTGAGCGGGCCGCCACCGGCCGCCGCCCAGACCGGCATCAGGCTGTCCGGGTTGCCGCAGACGTAGCGTCCGCCGACCGACAGGACGTTGTTGATGTACTGCGGCGTGAGGTGCGTCGCCAGCTTCATCTGGTCGTTCAGGATCGGCCCGATACCGCCCTGCCCGGTGGCCCCGTGGCAGCGAGCACAGTTCGCCTGGTAGAGGTTGTAGCCGCGCTCGACCTTGAGGACCGCCTGGGCCTGCTCCTCGGCAGTCAGCCGGCTCGAGTTGGCGATCCCCGGGATGCCCAGCTCGTAGAAGTAGTAGACGATCACGAACAGGACCACGATCAGGACGCCCAGGAAGCCCACCCAGCGCGCGTTCCCGCTCTGGCGGACGATCGCCGCGGCCCGCTCGGGCGTGAGGGCCATCTGGTGCGCGCTCTGGGGCGCGGCGAACCGGTCGACCGGCGCGGGCTCGCTCGGCGGACGTGGCGCCGGCAGCCGCTGCTCGGGGTCGGGCAGCTGCTCCGGGCCCGGCCCGGACGGGTCGCTCATACGGCTCCTCGGCGAAGGGTGCGGTCGATCAAGGCGGTCAGATGCAACCGGTCGCCGACTTCGGCGGGATGAGGCCGGGCTGGCCGAGCGCGACCGGAAGCGGTCCCAGGGTGATCTTCAGCGTGTCCACGTAGAGCGACTGGTCGCTCTTGACGATGATCGCGAACCGATCGAGCCCGCGCGGTGCCGGACCGTAGGCCGCACCAAGTGCCTTCGTCCCGAGCCGATCGTAACGCGAGCCGTGGCACGGACACTCGATCCAGAAGTTCTTCAGGCACGGGTTCGGCTTGCAGCCGAGGTGCGGACAGCGCTGGTACATCGCCCGGACGTTGAGTGCCGTGCCGTCGCCGGTCTTGTCCTCGCCTGGGATGAACTCCTGGCGACTCGGATCGATGAGCACGACGAACGACTTCGCATCCTGGTAGTAGGCCGGGAAGCCCTCGTCGACGGGCAGCGTCGAGTTGGCCGCCTTCACCTGCTTGAACGTGCCGACCTGGACCTGGCTCCGATTGCCGCTGGCGATGCTCGGCCAGAGGAAGCCGAGCGTGCCGGCCAGCAGCTCGAGGATCCACAGGCCCACGGCGGCGCCGATCGAGGTTCGCAGGAGCGTTCGTCGCGACAGCCCCTGGACCTGCTCGTGGCGGAGGGACTTGATCGCCTCCTTTGACAGGGCCTGGGGCTGCGCCGCTGGCTCGACCTGGTAGTTGCTCATGACTGAACGCTGGAGCTCCGGCTAGAGGTTGAAGTGGAAGGCAAAAGGCGTGACGAACGGCGCCTGGAACGAGTACCCGGCACCGCGGAAGAAGATCCCTACGAACGTCAGGATTAGACCGACGGCACAGAAGATCGAGAACAGCACGACGGCGGTCTTGCGCTCGGACGGGCGGAACACCTGGAGGTTGCCCCGGTCGACATACGGGATGAGGGCCGCCCCGACAAGCACGAATGTCGGCGCAAGGACGCCGGCGACCACCGGGTGGAAGTACGCCAGCAGCTCCTGAAGGCCGAGGAAGTACCAGGGCGCCTTCGCCACGGCCGGGGTCACGCTGCCGTTGGCGAGCTCCTCGAGCGGCGCGTTCACGAACACGCTCATCAGCAGGAGGAAGATCGACATCACCCCGGCGGCCAGAAATTCGATCGTGAGCAGGTGCGGCCAGGTCATGACCGTGTCGTCCGGCTCCTTCTGGACCCGGACCACGGCATCCTGCTTGACGAGCGCGAGCAGCCGATACGGCCGGGCCGACATCGGCACTCGCTGCTTGTCGATCTCCGTCCGCCGCGTCGGGTCAACCGGAAGGACCACGCGCGGCTCCTGGGGGGTCTTGACGTCAGACATTGGGCTTCCTCGAAGAGCCACCCTCAATCGTGACTCGCCACTCGCTCACCGAGGTCCGAGGCGAAGCCCCGCGACGCCATCGGCCCGAGGTTTCCTGCGGCGACTTCACGTCAGACATTGCCGGCCAAGTCTTTGCTCCTGCCGACCGCTAGGGGCGGCCCAGGCCAACGCGCCGCTGAGCACCGGAGCGAGCGCACCACAAGGTGCGTGAGCGACGGCGCGCAGGCGGCAACGCGGGCATGGGCTGCTCATAGCGGTCCCGATATTCCGCCATCTTTGCGAATTCGCCAGAAGTGGACGGCGAGGAAGACGGCGATCACCAGTGGCATGAACATGATGTGGAGCACGTAGAACCTGAGCAGAGTGTTCTGGCCGACCTCGAGGCCACCCAGCAGCAGGAGCTTCGTCGGCGTGTTGAAGACCGGCACGTAGCCGCCCATGTTCGAGCCGATCGTGATCGCCCAGTAGGCGATCTGATCCCACGGCAGGAGGTAGCCGGTGAAGCTGATGAACACGGTCGAGAACAACAGGACGACACCGACGACCCAGTTGAACTCGCGCGGCGGCTTGTAGGCGCCGTGATAGAAGACCCGCATCATGTGGAGGAAGACGAAGAACACCATCATGTGGGCCGCCCAGCGATGGATGTTCCGGGTCAGCAGCCCGAACGTGACCTCGCTCTGGATGGACAGGATGTTCGAGTAGGCCTGAGTCGCCGAGGGGACGTAGAAGAACATCAGGTAGACGCCGGTCACGGTCAGGACGAGGAACAGGAAGAAGCTCAGGCCACCGAGGCAGAACGTGTAGGCGAACTTCACCGCGTGCTGCCTGACCCGCACCGGATGGATGTGCAGGAAGACGTTGTTCATCACGGCGTACGCTCGGGACCGCTCGTCGTTCGGGTAAGGCTGCCGGAACAGCGACCGCCAGACCGGGCTTCGGCGGATGGACTGGTCCACCCGCTCGAGGAAACTCACCTGGCGCCTCCGGCCACGCCCGCTGTCCCCGCGAGCTGGGCATCGCGATACGACTCCTTGTAGAGCCGATCGTCGGTCGAGATCTCCTGGAGCTCGAACCGCTCCATCGTAATGGCGTCGAACGGGCACCGCTTGACACACAGGGCGCACCGGATGCAGCGCTCCTCGTCGAGGATCATGGCCGCGCCCTGCTCCCAGCCGTACGACTCCTCGATCTCGGGCAGGAGGCCCTCGGTCTTGAGCTGGTTCACGTCGACCATGTGGATGACGCCTTCGGGGCAGACGTCGGCGCAGGCGCCGCACAGGACGCACCGGAAGGGGTCGAACCAGATGTTGAAGTTGCACATCAGGCAGCGAGTGGACTCGGCGACCGCCTGGTTGGTCGTGTAGCCGAGCTCGACCGGCGTGGTGAAGTTCACGGCCGGATCGGTCGATGCCATCCGGGCCTCGAGCGGCGCCATCGGGATGTGCTGACGAGGCAGGACGTCGTAGAACTCAGGCATGTCGTGGCGCCACGAGCTGGTGATCTTGACGTTCGCGGCGACGGTCACGTCGGTCCGGCCGGTCAGGTAGCGATCGATTGCGAAGGCGCACTTCTTGCCGTGGCCGGCGGCCTCGATGAGGGTCGTCGGACCGGTCACGAAGTCACCGCAGGCGAACACGCCCCGAACGTTCGTCGCATAGGTCGCCGGGTCCACCTTCACCCGGCCGCGGTTGACCTCGAAGCTCGCCTCGACCGGCAGGAACGTCAGGTCGGCAGCCTGCGACACGGCCGGGATGACGGTGTCCGCCTTGATCGTGAACTCCGAGCCGGGGATCGGGACCGGCGAGCGCCGGCCGGAAGCGTCAGGCTCGCCGAGACGGTTGCGGATGAACCGGACCGCCGTGACGTGACCGTCCTCGCCGAGAACCTCGATCGGGCTCGCCAGGAACTCCATCCGGACGCCTTCACGCTCGGTCTCGCCGAGCTCCTCCTCGTCGACGACGAGCTCTGAGCGCGTCCGCCGGTAGGCGATCGTGACGTTCTCGGCACCGTGCCGCAGGCTCGTCCGGGAGCAGTCCATCGCGGTGTAGCCGCCGCCGATCACGACCACGTCGCGGCCCGGATCGATCTCCTGTCCGAGGTTGGCCTTCTTCATGAAGTCGACCCCGTAGTCGACCCCGTCGAGGTCACCGCCGGGCACGTCGAGCGCGACGGCGTCCATCGCCCCGGCGGTGATCGCAACCGCGTCGAAGTCCCGCAGAAGCTGGTCGAACGTGATGTCGACCCCGATCGACGTGTTGTAGCGGAAGGTCACCCCGAGCCGCTCGATCAGCCGAACGTCCATCTCGATCGCCTCGCGCGGGAGGCGGAAGGCCGGGACACCGATCAGCATCGTCCCACCGGCGTACGGCAGGCTGTCGAAGACGGTCACCCGGAAGCCCTTGAGAGCCAGCTCGCGGGCCACGGCCAACCCGGCCGGTCCGGCGCCGACGACCGCGACTCGCTCGGGTCGCGGGTCGATCGCCGGCATCGCGTCGGGGATACCCGACGCCTCGTGCCACTCGACGAGGAACCGCTTCATCGCCCGGATCGCGAGGGGCCGATCGATGTCGCCCCGCCGGCACGCTCGCTCGCAGGGGGCCGAGCAGACGTAGGAACACATCGCCGCCACCGGGTTCGGCTCCCGGGACAGGATGTAGCCCTCCTCGAACCGGCCCTCGGCGGCAAGGTTGAGGTAGCCCCGGCAGTTGGTACCGACGGGGCAGGCTTCCTGGCACTCGATGTTGCACTGGAGCCAGGAGGCATCGACGGGCTGGACGAGGAATTCCTGGTTCGGATCGATGGCCAAGCGGGAGTCGTGCCTTTCCCTGCGATCGGCTCGGTGCTGCGGGGTGGTCCGACGCGCAGCGTCGGCCGGCCCGAAATCTACCATCGGCGGCGGGCGCCCTGCACGTGCCGACGGATTGGAGCAAGGCGGTCCGCGCGAGTTGACGGCCTCTCCCGTCGCAGACTACCCTCGCAGCGGGTCGTCCGGCCCGCCCTCCACGGGCCCCGACGAGCGAGGGATGACACGTGACCGCGAGCGAGTTCGCCTTCCTGGCACTCGGACTGGTCCTCGGAGTCGCCAGCGGGGCGGCCCTGTCGATCGTCATTCGTGCCCGACCGCCGGCTCCACGCGAGATTCGCGTCACGGTCTCGCCCGATGCCGTTCCCCGGCGTCCGGCGGCCACGCTGTCTGGGCTCGTCCCACCGGGAAGCGCAATGGTCGTCTCCGCCGCCCGCGGCGGACCGGCCGACCCGGGCGCGCTCGTTGCGCAGGGGCAGCCGAACCGAACGGCCGTTCGGTCTGACCCACCGGCGGTCCGGCCGCCGGTCGGGATCCCGATCCGACCGGAGCGCGACCCGGCGATGGCCGACCTCGACACGACAGCGGCCGGAGCGCCGGCCACTCGGCGGGCCGAAGCCGGATGACCGGTCCCGGCACCCCCGCCGCGGGTCTCGACCCGTGTGCCGAGGAGCGACGGATCGCCGATGAACGGTGTGCGCTGGCCGATCGCCTCGGCGAGGCGGCCCAGGCGGCCGCGGATCGCCTGAGCGAGGCTCAGCGGGTCTACGACGAGCATGTCGGACGGAGCGAGCGGGCAGCTGCCGTCGCCGATCCGCGCGCGGTTCGCGTCGCCAAGGAGGCGGCCTGGGCCGGCTTCCGCCGTTCGAACGCCGAGGCTCTCTCGCGTGAGGCGGTCGAAGCAGCCGCGCGCGACTGGCTCCAGGAGATCGACCGGGTCGGCCGGACCGCCCAGGAGGCAGAGCTGGAGGTCGCTCGGGAGCACGAGGCCGCCGCGGCGATGGTCGGCGACCTGGAGCGCCTCGGTCTCGAGGCCGAGGCGGCCAAGATCAACGCCGAGTCGGCCAGCGCAGCCTGCGCCGCGGCCCGGGTCGCCCTGGACGCCTGCGAGGTGGCCGAGCGGGACCGGATCGCGGGCAAGGCGCACGCTGCTGCCGAGGAGGCCGAGGGCATCGCCCGGCCTCGATTGCTCGCGGGGGTCGACCCCGAGCCGGCCGGCCGGACCCTGGTCGAGGAGGTGCCCGAGCGCCTGATCGGCGACCACGAGCCGGCGATCCTCAAGCTCCTTCGTGGCGATCGCGACGCGCTCGACCGCCTGGTGACCGCGCTCGCCGGCGCGGTGCCCGCCGATCGACGGCGCTGGCAGCTGGCGATCAGCGGCCTGGTGGACGCGATCCTCGGCCGCGCGATCGAGGCATCGGCCCTCGAGTTCCCGGCCGACAACCCGTTCTGGGCCATGTTCAACGAGAGCCAGGCCCGCGATATCGCGACCGCGCTCGCCTCGTTCAGCTACCGCTTCGACGGGCTCGGCGGGTTCGTCGACGGTCGCGTCCCGAGCCAGCGCGACCTGTCGCTGGCGGTCGGTTACGCAGGGTTTGACCCGATGCGGATCCGGCGCTGGCCGACCGAGGCCGAAATCGGCCGACCTCTACCGGGGGGTGGCGGTCGCGGCCGGCGACTACCTGGCCGGCGCTGCCGGCGGCCTGACCCTCGGCGAGATGATCGACGTCCTCGGGGGACGGGCCGAGGCGCTGACCGAGCTGTGGAACAACTGGGATCGGGTCCGGCCGCTCCTCCTCCAGCCCTGAGCCTCAGGCCGGGACCGGGCCCTCGTCCTCGTCGTCGTCGATGACCGCCAGGCGGAAGTCCTCGGCGGCTGCCACCCCGATCCGGGCCCCGTGGCCAGCCGCCCACTCGGCGATCCTGGCGGCCAGGCCATCGGGATCGTGGATCTGGCTGGCGTGGGCGCGCAGGGCTGCCACCTTCCGGTCGATCGTTGCCGACACGTCGATCCAGGCCGTTCGGCGTCGCGGTCCAGAACAGGTACAGCCGCCGCACGCGGTGCGCCACGAGCCCGTCCCGCGCGAGCCAGGGGAACGCCATCGGGTTGCGCGCGGCCGGATAGACCGCATCGATCGCCGCCAGCCCAGCCGCTCGGTGGTCGGTGTGGTTGATCCCTCCGTCCGGATAGACGACGACCTCGGGATCCTGGGTCAGGACGGCGTCCGGCCGGAACGACCGGATCTCGCGCACGAGGAGCTCGCGCAGAGGCAGGTCGTTGGCCAGCGCTCCGTCGGGCTGGTGCAGGAAGCTCACGCCCGCATACCCGACGATCTCGGCGGCCGCCCGCTGCTCCGCCTCCCGGGTAGCCGACAGGACGGCCGGATCGAGGTCGGGATCCTCGCCGCCCTGGTCGCCGCTCGTGCAGCAGACGAGCCAGCCGACGGACCCGGCATCGATCCAGCGGGCGGCCGTGGCGGCCGGGCCGAAGTCGGCGTCGTCCGGGTGGGCCACGATGACCATGAACCGGGCCGGGCGCCAGTCGTGCGCCACCGGATCGGGTTTGGCGGCGGCGGCGTCAGGAACAAGGTCGCTCATCGGGCGCCGCCGAAGTCGTCGAGACCGCGTTCCGAGCTCACAAATCCGGGTTGCACATCGGTTACGGATTCGTACAATCGTGGGCGAGGCTTCGCTCGTCTCCCCCCACGGGCGAGGCCTCCCTCCATGTCCCGGGCAAGACGATCGAGGCTCAGCCGCCCGCTCCGGCCCGGGCCTCGGCGAGCGCTGCCAGGACCTGGGCGGCGTGGCCGTCGGCCTTGACCCGGGGCCAGACGCGGACGATGTGGCCGGTCGGGTCGACCAGGAAGCTCGACCGAACGATGCCCATGTACTCCCGACCGTAGTTCTGCTTGAGCGCCCACGCGCCATAGGCCTCCGCGGCGCTGTGGTCCTGGTCGGACAGCAGGGTGAACGGCAGTGAGAACTTCTCCCGGAAGCGACGGTGGCTCGCGGCGTCGTCGGGGCTGATCCCCCAGACCTGGGCGTCCTCCTTGCGGATCGCCTCGTCCAGGTCGCGGAACTGGCAGGCCTCCGTGGTGCAACCCGGGGTGTCGTCCTCGGGGTAGAAGTAGACCAGGGTCCAGCGATCATGCTGGTCCGAGAGGCGATGGATCGTGCCCGTATCGTCGGGCAGCGCGACCTCGGGAGCCCGGTCGCCAACAGCGGGCATGCTCATCCCGGCAGCCTACCAGAGCTCGGCCGGGACACCGACCGTCTCGATCGCGAGGAGCAGGCCGGCCCGAACCGTGACCCGGGCGACGGGCGCCGTCCGCCGGTTCGACAGGCCGCGCGACGGCCCGGCCGGCAGGGCCGCGCCGGCCAGCGACCAGGCCAGGCCCGTCGTCGTCACGCCTTCGACACCCGTCCCAAAGGGCAGGAGCGAGACGAGGTCGTGGACCCGGCCGACGAGCTCGCGGGTCGCCGGGCCGCGGATCAGCGTGACCCGCGACCGAGCGTCGAGCAGTTCGACCCGCCGATCGGCCAGCTCGGGCAGGGCGAGGAGGCCCACGTTCGCCAGGAGATGGTCCGGCCGGCCCCCGAGCGCGCCGACGATCGTCAACGCGTCGGCGCCTCGGCCGAGCGCCGCCCGGACGGCGAGCTCGGTGTCCGACTCGTCCTTGGCCGCGGGAGCGACTTCGACCGGGACGCCGCTCGCCCTGAGCCGATCGAGACCACCCGGGGCGATCGAGTCGAAGTCACCGACGACGAGGTCCGGCCGGATCCCGAGCTGGTCGGCGGTGTCGGCTCCGCCATCGGCGGCCACGACGAGGTCGATCCCGTCCGACCAACCGGGCCAGGTCTCATCGAGGCGCGCTCGATCCGGTCGGTCGCCGGCCGCCACGATCAGGACACGCACTGGCCGATGCTCAGCTCGGCGGGCTGCCGGCCGACGGTCCGCCGACTGGCTCGCCGAGGCTCGGCGCGGCAAGCCGTCGCCTGACCCAGTCGACGGTCGTTGCCGCGGTCTCCTGCGCGCCGGCCGCCCGGAGCTCCTCGGCGGTGCCGAGAACCGACTCGATCCCGACGGCGTCGACGCCGGCCGCAACGGCCATCCGCATGTCGTCCGGGGTATCTCCGACATAGACGCTGCCGGCGGCGCGATCGGCCCGTCCGAGTGCCTCGAGAGCGGACCGGAGCGGGGCCGGATCCGGCTTCTGGGCCAGGCCATCGTCGCCATAGACCACGACGCCGAACAGCCGCTCGAGGCCATGGCGCCGGAGCTCCGCGCCGACCCGGTCACTCCGGCCGGCCGTCACGATCCCCAGCGGGTGACCCGCTCCCGCGAGCCCCTCGAGCGCTTCGCGGACGCCTGCGAAGAGCTCCGTGTCCCCGTCGTCGAGCGCCGCCCACCAGCGCGAGTTGGCCTCCTCGAGCCGGTCGGCCGGGACGCCGAGCCGTTCGTACATGACTCGCCAGTCGGGCGCGAAGTGGCGCCGGTAGAGCACCTGGTCGAACGGCAACCCGAGCGCGGACATGACCTCGACGTTGGCCCGGTAGATCACCCCGAGGGTGTCGGCCAGGGTGCCGTCCCAGTCGAACAGGATCGCGTCCACCTGCCGATGCTACCCGACCGCCCGATGGTAGACTCCCGCCGTGTCCGAGCCCGAGCACCCCGGGATCCAGCGCGTCCGGGAGGCCGCCGCGCGGAAGGGCGTGACCATCGAGGTCCGGATCTTCGACGAGTCGACCCACACCGCCGAGGAAGCGGCCGCAGCGGTTGGCGCGGAGATCGGCCAGATCGTCAAGTCGCTCGTGTTCGTGGCGCCGGGCGACAGCGACGACCTCGACCCGATCCTGTGTCTCGTGTCCGGTCCGAACCGGGTCGACATCGCCAGGCTGGCCGCCGTGACCGGGGAGAAGGACGTCCGCCGGGCAACGGCCCGCGAGGCGAACGAGCTGACCGGCTTCAGCATCGGCGGCATTCCGCCGATCGGCCACGCTCGGCCGCTCCGAGCGGTGATGGATCCCGACCTCGGCCGCTATCCGCTCGTCTGGGCGGCGGCGGGCACTCCGACCGCCGTCTTCCCCGTCTCGCCGGCGACGCTTCGGGCCCTGGCCAACGCGACGGTCGCCCCGCTCGCGGAGGAGCGCGCGCCGGTGCCGGTGGAGCCGGAATCGAGCTCCTCGCCCACCGAATGACGGCCGAGCCGCGGAGCGCGGCGGTGGACTATCCGGGAGGCATCCGGGTCCGGTTCCGATGGGGCGGAAGTGGCGACGGAGCCGCGCTGTTCGCCCTGTCCGAGACCGGCGGACCACTGGCCGACCATGGCCCGCTCGCGGGGCCAGATTCGAGCGGATGTGCCGGGCGGAGCTCCGGGTGGAGACGCCGGCGGGGCCGTGGACCGCCCGGCTCGCGGCTCCCCTGTTCGACGACCCGGCCGCGCTGGTCTGGGACAGCGCCGGCCTGCTCGTCGTCAAGTACGGCTTCATCACCTATGGCTTCGACGCGCGGTCGGGCAACCTGCGCTGGAGCCACCGGTCCGGTTCGCCCGTCCTCGTCGTCCTCGGCTCGTCGCGCCTGCCTCACGTTCTCGCCCAGGCCGAGGTCGAGACGTTCGCCCTCGGCGCCGACGGTGAAGTCAGCTGGCGGGTGGCGCACTCGGACGTTGTGATCGAAGCCGAGCTCGTTGGTGGCCGGCTGGTGCTGACCAGCTACGGCGGCCTCCTGACGGCGCTCGATCCGCTGACCGGGCGGACCGCGACGGCCTGAATGTGGATGGGTGGTGGACAAGCCGCCGCCGGACCGGCCATTCGGTGGACGGTGGCCGTTGACCGCGGGGCCTCCGCGGCCGTAGGGTTCGTCCCAGCCCGGAGGGGTCGAACAGCGCTAACGGCGGCGATCGCATCAACGCCCACGCGCCGGGTAGGTTCCTCCGGGCCCTTCCATGTCACGCGCCGGTATCATCCGGCCTCGTGGAGCCCCTGATCGTCGTCGGCGTGGGAGCGCTCGCGCTCGGCGGGGGAATGCTCGTCCTGCGCTCGTTCGGTCCCGGGTACCGGGTCGGGCGTCTGCTGGCCAGCACGCCGCGCGCCACGATCGAGGAGGCCGAGCTCGTGGCGGCGGCGGCGGCGGCCGGCGGACGACCGCGCTACCTCCGGATCGACGGCCGCGTCGACAGCGCCGAGGACTTCCCGGACGAGCACGAGCGCCCGCTCGTCTATCGGCGCCGCCGGCTCGAAGCCCGCCGCGGCCGACGCTGGAGCGTGCTCGAGGAGGACGTCCAGGTCGTCCCGTTCGAGGTCCGGGCCGGACTGGCCGCACTCGCGATCGACGGCGCGCAGCTCGGCGACGGGCTCGTCGTCCTGCCGCGCGAGTCGGTCGGGACGGCGGCCGAGGTGCCGGATCGGGTGCCGGCGGGTACGCCGCCCGACACGCCACTCCGCTATCGGGTCGAGCAGGTCTCGGCCGTCGAGCACGCCGCCGTCCTCGGGGTCCCGGCCCGCCGGCCGGACGGCTCGATCGTGCTCGGCGCCGGGCTCGGCCGACCGCTCATCCTGTCGACGCTCGAGCCGACCGAGGCCATGCAGCTGCTGGCCGGCGGACGGCGTGCCCGGCCGATCGCCGCGATCGGGCTGCTCGCCGGAGGTCTTGGGCTGATGGCCGTGGGGCTCGCCTGGGCGGTCGTCCAGGCCGTCGCCGTGACGATCGTGGCCGGTCCCGTCCTGGCCGCGGCGCCGACCGCGTCGCCCGGGGTCGCCGGCGACACCCGCAGCGCCGGCGAAGGACCTGGCCTCGTCGGCGCCCCACTCGTGGCGATCGCCGTCGTCGTGCTGATCGCCGTGGCAACCATCGTCGCCACCCTCGTCTACGTTCGGGCGACGGCCGGCGAGCCGCCCGGCGGACCGCCACGCGCCTGAGCCGTTCGGCCCGCGGGCGACGCCGTACGTTCGTCCTATAGAGAGGAACTGTGAGGTTCCCTAGGCTGACGGCTAGTTCACATTTCCTCATGAAGACGTATCAGCGTTGCTCATCGAACGGCCGACGGATGCGACCCTCTCGGTAACCAAGGCGGCCCGATTGCTCGGCGTCCACCCGAACACGATTCGGGCGTGGAGCGATCAGGGCCGGCTTCGCTATTACCGGATCAACCCGCGTGGGGATCGTCGCTACCGGCTGGGCGATCTCCAGCGCTTCCTCGACCTGGCCGAAGGCGTGCCGATCGGGCTCCGACCGCGGAGCGGTCTCGAGCCGGTCACCGGCAAGGCGTCGCTCGTGGAGCGGAGAGGGTCGGCGCGCGGCGGGCGACCGGCGCGCGGCGGGCGACCGACCGTCGTTCCGAGCTCGGACGGCTCGTCGGCCGCGGACCTGGCCCGGATGGCGACCTGGGCCGCCCAGCTCCAGTCGATCCAGCAGCTCGGCAGCCATCTCAATCGGCTCACGAGCGCGGCCGAGATCGGGCCAGCGATCGCGACCGAGCTCCGCCAGCTGATCGACTACCACAATGTCCGGGTCTACCGGGTCGCCGGGCGAGGACCTCGTGCCGGTCGCGTTCAAGGGCCAGGTCGGCGAGTACGTCGACGAGACACCGGAGCAGCTCCGGATCGGGGTCGGGGTCGGGATCACGGGCTGGGTCGCCGCGAACGCAGTCGCCCAGTACCTGCCGGACGCGGCCAACGACGCCCGGGCCGAGACGATCCCGGGAACCGAGGACGAGCTCGACGAGTCGATGCTCCTTGCCCCGATGGTCTTCGACGACCAGGTCCTCGGCGTGCTCGTCCTGTCGAAGCTCGGCGTCGACCAGTTCTCCGACGACGACCTTCGGCTGCTCGAGATCTACGCCAGCTTCGCCGCCCAGGCCTTCGTCAACGCGGACTCGACAGAGCTCCTGCGTGAGCGCTCGGCCGCCCTCGAGCGACAGCTGCGCAACCAGCGCGAGCTGCTCCAGATCACCGAGTCGATCCTGACCACGCTCGACCCGGTCGGCGTGCTCGACAAGATCACCGACCGGCTGGGCAACCTCGTCCGCTACGACAACATCTCGATCGAGGTCTACGACCGGCGGGCCAACGTGCTCACCCCGCTGACCGCCCGCGGCGTCAACGCCGACGACTACATCCAGCCCTGGGAACCGGGCGAGACGGGCCTGGCGACCTGGGTCCTCCAGCACAACGAGCCGCAGCTCGTCATCGACGAGCTGCGCCGATCCGCGGGTCCTCCAGTTCGACTCGACCGGGCCGACCGACGGCAGCCTGATCGTCGTCCCGCTGCGCGGTCGCGAGGGCGTCGCCGGCGTGCTGACCCTCGAGCGGCTCGGCCGCGAGCGACCGCTTCAACGAGGAGGACTTCGAGCTCGTCAAGCTGTTCGCCGCGCAGGTTTCGATCGCCCTCAACAACGCGGAGATCCACCGGGCGGTCGAGATCCGGGCCCGCTCCGACGACCTGACCGGCCTGCTCAACCACGGCACGTTCCAGGAGTTCCTCGTCCAGCGTGTGCGCGAGGGCACGCCGTTCAGCCTGATCATGCTCGACCTCGACGACTTCCGGAAGGTCAACAACGAGCTCGGCCACCAGGCCGGGGACCGGCTCCTCCGGGCGATCGCCGACGCGCTGCTCAACGCCGGCCGGGAAACCGACCACGTCTTCCGCTATGGCGGCGACGAGTTCACGTTCATCCTGCCGGGGACCGACGGTGGTGGTGCCCTGCGCGTCGCCGAGCGCGCCAGCGAAGCCGTCCGGATGGTCGCCGAGCAGCCAATCTGGGCCGCCTCGGGATCGGCCGTCTCGGCCTCGATCGGGGTCGCCACGTTCCCGATCGACGGGACGTCCGCCGAGGACGTCCTGCTGGCCGCCGACCGGGCCTGCTTCGTGGCCAAGCGGACCGGTACCGGCCGGATCGCCACCGCCGCCGAGGGCCTCGCCCTGGCCGCCGAAGCCCCGCTCCAGGAGCCCACCCCGGTCGACCCGCCGTCGGTCGAGATCGAGCCTGCCTGACCCATCCGCTTTCCCACAACGCCCGCGTCGCGTCAGACTGGAGGCCGATGAGGCGCCTCGGAACGTCACGGACCGCCCTCATGGCCGCGAGCCTGGTTGTCGCGGTCGGTGCGTCGGGCTGCGGCCTCGGAGACATCCCGACCCGGGAGCCGCGTCCGACGGTCCCACCCACCCCGAGCCCGACGCCGTTGCCGACGCCGGTCCCGTCGCCGACGCCCAGCCCGTCGCCCACGCCGAAGCCGTCGCCGACGCCGCTCCTCTATACGGTCAAGGCGGGCGACAACCTGCTTACGATCGCCAAGCGGTTCAAGACGAGTGGGCGCAGCATCGCCTACTGGAACCGGACGACCTACCCGAGCCTCGATCCCGACAGCCCGAAGTACGATCCGAACCGGATCGAGGTCGGCTGGAAGCTGTCGATCATCCCCGGCGTGAAGATCGAGGACGCGGCCGAGTCACCGTCGGCGAGCTCGCCGACGCCCGAGCCGACGATCAGCCTCGGCCCAGCCGAGACGCCGCCCGCCGACGGGACCGGGCTCCTCGTCACGCACGGCTCACGCGCCTCGAACGTCGTCGTCCTAACGTTCGATCTCGGCGGGCCCTCCGAGCCGGCCCTGCCGATCGTCAGCTGGCTCGTGGAGCACGAGGTCCCGGCGACGTTCTTCACGACCGGTGAGCTGGCCCAGGGCGATCCGACCGCACGATCCGCGCTGGCCCTGATCGCCGCCCATCGCGAGCTGTTCTCGGTGGGGGCCGGGACCTGGACGGACGTCGATCCGACCGGGCTGTCCTCTTCCGTGCTCGCCGATCAGCTCGGGCGGACGGCTAGCGCCATCGAGGCGACGACCGGCACCTCCACCAAGCCGCTCTTCCGCCCATCGGACGGCGCCCAGAACGCCGCGGTCCGGGCTGCGGCCGCGTCGGCCGGTTTTCCGTACACAGTGCTGTGGGACGTCGATCCCGATGATCTCGATGCGGGCTCGGGAGCCGGCCCGTCGACCGACGACATCGTGACCGAGATAACCGCCCGAGCCCAGCCCGGCTCGATCGTCCGGCTCCACCTCGGCGGTCCGGACACGCTCGCGGCTCTGCCCGGGATCCTCGACGCCCTGGCCGGCGCCAGGCTCCAGCCCGTGACCCTCACGACGATGCTCCAGCTCTGACCCTGCCGGTCCCCCGCGGTCGGCGGCGCTATCCTCAGCCGATGGACCGACCGCGGATCGTCGTGACCCTGGCGGTCGCCGCTCGCCAGGCCGAACCGGATCTCGCCGAGCGCAAGAACCAGCTGTACCTCGACACGATCCGCCGGCATGGCGGCGAGCCGATCGCCCTCGACGCGACGACCGAGCCCGAGGCCCGCGACACGGCCCTCGCGACGATGGACGGCCTGCTCCTGTCCGGGGGCACAGACGTCGACCCGGCCCGCTACGGCCAGCCGAACCGCGGCTCGCTGGACATCGAGCCGGACCGTGACGAGCTTGAGGCGCGGGCGTGGGCCGCGGGCGAGAGCCGGGCTACGCCGGTCGTCGGGGTGTGTCGCGGCTTCCAGGCGATCAACGTCTTCTCGGGCGGCGTCCTCCTCCAGGACGTCCCAGGTCATGCCGGTCCGGCCTGGGGGCACGGCGCGGCCAGGACCCACGCCCTGCGGCTCGTGCCCGGGAGCCGTCTCGCCCGGATCCTGTCGCCGGCCAAGGTTATCGGGACGACCGAGGTCAACTCGTATCACCACCAGGGGGTCAGGGCGAGCGATCTGGCTCCGGGACTCGTGGCCAACGCCTGGGCCTCGAGCCCGGCCGGCGATCTCGTCGAGGGGATCGAGGCCGCTGACGGCCGGTTCGTGTTCGGCGTCCAGTGCCATCCCGAGCGCCACGAGTCCACCCCGCGGGAGTTCGAGCGGCTGTGGGCCGTGTTCATCGACGCCTGCCGGGGCCCGATCGCGGCGCGCGAACGCTGACCCCGCACCGCGCCGGCGCCGGCTACAGCCTGCCGGCGGCGATCACTCGGTCGAGGAACTGGCGCGTCCGGGCCTCGGCCGGCTGCCGGAAGATCCGGTCGGGCGGTCCCTCCTCGAGGATCCGCCCGGCGTCGAGGAAGCAGACCCGACTGGCGACGTCCCGGGCGAAGCCCATCTCATGGGTTGCGATGAGCATCGTCATCCCGGCGATGGCGAGCTCCCGAACGACGCCGAGGACCTCGGCGACGAGCTCTGGGTCGAGGGCGCTCGTGATCTCGTCGAGGAGCATCAGGTCCGGCTTCATCGCCAGCGCCCGGACGATCGCCACCCGCTGCTGCTGGCCGCCCGACAGGCGGTCCGGGAACTCGTCCCGCTTGTCGGCCAGCCCGAACCTGGCCAGGAGCTCCTCGGCCTCCGTTGCAGCGGTTGCCGGCGGGGTCCCGAGGACCTTGCGCGGGGCCAGGGTCACGTTGTCGATCACGCTCATGTGCGGGAACAGGTTGAACGCCTGGAAGACGATCCCGATCCGGCGCCGGACGCGGTTCACGTCGACGCCGGGGGCGCTGATCTCCTCGCCCTCGAGGACGATCCGGCCGGCGTCGATCGGTTCGAGCAGGTTGACGCAGCGAAGCAGGGTCGACTTCCCCGAGCCGGACGCTCCGATCAGGCAGACGACCTCGTGGCGCGCCACGTCGAGGTCGATCCCGCGGAGCACCTCGAGCTCGCCGAACGACTTGTGGAGGCCCTCGATCCGGACGGCAGCGACCGGCTCGGTCACCGGGCGGTCGCGGCGCTGCGCCGGCGGTCGCGTTCCACGAGCACGTCGGTGAGCCGGGCGAGCGGGATCGTCAGGATCAGGAAGACAAGGGCCGTGGCGATGTACGGGGTGAAGTTGAATGCGCCGGCCTGCCGGATCTGGGACTGGCGGAAGATCTCGACGACCCCGATGAACGACACCAGGACCGTGTCCTTCTGGAGGCCGATGAAGTCGTTGAGCAGCGGTGGGATCACCCGCCGCACGGCCTGCGGCACGATCACGTGGCGGAGCGCCTGGATCCGGGTCAGGCCGAGCGACCTCGCCGCCGCCTCCTGGCTCGGGTGGATCGAGTCGATCCCGGCCCGGTAGACCTCGGACACGTAGGCGGAGTAGATCAGGGTCAACGCGATGACGGCATACAGGAACGGCTCGACGGGGACGCCGGCCAGCCCGAGCCCGGGGATCCCGAAGCCGAGGATGTAGATGACCAGAACGCCCGGCAGCGCCCGGAAGATGTCGACGTACGCCGTCGACAGGATCCGGACCGGCAGGAAGACGGCCCCGGGCAGGCTGCGCATGATTGCAATGAACAGCCCGAGCGGCAGGATGAACAGCTCGGCCAGCAGGAACAGCTGGACGTTGATCCAGAAGGCCCGGACGATCAGCGGCCACGAGTCGACGAAGACCTTGCCGTTGAGGAACTTGGCCTGGACCTGCGGCCAGCCAGGCGCGTTGATCACGATCAGGCCGAGGACCGTGAAGAAGGCAATCGTGCTGACGGTGGCGATGACGGTCGCCCGGCGGGAGCTGGCCCGCTCATGGACGAGCCGCGGCCCGGCGCGATCCCGGAGGCCGATCAGGTCTCCGGTGTCGCCCGGGCCGCTTCCGGACAGGCCTGACATCTCGTCGCCCTCTTCGGGGCGCCTGGCTCAGGGCTTGAGGACGGGCGCCGTGCTGAACGGCAGGTACTTCGCGACGAGGCTGTCGAGGGTGCCGGCGTCGGTCAGCGCCTTGATCGCCCCGTTGACGCACGCCGTCAGCGGGCTGTCCTTGGCCAGGACGGCGCTGAAGTGCTCGGGCGTGCCCTGGTCGAGGGTGCCGACGACGGTGGCCTTGTCGAGCTGGACGTTGGTGATGTAGTCGGACGTCGGCAGGTCGACCATGATGGCATCGATCTGCTTGTTCCCGAGCGCCTGGACCGCCGCGTCATTCGAGTCGTAGACGCTGGCTTCCTTGGTCGGCTTGATGACGTTGTTGATCGCGTCGAGGCTCGTCGTGCCGACCTGGGCGCCGAACTTGGCCGACTGGAGCTCGGCGATCGTCGTGGCCTTGGCGAACGGGCTGGACTTGAGCGTCACGACGGTCTGAGGGCCGAAGTAGTAACCGTCGGTGAGGTCGGCCGACTCGGCCCGGGCCGCGGTGGCTGTGACCTGGTTGAGGTCGAAGTCGAACGTCTTGGGGCCGGGTGCGTACGAGTTGTTGAACGGCACGACCAGCCAGGCGACCTGGTCCTTGGTGAACCCTAGCTTGTCCGCGATGGCATAGCCGACCGCGCTCTCGAAGCCTTCGCCGGTCGTCGGGTCGCCCTGATCCTTGTCCCACGGCTCGGTGTTTCCGCCGGTTCTCGGCAAGAAGTAGGGCGGAAAGGCCGGATTGTCGGTTCCGATCGTGAGCTTGCCCGGGACGACCAGGGTCAGGTTCTCCTTGGCGCATGCGTTCGGGCTGGCGGTCGGGGTCGCGGGCGCCGCGCTTGGCGGTGCCGCGCTGGGGGCAGGTGTCGACGACGCCGGAGCCTGGCTGGCGCCTCCGCTCGTGCAGGCCGCCACGGCGAATAGGGCAGTGAGCGCGAAGGCGCCGGCCCGCAGCGTGCTGCGCATGATTGGATCCTCCTCCGATACCAGGGACCGGGAGAGTGTAATCGAACGCGTAGCGCGCACCCCGGGAATGCCTGAAGCGGCGCCGGGAGGAGGATTCGGCGCCGCTTCAGGGGATGGATTCGAAGATTGCTTAGGGTCGAGACGCGGGAGCGAGCCTCGATGCGACGCTCGTCCTCAATGAGTTCTCCCGGGTGCGCCGTCGAACGCCCCCCACGAACCGTTCTGGTTCAGCCGTCGGAGGAACAGGAGGCGGTTGACCTCGATCAGCTTCCACTGCAGCTCGCCGATGGGGATCCCGCACAGGAACGCGGTCAGGTTCGCCGCTTCCTCAGGGTTGAGGCCCTTCGTCAGGAGCATCCGGTAGGTCGCCAGCGTTGCCGTGTCCCGCCAGGGGAACGCCGGTTCCGGCCTCGTCGCCCGGATGGCGCGCCTGGTGGAGATGACCGATCCAGACCCGCCCGCGGCGACCGTCTCGCGCTCCGGCCACGAACCCGCGGCCCGGGATCGAAGACCCGATGCCTTGGTGCCGCCGGTGCGTCGCTGCTCGGCCATGACCCACGTTACCTGGCTCTCTCTGGCTCGTTGCCACCGCCCACGGGGAATCGGCTCCGGTGGTGTCCGGAGAGGTCGCCCGATAGGACCACTGTCTACCCGGTCCAGGTACGGATCGATGGGCTCAAGGTCCCACTGGCGTTGGTACTTCAGGCGCCCTCCGCTCGATCGTCGATCCGCGACGGACGCGCCGCGGGTTCACGGGCGCGCCCCGGCTAGACTGCGGTCCGTGAGGGTCCGCACGTTCGAGCTGCGACTCGTGGCCATCGCCCTGACGGCCCTGTGGTTCCTCGGGGCGCTCTACGTGGTGCTCGGCTACCGCCCGGGCGGCCCAATCGACGGGCTCGTCGGTGCGGCGGCCACGCTGCCGATGGCAATCGCGCTGGCCGCTGTCTTCTGGCCGCCGGTCGCGCGGGGCGATCGCGCCTTCGCGGGGATCGTCTGGCTCGGGCTGGGCGCCGGGCTGCTGCTCGTCCCGTCGCTCGGCGGCGTCCTCAACCAGCTCCTCGGGCGAGGGCCGCAGACGCTCCTGCCGTCGCTCGAATCGGCCTACCCGTGGCTGCTCGCGTTGACCGCGACGAGCATGTTCGCCGGGCTCGGCATCGCGCGCCGCGTGCTCGGAGAGACGGCGATGCGCCGGTCCCGGCTCGTCGCCGGGTCGGCGATCGGGATCGCCATGACGCTGACGGCAGGAACGGTCTTTGCCGGCGCGGCGATCGCCAACGACATCGCGCTGCGCGACTCCGGGGCACTGAGCTCGAGGTTCGGGCCTCCCGGCAACGGCAGCGGCGAACCCCCGCCGTGCGACGGTCAGCTGGCGGCTGGGGCCAGTGCCATCCTCGACCTGCACCTGTCGGGCGACGTCGACGGACGACCAGTCGGGGCGGTCGGGCTGACCGGGGTCCGCGATGAGCTCGACCTCCGTTGGACCGCAGACGTGGCCTCGAACGTCCGGCTGGGGCGTTTCGGTATCGCCCGGATCGGGGCGGCCGCGTGGAGTCGCGAGCCCCCGGCCGGCTGGATCCCGGCACCGCCATCCGTGGCCGACGACGCCCTGGTCGACGTCCAGATCCTGGGCACGGCCCTCGGCGAGGGGATCAGGACGACCGCCGAGAACCACGGCGTCGAGTTCGTCGAGGGAGCGCGCGGCCGTCATTGCCGAGTGGCCGTTGACGGTCCGACGTTCGTCGCCGCGATCCCCCAGGCCCGCTGGCTCGTCGGCGACGATACGCTTCGGCGATGGCGTGGGCAGCTCGACTACTGGGTGTTCATGGACGGCGAGCTCGGCCGGGTGACCGGCAGCGTCAACGGGCCCGCGGCCGCGCTCCGGGCAGACGGTATCCAGGGCACGATCCGGATGGAGCTCGATGCGACCGATCGGGATCATCCGCGAACGATCCTGCCACCGACCGGCTGACGATGACGCCTCGACCGACCGGGCCCGGGAGCCGTTCTCGATGATCGACGACGAGCGCGACCGGCTGAGCGCGAAGCGCGATCGGACCGCCCGCTTCTACCGGGTCGTCACGTTTCTCGAAAGCCGCGGCGAGCGCGGCGCGACCCCGGTTGAGATCGCCCAGGCCGTCGGGATGTCGAAGCGGACCGCCTATCGCGATCTCGTCGCGATCCAGGACGAGCTGCTCATCCCGATCTGGGAGGAAGGCGGGCGCTATGGGCTCGACGAGAAGGGGCTGTTGCCGGCCCTCCGGCTGACCCAGGCCGAGGCGATGGCCGTGTTCCTGTCGGCCCGGCTCATGGCGCGCTACTCGGACGCGTACGACCCGGACCTGGCGGCGGCCTTCCAGAAGCTCGCGTCGGGCCTGCCCGAGGTCCTGGCGACCCACGTGCTGCGGACCTTCGACCTGCTGTCGCAGCGGGCCACCGACGACGCGACCGAGCGAACGATCAACCAGCGCCTGACCCGGGCCTGGGCCGAGCGGCGAGTCGTCGAGATCGCTTATCGCGGCGGCACCTACGACCCGACGAAGGGGACCCGCCGGACGCGGGTCCGGCCATACCTGATCGAGCCGTCCATCGCCACCCGCGCGCTCTACCTGATCGGTTGGGACGAGACGCGCCGGGCGATCCGGACATTCAAGCTCGAGCGGATCGAGGCGGTGAGCCTGACCGCGGAGACGTTCGTGCCACCGGTCGAGGGATCGATCGAGGAGACGTTCCCGGCGGCCTGGGACATCATCGCCGACCAGCCGGTCGTCGAGGTCGTGCTGCGCTTCTCGCCAGCAGTTGCCGGGCGCGTCCGCGAGACCCGCTGGCACCCGAGCGAGGAGCTGCTGGACGCCGACGACGGTTGGCTGACCTGGCGAGCGCGGGTGTCGGGCACGCTCGAGATCCGCAGCTGGATCCTCGGCTGGGGGGCGGACGTCGAGGTCCTCGAGCCGCCCGAGCTGCGCGCCGAGATCGCCTCGATCGTGCACGACGCGGCCGACCGATACGTGCGCGACTGACACGTCGCGTCTCGGTCGGTTACTCTACCTATCCCATGCAGAGTGCCCCTGCACGCGGCCGGCGCGGTCTCGCCGTGGTCGCGGCTGTCCTCATGCTGAGCGCGATCGCGATCAGCCTGCCAGCCCCCATCCAGGCGTCGACCGAGTCGACGATGGAGAGTTCGCTGCGTTCGTGGATCAACCGGGACCGGGCGGCCCACGGCCTGCGCGCGCTGCGCAACGACTCCCGCCTGGCCGGCCTCGCCGGCGAGCGCGCGACCTGGATGGCCTCCCGCGGAACGCTGAGCCACGACAGCGTCGACGGCCAGGCCTGCGATGCCATGACCAAGCGGGCGATCTACTGGTACCGCTGTGGCGAGGACATCGGGATGACGACCGCCCGCTGGGGGTCGACCGCGGCCAAGTTCGTCTACAAGCTGTGGCGCCAGAGCCCGGCCCACTGGGCGCTCTTGATGTCGTCCCGCTACAACTACCTGGGGGTCGGGGTCGCCCGCCGGTCGAACGGCTCGACCTACGCCTCGATCGTGTTCATCGAAGGCCCTGACCGCACGGCCCCGATCGCCCGGATGAAGACCCGGTCGGTCAGCGGCCGGACGGTCCGCTTCACCTGGACGGCCAGTGACCCGAGGCTCCAGACCCACACGGCCGGGGTCAAGAGCTACGACGTAGCGCTGCGGGTCGATACCGGCGCCTACGTCCAGATCCGAACTGGGACCACGCGGACCTCGTTGACGCTCACCGACCGGACCCGCGGCCACTGGTACACGGTCCGTGTGCGGGCTCGCGACAAACGAGGCAATCTGTCGGCATGGTCGACCGGCAAGCGCGCCTGGGTACCCTGATCCGGCTCCTGATGCGCCGCCACCCGTTCTCGGCGGTGAACCTCATCAGCGACCCGATCCACGGGTACATCGAGCTGACCAAGCGGCTCGACCCGGCGCCTCGGCGGCCTTCGAGCTGCCCGCCGAGGCCGTGGCCGAGGAGGACCTGCTCGACACCGCGTGGGTCCAGCGGCTGCGCCGGATCAGCCAGCTCCAGAGCGCACGCTGGGTGTTCCCGACGGCCGAGCACAGCCGCTTCACCCATGGCCTGGGGGTGATGCATGAGGCCGGGCTCTGGGCGCGCTCACCTCTACCCGACCCTGCGGACCGCGCTGGCCGACGCCGACCCGGCGGCGCCGCATCCCGTCCGAAGGGCTCGTCGTCGAGACCCTCCGCGTGGCCGGGCTGCTCCACGACGTGGGCCATGGTCCGTTCGCCCACTTCTTCGACGACCACGTCCTCGCTGCCTACCCCGCTCCGGCCGACATTCGCCGACCGGCGGCGAAGACGCTCAGCCACGAGGACCTTTCGCAGCTCATCGTCGAGCGGGAGCTCGGCGAGCTGATCGCGCGGCCTGCGCCGCGCTCCGGGCGTCCTGCCGGTCCGCGATGGGTTCGCCCCGGGCGAGGCGATCGACCCGCGCTGGGTCGCGTTCCTGATCTCCAAGCCGGCACTCGCCGATCCGACGATGCCGCGCTGGGTGCGCTGGCTCCAGCCGCTCCTGTCCGGCGTGTTCACGGTGGACAACCTGGACTACGTCCGGCGCGATGCGTACTTCGCGGGGGTGGCGATCGGGCCGGTCGACGTCGAGCGGCTCCGCCGCTACTCGTTCGTCAGCGAACGTGGCCTGACGATCTATGAGCCGGGCCTCGGGGCGCTCGAGATGTTCCTGACCGCCCGCCTGTTCATGTATCGCCAGGTCTACTTCCACCGGACGGTCCGGGCGATCGACCTCGACCTGGCCGAGGTCTTCGCGCCGAGCATCCGGGCGCTGTTCGGCGACCGATCGCCGGCGGATGCCTTGTCGAGCTACGCCGACCTGGACGAGTACGCCCTCCTCCACCAGGCTGCGCTCTGGGCCCGTGGCGAGGCGATCTCGGAGTGGCCGCAACCGGGTGACGGAACCGTGACCGCGGAGACGGCCGACGGCTGGCGCGGGATCCTCCTGCGCCGGCCCCGCTGGCACGCGGATGCAGAGGTCCGGGCGGAGTTCGAGCCTGACGAGTTCCCGTCTGTTCTCGTCGAGCCACTCGGACCGAGCGAACCGGGCAGGACCGCGATCGATCTGGCGATCGTCGACGCCCGGCCGGCCGAGGCGACGTCGACCGACTCGCTCCTGGCCGTCGAGGGGCGCGACGGCCGGCCGGCAGCCGCTCTGTCCGAATTGCTGCGTCGACTGCCGGCCTACTCATTGACCGCTCGGCGCTACCGGCGGGACGAGCCCGAGGCCTCCTGATCCCTTCGGGGCTGCGCTGGCCAGCGGCGCTTGTGACGGCAACGGGAATGGGCCGGCGGTCTTTCCCGGTGGCAGCGCCGGCAGCACGACGAGCGGGTCTATCCGGGCGATCTCGAAGCGTGGGTACTTCGTCCGCTGGTGGACATCCGGGCGGAGCTCGAATCGCCTCGACTCGAGCGGGCTGAACAACCCGAAGTGGAGGTGGCAGCCGGTCGCGAAGCCGGTCGCGCCCTCCCAGCCGAGCTGCTGGCCGGCCCGGACCCATTGGCCCGGCTTGACCGACACGGCATTGAGATGGGCGTAGATCGCCCGGTAGCCGTCGCCGTCATCGACGATCACGGTGATCGGCAGCTCGTACCACTTGTGAAGCCGCTCCATCCGCAGCGTATGCGGGACGAGCGAGCCGACCCAGCCGATGTACGGGTCGAACCTCCGGCCGGCGGCGAGGACGCGGCCGTCGTGGGCCGCCATGACGATGTCGCCGCAGAACGAGGCGACGTCGAGACCGTCGTGGAAGCGCTCGCCCCCAACGATCAGCGCGCCGAGCGGGCTCGGCCCGAACGGACCGGTGATCCGGCCGTTGGCCAGCGGCCAGCGGTAGCTGCGCAGGAGGCGCGGGTCGGCCGGGGCGGGACCGTCGGCGCTGCGGGCCGGAGCGACGTAGGGCTCGGGGCGGGGCGGGAGGCTGATGACCGGCGTCGGGGTCGGTTCGGGCGTCGGGGTCGATTTGGGTTCCTCCGACTGCACGGCGGTCGGAGGGACTCCCGGCGTCGCCTCGAAGCCGATGCCGGCGGTAGCCGGGATGACGGCCCCGGCAGGCACCGGGATCTCCGCCAGCTGGGCCAATGACGGCCAGGCGAGGACGGCTCCGCCGGCGACGAGCAGCGCGGCGAACGCGATGAAGGGCTGGCGGCGCACGGGCGGTTCTTACCGCATCGGAGCGGTTCGGGCAAGTCGCGTGCTCGGCGTCTTACGTCGGGCTTACCCGGCGGGGGCTCGGCGCGGTGGTCGGCGACGCTCGAGCCGAGCGATGCTTCGGTCGTTCGGCGACCGACCGCGGCCCATCCTCCGGACCGCCGGTCGCCCGGGAGTCATCAACGATGCTCGCTCGAATCCGCAGCTTCGGCGCACGTCGCGCCGCCGTCGTCGTCCTCGCCACCGGGCTCGTCGGCGTGGCGGTCGTCCCATCGATCCTGGCCGCCTCGGGCCCGCCGCCTGCCAGCCCCATCCTCGATGCGTCGCTGACCGCGGTCGATCCGCCGGCGCGCGCCGGCCGGATCCTGCGCGGCGAGGCCACTGTTCTCAGGCGCGATGGCTCGACGGCCGACGTGCACTTCGAGCGGGGCGTGGTCAGCGCGGCGAGTGCGACAGCGGTCACGGTCAAGGGCGCCGACGGCGTGTCGACCACGTTCACGATCGGATCGGCCACGCGGCTCCGGAGCCATGGTCAGAAGGCGACCGCTGACGCGCTCGAGGCGGGACAATTCGTGATGGCGGTCGGGACGAAGTCCGGTTCGGGCTACGACGCGCTGCTCATCCGCATTCGGGCCGCCAAGCCTTAGGTCAGGGCTTGGGCGGTCTCGACGGGCGACGCGGTTCGGGCATCGGGCTGGCCAGGACGTCGGCCATCACGTCGCTCAATCTGGCGGTCGCGACCCCGATGCTCGTGTCGGCCGCGCCGTAGTAGAGCAGGAGCCTGGTTGCGGTCGGCGTCGACGACCCAGCCGCATGGGAAGACGACCTTGTCGACGTCGCCGCTCGCGCTCGTAGCGCTCGTCCGGGCCGAACACCCACTCGTCGCTGCGGCGGATCACGATCGTCGGATCCTCGAGGTCGAGCAGAGCGAAGCCGACCCGGTAGATCGGGCCGTCGCCGGTGTAGTGGACGCCGTGGTACATGGTCAGCCAGCCCTCTGGCGTCTCGAGCGGCGGCGGACCCAGGCCGATCTTGCCGGCATCCCACCACGCGCCGTCGCGCGCCTCGAGCATGAGCTCGTGGTCGCCCCAGTGGCGCAGGTCCGGCGAGTACGAGACCCACATGTGCGCATTGCCGCGGATCGGCGACGGTCGGTGGATCATCGCCCAGCGACCGTCGATCCGGCGCGGGAACAGCGCCGCATCCTTGTCCTCGGGCGGCATCACCGGCCCGCAGCCGGCGGACGCGACCTGAAGTCGGCGGTCGTCGCCAGCGACACGAGCGGGCCGCGCGGCTGTACGCCGTGTAGGCGATCGCCCACTCAGTCGCGCTCGGGCAGCCACGTGAGGCGGGGGTCCTCGCAGCCCCAGATCTCCTCGGGATGGTCGACTCGGGTCCGGGATCAGCAGTGCGGTCGGGTCGAACCGCCAGTCCTGGATCCCGTCGGGGCTGCGGGCGACGTGGAGCTGGGAGATCCCGCGCAGGTCCTCGACCCGGCCGAGCAGGAGCGTCTCGTCGCCGACGCGTGCGGCGCCGGGGTTGAAGACCGAGTTCGCCAGGTAGGGCAGGTCGGCGGCGGTCAGGATCGGATTAGTCGCGACGCGCTCGAACAGCTCGTTGCTCCGGACGGTCGTCATGCCGTCGTCGCCTGCCCTCTGCCGGATCGGGCGGCCGCAGTTCGGCCGAAGCGCCGCGGGCGAGCGACGCGCGATCCGGATCCGTTCCAAGGCCTGGAGCCACATCAAGGTCGACTCCGCCCCCTGGTTCCTGTTGACGCCGAGCGGGGTCAGCCCGTCGTGGCACGCGCCACGTCCGGGATCGGCGACCGCGCCATCCGAGGTCGTTGTGCGCCGAGGAACCAGGCGTACGCGCGCTCCATCGCGGCCCAGTAGCGCTGGATCGCTCGGTGTCGGTCGAGCGCGGCCTCGGCCGCAAGGAGCAGCGCGGTCGCCTCGATCGGCTGCTGGTCGAACGCCGCCGCGCTCGCCGCCGCGCGGCCACCAGCCCCGGTTGCCGACCGGCGAGAAGTGGCCACGGGACGCGGTCTGGACGGCGATGAGCCAGTCGAGCAGGCGCATGCCCCGATCGGCCATCGCCCGCGTCGCCGAGCGTCACGCCGGCCACGATGAGGGCGCGCGGCAGCGATGCCGTTCTCGTAGGTCAGGGTCGGTTCGGGCCACGGCCAGGCGGGGCCATCGCCGGTCGTCGACCCAGCGGCGAGCCAGAGGACGTTCGCCAGCAGGCGGCAGCGCCTCGGCTCGGCGGCCGCTCCCCCGTCGGCCGCGACCAGCGCGCAGCCGATCGTGGCCGCGGCCACCGGCCGAAGGTCAGGTCAGCCGAAGGCAGGCGGGCAGCGCCCGATCGAACAGGTCGCCGGCCGCCACTCGGACAACCCGGATCGCCGGCGGTCGTCGCAGCCTCGGCCAGCGCGAGCACGGCCCGAGCATGGCGTCCTCCGAGCCGGTCGTCATCGAGCCACCGGCCGTCGACGGAGCGGAAGTTGCGGAACCGACCGGTCGCCGGGTCGAACGCCGCCTCGAGGAACGCGCATCGATCGGCCGGCACTCGGAGCGATCAGCGTCCAGCCGAGCTCGCCGGCGTGGAGCAGGTCGACCTGGAGCGCACGGGCGACGTCGTCGGTGCAGTAGCCGTGGGCTGGATCGGGCCGACTCCGATGGCGTGCTGCATGATCCCGAGGTCACCGGTCAGCTCGTCGAGATGGATCCGGCTGACCGGGAAGAGGGCCTGCCGATCAGGCATCGGCGAAGGCGGCGCTCGATCGCTCTGCTGAGAGCGGGCATCGGTCCGGCGGCTACCCGGGCGAACAGCCGCTGGTACGCCGCTCCGACCTCCGACCAGATCATGCGCCGGCTGTGTTCGTAGGCGCGACGCCCGACGGCCGCTCGTCGGTCGCTCGTCTCGGAGGAGGTCGATGAACGCGGCCGACAGCGACGCAGGCGAGCCCGGCTCGACCAGCACGCCGCGACCACCGGCCAGGAGCTCCGCTGCGTAGGCGTACGGCGTGGACACGATCGCCTTGCCGGCGCCCATCGCGTACGACAGCGTGCCGGACACGATCTGCTCGAGGTTCGGGTACGGCGTCACGAAGATGTCCGCGGCCTCGAGCCAGCGACCGAGCTCGACTGTCGCCCGACGAACCGGTCGACGAACTGGACGTGCTCGACTCAGGCCGAGCTCGGCGACCCGCGCCGCAAGCCGCTCGCGATACGCCTCGCCCTCGCGTCGCAGCAGCTCAGGGTGGGTCGCTCCGACGATCACGTAGCGAGCGTTCGGGATGGCCTCGACGACGGCCGGCATTGCCGCGATCGCCAGCTCGTAGCCCTTGCCGGGTCCGAGGAGGCCGAAGCTCAGGATGACCGACCGCCCGGCGAGGTCGAGGGTCGGCTTGATCGTCTCGGGATTGACGAGCGGGAGCTCTGGCACGCCGTGCGGGATCACATCGATCCGGCGTGGGATCGACGCCATACGCATCGCTCAGCAGCGACGCCGCCGCCCGCGACATGACGACCGTCGCGTCGGTCGCCCGGACGAGCTCGACGAGGATCCGGCGCTGGCTCGGCGATGGATGGCGCAGGACGGTATGAAGCGTGGTCACGGTCGGGATGCGCAGGGCATTCGACGAAGTCAAGGACGTGCTCGCCATCGTCGCCACCCCAGATCCCGTACTCGTGCTGGATCGACACGCCGTCGATCCGGCATCGGTCGAGGGCACGGGCCACCAATGAGTAGTCCTGCCGCTCATCACGGCGGACGCGGTGGTGGACCTCGGTCGGATAGGAACCGATCTGGTCGGGCGGGGTGAGGGCGACGATCTCCCGGTTGTCCATCGCCTGCGACAGGTCACGGGTGAAGGTGGCGATGCCACAGTGGCGTGGCGGATACGTCGATGCGAATGCGATTCGAATGGGACTGCTCCTGACGTCGGCCGTCCGTAACCCACGCTGGGTGACGGTCGCGCGGCCCTCGGCTTTGACCGGCAGGAAGTCCGAGACCCCATCTGGAGTCCGCGACGAGATCCTCCACCGGGCGCCAGGGTCCGCATGCGCCCGATGGGCGCCGCGCATCGATCCGACGCGGGTACGCTTCTCACGGTGCGCCCGATCCGGCAGCCTGTCAAACGCTGCACGAGCAGGCCTAGGCGGGAGGACCTCCGGCGGTCGGTCGGACCACGAGGACCGGGCAGGGCGCGCGACGGATCACCTGGTCGGACACGCTGCCGATGAGTGCGCGCTCGAGGCCGCCCCGGCCGTGGCTGCCGACGACGATGAGATCGGCGCCCTCGGACTGGGCCGCCTCGAGGATCGAGTCGGCCGGATCGCCCTCCCAGATCAGGAACGTCGTCGGGACCTGGTCGCGACGTCCGCGTACGACGAGCTCGGCAGCGGCCGTCTCGCGCCGCGAGCGCTCCTGGTCGATCCGTCGCCCGAACCGCCCGCCGGGCAGCTGGAGGGTCCGCGGGTCGATCACACTGACGGCCAGCAGCTTCGCGCCCAAGGCCGCTGCCAGTCGGAACGCCTCGTCGGTCGCGGCATCGGAGGCAGGGCCCAGGTCGGTCGCGAGGACGATCTGGCTGATCGCGGGGCGCATGGCCCGGGGTCGGTCGACCGTCGGCAGCACGGTCATCGCGGGCCGCCTGCGCGGCCCACCGGGAGCGCACAGGTAGCCCACCGTCTCCGGAGCCGGACCGGAGCTCGGAGCCGGCACGCGCTGGTGCCCGGGGTGTCGCGGTCGCTCATCGTGCGATGGTGCGACCGCGATCCGGTCCGGCCAGCCGCCAAACGGCCCGATTCCGACAGGCCGGCCGGCCCACCCGCGCGGCTGCCGCTGGTAGCCTTCGGGGCGTGACCGACCAGACCGCCGCGACCGAGCTGCTCCAGGCGCAGGTCCAGCTGGCGCAGGCCAGCGAGCACCTGGCCGCCCTCGATGCGGCCACCCGGGCGATCGCCGGCATCCTCGACGCCGATGCCACCCTCCAGCTGATCGTCGATCGGGTTCGCGACCTGGTCCGGGCGCGCTACGCCGCGCTCGGCATCGTCGACGCCGCTGGCGTCATCGAGCGCTTCGTGACGGCCGGCATCAACCCGGAGGACCGAGAGCGGATCGGTGACCCGCCACGTGGCCACGGCCTGCTTGGGCTGATCGTCCGCGAGGGTCGGGCGCTCCGGATCCCGGAGATCTCGGCGCATCCGGACAGCTCGGGGTTCCCGCCCACCACCCTCCGATGCACTCGTTCCTTGGCGTGCCGATCAGGGTCCGGGGCGTGTCGGTCGGCAACCTCTACCTGACCGAGAAGACGGGGGCGCCAGAGTTCTCCGAGGGCGACCAGTCGCTCGTCGAGATGTTCGCCCTCCATGCCGGGATCGCGATCGAGAACGCCCGACTCCACGAGCAGGTTGCTCGGCTGGCGATCGTGGACGAGCGCGAGCGGATCGCCAAGGATCTCCATGACGGGATCATCCAGAGCATCTACGCGGTCGGTCTGTCGCTCGAGGACCTGCCGGAGGTGGCGTCCGACGATCCGGCCGAGGCCCGCATCCGGGTCGATCGGGCGATCGATGCGCTGCACATGACGATCCGCGACATCCGCAACTTCATCATGGGCCTCCGACCTGAGCTGCTCGACCAGCGCGACCTGGTCGGCTCGCTGCTGGCAATGGCCGAGGAGGTCCGGCTCAACTCGCTGATCGAGATCGAGACGGCGATCGATCCGGCAGCGGCGGCGGCCCTGCCCGAGGACGCTCGCGCGCCGATCTTCCACATCACTCGCGAGGCGCTCTCGAACGTGGTCCGGCATTCGCACGCGACGCGTGCCTCGATCGTGCTTCGCCGCGCCGGGTCTTCAGTCCGGCTCGAGGTCAACGACAACGGCGTCGGGTTCGAGCCGTATGCCGATCGGGGTCCAGCTCACCAGGGCCTGGCCAACATGGCCGGCCGGGCGAACCGCCACGGCGGCCACTTGTCGATCGAGAGTACAGAGGGCGCCGGCACCCGTATCATCGCGGAGTTGGGTGGTGCGAACGGCGCATCCGAGTAGCCTCGGGCCAATGGGGCCGAGCGAACAGGAGGCCAGATGGCCGGCGACACGGTGACTCGACCGCTGCGCTTGCTCGTCGTCGACGACCACGAGGTCGTCCGGCAGGGGCTCGTGGCCCTGCTCGACAGGCGCGAGGGCTTCGAGGTCGTGGCTGAGGCCGGGACGGCCGCCGAAGCGGTGGCGCAGGCGCATCGGCACGAACCCGACATCGTGGTCATGGACGTCCGGCTCCCCGACGGCTCCGGGGTCGAGGCCTGTCGAGAGATCCGCGCCGAGCGGCCGGAGACGCGGGTGGTGATGCTCACGTCGTACCCGGACGAAGAGGCGGTCCTGTCGGCGATCGTTGCCGGTGCCAGCGGCTACCTGCTCAAGCAGATCCGGGCGCGCGACCTCGTCAGCGCGCTCGAGGCGGTCGGCCGCGGCGAGTCGCTCCTCGATCCGGCGGTCACCGAGAAGGTCCTCGAGCGGGTGCGGCGGATCGCGACCGGCGGGGCTGCTGACGAGCTGGCCAGCCTGACTCCCCAGGAGCAGAAGATCCTGCTGCTCGTTGCCGAGGGCAAGACGAACAAGGAGATCGCCGCCGAGGTCTTCCTGTCGGACAAGACGGTCAAGAACTACGTCAGCTCGATCCTCGCCAAGCTGAACCTCGAACGACGGGCGCAGGCGGCCGCCTACATGGCCAAGCTGCGGTCGAGCGGCGGAGGAAGCTAGCCGGGCGGCTGGCCGGGACGCTCGCCCGATCCGCGGGCGTCACGGATCCGGGCCACCCGTCATCACTCCCAGCCGAGCTCGGCCCAGCGGTGGCTCGAGTCGAACCGGTCCTGGAGCCCGTTCGGCGCCTGCTCCAGGGCTTGTGTGAGGCGCCAGGCGAGGACGCGCAGGGCAACCTCCGTCGCCTCCTGGATCGGGAGCGCGATCGCTCCCCGGATCCACTCGCGATCCTCGCTCGTCGGCAGGTCGCACGGGCCGAAGCGGACGCCATCGCAGATCACCTCGTAGAGCGCCTTCGCGACCTTGTCGCGGGCGAAGTCGGTGGCGATCTGGCGCTCGATCGTCCAGGTCCTGGAGTTCTCTGGCGTACCCATCATCGCTGTCCCTGCCCCTCTGCTCGGGTCATCGGTCAGGCCGGAAGGTCGCTCGGAAGCCAGTGGAACCAGGTCGCCGCGACGAGCACGACGAGGTCGACCACGACGGCGGCAATCGTGCTGAAGGTCGGGAACGCAATCGGGAAGAGCAGCACTCCGATCAGCGAGGCGAGCGACGCGCCGATCGCCAACGGCGTGAACCAGGCAACCGGCAGCCAGCCCATGACCACGGCGGCCAACAGCGCGAACCCAATCATCGAGCCGGTCCACAACAGGCTGCCGACGATCTGGGTCGCGGTCATCCCGGCAATTCCGGTCAGGAGCCAGGAGTCACCCTGCCAGTCGGGGTTCACCGTGGCGACCTTGAGGATCTGCACGAGCCCCATGCTGTGGCCGATCCCGTGAGCCAGCAGCACCAGGCCGATCACGACGCGAAGCATCTCGACTACCTCCTTCCGCGGGTTCAGGATCCGGACCCGCCCCTAACCAACGACGTCACCCTCCGACTGGGGCCCGCGACGGTGAGCCGCGATTGCCGCGCAGGCTCTGGCTCGTTCGCGAGGTCCCGTAGACACGGATCAGGATCGCGACGGCGGCCGTCGCGGCCAGTCCGAAGATCGCGACGGGGACCACCTCGAGCGAACCCTCGATGACCGCCGCCGACAGGAGCATCCCGGTGATCGCGGCGCTCATGAGCGCGAACGTCACCCCGTAGGCCCCCGCCAGGGCGTAGCCGATCTCGCTCCGGCGGAAGACGAGGACGGCGCTGAGGATCGAGATCGGAACGACCAGACCGAGATCGAGGGCCTGGACGGTCAGCGTCGTCTCGCCCAGCAGCAGCCCCGGGTCGCCACGCATCGCGTCGGCGATCCGCCCGAGCCACATCACGGTCAGCAACCCGCTCATCGCAAGGTTGAGGGCGACCCACGCCCGCCTCGGGAAGCGTTCTCCGAGCGAGCCCGCCGGGTGGTCCGTCACCAGGCTCCAGCCAATCCACCCGATGCCGATCAGGCTCGTGGCGTAGATGGCAACGAACAGCATGAAGAGCGGGCCGAACGCCCATGTCACCGAGTACTCCAGGTACTGGTAGAGGAAGTAGCCGAGGGCCCCGGCAGCGAACAGTCGACCGCGGAACGACCCACGGGCCACGAACGGGACCGCCAGGAGGAGGGCAGGTACTGCCACGAGGAGCGTCACGATGTCCCAGCCCACGCCCTCGGCGACGACCCGCTGGGCGTTGTACGCGTACACGCCGGTGGTCGCCATGTCGTAGGTCTCGCCGCGCGCGCTGGTCACGGTGGTGAATGCGCCGGTCCCGCGCGCGACGATCCCGAGCACCGAGGCGACGATGGCCATGAGTGCGACGAGGACGCACGTCGCCGTCATCCCGATGCGTGACTGCGGGCTCATCGAAGCGGCCTCCTCGGCATGACGGTCGGAGCGCGGACCGGCGGTACCGCCAGCCATATGGAAGCGCCACTCGTCGCCATCGGGCCAGAGCCATCTGCCCCGCGGGCGATGGGCCGGCTGGCACTTCTGGGTGCGGTTGGCTCGAAACTCCAGCGCGCGTCGAGGTCCATGCCAAGTGGCCTGCGTCTGCGAGCCACCCGGCACTCATCAGCGTCTGCGCATATGTCGATAGTCAGGGCATGGACGAGATCACGATCCTCCAGGCGGACATCCTCAAGACGCTCGCCAGCCCGCGCCGGCTCGACATCCTGCACGCGCTGGCTCGCGGGCCGATCGAGGTCGGCCGACTGGCCGAGGCGATCGGGGCGAGTCAGCCGAACGTCTCGCAGCACCTGGCGGTGCTCCGCGCCGTCGGGATCGTCGAGGCCGAGCGAGACGGGCGCGAGGTCCGCTACCGCCTCACCGACCCGGACGTGATGGTCGCCTGCGACCTCATGCGATCCGTCCTCGAGCGTCGCCTGACCCGGCTGGGCCAGATCGCCGCCACCAGCAATCTCCCACCGATCCAGACAGCGTCGAGGTGACCGCCATGGACGAGCCCCTGAACCTGGTCCTGTTCTCCGGAACGGACGACAAGCTGCAGGCGGCGGCGGTCCTGACCGCCGGGGCGGCCGCCCTCGGCAAGCCGGTCAACGTCTTCCTCCAGTACTGGGCGCTCGACGCGTTCCGGGCCGACCGGATCGGCGCCGACCACGGGCTCGCCCCGGAGGCGGGACCGGATGGCCGGGCGGCAGTCGACGGCCTCCGGGCAGCCGGCCAGGCCAGCTGGGCCGAGACCCTCCGCCAGGCCAAGGAGCTCGGCGGCGTCGACGTCCAGGCCTGCTCGCTGTCGATGGACCTGCTCCACCTCGAGCCGACCGATCTCGACCCGCTCGTCGACGGCGTCGAAGGCGTCACGGCCTTCTACCTCAACGCCGGCCAGGGCCAGCTCGTCTTCATCTAGCCCGAAAGGAGATCACGATGACGCTCCAGATCCTCCAGCACGTCGACGCTCGCGGGCTGTCGTGCCCGATGCCGATCGTGAAGACGGCCCAGGCGATCAAGACGATCCCGTCGGGCAGCCTGGTCGAGGTCCTCGGCGACCGATCCCGGATCCGTCAAGGACTTCGCGGCCTGGTCGCGAACGACCGGCAACGACATCGTCGAGCAGTCAGCGGACGGCGGCGTCTTCCGCTTCGTCCTGCGTCGGAAGTGAGGTTTCAGCCATGACCACGCCCACACTCGAACGGCCGGCAGCCCTGCCGAGCGACCCGCTCGTCCAGGCGATCGCCGATGTCGAGGGGTTCCCCGAGGCCGCGCCAGACGTGCCGGTCGAGCAGGCCGCGAAGACCAAGGAGCTGGTCATCGTCAACTGGTCGGGCGAGCTCGACAAGGTCTGGCCGGTCCTGATCCTGTCGTCGACCGCCGCGGCGAGCGGCGTCCGCTGCAAGGTGTTCGTGACGTTCTGGGGCCTGCTGCCCTTCGTCAAGGACCAGAAGCGGATCGTCGGCGAGAACTGGATGCAGAAGATGCTGACGCTCATGCAGCGGCCGGGCATCGATCACCTGAAGCTCAGCAAGATGAACTTCCTCGGGATGGGGCCCTGGATGATGGGCAGCCTCCGCAAGAAGTACAACGTCGCGAGCCCGCGCGAGCTGCTCGAGGCGGCGACCGCCCTGGGCGTCGAGTTCATCCCCTGCCAGATGACCATGGACATGTTCGGCCTCAAGCGCGAGGACCTCATCGACGAGATGGGCGAGCCCGCCGGCGCCGCCACGGCCATCGAGATGATGACCGAGGCCGACGCCTCGCTGTTCATCTAGGAAGGACGCCCCGCCATGACAGACACGCTCACCGCCCCCGGCGCGACGCGAATCGTGGATGCCCGCGGCAGCTACTGCCCGGGTCCGCTGATGGAGCTCATCCGGGCGATCCGCGAGAGCTCACCCGGGCCAGGTGATCGTCGGTCTACAGCTCCGATTCGGGCAGCAAGACCGACATCCCCAAGTGGGTCGCGAAGGCCGGCCACCGGCTTGTCGAGGTCGCCGGCCGGGACGGCTACGACGAGATCGTCGTCGAGAAGACCGCACTGAGGCCGGCCATGAACCGGATCCTCATCCTCGGTGGCGGCGTCGGCGGGACGCTGACCGCCAACCTCCTGATCAGGAAGCTCCGCCGCCAGGTCAAGGCCGGCGAGGTCACGCATCACGGTCGTCGACCAGACCGGCCAGCACACCTACCAGCCGGGGTTCATGTACATCGCGCATGGGCGGCGAGCGGGCCGAGCAACCTCCAGCGTCCGGAGCGAGGCCTGCTCGATCCGCGAGTCGCGCCTCGTGGTCGGCGAGGTCGAGAAGGTCGACGAGCCCAGCCAGACCGTCGCACCTCGCCGACGGCGAGCGCCTCGCCTACGACTAGCTCGTCCTTGCGACGGGATCTCGGATCGTGCCCGAGGCGATCGAGCACTTCGACACCGAGGCCCATCACTTCTACACCGCCGAGGCCGCGCTCGAGCTCCGCCAGGCGCTCGATGCGTTCACGCGGCGGCCGGATCGTCATCGGCATCGCCGGGCATGCCCTACAAGTGCCCGCCGGCGCCGCTCGAGGTCGCATTCCTCATCGAGGCGGAGCTCCGCCAGCGCGGCCTGCGCGAGAAGAGCGAGCTCCACTTCTGCTCGCCGATCGGGCGGGCGTTCACCATCGAGAGCGTGTCCGAGATGGCGACCCCGATCCTCGAGCAGAAGGGCATCGAGCTGCACACGTTCTTCAACGTCGAGACGATCGACGCCGACCGCAAGGTCGTCCAGAGCCTCGAGGGCGAGGAGCTCCCGTATGACCTGCTCATCCTCGTGCCGCCGCACAAGGGCCAGCAGTTCCTGATCGACTCGGGGCTGGCGCCCGCGCCGGGCGGCTGGCTGCCGACCGACCGGGCCACCCTCCAGGTCGGCGGTCGGCCGAACGTCTATCGCGCTCGGCGACGCGACCGACCTGCCGCTGTCGAAGGCCGGCTCGACCGCGCACTTCGAGGCGCCGGTCGTGACCGAGCGGATCGTCGCCGCGATCGAGGGGCGCGACGATCGACCGGAAGCACGGCGACTACCTGGGCAAGGTCATGTGCTTCTTCGAGATCGGGGACGGCAAGGGCACCCTGCTCCAGTTCGACTACGAGCATCCGCCCCGGCCGCCCAAGCCGAACCAGCTCTGGCACCTGGGCAAGATCGTCTTCAACAAGACGTACTGGCACACGGTCCCCAAGGGTCGCGTCTGAGGACCCGGCCAGGCCATGAACGCCTCCGTTCGACCAGGGGCCGGAGTCCGAACAGGCCGATCAGCCCCTCGGTTGGGCCGGTTTGGACCTCGCGCCCGGTCGGCCGGCAGCCGACCCTTGGCAATATGACAGTCGCAGCGTCGAAGCCGACCCCGCCCGTTCGGACCCACGCGAAGAGCACGCGGCTCGGCGGGGCGCGTTACCCGGGGACCCCGGCGATCCTCGACGGCTCGGAGGCGATCGCGTCGATCGAGACGCGCCTCGCCGAGATCGCCTGCGCGTACCCGATCACGCCGTCGACGACGATGGCGGCGATCTTCCAGGCGGCCGTCGCGAACGGCGCGACGAACCTGTGGGGGACGCCCCTCCGGTTCATTGAGCCGGAATCCGAGCACTCGTCGGCGTCCGCCGCCGAAGGGGCTGCGCTGGCCGGAGCGCGGGTCACGAACTTCACCGCCGGCCAGGGACTGATCCTGATGAAGGAGGTCCTGTACGTCATCTCCGGCAAGCGACTGCCGGCCGTCTTCCACATCGGCGCTCGGGCGCTGACCAGCCAGGCCCTCAACATCCACGCCGGGCACGACGACGTCATGGGCGTCGCCGACACGGGCTGGGGGATCCTCTTCGCCCGCAACGCCCAGGAGGCGGCCGACTTCACCGCGATCGCCCGGCGCGTGGCGGAGCGGACGGAGATCCCGTACTTCGTCGTCCAGGACGGGTTCCTGACGACCCACACCCTCGAGTCGATGCGCCTCCCCGAAGACGATCTCCTGCGCGAGTTCGTCGGCGACCCGCGGGAGCGCATCCGGCGCTGGTTCGATCCGACTGAGCCGCTGATGACCGGCGTCGTCCAGAACCAGGACAGCTACATGAAGGGGCGGATCGGGCAGCGCGCATTCTACGACCGGCTTCCCGGCGAGCTCGAGGCAGCCTTCGCGGATTGGGCCGAGCTGACCGGCCGCGCGTACGGCGCCATCCAGCCCTATCGCTGCGAAGGAGCCGAGGACATCGTGATCGCGATGGGGACGATCGCCGAGACGGCCACGGCGGTCGTCGACCACCTGCGGGCGGCCGGTCGGCCGGTCGGCTGCGTGGCCGTGACCAGCTTCCGGCCGTTCTCGGCCGAGGCGCTCTGGGCCGTCACCCACGATGCCCGCACGATCGGCGTGGTCGAGCGGACCGACGAGCCGGCCGCCTACGACAACCCGCTGACGCGCGAAGTCAAGGGCGCGCTCTACGACCGCGCGGCGGAAGGGGCTCTCGTTCCGCGGGTTCGGTCGGTCTCGGCCGGGCTCGGCTCGCGCGACGTCGGAGCCGGCGATATCGCCGCGGTCTTCGACTGGCTCGCCGAGCATCGAGCCCCGGCCGATCGGCGCTACGCCACACTCGGCATCCGTCACCCGCTCGCCCTCGTGACCACGCCGCTCGACCTCCGCCCTGCGGGCTCGTTCAGCCTGCGCGGCCACTCGATCGGCGGCTTCGGCTCGGTCACGACGAACAAGCTCGTCGCCTCGCTCGTCGGGGGTCTGTTCGACCTGTTCGTCCAGGCCTACCCGAGGTACGGGTCCGAGAAGAAGGGCCTGCCGACGACGTATTACCTGACCGTGGCCAAGGAGCGGATCCGCCAGCACGGGGAGCTCGAGCACGTCGACTTCGTGCCGCTCCACGACGTGGCGGCGTTTCGCCAGGGCGATCCACTCCGCGGCCTGGCCGACGGCGGGACGGTCTTCGTCCAGTCGAGCCTGATCGACCCGGAGGCCATCTGGGCCTCGCTTCCTGTCGAGGCGCGGCGAGAGATCCTCGTTCGTGGGATCCATCTCGCCGCACTCGACACGGCCGCGCTCGCCCGTCGCCACGCACCTCGGCCGGACCTCCTGCTGCGAATGCAGGGGATCGCCCTCGTCGGCGTGTTCCTCCGGCTCACGCCATTTGCCGAGCAGGCCGGCCTTTTCCCGAACGGAGCTCCTGGCGGCGGTCCGGCCGCAGCTCACGCGCTTCTTCGGGAAGCGCGGCGGGAACGTCGTCGATGCCAACCTGGCCCTGATCGCCGAAGCCTACGACGGGGTCGTCGACGTGACATCGGCGGTGACGGCCGTCGTCCCGGTCGGATCGACCGAACTCACGGTGATGGAGGCGCAGCCATGACGGCGCTGAGTGAGCCCCGGACGGTCGGCGAGCTGATGACCGGCGATCCGGTCGTGGTGAGCGTCGACATGCCGCTCGCCGAGGCGGCGGCGATGATGGACTTCTATCGCGTGAGCGGCCTCCCGGTCGTCGACTGGGACGGTTCCGTGATCGGCGTCATCAGCCAGACGGACCTGCTCCACGCCCGCACGACGGAGCCGTTGTGGAGCTCGTGGCCGGGCCTCGCCGTGCGCCACCTGATGACCCGGCCGGCGGTGACCGTCACGCCTGGCGTGAGCATCGAGGACGCTGCCCGGCTGATGGAGGAGCGCCGGATCCATCGCCTCGTCGTGACGGCGGCCGACGGCCTGACCCCGGTCGGCGTCCTGTCGGTCAGCGACCTCGTCCGGTCAATGGGCGAATGGAGCGAGCGATGACGGCCGGTCACCTCGAGGAGATGGCACTCCACGAGCTCGGGGCTCCGGTCCGCAAGGCGTCGGGTGAGCCAAAGGAGATCCACGAGGCGCGCCTGGCCGCCGCCTCGACCGTGCTCGACGTCCATGCCTACGTCGACGACTTCAACTCGTCCGTGGTCGAGGCCTACCGGCGCGGCGTGGCCGATGCCGAGCTGCCGAGCGAGACGGGTGTTGCCCGCAGCATCATCCCGCCGGGCACCGCGGCGACCCGCGACTTCAGCGGCCTGGCGCCGCAGATTCCGGACTTCGTCCTCGACGCCTGCGTCGGCTGCATGACCTGCGTGAACGCCTGCCCCGACACGGCGATCCTCGGAATCGCCCAGCCGACGTCGGTAGTCGACGAGGCGATCGGAGCGTTCGCGGCAGCCCAGCCGGACTCCCAGCTCGCCGAGACGACCGCGCGTTCTCATTTCGCCACGACCACGAAGTACGCCACCGTTCCGGCCAAGCGCGGCCTCGAGCCGGCCCTGTTCGGGATCTTCGTCGACCCCGTCCACTGCAAGGGCTGCGCCGAGTGCGTCCAGGTCTGCCACGAGCTCGGCTATGACGCGCTCCGGATGATCGACAAGCAGACGATCGAGCCGACTGGCGAAGGCACCCTCGAGCGCTACGCCCGTGACATGCGCCTGTTCCGCTCGCTGCCGCCGACACCAACGGAGTACCGGAACGAGAAGGCGCTGGCCGACCTGATGCTCGGCGAGCATGCGATCGGCTACGTCGGAGGGGGCGGGTCGTGCTCGGGCTGTGGCGAGGCGACTGCGATCCGGATGCTCGTCGCGGCGACACGCCAGCTCCACGGGCCCGATTCGATGGGCATCGTGGCGGCGACCGGCTGCAACACCGTCTACGGCAGCACCTACCCGTACAACCCGTTCCTCGTGCCGTGGACGAACTCGCTCTTCGAGAACTCCCCGGCGGTTGCCCTCGGCGTCCGCGCCCAGTGGGACCAGGAAGGCCACCCAGAGCGCCGGCTGTGGGTCATCGGCGGAGACGGCGCGATGTACGACATCGGCTTCCAGGCCCTGTCGCGGATGGTGGCCGCCGGTGCGGACATCAAGGTCCTCGTGCTCGACACGCAGGTCTACTCGAACACCGGCGGCCAGGCCTCGACGGCGTCGTTCGGTGGCCAGGTCACGAAGCTGTCGGCGTTCGGATCGGCGATCCACGGTCGGTCCGAGCCGCGCAAGGAGCTCGGCCGGATCCTGGCCGCCCACGGCAACGCCTACGTCGCCCAGACGACCCCGGCCCATATCAACCACTTCTACCGGGCGATCAGCGAGGCCAACGCCTTCCCGGGCCCGGCCGTGGTCATCGCCTACTCGCCCTGCCAGCCCGAGCACGGCATTCCCGACGACGCGTCGACCGCCCAGGCCAAGCTTGCCGTCGACTCGCGGGCATGGCCGCTGTTCACCTACGACCCGCGCCGGGGCGAGCGGCTATCGGAGCGCTGGTCGCTCCAGGGCAACCCGGCGCTTCGTGACGACTGGTCGGCGGGGCCCGACGGATCCACGGTCGACTTCCTGTCGTTCGCCCAAACGGAGGGACAATTCGCCAACCATTTCGACGCGGCCGGAGCCCCGAGCGTCGAGATTGTCGCCACCCGGGCGGACCGGCTCGCGAACTGGCACATGCTCCAAGAGCTCGCCGGGCTTCGCTGAGGTGACCTCCGCTCGTCGCGCGGTCTGGAGCGAGGCGCTGACGGTGCCGCTCGCCGCACGGATCCCGATCGGCTGGCGGCCCGTCGTCCTCCACCTCATCAAGGCCGTCCACACTGGGGTCTTCTTCTCCGTGGCAGGACTCATCGTGCTGTTCGCCGCGGACGGTGTTCGGCAACGACCCGGCCGGCGAACCGCTGTCGCCGCCGGAGTGGCCCTGGCCGAAATCGGCGGTCTACGCCAGCAACAACCAGGTCTGCCCGTTGACCCCGCTCGCGGAAGAGCTCGGCGCGTCGAGCGGGCAGGTCGCGGACATCTTCCTGCCCTCGTGGTTCAGCCGGCGGATCCCGATCCTCAGCGTCGGCATCCTGCTGGTGGGGCTGGCCTTCAATACCCGGGCCTGGCTGGCGTCGGGCCGGCAGGCCTGACAGCGCCGAGCGCCCCGCGAGGAACGTGCCCACACCACCCTTCGGACGACTGGGCCGAATGACCCGCGAGGGTTCGACGTTCCGCACTCGGCGGCCGGCCGGCGGACCGCGATGATGGCCTTCGAGGCCTGAGTCCCGTGCGACTCACCCAGTGCGGTGGAGGCTGAGATGACATCGGCTGCACAGCCCGAGCTGGGCCCCGCGGCGAGCCCGGCGGCATCATCGAGGAGGAGTCGGATGGAGTCCTTCATCAGCGTCGGCGGCTTCGTGGTGTTCGCCGTCCTGTGGGCGGCGTTTGCCGCCGCTCTCATCTGGAGCCGGGGCAGTCTCGATCAGACCTGGGACTGGATCCGGAGCCTGCCGCTGATCGTGCAGGGCATCGTCTGGCTGCTGTTCCTGCCCGTCGTGGCCGGGCTCTGGGCCTGGGAAACGACCTGGCCGCTCCTCATGCGGCTCGTGGTCGTGGCCGGGCTTGGGTTCGCCAACCTCTACGCGTTCTTCCCACGGGCGGTGCTGGGCGGTCGCCTGTAGCGGCAACCCAGGCGGACTAGGGCGATCCGCGCTAGCGTCCGCACGATGAAGGCCGTCCAGGTCCTCGTCCCCGGGAACGTCTCGACGTCACCCCTCCGGCTCATCGAGGTGCCGGATCCAGTGCCGGCGCCGGACGAGCTCGTCCTGACCGTCACCGCCTGTGCCGTCTGCCGAACCGACCTCCAGATCGTCGAGGGCGACCTCGAGGCGCGACGCCTGCCGATCGTGCCCGGCCACCAGGCGGTGGGCCGGGTCGAACGGCTCGGCCTCGACGTGTCCGGTTGGGAGATCGGCGACCGGGCGGGCGTGGCCTGGCTCGGGTCGACCTGTGGCATGTGTCGGTTCTGCCTCACGAACCGCGAGAACCTCTGTCCGGGAGCCCGGTTCACCGGCTGGGATCGCGATGGCGGCTTTGCGACGCGGATCACTGTCCGGGCCGACTTCGCCCTTCGTCTCCCGGCAAGCTTCGAGGACCTCGCGGCCGCGCCCCTCCTGTGCGGCGGGGTCATCGGATACCGCTCGCTCAAGATCTCGGGCATCGAGCCGGGTGGCCGCCTGGGCCTGTTCGGGTTCGGTGCGTCCGCCCTGCTCGCCCTCCAGGTCGCCGCGCACTGGGGCTGCGAGGTCCATGTCCGGACCCGATCGAAGCAGGAGCAGGCGCGCGCGCTGGCCTTTGGCGCCGCCAGCGTGGCCGGGTACGACGAGCCGTCGCCGCCGCTCGACGCGGCGGTCACCTTCGCCCCGGCAGGCGACGTCGTGATCGCCGCGCTCCGCAGTGTCGATCGCGGCGGGGCGGTCGCGATCAACGCGATCCACCTCGATCGCATCCCGGAGTTCTCGTACGACCTGCTGTGGCTGGAGCGCAGCCTCCGGAGCGTCGCGAACTTCACCCGGGCGGACGCTCGTGAGTTCCTCGCCCTCGCCGCGGCGATCCCGATCCGAACCGCCGTCGAGCCGTTCCCGCTCGAAGCCGCCAACGAGGCGCTGCGTCGCGCGGCGACCGGCGAGCTCGAGGCCACGGCCGTTCTCGTGACCAGCTGACGAAGGGCCCGGCCCGATGGGCCGCATGGCACGCGACCGGGCCATGGCCGATGGCGATCATGGACGCCGTGGTGCAGAATTGATGCCGGCGGCCTGACGTGGGCAGCCCGACGGCCCCTGACGCGACCGAGCAAGGTCTCGCCGTCGTCGAGGCGGCCTACCGTGCGTTCGGTACCCGCGACATCGAGGCGCTGCTGGACCTGGTAAGCCCAGACGTGGTCTGGGGCGAGCCGGACAACCCGCTGATCCCGTCGGCCGGGACGAGACGCGGGATCCCCGGCGTGATCGAGTGGCTCCGGATCGGGAGCGAGACCGAGACGATCCTGTCCCTCGAGCCGCAGCGCTTCCTCGCCCAGGGCGACCTCGTCGCGGTCATCGGTCGGACCACGGTCACCGCCCGCCCGACCGGCCGGACCTATGAGACGGACTTCGTCCACCTCGTCGATGTGCGCGACGGCAAGGTCGTCCGATTCCAGGAGTTCTTCGACACCTATGTCGCGGCCGAGGCGTTCCGGCCGTGAGCACCAAATCGTCGGCGACCGCCGATCGGGCCGAGTGGACCCTTACAAGCGGCCATCCCGCCCTGCCCGTTCGACTTGCCGGGCACCATGCTCGACGACGTACGGAGGTGCTGTGATGAGGGGACGACGAATCAGGGCTGATCCGAGGCGACCGGCGACCGAGGCGCATCCTGCCGGCGAAGCGATCGTCTGGATCGACCGCGATCAGGCGGTGATCGTCGAGCAGCACCCGGATGGACGCGAGAGCGTCGAGCGACTCGACCGCAGGTCGACGGAGACTGCGGCAGCATTCGAGGCCAGGACGGTCGACGAGGTCGTCGACGAGGACCGGGTCGCGGTCGCGGGCCCGGAGCGCGCCCGGATCGACTTCGAGCGGGCCTATGTCGCGGTGACCCATCGACCCGACCGCCTGCTCGATATCGGGCCGGCATCGCCGTCCGACGACGATCCTCCGCAAGCCTGACGGTCGACGGCTGAGTAGGCGACGATAGAGCCCTGATGCGAATCGTCTCCCCGGCCGAGGCCGTTTCCGGGATCGCGAGCGGCCAGCAGGTCTACGTCCAGTGCGCGGCGGCGGCGCCGGAGGTCCTGCTCGAGGCGCTCGTCGCCCGCGCCCCGGAGCTGCATGACGTCGGGATGATCCATCTCCATACCGAGGGTCCCGGTCCCCATCTCGCCCCGGGCATGGCAACCCACTTCCGTCATCGGGCGCTGTTCGTCGGGCCGAATGCGCGGGCAGCCGTCAACGAGGGCCGGGCCGACTACGTGCCCGGTCTTCCTCTCAGACGTCCCCCGCCTGTTCGATCGAGGAGCGCTGCCGCTCGATGTCGTCCTGGCCAACGCGACGCCACCGGACGAGCACGGCTTCTGCTCGCTCGGTATGTCGGTCGAAGCCATGCATTCGGCAATCCGGAGCGCCGAGACGGTCATCGTCCAGCTCAACCGCGCAATGCCCCGGACGCTCGGCGAGAGCTTCATTCACGTCAACGACATCGACCTGGCGGTCGAGGTCGATGTGCCGCCCTACGAGCACGCCAACGGATCGATCGGCGGGGTCGAGCGACGGATCGGCCAGTACGTCGCCGAGCTCGTCCCCGACGGCGCAACGGTCCAGCTCGGGATCGGGGCCATTCCGGCGGCAACAGCCCTGTCGCTGACCGGTCAATCCGACCTGGGGATCCACACCGAGATGTTCACCGACTCGGTGGTGGATCTCGTCGAGGCCGGGGTCGTGACCGGCGCCCGCAAGGAGCGCAACCGGGGCAAGATCGTCAGCGCGTTCATGATGGGAACGCGCCGCCTGTACGACTTCGCCGACGACAACCCCATGGTCGAGATGCGGTCGGTCGACTTCACGAACGACACCCAGGTGATCCGGTCGTTCCGCTGCGATGACCGCGATCAACTCGGCGATCGAGGTCGATCTGACCGGGCAGGTCGTGGCCGACTCGATCGGGTCGCGGATCTACAGCGGTGTCGGCGGCCAGATGGACTTCATTCGGGGCGCGGCGCTCGCCCCGAGGGCCGGGCGATCATCGCCCTCCCGTCAACCGCCGCCGACGGCACGCTGTCGCGGATCAGCCCGGCCCTGGCCCGGGCGCGGGCGTCGTCACCACCCGGGCCCATGTCCGGACCGTGGTGACCGAGTGGGGGGTGGCCGAGCTGTTCGGGCGGAGCCTCCGCGAGCGGGCGGCGGCGCTCATCGGGATCGCTCACCCTGATCATCGCGACCGCCTTCGCTCGGAGGCACACCGCCTCGGCCTCAGCTGACGACAAGGTCTACGTCGACCGCCGCGACCGGGACGACCCTCCCCTGGGACATCCGGCCGACAACGGATGGCCGGATCCCTCGCCGGCCAGGCGAGCCGGTCACTCCTCCCTGACCGGCTCGCGGGCCCCACGAGGGGATTCAGCGGGCGAGGACGACCGTCGTGGTCGCGTGCATCGCGACGTGCTCGGAGACGCTGCCCTGGAAGAACCGGGACACCGGCCCGAGGCCGCGTGAGCCGACGATCAGCATGTCGTAGGCGCCGTCCTCGGCGAGTCGCTCGATCGTCTTGGCAGGATCGCCGGCCTGCTCGATGAGAGCAGGTTCGATGCCCTGGGCAGCGAGCAGCTGCTTGGCCTCGACGAGCTGGGAGGTGTGGACCTCGGTGTCGTCCCATGGATCGATCGGCACGCGACCGGGATGGACCGGCACGACGCTGATGACGCCAACCTCGGCGTCGAACTTGCGCGCGAGCTCGACCGTGAGGTCGAGTGCCCGACGGGCGGGATCCCCGCCGTCGTAGGCGAGAAGGATCTTCATGCTGACGGCTTCCTTTCCCTCGTGGGGCCAGTCCAAGGTCGGACCTCCCCAACTGTCGCGAGCATGCGCCGGAGGGGGGCTGGGTACGACGGCCGTCGGTCACATCGATGCGGGACCTATGGCTCTCGCCCCGGCTGAGCGCGCTACGCACCATTGACTCATGACCACAACCTCCTGCGATCTCCTGAGCGGAACCTGGTTCGCGGCTCACATGCCGGCGGACGTCTGCGAGCGGCTGGGTGCGATCGCCACGGTCGTCGACGTCCCCGCAGGTGCGGTCGTCGTGCAGGAAGGCACCCCCTGCCTCGAACTCGGGGTCGTCGTCAGCGGACGGATCGCGCTGCGGCATGTCGGTGCCCGGGGCCGGCGACCGGACCCTCCTCACCGTCGACGAAGGCGATGTCTTCGGCTGGTCGGCCGTCATGCCCGACTCGCTTGCCACCTCGACCGGCGTGGCGCTCGTGCCGACGCAGCTCCTGTTGTTCCCGCGCGATGCGCTGCGCGGCAGCCCTCGCCTCGGACTGCGACCTGGCCGCCGCCGTCTACCCGCGCGTGCTCACGGCCGTTGCGCGGCGGCTCGCAGGCCACCCGGCTCCAGCTGCTCGACCTCTATCGAGCGGGTGACGAGCCGTGGTGAGCTGCCGCGGCCCGTTTCCTCCCGCGTGCCGAGCTCGATCGCCTCTTCACCGCCCTCCAGGCCGACGGCCGACGAGTCGTCGGACCGACCGTCGTCGACGGCGCGGTCGTCTACGACGAGCTGAGTCGCCCGACGAGCTACCGGCCGGCTGGACGGCCGACAGCGCACCCGGGTCGTACCGCCTCCGATCGACCGGGACGGATCGGGCGTTCGACTACAACGTCCGGCGTCACGTCCTGGAAGCGGTTCACGCATCCGGCGTCGTGCCGTTGACCCGCGGCCGGCGCGACGGGAGCCAAGTCGTGGTCGAGTCGGTCGCCGAGGAACCGCCGCGGCTGGCCTTCGTCGGCGTCCGCGCGTGCGAGCTCGCCGCGCTCGCCATCCAGGATCGGGCGATGCGGGCCGGGCCGCTCGGCGACGCCGACCATGCCGCCCGAGGCGATGCCGCCCTCGTCGTGGCCGTCGAGTGCGCGACCGCCGCCGGCACCTGCTTCTGCACCTCGATGGGCACCGGTCCCGAGGTGAGCGGAGGCGCCGACATCGTCCTGTCGGAGCTCGCCGAAGGCTTCGTCGTCCGATCCGGGACCGCCGGCCGGAGCGAAGCCTCGTCGACCAGCCTCGCCCTCCGCGCGGCCGAGCCCGCCGAGACCGCCGAGGCAGCGGGCCAGGTCGCCGCGGTCCGCGCGAGCGATCGGCGATCCGGTCCCGGCCGACGGCCTGCCGGAGCGGCTGCGCGCGGCGCTCGATCATCCTCGCTGGGACGAGGTCGCGGAGCGCTGCCTCGCCTGCGCGAACTGCACGCTTGTCTGCCCGACCTGCTTCTGCACCAGCGTGTCGCGTCGCCTCGGACCTCGACGGCGTGGAGGCGACCACGGAGCGGTCCTGGGACAGCTGCTTCAGCCTCGGCTTCGGGCGGGTCGCCGGCGACGCCAACTTCCGGCCCAGGGTTCGCGGACCGCTACCGCCAGTGGCTGACCCACAAGTTCTCGACCTGGTGGGACCAGTTCGGCTCGACCGGCTGCGTCGGCTGCGGCCGGTGCATCGCCTGGTGCCCGGTCGGGATCGACGTCCGCGAGGAGCTGCTGGCGATCGCGCCGATCGGAGCACCGGCAGGCCCTATCCCCTGGCCGGTGTCGCCGCCGGAAGGTCGAGCGCCCGCCCGGCTCGCGACGGTCGACCAACCGCGTCACGTCACCGTCCGGCTCGAGTCGATCGGCCCCGAGACCGCGGACACCGCCACGCTCCGCCTGGCGACCTCGGACGGTTCGCTGCTGGCGGCTCGACCCGGCCAGTTCGTCATGGCCGAGCTGCCTGGCCACGCGATCCCGCCGATCTCGATCTCCCGGATCCGGCCCGACGGGCTCGATCTCACGATCCGATCGGTCGGCCCGGCCACCGCGGCGCTGACCAGCCTCACGAGCGGCGCCGAGCTGTCGCTGCGGGGACCGCTCGGTCGAGGGTGGCCGATCGAGACCGCGGTCGGTCGGGACGTCGTCATCGTCGCCGGCGGGATCGGGCTGGCTCCGCTCCGACCGTTGATCGACGCGATCCTCGCCGACCGGCCCCGCTTCGGCGCCGTCCGCCTGTACCTCGGCGCCCGGACCCCGCACGACCGCCTGTTCGTCGCCGAGATGAGCGGGCTGGGTGGCCGGGCCGACCTGCAGGTCGCCGAGATCGTCGACCGCGCCGGTGCCGAGTGGTTCGGCCGGGTCGGCGTCGTGACCCAGCTGTTCGACCAGGCGACGTGGGATGGCGCGCGGGCCACGGCTTTCATGTGCGGCCCCGAGCGGATGATGCAGGCCACCGCGGCCACCCTCGAGCGGCTCGGCGTGACGCCGGCCGCCACCTGGCTGACGCTCGAGCGGAACATGGCTTGCGGCGTCGGCACCTGTGGCCACTGCCAGCTCGGACCGTTCTTCGTCTGCCGCGACGGGCCGGTCTTCTCGCTCGCGGAGCTCGGCAGCGCATTCGGTCGAGAGGGATTGTGATGACCGCACCGTTGCCTTCCGCAGCCCGGCACGCCACTCGCCCCGAGCGAGTGCTCCGGGAGCGCCCCGCATCGGGATCGTCAAGTTCGCATCGTGCGACGGCTGCCAGCTGACCCTGCTCGACCTCGAGGACGAGCTGCTTGCCATCGCCGAGCGGGTCGACCTCGTCGAGTTTGCCGAGGCGACCTCGCGCCGCTCCTCCGGCCCGTTCGACGTCCTGTTCGTCGAGGGCTCGATCAGCACCCCCGAGCAGGCCGAGGAGATCGCCCGGCTGCGAGCCGTCACGAGGCGCCTGGTCGACGATCGGCGCATGCGCCACGGCGGGCGGCATCCAGGCGATCCGGAACTGGTTCGATCATGACGACATTCCGAGCCGCGGTCTACCCCGAGCCCGACTACGTCGAGTCGCTGGCGCATGGCCCGCCCGGTGGCCGACTTCGTGGCCGTCGACGGCTACCTGCGTGGCTGCCCGATCTCGCCGGCCCAGCTGCGCGAGTTCCTCGTCGCGATGGTCACCGGCCGACGAGCCGCAGCTGCCCGACGAGGCGGTCTGCCTCGAATGCAAGCGGCGGGGCATCGTCTGCGTCGCCGTCGCCCGGGGCATCCCGTGCCTCGGCCCGGTGACCCGGACCGGCTGCGGTGCGATCTGCCCGGCCTACGGCCGCGGCTGCTACGGCTGCTTCGGCCCGCGTGAGTCGGCCAACAGCGACCTCGCTCGCCGCCTGGTTCTCCGACGACCACTCGGCCGCCGAGGTGAGCCCGCCTGTTCGCCGGCTTCACCGCCTGGTCGGGCCCGTTCCGGGCGGTCGATCGACGCCCACGGCGGACCGCCGGGACCCGGCAAGCCGGCCCCGGAGACCGCCCGATGCATGACACGATCGCACCGCCCGGCTCGAGCGGCGACCTGACCGTCGACATCGCGGGACTGACCCGGGTCGAGGGCGAGGGCTCGCTCCGGCTCCGGGTCCGGAACGGGGCCGTCGAGGAGGCCCACCTCGAGATCTTCGAGGCGCCGCGCTACTTCGAGCGGCTCGTCGTCGGCCGGACGCCCGACGAGGTCATCGACATCGTGGCCCGGATCTGCGGGATCTGCCCGGTCGCCTACCAGATGACCGCGGTCCACGCGTTCGAGCACGGCCTGGGCATCCAGATCGACCCGGGGATCCGGGCACTGCGACGCCTGCTCTACTGCGGCGAGTGGATCGAGAGCCACGCCCTCCACGTCTACCTGCTCCACCTGCCCGACTTCCTCGGCTACCCGAGCGCTCTCGACCTAGCCCAGCACCACCGCCCGGCCGTCGAGTCGGGACTGACCCTCAAGAAGGCCGGCAACCGGATCGTCGAGCTCATCGGCGGGCGCGCGATCCACCCCGTGTCGGTCCGGGTCGGCGGCTTCTCGCGGGCGTTCCGCCGGCGCGAGATCGCAGCCATCCACGGGCAGCTCGCCGAGGCGCTCGAGCTCGCCCTCCAGACGGTCGACCTGGTCGCAGCCCTCGAGCCACCCGACTTCACCCGCGACGCCCGGCTCGTGGCCCTCCGGCATCCGGACGAGTACCCGATGAACGAAGGCCGGATCGTGTCGAACGATGGGCTCGACCTGGCCCCGTGGGACTGGCGGTCCGAGTTCGGCGAGCGGCAGGTCCCCTGGTCGAACGCCCTCCAGTCGCGCGACCACGCCGGACGCCCCTATCTGCTGGGCCCGGCGTCGAGGGTGACCCTGGCCGGCGATCGGCTCCATCCGATCGCCCGCGCGGCGCTGGCCGGCACGGGACTCGCCGGCGAGATCCGGCACGAACCCGTATCGGAGCATCGTCGCCCGGGCGATCGAGCTCGTCGACGCGACCGCCGAGGCGCTCGACATCGTCGAGGCATATCGAGCCGCACGGATCGTGCCGGGACCCCGTGGCAACCCGGGCCGTGCACCGCCGCATGGGCAACGGAAGCGCCACGTGGGCTCATCTTCCACGCCTACGAGCTCGACGAACAGGGGCTCATCGCGCACGCCCAGATCGTGCCTCCGACGAGCCAGAACCAGGCGGCCATCGAGGCCGACCTGGCGGACTTCGCGCCACGCGTCCTCGACCTGCCGAAGGACGAGGCGGTCCATCGCATCGAGCAGCTCATCCGGAGCTACGACCCGTGCATCAGCTGCGCGACGCACTTCCTGAAGCTGAGCATCGAGGACCTGTCATGAGCCAGGTCCTCGAGCAGCGGCAGCCGGCCGGATCCGCGTCGCTTCTCCGCGGCCATCGAGCGGTCGCCGTCGAGGTCCTCGTCTGCGGCTCGTCGGACCGCGGCGACGACGGCGCGCCGATAGCCGCCGACCGGGTCCCTCGGCACGTCCCTCCCGTCCGACGTCGCGGTCCGAACGGTCGGCCAGCTCGACATCGACGATCTCCTGTCGATCCCCAGGGATGCCGGCGTGGTCGTGGTCGACGCAGCGACCGGCATCGATGCGGGCGCCGTCGTCGAGCTGCCGCTAAGCGGGCTGATCGGCCAGGCTGAGCAGATCCATCCCCGCTCGTCGCACGCCCTCGCGATCCGTGAGGTCGTGGGCCTCGCCGAGATGATCCGCGGGCGACCGTTCCGTGGCCGGATCGTCGCGATCGGCGGTTCCCAGTTCGGCCTCGGGCGGCCGTTCAGCCGGCGGGTTGCAGCCGGACTGCCGACGCTCGCAACCACGATCCTCGACGCCGTCGAGGACGTCCGGCCGGCCCGCCCGGCAACCGCCGGGAGGTCGTGATGTGCCTGATGGCTCCCGGCCTGGTCACCGCGCTGGACGGCTCGACCGCGACGCTCGAGGTTGCTGGCCGGCGCCGGGAGGCGTCGATCCTCCTCGAGCCCGACGTCCGCGTCGGGGACTGGGTGATCGTCGCCGGCAGTGCCGTGCTGCGCCGGATCGATGAGCCCACCGCCGGCGACATGCGGTCTGCGCTCGCCGTGGCCTCGGGCGCCCCACCAGGCGATGCAGTCGATGAGCGAGGAGCACGTCATGAGTGAGCAACGCAGGGTGGTGGCGGGCATCGTGCCCGCGATCCCGGTCACGATCGGTTGGGGCGTCGGCCTCGCAGTGGTCGCCGCGTGCATCAGCGGGCTGGCCATCTGGCTCAACGGGTTCGCCGTGAAGCAGGTGCCCGACGCGGCCATCTACACGACCCTCAAGAACCTCGTCGCGGCGGGGGTGCTGCTGTCGGTCGCCGCCTTGCTCGTCCGGCCAGCGGACGTCCGCCAGGTCAGCCGGTCGGGCTGGGTCGGCCTCACGGTCGTCGGGCTCGTCGGTGGTGGCATCGCGTTCCTGCTCTTCTTCGTCGGCCTCGCAATGGCCAGCGCACCGTCGGCCGCGTTCATCCAGAAGACGATGTTCGTGTGGGTCGCGATCATGGCGGTCCCGCTCCTCGCGCGAGCGGCTCGGCCCGGTCCAGCTCGCGGCGCTCGGAGCGCTCGTGGCCGGCCAGGCCCTCGTCCTGCCGCCGCGTGGCATCGCGTGGGGCGTCGGTGAGACGCTCATCCTCGTCGCGACCCTGTGCTGGGCGGTCGAGGTCGTCATCGTCCGGCGAGTCCTGCGCGGCGTCGCCACGCCGATCGTCGCCGCCGGCCGGCTCGGGATCGGGCTCATCGTCCTCGTCGGCTACGTGGCCTTCACGGGCCGGGCCGGCGGCATCCTCGCCCTGCCGCCCCAGGCGTGGGCCTGGATCGTGCTGACCGGTCTCATCCTCGCGGGCTACGTCGGGATGTGGTTCGGGGCGCTCCATCGGGCACCCGCGACCGTCGTCACGAGCGTGCTCGTCGGTGGCGCCGTGATCACCGGCGCGCTCCAGGCACTGGCCAAGGGCGGCCCGCCGACGCTCGATCTCGCGGGTGGCTACGTCCTGATCGCCGGCGCCGTCGGGTTGACCGCCATCGTCGCCGTCCGAGGCCGCTCGGCTGTCGGGCAGCCCGTGAGCGGGGCCCAGAGCGCGGCCGTCGATGCTTGACCTGGCGGGCGGCGCCGGGCGTCGACCGGTGACGCGATCGCCGTCGAGCCGGGCCGGCGGACCCAGCGCCGCGTCGTGCCGGGCCCGTTGCTGTTCGCGCGCTACGCGTTCGGACCGAACCGGCTCGGATACTGCGGTCCGGCCGATGCTGCCGAGCTGTTCGAGCTCGCCGTCGACGGCCGTCATCAGGACGACCTGCGCGCACTGGCCCGCCGGTTCGAGGGCGCGTGGCCGTACCTCGAGCTCATCGCCCGATCGAACGGCCGACCCGATCCGCTCGACCGCGAGGTCGTCGAGGCCTACTGGCTGGGCAACGAGCTGCTCGACCGCGTGCCGCCGATGCAGCTCGCGGCGTCGCTCGAGGCGCGCTTCAAGCCGCGCGTCGACGGGCGGGAGTGGAGCTGGCTCGCCGGCAAGCCAGCCGACGGCGCGCGGCCCGTCCACGCGTTCCACGTGCTCGACGTCTTCCCCCGGATCGGCCTCCTGCGGAGCGATCGGGTCGACGACGTCCTCAAGGTGGTCGACGGCTGTCGGATCCGCTGGGGCCAGGTCGTAGCTGTCGAGGGCGACTGGCTGATCGTGGCGATCGAGCCGGTCCGGCTGATCGACGGGCAGCTGCAGCTTGCGGCTCCGGAGCTCGAGCGCGTCCAGGCCTGGCGGGACGGCGCCGGCTTCATCGCCGACATCGAGCCCGGCGACGTGATCTCGGTCCACTGGAGCTGGGCGTGCGATCGCCTCGATCGACGCCGCCTGGCGAACCTCCGCGGCTGGACACGGCATCAGCTCGAGCTCGCCAACCGGACGATCTAGCCCGCATCGATCCAGGGAGCTGCGCGGGGGAACGGGCCGGATGGCCCGCGCGATGGTGACATTGGAGTCTGCCCTGGAGCGGCCCGTTGCCCGATCGTGGACGCCACAAGGCGGATCCAGCGCATGGGAGTCCAGCGAGGACGGAACGATGGCTGACATGGCAGGCGCCCCGGGGGCGGTTTGGGCGTTCACCGAGCACGAGCATCGAGAGCTGATCGGCGGGATCAATCGGATCCATGACGTCGCCTGTGAGATCGGCCGCTGGCCGACGCCCGAGGTCTCGGTCCACGTCCTCGACGTCCTCGGCTGGATGGAACGCGTCCTGGAGCCGCATGCCGCCTGGGAAGAGACGTGGCTCTATCCGGAGATCGACGCGCGCGCGGGAACGCCGTGGGCGACCCGATCGGCCCGCTTCGATCACACCCAGATCCGCGAGATGACGACGACCCTGCGAGCCGACCAGCAGCGTCTAGCCCATGACAGCTCGCACGACCGCCTGCCCGAGCTTCGCTGCCACCTGTTCGGCCTCGAGGCGCTGCTCCGCGCCCACATCGACCGCGAGGAGCGCTTCCTGATCCCGGTGCTGGCCGAGGATGCCTTCGTGGCGACGCCGGCCGGCGCACCTGGAGGGACCGTCGGAGCGGGCTGATGCCCGTCCGGGTCGAGCCGATGACCCACCTGCAGCCATTGCCGCCTCAGCTGGATCCGGCCGGTGCTGCGAGCCTGCTCGCGAACCTCGGCTTCATCGCCAGCTCCGACCTGCCCGACCGGCCCGGTCCGGCCTACCTGCTCGTCGCGTTCCGGCCCGAGCCGACGCTCCATCACTACGACCCCGAGCTCGTCGAGTACTGGGTGACGTCCGGCGGGCGTGGCGCGCCGCGGATCCTGTCGCGCGACACCCGGCTCCCGGTCGACACCGAGTTCTCGTGGGGCCGGATCCAGATCGTCGATCGACTCCATGTCTCGAACGAGTACCTGACCTTCGGAGGGCGCCTCGCGGCCGCGTCGATCGAGGACACGACGATCGCCGTCTTCACATCGCCGACGCCGCTCCTCCGGCGGGGTGGTCACTCACAGGGCTGGGACCACGGCGCGGAGGCCGTCGGTGCGTTCTTCGGCCGGCTGCTGATGGCCGTCGACTTCATCCCGGGCTTCGAGGGCCGCCTCGCGGAGGCCGGTCCCGTCGCGCGCTACGCGGCATTCGTCGGCGACTTCGTCGAGCGCTATCGGACGAGCCCGGCGCTGCGCGCCGGCCACCCCGAGCTGTGGACGCTGCTCGACGCCGACGAGCGCCGGCTGCGCCGCGACCACGAAGCCGACTGGGCCTCGGGCCAGGCGCTCCTGCGCGAGGTCGAGCCCCCACCGGCGCCAGGCACCGAGAGCGCCTGATCCGTTCGCTCCGCCGCTCGGTCGGTGATAGCCTGTCGGCTGCCGCGCGCCCGTAGCTCAGTGGATAGAGCAGCTGACTACGGAGTAGCGGGCTGCCAGCGCTGTGCTTCCGTGAGTGGGATTTGGAGCGCCCGGCGCTTGATTATCCTCTCTGAGGCGAGTGCGTCGCGAGCCGCGAGCCGGCTACGCTTTCGTGGCCCTAGGTCAGCCGATCAGGCCGATACGGCCTCAATCTCCGCCAATTCCTTACGGGCTCGCCCAGCAGCCACGATGTTGCCCTTGGCCTCGTAGCGCCGGATCGCGTCCTCGAGCAGCTCCCTGGCTTGGGTTCGGCGACCCGCGTGGTGCATCACGGCGGCGACGTCCTCGAGAGCGCCGGCAAACATGTTCGGGAGCGCCTCAAATCCACCTTCACGAGCCTCCCGCAGCATCGTCTCGGCGAGCTCAACGGCTTCAGTGGTCTGACCTCGACCTGCGAGAATCCGTGCTCTGACGCCCTGCCGGAGGATCCTCGTCCACAGGTTATCCTCGGCCCCCCGGTTCTCCTCGGTCAACTTCAATGACTCCTCGTCTTGCCCGAGCTCGTGAAGTGGTCTTGCCAGCCGCGCGGCCATGAACGGGGCACTCCAATCCCCGAATTCGCGGGCAGAGAGGTACGCATCGCGAAAGGCTGCCTCGGCGCCCGTTGGGTTCCCGGCGAGCTGTTCGATCAGACCAAGAGCCATCCCGAGCGATTGCGCGAACCTTGGAGCGCCCAACTCGTCGTAGATTTGCTGCGCCTCATGGACTGCCGCGCGGGCATCGTCGAATTCCCCACGCATGGCGGATAGCACGCCAAGGTACTCAAGCGCCGCAGCACGCGCTCCGAGGCCCAGGCCGCTGGTCCCGAGAAGGGCTCGACAGTCATCGAGGACTTCGAGGCAGGGCGTCCCATCCCGCACCCCGAGACCGACGATGTCGGCGAGGCAGTTCGCGATCAGATCGGGATCGCCCGACCGCTCGGCATAGCGTCGCGCTTCCAGTAGCCTGACCCGAGCGTCTGCGACCCTGCCGAGGCTCTGATACACGTTGACGGCGAGGTAGTCCACGGCCTGCGCGGACAGCCGGTCATCGCCAGCCGCGACGCACTCGGCGGCCAGATGTTCAGCCTCCTCGATCAGGTCGGCCGAGAGTCCGAGCGATTGGCTGCGCGAGATGAGCCGATACAGCCGCGCCTGGCGCGCGGCGGCTGGATCTCGGCTCGTCGAGATGGCGATCGCGTCGTTGAGGAGAGCTCCGGCCCTCGAGTAGTCGCCCAGCTTCCCCAGGACATCGCCGTACTCCATGAGCGCGGTCGCCCACGCGGGGTCGTCGCGATCGAGTAGGTCGATTGCCCGGGACAGTAGTCGCGCTGCAGCCGCAACATCCGTGCGCGCGCTTGCAGCCTGGCCGGCTCTGGTAAGCCACTGCCCTGCCAGGCGACCAACGGCCCTCGTGTGGATACCCGCCTGACCGAGCTCGGTTAGGTAGCTGTATGCCTGATCGAAGTGATGACCGATGATCGCGTCGTACTCGGTGATGCGATCGGCCATGACGTCCTCGAGCCAGTGGGCGTGTTGCTCGTGCCATGCGGCCCGATCTAGCTTCGATACTGAGGCGTATGCGGCATCACGGATGAGATCGTGGCGGAAGCGGCATCGTTCGAGAGCTGGGCCCGTGTCGTCCTCAGCGCGCAAGACGTCCTTCTCTACGAGCAGACGAAGCTGTCGCGGCAGGTCGGTCCTGGCCGAATTGGGGAGCAGTTCGGCGATGGCGGCCCGATCGAAGGAGCGACCGACGATGGCTGCCCTCTGTGCGACGACCCGTTCTGGCGGTTCGAGCTGATCGAGTCGTGAGGCGAGAAGCGCCTGGATTGTGGCTGGGATTGCCCGATCCGCGAGCGACTCGCCGGCGACCCAGTGACCGTCCTCCTGGCGAACGGAGCCGCCGTCGACGAGCATGCGGAACATCTCTTCAATGAACAGCGGGTTGCCCCCTGCGGCGTCACGGATCCGAGACACCACATCTGCCGGCAGCGTCGAGCCGGCGAGGGACCCCAAGAGATCATTCGCCCCGGCGTCTGGAAGTGGCTCGAGGACCAGGGTTGTGGCGTTCCGCTTGCCGCCGCCCCAGCCCGGCCGACGATCCAGCAGATCCGGCCGCGCGATGCAGAGCAGGAGTAGCGGGACGTCCTTCGTCCGATCGACGAGGTCGTCGAGCAGGTCGAGGAGCGATGGTTCGGCCCAGTGGATGTCGTCAACGACGACCACGAGAGGCGTCTGGGTTGAGCGGACCTCGAGCAATCGCCGCACGCTCCAGTAGAGTTCTTCGCGAGGGAATGTCCCGACCTCGAGGCCGATCACCTGCGCCACGCGATCGGCGATGGCCTCCCCGTCGGGGGCGTCGGCCAGGAAGGCGCCGAGCCGTTCCCGGGCCGCCTCATGTGAATCCGACGACCCAATGCCCACGGCCGACCGAACGATCTCGGCGACCGGCCAGTAGGTGATCCCCTGCCCATATGAAAGGCATCGGCCGCGGACGAAGGCTGCCCGTTCTCCGAGGTGCTGCTCGAGTTCCCAGGCGAGTCGACTCTTGCCCTGGCCGGCCGGCCCGATGATAGTGAAGAGCTCGCAGCGCGACTCGGCAACGCACGCTTCGAAGGCCGTCTGCAGCCGCCCGAGCTCACGTTCGCGACCGATGAGCGACGCCAACGATCGAACGTAGGGGAGTTCCGGGATCAACCCTTCGAGGCGGTAGGCCGCGACCGGCGAGCGCTTGCCACGAAGCTGGATCGCCTCGACGGATCCAACCTTGACCCGATCCCGCACGAGTTCATAGGTTGCGCCGCTCAGCACCACCTCGCCGGCGTTGGCAACCGCCTGGAGTCGGGAGGCAACGTTGACAGCGTCGCCCGTCACCAGCCGTTGGCCAGGCTCGGTTGGTGGCGTTCGCGATCACCTCGCCGGTGTTGATCGCAACGCGAATATCGAGGCGGGTGCCGTGCTGCGCACCGAGCTCCTGGTTGCTCGATCTGACCGCCTGGACGATCTCCGACGCGGCGCGCACGGCCCGGAGGGCGTCGTCCTCGTGCAGGCGGGGGACGCCGAAGACCGCCATCACGGCGTCGCCGATGTACTTCTCGACCGTCCCGCCGTGCTGCCTCACGACGGCTGAGACCGATTTGAAATATCGATCCATGAGGTCGCTCAGGGCCTCGGGATCGAGCCGGTCGCCGATCTCAGTCGAACCTTCGAGATCGGCGAACAGGATCGTGACAGTCCGACGCCCACCGCCAGGTTCCGGTCCCTTCGTTGCCCCGAGGAGCAAGGCGCCGCAAGAGAGGCAGGACCGGGCACCTTCGATGTTTTGCTCACCACACGTCGAGCACGGTGCCATCTCGAATTGAGTGTAGGCCCGCGTCGTCAGGCTGCGAGGCGGTAAAAGGCCCCAGGCAGCGTCACTATCGTTGGAGACCTGGGCTTCGCCCGGACATGGGCCGCCACGACCCCCCGGCGAGTCGAGTCGTGTCCTCACCGTGAGCCCACGGACGTCGGCAGCCGTCCGCTCAGCCCCGCCGTTGTCATTCGTGTTCGGGCGGAAGCGAGAACACGACGTGATCGATCGAGCGACCGTCGATCTCCGCGTGACCGGTGAGGATGCCCGTCCGGCGAAAGCCGCTTCGCTCCGCGACTCGTCGCGATTGTTCATTGTCGGGCTCGGTCAACAATCGGAGGTGCGTGATCCCGAGACGGTGGACGGCCCAATCGGAGAGGAGTCGCACGGCACGGGTCGCGAGACCGCGCTCTCGCGCGCTCGGGAGGAGCCAGTAGCCAACGTACCCGATCGTGGCTTCGACGCCCTCGACGTTGACCCAGACGTGGCCAACGCAGATCCCGTCCAACTCGCAGATCGAGAACGTGGGCGACCCGTCGGCCCAGCGTCTCCGGTTCAGCAAGAGAAGGTCCATCGCGGACGAGTTCGGTTGCCCGAACCAGCGGACGACGTCGGGATCGTGGATGCCGAGATTGATCGCCGCCAGGTCGCGCTCGTCTGGCGGCCTCAAGGTCACGACGCCGTCGCTGAGAGGCGGGTCGGGGATGCGGAGGCCCATGACCAGATAGTGAACTGTGGCAGTCAGTCAGTTCTCGTCGACGTCGCGCCAGCTGGCTTGGCTGGACGTCGCGCCATGGCGGCTTCGAGCTGTGCAACGAAGGGGGTCGCCTCGAGGCGCAGAAGAATGATCCGCGACGCTTTCGCCGCGGCCTGGACCTCTGGCGTGACGGATCGAGAAGTGTCGCCATATCGATCCCGCAGAGGGCCTCATCCCAGACAAGGCCGAGGTCCTGCCACCGTTGGAGGGCGTCGCGGTAGAGGGGCACCGCATCAGCCGGACGAACATCGAGGGCGGCAAGGCCGGCTCTGATCGTCAGCTGCCCAGCCTCGATCGCCGGGCCTTCGAAGCTGTTTCCCTCGAGCTCTGCCAGATCGTCCTCTGCAGCTGCCGCGTCCCCCGCTGCAAGCGAGAACTGAGCCGACTGTCGCAGGGCATAGGACCGGTACTCAATAGACAACACAGCCACCCGCCGCCAGGCTGCCCGGGCTTCCTCGAGCCGTCCCGCGCCGAGTGCCGCAAAGGCCTCCCCGGACGCCACTGTCGTCAGCACATTTCGATCATGGCTCTGTCCAGCCAACTTCCTGATCTCTTCGAGCCGATCGGCCACAGGCTCGCCGCGAAGAGCCCGGAATTCGAGTGCCGCCTCAAGCAGACTCATCCGGTGCGATCCTTCGAGATCCTCGGCGAGGTCGGCCTCGATCTCGCCTAAGGCCCATGGCCAGTCGCCCGTCTGAAGCGCCGAGCGCGCGGCGTTGCGGAGCGCGTGTTCGGCATCTCCTCGTCGTCCGAGACGGCGGCCCAACGCGAGGCCGGCACGGCCGAACTCGAGCCCAACCCTTGGGTCCCGCGTCGACTCGATGCTTGAGCGATTGATGTAGGCGCGCAGGAGGGTCGCCCCGAACCCATGGGCTTCCGCCAGGTCGCTTGCGGCTCGGAGAACACCGAACCCGTCGATTGTCCGACCGTGGAAGGCGAGGGCCGTTCCCCGGGTGACTAGGGTGTCGGCAACGATTTCCGCGAGGTCCGCGTGCTCAGCGATCTCGAGGACCTGGTCCGCGACCTCGATCGCCTCTTGGTTTTGATCGACAAAGAGTTATGTGCCCGGGCGAGCTGGCTACCGATTGCGGCGGATGACTCGGCACCGAGATCGCCGAACTCGATAGCCGCCAGCTGGAGGAGGGCAAGCGCTTCCGCGCTACGGAAATCGGAAAGGAGCGCTTCGCCGAGTGCCGCCGTAGTGCGCGCCGTCGAAAGTCGGTCTCCGAGGGCCCGGTAGCCGTCGATCGCCCGCCGCAGATACATGTCTGCCGTGTCCTCGAGGCCGGCGGCGTACGCAGCATCGCCTGCGCGCTCGAGGAGGTCCGCCGTCTCAGCAGCATCGTCGGTGAAGGCGAGAGCCTGTTCGCAGAACGCGAGGGCCTGATCGGGCGCACCCAGAGCTGCGGCCCGCTCGGCTGCAGCCTCGAGGGCGACCCGAGCCTGCCTGGCGACGGCATCGGCCTCGGCCCCTTTGGGCGAGTTCCGATGAGCCGCGACGTAGTGGCTGGCAAGCCCCGCGACGATCTCGCCGGTGCCGAGGCTCTCGAAGAAATGGGCGGCCGCAAGATGACGAGCCTTCCGATCGCGCTTCGCGAGGGTGCTGTACGCGACCTCCCGAACGAGGTCGTGAACGAACTTGTACTGGCCTCGCTCGGGGGATCGGGCATTGGTCACCAGAGCGAGGAGCTCCCGCCGAATTAGGGCGTCCATGTGCGGGACGAGCTCCGCTTGCGGGACCCGCGAGACAGCCGACAGCCCTGCGAGCGTGAAGCTTTGACCAAGAACTGCGGCGTCGCACACCAGGACACGGTCGTCGGCGGGCAATGCATCAAGGCGCGACGCGATCAGCGCGGTGAGGAGCTCGGGAACCGCAAGGGTCGTCAGATCCTCGGGCGGTCGAAACTCGCCAGTTTTGGACGTGAGGCTCTCGTCCGCGAGAAGCATCCTTGCAGTCTCGACTGCGAAGAGAGGAACGCCCTCGGCGCGGGCGAGGATCGCAGTCCCGGCCGGCTCCGGGAGGCCCGGTATCAATGCCGCAAGGAGCTGGCGCATCGGGTCTGGCGGGAGGGGGTCGAGGTACAGGTTGGTGAAGCTGCGCTTCCCACTGGTCCAGTTTGGACGCTGATCGTTGAGATCCGGTCGGGCAAGGCTGAGAACGTAGATTGGGTAAGAGCGACTCCACTCGAGAAGGGCGTCGATGAAATCCAAGAGACCAGGATCGGCCGCGTGGAGGTCCTCGAAGACCATGACGACGGTTCCCGTCGCCGCGAGGTTCTCGAAGAATGTTCGCCAGGCTGCGAAGAGCTCGTCCGGCCCTACCACGCCTTCATCGACCCCGAGGAGCGTCAGTAGCGCCTGCTCAATCCAGCGTTGATTGGCTTCGTCTGGAACGTGTCGGGCCACGGTCTCAGCGATCCTCACCCGGGTCGTCGATTCGTCGTCGTTCTCCAAGAGACCGGCCCGCTCGCGGACCATCTCGCCAAGCGCCCAGAACGTGATCCCCTCCCCGTATGCCGGACTTCGGCCTTGGTGCCGCCACACGGGTTCGCTGAGCCCGTCGATGTACTTTCCGAACTCCCAGGCGAGCCGGCTCTTGCCGATCCCACCGGTGCCGGTGACGGAAACGAGCCGAGCGCGGTGCTCCCGCGACGTCGCCTGGAACAGATCCTTGAGAAGCTCGAGCTCAGCATCGCGGCCGACGAACGGCGCCTCGAGTGCCCCCAGGCGGTTCCGGCCACCCAACTCGGCGGTGACCCGAACAGCTCGCCACGCTCGGATCGGGGCGGTCCTGCCCTTGAGCCGCCGATCGCCCTCCGACTCAAACACGATCGCGTGCGCGGCCGCCCGCCTCGTCGTCTCCCCGACCAGGACAGAACCTGGGGCGGCAACTGACTGGAGCCTGCTGGCAGTGTTGACGAGATCGCCCGCGACCATCCCCTGGTTCGTCGCACCGATCGTCACAGCGGCCTCGCCTGTCAGCACGCCGGCCCGGGCCTGGACCCCGGACCCGACGCTCGGCACGGCGGCGACGAGCTCGAGTCCTGCCCGCACTGCCCGCTCGGCGTCATCCTCGTGAGCGGTCGGCGCACCCCAGACGGCCATGATCGCGTCCCCGATGAACTTCTCGACGGTCCCTCCGAAGCGGGCGATGACATCGGAGGCCAAATCGAAGTAACTGGTCAGTGTGTCGCGGACCTCCTCTGGGTCCCGCCCCTCGGCGAATGAGGTGAACCCGACGAGGTCGACGAACAAGATCGAGACGAGCCGGCGTTCGGCGAGGGGAGTTGGGGCGGCCGACCCGGAGGTCGTGGCGGAGCGGTGTCCCGAGGGCCTCGGCGTCGCGTCTTCGAGATAGGACCCGCATTCGTTACAGAACCTAGCTGCTAGGACGTTCGCCGCGCCGCAGGTCGGACAGACGGGCGTCAGCCGCGTTCCGCACCCGTTGCAGAACTTGCTCCCGGTCGGGTTCTTGACGCCGCAGCTCGGGCAGACCACTCAGGGCCTCATCTGCTCCTGCCTCGCCCGTGATGGTCCGAGGGTAGCCGAACGGATGCGGTCTGACGACAGGGATTGTCACCCAGCCGCCGGCACAGATTGACCGACGACCGAGGTTGCCGCCGACGTTCTCTCGGTTCGTGCCCCGTAGATGGCCGCGTTGGCCGCGAGGTCGGCGGCGGGTACGATACATCCGTGGTCGGTGGCATTGGTTCGCGGCTACAACGAGGCCCGTCCGGACTGTTCCGGTGTCGCTCTCCGAGCGCTGTGGTCAAGCCACGCGACGGCTATCCGCTCTAGTTTGAGCGTGAAACTCGCGCCCGTAGCTCAGTGGATAGAGCAGCTGACTTCGGATCAGCAGGTCGGGGGTTCGAATCCCTCCGGGCGCGCCATTGTCATGAGTCGCGACATCGGCGACACCTGTGATCACCCGGTCGCTCGAGACCCCGGCCATCGGCCGGGGTCTCGTCGCTGGTTGCGTCAGTAGCCTTGTCTGGCTTCACGCGGCCAGAATCCGGGCCTGCATGACGGCACGCCACCGCCACAATTGAGTAGATCGATCGGGCGCTTCCGTCATAACTAGCAACACGCGCCATCAAGGCCGTGGTGGTGGCCGGAGAGGGTATGCGACGCGATCTTGTCGAGGCGGCACGACGCGGGGACCACGAGGCCTTCGAAGTCCTCGCGACCTCGGTCGGCGATCGCCTGTACGCGGTCGCTCGCCTGGTCCTTCGGTCATCGGACCTGGCGGAGGACGCCGTGCAGGAAGCGCTGGTTCGCGCGTGGCAGCAGCTTCCCTCGTTGCGTGATCCCGACCGGTTCGACGCCTGGCTCTACCGTCTCGTTGTGAACGCCTGCGCCGACCAGGGCCGACAGCTGCGGCGCTGGTCGCTCGAGGTGGGAGCGCTCGTCGTCGAGCGCTCGTTCCGTGATGACACCGAATCGATTGCTGACCGGGACCAGCTCGAGCGGGCGTTCACACGGCTCAAGCCAGAGCAGCGGGCCGTGGTCGTTCTCCATCACCACAGCGGGTTCTCGGCGGCCGAGATCGCGCGAATTCTGGGCATACCCGAGGGGACCGCCAGATCCCGACTTCATTACGCGACCGAGGCGATGCGCGCGGCCCTTCAGGCCGATGCGCGGCAGGCCCCGGTCGCCGAGAACAGGACGGCGTGATGACCAGCCAAGAGCAGCTTGACCAGAAGATCGACAGGTGGCTCGAGGCGGGAGCCCCCACCCAGATGCCTGATCGCGTCCTGCTCGCGACGTTCGAGCGCACACGCAGGAGCAGGCAGCACCGGCGTTGGCCCGCACTCCTGGGGAGAATCGAGGTGAATCCAACGGTGGCTCCGGTTGCAGCTGTGGCGGTGGTCGTCGTTGCCATCTCCGGCCTGGCGCTCTATGTCAACCAACCGGGCGTCGGTGGCCGGGCACCGACGTCGACTCATGCGGCGTCGCCGAGCGCGGAATCATCGCCGAGCGCGGAACCGTCGCCGACCGCCACTCCGGCGCCGACCAGCACGGCGCCGGCCATCTTGCGTCAACCGTATGACGGTCTGCCCCTCGGGTGGTCGAGCGACGGCACCCGCCTTCTGATCCAGAAGGACGACGGGAACCTGTTCGTACGGCACGCCGACGGGTCGGAGACGCAGGTGACCGAGCAGCTGTCCGCGTTGCGATACATCCCTGGATCAGCTCGGCCATCAGGCGCCACGATCTCTCCGGACGGGTCGCGCGTCGTCTTCGCGGGGCTGACCGAGGGATGGGAAGGGCACTCGTGCCACTTTGGCGCCCTCTTCGCCGTCGACGCTGACGGTGGCCCCGCCGAGGTGCTGTGGCGGTCTCACGTCCCGCAGAACGGCATCGTCAGGTATCCGACGTTCTCTCCCGATGGGACGCAGATCGCGTTCGTCGACGACTACTGCGACTCCAGCCACAACGTGTGGGTGATGAACGCCGACGGGAGTGAGGCACATCAGATTGTGTCGGATCCGCTAGGCGCGGGACATGTGTACGGCCTCGCGTGGTCGGCGGCCGGCGATCGGATCGCGCTCTGGTCCGACGTCGGTGACTCATACCTTCGCGCCGGACGGCTCGGACTTCAAAGGACCGCCGCCACGACCGTGACCTCGCGGTCGCTGCGCGCTCCGCGGAGCCTCGCCCAGCCCGAGTGCGAGACGGCTCGGACTTCACCCGGGTCGCATCTGCGCCGGTGTATTGCTGGCCTTATCGGCGGTGCTAGGGGCTGCTGAGGCCGTGCGGCCCGGGCCTGTGTTGTTCGTGCGCGCTCATTGCCCTCCGGGCGCGCTAGAGAGGCCGGCGGCACATTTCGCGCCGGCGTCTCGCAGGATCGATCAGCCTGGGACGCTGACCTGGATGAGGAGCGCGTCCGTCTCGGCAAGGGCCGGGGTGGCGCCGAGCCGATCGAAGATGGCGCGGGCCTCCCACAACGGGCCGATGGCCTCCTCGGCGCGATCGAGCCCGATCAATGTCCGACCACAGCCGAGGAGTGCCTGCGCCTGCTCGTAGGCATCGCCGAACGACAACCACTCGGCGGCGGCATCTCGATAGAGGTCGAGCGCGTCGGAACCCCGGCCGCCAGCTTCGGCCTCGATCGCCTTCCACGTCGTCTGGGCGGAAACCGCGGACTGCATCGTCCGCCCCGGGAGCGCGAGGAGCGGCTCCAGCTGATCGAGCCGTTCGAGGTGCACCGCCTCCCGGGCGAAGTCACAACCGTGGTATCGGTCCGCGCCATCGACCCATGTCGCAACGGCATCCGCCAGGGACTGCTCGGCCTCAGCTGTGGCGCCCAGCGTTCGATTAGCGACCACTCCTGAAAGCGCGAACAGACCCCTGGTTTCGTAGGCATCGTCCGACGCCGTCCGAGCCAGCTCCAGCGCCGCCTCTGCCATCCCTCGACGCGCGAGCACGATGGCCATCGGGGCAGCCGCGTACCGGATGGTCCAGCGATCGCCGAGCGGCAGTGCGAGCCTGACGCTCTCAGTGCCCGCGTCCAGGACGTCGTCCCAGCGGCCGAGGGAGAGAAGCGGCCACTGGCGGATCGCCCTGGATAGCGACCTCGGCGCGCCGCGCGAACGATCGAAGGCCACGCCTGCGTCCGCCACGTCCAGCGCGGCCACAGGGTCCTGTGAGCTGAGGGCCCACGCCAGGTCGACGTAGGCGACCTGCGTCGCTCGCGTGCTCAGCTGGTCCTTGGCGAGGTCAAGTGCGGATCGCAGGTCGTCGATCCCACCCGCATCGCCGCCGTTCGACCGGGCGAGGCCACGCGTGATCAGCGCGTCCCGCCGCATGATCGGGAGGTCCAGCTCCTCGGCGATCGCCAGCGCTCGATCGGCCCAGGGCTCGCTGTTGTCGAAGAACTGCTTCTGGGAGTACGCCTTGGCAAGCAGTTCGCTCGGACCGGCGGGCTCGAGCCTTCCGATGACCTCGTCGATCTGGGACCCCGCCAGGGGATCGCCCGTAGCGTGCAGCTCCCCCGCCAGACGGAGGATCGCCTCGTCGGCGGCCTCCCGATCGCCGACACTCGTGTAGATCGCGATCCCCTCCCGCAGGAACGCGACGGCCTCCGCGATATTCCCAGTCGTGCGCTCGACGATCCCGAGGAGGATGAGGATCTGCGCGCGGCTTGGATGTCCTTCTGGCGCGAGCTCCAACGCCCGCTTGAAGGCGACCTCGGCCGCCGCCACGTCGAGGGTCATCGCCTTCTCGCCGGCAAGCGTCAGGTACCGGAGAGCCCTGGGTTCGAGCGCGGTCGCCAACTCGACCATGCCCGCGGCACGGTCGAGCTCGAGGGCGGTCGCGTAGTGGTGGGCGACGACCTCGGCGATGTCCTCGACGCGCTCGCCAGCCTTGGCCTCGAGCCACTCGGCGGCGGCGACATGGCGGGCAGCGCGTGACGCTCGCGGGAGCTGAGCATAGGCGACGTCGCGGATGAGGACGTGCCAGAAGGCGTACTCGGCCTCGCCGGCCATCGAGGAGTGGCGGGCCGATCGGACGAGCTCCTTGCGCGCGAGCTCACGCATCGCCTCGTTGACCTCGGCGACGTCTCGTCCGCCCATCGCCGCCACCGCTCCGGCCCAGAAGACCTTGCCGACGACGGCGGCGTCGGCGAGCATCGCCTTCCGCTCGGCCGGCAGGGTGTCGAGGCGAGCGGCGATGAGCGCCCCGATCGAATCGGGCAGGGGGACCTCGGCCCCGGGTCGGAGGGCAACGGTACCGTCCGTCTCGATGAGCAGGTCGCGGTCGCGCAGGAGGCGGACGAACTCCTCGGCGTAGAGGGGGTTGCCCTCGGCCCGCTCGAGGATCGGCGCCGCAAGCTCGGATGGGCACGACGCGCACCGAGCAGCCCGCTGACGAGCTGCCCGGTTTCCTGCGTCCGTCAGCGGCGCGAGGTTGATCCGATTGACGTTGGGCAGGCCAGCGGCGAAGTCGGCGTGGCGCTCGAAGAGCTCCGGCCGAGCCGTCGCGACGAGGAGGAGTGGGACGCCCTCGGCCCGGTCCGCAAGGTGCTCGAGGAAGGCGAGCATCGCGTCGTCGGCCCAGTGGATGTCCTCGAACACGAGGACGGTCGGGTTCTGCTCGGCGACCGCCTCGAGGAACGTCCGCCAGGCGGCGAAGAGCTCCTCGCGCTCGGCGCTCGAGCTGGCGTCGACGCCGACGAGCGGCAGCAGACGCTGGCGCAGCCAGTCGCGGTCGGGCCCGGCCGGGACGGCGTCGTCGATCTTGGCGCCGGCGACCTCCGGGTCGTCGGTCTCGAGGATGCCGGCCTGGGCCTTGACGATCTCGCCCAACGCCCAGAACGTGACCCCGTCGCCGTACGGCAGGCAGCGGCCCTGGCGCCAGGTCAGCTGCGGCGCGTCGGACCTGGGCGTGGGCGAGGAGCTCGGCGACGATCCGGCTCTTGCCGATGCCGGGCTCCCCGACGACCGTGACGAGCTGGACGGACGCCGCGGCGACGCGTCTTGTCGAACAGACCCCTGAGCAGGGCGAGATCGATCTCGCGGCCGACGTACGGGCCGTCGTGCGTCCGGGTGAGGTCGACGCCGAGGCGCGCCCGAGGGGCGATCGGCATGGAAGACCCGGACCGGCTCGGCCTTGCCCTTGAGGTCGCGGGCGGGAGCTCCTCGTAGTCGAAGACCGCCTTCGTCGCCTCGTACGTCCCGAGCCAGCCGCGACCCCCATCTCTGGAGCGGCCGACTGGATGCGCGACGCGGTGTTGATCGCGTCGCCGGCGAGGAACCGCTCACCCGAGCCAGGGACGACGCCGAGCCGGACGAGCGCCTCGCCGGTGTTGATCCCGACCCGCAAGCGCAGTGGCGCGCCGGCCGAGGCCCGGCAGCCGCTCGGCCTCGTCGACGATCCGGAGCGCCGCCCGGACCGCACGCTCGGGATCGTCTTCGTGGGCCGCCGGCACGCCGAACACCCCGAGCACCGCATCGCCGATGAACTTCTCGACCACGCCGCCATGCGCCTCGATCTGCGAGCGGGCGAGGGCGAAGTACGCCGTGAGCATCCGGTCGACGTCCTCGGGGTCGGCCGACTCCGAGGTCGCGGTGAACCCGACGAGGTCGCAGAACAAGGCCGTGACGACCTTGCGCTCCTCTGGAGCTGGCGTCGACGTGTCCTTGTCCGCGAGCGGCGAGCCGCAACCCGGGCAGAACCGGAACCCGTCGGGGCTTTCCACGCCACAGGATGGGCACGCGACCATGGCGAGCAGCGTACGCCGGACAAGCCGCGGCGAAGAGCCGTCTCCGTGGGCGTTGGAACTCCGTGCGCGTTGCCCCAGCGAATATCGAGCCTTTGTTGCTCGTGCGCGCCCCAACTCCCTCCGGGCGCGCGCGTTCCGGTGGCCCTGGGCACTGGCCCAGGTTCTGACCGCAGTCGGGAATGGTTCGACGCTACGCGACGTCTATAAGGTTGAACGCGGCCAGATGGACGCGTCACGAGGGTGATGATGAACCAGCGGGAACTCGTCGAACGGGCAGGGCGGGGCGATCATGACGCCTTCGCGGTGCTCGTCGGCGCGTCCATCGCGCGGCTGGAGGCCGTCGCCCGCCTCATCCTCCGGGACCAGGAGCTCGCGCGCGACGCGGTCCAGGAGGCATACATCCGAGCCTGGCGTGACCTCCCGGGCCTGCGCGACCCGGACCGGCTCGACGCCTGGCTCCATCGACTGACCGTCAACGCCTGCCTCGACGTCGCCCGGCGTCGCCGTCGCAGGCCGATCGAGGTCGAGCTGTCGCCCTTGAGCCCGCACTCGGTCGGTGATTCGACCGGACTCGTGGCCGACCGCGACGAGCTCGAGCGCGGCTTCCGCCGGCTTGTCGGCGGAGCAGCGTGCGGTTCTCGTGCTCCACTACTACGTCGGGATGTCCGTCCCGGCCGTCGCCGAAACCTTGGCCTCCCCTCGGGACCGCGCAGTCCCGGCTTGCCCGAGCCCTCGCCGCCATGCGCGACGCGCTGGGGACCGATGCCGAGCCGGGGCAGCCCGCCCTTCGGAAGGGAGAGCTCGCATGAGCGCGACCGACCGCCTCGAGCGCGACCTTACCGCGTGGTTCGGCGAGACGGCCGTGCCGCGGACGCCCGACTACACCGACGACATCCTCCGGCAGGCCGCCCGCACGCGGCAGCGGCCCCGCTGGTCCTTCCCCGAAAGGTGGCTTCCCATGAGCGTCATCACGTTGGGCCGGGTGACCCGTGGGCCGGTCCCGTGGCGGACCGTCGGGCTCCTGGTCGCCCTCGCCCTGCTCCTCGCGGTCGCGGCCGCCGTCTACGTCGGCAGCAACCAGCGACGCGTTCCGGCGCCGTTCGGCGCGGCGGCCAACGGCCTCGTCGCGTACTCGAAGGACGGTGACATCTACACGGTCGATCCAGCGACGGGCGCGCGACGCGCGATCGTCGCCGGCGCCACCGTCGACGAGAGCCCGGCGTTCTCGCTCGACGGGACCCGGCTCGCGTTCCTCCGGACGACGGGGACCGCCGCGGTGATCGTCCTCGCCGATGCCGACGGACGCAACCAGGTCGTCGTCCCGATGACGCCCCTGGCCGGCGGGGCTAGTTGACCTGGTCGCCGGATGGTCGATCGATCGCCGCCACGACCGACGACAACGGCGACACCGGGTCGCTCTGGATCGTCGACACCGTCGACGCGCACCATCCGGAAGATCGACGCGTCGTCACCGACTACGAGGAGGTCCAGTGGCGCCCGCCGGACGGACGCCAGCTGATGGTCACCGCGCGAGCGTCCGGGTCGCGCTCCACTTCGCGCTTGTCTCGCCGGCCGACGATCGCGTCGAGGTCCTGCCGACACCCGACGGCGACCCCGCGGGTGGGCTCCGGCCGGGAGGCTGGTCGCTCGACGGACGCCGGTTCGTCTACGCCGCGTCAGACGGCCAGGTCCATGTCCTCGACATGCAGGGCGGGCCCGACCTCGTGATCCGGCCGAGCCCGCGCGGGGACGCGGGGGATACCCACGGTTCTCGAACGACGGTCGACGCATCGTGTTCATGGAGTGGTCGACCGGCGACCCGAGCTGGCTGTCCGTCGCGCCCAGCGACGGGAGCAAGCCGGCGATCCGGATCAGCGACGTCTACCAGGCTCCGATCGGGACGCACTACCACTGGTCGCCGGATGACACGGCGATCAGCTCGAGCCGCAGTTCGGCGGTGCGCGGGTCCTCCTCGATCCCGCCGGCGGTCCCGCGTCGACGCCGCCCTGGATGACCGAGGAAGTCGAGTCCTGGCAGCGCCTCGCGCCCTGATCTCTGTTGGGCGGGCGGCGGGCGGCGCCTTCGGCAGTCCCGTCCGCCCAACAGACCGTTCGGCGCATGGTCTGAGCTCAAGCGATGGGATTCCTGGCTGCCTGCGCCGCCTCGACCGCCCGGTGGACGTTGCCGTGGATCCTGTCGCGCCCGATCCGGTCGATGAGCCCATCCGCCTCCAGCACGTCGGACACGTCGGGCTTCACGCGGGCCAGGCGCAGCTCGACACCGTCCGCGTCGGTCAGCTCGTGGAGCTCGCTCAGCTTCGCCGCACCCTGCGAGTCGACGAAGTTCACGCCCTCGAGGTCCAGCACGAGGGAGTGCAGACCGGGCTGGCTCGCCGAGGATCGCGCGGACGCGCTCGTCCAGCGCCCCGGCCGTCGCGAAGAACAGGCCACCGTCGATGCGGATCACCGCCACGCCCGGGTCGGTCTCGTCGTCCGGGTGCTCGTCGAGATCGCGGTACACCTGCGTGCCCGCTTTCACGACCCAGGATCGGCATGGACGGCCGGGTCGCGACGTGGATGAGCCAGAGCAGGGACAGCACGATGCCGACGACCACGCCCAGGAGCACGCCCACCGACAGCACGCCGATGACCGCCGCCATCGCGATCCAGAAGTCGAACCGCTTCACCCGCCGGAGCCGCCGGAACTCCGCGAGGTCGATCATCCCGAAGACGACCGCGTCGATGATGATCGCGGCCAGGACCGCCTTGGGCAGCTCGGAGAAGAGCGGCGCGAGCAGGATCAGGGTGGCGAGGACGATCCCTCCAGTGGCGAGCGAGGCGACCGGCGTCCTCGCCCCGGCGGACTCGTTCAGCGAGCTCGCCGAAAGGCTGGTCGACACCGGCATGCCCTGGAAGACGCCGGCGCCGAGGTTCGCCATCCCCTGGGCCACCGACTCCTGGTTGAGGTCGATGCGATACCGATGCTTCGTGGCGAACGCCTGGGCATCGCCCGCAGTCTGGGAGAACCCGATGAGCAGGAGCGCGAAGGCCGAGATGGCGATCGCCGGGAGGTTCTGCGACACGACCTCGAGCGATGGCACCTGCGGAAGCGGCAGGCCGCGCGGCACGGGGCCCACCAGCGCGACCCCGTGCGCTCCAAGGTCGAACACCACCGAGCCGACCAGGCCGCCGACCACGAGGACGAGCGCACCCGGGACCCTCGGGAACGCGAAACGAAGCCCGAGGATGACGGCGAGGGCAACCAGGCCGACCAGCAGCGTCGCCGGGCTGAGATCGCCCAGGCCCCGAACCCACGACGCGAACTCCTGCCACGCATTCACGCCGTCGGCGGACGTCCCGGTGAGCTTGGGCAGTTCGCCGATGACGACGTCGATCGCGGCGCCGGCAAGGAACCCGGTCACGACCGCCCGCGACAGGAAACTGGCAAGCCAGCCGAGCTTCAGGACGGCGACCAGCAGGAACAGGGCCCCGGTCGCGACCGCGATCGCCGCCACGAGCTGCGCCGCCTCGGTGCCGCTCAGGCCGGTCACGAGGACCGCGCCGCCGGCGACCGCCGCGAGCGACGAGCTTGGGCCGGTCGAGATGTGTCGAGACGTGCAGAACAGGCCGTAGATGATCGCGGCCGCCGCGGCGGCATAGAGCCCGTTCTCGACCGGGATGCCTGCGATGCCTGCGTAGCCGAGGTTCTTGGGCACGATCATCGCCGCGACCGCGATGCCCGCGATGAGGTCGCCGCGGAGCCATCGGCGGTCGTAGCTTCGCGACCATTCAAGGATCGGGACGAATCGTGTCAATCGACGCGAGGAGGTCGTCGGCGGTGCAGCCTGCATCCGGGGAAGTGTCCCACCTCCGGGACCTGCTCTACGCACGCAGTTCGCAGCTGTCGTTCCGGTTTCCGGCCAACCCGACGATTGAGGCCAAGGTCGGCGTTGTCGCTGGTGCGCGCCCAATGCCCTCCGGGCGCGCCACGAGCCCATCGTTCGAGATAGCGATATCAGGTCGCCGCGTCTCGTCCGGCCTTCCACTCGTCGCGGGTCAGTGCGTACTCGACGTCGCCGTGCTCCTCGCCCTCGATCCGGTCCGGCCACGGCTGGTGGAACACCCGGACGAACCGGAGCCCGGCCTTCTCCATGACTCTGCGTGATGCCGCGTTCACCACCATCGTCGTGGCATACACCCGGCGCGCGCCGAGGTCCTCGAAGGCCTTTCGGATCAGCGCCCGGCTCCCCTCGGTCGCGTACCCACGCCCCCAGGCAGAGGCGATCAGCCGGAAGCCAAGCTCCGGCTCATCGTCCGGATCGGCCTCCTGCGGGCGGAGGTGGAACCAGCCGAGGAACGCACCTGTGGGCTTCTCGATCGCTGCCCAGAAGCCATATCGATCGCCTGCCTCGTAGTAGGCGATCCACGCCGGCAGGTAGTCGTCGCGAATCTCGTCGCGCGGCGTCGGCCGACCGCCGTTGATGTAGCGCATGACGGCCGGGTCGGCATCCAGCGCTGTGGCGAGGTCCACGTCATCGGGTGTGAAGCGGCGCAATATCAGGCGCTCGGTCTCGAGGTAGACGTGCACCGCGCGATGCTAACCCCAGGTACCGGCGTCATCGTCCCGGCCGGCTTAGCCGCTGTCGAGGGCAGGCAGCAGCCGGTGCGCTTCGTCGCCGAGGTCGAGCAAGATCGGCTCCAGGAGCCGCCACTGGGCAAGGATGCGGTCGATCGGATGGCCGATGCTTCCCTCGGCCAGCTCGACGTGCCCGGCGTCTTCGACGAGCCAGTTGAGCCAGCCAGCGGCGCCGCCGACGCCGATCAGGAGGCTGGCGGCCGCAGCAAAGCCAAAACGAACCTGACGCTCGTCGATCCGCGCCCCCACGTCGCGCAAACCCAGGAGGTAGCCGGCGAAGGCGATCCGGTCGAGCTCGATGGCGCCGTCGATGTCGAGATCGAGAAATTGGAGCGAGATCGCGAAGAGCCCGGCCAGGTCCTCCCCTACCGCACCATGACCGACCCCAGCCCAGTCGATGGCCACCGTCAGATCGACGCCATCGGACGACCTGCTGGCGATGAGGTTCCGACGGAAGGCGTCGTGGTGGCAAAGGCTCCGCGGCAGCCGATCGAGGCCGGCGAGGAGACGTTGTCGGTCGTGCCATTGCCGCTCGATCCGGGTCATGGATCCTTCGGTCAGCCAGGCCGAGCCGATGGGATGGCGGGCCAGTCGCCGAAGGTCGGCGATGCCGGGCTCGCCCTGAGCCAGCCAGTACCGGATCCGGCCGGGCGACAGCCAGGGCAACGAGGGTACGGCTCGGCCGGTCAGATAGGCACCGTTGAACCTTCCGAGATGACGTGCAGCGAGGCCGTAGCGGGCCAGCGGCCACGTCGGCGGGGCCACCTCCCGCACGTCCTCCAGCCAGACGGTCATGTGGTCGTCATCGATCTCCTCGACTGCGAAGCAGACGGGGGCAGCGAAGCCATCGGCCAGCTCGCGGAGGAGACCCGCGCCATACGCCAGCGCTTCACGTTTCCAGTAATCCCAGTCGGCCGGATCGTCGTGGCCCGGGGCGCTCTTGAGCTGCTTGCGGATCGCCGACCATGAAAGGCGCCGACCATCGGCCACACCGACCCCGGCGACTCGCGCTACACCCTCGGAGATGCCGATCGCCTCGGTCATCCCGCCCCCAATCGGAGCGATCGACCATTCGAGGACGTCGAGCGACGCCTCGCCGGCGGCGATGGCCGCGACCCGCCTGACGGTGGCGTCGTCCAGCTCCACGAGTCGAGTGTAGTCGTCGACCGGCTCTGGGCTCCCCGTCGGGGTAAGCCGGGTCAGGTCGTCGAGGGCATGGCGCGTGCGACGATCGCCTACTCGCCGACCGACGACGCGGGCGGGGTCGCCGGCATCGTGGCCGGCGTCGCGGCCTCCGAGATCTCGCGCCGGGCGACCCGGGTCGCGATGGCCTCCATCCGTGCCTCCCAGTCGTCGTCGACGAGCTCTGCTTGCCCGTGCGTGGCGGAGCCGTCGTGGTCCGGCTGGTAGCGGCGCTCGACGATGCCCTCGAGCCATTTCCGGACCGGCGTGAAGGCGGTGGCCAGGATCAGCGTGGCGAAGACGATCGCAGCATCCGACTTGTCACCGGTGACGGCCACGAAGATCCGCTGGAACAGCGATACCGACGCCGTGTACAAGCCCGCCAGCAGCGCGGTCAGTGGAACGTAGACGAGCGTCCGGCCGATCAGCGTGTCGATGTCGTAGAGCCGGAAGCGGAGGATCGCGACGCCGACCGCGAGCGGCAGACCGGCCAGCGACAGGATGAAGAACTCGAATGCTGCGTCGGCGGCTGGTGAGTCGCCGAGGGCCAGGCTGAAGATCAGGGCAACGGCGACGACGCCCGCCACGTAGCCGAACCACTTGAGCTGCTGGCGCTCGATCGAGTCGGCACGCCGGAAACGCGCGACGACGGAAGCGACCGCGCCGATGGTGCCGATGACCAGGAGCCCGGTGACGAGCCCGTCGAGCGGCTGTGCGAGGCCCGCGAGGGCGTCGACCCCGACCGGGTTCGAGACCGGGAAGTCGCCCAGCGGGCCGGGCGCGACCGCCGGGGCGACCATCGACAGGATCGTCCCGATGCCCAGCACGATCGCGGCGGGCCGCCAGCGCGCCGACGGGAGCCGCCCATCCGGGAAGACCAGGATCAGGACCGGCCCGCCGAGGATCAGTGCGAGCACCCCGACGATCCCATTGAGCCACGCGGCGAACAGTCCCGCGGGCCAGGATCCCGGCTGGATGACAAGCGCCAGTCCGGCGTATGCGCTGGCGAAGATGCTCAGCGAGATGCAGATGCCGACCGCGCTGAGGAGCCATCCGACGAGATTGCCGGGTCGGCGGCGGACCAGGAGCGCTCCCATCGTCGCGTACGCCAGCACGACCACAATGGTCGCGAGAGCCTCGAAGACGGCGGGTCGGCCGGGGACCGGGACCGAAACGGGCCGGGTCACCATGATGAGCGAGAGGACGGTCAGGACGGCCGTGACGAGCCACAGCAGCCCTGCCAGCACGCCGAAGGGACGCGACCCGTCAGGCCGTGCGCCGTCGGCCGTCTCATCCGCTCCACGAGTGCCGGTCGCCTCGGCCATCGTCACCTCACCTCGGTTCTCGAGGCCCCATGGTACGGGCCTGGAGCATCCTCGAGTCGCGCAACGAAACGGCCCGCAACATCCAAGCGAGACCGCACGCCGCCCGACTGGCCTCGTCCCGGCCAGGCGCACGACTCAACTGGACGGCGGGCCTACGGCACGGCCGTCACTTGGATCGTTGGCCGGCGTCCACCGCTTCGAGCACGAGTGCGCTCATCGGACAACAGTCGACCGCTCGCTGGGCGTCATGAACGAGCGCGGCATCGACCGGTCCCGGCCGAACGATCGGATAGCGCCACTCATCCAGGTCGATCAACTCCGGGACCAGGTCCCCACACAGGCCGTAGCCGTCGCAGCGGATCCAGTCAACCCGGAGCCGGACGTCCATCCTAGGCGACCTTGATCCGCGATCCGGTGACCGAGCAGCGTCCGGTCCGGGCGTGAAGGCTGAACTCGTCGCCGAAGACGTTCAGGGCGCTCGCCATGAGCTGGACCGCGCCGTCCGGGTGATGGCACGCACCTCGCCCGCCGATCTGGGACGTCCACCGCTCGACGTCTTCAAGGTCGTCGGCATTGGCCTGGCTCGTGGCGATCCTCGAGGTGGCGTCCCCGAGAGCCCGCAGCCCGTAAAGGCACGGACCGCACTGGCCCGCGCTCTCCTTCGCCATGAACCCCATGATCTCGGCGGTCGCCGACACGCCGCAGACATCGGTGGGCAACAGACCCACGACGCCACAGCCGAACGTCAGGCCGATCGACTGCATGACCGCCGGATCGAGCGGGAGATCCCATGCCGCTCCGGTGGAGGCCCAGGTCCCGAAGTAGCCGCCGAGCACGACCGCCTGGGTCTGTTCCGCTCGAGCGTGGGCCGCGGTGGCGACCTCGCCGATCGTGGCACCGAGCTCGATCTCCCGAACGCCCGGCTCCGGGATCGAGCCGGTGATCGTGATCAGAGCCGTTCCGCGCGAATCGAGCCGACCGACCGAGCGATACCAGCGCTCGCCGAACCGAGCGATGAGGCCCGCGTAGGCAAGGCTCTCCACGTTCTGGACGAGCGTCGGGCGACCGGCGACGCCGCTCTCGGAGACGCGCGGAGGGGTGGTTGTCGGCCGAGGATCCCAGTTGTTGATGTAGTGCACGGCCGCGGACGCTTCGCCCGCAATATAGCCGACCGGCGCCTGCACGAGACGCGTCCGAGGCGGAAGCTCGCTCCTCCGTTCGTCGATTGCTCGGCGAACGGCTGCAACTGCAGCCTCATGCTCCTGGCCGACGTAGAAGATGAGCTCGTCGGCGCCGACCGCCTCGGCGGCCAGGATCGCCCCATCGACGATGAGATGCGGACGATGCTCCATCAATGTCCGATCCTTGAGGCTCGCTGGCTCACCTTCCGCGCCGTTCACGACGACCACGGCCGCCCCGCGCGAGCGTTCGGCCAGCGCCCGCCACTTGCGCCCGACGGGGAAGCCGGCGCCGCCTCGCCCGAGCAGGCCACTCGCCTCGAGGTTGGGGATGAGGTCGCGAGACTCCTGGCCGCGCGGCAACTCGCCGAGCCTCGCTATGTGCTCGTCGAGGCGCTCGGCTTCGGCGTCGAGTGGAGGACCGGCCAGCAGCCGATCGGTCGATGAGTACGAGGTCAAGGGCTGCTCCACTTCGGGGCCCGTGGTCGAGGGTATCGCGCGACCCGCTCACCCCACGCTGCGGCGGTCCGCACCAAAGGTCACACATCGTTGAGGCACCGAACAGGGAGAAAGGTTTCCCACGCACCACCCTGGACTTTCACTCCTCCACGGGGGTGCCGCTGCGCAGTGGGGGGAACGAAGCCGGCAGGTGCTCGGCGACCACCTGGAAGACCTCGACGGGCTCGCGCAGGCCGCGGAACCGCAGGATCCCAAGGCTTCGGAACTCGACGCCCCTCGGCTGACCTCCCCCGATCGCGCTCCGGGCAGCCCCGGACACCAGCACCTGGCCGCCGTGGCCGGCGAACGTGAGACGGGCCGCCGTGTGGACGGCAAGCCCGACGTAGCCCGCATCGGTGAGAGTCGGTCGGCCACTGTGGATGCCGATCCGCAGGAGGACGTCCACGCCCTCGGGCCAGGACCGCTGGCCGATCCGACGCTGGGTCGCCAGCGCTGCCTCGAGCGCGTCGGCTGCGTGCGCGAACGCCGCGAAGTACTCGTCGGCCCGCGCGTCGACCTCGCGACCGGCCGACCTGCGGACGGCGGTCCGGAGAATCCGCCGAACGTCCGCGAGCAGCGCAGCGTAGCGGTCCCCGAGCCGGTCGAGGATCGCGGTCGACCCCTCGATGTCAGACAGGAGGAACGTCACGAACCCGGACGGCAGGCTCCGCGCGCTGCTCGTCTGGGCCTCGACCTCACCGACGAGCCGCTCGTTCTCGACCGCGAGCCGCACGGCGGCGGTCACGGCCCGAACGAGATCGCGATCCTTGAGCACCGTCGGGTCGTGGATCAGGGCGGTCATCGGGCGAGCCTGGCCCTCGAGCAGGGTCACGGCCCGGTCGTCGTCCGCCTCGGGCAGGACGACCGGCTGCCCTCCGGCGTCCAGGTAGGCCTCCGCGGACTCCGACCAGTGGACGACCTGCAGGGTGGGGTCGTGGAGCACCGACCGGAGCCGTCCCTCGAGCTCGACCGGGTCGCCGATCCCGCCAAGGTCGATGACCAGCCGGCCGGCATCAGCTTCACGTCGCTGCGACTCGAGCTGCCCGGTGATAAACCCGAGCGGAGCGATCCCATAGCGCTGAGCTGCCTTCAGCAGCCGCCGGCGTGCTCGCTCGCGCGCGGCGTCGTCCTCGAACCGGGTCTGGCCGAAGCGTGCCAGTGCGTTGCGAACGTGTGCCTCGTCGTTGATCGGCAGCCGTCGACGACCCTTCGAAATCCACGTACGCAAACGCGCTGTTCGGGAGGTTCGCCCGCTTCCCGGCGGTGAGCTCGGGCATCGATCTCGCTCGCTGGGCCACCCCGGCCGGCCGGTCGGGCGACGACCCGCGGCCATGATCTCAGACGCCAGCCGGGCGATTCGACCGCGGCTGGCCGGCGCGCACGGCCCGGGAAGCACGAAGACGCCCCTCCGAACCCGGGATCGAAGGGGCGTCTCGAGCGATGGGTCGCCACGCGGCGAGGAGCTACCGAGGGCGGAACTCGCGCTGTGAACTGCGAGCTGCACCGAAGGTCGCGGCGTGGGTCGCGTCGCTCATGTTGTTGTCGGCGACGCCGGCGTTTGAGGCGGCCCGGCGGATGTTTGACTCCCGGACGGCGTCAGTCATGTTGTTGTCGGCCACGCCGGCGTTCACGGCCGTGTGGGCGCTGTGGTGGGTCATCCACGGGTAGACCCTGGTGCGGTAGCTGGGCGTGCCGTAGGTTGCCTGGTGGGTCGCGTCGCTCATGTTGTTGTCGGCGACGCCGATGTTCTCTGCGGCCACTCGGATGGTGGCCGCCCGGACGGCGTCGGTCATGTTGTTGTCGGCCACGCCGCGGAGCTCGCCGCGCGCACCGACGGGCGCGACGCACCCGGCGATCAGGATCGTGCTGACGATCACCCCGAGCGGTGTTGCGCGAAAGATCGTCTTCGTCGTCTTCGTCATCGTGGTTACCGTCCCCTTGAAGTGCATCTGTCTGGCGCTGTGGCTACTACGACAGAATGCTCAGCCCGGATGCCGGTGGTGGGAGACCGCCGCGCCGACCGGATCCGCGTCGCCGTCGTGCCTCGACGAATGTCGCGCGTGGGACGCTCAGGGGGACGCCCATCGGGCGGCGGCCTCGATCGAGCGCCAGCGAGCTCGGAGACATCCGCCGGGCAGACGAAGACCGGCGGGTCTCGAGGACCCGCCGGTCTTCTGTTCCGAGCGCCCGTCCGGTGGACGAGGACCCGGCGAGCGATCTAGCTCACCAGGTAGCGGAGCACCGGAGTGTGGTGGGCGTAGAACTCGGATTTCTCAATGACGCCATCGAGGCCATAGGCGTGACCGGCGTTGGCGGCTGCAAGGTAGAGCGCGACGACCCCGTAGAGCATCGTCTCGTTGACTGGCCCGAACGCGAAGTCCCAGGCAGCGACGGTGATGAACGCCATCAGGATGGCACCCATGACCCCGGCAAACCGGGTCGCGACGCCGAGGATCAGGGCGATCCCGATCGCCGTCTCGCCGGCCACGACGAGCCAGTTGAGGGCCGGGATGAGCTGGGCGTTGCCGGCCAGGGTGACCCAGAAGTCGTGGGTCGGGTTGACGATCGCGCCATCGGCCGATCCGGGCAGCGTGCCCGCGCTTCCGAACTTCAGGAAGCCGGCTGCGGTGAATGCCTTGCCGGATCCGGCGAAGTCGAAGATCTTCTCGAGCCCCGCATAGAGGAACCCGGCGCCAAGGAAGATCCGTAGCCCTGCGAGAGCCTTGGTCTGCATGTCCGTTACTACCTTTCTCTGCTTCCGCCTCGGGACGCTCCCGGGTCGGTCCTTCGTCATTCGCAGCGTGGCGCACGGACGACCGGGCTCGGCAGAGACGGGAGTCACGATGCAGTCGCCGTGTGGCACGGTCCGGAATCGCCGGATGGCACGGTCGATGGGGGCCGAACGGACGTCGGCATGAGCGAGAACCTAGCGGCGAAGCGTCAGCGCCTCGCGTCCGGCTACCACGAGGATCACGATCTCGGCAGCGAACGTGAGCGGAACCTCGAACGGGGCCGGGCCGGTCGGACAGGCCGATCCGTCGTCCTGTGCCCGCTCGATGCAGTCAGTCGTCGCGGCGATCCGCTGGCCCTCGAGCAGGAGGGCCAGGGTCATGAACCCGAGAGCGGCGAACACGAGCACCCAGCGCAACCAGCCTGGCGCCGCCCGCCCATCCACGCCCGAAGTCTGCGCCCTTGCCTCCAGATCCGCAGGTGGGCCGAAGCCCGGCCGCTCAGGCGGCCCGCGTCACGGCTGCCTCGAGCGCGGCCGTCCTCAGCGCCAGCTCGTCGATCGGCGCGAGCTCGGCGCCGATCTCGGTCCTGCGCCGATCGCGATCGGCGGCGTCCCGGGCCATGGACCCCTCGATGGCGAGCGTCGTTTCCCGGTAGGTCCGGGACAGCTCGCCGATCCTGCGCGTGAAGCGCACTCGCATGTCGCGCTGGAGCGTGCCGCCAAGCGCGCCCAGCCGGCCGTCGACCTCGAACCGGACGTCTTCGACGAACTTGCCGACGAACTCCCGTGCCTGCTGACGCCGGTCCGTCAGCTGCCGGCGCCGCTCGCCGGCCACCTCCTTGCCGCCGAAGAACAGGGCGGCACCGAGGAGCGCAGGACCAACGAGGGCTGTCCCGAGCAGGGCTCCGAGCATCCCGAGCATCTCCACCCCGACCGTGGCCCCGGCGAGCAACCCGAAGCCGGCCACCACGCCCGAACGAACCCTCCCGCCGAACGCCTGCCCGTCCTGCCACAGGCTCGTGGCGTCGAACGAGATGGGCTCACCGTCGTCGGTCCAGGCCCCTTCTTCGTCGGTCAGGAGCCCGCTCACGATGGCCTGGATCGCTGCCGCGCCGTCGGTCGTCTCGACGAAGGTGGCCCGAACCGCGCCGGCAACCTCTTGCTGAACCCGCTGGCTCAGCACGCTCCAGTCACGACCCGGATCGATCCGCTCGATCTCGTCCTGGGCCCCACGGAGGATCTGGCGCATCCGACTGCTGAAGTCGAACTCGACCCGCGTCCTGAGGCTCGCGAACTCGTCGTCCAGGCGAGCCGACCACTGCGCGCCGGCCTCCTCGAGGGTGGCCAGGCGCTCCCGTACGGCGCGCAGCTCGTCCGTCATCGCGACCGCGGCGTCGGGATCGTCGAGCGCCTGTCGCTCGATCGCCAGGGGTTCTCGAAGCTGCCCGAGCACCGTTCGGACCTCTCGGACTCCGGCTTCGAGCGATCCGCGCCGAGCCCGCTCGGTCACGTCGCCGAGGATCGTGTCGGCGAACGGCGAGAAGCCGCTCTCGCGCTCGAGGACGGGGTCGTCGAGCTGACGCGCGATCGAGCGGAGCGCCGCGCTGAGCGGGTACGGCCGGATCCCGAGGCCGATGTCACGCAGCCGCCGGCCGTCGATCTCGAGGATCCGCCGCCAGGCCGGGTACATGTCGACCTTGGTCAGCGCGACGAGGATCGCCGGGCCGGCATCGACCGCGGCAGCGAGGAACTCCAGCTCGGGGGCGGTGAGCTCGGCCGAGGCGTCGGTCACGAACACGAGCGCGTCGGCGACCGGCAGGAAGGCGAGCGTCGCAGCCGCGTGGGCCGCGTTGAGCCCGCCGATCCCGGGCGTGTCGACGAGGATGATCCCGCGCTCGAGGAGTGGATGTGGCAGGCGAACCTCGACCTGCTCGACGGTCAGCCGATTGTCCGGGTTGCCACGCTCCGTGACCCAGCGCGGGAGGTCGTCAGGCTCGATGTCCTCGGCGATGGCCGCAGCTCCGTCGCGACGATGCACCGTCGCACCGGGCGTTATCCCGTGACGGACGGTGGTCACGGCCATCGTGGCGAGGTCGTCGTCGACCGGACAGACCATCGAGCCGAGCAGGCCATTGATCAACGCGCTCTTGCCCTGCTTGAACTCGCCGACGACGCAGATGACCGTGTCGGTCCGGTCCAGGCGCGATCGAACCGCTGCCAGCCGCGCGGCGAGGTCGTCGCGGCCGCGAGCCACGGCGATCCGATCGATCGCATCGACGAGCCCGAGGACGGCCGCCGGATCCGGCCCGGCCACGGGTTCGCGCGGCGCGGCGGTGCCGGCATCGGGCATCCGCTCGACCCTCCCTAACGCTGAGCGACGCCGAGTGTACGCCCTCGCGACCGTCGCTCCGGTCTGTCCGTGGAGGGTACACTCGGGACCCCTCGGAGGCGGAGGTCGGTTCGTGGATTACTCGCTCGGGATCGATCTCGGCACGACCTATTCGGCCGCTGCGACGGCCCGCGGAGATCGGCTCGAGATCTTCCAGCTCGGCGAACGGGCGGCCACGATCCCGTCGGTGATCGTCCTGCGCGCCGACGGCGAGGTCCTCGTCGGCGAGGCGGCCGAGCGCCGGGCGCTGTCCGAGCCGCTCCGCACCGCCCGCGAGTTCAAACGCCGGCTGGGGGACCCGACACCGATCATCCTCGGCGGGACGCCGTATGGGGCCGAGGCGCTCATCGGGCATCTCCTGCGAAGCATCGTCGCCAAGGTCCGCGAGCAGATGGGTGGTCCAGCTGCGGCGATCGTCGTGTGCCATCCGGCGAGCTACGGCGAGTACAAGATCGACCTGCTCCGCCAGGCCGTCCGACAGGCCGACATCGGTCCGGTCGAGTTCATCACCGAGCCGGAGGCCGCCGCCCTCCATTACGCGCTCCAGGAACGGGTCCCCCCGGGAGAGGTGATCGCCGTCTACGACTTCGGTGGCGGGACGTTCGACGCGACGATCCTGCGCAAGACCGAGGACGGCTTCGAGCAGCTCGGGCGCCCGGAGGGCATGGAGCGGCTCGGCGGGATCGACTTCGACGAGGCGATCTTCGCTCAGGTGATGGGCATCGTCCGGGCGACCGGGGTCGAGCTCAATCCAAACGATCCGGCGACGATGGCCGGCGTGGCTCGCCTGCGTGAGGAGTGCCGCCGGGCGAAGGAGGCCCTGTCGACCGACACGGATGCCACGATCGCCGTGTTCCTGCCGTCGATCCAGACCGACGTCCGCCTGACTCGCGAGGAGTTCGAGTCGATGATCCGGCCCCGGATCCGCGAGACGATCCAGGCGCTCGACCGAGCCGCACGGAGCGCGGGCCTCGGCTTCGCCGGCCTCGACCGGATCCTGCTCGTCGGCGGCAGCTCGCGGATCCCGCTCGTGGCCGAGATGGTGCGCGAGGCAACCGAGCGACCGATCGCGCTCGACGCTCACCCGAAGCACACCATGGCGCTCGGCGCTGCCTGGGTGGCCGAGCGGAACCGACGAGCGGCCGCCGGCGAGGCCCCAGCCGCTGTCGCGGTGACGGCGGCAACCATCCTGGGGCCAACGACGAATGCCGGGCCATCGGGCGAGCCGCCGGTGCCACCGGTCGCCAGTGAGCCGGTGAAAGGCGGCGCACCAGTCGCCGCGGCGAGCACCCTCAGCACGGCACCAACGAGTGGAGGCTCGGGCCGCTCGCCGCGAGTTCTCGCGGCTGTCATCGCCGCGGTCGTGCTCATCGCGGTCGTCGCCGCGGGGGCGTTCGCCTTCCTGCCGAAGGGCGGCGGGTCAGGCTCGCCGGGCGCCAGCGTCCCGATCGGCGCGGCCTCCGGGCCCGGGGAGCTGGCGTCCGTGCCGGCCAGCGTGGCGCCCGCCAGCCCGAGCCCGTCGGTTGGGTCGATCGCCCCGGCCTCGCCCTCGCCAACGACCGCCCCCACGGCCGCACCCGCGCCGACGCCGACGCCGTCCGGGGAGCAGGCGCGGATTTTCTGGGATCACGATCAGCGGCGGACGCTACGTCGTCGACTACAAGGTCTTCCACTACACGCAAAAGCTCCCGGGCAAGCACGTCCACTTCTTCTTCGACACGATCCCCCCGACGCAGGCGGGAATGCCGGCCCCTTCGAAGAACTGGTACGTCTACGCCGGTCCAATCCCGTTCCAGGGCTACAAGGTCACCGACCGCCCGGCCGCTGCGACGAAGATGTGCATCCTGTTCGCCAATCCCGACCATTCGGTCGTCCAGAGCACCGGCAACTGCGTGGACCTCCCGAGCTCCTGAGGCCGAAGACGTGCCGACCGAGCAGGGAGATCTCGTCGCGGACATCCGGCAGATCGTCGATGATGCCCGTCGGCTGGCCCAGGGCGGCGACCTCGAGCCGGCCATCGAAGCGGCGGCCCGTCGCCTCGACGAGCCGCTCCGGGTGGCGATCGCCGGACGAACGAAGGCCGGCAAGTCGACTCTGCTCAACGCCCTCGTCGGTGAGCGGCTGGCGGCGACGGACGCCAGCGAGTGCACCAGGATCGTGACCTGGTACCGACACGCGATCGGCTACCGGGTGACCGCCGAGCTGCGGAACGGCGGCTCGAGCGAGCTGTCGTTCCGACGGGACGATGGCGCACTTCTGATCGAGCTTGGCGAGCGATCCGAGGCGGCGATCGAGCGGATCGAGGTCGGCTGGCCGTCGCGCAAGCTGGCCGACCTGACCCTGATCGACACCCCGGGGCTCGGCTCGGCCGATGAGGCCAGCTCGGCCAGGACGGCCGTGGCGCTCCTCGACGAGGACGGCGACCGGCCCGGCGAGGCCGATGCGGTCATCTACCTGATGCGTCACCTCCATCGCTACGACGCCCAGTTCCTCGAGGCGTTCATCGACCACAGCCTGGCCCACGCCTCGCCAATCAACGCGATCGTCGTCCTGTCCAGAGCCGACGAGATCGGGGCGGCTCGCGACGACGCGCTCGACTCGGCGCGCGCTGTCGCCGGGCGGTACGCCGCGGATCGACGGATCCGCGAGCTGGCTTCGGGGGTCGTCCCGGTCGCCGGCCTGATCGCCGAGACCGGGGCGACGCTCCGCGAACAGCAGGTCGCCTGGCTTCGCTCGATCGCGCTGCTCGAGGCCGACCGACGGACGGCCCTCCTGCGCTCCGTCGATCGCTTCCGCGACGCGGACCTGAACCCGCTCGGAGAGGAGATCCGCGAGGAGCTCCTCGATCGGCTCGGCCTGTTCGGTCTCCGGTTGACCGTGGGCATGCTCGTGGAGTCGCCGAGCCTGACCGCCACCGGGCTGTCCCAGGCGCTCCTGGCGATCTCCGGGATCGGCGAGCTCCAGGCGGTCCTCGACGGGCAGTTCGCGGCGCGCGCCGACGCGCTGAAGGCCCGTTCGGCGCTCGCCGCCCTGCGTGGGATCGCCGACGATCTGAGACGGCGATCGACACCGGGCGCCGCGGACCTGGCGGCCGACATCGAACGAGTCGAGGCGGGCTCCGAGCAGCTCGCCCTGCTCAGGCTGCTTCATCTCGTGCTCGCCGGCCAGGTCGAGGTCGACCCCGCCGAGCGCCTCGAGATCGACCGTCTCACCGGCCTCGGGTCGGGCGCCGAGCGCGTCGGCCTGGAGCCAGCTGCCGAGCCCGCGACGATCAGGGGGTCGGCCCTGGCCGGGATCGAGCGCTGGCGAAGACGCGCAGCCAACCCGCTCAGCGACCGCCGGACGGTCGAGGCAGCCGAGATCGTGATCCGCGCCTACGAGCGCATCTACAGCGCCGCGACCTGATCGCCACGAGGTCGACTCCTCCGACTCGGGCGACCGCCTTCGGTTGGCACGGCCCCGACCGCCTACGAGCTATGCGATGACGTACCCTCCCAGCCATGGCCGGCTCGTCCGACGTCGGGGCACCCGATCCGATCGCGCAGCGAACGATCCCTGAGCGGACCGGTCCTCGCCTCCGGCCGATCTTCCCGTCGATCGTCGACGACCCGCGACGGTTCCTCCGCCAGGACATCATCGCCGGCATCGCGCTCGTCGCGATCCTCATCCCGCAGGGGATGGCCTACGCCGAGATCGTCGGCCTGCCGCCGGTCGCCGGGCTGTATGCGACGATGCTGCCGATCGTCGGCTACGCCCTGTTCGGATCCTCTCGCCAGCTCGTGGTCGGTCCCGATTCCTCGGCCTCCGCCCTGGCCGCGTCCGTCCTCGTCCCGTTCGCGATCGTCGACCCGTCCGACCGGGCCGTGCTGGCCGCCACGCTCGCGATCATGGTCGGGGTCGTCTGCATCGTCGCGGGGCTCCTCCGACTGGGGTTCATCGCCGACTTCCTGTCCCGGCCCGTCCTGACCGGCTACATCAACGGGCTCGGGATCACGATCGTCATCAGCCAGCTGCCCAAGATCCTCGGGTTCTCGGTTCCGACCGACCGCCCGCTCCGGGAGCTCATCTATACGATCCAGCACCTGTCCGAGACGAACCCGTGGAGCCTCGCCCTCGGGCTCCTCTGCCTGGCGGTCATCCTCGGGCTCGCCCGCTACTTCCCGCGGGTGCCGGGTGTTCTGGTCGCGGTCGTCCTGGCCATGATATTGAGCGTCGTGCTCGACCTCGGGGCGAAGGGTGTCGCGCTGACCGGCCCGGTCCCGAGCGGCCTGCCTCCGCTGTCGATCCCGCGACCCGGCCTCGATCAGGTGATCCTGCTCATGCCGGGCGCTCTCGGCCTTGCCCTGGTCTCGCTCGGCGACACCATCGCCACGTCGCGCTCGTTCGCGATCAAGAACGGCTACCACGTCGACGCCGATCGCGACCTGATCGGACTCGGCGGGGCACAGGTCGCGGCCGGGCTCGCCAGCGGCTTCCCGATCAGCGCGAGTGCCTCCCGGACCGCAGTCGCCGAGTCGTCGGGCGGGCGGACCCAGGTCGCCAACCTCGTCGCAGCCGGCGCAGTGGCCCTCGTCCTGATCTTCCTGTCGCCGGTGCTGACGGTCCTGCCCAAGCCGGCCCTGGGCGCGGTCGTGCTCGCCGCGGCGATCGGGCTGTTCGACTTTGGCTCGCTCCGCCGCTACTACGCCGAGCGGCGGATCGAGTTCTGGGTCGCGGTGGCCACGATGGCCGCCGTGGCATTCATCGATCCGCTGGTCGGGCTGATCCTTGCGATCCTGATCTCGCTCGTGGACATCCTGCGCCAGGTGACCCGTCCGCGGACCGCGATCCTCGGACGGCTGCTCGAGTCGGGCTCCTGGCAGAACGTGGCCCGCTACCCGACCGCCCAGACGCGACCCGGGCTCATCGTCTATCGGGTCGAGGCCCCATTGTTCTTCGCCAATGCCGAGCTGGTCCGGGCCGAGATCGAGGCGATCGTGGAGGCGAACGCCGGCGCGCTCGAATGGGTCGTCCTCGACGCCGAGGCGATGACCGAGCTCGACATCTCGGCCGCGCAGGTCCTCGGTGAGCTCGACGACCGCCTCGAGGCCCTCGGCGCGACGCTCTGCCTAGCCGAGCCGACGGGTCGGGTGGTCGAGATGCTCCGGCGAACCGGCCTGCTCCGGGACTTCGGCCGCCTGCGGGTGTTCGCGACGCTCGACGGCGCGGTCGAGGCGTTTGACCGGCGGGCCGACGCGACCCTCGACCAGGCGCCCCATCCCGCGCTCGCCGACGACGAGCATCCACCAGGCCCAACGATCGACCCTCGTCCCGGAACCCCCTGAGCAGCGGGGTATCCTCAGCGAGGAGGTCGTGCCATCGCCTCGTCACGTCGCTCGTTCTCCTATCCGACCGATCACCTGCTCGCCGTGGTTGACGATCCGGCCGCTGCCGCAGGGGCCGGGCGAGCCCTCGTGGACGCGGGGTTCCCGGCCTCCGACGTGACGGTCCTGCGCGGAGACGAGAGCGCGGATCGGCTCGACGGGCTCGGCGGCGGGGGCGGACCGTGGCGCCGGATCGTGCGGGCGTTCCAGTTCATGACGATGGACCAGATGCCGGACTTCCTGACCTACGAGGCGGCCCTTCGCGACGGGCGGGCGGTCGTCGCGGTCCGGACACGGGATCGCCCGTCGATGCTCAGGGCGCGTGACCTGATCCGGGCCGCCGGCGGCCACTTCATGAACTTCTTCGGCCGTCTGTCGACCGAGGAGCTCGCTCGCTGGAGGGGCCCGGAGCTCGACGTCCCGGACTACATGCGACGCTGACCGTTGCGCTCGTCGCGCCACGCCAGCCAGCGGGCGCCGGCGCCGACGTCCCAGCGCGGGCCGGTGAACCCGAGGGTGAACTGGCTGAAGCCCATCCCGACGTACGTCTCGGCGTCCTCGGCCAGGAATCGGTCGAGGTCGTCGGGCTCCACGCCGAGCCCCCACTCGATGTCGGCCGGGTCGCGGCCGACGGTTGCGCACCAGCCTCGGAGCGCGGCGACGGTCGGCTCGAGCTCGGTTGGCCGGTCCGGGAAGCCGGCGTGCCAGCTGTCAGCGTGCTGGGCGACGAGCCGCAGCGTGACCCGTGGGCCTGATCCGGCGATGAGCAGCGGCGGACGCCGGACGGGCGGCGGCTGGAGGCGGTCCAACCGGGCGGCGATCCGGGCCAGGCTCCGTTCGAGCGTCCGCAGGCGCGAGCCGGCCGTCCCGAACTCGTAGCCGTACTCGTCGAAATCGCGCTCGAACCAGCCAGAGCCGAGTCCCAGGATGAACCGGCCCCGGGCAATCCGGTCGACCGTCCGGGTCATGTCGGCGATGAGGTCGGCGTTGCGATACGCGGCGCAGCTGACGAGCGGTCCGAGCTCGATCCGGTCGGTCGCCTCGGCCCACGCTGCGAGCAGCGTCCAGCACTCCAGGTGCGAGCCGTCGCGCGGACCGTAGAGCGGGAAGAAGTGGTCCCAGGTGTAGGCGATGTCGTAGCCAAGCGACTCGGCCGCGACCACCGCGCTGCGCATGGCCGGGTAGTCCCCGTGCTGGGGATGGAGCTGGGCGGCGACGCGGATCGGGCGCACCGTGATCCTCCGACTAGCGGCCGTGCATTCGTCGGCCAGACTGATCGTCAACCTTCACCCACGGTGAAAGTCAAGCGGTATGATCGATCGGTGCTCAGGATCGGTGCCTTTGCCGGGATCGCCGGCGTGTCGGCCAAGACGCTCCGCGACTACGACGAGCTCGGGCTGTTCCGCCCGGCCTGGGTCGACCCGGCCACCGGCTATCGGGCCTACTCGCCGGCGCAGCTCCCGCAGGTCCGCCGGATCGTCGCGCTCCGGTCGATGGGGATCGGGCTCGGCGAGATCGGCGAGCTCGTCTCTGGCGGGGCCGACCTCGGCGACGTCCTGGACCGCCGGCGCGCGGCGCTCGCGCGTGAGCGATTGGAGATCGATCGACGCCTCGCCGCGCTCGAGATCGTGATCGACGGATCCGGCTCGGGGGGTGGCCCGGACGTCGTCGTGCGGCCGGTCGGGTCGGAAGCGATCGCGACGCTGGCCGGGCCACGGGACGACGATCTCGAGCACGAGTTCTACGTGCTGGAGGCGATCGTCCGCGATCTCGGGCTGCGGGCGCGTCGCCCACCGGGCGCGCTGGTCGACTCGCACGGGGCCCGGGCGTTCGTTCCGGTCCGCCGGGCGTCGCCGCAGGAACCGCGGCTGACCTGGCGGCGATTACCGGCGGTCCGGGCCGCGACGGTCATCCATCACGGCTCATACGCCCGGCTGGCCGAGACCCGGCGGGCGCTCGAGCGGTGGGTCGTGGCGGCGGGCTTCAGCGTGGCCGGACCGCTCCGCGTGCTCTATCTCCAGTTCGGCGGCGAGCCCGAGCTGGCGCTGCCGACCGACTACCTGGTCGACCGGAGCGCGGATTTCGTTACGGAGCTCCAGCTGCCGGTGGCCTGATCGGACGGCCGGTCGTCGATCGCAGCCTCAGGCCACGGCGTAGATCCGCCATTCGCCCGGAACGCCGGCCAGGACGTGGAGGCCGCGGTCCTCGAACTCGATCCCCGCCCCCGCCACGAGATCGTGGACCGTCCCCGAGGTCAGGACCTCCCCGGCCTCGGCCAGGCCCGCAACCCGGGCGCCGATGTGGACGGCGATCCCGCCGAGCTTGTCGCCGATCCGCTCGCACTCGCCCGTGTGGAGCCCGACCCGCAGCCGGAGACCGATCGGGGCGACGGCGTCATGGAGGCTGCGCGCACAGCGGATCGCCCGGGCAGGGCCGTCGAAGCTCGCCAGGAAGCCGTCGCCGGCCGTGTCGATCTCGACTCCGCGATGCCGCTCGAGCTCGCGCCGGATCGCCGCATGATGGGCGGTCAGGAGCCGGGCCCACTCGTGGTCGCCAAGCTCCGCTGCCCGACTCGTCGAGCCGACGATGTCGCTGAACATGACCGTCGCGAGGACGCGATCCGGCTCGGCGACGGGTCGGAACCCGGTCAGGAACTCCTCGATCTCGTCGATGATGTCGTCGCCGTTGACCCACAGGACGTGGTCGACGCCGGGCAGCTCGAGGTACCGAGCCCCGGGATGTGCTCGGCCAGGTAGCGACCCTGGTGGACGTCGACGCCGCGATCGTCGGTCCGGTGGATCACGAGCGTCGGGACGCGGACGGTGGGCAGGATCGCCCGGGTGTCCGTCCCGAAGGCCACCCGCATGTGAGCCTCGATCGTGCGTGGGCTCCCGGCCTGGAGCTGGAGCCGGCCCCACCAGGCGCGCGCCTCCGGGTCACCGGCGAGGCTCGGGGCGAGGTGGTCGATCGATCTCCATCGCCCCAGTCGGACCAGTCGGCCATCCAGCCCTCGAACTCCTCGCGGGTCCCGTCGCCCCACGCCCATTCGGCGTCGTTCTCCTCGCGGGTCTCGGCCCCCACGAGGATCAGGGCCTCGGCCCGATCGGGATGTGAGGCAGCGAACAGGGTCGCCATGAGTCCGCCCTCGGACAGTCCGAGGACCGCCGCTCGCTCGCTGCGGACGGCATCGAGGACTGCCCGAACGTCGTCCATCCGGTCCTCCATCGTCCCGGCCTCGACCCGGTCGGAGAGACCCATTCCACGCTTGTCGAACACGATCAGCCGGCTGAACGAGGCAAGCCGCTCGCAGCTCGTGCGGAAGCGCTCGTCCTCCCACAGCGTCCCGATATTCGTGGACGAGCCCAGGACATAGACGAGATCGCGCGGACCGTCGCCGACGATCTTGTAGGCGATCGTGATATCGCCATTGCGAGCGTAGCGAACGCGGTCGTCCAACTAGGCCTGCCCAGCGGCGAGCAGGGCGTTGGCTGCCGCCCGGGCGCGGGCCGCCGAGGCGAGGTTGCCCTTCGTCTCGAACCGCTCGATCGCCGTCTCGGCGGCGGCGACTGCATCGGCGGACCGGCCGGCGAAGCGGAGCACGTCACTGAGGTCGAGATACGCGTAGCCCTGCGAATCCGGGTCCTGGGCCGCCTCGATGATCGCGATGGCCTCGTTCGACAGCGCCTCCGCTTCCGAGTAGGCGCCGGCTCGGGCAAGCAGCTTGGCGCGGACCGTCCGCCACAGGTATTGGGTCGCGACGTCGTCGGCTGCCGCGATCGCCTCGCTCTCCTGGGTCATCGCCAGGGCCTCGGCGTCGCGGTCCTGGCGGTAGAGCGCCTCGGCCAGGAACGCGGCCGTCGTCGAGATGAAGTTGCGCTCGCCCATCGCGGCGAGCGACTCGTAGTCTCCCCGCAGCTCGCGCTCGGCAGCCAGCGCGTCGCCCGCGATCAGCTCGACTGGTCCGGAGGCGGTCGCCGACGTGAATGCCGCGATGAGCCCCCAGCCGAGCTCCTCGAGGATCGCCCGGCCGCGCCGGTAATGCGCCCGGGCCTCGTCGAATCGGCCGACCATCGCCTCGAGGTTGGCGAGCGCCCGGAGCGTGTGTGCCTCGGCCTTCCGGTCGCCGGCGACCTGGATCAGGACGTCCTCGGCGATCGCGATTGCCTCGGGGACCGGAGTCGGTCCGACCTGGGCACAGGCCGCCAGCACCGGGAGCGCCCGGAGCTCCATGCCCCGGTCGCCGGCGGCGCGGGCGTGCTGGATCATCTGCTCCGTGGCGACCGTCGCGTCGAGGTACCGGCAGGCGGCCACATGAACCTGCGCCAGGATCCGCCATGCTCGCGACTGGCCACGCTCGTCGCCCACCGCGTCGAGGATGACGATCGCCGCCTGAACCTTGGCGATGACCTCAGCCTCGGGCTCGTCGCCCTCGGTCAGGTAGTGGAGGTAGATGAGCCCGAGGCCCGCGGTCGCCGCGGAGGCCGCGTCGCCGATCGCGGCCGCCTCCGACTGGGCCGTCCGCAGGATCTCGTCGGCCGGCGCCAGGTCGCCGCTGTTTGTCATCGCCTCGCCGGTCTCGATGAGCAGCACCGGACGGAGCGGGTCGCCCGCCGGCCGGTCGGCGGCGGCCCGCCGGAGCAGGTCGATCGTCGCTGGCAGGTCGCCGCGGGCGAACGCCCGTCGCCCCGCGGCGGCGAGCCGCTCGGACGCCCGGATCCCCAGCTGGATCCCGTGATCGTCGAGCGGTCCGAGCTCGGCCAGGTAGCGGTGTGCCATCTCGAGGTGGTAGCCGAGGATTTCCTCGAACTCGAGCGCCCGGTCACGGCCCGCATTCAGGTCGTCGGCCCATTCGACGAACCGCTCGTGGAGCGTCGCCCGCGCGCGCTTGAGCTGGCCGGCGTAGGCGGCGTCACGGATCAGGATGTGGTGGAACCGATATGTCGCGTCTTCTTCGGTCGCGGGCGTCGTTGGGTGAACGAACTGCTTGCGGTCGAGCGACGACAGTCGATCCGGCAGCGCATCCTTGACCTCCTGCGACGCCAGCCAGCGGACCGCGGACTCCTGGAATACGAGCCCGATCACCGACGCGGGTTCGACGACGGCCCGCTCGTCGCGGCCGAGCCGGTCGAGCCGAGCCGCAAGGAGGGCCTGGATCGTCGGGGGAACCATGACCTCGCGGACCTCGTCGGCGAGACGCCAGGCGCCCTCGACCCGGCGCAGGACGCCCTCGTCCACGAGCATCGACACGAGCTGCTCGACAAAGAGGGGATTCCCTTCGGCCGCCTCGATCACACGGTCGAGGATCCGCTGCGGGATCCCCGTCTGGCCGAGCAACCCTTCAACGAGCGCGGCCACGTCGCTCGCGTCGAGCGGCCCGAGGACGATCCGTTCGCCCGGGCCGTCCGCCCAATTCGGCCGCTCCTCGAGCAGGTCGTGCCGCGCCGTGCACAGGATGAGGACCGGGCCCGACGCCTCGCCCGTCCTGAGGTGCTCAATCAGGTCAAGCAGTGTCGCCTCGGCCCAGTGGATGTCGTCGATGACGAGCACGAGCGATCCGCGTTCGGCGAGGATCGCGACCATCCGGCCGATCGCCCAGAACAGCTCGGGGAGCGGGAAGACGACCGTCGTGAGTCCGATCGCCGAGGCGATCCGCTCAGCCGCCGCCTCGTCACCGAGGAGCCCGAGCAGCTTCGCCCGTGCACGTTCGGGCGGGTCGTCCTCTTCGATCCCGGCGGCTCCCCGGGCAATCTCAAGGATCGGCCAGAACGTGATGCCGCGACCGTACGGGAGGCACCGACCGTGGACGATGAGCGCGTCGTCCTGCACGGAGGCGAGAAACTCGCGGATCAGCCGGGACTTGCCGACGCCGGCGTCGCCGATGACCGTGACGAGCCGAGTCGTCGCGGCCTCAGCCGATTCACCAAATGTCTCGCGCAGCTGGCCGACTTCGGCCCGCCGACCGACAAGCGGCGCCAGGTCGCGCGTCCGGCCCGCGCCGGGCTCCCGGACGCCGAGGAGCCGGTAGGCCGCGACCCGCTCGGACTTGCCCTTGAGCTCGAGCGGGTCCACCGGTTCGATCTCGACCGCGTCGCGGACGAGTCGATAGGTCAGCTCGGCGATCAGGATTTCGTTCGTCGGGGCCGCTTGCTCCAGCCGTGCGGCGGTGTTGACGGCGTCCCCGGTCACGAGCCGCTGGCCGCCGGTCGGATCGCCAGCGACGACCTCGCCCGTGTTCACCCCGGTGCGGTTCGCGAGCCGGACGCCCCAGACCCGGTCGAGCTCGTCATTCAGCGACGCGAGCGCCCGCTGCATTCCCGCCGCGGCGCGGACGGCCCGGAGCGCGTCGTCCTCATGGAGCGCCGGCAGCCCGAATACGGCCATGATCGCGTCGCCGATGTATTTCTCGATTGTGCCGCCATGGCGCTCGAGCTCGGCGCGCATCGTCTCGAAGTAGCGGGTCATGAGCTCGCGGAGCGCCTCGGAGTCGAGCTTCTCCGCGAGGTCCGTGGAGCCCTTCAGGTCCGAGAAGACGATCGTGACGGTCTTCCGGATCTCCTGCCCAGGCGTGGCCGGGGCGAGCGGCGTCCCGCAGAACCCGCACAGGCGAAATCGGGCGGGGTTCTCTTCTCCGCAGTTCGGACAGATCTGCACCCGACCCTCCTCAGGCCGACGGAGCGGCCGGGGAGGGTCGGGCGGGTCGACCTACGTGTGGATCCGGGGATCGCCGGCCGGGATGCTCGCCCTCACGTAGACGTTGCCGTGGAGGTCGAACCACTTCGCCACGACGCATGGCCCTCCGGTCGGGTTCAGGCAGTTGATGCACCACGGCAGGATACCGGCCTCGCCGGCGGCGATCGGCTTGCCGTACTTGTTGGTGAACGCGGAGCCCGGCGAGAGGAAGCAGGCCTCGTACTTGATGAACGGTTTCGTTACGGACGACTTGTCGATCTTGATCGTCACGGTCGTGCGTCCGGTGGCCGGGGTCACCGAGAAGCTGACGACCTCGGAGGTCGCTACGTAGTAGTTGTTCTTTTCATTGTTGCAGTCGGCCTCCTCGAGCCCGATCGACAGCGTCAGGAGACCGCCGTTCGAGTTCGCGCTGACCGTCCCGGTCGTGTTGCCGCTCTGGGCCGTCCCGGAGCACGCCCCGGAGCAGACCTTCGACACGTCGTCGATGTTGAACGCCGCCGAGGTGTCGGGGTCGATCCCCGAGCCGGCACCCGCCAGGAGCTTGTAGTCGTGGCCGGGAGCGTCGATCGTCGGGGCGAACTCAGCCACCCCGTTCGCATCCGTGTTGTCGTTCACCGTGCCGCCGAGATCGCCATCCGGCGACCCCGACCCGGGCTTGATCGTCAGGCTGACGGACACGCCGGACTGCGGGGCCGGAGCCCCGTTGCCGTCGCGGAGCTGGACCTGGATCGACAGCCCACCCGGATCGCCGGCGGTGCTTGTGATTGTCGCGCCGACAGCGGCGCCCGCCGGCTGCCGCCCGCTCACGAAGGCCAGGCTGCACGGCGTCACGGTCGCGGTCAGGACGCTCGCCGGATCCTGCTTGAGGACCTTGGCGTACGGGCTGTCGTAGCTGTACGTCGAGTGGCCGACGACGGTCCAGGTGCCGGACGAGGCCGCGCCGCACGGGATCGTCGACTGGATCGTGATGCCCGCGGTCTGGCCCGCGTAGTCCAGGTCGACGTTGTCGACCGTCACCGTGCTCGACGTGAAGGTGGCCGTACCACGAGTGGAGCTCGCGCCGGTGATCGTCCAGCCGGTGGGAGCGGTGATCCGGGCCGACCCGAACTCCTTCGTGTGATAGCTGTCGTTGACGAGCTGCTTGATCGTGATCGTGGCCGTGTTGCCGGTCCCGGCGGCCGCCGTCGTCGGAGCCAGGACGGCCTTGTACGACGGAGCGGTGCTGCCGGTTCCGAGGACCGGAGCGACCAGAGACAGGATGAGGGCGAGAGCGACGAGGACCGATCCTAGGATCGTCCGTGACGACCGGTGGACGGACGAAAGCATGCTCGTATCTCCTCCTTGTTCGGGGCTCCTCGTTCCGGGCCGCATCGCACGGCTCGTCTGGCGCCCAGGATCGCCCTCCGCCAGCCGGACGGTCCGATGCGGTCCCCAAGGATACGCACTACGCTCGATGTCGTACGCCCGTCAATGACAACCCGAGAGTCCCAGACGCTCGAGCTGCCTACTTCGCCTCGCTGATCTCGATGAGGTGGCCGTCGGGATCGCGGAAGAAGGCCCGGATCTCCCAGGCCGACTCGCTCGGCGGGGCCAGGAAGATCGCCCCACGGGCGGTCAGCGTCGCGTGGGCCGCTCGGCAGTCGGGGACGCGGATCGTCAGCTCGTGCGCGACGCGATCCGGATCATCCGGCGGTGCGAAGGTGATCGTCGGCTTGTCATCCGTCGGCGGTCCGCCGGTGACGAGGAGCAGCCACGTTCCGAGGAATTGGAGGACGCACGACGTTCCGCCGTAGTCTCGGAGGACCGTGGCGCCGAGGACATCCTGATAGAAGTCCCGCGAGCGACCAAGGTCGGCGACGACCAGGAGCTGGGTCAGCTCCATCCCGTCGTCCGGGAACGGCGCGGTCATCCCGGCGCCGCCGGGCGATCGAGGTTGGCGAGTCGAGCGAGGGTCTCACGGAGGTCGGCGCTGAACCGGCGCCGGCCACCGAGCTGGACTGCCGCGCCGACGATCCGCCCCTTGAAGGTGGTGGCTATCCGCTGGAAGTCGACGCTGACGTGACAGCCGCCGGCTCGGGGGCTCACCCGGTAGTCGATGACCGTGCCCGGGCGGAAGCTCGGCGACTCGACGAGGGTCAGCGTGACCCGGCCCGGCTGCGACCAGTCATAGCGCTCGCGCGCCCAGACACCGCCAAGGACGGCCGACCCTTCCTGGACGTCGGCCCACGTGTCGCCGAGCTCGTGGACCTTGAAGAACTCGGGCGAGAGGTTCGGCCAGAGCTCCGGCCGACGGCTCGAGAAGTCGGTCAAGGCGGCGATGAAGCGATCGGCCGAAACGTCGCCGTCGGCCTCGTAGTGGATCTTGGCCATCCCGAGCCCCTTCGAAACGGATCGTCGGCACAGGGTACGTCGCATCCCGGGTCGGCAGTTCGCGGACGTCGATCGCGATCGTGTCTATGCACTCAATTGCACCGCATGCAGCAAGGGTTGCAGTCATCGTCGACGATCTGCTATTGTCCGCGCCATGTCGCGCATCGCCAGCCTCGAGCTGAAGCAGAAGCTCTGGCGGCCCAGCCGGAAGGCCCGGGCCCTGGGGCTCTGATGCGCGCCTGACGAGCGCACCAGCCGGAGCCTCCAGGAAACGGAGGATCCGAGGGCCGCGGCACCGGACGGTGACGCGGCTTTTTCGTGTGCGGCGAACTCGACCTCCGTCCAAACGGGCTCCGCAACCTCGCGGAGGACGACAGCAAATGGACAGCATCATCTTTGGCAACGGCAACCTCGGCCGGGCGATCGGCGCGGCCCTGGTCGCCCGGGGAGATCCCGCCCCGATCGTGCTCGGGCGACCCGGGCCGGGCGGTCACGAGGCGGCCGGCCTGCCCGCCGTAGACGTCGCGATCGAGGCATCGCGCGGCGAGGCCGTCTACTCGAACGTGGCCGTCGCGATCGACGCGGGCTGCCGCCGGTTCGTCATCGCGACGACCGGCTGGGAGGGGGATGCGGCCGACGTTGCCACGCTCCTCGCACGGCACCGGGCCGCCGCGGTCGTCGCCCCCAACCTGAGCCTCGGGGTCGCCCTGTTCGGACGTCTCGTCGAGCAGGCAACCGCGCTGTTCGGACCGTTCGAGGACGTCGATCCGTACCTCCTCGAATGGCATCGCCGCTCGAAGCTCGACCGCCCGTCGGGCACCGCACGGGACCTCGCCCGCCGCATCATCGCGGCGCACCCCAGGAAGCGGCGGCTCGCGGAGCCCGGATCCACCGACCCGCCTGCTCCCGACGAGCTCGAGCTGGCGGTCATCCGGGCGGGCGCCTCGCCCGGAATGCACCTGGTCGGCTTCGACGCTCCGGGCGAGACGATCGAGCTGCGGCTGACCGCCCGCGACCGGACGGCCTACGCCGCGGGCGCCCTGGCCGCGTCCGACTGGCTGCTCGCCGCGCGGCGGGAGCCCGGGATCCATCCGTTCGACGAGGTCGTCGATGCCCGGCTCGCGGGTCTGGCCGGCATCGGGCCGGTGCGCCAGCCCGTGCTCGCCGGACCGTGACCAGCCTCGATCGCGGCGGCCGCGACCCGGCCGGTCAACCCGTCCCGAACCCCACCGAACCGTCACGAACCACCCCGAAGGAGATCACGATGACCACCCTCAACCGCTCCGCGCGGACGCGTCGCCCGGTGCTCCACGGCGCCCTCACCGCCCTGGTCACGCCATTTACCCCGGACGGCGTAGTCGACGAAGCAGCCTTCCGCCGGCTCGTCGCCTGGCAGATCCTGGCGGGGATCGACGGGCTCGTCCCGTGCGGCACGACCGGCGAGGCTCCCACCCTCACTACGACCGAGCGCGAGCGCCTCATCGAGCTGACGGTCGAGATCGCGTCCGAGCGCCCGTCACGGGACCGGATCGCAGTCGTCGCCGGGACCGGCACGAACGATACCGACGCGACGATCGCGGCAACCCGCCGGGCGGCCGCGCTCGGCGCCGACGCGGCGCTCGTCGTGACGCCGTACTACAACCGGCCCGACGCGCGGATGCTCGAGGGCCACTTCCGGGCCGTCGCCGACGAGGGCGATCTCCCCATCGTCGTCTACAACGTGCCGTCCCGGACGGCGGCGAACGTCGACGCCGACACGTTCCTCCGGCTGGCCGACCATCCTCGCGTGATCGCGATCAAGGAGGCGTCCGGCAGCCTCGACCAGATCGCCCGGATCTGTCGCGACCGTCCGCGCGACGTGGCGGTCCTCGCCGGCGACGATGCCTGGACACTGCCGGTCCTGGCCCTCGGAGGCGACGGTGTCGTGTCGGTGGCCAGCAACGAGATCCCCGGCGAGATGACCGCCCTGTGTGCCGCCGCGCGGGCCGGGGACTGGGACGGGGCGCGTCGACTTCACGAGCGCTGGCTGCCGCTCATGCAGGCGAACTTCCGGGGTGGACCCAACCCCGTGCCCGCCAAGGCGGCGCTTGCGTTGATGGGCCTGATCGGGTCGGATGCCACCCGGCGACCGCTCCTCCCGCTCGAGGGCGAGCCACGCGAGGCGATGGGCAGGCTCCTCCGATCGCTCGGGTTGGTCGCGCCGCCGTCGGGACGGTCGGCTCGGCCGCTGATCACCGAGGAGGCCGTGGCGTGACCGGGGTGACCGTGTCGATCCTCGACGCGCTGGCCGCGGGCCGGATCCGGGCGGCGGTCCCGGATCCGGCTGCGGCCGACGGCTGGCGGGTCGATCCGGACGCCAAGGCCGCGATCCTCGGCTGCTTCGCCGACCGGTCGACCCGGCTCTGGGAGATCGGACCGCTGGCCTTCCGCGACCGGGTCGGGGTGCCCCCAAAGCCAGTCCTCGTCGACCCGGACGCCCTCGAGGCCGACGCCGCCGGTCGGCCGTGGCGAATCGTCCCTGGCGGGACGAGCATCCGCGCCGGCGCCCACCTCGAGCCGGGCGTCGTGGTCATGCCGCCGGCCTTCATCAATATCGGCGCGTGGATCGGCGAGGATGCGATGATCGACTCGCACGTGCTCGTCGGGTCGTGCGCCCAGGTCGGGGCGCGGGTCCACCTCGCGGCTGCGGTCCAGGTCGGTGGCGTGCTCGAGCCGCCCGGCGCGCGGCCGGTGATCGTCGAGGACGACGCGTTCGTGGGAGCGGGCTCACTGTTGCTCGACGGGATCCTCGTCCGGGCCGGCGCCGTGATCGCAGCGGGCGTGACCCTGACCGGTACGTCGACGATCTTCGACACCGTCCGCGAGACCGCCATCGAGGGGACGCCCGACCGCCCGGCCGTCGTGCCGCCGGGAGCGGTGGTCGTCCCCGGGAGTCGAGCGATCCGAGGCGAGTTCGGCGAGTGCCTCGGGCTGGGCCGGCTGGTCCCGCTCATCGTCAAGTACCGCGATGCCCGAACCGACCGTCGGGTCGCCCTCGAGGAGGCACTCAGGTGACGACCGAAGCCGCCCCCGGGGCGCTTCGAGTGCGGGTCCAGCTCACCGTGCTGGGCGGGCGCGTCGCCCGAACGCCGAACGCCGCCTAGACTGAACCCGGCGGACCACGGCCGGCTATCCATCGGTACCGACGTCACGTCCGACACGCACGGGAGGCGGCTCTGGTCCGATCGGTCGGGTTGTGGCGCGCCGTGGTCCACCGCAGTCGCGCCGACTGGCCCGTGGTTGCGGCCGCCTTTGCCCTCCTCGTCTGTGCGATCGGGCTGCTCGCCACCGGCGCCCTCTACGGCGACACGGTTGCGCTCGGCGGCCTCCGCCAGGCAATCCTGGCCGCACCCCCAGCCGAGCGCGTCGTCGTCGTCGGGACAGCTGCCGGGCAGGCGGACATCGACAGCCTCGACGACACCGTCCGGGGCCAGCTGGCCGACGCCCTGACAGCGTCGGGTGGTGAGATCGCCCTGGTCGCGAACTCGGGCTCACTCGCCCCGACCGGGCTCAACACCGAGGCCGCCCGCGAGCGGCTGACGTCGATGGCGAGCTACGAGGGCCTCGAGCGGCACGCCGACCTGACCGCCGGACGCTGGGCAGAGGCCGGTCGCCAGCCGGTCGAGGCGACCCTGTCGGAGGGTGCGGCGACGGCCCTCGGGCTCGGCCTGGGCGATCGGATCAGCCTGTCGCGGGGGCTCAGCTCGAGCGACGCCGTCGAGCTCCAGGTCGTGGGGCTGTGGCGACCTCACGCCGACGATGCCTACTTCCTCGGCGACCGGCTCGAGCTCGACGGCGTCCGGCAGGACGCCACGCTCACGACCCGCGGGCCGTTCGTCGTCGCCCGGAGCGATCTCGGCACGGCAGCCGGCACTCGACAGCTCGACCTCGAGTGGCGTGGCCTGCCGGCGATCGACGGGCTCCGGGTCGACGAGGTCGACACCATTCGGGCTGATATCGAGGGTCTCCGACCTGCGCTCCGGACGGCCCTCCCGCCGCCACGCCAGGTCACGGTCGCGACGAACCTCCCCGCGATCCTGGCCGACGCCTCAGGCTCGATCCTCGTGAGCCGGAGCGGGGTCACCCTGCTGACGATCCAGTTCGCCGTCCTCGCCGGCTACGCGGTCCTGCTCGTGGCCGGGCTGCTCGTCGAGCGGCGACGGACCGAGACGGCGCTGCTCCGCTCGCGCGGCGCGACCGCCTGGCACCTGGTCGCGCTGGCGTTCAGCGAAGCCGTCCTGCTGGCCGTGCCGGCAGCCGTCGTTGCCCTGCTCATTGCCGTCGGCGTCGTTCGCCTGCTCGGGACGATCGGACCGCTCAGCGCCAGCGGCGTCGCGTCGACCGTAACCCTGACCGGGCCGGCCGTCGTCGCGGCGGCGGTCGCGGCGATCGCCTGCATCGTGGTCCTGACCGTGCCATCGCTCGTCAACGAGGCGAACCCGGCCGGGATCCGGGCCACGCTCGGGCGACAGGTCGGCCGGACCATGGCCCAGCGGCTCGGGATCGATCTCGCGCTCGTGGTGCTCGCAATCATCGCCCTGTGGCAGCTCCGCCTGTACGGTGCGCCACTGACTCGCAATGCCCGCGGTGCGCTTGGGGTGGATCCGCTCCTCGTGGCGGCGCCGGCGATCGGCCTCCTGGCCGGCGCCGTCCTGGCGACACGGCTGATCCCCCGCCTGGCCGAGATCGGCGAGCGCGTGCTCGGTCGCGGCCGCGGGATCGTCCTGTCGCTCGGAGCGCGGCAGGTCGCCCGGAGGCCGTTGCGCTACACCCGCTCGGCGCTGCTGCTCGTCCTCGCGGCAGCCCTGGGAACCTTCGCGGCGGCCAGCGCGGCGACGTGGTCACGCTCGCAGATCGACCAGGCGGCCTACCGTGCCGCCGGCGATGTCCGGGTCGTCCTGTCCGACTATCCGAAGCTTCCGGCCTGGGCGCTCGGCGCGGCCTATCGGGCGCTGCCCGGCGTGACCGAGGCGACCCCGGTCTCGACCCAGTCGCTCGACATCGGCCGAACCGTCCGCGACGGTCGGCTGCTCGCCATCGACCCGGATGCGGTCGGCCGGATCGTGACGTTCCCGCCCGAGTCGGCCGCGACGCCCGCTCTCCTGCCGCGGCTGGCCGAGGGTCAGCCGGCGATCGGCGCCATCCCGCTCGAGGGGTCACCGCGGCGGCTCGCCGTGACGATCGACGCCGATCTCAAGGTCGACCCGGCCGCATCGGGCGACACCCCGGCTCCGGCCGGCTGGCAGGCGGTCGGCGTGGCGTACGTCCTGCGCGACGGGGACGGGCGGCTGCACCGGCTCGAGGGCGCGGCGACGGGACTCGAGACGACCTCCGAGCGGCTCGTCCTCCCGCTCGACGAGACGGTCGGCGGCCTGCCGGTCGCGCTCAGCGGGCCGATCTCGCTCGAGTCGATCGAGCTGGTCGTCTCGCCACCGCCGAACCAGGTGATCGTCGGGAGCGTCGAGCTCGGCGACGTCACGATCAGCCCGAGCGCGACCGGCGACGACTGGACGAAGGTCGCGTTCGACCCGGCCGCGCCCGGCTGGGCGTGGACCCGCCAGGATGCGGAGACGTCGACGGCCTATCGGCCGCCGGCCGGATCGCCGGGCAAGATCGAGATCGGGCTCGGCGACGACGCATCGCCGCCGCTGTTCGGCCAGTTCGACCAGCCCGGCGCCACCTACCGGCTGGCGCCGATCACCAGCGGCGAGACCGTCATCCCGGCGATCGCCGGCGACCGGCTGCTGGCCCTGACCGGGGCGCACGTCGGGGACACGATCGCGGTGACCTCGGGTGCCCAGCCGTTGACCGTCAGGATCGTCGGCAGCGCAGCCAGCTTCCCGCCGCTCGACCCGAACGGCGCCTTCCTCGTCGTCGACGGGGCAACCCTCGATCGAGCCGCACTCTCGGCGACCGGCTTCCCGGCCGCCCCGAGCGAATGGTGGCTCAGGGCGGACGACGAGCATGCCGCGGCAATCGCCACGACCCTCGAGTCCGCGCCGTACTCCGCAGCCGAGGTCATCCGCCGGACCGAGCTAGCCAGCGCCCTGGCCGGAGACCCGATCTGGCTCGGGATCATCGGAGCGCTCGTGCTCGGCGCCCTCGCTGCCGTCGTGTTCGCCGCCATCGGGTTCCTGGTCGGGGCGACCGTGTCGACGAGCGAGCGGCTGGGCGAGCTCGCCCTCCTCCGGGCACTCGGCCTGTCCGGCCGGCAGCTGTCGAGCTGGCTCACTCTCGAGCAGCTCTTCCTGCTGGCTGTCGGGCTCATCGGGGGATCCCTGCTCGGCGCGCTCCTGGCCTGGCTCGTGCTGCCCTACTCGACCCTCAGCGCGAACGGGGCCGCGGTCGTGCCCGCCCCGGTCATCGTCGTGCCCTGGGAGGCGATCGTGCCGGTCTACGTCGTGATCGGCCTGATCCTCCTCGCGAGCGTCTCGATCCTCGCGCGCCAGGTCCCCGAGCCGCGAGTCAGCCGGGTCCTTCGGGCCGGGGACGTCTGAGCGTGGCCTGGCTCGCGATCTCGCTTCGTCGGCTCCGGGACGACCCGGCGGCAACGCTCGGGCTGGCGTCGCTCGTCCTGGTCACGGCGTTCGTGTTCACGGCCGCGCCGCGGCTGCTCTCGCAGGTCTCCGACCGCGCCCTCCGCTCCGAGGTCGCCTCCGCCTCGGCCGCGGTCCGCGACATCCAGCTCATCCAGGAGCGTCGGATCGGGCCCGGCGGCCGGCGACCCGCTCGCCGGGGTGGACTCGGCCGGGGCGGACCTCCAGGCGCAGGTCCCGCCGGCCGTTCGCGAGCTGTTCGTCGATCGGGTCTACAGCGTCGACACGCCGCGCTGGCGGGTGATGGCCGGGACGAAGACGCCGAGCCTCCTCACCCTCCGGGTCCAGCAGGCGGTGTCCGACAAGGTCCGCTGGGTCGCCGGCCGCCCACCGACCGGCCGGCTCCAGCCGGTCGTCCCGGGCGACGCCGCCCCGATCCCGGCCGGCGCCGCGCTTGCGTACGAGGTCGGCCTGTCGCGCGAGATGGCCGCGGCGATGGGCGTCGAGCTCGGCGACGTCCTCCCGCTCGGGCTCGACTCAACCGACCCACTGGCGCGCGGTCACAACGACAAGGCCGCGGCGTCGGTCGTCGGGATCTACGAGGTCGTCGATCCGGCCGACCCGTACTGGTCCGAGGACACCACGCTCCAGTTGCCGACCCAGCGCGCCCTGAGCGCCGACAACGTCTTCGTCAACGCGATCGGGCTGCTCGCGCCGGAGTCGTACCCCGAGCTGATGTCGGCAACCGACGACGGCGGACTCCCGCTCCGCTACTCGTGGCGCTACCACGTCGACTCGTCGCGCCTGGCCGCCGGCCGGGTCGACGACCTGCTCGTCGACCTGCGCCGCCTCGAGAGCGTCTTCCCGGTTGCCGCCGTCAGCGTCGGCGCGGTGAACGGGACGATCCTGCGGACCGGGCTGCTCCGGTTCGTCGAGGACCAGCAGGCGCGCTGGCGATCCGCCCAGGCGGTCCTCACCGCAGTCGCGATCGGACCGGCCACTGTCGCCGGGGCGGCCCTCGGGTTGATCGTCCTGCTCGGTTCGGGACGACGCCGGTCGGCGCTGGGCCTGGCCCGATCGCGCGGGGCATCGCCGGGGCAGATCGTCGGGGCGACCGTCGCCGAGGGCCTCGTGCTCACGGTGCCGGCGGCCTTCGTCGCGCTCGTGCTCGCGCTCGTCCTGATCCCGTCCGAGCTCGACCCACCGAGCGTCGTCATCCCGGTCGTCGTCGCCGCCCTGACCGTCGTCCTGCTCGTGGCGGCGATCCTGCCAACAGCCCGTGGGGCGACCACGGCCGGGCGGGAGCGCGGAGCAGAGGGTCGCCGGGCGGGCCCGCGCCGGTTCGTCATCGACATCCTGGTCATCGGGCTGGCGATCGGCGGCGCCATCCTCCTCCGGGATCGTGGGGTCCGTGGCGCCAGCAGCACGTCGGACCTGTCGGCCGCCGACCCGTTCATCGCCGCCGTCCCGGCGCTGGCCGGGCTTGCAGCGGCCATCGTCGCGGTCCGCCTGTTCTCGATCCCGCTTCGTGGGTTCGCGGCCGTCGCCGGGCTCCGCCGCGACCTCGTCCCGGTCCTCGGGATGCGCCGGACCGCGCGATCCGGAAGCGCGACGCCGATCCTCCTCGTCCTGTTCGCGACGGCCTCCGTCGGTGCCTTCTCGCTGGCTGCCCTCGCCCACCTGGATCGGGCCGCCGAGGCGGTCGGCTGGCAGGAGGTCGGGGCGCCGTTCCGGCTCGTCGAGGACGCCGGTCGGCTCCCGCACGACTTCGACCCGCGGGAGCTGCCGGGCGTCGTGGCCGTCGCCGGAGCCCACGAGGCACGCCTGACCGACGCCGGTTCGGGTGGCGTCGACCTGCTGGCGGTCGACCTGGCCGACTACCGCGAGGTCGTCGCCGGTTCGGGCGCTGAGCGGGACCTGCCCGGGTCGTTGCTCGTGGCAGATGGGGAGGCCGTTCCGGCGATCGTGTCACCGAGCGGGGTCGTCGACGGGATCAGGCCGGGCGATCGGTTCCAGCTGACGGTCGCCGGCAAGCCGACCACGTTCGAGGCCGCGGCCGTCGAGGACGCCTTCCCGACGTTGCCGGTCGGCGGCCCGTTCGTGGTCGTCGATCGCCTGGCGTTGGCGGCGCATCGTCCGGACGCGAAGTTCCGCACGTCGACGGCCTTCCTGCGCGCCCCGGACGAGGCGCTCGGCGATATCCGGCGAGCAATGGCCGTCGAGGTCGTCGGCACGAGCGTCGCCGCGCGGACCGAGGTCTCGGCGGCGATTCGAACCGCTCCGGTGGTGATCGCCGTCACGATCGGGCTGCTCGCCGCGTTCGCGGTCGCGATCGCCTACGCGGCGCTGGCGTTGATCGCGGCGCTTGCCCTGACCGGGGCCGCCCGTGCGTCCGAGTCGGCCCACCTGCGGACGCTCGGGCTCGGACGCCGCCAGTCGATCTGGCTGACGATCGTCGAGCACGGCCCGACGGTCGTTCTGGCGGTCATCCTCGGGATCGCCTTTGGATTGGGTATCTTCGTGGCGCTCCGGCCGGGGATCGGCCTCGGGGCGATCGTCGGCTCGACGCTCGACATCCCGCTGAGCGTCGGGCCCGGCCAGCTCGGACCGCTGATTGTCGCGCTCGTCGCGATCGTCAGCCTGACCCTCGGCCTCGGGGCGATCGCCCAGCGTGAGCCGACGACAAGCAGCGCCCTGCGACGGGGGATCGAATGACGCGAGCCCGCTACGGCGAAGGCGCCCTGATCGTCTGCGACAACCTGGTCCGGATCTTCAAGGTCGCCGATCTCGAGGTGGTCGCCCTCCAGGGTCTCGACCTGCTCGTCGAGCAGGGTGAGCTGATGGCGATCGTTGGCGCCTCGGGCAGTGGCAAGTCGACCCTGCTCAACATCCTCGGCGGGCTCGATGCGCCGTCGGCCGGCCGGGCGAGGGTCGCCGGGCACGACCTCGCCCAGATGGGTCGACGCGAGCGGACGGCGTACCGTCGCCGGGTCGTCGGGATGATCTGGCAGCAGACGGCGCGCAACCTCCTGCCCTACCTGAGCGCGATCGAGAACGTCGAGCTGCCGATGATCCTCGACGGCCGGGCGAAGCGCCGAGCGCGGGCCCGCGAGCTGCTCGAGCTCGTCGGCCTGACCGAGCGCGCCGACCATCGTCCGGAGCGCCTGTCGGGCGGCGAGCAGCAGCGCGTGGCGATCGCCGTTGCGTTGGCCAACGAACCGGCGGTCCTGCTCGCGGACGAGCCGACCGGCGAGCTCGACAGCGCGACGTCGGCCGAGGTCTTCAGCCTGCTCCGGCGGGTCAACGCCGATGCCGGCGCAACGATCGTCGTCGTCACCCACGACCCGCAGGTGTCCGAGCACGTTGCCCGGACGGTCCGGATCCGCGACGGCCGGACGAGCACGGAGACGCGCCGGCGGACGGAGCAGGGCGACGACGGCGATCACCGGGTCGTGGCCGAGGAGTTCGCCCTGCTCGACCGGGTCGGGCGGCTCCAGCTCCCGAGGGCCCACATCGACGCCCTCGAGCTCTCCGAGCGGGTCCGCCTCCGGCTCGAGGACGACCACGTCGGCGTCTGGCCGGACCGGCCGGCCGACGACGAGGCGGACCGATGACCGGCTACATCCTGCCGGCATCGGGGCCGATGGTCGAGGCGATCGGCGTGGACCGTGACTTCGACGGCGGCGACACCGTCGTCCACGCCCTGAGCGGGATCGACCTTGCGGTCGGCCGGGGCGAGCTCGTCGCCGTCCGGGGCCGATCGGGGAGCGGGAAGACCACGCTGCTCAACGTCCTCGGCGGGCTGGATCGCCCAACGAGCGGCCGGGTCGTCATCGACGGGATCGACCTGTCCGAGATGAGCGAGGCGGACCTGGTCGACCTCCGCCGTCGAACGGTCGCCTTCATCTTCCAGGCGTTCGGGCTCGTCCCGATCCTGAGCGCGGCCGAGAACGTCGAGGTCCCGCTCCGGCTCGTCCGGGCCGAAGGTCGCGAGCGCGACCGACGGGTCTACGACCTGCTCGAGCTCGTCGGGCTCGCCGAGCGTGCCCGGCACCGGCCCCACGAGCTGTCCGGTGGCGAGCAGCAGCGAGTCGCGATTGCGCGCGCCCTCGCCAATCGACCGAAGCTCCTGCTGGCCGACGAGCCGACCGGTCAGCTCGACCTCGAGACCGGCCACACGATCATGACCCTGCTCCGTTCGATCGTGCGGACCGAGGCGGTCACGGCCGTCGTCGCGACCCACGACCCGGCGATGCTCGACGTCGCCGATCGAATCGTCGAGCTGCGCGACGGACGGCTGGCCGCCGCCGCTCGCTGATCGCCCGGTCGGGCGGCTATGGTTGGACGGTGGCCGACATCCTCGCCCTGATCCCGGCGTTCGAGGAAGGCCCGCGGGTCGCGGGCGTCGTCCTCGGGGCGTCGGCCCACCTGCCGGTGCTCGTCGTCGACGACGGCTCGACCGACGACACGGCCCCGCGGGCCGAGGCGGCCGGCGCGACCGTCCTGGTCCAGCGCCCGAACCGGGGCAAGGGCGCCGCCCTGCGAGCGGGGTTCGCGTGGGCGCTCGCGCACGGGTTCGAGGCGGTCGTCACGCTCGACGCGGACGGCCAGCACGATCCGGCCGAGATCCCCGCGTTCGGGGACGTCCGCGAGCGGACGGGTGCCGACCTCATCATCGGTCAGCGCGACTTCAGCCAGATGCCGCCGATCCGTCGCCTGTCCAACCGGCTCGGCGGCGTGGCGCTGTCGTGGGCGGCGGGTCGGGACATCCCGGACAACCAGTCCGGCTACCGGCTGCTGAGCCGCCGACTCATCGAGGCGATCGCCGACAGCACCGAGTCTGGCTTCGAGTACGAGATCGAGATGATCGCGACCTGCATCCGGGCCGGCTACCGGCTCGAGTGGGTCCCGATCCGGACGATCTATGCCGGCGAGCCCAGCCACATCCGGCCGTGGAGCCACTTCACGAGCTTCGTTCGGATGGTCCGAACGACCCGCCGGGCCGTGCGCGCGCCGCGCGCCTGAAGCGGACCGGTCAGCTCGAGGCTGCGCTCGCCGCCCTGGCGACGCTCGCCAGCTGGGCGATCCGATCCGGACCGACCCGGCAGCAGCCGCCGATCAGGCGTGCCCCGGCGGCGATCCAGCGGCGGGCCGCGTCGGCGTCGACGTCCGGCCCGGCGGCACCGGTCCAGCGCCGGTCGATCGGATCCCACGTCTCGCCGCTGTTCGGGTACACGACGATCGGCTTTGACGTCACCCGCCGTGCTCGGTGGACGAGCTCGGCCGCGTGCTCGGGCGTGGTGCAGTTCAGGCCGATCGCGACGATCCGGTCCGTTGCCTCGGCCAGGCTGAAGGCCGACTCGACGGGCTCCCCGCGCCGGGTCGTGGACCCATCGGCGCAGCTGAAGCTGAGCCAGGCCGGCGGTCCGTCGGACGCGCGGAGCAGGTCGACCAGGGCGCGGCCCTCGTCGATCGTCGGGATGGTCTCGATCGCGAGGACGTCGGCGCCGGCGTCGGCGAGGACCGCCAGCCGCGGCTCGTGCCAGCGTCGGAGCTCGGCGACGGACAGCCCGTAGTCGCCGCGGTACTCGGAGCCGTCAGCGAGGGTCGCGCCGTAGGGGCCGACCGAGGCAGCCACGAGGAATGGGCCGTCGGCCGGGTCGGGCCCGGCGGGGTCCTCGAGCCACCGACGACGGGCCTCCCGGGCCAGCTCGACGCTCCGGCGGAGGAGGAGGGCTGCATCGTCCCGTCCGATCCCGCGTCGGGCGAAGCCCTCGAAGCTCGCCTGGTAGCTCGCGGTCGTGGCCACCCGGGCGCCCGCCCGGAAGAAGGCGAGGTGGGTCTCCACGATCTCGTCCGGTGCCTCGATCAGCAGCCGGGCCGACCAGAGCGGATCGGCCAGGTCGTTGCCGCGTCGCTCGAGCTCGGTGGCGAGACCGCCGTCGAGCACGGTGACCCCGCCCGGTGCGCTGAACTGCAACTGGCGATCGACAGACACCAGCCTAGGCCCGAGGACCCGGCGCGCTGCCGGCGCGGGACGACGCCCGGACTCGCGGCGGAGGCAGGGTCAGGCCGGGGTCGAGCTCGACCGGCCCCAGCGCGCCAGCTCCCGATCGAGGTCAAGCGGCAGGATCGCGCCGCGGTGCTCGTACTCGCCCCAGGCCTCGCGTGGGACGCGCCACATGATCTCGAACTCATTGCCGTCCGGGTCGTGCCCGTAGAGCGACTTCGAAACGCCGTGATCGCTCGCCCCGGACAGGGCGCCGGCGGTCGACAGGACATCGGCCGCGCTGGCCAGGTCATCGATCGTGGGCACTTCCCAGGCGAGGTGATAGAGACCGACCGAGCCGCGCGGCGGGTTGGGCGCCGCGGGGCCGACCGAGAACAGCCCAAGGTCGTGGTGGTTATCGCCGCCGGCGGCCCGCATGAACACGGCCCGACCGTCCATCTCGGTTCCGACGATCTCGAACCCGAACACACTCGCGTAGAACTCGGCCGAGGCCGTCGCGTCGCGGACCCACAGGACGGCGTGATTGAGACGGGCGACCGGGATGCTCATCGTCAGTCTCCGGAGCTGGTGGCATGGCGGCGCGGGCCGACAGACGCCGTGCGGCGTCGGGTCGAGGATACCGCCGGTCGCCTTCGTCGGCCGCGAACCGCGCCGGATCGACAAGGCATGACGAAGGGGGCGTGCCGTGAGGCACGCCCCCTCCGGGTCTCGGGGACCCTGGCTGAGGATCGAGTCGGGATTACTCCCGGCGGATCCGGCGGGCGGAGCGGCTGGACGCCGGGCTGAGCAGCCCGATCGTCACGGCGATCCCGAGGAGTGCGATGAGGATGAGCGGCAGGGCCGAGCCACCGCCGTCGCCCGAGCTGTCGACCGTCGCCGTCGGCGGCAGGGTCGTCTTGGGGGTCCCGGTCTGGCCTTCGACCTGGCCGGTCGGGGGCTTGATCGGGGTTGCCGTCGGCAGCGTCGGGGTGGGCTCCGTCACGACCGTGTCGGTCGGGGTCGGCGTTGGGGTGGGGGTGGGGGTCGGGGTCGGGTCGGCCACGACGACGTCGGCCTTGGAGGTGTCGGTGACCTGGGTGTTGCCGTCGTGTCCTGTGGCCGTGCCCGTGTCGGTGGTCGTCTCGGTCACGGTGGTGGTGCACTTGAACGTCCACGTCTCGTTGAGGTCGAGCTTGTTGTCGTCGTCGCTGTCGCCCGACACGAAGTCGATCGTGCCGCACGACGGCTTGTCGGTGACATCGACGTTGGTCAGGGCGACGTTGCCGACGTTCGTGACCTTGAACGTGTAAGTCACTTCACCGCCGCCGGCCGGAAGCGAGTCCGGGTGGGCGGACTTGACGATCTTGATGCCCGGCGTGCAGGCGATCTCTTCGAAGATGTCCTTGAACAGGTCGGGCAGGTCGCTGCCGTCCACGACGTGGCGGTAGGCGCCCGGCGTCGGCTTGGCGAGCGACTCCATGAGCGGAAGGTCGACCTGGCTCAGGCCCGTCCCACCCTCACCGACGGCGATCGAGTAGACGACGTCGGCCGAGGCCCGGAAGTCGTCGATGTTGCCGGAGGTCGGACGGGAGCCCGACGGCCCGGTGTTGTCCGGGTTCGGTCGACCGTCGGACAGCAGGATGATGACCTGCTTGACCGGCAGCCCGGCCCGGGTGTTCTCGTGATTGCTGACCATGTCCCCCGCGCCGGCAGCCATGCCCTCGCGGAGCGGGGTGTTGCCGGCCGAGGTCAGTGCGTCGATGTGGCTCTTGACCGTGCCGGCGCTCGACGTTCCGAGGGCCAGGTCGACCGAGGCCGAGTTGTTGCCGAACTTGGAGAGGCCGACGTGGTGGAGGTTCGAGCCGCCACCGACGCCACCGGTCGCGTCGAGCGAGTCGACGAGGTCGTCGGCGGCCAGCTTCGCCCAGTACAGGCGAACGTGCCCGTCGGTCGCCCACTGGGTCTCGCCCATGCTCCCGGAACGGTCGATGATGAGCTCGACGTCGAGCGGCTTCAGGCCGCAACCGGCGAGCGGATCCGCGGCCAGGGCCGCCGGAACCATCTGCAACCCGACGGGCGCGATCGCCGCCGAGGTCGCCAGCACGGCGGCCGCGGTGGCCGTCCCCACCGAGCGAAGGTGCCCGCGCCAGCGGGCGGTCGATGCCGTCATTCGATCCCTTTCCTTCCTGCGCCGAAACCGGCGGACGAGTCCAATGCGCCTGGACGGCCGGTCGTCGCGAACCTGAATCAGGTCGGAGGCGGCGCGGTCCCCGAGAAGGCGTCTGGGGGGACCCGAAAGGGTCATCCCTGGCTAGTACGTTAGTCAGGGGTGCTTAACAGCCGACATTACATTCGTGCTTGATTCGGGCCCTTCCGATGATGTTCCGTTGCGCCCGCGCGACGGTCGGTAGGGTTTGGTCGGGTGGAGTTCGAAGCTGGGTCCAGACGGCAGTTTGCGGGGGGTTCAGGGATGTTGAATCGGGTCCGGAGGCGTGCCGGCCGGTCGCTGGGTTCAGGGCCCTGGAAGGCGAAGCCCGCCGGTGGGGATCCGGCGGGCTTCATGTCGGGCTGGAGCCGGGATTCGCGGTCCCGGCGGCGAGGGGCGATGGGTGGCTGCTGGCGGTCGGCCGGGCGTCAGGGGATGACGAGGTGGACCGGGTTGCCCCGGATGCTCACCCGCCAGGTCGTCGTGTCGTTGGCCTGGCCGACCTGGTACTCGATCTGCCACCAGCCCTGCTCATCGGTGACGTCGCCGGGCGGGTTCAGGCCATTCTTCCCGTAGTCCGGCGGCAGAGGGATCTCGATCGTGAGGACCGAGTTGTCGAACGAGCTGCCCGAGCCGTTCAGGTACGTCTGGACCTGGGTTCGCCCGTTCGCCGCGCAGCTGTCGCTGCGGCCGTTCACGCAGACCGAGTCGGCCGTGTAGTCGAACGTGGCGTAGGAGTACACGTTGTTATCCGGGCTGAGGACGCGGATCCAGGCGTTCTGGCCGACGTCGCCCGGGTCGAACAGCTCGATGACCATCGTCTTGCCGGCATGGACTGCCTCGACCTGGGCGAGATAGAAGCGCTGGTAGCCACTGTTGGACGTGATGTTGTTGTAGCCGACCATCCGGCCGCCGCCGTAGACCCTGGCGCTGCCGGCCGCGCCACTGTCGCCGACGTAGATCGACCACATGTTCTCGGCGCCCGTGTTGATGTTGCCGGCCTGGCTCGTGTCGACGTTCAGCCGGTAACGGCCGGCCGGGAGCGAGGCTGGACCCGCGGTCGTCCAGACGTCCTGGCGAACCCACTGGTTGTGATGCGGATCGTTCGCGCAGTCGGACAGGGCCGCCCGGCCGGCGTTCTGGCTCCCAACCCGGCCGCTCTGATCGGCCTGGCGCTGGTTCCCTTCGACGAGCTGGGCGACCTGGAAGTCGTCGCTCGGGTCGTAGGGCGTGTTGTTCATGTTCAGCAGGGTGAACACGGTGGTCACCGGACCGCCCGGGTCGGGGGTGCTGTTCGACGAGCTCTGGGTCGTCCAGTGATCGCCGGCGCCGTACCACGAGCCCGAGGCATTGGCCCCGGTGGCGCAGAAGACCGGGTCGAACAGGTTGACCCGGCCGCCCGCAGAGCCGAACTCGATCGTGTAGTCGTAGCCCTCGGGCGCGTACTCGGTATTGATGATGCCCGGGTCGAAGTGCTCGGGCGAGTAGCGGTCTCCGTTCCGTCGGACGCCACCCCGGGTGAAAACCGCGCCCCAGAAGCCCTGGGTCGTCGGGGCGAGCGCCTCGCCGGGCGGCGTTGGCAGGTTCGTCGCAGCCGATGTCCCTGGCCCGGTCGAGTAGACGGTCACGTCGAAGAAGTCGAGCGAGGTCGTCGCCCCGCTCCGGCAGTTGGCGGCAGGCGGCTCGACGGCGCCGGCGTCGTCACCCCGGACCCGGACCCGGAAGTTCGCGTTGCTGAAGTCGCCGGGCACCCAGCTGTGGCCGGCCCACAGGCTCGTCGGTCCCCCAACCGAGAGCCAGGGCGACGGCGGATCGTTGTTGGTCAGGGCGACGAACCGCTCCGCGGACCAGCTCGTGCCGTTGTCCCAGGACAGGGACACCCCCAGCCGGCAGCCGGCCGAGTCGGACGACTTCGCGTCGACCCGGATCTCGATCCCGTTGACCGTGTCGCTGCCCGGGACGTTCAGGCCGAAGTCGCGATAACCCTGCATCGAGGAGGTGTTGCCGATGGTCGCATAGGCGCCGTTGTTGGTCAGGCCGTTGGAGCCGTTCGTCCACGTGTTCGGGGCGGCCGTGTTGGTCGGGACCTGCGGGCCGCGGACATGCGGCGGGCCGGGGCTGAACACCTCGTAGTTGCCGACCCCATACCACTGCTCGGGGCTGCCCATCGGGACCGGCAGGATGAACTCGGCCTTCGAGGTCCGGACCGCCTGGATCGACCCGATCCCGAAGATCCGCATGAAGTACGTGCTCACCGGCGCGCTGATCGTGACGTCGAGCCGGCGGTCGTTGCCGGCGTCCTTGATCGGGAAGACGCTCACCCCTCCGGCACCGTCCTCGTAGCCGTTCCTGGTCGCCTCGAGACGAGCCGTCGTGTAGGCGGTGCCCGGCGCGCCGGGCAGCCAGACCACGCCGGCCAAAGCGGCGGCATCGGCCGCGCGCTGGACGCGCAGGGTGTTGGCCCAGTACCAGCTGATGTCGACGACGATCGCGGTGATCCCGGTCAGGACGAAGATCGACACGACGAACAGGACGAGCATCTGGCCGCGCGCGCGGACGCGCCGTCGGGTTCCCTGCGAGCCCTCCGGCTCGATCCGGCCCGGGAGTGGCGATCGGATCATCGCTCGTAGTCTGGAAATCCGGACCTTTCGCGGAAGCTTGCGATGGTGACTCGCGGCACCAGCCAAGGGTCCTGAAGTGACGAACCCGCCGGGCATTGCCGACGGGTTCGTCTGAGTCCGCATGGAAGAGGAGCGGTTGCGTCCGCGATCAGGGGACGATGAGGTGGACTGGGTTGCCCTTGATCTGGACCTTCCAGGTCGTGACGTCGTTCGACGTGCCGTTGCCGGTCATCTCGTACTTGATCTTCCACCAGCCACTCTGCTGGGCGGTGTAGCCGGTCGGGATGACGACGTCGATCGTCAGCCAGCAGCCGTTGAAGGTGCCTGTCGTGTTGCCCACGTTGGTTTGGACAGAGTTGCCGCTTCCGCTGAGCGTGTCGCAGTTCTGGGCGCCCGAGTTCGTGGTCCCCTTGGCAGCCGTCCAAGTGAAGGCCGTCGGGGTCCAACCTGCCGCGGTCGGGATCTCGATGTAGAGGTTGGCCGCGAGAGGCTTGGTGTCACCCGGATCCCACAGCTTGAGCTCCATGGTCTTGCCGGCGTGGACGGCATCGACCTGGGCCAGGTAGAACTCCGAGTAGGTCGTGCCGCCGGTCGACGACAGCGGGGTGAACATCTGCATCGCGCCCATGCCGTAGATCTTCGGCGTGCCGCTGCTCGCGCTGGCGTACAGGGCGAACGTGCTCTCGCCGTTCGTGTTGCGCTGCTGGGCGGCGTTCGACGGGTCGGTCGAGGTCGTATGGAGACGGTAGACGGTTCCGTTGGCGCCGCCGGTCAGCCCCGTGTAGAGCCGGTACCAGCGGTCGTGGTAATCGCGGCCGTCGCCGTAGGTCGTGTTCGTCGAGTACTTGCACTCGGAGCCGCCGCTGCCACCCATCGTCGTGTCCGAGGCGGCGACTTGCTGGAACGTCGTCCCCGACGTGGCGATCTGGGTGTCGTCGGTGATGTCGTAGAGCGTGTTCTGCGTGTTCCACAGCTGGTAGTACGTGCTGACCGCGTTGGTGCCGTTGAACCAGCGGTCGCCGGTACCCTTGTTGACCGACACGGCGCAGAACACCGGGTCGTAGACGTAGACCGCGCCACCGGTCGAGCCAGGTGGCATCTCGACGGCGTAGTTGTAGAAGTTGTCGGCGTCGTAGCAGGCCCGGTCGCCGGTCGCGACCGAACACGCCGGGGCGGGGGTGCCCGTGGCCGTGTCGTAGTACGGCTGGAAGGCGTCACCGTTGGAGTTCTCGGCACCTTCCGTGTTCATCGTGGCCCAGAAGCCGCGCGGGTTGAGCGCCACGCCATCGGCCTCGAAGCAGCTCCCGACGCCCGTCGTGCAGGCGCTGTTCGGCCCCTTGAGGTTGACGTCGGCCAGGTTGGTCTGGTTCTCGACCGGCGTCGGGGTAACCGTGTTGATCGTGTAGGTGACGCGGACGTCGATCATGTCCAACCGGAGGAACGTCCCCGCGGCGCAGGGGCCGGTGCCGGCCTTCGTCGCCGTGAGTCGAACCCGGAAGTTGGCGTTGGTCAGGTCGGCTGCGGTCCACGTGGCATGCCCACCCGTCCAGGCCGACACCGACGAGTTACTCCCGAGGGTGTAGTCGTCCGTGTTGGTCGTGGTAAGCAGGCCCGTCTGGGTTGTCGTCGTCGTCCAGTTCGTACCGCCATTCCAGGACAGCGCGGCCGCAATCCTGCTGTTCTGACAGCCCGAGGCGCTCATGAACGCGTCGCTGAGCCGGACCTCGATCCCGTCGATCGACGCGATCGACTGGCCGGAGCCGAGCGTCGGCGGCAGGGCGAAGTTGCCGTACTGCTGGGTCGTGCCGGTCGTTGACGTCTGGGCCCAGATGTCGTTATTGCTGTTGCTGACGGTGACGATCGTCCCGGTCGGAGCGTTGGAGGCGACCCATGGAGTCCCTCCCGGCGCGCTCGTCGCGACCTTGAACCCGGTGTTGCCCGACGTCCCGGGTGGATAGTCGGAGATGTTCTGGATCGTGGTCGTCGTGGACGTCAGACCGCGGGTCAGCCCGAACACACCGTAGTAGTTCTCGGGGCTGCCCATCGGGACCGGCAGGACGTATTCCGCCTTGGACATGCGCTGGGCGGTCAGCGACGGGATCCCGAAGATCTTCATGAAGAACGTGTTGACCGGAGCGGTGATCGTCACCCACAGGCGCCGGTTGTTGGCCGGGTCCTTGATCGGATAGACGGTGACCCCACCCGCTCCATCGGCGTAGCCGTTCTTCTCGGCCTCGTCCTGGGCGGTTGAATAGGCGGTGCCCGGCGCGCCGGGCAGCCAGACCACGCCGGCCAGGGCGGCGGCATCGGCCGCCCGCTGGACGCGCAGGGTGTTGGCCCAGTACCAGCTGATGTCGACGACGATCGCGGTGATCCCGGTCAGGACGAAGATCGACACGACGAACAGGACGAGCATCTGGCCGCGCGCGCGGACGCGCCGTCGGCCGGCGGTCGCCCGGGCTCGAGCGCGCTCGGCGCTCGCCTTGATCCTGCGGATTGCTCGGTCCAGGGGACCCATCTGTCGCATCTCCTAGCTCGGGTTGAGCGCCATCACGGTGCGGTCGGACATCTGGAACGCGGGAGTCCCGGCCATGCCGAGGAAGATCCCGAGTGGGCTGATCAGGCGGTAGCTGTAGACGACGGCGACCCCGATCGAATCGGGTGAGGAGCCGTTGTCGCGCGTGCAGGCGTTCCAGCCCACGCTCGACTCGGTGAACTTGAGCAGGACGCCGTCGACCGACTGGCCCGCGCCGGGGACCCAGACGTTGACCTTGCCGGGGTCCTCGTCGCCGCTGTTGTCGGTCTTGGCCCGGTAGATCCGGATCTGGCTGACCCGGGTGATGTCGATCGGGGAGCCGGGGCTGGTCAGGACGCGCTGGACACCGGCGATGATCTGGTCGTCGACCCCGGGGGTTCCGGGCGAGCCGATGACCCGGGCGCACGGGCACGTTGGTGGTGCCGGGGCCAAGCGCGGCGCCGGTCCGGGCGCCCTCGCGGGTGGAGTACTCGAGGGTGAGGTTGTGGCTGAAGGCGAACCCGAACTCGAGCATCCCGAACAGGAGCATCACGAAGACGGGGACCGAGACGGAGAACTCGACCAGGCTCTGACCGCGGCTCCGGTAGCGGTGGTCAGGCCGCTGGTGGGCGGTCACAGGACCGGCTCCATCCGCATCGCGTTCGACTCGACGAGGGTGAAGTTGCTGATGCCGAGCCCGATGAACGAGCCCATCGGGGTGATGAACGTGTAGGCGTAGGTGATCTTCACGCCGATCGTGTCGACGCCGCCCGAGCCACCGCATCCGCCCTGGACGTTGCAGCGGGTCGTGTCGAGGTAGCCGTACGAGCCCGAAATCGAGTACGGCACGGTGACGGTCACGGGCGGCGGCCCGGCCGACAGGGTGCAGGTCGTCGACCCGGTCCGGTTGTAGGTGTTGACGAAGGAGCCGATCTGCATTGCCGTTCTTGTCGGCCTTGTAGATCTCGACCTTCGTGACCCGCGACTTGGACGCAGGAGCGCCGATCGCGTTCTCGACCTTCTCGAGGATCACGCAGTCGGACCCGACGGCGTTCCCGGCCTCGGCGGCGATCAGCGAGCCGTCGCGGCTCGCGAAGTTGATGCTCAGCAGGGCATTGAAGACGAGCCCGAATTCGATCATCCCCATCAGCAGGACGAAGAAGATCGGGAAGACGAGGGCGAACTCGACGAGGGTCTGGCCCTTCGCATCGGTACGCCGTCGACGAGGCGCTCGGATCAGGTGCTTCACGGTTGGCATCACTCGGCAATCGGTTCGGGATCCAGTCAACGAGACCCGCTTCGGGTCCTTCCTGGATGCCTTCCTAGCCTAGGAGGCAGCACCTTTCGCGCCTCATTACGAAAGTGCGCAGCCGCACAGCCCCATGGTCCCGGCTGACCCCCGGACGATGGTCAGGGCGGCCGCTCGGAACGCTCCGCCGGGACGGTGAATCTGAAACCCGCGCCGCCATCCGGATTTGGCACATAGCGGATCGATCCGCCCATCGCCCGGACCAGGCCGCGCGCCACGTCGAGACCGAGCCCGGTTCCTTCGAGACCCTCGCTGGTCGACCCGCGCTCGAACCGGCGGAACACCCGTGCCCGCTCCTCGGGCACGATCCCAGGCCCGGTATCCCAGACCGTGATCGCAATCCGCTCGTCCCGGTCGGACGGCTCGAGGCTGACGCTGATCTGGCCGCTCGGGGCGTACTTCAGGGCGTTGTCGATGAGCATCCAGGTCACCTGCTCGAGCGCCGCCCGGTCGGCGACCGCCAGCATCCCGTCCGATCGGTCGTCGACGCGGAACGGCCGGGGCGACCGGAGCGACCGCCAGACCCGCTCGATGATCGGCGCAGGGGCGACCGGCTCGGCTTCCACTCGGAGCGTCCCGGACTCGAGCCGCGACAGGGTCAGGAGCTGACCGACGAGCCGTGCCAGCCGGTCCGCCTCGGACCGGATGACCGCGACGCCCGCGCGCGCGTGCGCGTCCGTGTTGTCGGCGGTTGCGAGCTCGTCGGCCACTACGACGATGTTCGTGAGCGGCGCCTGGAGGTTGTGGCTGACGCCGCGCAGGAAGTCGCCCTGGAGCCGAGCCAGCCGGCCGAGCCGATCGGCCCGGTCGAGCGCCCTGGCGTGGATCGCGGCATCGTCGATCGCCGCTCGAAGCAGGCGGGCGTAGACGTCGAGCAGGGACTGGTCCGCCTCCGACCAGTCGCGGCCGGCTGCCAGGCGACCGGTGATGCGCGCCTGGCGGGTCTCGACCGGGCCATCCGAGGCGACCGGTCCGAGGTCGGCGAAGACCAGTCGCCCGATCGGTTCCCTGTGCGAAGGCGACGAGTCCGCCTCGGGCGGCGGCCCGGCCGCCAGGTCCAGGTCCTCGAGCCGGCAGTCGCCCAGGTCGAAGATCGTGGCCGCAGCCGCCAGGCCGTCGGTCTCGACCCGCTCGACTCCGAGGCCCGGCGTCAGCTCACCGATCGCCACGATCGCCTGGCGCAGGATCCGGTCCCGCCGGGCGAGCGTCTCGGCCGTCCGGTCGAGGGCCGTCGCGAGGCGCCCGATCTCATCCCGGCTGTCGGCCGGCAGGCGGACGTCGAGGTCGCCGGCGGCCATGGCGCTCAGCCCCCCCTCGATCGCATCGATTCGACGACGAAGCCGTCGGCCGAGCAGGATCGCCAGGACGACCGATGCGGCGACGGCCAGCATCAACCCGACCCCGAGCAACGGGAGCAGTCGACTGCCGATCGTCTGGACCCCAGCGGTCGGCATCGTCGCCACGAACCAGCCCGCCGGGCGGCCGTCGAGTCCGGCCAGGGCCATCGACCCGCCGACGAGGCCGGCCCGCAGCGACATCGGCCGAGCGGCCGGGTCGGAGGTCGGATCCGGACTGAACGCCTCGGCGGCGACCTGGTCGCTCGCGACCTGGAGCTGTCCGGACCGGCCGAACACGGCTCCGTCGAACCCGGTCACGTCGCGGGCGTCGACGACGAACGCCGGGTCGAGCTTTCGGGCAAACGCCAGTCCGACCCCACCGACGGCTGCGTCGACACCCGGGCCGGTCCGATCGCCGAGATCGATCGCCCGGAACGCGATGAGATAGACCCCGTCGCCGAGGTCGGCGTAGACCGGGCCGGTCGGCGGAGCGGTTGTCCGGCTCAGAACAGTGCTGCCGAGCCTGACCAGCTCGGCCGCCGCGTCAGGTGGACCCCCCACGACCTGGCGGTCGCCGGCGATCAGGGCGATCACGTCGGCCTCGCCCCGGTCGATCTGGAACTGGATGACGTCCTGGCGTATCGCGTCGAGGTCGAGGGACGCGACCTCGTCCTGGAGGACCGGCCACGTCGCGTAGCTCTCGGTCGTCTCGTTGAGGTCGGCGGAGTCACGAGCGAGGACGGCCGATACGCCGCGGATCGCCGTCCGGCCCTGGCCGAGCGCCTCCTGCCCAACGACCTCCTCGACCGATCGGAACGCGGCGAACCCGAAGACGGCCAGCGGGATCACGGCGACCACGAGCAGGACGAGGATGACCTCTCGTCGATAGGTGACGCCCCGGGCGCCCCAGCGCGGCCCCGTCGGCACGCGACCTCGGTCAGCCGGCGGCGACCAGCCGGTAGCCGCCGCTCCGGTCGGTCAGGATGTGCCTCGGCTCGTCCGGATCGACCTCGATCTTTCGCCGCAGCCGGCGGATCGCCACCCAGACGTAGGCCGGGTCCGCGCCGTCGGCGTCGCTCCACACCCGGGCGAGGAGCTGATCGGTCGTGATCGTCGTCCCGAGGTTCGCCGCGAGCGTCGCCAGGAGCCGGGTCTCGGTCGGCGACAGCCCGACCGCCCGACCCGCCACGATCGCCTCGCGCCGTCGGAGCGCCAGCGACAGGTCGGGGCCGAGGTCGAGCAGCTCGCTCGGGATCCGCTCGTTCAGCCGGCGCAGGACCCGATGGATGCGAGCCACGAGCTCCGGATAGTCGAACGGCTTGGTGACGTAGTCCTCGGCGTAGTGCTCGATCAGCTCGGTCTTCGAGCGCGACGTCGCGACCGCCGACAGGACGACGATCGGGATGTCCGCCCGGCGCTTGATCCCGGCGGCCACCTCCTCGCCGGAGGTGCCAGGCATCATGAGGTCGAGCAGGACGAGATCCGGCCAGGCCTCGTCGACCGAGGCCAGCGCCTCGGGCCCGGAGCCGGCGATCGAGACGTCGAACCCATCGCGCCGGAGACGGGCGCCAAGGAACTGGGTCAGCTGCGCGTCGTCGTCGACGAGCAGGAGGCGGTGCCGTTGGGTCATGGTCGCGGGCGGCTCCCGCCGCTGCCCGAGCCGGTCCCCGTTCCCGTCCCGGTTCCGGTCCCCGTGCTGGTTCCGGTGCCGGTCGTCGTTCCCGTTCCCGTGCCGGAGCCGGCTGAGCCGCCGCTGCCGGCTACGGCCCCAGCGCCGCCAGGTCCGTCCTGGTCCCCGGTGGCCGTCGCGCTCCCGGTGCCATGCGGCGGATCCGGCCGCCGGACCAACGCCGGCTTCGAGGCTGGCTTCGGGCTGCCACTGCCGGCTGTCCCGCCGGTGCCACCGGCGTCGTCGGTCGGGGCGGCAACTGCTGGTCGCGGGTTGGGCCGAGCGAGATCCGTCGCGGCCGTGGCCTGGACCCGGACGAGCAGGCTGGTCGGCGGTCCGCCCGAGCCGACTCGGACCCACACTGTGAGGGTCGGCCCGACGAAGACCTGCCAGACCCCACTTGTCCCGGCCGCGCGATACCCGGCCTTCAGGAGCTGGTTGGCGTAGGCGCCGATGGTCGCTGCGGGATCGAGATCGGAGTCGTAGCTGTAGAAGCTCCCGGTCCCATCGAAACCGGGGCCGTCCTCGCCCAGGTCGATGGTCGCGCGGTGAGGCTGGGGGATCGCGCCGAGGTCGGTCGTCGGTTGCGCGCCGAACGGCGAGTCGGTCGGCGTGCCCTGCGGCGAGTTGCACGCGGCGGCGACCACCACCAGGGCGACGAGAGTGACACTGGCCAGGGCAGTGAGGCGGCGATCCGGGCGCGAGGTGCTCAGGGCGGCGGTCCTTCCGAGGTGCTGAATGTCGACGGCCTTTCCGTCAACCTGACAATCGTAACGCGCCCGGGGCCCGGGTCACATCCCCGAAGCTCGCTGGACGAGAAAGCCGTCGACTCAACGCAACAGCCGGACGTCGTTCTCAGCCGAGCGTGAGTTCGGGCAGGACCTCGCGGCCGAAGACGTCGATGAACTCGGCTTGATTGCGGCCGACGTTGTGGATGTGGATCTCGTCGAAGCCCATGTCGACATAGTGCTGGATGTTGGCGATGTGGGTGGCAAGGTCCGCCGAGATGTGACAGCGACTGGCAAAGTCCTGCGGGCGGACCAGCCGGGCCATCGCGGCGAAGTCCTCCGGGTTCTTGATGTCCTGCTTGGGGAACGGCATGCCCCCGTTCGGCCATTCACGGACGGCGTTGTCCATTGCCTGCTCGTCGGTAGGTGCCCAGCTGACATGGATCTGGAGGAGCTTGGGCAAGGCCGCGGGATCCTTGCCTGCCTCCAGGGCGCCCTCGTCGCACCTTGCCCACAGCTGCCCGATCTTGTCGTCGGCCGCCCCGACCGTGATCATCCCGTCGGCCAGCCGGCCCGTCCGCTTCGCGTTGACCGGCCCGGCGGTCGCCACGAAGATCTTGACCCGCTCCTCGGGTCGGGTGTACAGGCGCGCGCTCTCGAGCCGGAAGTGCTCGCCCCGGTGCCGCACGACTGCTCCGCTGAACAGCTTGTCGATGACCTCGATCGCCTCGAACAGCATCGAGCTACGGACGCCGATCTCCGGCCACTCGCCCCCGACGACATGTTCGTTGAGCGCCTCGCCGGCACCGAGCCCAAGCCAGAACCGGCCCGGGTACATCGCGCCGAGGGTCGCGGCGGCATGGGCGATGACCGCCGGGTGGTAGCGGAAGCCCGGGCAGGTGACCGCGGTCCCGAACGGCAGCGACGTCCGCTGGCCGAGGGCCCCCATGAAGCTCCAGGCGAACGCGCTCTGACCCTGGTGCGGCGTCCATGGATGGAAGTGCTCGGACACCATGAACCCGGCGCTGAAACCGGCAGTCTCGGCAGCGCTGCACAGGTCAAGCAGCTCCGTCGGGTGGAACTGCTCGAGCATTGCGGCGTAGCCGATCCTCGTCATCCGATCCATCGTAGCCGAGCGGCGGCCGGATCGGCGTCACGACCGCCGGGCACCGATCTGGGCACCGTGATCGCGACATTCGGGCCCGCACAGAGGCCATCGCCCGCGGGTATCCTTGGCGGCGATATTCCGAACCCTGATCCAAGGTGATGCCCATGAAGGTCGGTGTCGCCAGGGAGACCGCGGCCGGCGAACGGCGCGTCGCCCTGGTACCCGAAACGCTCTCCAAGCTGACCGGCGCCGGACTCGAGATCCTCGTCGAGAAGGACGCCGGCGCCGGTGCGGCCATCCCCGATTCGGCGTTTGCCGAGGCCGGCGCGACGATCGTCCCGACCGCCGAGCTGTACGCGGGGGCCGACGTCATCCTCCGCGTCCAGAAGCCGTCGGACGCCGAGGTCGCCAGGCTCCGGTCGGGCCAGGCCGTGATCGGCTTCCTCGCGCCGCTGATCGATCCACAGCTGGCCGCCAGCCTGGCGGCGAAGGGCGTGACGGCGATCAGCCTCGATGCCCTGCCCCGAACCCTGTCGCGCGCGCAGTCGATGGATGCCCTGAGCTCGCAGGCCAACGTCGGCGGCTACAAGGCGGTCCTGATCGCAGCGAACGCCTACGGTCGCTACTTCCCGCTCCTCACCACGGCCGCAGGCACGGCCAAGCCGGCCAACGTGCTGATCCTCGGGATCGGCGTGGCGGGACTCCAGGCGATCGGGACGGCCCGGCGGCTAGGTGCGGTCGTCAGGGCCTACGACGTCCGGTCGGAGACGAAGGAGCAGGCCGAGTCGCTCGGAGCCACGTTCATCGTCCTGAAGTCGGTCGCCGACGCATCGGGCGAGGGCGGCTACGCCCGCCAGCTGACGCCGGAGGAGCAGGCCGCCCAGCAGGCCGAGCTCAACGGCCACATCGCGACGATGGACATCGTGATCACGACCGCCCAGGTCCCCGGACGCCGGCCGCCGCTGCTCGTCACGGCGGCGGCCGTGGCCGGCATGAAGTCCGGCTCGGTGATCGTCGACATGGCCGCCTCTGCGCTCGGCGGCAACGTGGAGCTGTCGAAGGCCGGCGAGACGGTCGAGACCGACAACGGCGTCACGATCATCGCCCCCGACAACCTGCCGGCGACGATGCCGGCGGGCGCGTCGGCGTTCTACGCGCGGAACATCTCCGCCCTCCTCCTCCATTTCGTCAAGGACGGTGCGATGAGCTACGACTTCGACGAGGAGATCACCGCCGGAACGGTCATCACCCACGGCGGCCAGGTCGTCCAGGCAGCGACGAAGAAGCTCCTCGAGCCGGCGGCGACCGCCGGTGGTGCCGGCGCATGAGCCCGGAGCTGCTCAACTCGCTGGCCATCTTCGTCCTCGCGATCCTCGTCGGGTTCGAGGTCATCAGCAAGGTCCCGGCGACGCTCCACACGCCGCTGATGTCGGGCGCCAACTCGATCCACGGGATCGTCCTCGTCGGGGCGATGTTCATCGCGTCCGAGGCGGACAACCCGGTCAGCTACCTGCTCGCGTTCATCGCCATGGTCTTCGGCGCGATGAACGTCGTCGGCGGCTACGTCGTGACCGACCGGATGCTCCAGATGTTCCGGAAGAAGCCGGTGGTCCCGAAGCCGTCGGCCGATGGCGCCCCGGGCGCCTCCGGCAGCTAGTCGAGGACGATGACGATGTCGCTCGACTGGATCTACACGTTCGTCTATCTCGCCTGGCTCGGCGGCGCGGCCTGCTTCGTGCTCGGCCTGCACCAGATGAACTCACCGGCGACCGCCCGGAACGGCAACCGGTTGAGCGCAGCCGGCATGACGATCGCCGTCGCTGCGACCCTCGTCTGGCTCGTGGTCCGACCGCACGGCCTGAGCGGTATCGCCTGGCTGATCATCGTGGTCGGCTTCGTGATCGGCGGTGGGGCCGGCCTGTACATGGCCAGGACCGTGAAGATGACGGCGATGCCGCAGCTGGTGTCGCTGTTCAATGCGGTCGGCGGCGGCGCGGCGGCCCTCGTTGCGATCGACGACTTCGTCCGCCTGAACAGCGAGGGCACGGCCCCGGTCGACACCACGATCTTCGTCGTCCTCGGGGCTGTCATCGGCTCGGTCACGTTCACCGGCTCGCTGATCGCCGGAGGCAAGCTGCAGGGCCTGATCGCGGGCAAGCCGATCATGATCCCGGGCGGCCGGATCGTCACGGTCGTCCTGGCCGCGGTGGCCGTCATCGGGACGCTCGCGCTGATCCTCGGTGCGGCCGGCACGCTGACCCTGACGAGCGGTGCGACGCTGGCCATCCTGGCGGTCGTCGTCGCGTCCGGCCTGATCTTCGGGATCACGATGGTCCTGCCGATCGGCGGTGCCGACATGCCCGTCGTGATCTCCCTGCTGAACTCGTTCACCGGGACGGCGGCGGCGATGGCCGGCTTCGTCATCGGCAACCCGGTCCTGATCATCTCGGGCGCTCTCGTCGGGGCCTCGGGCGGGATCCTCACCAAGCTGATGGCCGATGCGATGAACCGCTCGGTGCTCAACATCATCGCGGGCGGCTTTGGCGGCGGCGAGGGGACGATTGCGGTCGTCGGCGCCGGGGGCGGGTCGGTCCGCGAGATCTCGGCCGACGACGCGGCGATCCAGCTCGCCTACGCCCAGCATGTGATTGTGGTTCCCGGGTACGGCCTGGCCGTCGCCCAGGCCCAGCACCAGGTCCGCGAGCTGGCCGAGCTGCTCGAGGCACGCGGCGTCGACGTGAAGTACGCGATCCACCCGGTCGCCGGACGGATGCCGGGCCACATGAACGTCCTGCTGGCCGAGGCGAACGTGCCCTACCCCCAGCTCAAGGAAATGGACGAGATCAACCCGGAGTTCGACCGGGCCGACGTGGCCCTTGTCGTAGGGGCCAACGACGTGACGAACCCGGCCGCGCGTCGGCCCGGGTCACCGGTATCCGGGATGCCGATCCTCGACGTGGACCACGCCAAGTCGATCATCGTCATCAAGCGCTCGATGGGTCGCGGGTATGCCGGCATCGACAACGAGCTCTACACCGACCCGAAGACCGGGATGCTGTTCGCCGACGCCAAGGATGGGCTCCAGGCGCTGACGGCCGCAGTCAAGGCGGTCTAGCGGTAGCCTGGCCACGGGCGCCCCAACCGGGCGGCCGGGCCATGACTCGGGTGGAGCGATGACGGCCGACCTGGCGCTGATCCTGGCGATCGGCATGGCCCTGGCCTTCGCCGTCACGAACGGCTTTCACGACGCGGCCAACGCGATCGCCACACTCGTCGGCACGCGGACCGCCCGGCCACTCCCGGCCGTCGCGATGGCCTCGGTGTTCAACCTGCTCGGCCCGCTGATCGTCGGGGCCGCGGTTGCCAACACGATTGCCAGGATCGTAACCGTGCCCCCAGAGCAAGCCGTCGCCGTGATCGGCGCGGGCCTGACCGGCGCTGTCGTCTGGAACACGTTCACCTGGCGCCGCGGGCTCCCGTCGAGCTCGGGCCATGCCCTCGTCGGGGGCCTGGTCGGGTCAGCACTTCTCGATGACGGACTCGGGGCGGTCAACTGGGGCCCGATCCAGGACGGCCAGCTGGCCGGCGTCCTCGGCGTCCTCATCGGGTTGTTCCTCGCGTCCTGCCTCGGCTTCGTCGTGGCTCTCGCCCTCGAGCGGTTCGCACTTCGGGCGATGGACCGTGCGACCGTCCGGTTCCAGCGTCCCGTCCGCGGCGCCCAGTGGGTCGCGTCGGCGTGGCTGGCGTTCAGCCACGGATCGAACGACGCTCAGAAGGCGGTCGGGATCATCGCCGCCCTGCTCGTCGCCAGCGGCCACGCGAGCAGCCTCTCGACTCCGATCGGGGTCACCCTGGCCTGTTCGCTGGCCCTGACGGTCGGGACGGCCCTCGGCGGCTGGTCGATCGTCCGGACGATCGGTCGACGGATCTTCCCGCTGCGCAGCCTCGACGGCGTGGTGAGCCAGACTGCCAGCGCCGGGGTCATCCTGGCGGCATCGATCGCCGGCGCGCCGGTGAGCACCACCCAGGTCGTCGCTACGTCGATCGTCGGGATCGGCGTCGGACGTCGCCGCTGGCGGCACGTCGGCTGGCGGATCGTCGGCGAGATCGGGGTCGCCTGGCTGACGACGATGCCCGCAGCAGGCATCATCGCTGCATTCGCCCTGCCGGCCTGGAAGCTGCTACCTGGAGGCTGACCGTGGCTCGTCGGTTGAGTTGGTTCCTGCCGGAGAACCCCGACGTCCTCGGGATGCTCCGCAAGCAGGCCGAGATCACCGAGCGGGGGATGGATGCGCTGACCGCGTGGGCCGCCGGCGACGAGGAGGCGGCCAATCGGCTACGCGAGCTTGAGCATGAGGCAGACGGCCAGAAGCGGGCCCTCCGGATCGCCCTCAAGTCGGCCTTCATCACCCCGATCGGGGCCGAGGACATCTTCGTCATGTCGGGGCACCTCGACGACGTCCTGAATGGCGCCAAGGACGCAGTTCGCGAATTGGAGATCATGGGGGTGCCGCCCGACGAGGCGGTGGTGGCGATGGCCGGCTTCCTGACCGAGGGTGTCCATCACCTCTCCCAGGCGTTTGCTCACATCGCGAGGAACGGCGACAGCGCGGACGACGTCGAGGCCACGGATGCCGCCGATGCGGCGGTCAAGGCGCAGCGCCAGGTCGAGCGGGTCTACCGGCGGGCGATGTCGGCGCTCCTCGAGGTCGAGGACCTCCGCGAGGTCATGGGCCGCCGCGAGCTGTACCGGCGGTTCTCCCGGATCAGCGACGACGTCACCGAAGTCGCCGAACGCGTGTGGTACGCGGCCGTGAAGGAAGCCTGAGCTCAGCTCGATCAGTGCTTGGCGTGCTTCTTCTTGTGCTTCGAGCGCTTGCCGTCCGGCTCGGGTTGGACGGCCGGCACGATCGAGACGATCTGTGGCGGGCTAGCCTCGAGCGGGACGACCGGCACCACGACGGTCGGCGCCGACACGATCGGCGACGCCGATACGATCGACACGGCCGGGGCGATGGCGGTCGCGACCGCGGGGCCGGCCGCGTCGCCCAGCTGGTCGACCGGCGGCTGGAAGAGCGCCTCGGGCACGATCGGCGCCGGAGCGACGACGGGAGCCGGCGACTGCGGCGCCGACGAGACCTGGGGTGCGGCCGTCGCCGGGGGTGGGACGGTGGACACCGCCGGGGTCGCCGCAGGCAGGTCCTTCTCGAGGAGCGTCGCTGCCGGCGTGGACGCCGGAGCCGGCACCGGATCGGACACTGCGCCGGTCTCGGCCGGGCCACGTCCGTTGCCGTCGCCGCCGATGGCCATCGGCGTGGCCGGCGTCCCGGTCCCATCGTCGTGCTTGATGATCAGGGGCGCGAGCGTGCCGAGTGACTCGGCGACGACCACGGCGTCGTCGCCGGGGGCGATCCGGAAGTCGGCCGGTGGGTTGACGAACGCCCTGCCACCGCGGCTAATCGACAGGAGCGTGGCGTGGTGCTCGCTCCGCAGACGGGCGCTGACCTCGTCGACCGACAGCCCGAGATAGTCGTCCGGGATCGCGATCCGGTAGAGCTCCGAGCCTTCGCCGCCGGACACGATGTCGGCCACGAGCTCGGTCAGTCCCGGGTACAGGGCCGAGCGTGCCAGCAGGCGGGCACCGACCTGCGAGGACACCAGCAGCTCGTCGACGTGCGCCCGCCGGAAGTGGTCGGCATGGCGCGGGTTGTTGACTTCGGCCACGGTCCGGACGTCGGGTGCCACGGACTCGATCGCCATGACCGTCAGGATCGAGCGCATGTCGGCGTCGTTCGAATCGTCGACCGGGAAGACGAGCGCCGCCGATGCCTGGGCGACGCCGGCCCGCTCGAGATCGGCGGGCTCCGTCGGGTCGCCGCGGACGAAGTACACGCCGTCGCCGGCCGGGTTCTTGTCGAGCGGTGCAATGACCACGACCTTGACCTTGTAGTCGTCGGTCATGAGCTCCTTGATCAGGTCGCGAGCGGTGGTGTTCCAGCCGCACACGACGACGTGGCCCTCGTATCCGGAAGCGCCCATGCCCTGGCCCTCCTTGAGCAGGAAATCGATGACGATGGCGATGAGTGCGCCGGTGATCGTCCCGAACAGGGCGACCCCGAACAGGATGAGCAACCAGCTGATGAACCAGCCCGCCGGCGAGGTGATGTAGGACGGGTCGCCCTGGCCGAGGACGGTCGTCAGGCCCCAGTAGAACGACGAGCCGAGCGAGGCCAGCGACCAGTCTTTCTCAAGCAGCGTGATCATTACCGCTGCGATCGCGACGATGACCAGGATCCCCTCGACCAGGGTCACGAAGAACCGCCGGTCGAGCTGGCCGCCGGCGCGCTGCGCATAGAACCTGATCCGCCGGAACAGCGGCGAGTTGAACAGGCGCGCGAAGAGTCGACGGACCATCAGGACGCCGAGTCTAATCGCTCGTCCGCGAGACCTGAATTGTCCAAACCACCCTTATCCGACCTGTTTGGCCCGGACCGACCCTATCCGATCATGGCCGAAGGAGGCTCCCGATCGACCGGCGGACCGGGTTCGGGATCCTCACGCCTGCGGGTCGACGAGCTCCATCCGGATCCGCTTGTTGATCCGGCCCTTCGATTCGTAGCCGGTGACCCGGATCGCGCCGACCTCGCGGGTGTTCTCGACGTGGGTGCCTCCGTCGGCCTGGAGGTCGAGCCCGACGATCTCGATCGTCCGGACCTCCTCGATCCCGGCCGGGAGCAGGTTGACCTTGGTCCGGATCAGGTCCGGGATCGCGAACGCCTCGTCGCGCGGGAGGACGTTCACCCGCACGTCGCGGGCCGCCGCGAGCTCGGCATTGACCTTGGCCTCGATCTCGCCGACGAGCTCGCCACCCATCCGCTCGAACTCGAAGTCCATCCGGCCCGAGCCAGGCTCCATGTTGCCGCCGGTGACCGAGGCGCCGTAGTCGCGCCAGACGACGCCGCACAGCGCGTGGAGAGCGGTATGCGTCCGCATCAGCGCGTGTCGGCGCGGCCAGTCGAGGTCGACGGCGAGCCGGTCGCCGACAGCCGGCGGCTCCCGAGGGACGATGACGTCCTCGCCGGCCTCCGTCCCGGAGGCGAGCTCGTGGAGGATATCCGAGCCGCTCTTCCGGGCGCCAAGGACCGTCCAGGTCCGTCCGTCACGCGTGCGCAGCAGCTGGCCACGGTCCGACGGCTGGCCGCCGCCGCCCGGGTAGAAGACCGTCCGGTCGAGCACGACGAGGAACGGGCCATCCGACCCGGCTACGTCGACCGCCCGGACCGTCGCCTCGACCGAGCGGGCGTAGGCGTCGCGATAGCAGATCGCGTCGGTCATCCGCTGGCCCCGCCTATTGGACCGTCAGGTCCCCGACCATGTTCGGGTGCCACTTGCAGCTGAACTTGTAGGCGCCCGCGGCGAGCGCTGGGACGTTGTAGGTGACCTTCGCCGGCCCGTTGGCGGTGTCGCCCTCGAACACCATCTTGCCGCTGGCATCGGCGATCTGGATGTTGTGCGGGATCCCGGCATCCTGGTTGTCGAACGCGACCTGGAACGGCTGGTTGGCCGATGCCTGGAGCGTCGTCGTCTGGAAGTTGACCCCGCTGGCGACCTCGGTCAGGACCGTGCCGCCGGTCCCGCTCGACGCTCCGGCAGACGGCGCGACCGATCCGCCCGGGGCCGCGGACGGAGCGGCTGTGGCGCTCGGCGCGGCGGACGGGGCGACGGTGGGCGATGGCGTCGGGGCGAAGGTCCAGCCGGCCTGGGCGCCCGCGGAGCACGCCGCGAGGGCGACGGCGAGCAGGCCTCCGAGGGCAAGCACGGGGATGAATTCGGGCCGAAGTGCATGGTCGGGCAGGGTCCTCGCTGGCAGGGGCCGGGACGCCGCAGGCGTCGTGATGTCAACCCGAGTCTACCGCCGGGCTTCCCGTTCTGCCGCGCGGGCGGCCGGCTCTCCGGGCGGCTGTCCTGAATGGTACTTCTGGACCATGACCGGACGCACCGACCGGTACCTTTGTCGGGGTTATCGACTGGGCCGGATGGCGGGTAGCCTCTGGCTCCGATCGCTTGCCCGGCGCTCGATCGGTACCAATGTCCCGGCCGGGAGCCAGGAGACCTGTCATGGCTCGGTTGAAGCAGCGAATGTGGCGGATCGGTGCGGTCCTCGCTCCGGTCATGGCCATCGCGCTCAGCCTCGAAGCCGGCCGCCGCTGGTTCTGACCCGGCTCCGACGGCTCGACCGTCGGCACCAGATCGACCCGCAGGCGAGCCCGGAGCCCATCCGAGCACGCCCGGCGGGCAACCCATAAGCACGAGACCCGGACCGACCCTCCTCCGTCCGGGTCTCATGCTGTTCGGCGTCGCCCGGCTCGGTCAGGCCCGTGCGGGCACCGGCCTTGCAACCGGTCGCAACCCGATCGCAACCTTGTGTCGGCACCTTCGTCCGTAGGCTTGTAAGGTGACGACGATGGCACGCCAGGTGCAGACCGACGACGGGCCGGCCGGCGGACGGCCGGCAGCCGAGCGCCAGCTCGACCAGCTGCGCTTCCTTCATCGCGTCGCCCGGCTCGCCACGACCGCCCGAACCTGGGACGAGCTGCTCGAGACGATCGTCGACGAGACCCGTGACGCCCTGCACGGGGACGTCTCCTCGCTCTACCTCCTCGACCGCGACGGCGCCCACCTGACCCTGGCCGCAACGAACGGACTCGACCGCTACCAGATCGGTCGCGCCCGGGTGCCGTTCGGCGAGGGGGTCACCGGACGAGTCGCCGCCGCGCGCGAGCCGATGCGGATCGCCGACGTCCGCCACGATCCGCGCTTCCTGTGGGTCCGCGGGATCGACCAGCGCCGGTTCATCGCCTCGATGCTGTCGGTTCCGCTGTCCTGGCACGAGAGCGTGGTCGGCGTCCTCAACATCCAGACCGAGGAAACCCGCGAGTTCAGCGACTCGGACGTCGCCCAGCTCTCGGCGATCGCCGATCTCCTGGCCGGGATCGTCGAGAAGGGCCGGACCCAGCGCGAGGCCGAGGCGCAAGTGGAGGCGCTCAAGGCCCTCGACGAGGCGCGGACCGAGCTGATCGCGATGGTCACCCACGAGCTCCGGACGCCGCTGGCCGTCGTCCGTGCCTACACCGACCTGCTGCCGAGGAGCCGCCGCTCGTCGGACGCGAGTCACGCACCCGGACCTCCGCGGCGCCGGACGCGCGACGAGTGGCACCTTCGGGCGATCGACCAGATCGAGCGGCTCGACCGCCTGGTCGACTCGATCCTCGCCTCGGTCCGACCGCTCGAGGACCTGCCATCCGACGTGATCCCGGTCGACGTCGCCGCCCTGCTCGACGAGGTCGTGAGCGGCCTCCGCCCCCTGCTGCGCAACCACTCCGTGGTCTTCGACGCGGGCGTTCGCCGGTTCGCCCTGGCCGACCCGCCACGGCTCCGCCAGGTCGTCGAGCACCTCGTGGAGAACGCGGTCAAGTACGCCCCGCCGGGCACGACGATCACGATCGCGACGTCGCTCGTCGAGGGCATGGTCCGGATCGCCGTGTCGGACGAGGGCCCGGGCATACCGCCCGAGTGGCGCGAACGGATCTTCGAGCCGTACGCCCGCCGCGACACCCACACGGCGCGCGGGTCCGGCATCGGCCTGTTCGCCGCCAAGCGACTGTCCGAGTCGATGAACGCCCACCTGTGGTGCGAGCCAGCCGAGTCCGCCGGGGCCCGGTTCGTCATCGCCCTGCCGGCCGCGGTCGCGGTCTAGAGAGGAGCCGCCCGATGCCGACCACCCGCCCGTTGAGGATCCTCGTCGTCGACGACGACCCGGCGATGGTCGGGGCGATCACCGCCCTAGTCGGGACCGAGGGTCACCAGGTCATCACCGCCTACGACGGCCTGACCGCGGTCAAGCGCTTCCGCGACGACGCACCGGACCTCGTCCTGCTCGACCTCGCGATGCCCGGGCCCGACGGGTTCAACGTGACCGGCCAGATCCGGGCGGCCGGCAATGTGCCGATCCTGGTCGTGTCGGGTGAGAGCGGCGAGGGCGCCAAGGTCAAGGCGCTCGAGATCGGCGCCGACGACTACCTGACGAAGCCGTTCGGCAAGGCGGAGCTGCTCGCCCGGATCTCGGCGATCATGCGCCGCGCCGATGCGGCCTCGGTCGGAGCCGGTGGCGGCGGCGGCTCGCTCGAGGCCGGCGCGTTGACGATCGACCCCGGTCGGCACGAGGCACGGATCGGCGCCGCGGTGCTCAACCTGACCGCGACCGAGTACCGCCTGCTCGAGGCGCTCGTCCGGGCCGGCGGCGACGTGGTCCCCCACCACCGGCTCGTCCGCGCCGGCTGGCCGGCCGAGTCGGACCCGGACCTGCTCTGGCTCAAGCCCCACATCGCGCGGCTCCGGGCCAAGGTCCACAAGGCCGGCGGACCGGCGATCGTGGCGGTTCGCTCGGTGGGGTACCGGATCGAGGCCTGAGCCGTCGGGCTACCAGGCCGCCAGCGCCCAGATCCCGGGATCGGGCTCCGGGGCACGCTCGCCGATCTCGGCGAACAGGGCCACCGCGCGCTTGAGGTGATCCATCGAGGCCTCGGTCCGACCCGCCTCGTAGAGGAGGTCGGCGAGGTGGTTCTCGACCGCGGCTTCGAGATGGCGATCGCCGATGCGACGGCACCGTTCGATCGCGGCGGTCGCGGTCAGGATCGCCTCGTCGACAGAGCCATCAGCCGCCAGCGCGAGCGCCAGGGCCGTCTCGGCCGCGATGGCCGCGGTCGGATCCGGGTCGTCCGAGGCAAGGCTCAGACTCTGCTCGAGGGCGGCCTTCGCCACCGCGTGGTCGCCGCGTGCATGAGCGACCATCCCGACGAGGCGCTCCGCGACGCCGATGCCGTGTCGGTCGCCGTCGGCCTCGGCAGCGGCCCGGGCAGACTCGGCCATGGCGGCGGCGGTCGTCAGATCGCCGGCCCTCAGAGCGACCGTGCTTCGCTCGACAAGGGCCCGGATGCGGTTCGGAGGATCGAGCGTCGTCGCTGCCAGGGCGGCGTCGAGGTGGCTCGCGGCTGCCGCCAGATCGCCGCGACGTCGATGGATCCGGCCAAGCGAGATCTCGATACCGGGAAGCACGGCCGGATCGGCCAATGCCGCGGCGGTCTCCAGCTCGGCGATCGCAGCCGGATACTCACCCAGCCGTCCAAGCAGCTCGCCGATCCGCGCATGGAGCTCGCCCGCGTCCGGCCGGCCGAGCGCGATCGCCGCCTGGAGATGATCGATCGCCTCCCGATTGGCGAAGACCGCCTCGGCTCGATCCGCCGCATCGCAGAACGCCTCGGCAGCCGGACCGGGTCGACCGGCTTCACGCTCGTGGATGGCGATGAGCGCATACCGCGCCAGGTCGTCACGGCCCGTGTCGGCCAGATCGAGCCGAAGGGCAGCCGCCGTCCGGGCGTGAAGTAACCGGCGACGGGCGAGGCTGGTCCCGGCGTACACGGCGTCCCGTAACCGACCGTGGCTGAAGTCGTAGCGCGGCGCGCCTGCAGGCTCGTCCGGCACTTCGCGGACCAGGCCCCGTCGGATCAACTCCTCGAGCGCCTCGACGGTCTCCTCGTCCGACCGGCCGCTGGCGTAGCGGACGGTGGCGAGGTCGAACGACCGGCCGATGACCGAGGCGCTCGACATCACCTGGGCCGCCATCTGACCGACCGACCCGATTCGCTCGCGCAGGAGCGCGTCGACGCTGCCACCGACCGGGACGTCGGACGGGTCGGACGCGGCGAGCGCCTCGACGAGATACAGCGGAAGCCCTTCGGACTCGTCGGCGACGACATCGATGAACGCCTCGTCGGCCGGCTCCGGTCGTGCAGCCCGGACGATCGCGGCGATGGCCGATCGATCGAGCCGATCGAGCGAGACCACGCAGACGCCGGGGATCCGCTCGAGGTCGACGGCCGAGACGAGTCCACCGGCGCTGAGGTCCTCCCGCCGCCAGGCCACGGCGAGCACCAGCCGGCGCCCGGTCAGCCGGTGCGCGAGGTAGACGACGGCCTCGCGGGTGGGTTCGTCGGCCAGGTGCAGGTCGTCGATCCAGACGAGACCAGGTGCCTGCCCTGCGCAGAGCACCACGAGCGATTCGGCGATGGCATCCAGGAGACGGACCCTGGCGCTCGCGGTCTCGGGTCCTGGTCGCCCGGGCACGCGAAGTGCCGCCGGAAGGTCGGTCAGACGCGAGAGCTCCAGGCGGGCGGTCGCGTCGAGAGTGCGCAGGTGGTCGATCCCGTCGGGCCGAGCGAGTCCGGCGCGGACAAGCTCGACGACGGGTCCGTAGGCGATCCCCGCCTCCCCGGGGTACCCACGCGCCACGAGCACCACGCCACCGGCGGCCCGGACCGACTCCGCGAGCGCCTCGCCCAGACGGGTCTTGCCGATCCCGGCCTCGCCTTCGATGACCACCACCCGGCCGTTCGTCCCGACCCGGCGCCACGCCTCGACGAGAACCGCGAGCTCCCGGTCCCGGCCCACGATCGGCACCTGCCGCACGTTCGTCGGCGCTGGCTCGGGCTCGCTGCGGACTGGTCGAGTAGTGTCCGTCGGTCGGTCCGATAAGGCGGCGATCGGTCCTCGGTCGTCGCGGAGGGACTCGTAGAGTTCCGTCGTCTCTCGCAGCGGGGCCACGCCGAGCTCCCGGTCGAAGACCGCGACCAGCGACCGGTACTGGCGGATTGCGCCGTTGCGGTCGCCCGAACGAGCCAGGAGCTCGATGAGTCGACGCTGGCCGGGCTCGTCGAGCGGGTCCGCGTCGACCCTCCGACCCGCGGCAGCCACCGCGCCAGGCGTGTCGCCGGCGGCCAGCCGAGCCTCGGCCAACCGATCCAGGAGATCGGCTACCGTCCGTTCGACGCGGGCCGCCCGGGCCGCCTGCCAGTCGTCGAAGTTCGGGCTGTCCCGTAGGGAGAAGCCCGCCAGGAACGGACCCCGGGCGAGGGCAGCTGCCCGTTCGAGATCCGCGAGTCGCGACGAGCTCCCCAACCGTTCCACCTGGACGAGATCGACCACGGCCTGGTCCATGTCCAGCGCGACGCGGGCTCGGTCGATCAGCAGCCCGCTATCGCCGACTGCGTTCCGCAGCGCCGACAAGGTGCGCCGGAGCGCGCCGCGCGCCGCCTCTTCGTCCGAGTCCGGCCAGAGCATCACGGAGAGTTCGTCCCGGGCGAACGGCCGACCTTCCGCGGCGACGACCGCGACGATCGCCATCGCCTTGCGCGTGTCGACGACGATCGGTCGGCCTGCGACGGCGACCTCAAGCGGACCGAGGAGTCTGATCGACAGCGACGGGGCGGTGCCACCCATGGCGTAACGGTACCGGACGCGGAACACATCCCGTAACGTTGTCCGAACGATGGGCGGTCAGGATGTTGGCATGAGCGGTCATTCGGAGGCGGATCCTGTCGGGCACGGCATCAGCAGACCGGCGACCGAGCCCAGCCGGCTTGGTCGCGTCCCGATGGTCGGCCTCGTGGTCGTCCTCGTCGTGGGGTTCGTCATCGCCGCCTCCGACGGGTTCACGGCGCTCTACTTCGTGTTCTACGCCTGCGTCGGTGCGATCCTCGCGGTCCGACGTCCGCGCAACCCGATCGGCTGGCTGCTCGTCGGGGTCGGGTTCGGGTTCATCGGGACGAGCACTCCCCCCGGCGCCGAACTCGCGGACGTCGCGGCCGGGACCGCAAGTACCACCGTCCGAGTCTCAGTCTGGCTGGCGGGTTGGTCGGGCACCGCGTGGTACCTCGGACTCTTCGCGCTCATGGTCGTGTTCCCGAGCGGCCGCCTCCCAGATGGTCGGTGGCGGCTTCCGAGCGGGCTCCTCCTGGCCCTCGGGGCCCTCATGGTCGTGCTCACCGCGATCTCGCCGACCTTCAGCATCAGCGTCGCGGACGGCGTGGAGACCATCACGGTCGCCAATCCGTTCGCGATCCTGCCGGATCTGCCCCTGTGGGACAGCCTGGCCTCGACGAGCGAACTGTGGAGCGTCGCGCTGGTCGCCCTGCTCATCGTCGGCGTGGCCTCGATCATCGCGCGCTACCGGCGGTCGACCGGGATCCTGCGGCTCCAGCTGCGCTGGTTGGTGGCCTCGTTGTCGTTCCTGGTGGTCGCGCTCCTCATCGGACTCGCGTCTGCCGCCCTCTTCGCCGATGTCGTCGGCGGGCTCGGCTGGTCGGTCGCACTCGTAGCGTTCCCGACCGTGCCGATCGCGATCGTCGTCGCAGTCCTCCGCTATCACCTGCTCGAGATCGACCGGATCGTCAGTCGGACGGTCGGCTATGCGCTCGTGACCGGGATCCTGGCCGTCCTCTACGCGGGGTCGATACTCCTGCTCCAGGGCGCACTGGTGGCCGTGACCCAGGCGCAGACGATCGCGGTGGCGACGTCGACGCTGGCAGTCCTAGCCCTCTTCCAGCCGGTCCGGCGGCGGGTTCAGCGGATCGTCGACCGGCGCTTCGATCGCGCTCACTACGACGCTGAACGGACGTCGGTCCAGTTCGCCGAACGACTGCGCCACGAGGTGGACATCCACGCGGTCAGCGCCGACCTGGAGGACACGGTCCGCGCCGCCATCCAGCCCGAGCGCCTCGGGCTGTGGCTACGGCGCGGGGCCGACGGGATGATCGGCGGAGGCGTGCCGAAGTGAGCCGGACGCGCCTCGCCTGGGGTCTCGCGGTCGTCGACGTCGTGACGTTCATCGTTGCCAGTCTCGTGGATCCGAAGCCCGATTACGGGGCCGCCGTGCTCCATGTCTCCGGGATCTCGGCATTCGTTGGGGTCGGCGCCCTCCTGATCGATCGGGTTCCGGCCAACCCGATCGGCGTCCTGTTGCTCGCGGCCGGGACCGCCTCGGTCGCCTCCGCGCTGATCAGTGTCTACGCCAGCCTCGGGGCGGTCCCGACGCCACCTTGGCCCGCGATCGAGCTGGCCCGACGGTTCGGCGAGGCCAGCTTCCTGTACCCCATCGCGATCGCGCTCATCGGGGTCCCGCTCGTGTTCCCTGACGGACGGCTGCCGTCGCCGCGATTCCGATGGGTGGTCGCGATCGTGATCGCCAACCAGGTCGCCTGGACCATGGGTGCGTTATCCGGCGACCAGAGCTCGGCCGACAACACGTTCGTCGGGATCATCGAGATTGTCGTGCTGGTCTCGATGCTAGTCGCCTTCGGCGGAGCCGCGACGGCGGTCGTGATCAGATACCGGCGCGGAGGCCTGGTGCAGCGAGAACAGATCAAGTGGCTGGCTGCGGTCGTCTGCCTCACTGCCGTGGTCATCCCGGTTGGGTTCCTCGCGAACGAGGCTGCTCCCGAGCTCGCGGCGATCCTGATCAATATCGGGATCGTCTCGCTCTTCGCTCTCCCGATCGTGATCGGGATCGCGATCCTGCGTTACCGGTTGTACGAGATCGACCGGATCATCAGCCGGACGGTCGGGTACAGCCTGGTAACCGGCATCCTGGCGACGGTCTTCGTAGCAATCATCCTCGTCCTCCAGGACGGGCTCTCGTTGGTAACCCAGGGCGACACGATCGCGGTTGCCATGTCCACGCTCGTGGTATTTGCGCTCTTCCAGCCGGTTCGTCGTCGAGTCCAGCGCGCGGTCGATCGACGGTTCGATCGAGCCCGGTTCGACGCCGAGCGGACGTCGGCGGCCTTCGCGGAGCGTCTCCGCGGAGAGATGGATATCGACGCGGTCACGACCGACCTGCGCGACACGGTCCAGACCGCGATCAAGCCGGCCGACCTCGGGTTGTGGCTGCGGGGGACTGGGCGATGAGCCACGAGAAACCGCTCGGCCCGATCGCGATCGTCCTGCTCGGAGCCATCCTCCTGTGCGGGCCCATCCTCCCCCTGCTCAATCCGCTCAACCTGTTCCTGTCCGTGAGCTACGCAGTCCCGGGAGCCTTGCTTGCCATCAGGCGCCCGCGAAACGTCATCGGCTGGCTGCTCGTGATGATCGGTCGGATATCTCTACACGTCGACCTCGCCGACGTTCGACCCGGTGACGCTGGCGTCGGGCCGCGCTGCACCGTATGACCTCGCGATCGCCTGGGTCAACGGATGGGCCGGCCCGATGGTCTTCAGCGCCCTCCTCGCGCTGATCATCGTGTTCCCGACGGGTCGATTGCCCACCGGTCGGTGGCACCGACCGGCCCTGGCCGCGATCGGGGCCGCGACAGCGGCCACCGTCCTCCCCGCAGTCGCACCGACGATCAAGGTCTGGGTGAGCGAGACCGAACAGGTCGCGATCCCGAACCCTGGGGCGATCTTCCCAGACGCCCCGATCTGGCCGGTCCTGCCAGTCGACTTCGGCATCCCGCTCGTCCTTGGCCTCCTGGTGGCCGCTGTGGTGAGCCTGGTGGTCCGATACCGGCACGCTACCGGGTCGTCCGCCTCCAGCTGCGCTGGCTCGTCGCCGCAAGCGCGTTCCTGGTCCTGGCGGTCTGTGGGCGCTGGCAGTGGCAGCGGCGGCCGGCCAGAGCGACCTTGCAACGGTCGCCTTCATCCCGGTGGAGCCGCGCTACCTCGGTGCCCATCGCGGTCGTCGTGGCTGTGCTCCGCTACCGGCTGCTCGAGATCGATCGGATCATCAGCCGCACGATCGCCTACGTGGCGATCACGACCGCGCTCGTCGCCGCCTACGCCGGGCTGGTCATCGTCATCGGTGGCCCGCTGGCCGGCGTGACCGGCGGCGACACGATCTCGGTCGCGCTGTCCACCCTGGTCGTCGCCGCGCTCTTCCAGCCGCTGCGACAACGGGTCCAGACGATCGTCGACCGACGCTTCGATCGCGCCCGGTTCGATACCGATCGGACGACCGCGGCGTTCTCCGAGCGCCTCCGCTACGAGGTCGACATCGTGGCTGTTGGCGCCGACCTGCAAGAGACGGTCCGTGATGCCATCCAACGGTCCGACTCGGACTCTGGCTACGCCAGGCATCGGACCGATGATGCGCCGCCTCGCCCGGCCGTACGCCGGCGCAGGGTTGGTGGCTGGCCATCCTCGGCGCGATCGGCGCGATCGCCCTCCGGTTCGTCGACCCGGTGCCGATGGCCGCGAACTCGTTCGGGTTCGGCGACGCGTCGCTCCTGGGCTTCGAGTTCTTCGGCATCACCTTCAGCGTCGTTGGAGCGTTGCTCGTGGTCCGCAGGCCGGCCAATGCGGTCGGCTGGTGCATGGTCGTCATCGGAGCTGCACACGCGCTCGCGGGCTGCACGGCGCCGCCGTGACATCGTCGGCTCTGGCCGACGGGCCGGCGGCCCTCGGGATCGCCCAGGCTGGCAGGCTGGCTGAGTGTCCTCTTCGTGATGACCGGCAGCTTCATGCTGATCGGCCTGGGACTGATCTTCCCGACAGGTCGGGGGCACACCGTGTTCTGGGATCGGCTGGTCCGGCTCGCCGCGATCGTCGCTGCCGTGATCGTCGTCGCCCTGTTCCTCCTCCGTCCCGGACCGCTCCAACTCTTCGCGGCGATCGAGAATCCGTTCGGGGTCGGTCCCGACCTCCGATCGATACTCGGGACGCAGTTGTCGGAGATCCTCGCCGCATCCACATTCCTGATCGCCCCGCTCCTTGGACTTTCGATCGCGTCGCGCTATCGGATGTCGGATCGCGTCGGACAGCAGCAGCTGAAGTGGTTCGTCCTCGCGCTCCTGGTCTCGGTCGTCGGCGATCGCGGCGGCGGCTGTGGGCGCGTTGCTAGGTCGAGCAGGCCCCGGAAGCGGGTCTGGTGGTGTTCGGATTCGCCGGTGCGCTCATCCCGGTCGCCATCGGCATCGCCATCCTCCGCTACCGCCTGTACGACATCGATCGGATCATCAGTCGTTCAGTCAGCTACACCGTCGTCACCGCCGTGCTCGTCGCCATCTTCGCGGCGACGACCGTCGCCCTGAGCGCCATCCTCGGCTCGTTCGCGCAGGGCGAGTCGCTGGCCGTGGCCGGAGCGACCCTGCTCGTGTTCGCGTCGTTCGGTCCGCTCCGCACGCGAGCCCGGGTGGCCGTCGATCGACGGTTCGACCGGTCGCAGTACGACGCGTCGCTGACCATCCAGGCACTCACGGCGCGCCTGCGGGACGACGTCGACCTGGAACGGATCGAAGCCGACGTTCTCGGCGTCGTCGGTCGGACGTTCTACCCGAGCTCGAGCGGCGTCTGGATCCGGCGCAACGAAACGACCCAGCAGCGCTCGGCCGTAACGATTCCCGGACGACCGCCCGCTACGGTGACTCCGACATGAGCGAACTGACCCGTCCGATCCGCCGGCTCCTCGGCCGCGGCGACCATTCCGTCGATGCCGCCCCGGCTGTTGCCAGCGATCCGGTGGTCACTGCACGCGGGGACGGCCAGTGATCCGGTGGCGGCCACCGACCCGGCCATCCGGGCCAACGCGGACGCAGCCACGGCTTCGATCGCGGTCGACATCCCCGAATCTGACCCGCTGCTCGCCTACCTCCAGACGGCCACGGGTCCGGTCGACCTCACCCGCCTGGAGCTCGACTCGCCGGCGGTCCGGTCCCTGCGCGAGGCCGGCGTCGCGCTGGTCGTGCCACTCGTCTCGCAGGGCGAGCTGATCGGCACGCTCAACCTCGGTCCGCGCCTGTCGGAACAGGACTACTCGACCGACGATCGCCGCCTCCTCGGCGACCCTTGCCGCCCAGGCCGCCCCGGCCATCCGCGTCGCCCAGCTCGTCCGCGAGCAGGCAACCGAGGCCGCCGAGCGCGAACGCCTCGACCAGGAGATGCGCGTTGCGACGCTCATCCAGCAGCAGTTCCTGCCGCGCCAACTCCCGAGTCTGCCGCAATGGCAGATCGCGGCGTACTACGGCCCGGCGCGGGCGGTCGGTGGCGACTTCTACGACTTCATCGAGATGCCCGACGGGCGGATCGGGATCGCCGTCGGCGACGTGACCGACAAGGGCGTCCCTGCGGCACTGGTCATGGCCCGGACCCACTCGATCCTCCGGGCCGAAGCCAGCCGGAGCGACTCACCGGGCGAGATCCTTGCGCGGGCGAATGCCCTGCTGGTTCCCGAGATGCCCGCCCGGATGTTCGTCACCTGTCTGTTCGCGTCCTGGAGCCCGAGACGGGCCGGATCGTGATCGCCAACGCCGGACACAACCTGCCCTATATCCGCACCGACGACGGGGTCATGGAGCTGCGGGCCACCGGCATGCCTCTCGGCCTGATGCCCGACATCCGGTACGAAGAGACGCGGGGGTCATCGCCCCGGGCAGCAACGTGCTGCTCTACTCGGACGGGCTGGTCGAGGCGCACGACCCGAACCAGGAGATGTTCGGCTTCCCACGGCTGCGCGAAGAGATGACCGTCGATGACGCCGGGAGCGAACTCCTCGATCGCCTGCTCGACACGCTCCACCGGTTCACCGGGCCGGACTGGGAGCAGGAGGACGACATCACGCTGGTCACGCTCCGACGGGCGTCGGGAGTCGCCGAGGGTCCGCCGGCGAGACCGCCGGCCCGACGCTCATCACCGCCTTCTCGATCCCCGGGGAGGAGGGCAACGAACGCCTGGCGATGGACCGCGTCGCGGCCTCCATCGCCGACCTCGGACTGCCGCCGGCGCGCCTCGAACGCCTGAAGACGGCGGTCAGCGAGGCAGCGATGAATGCCATCGAATACGGCAGCCAGGGCGACCCGGAGGTCCCGGTCGATGTCGTCGTCGAGACGACCGCCGACGCGATCGTCGTCCGGATCACGGATCGAGCGCTGTCCGGCACCGTCCCGCCGATGCCGAGACTCCCGACATCGAGCGCAAGCTCGCCGGCGATCAGAAGCCCCGTGGCTGGGGCCTCTTCCTGATCAGGAACATGGTGGATTCGATGGACGTGACCAGCGACGGGGCGACCCAGACCGTGACCCTGACGATGGCGCGCAAGGAGCCGAGCGATGGATGAGAGACGGTTCGGAGCGGAGCTCACAGAGGTCCCGGACGAGGTCCGGCTGCGCCTCAGTGGCGACCTGAACGCCGCGCGCGGACGAGACACTCGCCGACGCTTATGCACGCGTTCGCCGCGCTGGGCCCGCGGCGGGTCAGCCTCGACTTCAGCCGCGTGGGCTACATCAACAGCACGGGCATCGCGCTCGTGGTCCGGTTCCTGGCCGAGGCGCGCCGCGACGGCCGTACTGCGAGCAGTCGGTCTGACCGACCATTACCAGGAGATCTTCCGGATCACCCGCCTGTCGGACTTCATGGAGATCGTGGAAGGAGATGCCGCATGAGTGACACCGTCATCGAGCTCGATCAGGAGGGCCCAGCCTCGATCCTGCGGATCCAGGGCGACGTCACCTCCGCGAGCGAAGCCGACCTCACCGCCGCCTACGGGCCCGCTGTGGCCAACGGGGCGAGGGTCGTCGTGCTCGATTTCAGCCAGCTCGACTACATGAACAGCGGCGGGATCGGACTGCTCGTCACGCTCCTCGTCCGCGCCCGACGAGGCGGCCGTCGCCTCGTCGCGACCGGCCTGTCTGACCACTACCGCCAGATCTTCTCGCTGACCCGCCTCGACGAGGCGATCGAGATCCATGACGACGAAGCCGCGGCGATGTCCGCCGCCACGGCCTGACCGGGCAGGTCCGGGGCTACCCCCGGAGACCGAGGAGACTCCGATGACCGAGCCGAACGCCATCCCGCCCACGACCGCAAGTGCGACGGCGACCGCCACGCCACCGACGACCGCCACGACGCCCGCGAACCGCGACGCCGCAAACTGGGCCACTCCCGTCGAGCGCCTTTCGGCGGCCGGCGTGGTCGGGGCGAAGGACGACGCCGTCAGCGGCAGACGCGTGTCAGGCCCGCTCCAGGGGTTTGGTCAGCTCTGGCAGAAGTCGTTCTCCGTACGGCTCGTCGGCGCGGACATCTCGCCGACCGACCTCATCGCCTTCTGGAAGGAGCGCTTCCCGACGTTCTGGCCGAAGGGCCAGAGCTTCTACGCGCCGCTGTCCGGGATCGCCCCGGGCGAGGTTGCCCTGCTCGAGATCGCGCCGGTTCCGGGCGCGCCCGATCAAGCTCTCAACCGGCGTCCTTGTCCTCTACGCCGACGACGAGTCGTTCACGTTCATGACGCCCGAAGGCCATACCCTGTCGGCATGGATCACCTTCTCGGCCCGTCGCGACGGCGAGCTCACGATCGCCCAGGCGGAGGCCCTCGAGCGGCCGTCCGACCCGTTCGACGAGCTGGCCTACATGCTCGGCGGCAACCGCCAGAACGACAAGTTCTGGCAGGCCACCCTGGTCAACCTGGCGACGGCCGTCGGGGTCGCGTTGCCGACGGTCGAGACGAAGAGCGTCTGCATCGACAAGGATCGGCAGTGGCGCTACTGGCGGAACGTCCGCAACAGCGCGACGATCCGGTCCGCTCGACGGACCCTGACCGCGCCCGTCCGCAAGCTGACCGGCCGGGGGTGAGGCCCGGCGTCTCGTGAGCGACCCGATCGGAGGCGGTCCGGTCGATGCGATCGTCATCGGGGCCGGGCCCAACGGTTTGGCAGCAGCCATCACCCTGGCGAGGGCTGGTCGCTCGGTCCGGGTCTACGAGGCATCGGCGACGCCGGGCGGTGGCACCCGGACCGCCGAGCTGACGCTCCCTGGATTTCGTCACGACGTCTGCTCCACGATCCTGCCGCTGACGATCGGCTCGCCCTTCTTCGCCTCGATCGATCTGGCCGCCCGCGGTGTCGAGCTCATCCAACCGGACGCTCCGTTCGCGCACCCGTTTGACGATGGTCGGGCGGCCATCCTCGAACGCTCGGTGCGCGCGACGGCGGACGGGCTCGGTGAGGCTGACGGGCGGGCCTGGCGGCGACTGTTCGGGCCGCTCGTCCGGGATGTCGCCAAGCTCGGCCCGGAGATCCTCCAGCCGGTCGTCCACCTGCCGCGCCACCCGCTCGCGCTCGCCCGGTTCGGCCTTCCGGCGCTCCGTTCGGCGTATGGGCTGGCCAGCGCTCGCTTCCGCGACGGGCCAGCCCGGGCAATGTTCGCCGGGGTGGCCGCCCACTCGATGCTCCGGCTCGATCGCCCGTTGACCGCGTCATTCGGACTCGTTCTGGCGACCTACGCCCATGCCGTCGGATGGCCGATGGTCCACGGCGGGGCGGACGCGATCGCGACGGCCCTCGTGGCTGAGCTTGAGGCCGCGGGTGGGGAGCTCGTCACCGGCCACAGGGTCGGATCGATCGCCGAGCTCCCAGCGGCGCGGGCGGTCCTGCTCGACGTCACGCCCCGGCAGCTGGTGGCCATCGCCGGCGATCGGCTGTCAGCTCTGTCCCGTCGTCGTGCCGAACGCTTCCGATACGGCTCGGGCGTCTTCAAGCTCGACTGGGCGCTCGACGGCCCGGTGCCCTGGACGGCCGAGGGGCCGCGCCGCGCGGCGACGATCCACCTAGGCGGGACCCTCGATGAGATCGCGGCGAGTGAAGCGGAGGTGGCGGCCGGCAGACACGCGGATCGGCCGTTCGTCCTATTCGTCCAGTACACGCCGTGGGATCCCTCGCGAGCGCCGGAGGGGAAGACGACGGCCTGGGCCTACTGCCACGTCCCGGCGGGCTCGGACATCGACATGACCGACCGGATCGAGACCCAGGTCGAACGGTTCGCTCCGGGTTTCCGCGATCGGATCCTGGCTCGCTCGACGCTCGGACCGGCCGCAATGGAGACCTACGACGCCAACTACGTCGGTGGCGACATCAACGGCGGGATCCAGGACATCCGCCAGCTCGTGTTCCGTCCCTGGCCGGCGCGCGATCCGTATCGTGTCGGCGACCGGCTCTACCTCTGCTCGTCGTCGACCCCGCCGGGCGGAGGCGTCCATGGGATGAGCGGCCTCAACGCCGCCCGCTCCGCACTGCGCCACGAGCTCCGCTGAGGCGTCCGGCCTCGCCCGCGTCGCCGAGAGCCGCGTCCCCGAGGACATGAAGAAGGGGCGCCAGGAGGATGGCGCCCCTTCGTTCGCAGCCGGTCGGATCCGCTGCCGGCGGGACCCGGTCGGCCCTGCGGCGTCGGTCAGGCGGGCATACCCACGAGTGCGCGGCCTGAAGCGTCGTGGGGAAGGTCGACGCATTCGACCCGGCAGCCGCGCGCGTCGCGGCCGCCGAGCGGCGAGAAGTGCGTCCAGCCCGACGGGTCGGACGGGTCGTCCGTGGTCAGCCGGCAGCCGCACACCGCGCAGGTGACCGGGCCACCGGCGATCGACGACCCGACGCGCGGCCAGGCGGGCTGGGGCTCGGTCGGCTGGATCATCGTTGGCCTCTCGATCGGTTCGTCGGCTGGAGGTGCCCGAGGGATGGGCTCCGGGCAGCGTGACGATGATCGACGGCGCGGCGGTTAGCGTCGGCGCCGAGCCAGTCGCAATTCGGTTGCGAACCGGATGCACGACGGAGCGGACGATCCGCGCGGACCGCCCGCTCCGTGCCTCCAGGAAGTGTCGATCAGGGTGTCGCCCAGACCGCTCCGAAGGCGCCGTGGGACTCGTCGTCCGGGCCGGCAGCGAAGTAGAGCGTGGTCAGCGGACCGGCGCCGGCGCCGTTCCCGAAGCCGATGCCCCACAGGCCGTCGATCGAGATGACCTGATGATCGGCGGTCCGCAGGGTCGCGTCGAACTTCCAGTGGCCGTCGTGCCAGCGATACGCGAGCAGCCGACCGTTGCCGAAGTTCCCGACGATCAGGTCGCCGCTGAACCGTCCGAAGCCCTCGGGTGCCCAGGCCAGGCCCCACGGTGCGTTGAGCGCACCGCGTGAGGCGACTCGGCCGAGGAGCTTGCCGCGGGCGTTGAACACGTCGACGAAGCCCTTGCCGGCCCCGGCGATCTCGTCCTCGCGATCCTTGTCCTGGCGGGCGTAGGTCACGAAGATCAGCCCGTTGAGGGTCTGGATCCCGAACGGCGCGTAATGGCTCGGCAGGTGCCTGTCGCGGAACGCGTGCTCCCAGTGCTGGCGGTTGAACGTGCTGTCGAAGACGTCGATCCGGCCCCGATGGAAGTCGGTCGCATAGAGGTAGTCGGCGCCGTTCCAGGTCGCGATCGCGAGACCCTTGTAGATCGCCCGCGAGTGGTCCGCGACGACGAACGCCTGGGTCGACGTGACCGGCGGCGTCGATGACGGAACCGCGGGGTTCCAGCCGGAGATCGTGCCGTCCTCCGAGGCGAACAGGAAGCGGGCCGGCCCGGAGTCGGTCCCGTTCGTCACGACGAACCCCGTCCCGCCGTTGAAGACGGTCCCGGTCGGGGCGCCGGGCACGTTCACGGTCAACGGGATCTTCGCCCCGAGGCCGTTGTAGAGGGTCGATGTGGCGGTCCCATTATTGGCGACCCACCACGGGCTGGTCGGACTGTGGACGATGCCCCAGCCGTTGACGAGGTTCGTGTCCTGGATGTCCCCGACCCCGAGCTGATCGGAGACGTAGACGTGGGTCTCGTACGCGTTCGGCGGCCGGTGGCCGGTTGCGGCGGCGGGCGTGACCGCCACCAGGAGGAGGACGAGCGCCGCCGCGGCGGCCATGGCTCGACGGTAGATCATGGGCGACCTCCTGAACCGGGCGGCCTCCGGCCCATGCCGGGCCGATCCGCGAGGCCGCACCTCGCGCAAGGGGCTACGCCGGCAATGCCTGCCCGGTTTCAGCCGATCGGGCGGTCAGCCGGTATTGCGGAGTCCCGGCCGCGATGCCGTTGATCGAGAGCTGGACGAGACGGAGCACCTCCGGTCGGCTCGGATCGTCGGGCGGCAGCGCCCGGAGCCGGGCGAGCAACCGGACCTGGAGCTCGGACAGTGAGTCGACGTACGGGTTGCGGAGCTCGATCGAGCGTTGGAGGATCGGGAGCCCGTCGAGCAGGTGGTCCCGTCCGGTCACCCTGAGCAGGAGCCGGACGGTCCGCTCGTGCTCGGCCTCGATTCGCTCCCAGATCCGTCCAGCGGACGCGCCCCTGGCCAGCGCGGCGTACGTCCGGGCGACGCCGATGTCCGCCTTGGCGAGGGTCATCTCGGCGTTGTCGAGGATCGCCTGGAACAGCAGCCACGACCGGTACAGCTCGGCGAGGGCGTCGAGCCCGGCGTCGCCATGGCTCGACCGGTACGCCTCGAGGGCGGACCCAAGACCGAACCAGCCGGGCAGGTTGAGCCGTGACTGCGACCAGGCGAAGCCCCACGGGATGGCCCGCAGCGAGACGAGCGGCGGCGGCGGCTCGGCGACAGGAGTGGACGTTCGGCCGGGGGCTCCGCCGCTCGCCCGTCGACCACGCGCGGCCGGTCGCGAGCCGAGCCGGAGGGCCGACAGCTCGACGATCGGGGTGGCGTCCCGGAAGAACGCCGCAAAGTCCGGGTCCTCCCAGACGAGCGCCCGATAGGCCGCTTCCGAGACCCGGGCCAGCTCGTCGATCGCCGCCGCACCAGCCTGGCCGGCATCGGCCACCCGCGCGTCGTGCTCCGCGGTCGAGGCCAGCACGACCGCCGCCGTGAGCTGCTCGAGCTGGCGCCGGGCGATTGCCGGATTGGCGTAATTCGCGGCGATGACCTCGCCCTGCTCGGTCATCCGCAACCGGCCGTCGATCGAGCCCGGGGCCTGGGCCAGGATCGCCCGGTTGGTCGGGCCGCCGCCGCGGCCGATCGCGCCGCCCCGGCCGTGGAACAGGGTCAGCTCGAGACCATGGCGTCGGGCCGTCTCGACGAGCGCCTCTTGGGCGCGGTAGAGGAGCCGGTTCGCGGCCAGGAACCCGGACTCCTTGTTCGAATCGGAGTAGCCGAGCATCACCTCCTGGCGATCGCCTCGGGCGAGCAGGTGGCCGCGGTAGAGCGGGTCGGCCACGAGTGCGTCGATGATCGCCGCGCAGTCCTCGAGGGCGTCGGCCGACTCGAACAGTGGGACGACGTCGAGCACCGGGACCGCCGGCGCGAACCCTCCGGTGGCCGCCGCCGGGGAATCGGCCGAGCCGGCCAGGCCTGCCAGCTCGAGGACGGCAAGGACGTCGGCTGCGGACCGGGTGAAGCTGATGACATAGCGTCCTGCTGCGGCCGGGCCGAACCGGGCCTGCGTGTCGGCGATCGCCCGGAACGTCGCGAGGACCTCGCCCGCGGTCACCCCGGGTGAGCCCGGCAGCTCTGAATCGAGATCGCGCCGGCGGATGGCCGCGAGCGCCGTCGCGTGCGCGTCGGCGTGCTGACGGACCTCGAGCGCGGCGAGGTGGAAGCCGAACGTCTCGACCTGCCAGCGGAAGTCCTGGACCTCGCCCCAGGCCACCCGGCCGAGCCGGTCGCCGACCAGCGCCGCGGTCACCTCGTCGAGCTCGACGATGAGCTCGCTCGGGTCGGTGTAGCGGCCGCCGACCGGGGCGCCGGCGGTCGCCGTCAGCGCCGCCCGGGTCCGCCGGAGCCGCTCGGCGATCGCCCCGAACCGCTGCCGGTAGGGCTCGTCGGGGAAGCGCCGGCGGAGCTGGCGCATCGTCTCCGGCAGGACGTCGTCATCGGCGACGAGGCGCCTGGCCAGCGGCGCCGCGGTGGTCGTCGCCGGAATGTGCGGGGCGATCGTCTGCATCAGCCGGATGGCCACCGCCTCGTAGCCGTGGATCACGTGGTCGGCGTGGATCCGGAGGACGTGGCCGGTCGTTTCGGCAGTCACGGCCGGGTTGCCGTCGCGGTCGCCGCCGATCCAGCTGCCCCAGCGCAGGAACGCCGGTACGAGCGGCGGCCGGGTCCCGGTCCGCCCCGCGTCGGGAGCCGTCGGATCGGTCGCGGCCAGCCGGCCGGCCCGGCCGAGGGCCCGTCGCCGCTCGGCCTCGATCAGCGGATCGAGCGCCCCGTCGAGCGCGCGGTACAGCCTCGGGACGACCGTGAACAGCGTCTCGTCGAAGTAGGTCATCGCCGTCCGGACCTCGTCGAGCGGCGTCGGAGCCACCGACCGGAGATCGGCGGTCCGCCACAGCAGGCTGATCTCCTCGCGCAGGCGCCGCCGGATGTCGCGGTCCTCGTCGGGCGTCAGGCGAGGATCGTCGAGCCGCTCGACCAGACGATGGCAGCGACGCAGGGCGATCAGCAGCGTCCGACGGCGCGCCTCGGTCGGATGGGCGGTCAGGACCGGGGCGATCGCCAGCCGCCCGATGAGCTCCACGATGTCGTCGACGCCGCGCCCGGTGTGCCACATCCCGCGGACGGCCTCCGCCACGGAGTCGTCGAGGATGCCACCGCGGGCGGCCCGCTCGCGGCGGCGGAGCGTCCGCACGCGGTGGCGCTCCTCGGCCAGGTTGACGAGCTGGAAGTAGAGCCCGAACGAGCGGATGAGGGCCTCGATGCGGGGCAGGTCGAGGCCGTCGAGCTCGGCCGACAGCCGCGCCCGCTCGACCGGGTCGTCTGCCCGGCGCAGGGCGATCGTGCGCCGTCGGACACGCTCGACGAGCTCGAGCAGGGCGAGACCCTCCTGCTCGACGATGACCTGCCCGAGCAGCGAGCCGAGCAGCCTGACCTCGCGCGCCAGGTGGTCGCGGGCACCCGCCGTCCCGATGCCGCGCGGCTCGCCGCGGACGGCCGGGTTCGGTCGGGCGGTCATCGGCGCTTCCTCCGGCGGTCGCGGTCGGCGGCTCCGACCGCCCACCTCAGGAGAGTGTAGGGATCGCGACGCCCTCGGCCGAGCGGGCCGCAACCGGGACGCCGCCGGATCGCTCGATCGGGACGGCGACGGCCGCCGGCTCGGCGGTCGACCCGGCCACGGCCACGGACGGGGCAGCGACCGGCTCGACGAGCCAGATGTCCTCGGGGCGCGGGCCGCCCGACAGCGTGAGGCGCTCGGCCAGCTCGGATCCCGCCGCAGCGTGCGCCTCGATCAGGCGGCCGAGCTCGGACACGCGTTGTGGACCGTCGGCCCGGTCGCGGACGACCGCCGACAGGCGAGTGGCGGCCACGCTCGTCCCGGCCAGCGCCGGGGCGGAGCGACCGGTCGGGTCGAGGAGGTAGGCCCGGCCGCCGGTCATCCCGGCGCCGAAGTTCGCCCCGACCGGTCCGAGGACGACGACGACGCCGCCGGTCATGTACTCGCAGCCGTGGGCGCCGAGCCCCTCGACGACCGCTTCGGCGCCGCTGTTCCGGACGGCGAACCGCATCCCTGCCCGACCGACGAGGTGGAGCCGGCCGGCCGTCGCCCCGAACAGGCACACGTTCCCGGCGAGCGTCGACGCGGCCGGATCGGCCACCACCTCCGGCTCCGGGCGGACGACCACGACCCCGCCGGACAGACCCTTGGCGACATAGTCGTTTGCCTGACCGACGAGGCTCAGCTCGACGCCGTCGGTGAGGAACGCGCCAAAGCTCTGTCCGGCCGCTCCACTGAGGTCGAGCCGGATCGGGCCGCCGCTCGGCCGGTGGATGTCTCCGCGCTCGATCGCCCCGGACAGCTCCGCGCCGAACGACCGATCCGCCGTGGCGATCTGCAGCCGCCCGGTCGGCGCCACCCCGGTCTCGACCCAGCTCGCCACGAGCCCATGCTCGACCGGCGAAGCCGGCGCGCGAGCCAGCCCGTCGATGGACAGCTCGACCTCGGCGCGGCGACGATCGTCGGCGGTCCAGCGCGACGCACCGACGAGGGCGGCGACGTCGGTCGGGCCATCGGCGCCGGCCGCGCTCAGGTAGCGCCGACTCTCGCCGACGATCTCGCCGACCGAGCGGGCGCCGATCGCGGCGAGCTCGCGGCGAAGGTCCTCGGCCACGGCCAGGGCGAATCGCTCGACCTGCTCGGGCGTCCCCGTGAACTTCGCCCGCAGGTCGGGACGCTGGGTGGCGATCCCGGTCGGGCAGGTGTCGAGGTGGCACTGCCTGGCCATGTCACAGCCGAGCGCGACGAGCGTCGCGGTCCCGAACCCGAACTCCTCGGCCCCGAGCAGGGCCGCGACCAGGACGTCGCGGCCGACCTGGAGCCCGCCGTCGGTCCGCAGGACGACCCGGTCGCGGAGGCCGTTGCGGAGGAGCGTCTGGTGGACCTCGGCGAGACCGAGCTCCCACGGCGCCCCGGCGTGCTTGATCGAGCTGAGCGGGCTGGCCCCGGTCCCGCCGGCGTGGCCGGACAGGTGGACGTAGTCGGCCCCGGCCTTGACCACGCCCGCGGCGATTGTGCCGACGCCGCGGCTGGCGACGAGCTTGACCCCGATCCGGGCCTGTGGGTTGATCGCCCGGAGGTCGGCGATGAGCTGGGCGAGATCCTCGATCGAGTAGATGTCGTGGTGGGGCGGCGGGCTGATGAGCGACTGGCCCGGCTGGGCGCGGCGGAGGGCCGCGATCTCGGCCGTGGCCTTCTTTGCGGGGAGCTGGCCGCCCTCACCGGGCTTCGACCCCTGGGCGATCTTGATCTCGAGCTGGTCGGCCCGGGCGAGGTAGGTCGCGGTGACGCCGAAGCGGGCCGAGGCGACCTGCTTGATCCGCGCGTCGTGTCGCTCGCCGCTGGGGGTCGGCCGGTACCAGGCGGGATCCTCGCCGCCCTCGCCGGTGTTCGCGGCCCCGCCCGCCCGCTGCATCCCGATCGTCACGGCCTGGTGCGCCTCGGGGCTGAGCGCGCCCACGCTCATCGCCGAAGCGACGAACCGACGAGCGATCGAGCGCGCGGGCTCGACCTCGTCGAGCGGGACCGGCTTGGTGCCGCGCGGGCGATGGATCCGGAGCCCGTCGCGAACGACGGCCGGGTCTCGACCGGGCACGGTCCGGAGGGCGTCCGACGAGCCGTCGGCGACGGCCTGGAGCGCCTTGACGACGACCGGAGCGTAGAGATGGAGCTCACCGTCGGCCCGGAATCGGGCCAGGCCCGGGTCGGCCAACCGGACGCCGTCCCCGGCGGCGGCGAGGGCCCGTGCGGCATCGAGCCGGCGCAGGCCGCGCTCGGCGAGTCCCTCGAAGCCGATCCGGCCGGGCCACGCCGCCGCTGACGGGAAACAGCGTTCAACGACCTCCGGCGCGAGCTCGAGCGTCTCGAACAGCGCTCCCCCGACGTACGAGGCGACGGCCGAGATGCCCATCCGGGCGAGCGTCTTGCGCAGCCCGGCCTCGAACGCCTCGAGGAGGTGGCGGACTGCCTCAGTTGCGGTCAGCGTCTCGGCGCCGCGGCTCCCGGCGAGCTCGGCCGCCAGCTCGATCGCCAGACGCGGACGAACCGCGGTCGCGCCCGCCGCGACGGCCATCGCCAGGCCGTGGACGTCGAGGACATCGGCGGCGTCGACGACGAGGTCGGCCCGGCCCCGGAGACCGGCCGCCCCGAGCGCGGTGTGGACCGTGCCGACGGCTAGGACGCTCGGCTGCGGCGGGCGGTCGAGCGACATCGTCCGGTCGGAGATGACGAGGAGCTCGACCGAGCCCGTCTCGACGGCGAGCAGCGCATCGGCCGCGAGGGCGTCGAGCGCGTGGGCGAGACCGGCCGGGCCGTCGGCCGCCCGCCAGGTCGCATCGAGCCAGCGGACTCGGCGTCGCCCGATGCGCTCGGTGATCCCGTCCAGGTCGGCGACGACCGGCCGGTCGAGCCGGATCGTGCGGGGGGCGGTCGGGATTCCTCCGAGCAGCGCCGGTCGTCGGCCGAGCTCGACTCGGAGGTCCATCACCGCCCGCTCGCGCTCCGGGTCGATCGGCGGGTTCGTGACCTGGGCGAACGCCTGGCGGAGATGATCCACGACCGGCCGATCGATCCGCGCCCGGGCCGGGGTCGGGGTGTCGTCGCCCATGCTCCATAGCGGCTCCTTCGCCTCGAGGACCATCGTCCTGATGTCGAGCCTGGCGCGCTCGGCGTCGAGCCCGGCGAGCTGCCGGAGCGCCGGGGCGGTGGCCGCGACTGCCGGAGTGCAGATCCCGGCGGAGTCGCCGGCGACGGGCCGGTCGACGAAGGCAGATCGCGGGGCATCCGGGCGCCACGATCGACGGAGGACCTCGGTCTTCGCCTCGATGTCCTCGAGGATCGCCCCGCGCCGGGGGTCGACGAGCAACATCTCGCCCGGGCCGAGCCGCCCGAGCCGGACGGTCTCCGCGGCGGCGATCGGGATCGCGCCAGCCTCGGACGCGGCCGCCACGAGCTTGTCGCGGGTCACGGCGAACGCGAGCGGACGGAGGCCGTTCCGGTCGACCATCGCCCCGACCCGGCGCCCGTCGCCGAACACGAGCGCGGCGGGGCCGTCCCACGGCGCGAGGAACCCGGCGGTCCGGCGGGCGAACGCACCGGCCAGCGGGTGGCCGGCGGGTCGGAGCGTCGCCGCTTCCGGGATGAGCGCGAGGAGCGCCGTCTCGAGGCTCCAGCCCGTGACCGTGAGCAGCTCGAGCGCCTCGTCGAGTGACAGCGAGTCCGAGCCGTCGGCCGAGACGAGCGGACCGGTCTCGACCAGCCGACGTGCCGGCGATCCGGGGCCGCCGAGCGGATCGGCGGCGCGCCCGTGGACCTGGGCGCGGTTCGTCCGAACCGTGTTGATCTCGCCGTTGTGGGCGATCGCCCGGAACGGCTGGGCGAGCCGCCACTCGGGATGCGTGTTCGTCGCATAGCGCTGGTGGAAGATCGCGTGGCTGACCGGCAGCCCCGCGCCAAGGTCCGGATACAGGTCCGCGAGGCGCCCGCCGGCGACCAGGCCCTTGTAGACGACCGATCGGCACGACGCCGACGGAACGGCGAACGCAGCGAGCTTCGAGCCGGCATGTCGCGCCGCGTCCTCCATCCGGCGCCGGGCGAGGACGAGGCGGAGCTCGAACCGGGCATCGGACAGCCCGCTCGGCCGTTCGACAACGGCCTGCGCGAAGGCCGGCCGGGACTCGGCCGCTTCCCGGCCGAGCGCCGTGGGATCGGCCGGAACCGTCCGCCAGGTCGGGCTCGACAGCCGCTCCTCGGCCAGGGCAGCCTCGACGATCCAACGCGCCGCCGCCGCGTCCGCGGCCTGCCGTGGGAGGAACAACGAGACGATCCCCGGACGACCGCCGAGACCGGGCGCCAGATGGGCGACGACGCTCGGCTCGAGCGGGAGCAGCACCCCGGCACCGTCGCTCGAGGCGCCGTCGGCGGCGAATGCGCCCCGGTGGCCGAGCGAGCCGAGCCCGGCGAGTGCAAGCGGGAGGACTCGCCGGCGCGACCGGCCGCCCGCGTCCGCGACGAACCCGACACCGCACGCGTCGTGCTCGTAGCGTCGGTCGTACAGCGGGTTGGGCTGGCGGTCGGGCATGACGATGGCTGGTCCTCCGCGCGTGCGGATCGGAAGCCCACCGTAGGCCGGCCGCTCGCCCGCGTCAGTCGCGGGTGGGGCACGAGACGGTGAGCGGTGGGTTGCGGCCCGGTGACCGTTTCGGTACGCGCCGGGGTGTTGACCGGGCATGGCAGCCGGCGCCACGATCGATGGATGGCGCAGCGCACGACGGATCGCGACGCGGGCCGGCTGGCCGAGCTGACCTTCCTGGAGGAGGTCGCCCGGCTGGCGACGTCGGCCCGGAACTGGGACGAGCTTATGCGGACGATCATCGACCGGGCGACCGCGGCGGCCGGCGCCGAGGTCTGCTCCGTCTACCTCGTCGACCGCGATGGGTCCGGGGTCACGCTCGCCGCCACGAACGGGCTCGACCGCGACCAGATCGGCGTGGCCCGCCTGCCGATGGGGGTCGGGATCACCGGGCGGGCCGCCCAGACCCGCCGCCCGCAGGTCAGCCTCAATGTCCGGCGCGACCGGCGCTTCGCCTGGCTCCAGGGTCTCGACGAGCCGCGCCTGACCTCGATGTGCTCGGTTCCGTTGCTCTGGAACGACGCGGTCGTCGGCGTGCTCAACGTCCAGACCGTCCGTCGCCGGGTCTTCAGGCGGAGCGACGTCCGGTTCCTCGAGACGCTCGCCGCACTCCTGGCCGGCATCGTCGAGAAGGGACGCCTCCAAGCGGAGGCCGAGGCCCAGGTCGACAGCCTCCGGGCCATCGACGAAGCCCGGGCCAGCCTCGTCACGATCGTCACCCACGAGCTCCGGACGCCGCTCGCGGTCGTTCGAGCCAGCCTCGAGCTGATCGGTGCGGAGGTCCGCCAGGCCGGCCTCGGCCAGACGGGTCAGTGGGAGGAGGAGGCGCTCCGCCAGGTCGACCGGCTCGACTCGATGGTCGATTCGATCCTGGCCAGCCTGCGTGTCCTGCGCGAGGAGCCGCCCCGCCTCGAGCCGGTCGATGTCGCGCCGGTCGTCGACGGGATCCTGACCTCGCTCGGGCCGATCCTCCGCCGCCACCAGCTCGACGCCTCGTTCCACGATCGACCGCTGGTCGCGGTCGGCTCGGCCGACCTCCTCGGCCGGCTGCTCGAGTACCTCCTGGAGAACGCGGCCAAGTACGCGCCGGCCGGAGGCCGGATCGAGGTGATCGGCTGGCGCGACGGCGGCCGGGTCCTGCTCGCCGTCACCGACGACGGGCCGGGCATCCCGGCCGAGTGGCGCGAGCGGATCTTCGAGCCGTTCGTGCGCCGGGACGACTCACCGCGAGGTGCCGGGATCGGGCTGTTCGCCGCCCGCCACCTGGCCCGCTCGATGAACGGCGAGCTGCGTCTCGAGGACCGGCTGCCACAAGGCAGCCAGTTCGTCCTCGAGCTGGCTGCCTCGCACGGCCCGGGCGGGTCGTCGGGCGGCGCCTGAAACCGCCCAACGACCCGGTCACGGGCTAGACCTGGTAGGCGGCCTCGCCGTGAACCGCGAGGTCCAGACCGGCCTCCTCCTGGACCTTCGGGACGCGGATCCCGAGGATCAGGTCGACGACCTTGACGATGACGAAGGTGCCGACGACGGCATAGGCGACGGTCGCTCCGACCGCGACGAGCTGGATCAGGACCTGCTGCGGGTTGCCATCGATAAGGCCCGAGTAGGCCTGCTGGACCGCGGCCGTCGCGAAGACGCCGGTCGCGACCGCGCCGAACATCCCGCCGACCCCGTGGACGGCGAACACGTCGAGCGCGTCGTCGACCTTGATCCGGACCTTGAGCAGCGTGGCGCTGTAGCACAGGCCGCCGGCCACGAGGCCGATGACCAGGGCGCCACCGACGGTCACGAAGCCGGATGCCGGGGTGATCGCGACCAGTCCGGCGACGGCGCCGCAGGCGGCACCGGAGACGCTGACCTTGCCCTTGTGGAGGTAGCTCGCCCCGACCCAGGTGATGGTCGCCGCGGCGGCGGCCGTGTTCGTGACGACGAACGCGCTCGCGGCGAGCCCGCCGGCGGTGAGCGCGGAGCCGGCGTTGAAGCCGAACCAGCCGAACCACAGAAGGCCGGCGCCGAGGACGGTCATCGGCACGTCATGTGGCTCGAGGCTCTCGCCGTTGAGGACCCGCCGGCCGATCAGGATCGCGACGATCAGGGCCGACACGCCCGAGCTGATGTGGACGACCGTGCCACCGGCGAAGTCGAGCGCGCCGAGCTTGTACAGCCAGCCGTCGGTCGACCAGACCCAGTGGGCGATCGGCGAGTAGACGAGGATGGACCAGAGGATGGTGAACAGGACGAACGCGCCGAACCGCTTCCGCTCGGCGAACGCGCCGGTGATCAGCGCGGGTGTGATCGCCGCGAACATGAGCTGGAAGCCGGCGAACAGGAGGAATGGGATCGTGACGGCGTACACCGCGCTCGGGGCCTGGCCGACGTTGTTGAAGAACGCGTAGTCGAGGTTGCCGATCAGCCCGAGACCGCCGGCGTCCGGGCCGAACGCCAGGCTGAACCCGACGATCACCCAGACCACGCTCACGACCGCCAGCCCGAAGAAGCTGTGCATGATGGTCGACAGGACGTTCTTGCGCCGGACGAGCCCGCCGTAGAACAGGGCCAGCCCGGGGAGCATGATCATGACCAGGGCGGTCGAGGCCAGCATCCAGGCGGTGTCGCCGGAGTTGATCTCCGTCCCATCGGCGGCTGCAACCGTCCCGGGCAGGACGGCGAGCAACGCCGCGCCGATCCCGGCGGCCGCAAGCCCGTGTCGGATCCGTATGCGCATCGGTCGACCCTCGCTCCAGTGGGCGCTGCTCGCGTCCGACGATCGTCAGGCTGGGGCGAGAGCGATCCCAGCCCGAGCCTAGGCCGCTGCGAGGCCAGGATCGAGGCTGAGCCGGTGGCGGGTCGGCGGCGCGACGGTTACGGCTGGCTGCCGGTGAGTGACCACTCGGACTCGACGGTCGCAACCGTCTCGTCACCGACGGAATCGTCGAGCCGGTAGCCGACGCCGCGGATCGGCACCGGCACGGGAGCGCCGACCGCGATCAGCTTCGAGCGCAGTCGGGCCATGTGCGGCTTGAGCCAGAGCGGGTCGGGGCGGTCGACACCGGGCCAGGCGAAGGCGAGGAGATCGCGCCGGTCGACGACCTCGCCGAGCCGGTCGACGAGCCTCGAAGCCAGCCGGAACTCGGTCACCGTCAGCCCGATCGGCTGGCCCTGCCAGCTGACCTCGTGCCGGGCCCGGTCGACCAGCCAGCCATCCCGGGTCGGCGCCCGCCGGCGCCGCCGGACAACGGTCCGGGTCCGGGCCAGGAGCTCGGCCGCCCGGAACGGCTTGCGGACGTAGTCGTCGGCGCCCGCGTCGAGGAGCTCGACGGTCACGCCCAGGTCGCTCTCACCGGACACCACGATGATCGGGGTGTCGCCCGCCGCCCGGATCCGCCGGCAGACGTCGGCGCCATCGAGCCCGGGCATCGCCAGATCGAGCAGGACGAGGTCGGGATGCTCCTCCTCGAACCGACGGATCGCCTCGCGACCGTCGTAGGCCGCGATGATCCGGTGGCCGGCCCCGCCGAGGATCGCCCCGATCACGCCGACCATCGCCGGCTCGTCGTCGGCGACGAGGATCTTGAGGGGCTCGGCGGAGGCGGCGCCCGGGTCGACGATCGATCCGTTGCCGACGGAGGGCGACCCGAACGAGCCGGCGGCTGCGCTGCTCACGACGACAAGGATGGCGGATTGCGCGACGGCGCGTCGGCGGCAGGCGGGAAGCCGCCCGGTTGCGGTTTCGATGCGGGGCGGCCGGCCGGTGGCGCTTCCCGGGCGGTGGGCTAGGCTTGGGCCGATGCCGACCGACAAGCGGGGCCGGACGAGCGCCGGGCTGCTCCTCTATCGCCGACCGACGGGGCGGCTGGAGGTCCTGCTCGCCCATCCCGGTGGCCCGTTCCACGAGCGCAAGGATGCCGACGCCTGGACGGTGCCGAAGGGTGAAGCCGAGCCCGGCGAGGCGCTGCTCGACGTCGCCCGGCGCGAGTTCGCCGAGGAGACCGGCCACGACCCGCCCGCCGGCGTGCCGATCGATCTCGGCGAGATCTTCCAGAAGTCAGGCAAGCGCGTCCTCGCCTGGGCGCTCGAAGGGGACCTCGATCCCGCCGTGGCGACGAGCAACACGTTCGAGCTGGAGTGGCCGCCCCGATCCGGCCGGCTCGTGACCTTCCCGGAGATCGATCGCGTCGCCTGGTTCGACCTGCCCGAGGCTCGCGGCAGGCTCAAGGCGGCGCAGGGGCCGTTCCTCGACCGGCTGGCCCAGGCGCTGGCCGTGACCGAGGCCGACCGTGCCGCCCGTTAGCCGAGCGCCTGTCCCCGGCTAGCCGAGCTCGCCTTCCCGATCCGGCTCACGTCGGAGGACGAACCGGTCGAACTGCTCGGGGACCCACCACTGGAGCCCGTACAGCCGGCAGCCAAGGCAGAAGCCGGTCACGGCGAGCAGCGTCTGGAGCGCCACGACCGCCCCGATCGGCAGCCAGCCCAACGGGCGAAGGCCGACCGCAAGCAGGATGACGCCGAGGACCGACGAACGTCGTCCCGAGCGCCTGGGCGAAGCGCGGACCGACCTCGGGCTCGGGGGCGCTCGGCGGGCCGAGCTTGAGGAAGCGTGCGGATCGCCGGCCATGGCCGGCCGAACACGAAGTAGCGGGTGCCGAGCGCCGAGCTGACGCCGAGCGCGAGCGCGACGAGGGCGGCGACGATCGGCAGGTCGAGCACGATCGCGGCGGCGAGGACGATCGCGGACAGGCCGGCACCGAAGCGCTGGCCGCGTGGATCGATCAGGCGGATCGGGGAACGGACGGGGATCGACACGGATGGGTCTCCTGCAGGGCGGTGCTTGGTCGCCGGCGGGCGCGACTGGAGGACGGCGCCGACGCGGCGATGGACGGGTCTGCGAGCCTTCGGACCCTGAGTCCGGACCTGCGGTCCGACGTCAGCTGTCGATAGCTCGCCCCGGACAGGAGCACGGACCGCCATGGGTCGACACTCCGTCGCCCGGGCCTGTCGGCCGGGTCCGGCCCGGCGCCGCCGGCCATCGCCGGGAGCAGCAGGACCGTGTCCCGCTCGTCGACCGGCGTGTCGAGCGCCTGGAGATGGCGGACGTCGGTGTCGTTCAGGAAGACGTTGACGAACCGGTTCAGCTCGCCGTCGCCGGCGAGCAGCTGCGGCGCGAGGCCCGGGTACGCGGCCACCAGTCCGCCGATCACCTCACGAACGGTATCACCCGGCACAACCACCTGCTTCTGGCCACCGGTCGAGGTCCGCAGGACCGGCGGGATCCGGACGACGCTCATCGCTTCGAGCCACGCTTCGAATGCGGTGAAGCGCGCCGGGATGACCGGCGCCAGCCCGGGCGGCCGGGCTCGGCGACGGTGGCTCGCTCGCTCCCGGTCCCGAAGCGGATCGCGTCGGGGGTCTTGAGGCCGTTCCCGGTCAGGAGCGCGACGACCTCGTCGCCCGGCGGATCACGCCCCGCCGCCGAGCGGCCTCGGCTGCAGCCAGGGTCACCCCGCCGGCCGTCTCCGGGTAGATCCCCTCGAGCGTCGCGACCCGCCGGATCGCCTCGGCGGTCGCGTCGTCGGAGATCGCCTCGATCGAGCCGCCGCTCGCCCGGGCAAGCTCGACCGAGTAGCGGCCGTCGGCCGGGTTGCCGATCGCCAGCGAGCGGACGATCGTGTCGGGGACGCGGACCGGCTCGATGACATCGGTCCCGGCGGCGAACGCGGTCGCGACCGGGGCGCAGCCGGCCGCCTGGCCGCCGACGAACCGGACCGGCGTCCGCTCGATGAGGCCGACCGCGGCCAGCTCGTCGAAGCCCTTGGCGAGCTTGGTGAACATCGCCCCGGAGGCGATCGGCGCGACGATGACGTCGGGGAGCCGCCAGCCGAGCGCCTCGGCGATCTCGAACGCGAGGGTCTTGCTGCCCTCGGCGTAGAACGGCCGGAGGTTGACGTTGACGAAGCCCCAGCCGAGCTCGTCGGCGACCTCGAGGCAGAGCCGGTTGACGTCGTCGTAGGTCCCGTCGATCGGGACGACCGTCGCGCCGTAGGCCAGCGCGTGGTCGATCTTGGCCGGCTCGAGATCGGCCGGGATGAACACGTAGGCCGGCAGCCCGATCGCCGCCGCAGCGGCGGCCGTCGCCCCGGCCAGGTTGCCGGTCGAGGCGCAGGCGAGCGCCTCGAGCCCGAACTCGGCCGCCGTGGTCGCCGCGATCGCGACCGCCCGGTCCTTGAACGACAGGGTCGGGTTGCGGGTGTCGTCCTTGATCCAGAAGGCGATCGATCCCGAGCGTCGGCCCGAGCCGGTCCGCCTCGATCAGCGGCGTCGAGCCGACCCGAAGCCCGCGGTCGGGCGGCGCGGTCGACCGGCAGCAGCTCGAGGTAGCGCCAGATTCCCGGCGGGCGGGCGGCGATCGTCGCCCGGTCGATGAGCCCGGCCACGAGGTCGAGGTCGTAGGCGATCTCCAGCGGCCCGAAGCAGGCGGCGCAGACGTAGCTCGGCCCGAGCGCCTCGGACCGCGAACAGTTCCGACAGCGCAGGCCGAGGATCCGCTCGCCGGACATCGCCGGGCGCGGCTCGGCCTGGCGGGTCGGGGCTACGGTCAGCAGCTCGGTCGTCATCGTCGGTCTCGGTCCTCGGGCTGGGGTCAGCGCCCGGGACCGGAAACGAGAAGACCCTTCCTGTGAGGAAGGGTCTCGGGGGAGCTCCCTTATCTCGCAGGCGGACCTGCCCGGATTTGGCACCTTGCCGGCTCGACGCCGGTAGGTTGTCGTGGCTTCATCGGGCCGGTCCCTCCGCCACTCTTGATAAGCGCTCTTCAGTTGTCCCGGGATGGTACGGGCGATCGGCGCGAGCCGTCAACCCGCTCCACCGCTCCGCTATCTGCGGTCGGTGAGCCCCAGGCGAATTGCGACGGCGGCGGCCTCGACTCGGCCGGACACGCCGAGCTTCGACAGGATGTTGCCGACGTGGACGCCGACCGTCTTCTGGCTGATGAACAGGTGCTCGCCGATCTCGCGGTTCGTCCGGCCCTCGGACAGCAGCAGAAGGACCTCGCGCTCGCGCGGGCTGAGCCCGAACGCGGCGGCCTTGGGGCGGGCGGGACCGACGAACTCCCGGGCCAGGCCGCGGGCCTCGGTTCCGTCGCCGGATCGGTCCCGTGACGAGCCACCCACGCCGGCCATCACCGGAACGCGATCGCCCTGATCGAACGGTACCGAAGCGGCCTCGTCGTCCGGTTCCGGGATCGGGATCCGGGCGCGGCCGGCGAGCTCCTCGAGCTCGCGCAGGAGCGGCCGTGCCCCGAGCACACGGGCGATCCGGACCGCCTCGAGCAACGGCCGTCGGGCGGAGGCCCGCCCGGGACGTCCGTCGCCGGCCGACAGGGCGGCCTCGGCCTGGCGCCAGCGGGCCCGGGCGACGCCGTACGGGATCGCCAGCGACTCCCAGCGTCCGGCGAGGGCATCCCATGAGGTCGACTCGTCCCGGCCGTCGAGCCGCGCGTAGAACGCCCGGGCCTGGGCGATGAACGCGTCGGCCTCGCGACGGGATCCGATCGTCTTCGCCACCCCGGCCTTGGCGACGGCCTTCTCGGACGCCTTGAGGACCTCGGCCGCCCGCTGGCGGGCCCGGGCGAGCGACGGCAGGTCGCGCCGCTCGCGGGCGTCCGCCACTGTCCAGGCGTCGATCTCGAGGACCGAGGCGGCCATCTTGGCGACGAGCACCCAGTCCTCGGTGTCGCGGACCCGGCCCCAGCCGAGCTCGACCGCCCGGAGCGCGTCGCCGAGGTCGCCCCGCCACAGGGCGAACGAGGCCGCGGCGCGATAGGCCGGGACGGATTCCTGGGCATCGGGCACGGTCTCGAGCTCGAGCAGCAGCCGGCCGAGCAGCCGGCCGGCGCGCTCGCCGGCGTGCGACTCGATCTCGACGATCGCCAGGTTCGCCACGGCGTTGACGAAGCTGATCCCGACCGGGCTCCACTCGAGGGCTGTTTCGCCGAGGCGGCGCGAGTCGTCCCAGCGCCCGAGCAGGAACAGCGAGTCGGAGCCGTTCCCGCGCAGGAAGTTGCCGTAGATCGCCTCCTGGCCGGCCGAGCGCGCCTCCTCGATCCCGGCCATCGCCACGTCGACCGCCTCGCGCCGACGGCCGAGCAGGTCGAGCGCGGTCGTCAGGTTGGCGGTCGCCCGGAAGATGTCGTCGAGCCGGCCGAGCTCCTCGGCGATCGCCCGCGCCTCGCGCAGGAGCGCGACGCCGGCCTCGGGATCGTCGCCCCAGGCCTTCGAGATCCCGAGCGTGCACAGCGCGTGGCCTTCCTCGCCCCGGGCGGTCGGCCCGACGGCCCTAGCGACCTCGATCGCCTCGCGACAGCCCTTGTCAGCCTCGCGGAAGAGGCCCTGGAGCATGCGGACCTGGGCGAGCGACCCGATGACGAGCGCGCGCTCGCGGGTCGGCTCGGGCGGGATCAGCTCGACGGCCCGGCGGTGGGCGACGATCGAGCCCTCCTGGTCGCCGGCGGCCCGCCGGTAGCGGCCGAGCCGCTCGTGTAGGAGGGCCAGGGTGCCCCGGTCTGCCCGTTCATCGAGCCGGGCGATCGCCGACTCGGCGAACGCGGCGGCTCGCGTCGGCCGACCATCGGCAAACGCATCGTCGGCCGCCCGGGCGAGCAGCCGGGCCGGCGCGGCGGGATCGGCCGAGCCGGCTTTCGGGACGGTCCGATCGTCGAGCTCGAGGGCGAGCTCGATGTGGGCCAGGGCATCGCCCGGCGCGTCGATCGCCTCGGCGACGGCGGCCGCCTCGATCGCCGCGACGCGGGCCGGACCGGGCTCGTGCGCCAGGAGGTGCTGGCGAGCGCGCGATCCGGGTCGTTTGGCGAGACCCGCGGCCAGTGCCGAGTGATGGCGCCGGCGCTGTGCCGGCAGGAGGTCCGCCTCCACCGCGCGGGCGATCAGCTCGTGGCGGAACTCGATCGTCGCCTCGGCTGGCAGGGCGGTCGCGGCGCCCGGCGTCAGCCCATCCCCGGCCGAGATCGTCCGGGTCGGTCGGGCAGCCGCCGGGCCGGACCCACCGGACTCCTCGGTCAGGTGGATGAACCCGTGCTCGAGGCCCTCGACCAGCCCGACAACGAGGTCAGGCTCGAGGATCCCACCGCCCCGCCTCGGCGCGGCGCTGGATCGGGGGGCCGGTCGATCGGCGGTCCGCTCGAAGGCCGCCGACGCCGCGGCGAGCTCGTCGAGCCGGAGCGGCTCCCCGGCCGGAGCCAGGAGCCGCAGGACCCGCCGGCATTCGGGTGTCCGCTGGGCGAGGCGTGCCATCACGAGCTCTTCGAGCGAGCCGGTCAGCGATGCGCCGGCGAGCTCGCGCCGGGCGGCGAGGAGCTCCTCGGCCACGAGCGCATTGCCACCCGACCGTTCCGCGACGAGCAGCAGGACCGATGCCGACGGGCGCTCCCCCTCGATCCCTTCGATGAGCTCGGCGAGCTCGTCACGGTCGAACGGCGACAGGGCCAGCTCGGTCGGCGGCTGGGCCCCGTCGGCCATCGCCGCGAGAGCGGCCTGGAGCGGATGGCTGCGGGTCAGCTCGTCGGGGCGGTACGTCCCGAGGACGCACAGCCGGCCCGGTCGGGAGACCCGGGCGAGGAACGTCGCCAGCGCCCGGGTGCCGGCGTCGGCGGACTGGAGGTCCTCGAGCGCCAGCACGACCGGCGCCCGCTCCCCGATCCGGATGAGCAGCCCGAGGATCGACTCGAGCATCCGCGTCTGGCGCCGCTCGGGCTCGGTGACGGTGGGTCGTGGCGGCAGCAGGTCGAGATCGTCGAGCCGCCCGACGATCCCCGGAATGAGCTTGGCCAGCTCCTCGGCGCTCGTCCCGGTGACCCTGGCGAGCTCACGATCGTCGAGACCGGCCAGGAGCCGCTCGAGCCCGGCGGCAACCGGGGCGTAGGCGTCGCCGGCTCGCCCCGGCCGTGACCGGCAGCGAACGACGATGATCGGCTCGGGCAGCGATGCGATCCGGCGCTCGGTCTCGTCGAGCAGCCGGCTGGCACCGAGGCCGCCGCTGCCCGCCAAGAGGATCGACGATGCGCGCCCGTCGACAGCCGCCTCGAGGGCGCCGGCCAATCGGGCGAGCTCGCGCTCCCGGCCGACGAACCGCGCGCTCGAGAACCTCGCAGGCATGACGGCATTCTAGGGGCCGTCCTGCCGGTCCCGATCATCCGGATCGGGCAATGGTGCGTATGCCCACCAGAAGACGCCGCCGGGGCGTCTGGAGAGGGAGGCATCCTGGACCCCCGGGCCCCTCCCCGGGGTCCGCTCCTGTCCGGGGTACGCCCGAACCGGTACGCTGCCCCCATGGCCGACCCCGCCGCCGATCGATCGCTCGGGCCCGCGCCGGTCGCGACCGAGGAGCCGCTGACCCCCCGTGGCGCGCCGCACCCTGCCAACGTGCTCAACGACCTGTCGGGCGAGGAGTGGCTCTACTTCACGAAGTCGGTCTGGTCGACGGCCTATCCGTCCGAGCTCGGCCACGCCCGGCGGAAGGCGCACGGGGCGAACAAGCCGCCGAGACTGATGTGCCGCCTGATCGAGTTCTTCACGAAGACCGGCGAGCTCGTGCTCGATCCGTTCGCCGGGGTCGGCGGCACGCTCCTCGGTGCGGCCATCGCCCAGGGCCCGCGACGTGCCCTGGGGTTCGAGCTCGAGCCACGCTGGGTGGACGTGTATCGCGAGGTCCTCGCCGAGCTGGCGGCCGAGCGCGGCGGTCGCGGGCCGCTCCTCGCCGACCTCGGCCCGAGCGATCCGGGCGGGATCCGGGGTTCGATCCGGCGGGTCTCGAGCTGCGCCGCGCCGACGCCCTCCAGGCGCTGCCGGGTCTCGAGGATCGGTCGATCGACTTCGTCGCGACCGACCCGCCGTACAACGTCCAGCTCCCGCTGACGATGGCCGGCGGCCCGCTCGCCGAGGCCCACGCAAACCGGCGGACGGACTACGCGATGGTGACCGACGACCCGGCCGACCTGGCCAACAGCGCCGACTATCCGACGTTCCTCGACCGGATGGAGACCGTCCTCGGCGAGTGCCGCCGCGTCCTGCGGCCCGGTCGCTACGCCGCGGTCATCGTCCGCGATGCGTACCAGGGTGGCCGCTACCTGTTCACCGGCGCCGATCTTGCGGCGAGGGCGGAGCGGGTCGGACTAGCTCCGAAGGGCGACCTCGTCTGGTACCAGGCGGGGACGCGGCTCCGGCCGTACGGCTATCCGAACGCGTTCGTGCCGAACATCGCCCACCAGCACATCCTCGTCCTGCGCCGCGAGCGCTGACGCCTGGGCGACGGCGGATCACGCCGATTGCTGATGACGGGAGTTGAGGAAGGCGAGCAGGACGTCCTCGTCGATCCCGTCGGGGGCGAGCCCGTCGGTATCCTCGACCAGCTCGCCAATGACCATCTTGTGCAGCCAGCCCTCCTGGCCGTCGGGACAGAGCACGAGGCGGTAGGCGCCGCAGGCTTCGAGGACCTGGACTTCGTCGCCCTCGTCGAGAACCGCGATCTCGTTGGCGCGAACCTCGTCCGGCACGTCCAACAGGCTCACCAGCCGGTAGCGGATCCGATGTCGCTCGTAGCCGTCGTATGGCTCGACCGCGCCGTCGGCGAAGGTCAGGCTCGTGAACTCGGTGGCCATCCGCATCGGATCGGTCTTGCGGGCCAGGATCAGCGACGGGCGACGCCAGCGGGGCAGTCCGGCCTCGGACGGGTCGACGCCGGGTGGCACGGCCGGCAGGCTGGTTAGCGGCGGGACGAGCTCGGCGACCGGGTATGGCTCGCTGACGGCCGCGGCACGCGCGGCGAGAACGGGGTCGGGCGCCGGGGGCTCGCCGTCGCGACGGCGCTTGCCGAAGAACACGAAGGCCGCCCAGACGACGACGGTCCCGGTCGTGGTGACCATGACCGGATACGCCTTCAGGACGCCATCGAACGGGCCGTGGCCGGTGCCGGGGAGACCGATCGCGGTCGCCGTCGAACCGCCGGATCCACCCGATGCGCCGGAGCCCCTGCCCTGGCTACCGCCGGAGCTGCCGGTGTCGACGGAGCCCGGCGCGGCGGGCCCCGGGGAAGGCGTGGTCTCGGCGTCTTGGATCGCAGGGCCCTGGTCGTCGGCCGCGTCGACCGCTCCGGCCGGCGATTCGGGTTCCTCCGCCGCGACGCCAGGTGGCAGCTCGGGATCGTTCCAGCCGCCGTCGCCGCCGTCCGCCGGACCCGACCGCGATCCGTCGGTCGTCGAAACTGGGTCGTCGGATTTGTTGGCGCCGGTCGGGCTGGGATCCTCGGAGCCCGGGTTCGCGACTGGGCCGACAGGACCGTCGCCGCCTGGCGAACCGCCCCCGGACCCGCCGTCGCCGGACGAACTGTTGCCGGTCGATCCGCCGCCCGACGAACTGGCGACGATCCGAATCGCTCCGCCAAGGGCTCTCGCGGGCAAGCCGTCAGTGCTCATCGCCTCGAACCGGACGCGATGTCGGCCGACCGGCAGCTTCGTCGCATACGCGTACCGGACGCCGCGCCGGTAGTGATCCGTGGCGGAAGCCGTGGTCATCGCCCGCGGTCGACCGTCGATGAGGACCCGGACGTAGGTCGGCGCCGCCCCGGCTCCGTTGCGGTAGGTCACCCAGAAGCGGATCGTCGTGGACGGCCGGGCGGTCCGCTGCGAGACCCCAGGGTCGCGCAGCCGCGTCGTGCCGATCGCGTCCGGCGACCGGATCGTCCGCTCCTCGGCGAGGGCGGGCCCGGCGAGGGTCGCGATAACGAGCGCAGCTGCGGCCACGGCCGACAGCCATGGCCGGGCGCGGCGCCACGTCGAGGCGCACTCCACGAACGGCACGGACAAGGACCTCCGCCCCGGACGCGGATAAGCGCAAATGATGAATGCGTCCGGTGCTGATCCGAGGATGCGCGGCCGCCGGCGGCGGGGCAATGGTACGGACTTCTGATCGGGGCTCGGCCGTCCGTCCGGGCGATCGGTGCGAGCTCACACCGGTCGGGTCGGTCCGGTGGACTGCGGTGGGCCGGCTGGTCCCGAAGGCGTAGCGTCGGTAGGTCGAAGTGGTGATGGTGCTTCCGGCCGGAATCGAGGACCCTCATCCTCATGCAGGTCCTCCAGCCCCACCCGACCCGGGCCGGCTCCCGGCTGTCGGTTGTCGTCGGGCTCGCGATCGGGTTCCTCCTGATCGCCGTCGCGGTCGCCCTCGCCTACATCGCCCTGGCCACCCCGTTCAGCCAGCGGTTCATCGCCGAACCCAGGGCGAGCGGGGTCCGGGTGGTGATCAGCGCGATCGGCTGGACGCTCCTGATGGCGGCGCCGGCGATCGCGGCGCTAGCCGGGATCGCCTGGATCGTCGGAACGGCAGATCGCGCCGGCAGCCTCCGTCGGCGACCCCATCCGGTCAACGACCTGACCAGGATCCTCGGCGCGGACTACGCGGCCGCCACGGGCGTCCGGCTGCCCGACGGACGGGTCGTCTCCGAGGTCATCGTCGGGCCCCATGGGATCGCCGTCTTCGAGCCACTCCCGCCGGCCGCCCTCATCCGGACGAATGCCGGTCGCTGGGAGCTCCGCGTCGGAAAGGATCGCTGGGTGCCGCTCGAGAACCCGCTCGAGCGAGCCGCCCGGTCGGCGGAGCGCGTCCGCCACTGGCTGGGCGGCGAGGAGCGCGGCTTCGTCGTCCGGGTCTACGCCGCGGTGATCGCTTCGGACGGCCAGCTGACCCGAACCCCGAGCTGCGCGGTCGTGACCCGCGACCAGATCCCGGCGTATCTGAACTCGCTGCCGATCCAGCGCGGCTTCACGGCGGAGCGACGCGCCCAGGTGATCGACGACCTGCGCGGGGCCGTCTAGAGCGGACCGCCCGGATCACTCCTTCCGGCGCAATCGCCAGATCGACTCGGCCGGCCAGCGGCGCGACCACTCCCTCTCGGCGTCGCCGCGGAACGTGCTCGTCGCGTCCGGCGCGGGTCGCGGCTCGATGAGGTCGAGGATCTCGAAGCCGTTCGCCCGGAACAGCCGGATCCACTCGCCGTAGCCGAGCTGGAACGCGATCTCGTCGCTGGACTCGAGCCGATGGAGCCCGAAGTAGTCGCGGACGAGCGTCTCGCCGGCCCGCTCGGCCTCGTCGGCCCAGACCAGGTCGAGGATCGTCGACCCGTGGCTGAACGCGAACAGGCCACCCGGCCGCAGCAGCCGGGCGACCTCGGGGACCGTCAGGTACGGGTCGGCGAACGTCATCGCACCGTGGTCGCAGAAGACGATGTCGAAGCTGACGTCAGGGAGGGGCACGGCCTCGGCGCTGGCATGGAGAAGGGGGAAGTCGACGCCGGCGGCCGCCATGAGCTCCCGGGCGTGGGCGAGCTGGCGGTCGGCCAGGTCGAGCCCAACCGGTCGAGCGCCGGCCTGGGCGAGCGCGATCGACCACTGGGCGGCGCCGCAGCCGAGCTCGAGGACGTCGCGGCCGACGACGTCGCCGAGCACGTGGAGCTCGGCCTCCGGGATCTGCCAGACACCCCAGGCCATCCCGCCGGCAGCCTCCAGCTGGGGTCCATGACGGGCCTGGTACTTGTCCGAATCCGCGTTCCACGACGCCCTGTTGAAGGTCGCCTGGTCGGTCAGACCGGCGATCGCCGGGTCGGTCGTCGCCGACGGATCCGCCACCGCCTTGGAGGGTAAACGTCGGTCGCTCATCGCCCGCAGGATACTCGCGTGCGGGGCTACTCTTGGACCCACGGGATCGGGAGGTGGCGGTGCGGACGATCTTCCTGTGGATGGCGCGCAATCCGTGGCTCAAGGAGCGGCTGCCGCGCCTGCGGTTCGTCCGCCGGGCCGTCCGCAGCTTCATGCCGGGCGAGGACCTGGCCGCTGGGCTGGCGGCTGCCGTCGACTGCCGGACGGTCGGCGTCAAGGCGGCCTTCACCCGGCTGGGCGAGAACCTGACCGACCTCGCCGAGGCGGATGCCGTCGCCGACCACTACCGGACGGTGCTCGATGAGATCGCTTCGAGCGGGCTCGACGGCGAGGTCTCGATCAAGCTCACCCAGCTCGGCTACGACCTCGATGTGGAGACGGCGTTCCGCCACTTCGACTCGGTCGCCCGACGAGCGGCCGAGGTCGGCACCTGGGCCTGGATCGACATGGAGGGGAGCGCCTATGCCGAAGGCACGATCGCGTTCTACGAGCGAGCCCGGGCCGTCCACGACAACGTCGGGCTATGCCTCCAGGCGTACCTCCATCGAACGCCGGCCGACGTGCAGCGACTGCTCCCGCTCCGACCCGGGATCCGGCTCGTCAAGGGCGCCTACGACGAGCCGGCCACGATCGCATACCACTCGCGGCGAGACGTCGACAGCGCTTTCCTGGCGATCGCCACGACGCTCGCGCCGGCCGTCCGAGACGGCGCCGCCAAGCTCGTGGCCGGGACCCACGATGTCGCGCTCATCGAGCAGATCGCCCGGTTTGGGTCGGCGATCGGCCTCGAGCCGGCCCGGATCGAGGTCGAGATGCTCTACGGGATCCGGGCCGACGAGCAGCGCAAGCTCGCTGCCCGTGGCTTCGACGTCCGCTGCCTCATCGCCTACGGCGAGCACTGGTACCCGTGGTACATGCGCCGCCTCGCCGAGCGACCGGCCAACGTCCTGTTCGCGCTCCGCCAGATCCTGCCCTGGTAGGCCGGAGCCCAGGCTCGGCCGGCGACGAGCTCAGGCGGCCGCCGCCGCGGCGCCGGCCGCGGTCGGGGTGGGCCGGCCGGTCACCGAGATCCGGAGGGCCATGGCGGCCGCGATGAACCCGAGCAACCCGGCGCTGAGGAACATCGAGGTGTAGTCGCCGAGGATGTCGTGGACGGCGCCGCCGAGGTAGGCCGCCAGCGCGGCCCCGATCATGTGCGAGCAGAAGATCCAGCCATAGATCGTGCCCATGTGGGCCCGGCCATAGATCCGGGCCGTGAGGTTGACCGTCGGCGGGACCGTCGCGATCCAGTCGAGGCCGTAGACGATCGCGAACAGGAACAGCTCCGGGACCGCCAGGATGACCGGCAGGAAGACGATCGACAGCGCCCGGAACGTGTAGTAGCCGGCGAGCAGCTTTCGATTGTCGTAGCGGTCGGTCAGCCAGCCGCTGGTCAGCGTCCCGACGACGTTCATCATCCCCATGAGGCCGACCGCGGCGGCGGCCGTGTCGACGCTGAAACCGTGCTCGACGGCGTGCGGGATGAGGTGCGTCCCGATCAGCCCGTTCGAGGTATAGCCGCAGACGAAGAAGCTGCCGGCCAGCAGCCAGAAGTCGCGCGTCCGGGTGGCCTGGCGGAGCGTCGCACCCTCGGCGGCCTCGGACAGCTCGGCGGCGGCGGCTGCCTCGCTGCCATCGTCCCCGTACGGCTGGAGCCCGACGTCGGCCGGTCGGTCACGCATGAACAGGTAGGCCGGGATCGCGGCCAGCAGGACCGCCGCCGCCATCCCCGCGACCGCCATCCGCCAGCCGGAGTTCACGATCACGGTCACCAGCGACGGCAGGAAGATCAGCTGACCCATCGACGACGCGGCGGCAAACAACCCGATGACGACCCCCCGCCTGGCCCGGAACCAGCGAGTCGCGACCGTCGCGCCCAGGACGCCACCGACGGCGCCCGTCCCGACACCGACGATCAGGCCCCAGAACACGAACAGCTGCCACTCCTGGGTCATCCAGATCATCGGCAGCAGGCCGGCCGCGATGAGGAAGCAACCCGAGACCGCCAGCCGGCGCGGCCCGAATCGATCGATCAGCCCGCCGGCCAGTGGGGCGCCGAAGCCATAGGCCAGGATGCTCAGCGCGACGGCCAGCGAGATGCTCCCGCGGCTCCAGGCGAATTCGCCCTGGAGCGGGACGATCAGCGCCCCCGGCGCAGCGCGCACGCCGGCGGTCACGAGGATCACCCCGAAGGTCACCGCGGCCACGACGAAGGCGTAATGCCAACGCGGTCGAGTCGCGGCCCGGATCACGGGCTCGTGGGTGGCCATGGAACGATTCGTACCATGCCGCCAGGCCAGGATGCCATAGGCACGAGCGGACGCCGGCGCTCGGTGGGCTGGTAGGGGAGCCTGGATTCGAACCAGGGACCGGCCGTGTATAAGACGGCTGCTCTCACCACTGAGCTACTCCCCCGCCGCGATGCTAGCACTCGATCCCGCCGGTACGTCTCGCGCTCGTCAGGCCGCCGGTGGTGGCGGACCGAACCCGGTCGCCGCCAGCGTCCGTTGGCCCCCCGGACCCAGGAGCCACCCTACCCACGATCGGGCCTCATCCTCGCGATCGGTTCCGCACACGATGCCGACCATGTAGGTCGCCTCGACCTGGGCCTCGGGCGGCAGCTCGATGGCCCGGAGCCGGTCGGCCGCCGCCAGCACGTCGGTGCGATACAGGAACCCGGCGTCGGCGGAGCCCTCGGTCAGCCGCGCGACGACGGCTGAGACGTCCACCTCCTGGCCGACGACGTTGGCCAGGATTCGATCGGCGAGGTCGGGCGGCTCCAGCTGCCGGAGCGCCGCGCGGGTGTACTCGCCGAGCGGGACGCCGGCGACCTCGACGACGACCCTGACCCCATGGGTTGCGAGGTCCCGTATTGAGCGGATCTCCTCGGCGCGAGTGCGTGGCACGGCGATCACGACCTGGTTCCGGGCGAATGCCAGCGGTCTCGACAGGATGTCGGCCGCGTGGAGTCGCTCCGGATCGGTCGCGCTGGCCGAGGCGAAGACGTCCGCCCGTTTGCCCTGCTCGATCGCGTCCGCGAGGACTCGGGCATTGGCGAACAGGAAGGAGACCGGGCCGCCGGACCATCCGTCGAGTGGTTCGGACGCCCCCGAAGACCGGCCTGAGCGACCCGGCGGCGAACACGACCAGTGCGTCGGTCACGCGATCCCTCGAACGTCCATCACCCGGCCCCAATGGAAGATCCGGACGGCGACGAGCACGCCGAACGCTGCGAGCACGAGGATCGCGGCGGCGGCGATCGACGCGTCGAGGTCGCCGCCCTGGAACTCGCTGTAGACGACGAGCGGCAGGGTCTGCGTCCGCCCCTCGATGTTCCCGGCGAACATGATCGTCGCCCCGAACTCGCCGAGCGAGCGCGCCCAGCTCATGACCAGCCCGGCCGCCAGCGCCGCGCCGGCGAGCGGCACGGTGATCGTCCGGAACAGGTGCCGTTCCGACGCACCGTCGACCCGGGCGGCGTCCTCGAGGTCGCGATCGACACCGGCGATCCCGGTCCGGGCGGACCGGATGAAGAACGGCGCCGACACGAACGTCTGGGCCAGGATGACCGCGATCGTCGTGAACGGGACCGAGATGCCCAGCAGCTCGAACGGCGCCGAGAGCAGGCCGCGTCGCCCGAAGACGAGGAGCAGCGCCAGACCGGCGACCGAGGGCGGCAGGACGATCGGCAGGTCCACGATCGCCTCGAGCCAGCCCTTGGCGCGGAACCGGCGACGCGCGAGCACGAAGGCCAGCGGCAGCCCGAGCGCGACGGTGATGACCAGGCTGATGGAGGTCGTGACGAGGCTCAGCCAGAGGGCGTCGAGCACGACCGGCGAGGTGAGCGCGACCGTCAGCGACCCGTCGAGGATCGCCCGCACCACGAGGGCGAGGACCGGCAGCCCGAGGAACAGGGCGAACAGGCCGGCAACGGCAGCGAGGGAGCGTTCGCCCCAGCGACCGGTCGGCCGTGCGCCGGTCCGTCGCCGCTGCGAACGCACCGGGCGTCCCCCTGAGCGCCCGGCTGCGTCTTCGATCACGACGGTGGGAGGAACCCGAAGCTGCTGAGGATCGCCTGGCCGCCAGGTCCGGCGAACCAGTCGAGGAAGGCCTTGGCAGCGGCGGCGTCCCTGGCCGCCTTGACGACGACGCCGGCGTACGTGGCCGGCACGTTGGCGGAGTCGGGCACGTCGACCGTCTTGACCTTCGTCGACGCCTTGGCGTCGGTGACGTAGACGATGCCCGCGTCGCCCTCGCCGAGCTCGACCTTGGCCACGACGGCCTTGACGTTGTCCTCCTTCGACACGGTGTTCGCCGCGTAGGCGGCAGCGAAGTCGGCCGGGTAGCCGGCCTCCTTGGCGAGGTTGGCGACGAGCTGCGTCGCGTACTTCGTGATCGGCACCTCGTCGCCGGCGGCGATCACCTTGACCCCGCTCCTGGCGAGATCGGCAGGCGTCTTGATCCCGGCCTTGTTGTCGGTCGGCACGACGATCGTCAGCTTGTTGCCCGCGAACGTCAGCGGGTCGCCGTCGGCCAGCCCCTTGTCGACGAGCTTCTTCGGGTTGGTCGTGTCGGCCGACAGGAACACGTCGGCCGGCGCGCCCTGCTCGATCTTCGTCTCGAGCGCGGACGACGAGTCCGTCGAGATCGTGAGCTTCGTGCCGGGGTTGGCGGCCTCATAGGCGGCCTTGGCCGCGTCGAGCACGCCCTTGAGCGACGCCGCGCCGTAGATCGTGAGCTCGCCCCCGGCCGTCGCCGAGGCCGATAGCGCGGAGCTCGGCGGAGTCGGTGCCGAGGCCGTTGACGGCTGGTTCGCCACCGACGGCGACGCCCCGCCGCTCGAACAGGCGGCGACGACGACGGCCAGGACCGGGACGAGGACGATGAGCCAGGACTTCAGGCGCGACGCCCTCGATGACGGGGTCACTGGGTTCTCCTACTCGTTTGGGTGACCGGTGCCGGCGGCAGGAGCGAACGGCCGGCCTAGCCGGCCGGGATCTCGACGATGACCTGAGTCGCCTTGATGACGCAGACCGCCTCCACGCCGATCTCCAGCCCGAGCTCGTCGACCGCTTCGGCCGTCATCAGGCTCACGAGCCGGTGCGGTCCGGCGAGAACCTCGACGACGGCCACGACTCCGTCACGGTCGACCCGGGTTACGACCCCGGCAAAGCGGTTGCGCGCGGACTGGGCGACGATCGGGCGATCGCTCGACGTCCGCCGTCGCTCGGCCAGCAGCCGGCTGACCTCGGCGAGCGGCACGAGCCGCTGGCCGCCCTCGGTCCGGACGGTCTCGAGCCTGCCGTCGGACTCCCAGCGACGAACCGTGTCGACCCCGACGCCAAGCAGCTCGGCGGCCTCGCCGATCCGGAGGGTACGCGCGTCCGTGGTTGTCATACCGCGTATTACGGCACAGCAGCCCATGGTTGTCTAGGTATGAGCTGGCAGTTACCGAGGTTCAGGGGCGGCGGCGGTCGGCGGGTCGGTCCGAACCGGGCGCCAGCGAGCTACGAGCTGCGGAACAGCTTGCCGGTCAACCCGCGCAGCTTGAACGGACGGGCCTGGAGCTGGCCGTGGGTCGAGTGCCCGTTCTGGGTCGTCGTGACGAGGACCGGCGCGAATGCGCTCCCGGCGATGCGCGAGGCGAATTCCTGTTCCTCGACCGTGCGCTCGATCTCGAGCGGCAGGTCGTCGGGGTCGACGGGACGCTCGATCTGCTCGATCGATCGCGGTGGCCGGGCATAAGCCGGCGCCCCGTACAGCTTTGGCAGCGCGACGTGGTTCTCTTCGGAGGACAACGCGCATCCCTCGGGCGACATCCCGGGACTCGTCGGAGTGTGACGGTCCCGGGGAGATGATAGCGGTCGCACGATAGCGCGGAATGGTACGGAAGGGCCAGCCCCGGGCGGACCACGTGCGGGGAAGCGGTGCGCCGGGGCCACGTCCGCGAACGAACGTCCCGATCGACCGGTGGCGACCCAGGCAACGGCCGGGCTCAGACGAGCAGCGGACGCAGGATCTGGCCCTCGACGACGAGGATGAGATAGGCGATCGGGACCGCGGCGAACAGGCCCAGGGCGGCGCTCCATGGACTGCGGGTTCGGCGCTGACCCGAGCCGCTCGGCTGGGGGACGATCAGGTAGGTGACCGCCGCCCCGACGACCAGGACGAGGGCGATGAAGCAGGCGACGGCAAGCACACGGAGGTCGCCTCCGGGCAGGTTGGCCCCCCGCTCGAGCGCGACGTCGTAGGCAAGGTAGCCGAGTCCGAGGACGACCGCCACGACGAGCGGGCTGAGGACGGCCCGGACGATCGGCCGGGGCGCATTCCGGAACTGGCGCCAGCGGACCTCGAGCCAGCCCCGTCGGCGGACCTCACCCGGATGGCCCTGCTCGCCGGTCATTCGCCCTGTCCGAGAATGGTCAGGGTCCGCCTCGGGGGCAGGGTCTCGGGCGTGTGGCTCGCGACGAGATCGACCGTCGCGGCAAACTGCTCGAGCTCCTCCTCGCTGTTGTAGAAGCCGACGCTGATCCGCAGCCCATCGGGCGGGACGGTCCGGAAGATCGCGAACGACCGCCGCGAGATCTCCTCGAACGCAGCGTCGGACGGCCAGCCCGGGATCCGGAACGTCACGAGGGTGGCCATCCGATCCACCGGCGTGACGAGCTCGACGCCGGGGATCGCGGCAAGCCGGGCAGCGGTCGAGCGGGCGAGGGCCGCCCCACGCCGATGGACCCAGTCGAGACCCACGTACATCGACAGCCAGGCGAGGCTCCGAGCCATCCCGACGACCGACGGTCGGTAGAATCCCGCGGTCTCGAACCGGCGCGCGTCGGGCTGCAGGACGGCCGCGCCGGCCAGGTCGTGCGAGGCGTACGAGAAGTGGCCGGCGAACGTCTGCCGGGCCTGGTCCAGGCCGTCGACGCGGACGTGAAGGGCGGCCATCCCCTCCGGTCCGAGCAGCCACTTCTGGGCCGGGATCGCGTAGAAGTCGGCCCCGAGCTCGCCGACGTCGACGGGGATCGCTCCGATCGCCTGGGCGCCGTCGACGGCGACCAGGGCCCCGCGCTCGTGGGCGAGCTCGACGATCCGGGCAATCGGCAGGAGGGCCCCGGTCGTCCAGGCCACGTGGCTGATCGAGACGAGCCTCGTCCCGGGGCGGATCGCGCTGTCGAGCGCAGCCAGGCTTCGGTCGTCGTCGCCGCCGTCGCCGAGGTCGGCCATGACGAGCTCGATCCCGAGCCGGTCGCGCAGCGTGTATAGCGGGCCGAGACCGCCGGCATGCTCGAACCGGGTCGTCACGGCCCGATCGCCGGGTCGCCAGTCGACCGACCAGCTCGCGATGTTCAGCCCCTCGGTCGTGGAGTGGGTCAGGGCGATCTCGCGCGGATCAGCCCGCGCGATCGCGGCGACCGACGCCCTGGCCTCGTCCATCCGCTGGAGGAGCTCCTCGAAGTCAGCCATGCTCGCCCGGCCGGTCGACAGCTCGCGCTCGGCCTGGCTGAGCATCGCCCGGTGGGTCTCGGCCGGCAGCGGCCCGACCGAGCCCGCGTTCAGGTAGATCCCGGCGGACGTGGCGGGCAGCGCCTCGCGGACGGCCGCCAGCCGCTCGACCTCCGGGAGGAATGGGGTGACCACGGGTCCGTATCATACGAGCCGTGAGCGGCTATCCCCGGCCGGAGCTCCTGGCATCGGTCGACTGGCTGGCCGAGAACCTCGGTCGACCGGAGATCCGCGTCCTCGACACGCGCTGGCGACCGGACGGCACCGGCCGTGCGCTGCACGCGAACGGGCACATCCCGACAGCCGGCTACCTCGACTGGACGGCCGACCTATCGATCCCGACGACGACGGACCGCTCCTCCTGCTGGCCGGCCCGGACCGCGTCGCGGCGGCGCTCGGGCGGCTCGGTGTCGGCGGGGGCACGACGGTCGTCCTGTACGACGACACCGCCAGCCTCTATGCCGCCCGATCCTGGTGGAGCCTGCGGGTCTACGGCCTCGAATTGTGCCGGGTCCTCGACGGTGGGCTGCGAGCCTGGACCGAGGCCGATCACGAGCTGTCCCGGGCGACCCTGCCGCCGACGCCGGCCACATTCATCCCGCGGGCGATGCCGCGGATGCGCCTCACGACGAGCGACGTGCGCAGCCTGATGGGCTCGCCCGACGTGACCCTGCTCGATGCCAGGGCGCCGGCCGAGTACCACGGGTTCGAGGGCAACACCCGCCGCCTCGGGCACATCCCCGGGGCGGTCAACGTGCCGGTGTCGACGATGACCGAGCCCGGCAGCGGCCGGTTCCTGCCGAACGACGCCCTGCGCAGCCTCCTGCTGAAGGCGAACGTGACCCGGAGCCGGCGCTGCGTCTGCTACGACGCGTCGGGGATCGCAGCGGCCAAGCTGGCCTTCGTCCTCAACCTGCTCGGCCACGACGACGTAGCGGTGTACGACGGTGGCTGGTCGGACTGGGGTGACCGGCTCGACCTGCCGGTCGATCGCTGACGGATCAGCCGGGGCTCTCCGAACCCTCGCCGGTGCGCAGGTCGGCCCACGGGTCCACGACCCGGTGCGGAGCGAAGATCTGGGTCCGGGTGTGGTTGACCGCGACCATCGCGGCGACCTGGCGGGCCTCGGCCAGCGAGTCGGACCAGAACGCGGCGTCCGTGACCGGCACGAACCGGCCGATCAGCTCGCCCAGCGCGTCGACGAGGTTGCGCTCGGGCAGGAGGTGGATCCGGCCGGTGATCCGGAACGGCGGGATGATGATCATCGCCTCCTCCGGGACCTTCGGCATCCGGAGCTCCGGCGCCGGGCCGACGTAGTCGTTCGCGACGGCGAACAGGACGCTCGACAGGTTGACCTGGGCGTACTCGGCCGTGGCCGCGATCGTCCGTGAGCCGTACTCGTCGAGGTGCGCCTCGCGCAGCACCAGGAAGTCGTGCTCGGCATGGTTGAGGATGTCGCTCACCCGACGCTCGCGGGTCTCGACCGTGCCGCGGATGATGAAGGCATCGGTGTAGAGCGTGAGCTCCACCTGCTGGGCCGGGGCAAACATGGCGACAGGATACGCCGGCAATCCACCGCCGCCAGTCCCGAATCAGGCGCTGGCCGGACTCCCGGCGCGTGCGGTCACCAGGTGCTCGGCCCCGTGCTGCAGGCCCCGCCAGATCGCCTCGACGCCGGCGACCGTGTCGATCTCGTCGACGGTCTTGTCGGGACGCAGCGCGGCGATCCTCGGGAATCGCAACGAGAAGCCCGATCGGTGACGGCTCGAGCGGACGATCACGTCGAAGGCGATCTCCACGATCACCGTCGGCTCGACGACCCGGTAGCGGCCGAAGCGCTCGAGGGTGTGCGCCTCGAACCAGGCCGTCATCTCGGCGATCTCGGCGTCGGTCAGCCCGCTGTAGGCCTTGCCGATCGTGACGAGCGCGCCGGTCGCGTCGTCGCGGACGGCAAACGTGTAGTCGGACAGGACGCCGTGCCGCTTCCCGTGGCCGACCTCGACCCCGACGACGACGCAGTCGAGCGTCGCCAGGGCCTTCTTCATCTTCAGCCAGCCGAGGCCGCGCCGGCCGGGTGAGTACGGGCTGGTCGGGTCCTTGACCATCAGCCCCTCGTTGTTCCGGCCCCGGGCGTCGGCGAACGCCCGCTCGAGATCGTCGACCGAATCGACCGACTCGAGGTGGGACAGGGCGAACACGCCGCCGTCGTCGACGAGCGGCAGGCCGAGCGCGTCGAGGCGCTGCCGGCGCTCGACGAGGGGCAGGTCGAGGAGCGGCTCGACCGGCGTGCCCGGCCGGCCGAGGGCGAGGGCGTCGAAGGCCACGAAGATCGTCGGGACCTGGGCCCGGATCGCGGCCGACGGCGACTTCCGGCCGAGCCGCTTCTGGAGTGCGACGAACGGCATGACCGCGCCGTCCCGGTAGGCCAGCACCTCGCCGTCGAGGATCCCGTCCCAGGCCAGCCCGCTCGCGCCGGCGACGACCTCGGGGAACTGGCCGCTCACGTCGTGGAGGTCGCGGCTGTACAGCCGGATGTCGTCGCCCGACCGATGGAGCTGGGCGCGGATCCCGTCGTACTTGTCCTCGACCCAGGCCGTCGGTCCGAGCCGGGCGATGATCTCGCTGGCGTCCTCGGCCGGCGAGGCGAGCATGAACTTGAGCGGATGGAACAGGCGCAGGCTGGCCGAGCCGAGGGCGTCGTCCCGGGCGAGGACGGCGGTCTGGCCGATGTCGCCGGTCAGCATCCCGGCCCGCTTGACGGCGTCGAGCGGCCGATCGAACGCGACCGCCAGCGCGGCCTCGAGCAACCCCTCGCGGAGCCCGATCCGCAGGTCCCCGGACAGGATCTTCACCACGTACTTGGCCGTCAGCGGGTCGCACCGGGCGAGCAGCTCGGTGAAGATCGCGCCCTTCGCGGCCGGCCCGGAGGCGTCCTCGATCTCGGCGAACGCGGCCGCCACGTCCTCGAGGCTGGGCGGATCGCTCGCCGTCGGGTGGCTGCCGTTCGCCCGGCCGAGCACGTCGGCGACGGCGATGCCGAGGTCGGACGATCGGTCGTATGCCTCGCCGAGCGCGCCGGCGGGCACCCCGGCCAGCCCGGTCACGGCCGACGCCATCGTCGCCCAGCCGAGACCGGTCGAGCGGCTGTCGGCCTCGGCGAACGGTCGCCCGGCGAGGAACACGGCTGCGATCGGCAGCTCGTCCGCGGGCAGCGTCCTCAGCTCGTCGGCGAGGAGGCGGGTCTTCTCGGAGGTTCGCGTCGTGGCGGCGACCCGCTCGGCCACCTCGCTCCAGCGGCGCATGGCGGGGATGGTATACCTTCGTCGCCCATGCTCCATTCCGGCTGGTTTCCAGAGTCGATCGCGGGCGAGCGGATCGTCCTGCGGCGGCATGCCCCGGACAACCTCACCGCGTTCCGGCGCTGGTACTCCGACCCCGAGGTCGCCCGGCTCACCCGCTACCAGGAAGGGCCGATGCCGACCGCCGAGATCGATCGGTTCTTCCACGCCCGCGTCGTCGGTCCGGATTCGCTGGCGCTGGCCATCCACCTGCGTGACGGCGACCGGCTGATCGGGACCTGCGCGTTCAGCCAGCTCGACGCCGACAACGGCTCGGCCCTCTACCACATCACGATCGGCGAGAAGGACGCCTGGGGGCTGGGCTACGGCAGCGAGGCGACCGAGCTGATGCTCGAGCACGCCTTCGAGCGACTCGGACTCCACCGGGTGGCGCTGTCCGTCTTCGCGTTCAACGAACGCGCGATCCGGGCCTATCGCAAGGCGGGCTTCGTCGTCGAGGGCCGCGCCCGCCAGTCGATCTGGCGCGACGGGCGCTACTGGGACGAGCTCCAGATGAGCATGCTCGACGGCGACTGGACGGCCCGCCACCGGGACGACGCTGGACCGGTCGGCGCGCTGCTCGCAGCCATCGACGAGTCGTCGGTCGTGCGGGTCGAGCAGGGAGCCTGACGATGGCGAGCTCGGGGCCGGCGGCCGACGCCGCGAGGGCGGACGTCCGGGCGATCATCGACGACAAGGGCCATGCGGTCGACAACGCGCGCCGGGCAGTCGACCGGCTCGACCTTGCGTTCGCCGCCGGCGACCTCGTCCGCACGCCCGCCCTCGACGGGATGCTCGCCGACCTGATGGTGGCGCTCGAACAGGACGACGGGCAGAAGCTCGGCGGGAAGAGCGCGGAGGCCGCCCGGTTCATCCTCCGGGCCGTCTCCCGAGAGCTCGACAACGCCTGACCGCGGCGGGGCCGATCGGCGACGGGGTCTTGACTCTCGACCGACCCGAGACTCGACCATCCCCTACGTGGACGACATCCTGTCGATCGGACGGTTCGCCCGGCTGTCCGGGCTGAGCATCGGGGCGCTCCGCCACTACGACGACCTCGGCCTGCTCATGCCGGCCGAGGTCGATCGGTGGACCGGCTACCGGCGCTACCGGCGAGCCCAGCTCGAGCGCGCTCGCGCGATCGCCCGGCTGCGCGAGCTGGAGCTGCCGCTCGACGAGATGGCGTCCGTGCTCGACTCACCGGACGAGCTGGCCCGACTGGCGACGCTCGACCGACACCGCCTCCGGATCGAGGCGCGGGTCGCCCGCGGCCAGCACGTCCTCCATCACCTTCGCGGCCTGATCGACCGAAAGGAGCCCCTCATGAGCCGACCGCCGATGCCACCCGAGCTGGACCCGACCACCCAGCGCCAGCTCGCCGCCGGCTTGTTCAACTACACCTGGACCCTGCTCGAGCAGGAGGATCGGAGCGCCGAGGACATCGACCGGATGATCCACGCCGCCCACGCGTCACGCCTCCACTGGGATGCGATCGGGCTGCCGGCCAATCGTTCACGGGGCGAGTGGCTGTGCTCGCGGGTCTACGCCGTGCTCGGCCGGGGCGAGCCCGCCCTGTGGCACGCCCGACGGGCGCTGGCCATCGTCGAGGCCGGCGGCGAGGGCATCGAGGACTGGGACCTGCCGTCCGTCTACGAGGCACTCGCCCGGGCGCATGCCGTCGCAGGCGATCCGGACGAGGCCGAGGCCTGGCGCTCGCGCTCCCGGGCGGCCCTCGCCAAGGTGGCCGACGCCGAGGACCGCGAGCTCATCGAGGGCGACCTGGCGACCCTGCCGCTCGGCTGACAGGTCAGCCGCTCGGGACGGCGGTCACGGCGTCAGGCGGCGCGTGGCGGGCAGCAAGACGCTCCTCGAACGCGGCGAGCGTGGCGGTCGCTCCAAGCGCGCCGAGCACGGAGCGCGCCTCGTCGGCGGCGTCGGAGGCACCTTCGAGCCCGTACGTCAGTACGGCACGGTGCATCAGCGCGAACGCCAGATCGATCGGCAAACGGAGGTCTCGGAACGATCCGATCGCGGCATCGAAGCCCGCACGCGCCTCGTCGGTACGGCCCTCGATCGCGTCGATGCCGGCCCGTAGCACGTCGCGGACCGCATCGATGCGAGGCCCGTGGACCTGGCGTCCGGCCATGATCCCGAGGACAGAGCGGACTCCGTCGACGTCGCCGAGCGCGAGCGCGGCTTCCCCCGCGAGGATCATCGTCCACCAGAGGAAGGCGACCGGCATCGCTTCGTAGGCCGCCAGAGCGTGGCGGCGGGCGCCGGCGAAATCCCCGACCATGAGCTCGATGTAGGCCGTGCTCATCTCCAGGCCGGCCTTGTCCTGAGCGTTCGTGGATCCCTGGAAGGCCCGCTGGAACTCCGCGAGCACCGGCCGCACCGTCTCGATGTCGCCGCGGGCCGCGGCGATCATGCAACGCGCGAAGACCCGATTCAGCCTTGTAGTTGGCGTCTCGTCGTCCCGCTCGAACCTCCCTGCGAGCTCGAGGGCCAGATCCCATTCGCCGGTCAGAAACGCCGCATCGTTGAGATTACCGAGGAAATAGCTCGGATCCACGCCCAGACGGGTCAGCTCGTCGAGACCGGCTCGTCCGATCGTCAGGCTATCTTGCGGGTCGACGAGGTCCAGAAACGCCATGAGGTTGGTCCGGATCTCGAGCGCGCGCGTCGGCAGATCCCAGGATTCGGCGAGAGCGAGCGCCCCGCGCAGGATCGCGTGCGCCTCCCACGGCCTGAGCCCGAGGTCCTCGACGAGCCAGGCTCGCGAGACCAGGAGCGACACCATCAGGTCGCGTCGATCAAATCGCTGGGCGGCCGCGAAGGCCGGGTCAATGAGCGGTGCCGCGCTCGAGAGGTCCGGCAGGAGAAGGTAGGCCAGTGCGAGCTCGGCGGCGCACTCAGCACCGAGTTCATCCGCGGCCAGGTCTGGGCTCGCGTCGACCACCGGCCGCAGGGTCGCGATCGCCTCAGAGATCATCGACCGTCGTATGAACGCACGACCCAGGCTCAGCGTCGCGCGCCCGACGACGGTCTGATCGCCAAGGCGATGGCCCTCCTCGATCGCTTCCCGGAGGCGCGAGTCGGCCTGCTCGTAGCGAGCCCCGAGGACGGCCAGCTCACCACAACGCAATCGCGACCAGGCGAGCTCCGCCGGGTCGGAGGTGATCGCGATCGCCGACTCGTACAGATCCGCGGCCTGGGTGTTCGACCAGAGTGACGCGGCCCGCTCAGCGGCGGCCCGCAGGCTGGTCCGGGCCTGGACCGCGAGCGTATCCGCCTCGGGTCCGGGCGAGGTGGCGCGCAGGGCCTCGAGCTCGTGGGTGGCACGGACCACGGCCGTCTCGTCGCTGGGTCGCGCCGCGTAGAACGCCGCGGCGGCGAGGTGCTTCGCTCGCCGGTCGCGCTTCGAGAGCGTCGCGTAGGCCACCTCCCGAACGGGCGCCTGAAGGAACCGATACTGCCCGCGCTCGGGCGACACCGGATCCGACTCGAGACGCAGGATCTCGTGGTCGACCAGCGACCGCAGCCGCCCGGTCAGCTCCGCGGCCGGCACGCCAGCCAGCGCGGCCAATGCGTCGACCTGGACCGCCAGGCCCAGGACGGAGGCGTCGCCGACCAGCTCGCGATCCCGCTCGGGCAGGCCATCGAGACGGGTCGAGATCAGGCCGTGGAGCGTCTCGGGGACCTCCAGGCGGTCAAGTCTCCCGCTGACCGTGAACCGGCCGTCGTCGGCAACGAGCCGGCCCTGGCCGATGAGCATCCGGACCGTCTCGACGGCGTACAGGGGCACGCCGGCCGCACGCTCGACGATCGCGCTGACCGCCGACCGCGGGAGTCCAGGCACGAGGCCCTCGAGGAGGGCGACCATCGCGTCGTCGGGGAGTGGCTCGAGGTCGATCGAGACGAAGTTCCGCCGCCCGGCGCCCCAGCCCGGTCGCCGTTCGCGCAGCTCGGGCCGGCTGAGGGTCATGATCAGGATCCGGGAGTCGCGCGACCGATCGTGGAGCTCCTCGACGAAGTCGACAAGACCGTCGTCCGCCCACTGGAGGTCCTCGAACACGAGCACGAGCGGGGCGACCCGCGAGATCCGCTCGAATGCCTGCCGCCAGGCCGCCAAGAGCTCCTCTCGCTCGCCACCGGCCCCGGCGTCATGACCGAGCAGGAGTCCGACCCATGCCCGTTCGTCGTCGCTCAGGTCGAGGCGGTCCTGGGCCTCGGACAACCGTCGCTCGCTCGTGGCGACGTCGTCGGACTCGGCGATCCCGGCCGCCTGCCGGAACATCTCGGCGAGCGCCCAGAGGGTGACCCCATCGCCATACGCCGGAGACCGTCCCTGCAACCAGATCGCCGGCTCCGCCAGGCCGGTCACCGACTTCTCGAGCTCCCAGGCGAGACGACTCTTGCCGATACCGGCATGACCCACGATCGACACGAGCTGGATCCGACCGTCCGCGGCCGTCGCGTCATAGAGCTCCTTGAGCAGCCGAAGCTCCCGCTCGCGCCCGACGAACGGCGCCTCGAGGCCGGTCTCCCGACCGGCTCCGCCGGGGCGAGCCACGACCCGAACTGCCCGCCAGGCGGCGACCGGACGGTCCTTGCCCTTCAGCACGTGGTCGTCGTCCCGCGCGAAGGCGATCGCCGCGCCCGCGGCGCGCTGCGTTGCCTCGCCGACCAGGACGCCGCCCGGGTCGGCGGCCGACTGAAGACGCGCGGCCGTGTTGACGAGATCGCCGGTGACCAACCCCTGGCCGGCCGCCCCGGTGGCGACCGCGGCCTCACCGGTCATCACGGCTGCCCGAGCCTGGAGCGGCAGGTCGTCGTCGGTCGCCAATCGGCCGACCGCTTCGACCAGGTCCAGAGCGGCCCGGACGGCTCGCTCGGCGTCGTCTTCGTGGGCTCTGGGCGCGCCCCAGACCGCCATGACCGCGTCGCCGATGTACTTCTCGAGCGTGCCGCCGTAGCGCTCGACGATCCGCCGAGAGATCGCGAAGTACCGGTCTTGGAGGTCGCGCGTGTCCTCCTGGTCGCGATGCTCGCTCGCAGCGGTAAAGCCGACCAGGTCGGCGAACATGACCGACACGATTTGTCGCTCGGCGCTGCCGGTGCGGTCGGGTCCCTCGGCGATCGGCTCGACGCCGTCGGGTGCTCCGGACGGGGCTTCCCCGAGGGCGGTCCCGCAATCGCCGCAGAACTTCGCCCCGGCCGGATTGTTCGCGCCGCATGACGGACAGCCGGCCGCCAGCCGCGAGCCGCATTCGATGCAGAACCGGCGAACCGCGTCGTTCGAAGACCCGCACGTCGCGCAGACCATTGACGTACCCCGCTTCCGCGGCCTCCGGTCGTGTGGGCATCGGGCACGCCCGGTCGCCGAAATGTACTCGACGGTCGTCCGGCCGTGAAGGCGAGCGGACGCCGATCCGTGCTGCGCCTCGTGCCCACGGTGGCGTACCGTTGGACCTGCCCGCCAGATCGCCATCCAACTTCGAAGGAGACGCCGTGCCCGACCGCGACCTCAAGCTCGGAATCCTCCTCTGGAGCCAGGCGGCTGGCTGGCCGGAGCTGCTCGACGCAGCCAGGCGAGTCGACCGGCTGGGCTACGACCACCTCTGGACCTGGGACCACCTTTATGCGATCTTCGGTGATCCGTACCAGCCGATCGTTGAGGGCTGGACCACGCTCGCGGCATGGGCGATGGCCACCGAGCGGACCCGGCTGGGCCTGCTCGTGGGCGCCAATACGTTCCGCAACCCGGGGCTCGTGGCCAAGACCGCCGCGACCCTCGACCAGATCAGCGGCGGCCGCTCGATCCTCGGCATCGGCGGCGCCTGGATGGAGCTCGAGCACCAGGCGCACGGGATCGACTTCGGGTCTGGCTTCGGCCAGCGGCTCGACTGGCTCGAGGAGTCGGTCGCGGCGATCGAGGACGTCCTCGCCGGCAAGTCCGTCAGCTCGCCGCCCGGCGGGCGCTACGCCTTCGACGACCTGCGCCACAGCCCGCTCCCGGTCCAGCGCCGTCTCCCGATCATGATCGGCGGGAGCGGCGAGAAGAAGACGCTGCGGACCGTGGCTCGCCACGCCGACATGTGGAACGCGATGGGTTCGCTCGAGCTCATGAGTCACAAGGTGGATGTCCTCCACGAGCACTGCGCCGCGGTCGGGCGTGACATCGCCGAGATCGAGTTCACGCTCGGCGTGAAGCTCACGATCCGCGACAGCAAGGCCGAGGCGGAGCGCGTCTGGCACGAGGCGATGGCCCACAACCGCACGCCGCTGTCGGATCTCGAGGACGACGACACGTTCTGGAACGGCAGCTCGGAAGAGATCGCAGATCGGCTGCGGCCGTACGTCGCGCTCGGTTTCCGGACGGTCATCTCGGAGCAGCCGGCCCCGTACGACGTCGAGACGTTCGAGCGGTTCATCGGCGAGGTCAAGCCGCTCGTCGACGCTGGCTGACGGAGGACTGCCGAGGCGGTAGGTCGATGACGCCCGAGTAGACTCCGAGCGTGAGTCGGCAATGCCCGTCCTGCGGGGCCGATAGTCCCGCCGGTGCGATCTTCTGTGCCAGTTGCGGGACTGCGCTTCCGGCGGCCTGTCCGCGGTGCTCGACCCCGGTCCCGGCCGACGCGCGGTTCTGCCCGACCTGCGGGCTGCCACTCACCGCGGAGGACGCCGCGGAGGAGCGCAAGGTCGCGACCGTCGTGTTCGTGGACCTCGTGGAGTCCACCGCGCTCGCCGAGGGCCGCGATCCGGAGCGTGTCCGGGCGATCCTGCAGTCGTACTTCTCCACGACAGCATCGACCGTCCAGGCCTGGGGCGGCATGGTCGAGAAGTACATCGGCGACGCGGTGGTCGCGGTCTTCGGCGTCCCGCGGATCCGGGAAAACGATCCGGCCCGGGCCGTGAGCGCAGCCATCGAGATCGTCGAGCGGGTGGGCGATCTCGCGGCCGACCTCGCCGCCCGGACGGACGTCGAGCTGCGGATCCGGGTCGGCGTGAACACCGGTGACGTCATCACCCCGACCAACGTCAGGCCAGACCGGCCGATGGTCACCGGTGATGCCGTCAACGTCGCTGCGCGTCTCCAGGCGGCCGCCACACCGGGCCAGGTCATCGTCGGAGACCGGACGTTCCAGGCGACGCGATCGATGTTCCGCTACGCCGAGCCCGTTGAGATCACGGTCAAGGGACGGACGGAGCCGGTCGTGGCCCATCGGCTGGTCGCTCGGATCTCAGGGGCGCTCGAGGAGGGGCCGGCGCGCAACCTACAGGCCCGGGTCGTCGGACGCGAGCACGAGCTCGCCGTGCTCAGCAATCTGCTCGACGAGGCGATCGAGTCGCGCTCGCCGAGGCTGGCCCTTGTCTACGGGCCGGCCGGGATCGGCAAGAGCCGCCTCGTCCGAGAGGCCGTCGCCCTGGCATCGTCGGAGCGCCCCGACCTGGTCGCGCTGCGTGGGCGTTCCCCGGCTGTCGACAAGGGCATCACTTACTGGCCGCTGGCGGAAGTCGTGCGCAGCGCATGCGGGATCGCGCTCGACGACGAGACCCTTGTTGCGGCCTCCAAGCTGCGGGAACGGGCTGGGGCCTTGCTCGCATCTGCCGGGGTCGCCGAGGCGGACGCCGAGGCCACGATCTTCGCCCTGGCCACGACCGCGGGGATCGCCCTGCCCGACAACCCGCTCGATCGGGCGCGGCCGCTGGCCGTCAGCTCCGATCTCGGTCGACGCTGGCCGATGTTCGTAAGCGCCCTGGCGAGTCGCGGGCCGACGGTCGTCGTCCTCGAGGACATGCACTGGGCGAGCGACCTGCTGAGGGAGATGGTCGAGCGGATCCTGGCCAGGTCGACCGGAGCGCTGCTCCTGGTGGCGACGGCCCGTCCGGAGTTCGCCGAGACCCATGCCTCCTTCGCGGCTGGGCGACCGGACGTCGCTGCCCTCTCGCTGCGACCGCTCGACCGTCGCCAGAGCTCGGGCCTGCTTGACGGGTTGCTGCCCGGTCGAGACCTGCCGCCGGCGGTCGAGGACGAGATCCTCGCGACGGCCGAGGGCAATCCGCTCTTCATCGAGGAGATCGTGACGCGACTGGTCGAGATGGGCTCCCTCGTCCGCGAGGACGGCCGCTGGCTGTCGCGCGGCGGAACCGCGAGCCCGGTCATTCCGGACACGATCCACGGCCTGCTCGCGGCCCGCATCGACGGCCTGCCCGAGCCGGAGCGGCGCGTACTCCGCGAGGCAGCAGTCGTCGGCCGCATCTTCTGGGACCAGCCGGTGGCACTGGCGGTCGGGTCGGCCGACATCGACGATCGGCTCTCCGAGCTCGAGCGCCGCGGCCTGGTGGCCCTTCGTCCGAGCTCCACCTTGTCCGGCCAGGTCGAGTATTCCTTCAAGCACTCGCTGATCCGCGACGTGGCGTACGCCGGGCTGTCGATCGCCCGCCGGGCCACGGCGCATGCCGCCGTCGCCGGCTGGCTCGGCACGCTCAGTCCAGAGGGTTCGGAGGAGCTGGCCGAGCTCATCGCGTTCCACTACGAGCAAGCCCTCGGCGACGGGGCCGACCTGGCCTGGCCGGCCGGATCGACCGAGCTCGCCGAGCTCCGCCGCCGGGCGATGGCCGCCTTCCTCGTCGGTGGGGCGACCGCCCGGAAGAGGTACGCGCTCGATCGAGCGGTCGGCCTCCACGAACGGGCGATCGAGCTGGCCCTGACGACCGAGGAGCGAGCCGTCGCCCTCGAGGAGCTCGGCGACGATCACGACGCCGGCTACGACGGCCATCTCGCCCGAGCCGCCTGGGACCCCGCGATGGCCCTCCGACGGGAGCTGCCCGGGTCGGGCTCTGACGTGGCGCGGCTGGCCATGAAGGTCGCCCGGATGGCCGCGATCATGTGGGGCTCGTTTGCCACGCCGATGGAGCCGGAGACGATCGACTCGTACGTCAGGACCGGCCTCGAGGGCGGACCGGATCGCGACACCCGTGCCTGGCTCGACCTCCTCAAGGCCGCCGCCGGGGTCCGCTGGATGGCGTTCCATCGGACGGATCCGATCCCGTACCGCGAGCGGGCAGATGCGCTCGAGGCCGCCCGGGCCTACGCCGAGCGGACGGGCAACACGATCCTCGAGTCCAATGTGCTCCACATCCGCCGGGCCCTGTTGATCGTGAATGGCGATGTGGACGGGAGCGTGGCGGCCACCCGTCGCCAGCTCGTTGTCAGCGACATCTGCGATGACCCCCGCGAGCGCCACCTCGGACTGGTCGAGGCCGGCAACACGCTGACCTGGGTGGCCGGCGAGGCCGAGGCGATGATCGAGCCGATGTCACGGGCGCTGCGGATCGGCCGGGAGCTCCGGCCGCACGACGTCAACCACTCGACCATGACCTTGATGGCCGCGCTGTTCCTGGCTGGTCGATGGGCCGAGATCCCGGGGTTGATCGACGAGCACCTCGCAGCGTTCGAGGCCCAGAGTGACTCCTCCTGCCCGTTCGCAATGGGCGGCTTCCCGCTGGGGGCCGTCGTCCTCGCCGACCGAGGCGATCTCGATCGGGCGCGAACCGTCGCCGGGCTGATGCCCGATGGCGAGGGGCCGGTCGGCATGGTCGAGGCCCTGCAGGCGATGGCGTCGCTGGCGTTCGGCGATGCGGCGAGCGCTCGGGCGATGGCCCAGCGAGCGCTCGACAGCGGGACGCGCAACTTCGCCGAGGAGCCGGCGATCGAGCTCGCGGTCATGCTCGACGCGCTGGTTGCGCTCGAGGATTGGGACGCCATACGCGCGTTCCTGCCCGAGGTCCGGGCGCGAGCGGGTTTGCTGGCCCTCGCCGCGCCGACCGCGGACCGCGCCGAGGCCCGTGCCCTGGCCGCCGCCGGCTCAACCGACGAGGCGCTGCGCCTCTTCGAGCGGGCAAGCGTGACGTTCGACCGACTGGCTCCATTCGAGGCGGCCCGAACCCGCGAGATGCAGGCGGCGCTTGGTGGCCGCGCTCAAGGCGAGCTGGTGCTCCAGGCCCTCGCGACCTACGAGCTGCTCGGGGCCGAGCCCCACGCCAGCCGGGCTCGGGCCACCCTCGGCGAGCTCGAATCCGGACCGTCGGGTTCTCGGGTAATGTCGGGCGACCAGCCTCCGAGGTAGATCCGTCGCGATGCCCCCCACGCAGGCCGCCACCGTCGAGTTCGAGCACGTCACGAAGTTCTACGGCCGGACCGAGACCGGCACGCCGGGCGCCGTCAACGACCTGTCGCTGGCCGTGCCTGCCGGCCGGATCTGCGTCCTCGTCGGGCCGTCCGGCTGCGGCAAGACGACGTCGCTCAAGATGGTCAACCGGCTGATCGAGCCGACCTCCGGGCGGATCCTCATCGACGGCGTCGATGCCGCCACCCGGACGGTCACCGAGCTGCGCCGCGGCATCGGCTACGTCATCCAGTCAGACCGGCCTGTTCCCGCACCATGACGATCGGCGACAACGTGGCGGTCGTCCCGCGGCTGCTCGGCTGGGACGCAGGCGCGCCAGCGCGAGCGGACCGACGAGCTGCTCGGCCTCGTCGGCCTCGATCCGGTCAGCGTACCGCGACCGCTACCCGAGCCAGCTCTCGGGCGGCGAGCGCCAACGGGTCGGGGTCGCCCGGGCGCTCGCCGCCGACCCACCGCTGATGCTCATGGACGAGCCGTTCGGCGCGGTCGATCCGATCGTCCGCGACCGGCTCCAGAACGAGTTCCTGCGACTCCAGGAGGAGCTGGCCAAGACGATCCTGTTCGTGACCCACGACATCGACGAGGCGATCAAGATGGGCGACCTCGTCGCGGTCATGCAGGCCGGCGGGCGCCTCGCCCAGTTCGGGCCGCCAGCCGAGATCCTGGCCAACCCCGCGTCGGACTTCGTCGCCCGCTTCGTGGGCGCGGACCGCGGGCTCAAGCGCCTGTCGCTCGTCCGGGTCGGCGAGCTCGCCCCGTCGCCGGCGATCACCGCGCATCCGGGCGAGGATGCCGCCGAAGCCCGGCGCCGCCTGGTCGCGGGCGACTCGCCGTACCTCCTCCTCGTCGACGACGAGGATCGGCCGATCGGCTGGGTCGACGAGGCGGACCTGCCCGCGAGCGGTCCGCTGCCGGCCGACCTGGCCAATCCGACGTCGCCGCTGCTCGGGCCGCGGACGACGCTCAAGGACGCCCTGTCGATGCTGCTCGAGGCCGACGTCCAGGCCGGGAATCTCGTCGACGGCGCCGGGCGGGTCGCCGGCCTGATCGAGCTCGACGCGATCGTCGCCGAGCTTCGGGTGCCCGTCGGCCGGGGCCAGGGCGCCGTCGGAGCCGGGGCGTCGCGATGATCCGGCCGGACTGGATCGTCGACAACCTGGGGGTGATCGGCGGTGCCCTGATCGACCATCTCGTGCTGACCGTCCTCGCCGTCTGGGTCGGCCTGGCGATCAGCCTCGGGTCTGCCCTCCTCATCCGCCGGCTCGGGTTCCTGCGCGGCCCCGTGACCGCGACATTCGGGATCCTCTACACGATCCCGAGCCTGGCGCTGTTCGCCTTCCTCGTCCCGTTCACCGGGCTGACCCTCGTCACGGCCGAGATCGGGCTGATCAGCTACACCCTGCTCATCCTGACCCGGAACATCCTGGCCGGGCTCGACGGGATCGCGGCCGAGGTCCGCGAGTCGGCCGACGGCATGGGCTACAGCCCGCGACAGCGACTGATCGCCGTGGACCTCCCGCTCGCGATCCCGGTCATCATGAGCGGGGTGCGGATCGCGACGGTGACGACGGTCGGGCTGGTGATGGTCACGGCGGTCATCGGGGAGGGCGGCCTCGGCCAGCTGATGCTGCGTGGGTTCAACCGGCAGTTCCCGACGATGATCTACGTCGGCTTCGTCCTGACCGTCGTCGTCGCGCTCGTCCTCGACCTGCTCCTCCAGCTCGTCCAGCGGCTCCTGACGCCGTGGGCGCGGCGAGCGGGCTGAGCCGATGGACGAGATCAGCGGCGCGCTCAGCTGGATTGCCGATCCGGCCCATTGGGAGGGCCGCAACGGGATCCCGACCCGGTTCCTGGAGCACGTCGAGCTGGCGTTCCTGGCGATCGTCGTGGCGCTCCTCATCGCGCTCCCGATCGGCCTCTACACGGGCCACACTGGTCGCGGCGGTGGACTCGCCCTCAACGTGGCCGGGCTCGGTCGGGCGATCCCGTCTTACGCCCTGCTCCTCGTGTTCTTCCCGATCCTCGGGTTCGGGCTGCTCACGCCGCTCCTCGCGCTCGTGCTGCTGTCGATCCCGCCGATCCTGGCCAACACCCATGTCGGGCTGCGCGGAGTCGATCGGGAGATGGTCGACGCCGCGCGGGGGATGGGCATGCGTGAGTCGCAAGTCCTGACCGCGGGTCGAGCTGCCGGCGGCGATGCCGATTCTCGTGGCCGGCGTCCGCACGGCGGCGGTCGCGGCGGTGGCCACCGCGACGCTCGCGGCGCTCATCGCCGGAGGCGGGTTCGGTCGCTACATCGTCGACGGGTTCGCCCTCCAGGACCAGGCGATGCTCGTCGCCGGGGCGATCCTGGTGGCCGTCCTGGCCGTCGTCACCGAGCGGAGCCTGACCTTGGCCGAGCGCCGTCTCGTCTCGCCCGGAATCCGGCTGGCCCAGGCCTCGGGTCCATCCGATTTGTCGATCGCCGGACTCGACGGGCCGCCACCGGCCGCGCTGCCCTAGCCTGGTCCGCGGTCGCCGCGAGGAACGATCGTCCGGGCGGCGCGGAGGGCCCGATCGCGCCTCCCGGGGTATAGTCCGCGGACGTCTGTGGCGACGTCCCCAGAGCGACGCCGGACGATCAGGAAGGAGGACCCATGCGGACAATCCGCAGGGCCGCTCTCGGGGCGACGGTTGTCGCGCTCATCGTGAGCGCGTGCACGTCGGGTGGGAGCAGTCCATCAGCTTCGGCGGCGCCGACGGCGGCTCCGTCGGTCGCCGCCAGTCCATCGACCGCAGCCTCTCCGGCGTCCGCGGCGCCGACCGGCTCGATCGCATCCCAGCTCACCCTCGGCGGCCCGCCCGAGTGCCCCCAGCGACCGTTCTGCGCGGTCGGCCTGAAGAAGACCTACGGGATCGACTTCAAGCTGTTCCTGCCGCTCGATGCGGGTGGCCCGCTCACCGTCAGCGCGATCGACTCCGGCCTCGTCGACGTGGCCCTCCTGTTCACCTCGGATCCGTCGATCCAGACCCACAACCTGGTCCTGCTCGAGGACGACAAGCATCTCCAGCTGGCCGACAACCTGATCCCGGTCGTGCGCAACGACCTGCTGGCGAAGGCCCCCGGCCTGGCCGACCTGATCAACCCGTTCATGGCCAAGCTGACCCAGGAGCAGCTGACCGACCTCAACAAGCAGGTGACCGTCGACGGCAAGGACTCGAAGTCGGTCGCCGGCGCGTGGCTCGCGACCAACGGCCTGGTGACCGGCGGGACGTCGGGCAACGGGATCACCGTCAAGGTTGGCTCGACGAACTTCTACGAGCAGGAGATCCTCGGCGAGATCTTCGCCCAGGTCCTCGAGGCGAACGGGTTCAAGGTGGAGCGCAAGTTCCAGCTCGGCAACCGAGAGGTCGTCTTCCCGGCCCTCCTGAAGGGCGACATCGACATCCTCGCCGAGTACGCCGCGACCGCGCTCGAGTACGTCAACAAGGCCGCGGGCGAGGCATCGGCCGACCCCGCCGTAACGGTGGCCAAGCTCAAGGAGCGGCTCGCGCCGCTCAAGCTGACAGCCTTCGACGCGGCCCCCGCGACGGACCAGAACGGGTTCGTCGTGACCAAGGCGACGGCCGACAAGTACAAGCTCTCGAAGCTCAGCGACCTGGCCAACCCCGCTCCCTAGGGGGTCACGCCACCCACCCCGGAGACCCCGGCCGCGACGCCGGGGTCTTCCGATTCTCGGGGCCGGGTCCCTCCTCAGGACCGCAGATGGGTCAGTGCCGCGGCCCGTCCGCGGCCGATGGCGCCGGCCCGACCGGCAGCTCGCCGTCGATGAGATCGTCGCCGTCGACCACGCCACGAGCCACCTCGCCGACCTCGTGGGCGCTCCGCTGCCAACCGAGCCGGAGGAACGCGATCGCCCCGCCGATCGAGGTCAGGAGGAGGATCTCGACGTGGACGATGAAGCCGAGGGCGAACGCCTCGTCCGTCGGCAGGCCGAGCGCCTTGGCGATCGTCGTGAACGCCAGCTCGAACGTCCCGAGGTAACCCGGCGCCGACGGGATCGCGGTGGCGAGGGCGACGCCCGACGCGAGCAGGGCAGCCTCGCCGATCGTCAGCTCCAGCCCGATCGACTGGCCGGCCGCCGCGACGGCAAGCAGGCTCGCACCCCACGCCCCGATGCTGAGGCCGATCGTCGCACCCAGCGTCCGCGGGTGACGGGCGACGGCGAGCCCCTCCTGCAACCGCCGACCGAGCTCGGCGACCCGCGGTCGGCGCTCGGCGAACGCGATGACCCGGTCAGCGCCGGGCAGGCGGTGGGCGACGACGCCGAGGGCGAGACCGACGATCAGCAGGCCGCTCACCGCCAATCCGACGAGGACGGCACTGGCCACGACGCCGCGAACATGCAGGACGAAGATCGCCAGCGCCCCGATCGTGACCACGACCGCCGTATCGATGACTCGCTCGACGACGACCGTGCCCAGAGCCGACGCCCGGCTGATGCCCTCGCGATCGCCGAGGTAGTGGCTTCGGACGAGCTCGCCGAGCCGGGCGGGCAGGATGTTGTTGGCGAGGTAGCCGACCAGCAGGTAGGCCAGCATCGGCCGGAACCGGACCCACTTGATCGGGGCGACGAGCTGCTGCCAGCGGGCCGCTCGGAGCAGGACGTCGACGCCCTGCAGGCCGACCGACACGGTGAGCCAGGCGGGGATTGCGGTGCGGACGATGTCGGCGGTCTTCGACAGGTCGACGCCACCCAGCACGTAGGCGAGCGAGGCGATCGAGATGACAATCCCGATGACCGCGCGAAGGAGGCCGCCGAGATCCCGCCGCACGATCCGGCCCTAGGCCGCCGGGCGCCGCGAGGTCAGCTTCGGCGAGCGCCGGAGGCGGCTCCGGTGGAGCACGAACCGCGCAACGACGCGCAGCGTGGCGAGGCCGTACACGACGCTCCTCCGGAAGCCGACCGAGCTGGCCTCCTCGAAGTAGCGCGTCGGAACGGCGATCTCGCCGATCGGCAGCCCACCGGCCGCCACGACCTGAGCGATCAGCTCCTGGTCGAAGACGAAGTCGTCGCTGTTGAGGTGGTACGGGATCGTCTCGAGGAGGCGCTTGCTGTAGGCCCGCAGCCCGGTGTGGTATTCGCTCAGGCGGAGCCCGAACGCGACGTTCTCGACCGTCGTCAGGAACCGGTTGCTGAGGTACTTCCAGCGGGGCATGCCACCCGCGATCGGGTCGCCGAGGAACCGGCTCCCGAGCATCAGGTCCCGCTCGCCATGCGCGATCGGCGCGATGAGCTCGGGGATCCGGGTGGCGTCGTACTGGTAGTCGGGGTGGAGCATCACGACGACGTCGGCCCCCGCCGCCAGGGCGGCGTCGTAGCACGTCTTCTGGTTGCCACCATACCCGCGGTTCTGGCGATGGATGATCACGTCGAGGCCGAGCTGGCGGGCGATCTCGACGGTCTCGTCGCGGGACACGTCGTCGACGAGGATGATCCGGTCGACGATGGCATGTGGGATGTCCGCGTACGTCCGCTCGAGGGTCTTGGCGGCGTTATAGGCGGGCATCACGATGACGACCCGGGGTGCAGCCGGATCGGTTTCGGACGGCTCGCCGTCAGGGGTGCTGCCGGGCGGGCTCATCCGTGGGTCGACGCCGGACGCAACATGGGTGAAGGGTAGCGCCTGCGCGCTGCGCCCATCGCCCGTACGGTCCGACCTGTCGCGATCGCCCCGGTATGGGAGGATGCAGCGGGAACCTGCGCCACGGAGACCATGATGCTCGACCGCCTGCTCGGGAAGCCGACCGACCCGGCCATCGCCGAACGCATCCCGCCCGGCCAGTACAAGACCGATAAGTTCCCGGTCCTCCATTACGGATCGATCCCGAACACCGACCTGGCGAGCTGGGACTTCCGGGTCTTCGGCGCGATCGACAACCCGTTCACACTGACCTGGGCCGAGTTCAAGGCCCTGCCGCGCAAGCAGGTCACGACCGACATCCATTGCGTCACCCGCTGGACGAAGCTCGACACCGCGTGGGAGGGCGTGCCGATCCAGGAGATCCTGACCCGAGCCCAGCTGCGCCCCGAGGCGACCCACGTCCTGGCCCACTCGGAACAGGGCTACACGGCGAACCTCCCGCTGTCGGTCCTCGACGACGATGACGTGCTGCTGGCCGACACGTACGACGGGCGGCCGCTCGACCCAGAGCACGGCTGGCCGCTCCGCCTGTTCGTTCCGAAGCGCTACTTCTGGAAGAGCGCCAAATGGGTTCGTGGCCTCGAGTTCCTCGACCACGACATCCTCGGATTCTGGGAGCGCTACGGCTACAACAACGACGCCGACCCGTGGAAGGAAGAGCGCTTCAGCGACTCATGACGGCTGCGTAGCGATGGCCACCGCACCACGCTCGTTCGTCCTGCGCCACACCGACATCCGCCCGGTCCCCGGACTCGAGGAGATCCGCCTTCACCAGGCCGATGACGTCCTGTCGCTCTGGCGCGCGGTCCAGCTCGAGACGGGCGACCCGGACGCCGCCCTGCCCTACTGGGCATTCGCCTGGTCGGGCGGGCTCGCACTCGGGCGGTATCTCCGGGAGCGACCCGACGTCGTGATCGGCCGACGGGTGTTCGACCTCGCCTCCGGCTCCGGACTGTGTGCGATTGCCGCGCTGCGGGCCGGCGCCGCCGAGGCGATCGGAGCGGACATCGATGTGTTCGCTACGGCGGCGATCGGGCTCAATGCGCGGGTCAACGGCCGCCGCGTCTCGGTCGTGCGACGGGACGTCCTCGACGACGACCCGCCGGAGACCGACCTGATCCTGGCCGGCGACTGCTGGTACGACGCCCGGCTCGCCGAGCGCGTCCTGCCCTGGCTCCGTCGCGCGCGCTCGCACGGGATCGATGTCCTCGTCGGCGACCCGGGCCGACGCTACCTCCCGACCGACGACCTGGTCGAGCTCGCCACCTACGACGTCCGGACGACGACCGAGCTCGAGGACATGGCGAACAAGCAGGCCAAGGTCTACGCGGTCCGGCCCGCCGACGAACCCCCGACGGCGGCCAGCCGCTGGGTGACCCGGCCGAGCCCGTAGCGGAACGGCCGGAGCACTCGCTCGTGGGCACCAGCCAGCTCGATCCAGCGTGCGCCGAACGACTCCTTGAAGGTCAGCATGCCGTAGGCGGGTTCGTCCGGGACCGGCCGCCGGCGTGCCCCGGGGACGTCGACCCCGCCGAGGTCCATCTCTGCTCGACCCTCGGCGAGAGCGCATTTCATCGCCTCCCAGACGACCAGCCGGACGGCGCCCGGATAGGGCTTCCTGAAGCGCGGGTCGTCGGCGGCGTTGGCATAGGTCCAGCGACGGCCGTGACGATAGAACGTCGCACCGGCGACGAGCCCGCCGCCAGGCTCATGGGCAGCGACGTACACGAGCTGGCCGGCGGCGAACACCCGCCGGGACCAGTCGCCGAACCGCTCCGCCGAGGCCAGCCCGAAGCCGCGCCGCTCGGCGGTCGCCCGCATCTGGACATAGAGCACCCCAAGCTCGGCGTCGAGCTCGGCCGCCGAGCGTTCGGCCGCCTCGGGATCAGCCCGACGCTGGCGATCGACTGGGCCGAGCTGGACGATCGTCAGGTCGCTCCGCTCGGCGGCCCGGACCATGTTCCGAGTGGTCGCACTGAACCCGGCCAGGAGGTCCGCTGCGTCGCGGGCGGTGGTCAGGTCGACGCCGAGCCGATGGCGCGACGGCTGGATCTCGTCGATCGGGCGGAAGCCGGCCGCGGCCAGGAGCTCCCCGTACCCGGAGTCGGCAGGGACCTCGGCGTCCGATGCCACGACCGACGCGCCCCGCTCGGCCAGCCAGCCGGTCACGGCCGCAAGCCGCGAGGCCGTGAGTCTCGGGTCCGCTTCGGGGAGAGGCCCGCGCGAGATGTAGACGCCGTCGCTCCCGATCAACGGCCACGGTCGAGCGAGCGCGAGTACGCGACCGCCGTCGTCGCTGACCAGGAAGCGCGGCCGCCAGCCGAAGCCGGCCCGGTAGGCCGCCCATGCCTGCGACTGGTGGACCGTGCCGTTCTCGGCGGCGACTGTCCGGTCGTCCCAGTCCTCGAGCTCTGCCTCGCCTGCCTCGCGAATGCCGAGACCCATCAGTTGCGGCGGAGCGCGGTCGCCCGCGGGTCGACGGTGAAGTTGCGCAGCCGACGCTCGAGCAGGACGACCTCCCGGTCGATCAGCCGGACGAGCTCGCGCAGGCGGGCTTCGGTCGTCGGCGCCTCGAGCAGCTCCTGCCGCTTCGGCTGGTCGACCTGGATGATGCCCGACAGGAGGTAGGACAGGATCGTCGGGTCGTCAGGGATCGCGGCCCGGCGGGCTGCTCGATCGAGCTCGTCGGCGTCATCGTCGGGCTCCGGCCGGTCGTCCAGCGGGATCTCGCGCGCCGTGCTGAGCGGCGCCTCCGGATCGTCCTCGAGCTCGACCTCGACCCGGACGTCGATCTCTTCGGCGTCCTCGCCCTCGACCGGCTGGAGCAGGCTGAGATAGCGGACGAAGCGCTGGGTCACCCGCTCGGTCAACGTCCTGGCGGTCGCCGGGTCCCCGACGAGCTCGGCGATCTCCTCGACGTCGCCGACCAGGTACGGCTCGCGACCGACCGTCACGGACTCGATCCGGAACCGGCGCGCACCGACGACCAGCAGCTCGTAACGCCCGTCGCTGAACTTGCCCGCCTCGCGGATCTCGGCGATCGTGCCCACGGTCGCGATGCTCGTCGGCCCGCCGCCGACCTCCCGCCCGTCGCGGATGAGCACGACGCCAAACGGGCTTCCCTCCTCAAGGCAGCGACCGATCATCGCCCGGTAGCGCGGCTCGAAGATGTGGAGCGGCAGGGCGACGCCGGGGCAGAGCACCGTGTGAAGGGGGAACAGCGGGATCTCCATCGACTCAATCTTCGCCGATCGGCCCGGGAATCGAGAAGCCGCCGGACGGGCCGGCGGCTTCGTCGGACGGAGGAGCGGGGTCGAGCCTAGTGCGAGCAGCTCCGCGGGCTGCCCGAGTCCTCGGCGGTCCGGAAGCTCGAGCCGCAGCCACAGGCGCTGACCGCGTTCGGGTTGTTGACCGTGAAGCCGGCCCCCATCAGCGTGTCGATGTAGTCGATCTCGGCGCCCTTAAGCAGGTCGACGCTCTTGCCGTCGACGTAGACCGTGACGCCGTTCGCCTGAAGGACGCGGTCCTCCTCGGTCGGGGCATCCTCGATCATCATCCCGTACTTGAAACCCGAGCAGCCGCCGCTGTAGACGTAGACGCGCAAGCCGACGTTCGGGTTCGTTTCCTCGGCCGTGATCTCCCGAAGCTTGCCGGCAGCAGCGTCGGTCAGGTTGAGGAAGGTCGGCTGGGTCTCGAGCATGCGCTGCGTCCTCCGCACGGGGGCGTTCGGTTGGCGTAGGAGCTCATCGTACGCACCGGCCTGAGTTTCGGCAAGCATCACGTCGAAATGACCGGGCGGCCGTGGCCCGAAGGTCCCATCGACAGAACCATCAACCCATCTTGACCAGGCTGCTAGTCTGTTGAAACCGGTCTCATGTAACCGGTTTCAACGCAGAGGCCTGCCGTGACGAAGAAGGCTGTCACCATCCGCGACGTTGCGCGTCAGGCCGGAGTCAGCGTCGCGACCGCCTCGCGAGCCCTCAACGGCAGCCAGGTCGTCAACCCGCAGACGCGCGACCGGATCCTGACGGTCATGGAGGAGCTGGGCTTCACGCCCAGCCCGGCCGCCCGACGCCTCAGCCTCGGTCGGACGCTGACGATCGGCGTGGTCGTTTCGTTCCTGACTCGACCGCAGGCCGCCGAACGGCTTCGCGGTGTCGACGCCGTGCTGACCGACAGCGAGTTCGACCTCGTCATCTACAACGTCGAGTCGGTCCAGAAGCGCGACCACTACCTCGGGACGCTCGCCCAGTCGCAGCGGACCGACGGCCTGCTCGTGATGTCCCTGCCGCCGCCGGAGGACGCCGCTTCCGGGCTCAGTCGCGGCCCGGTGCCCGTCGTGTTCATCGACGTCCACTCGGCCGCCGATCGCGGCCATGCCGCGCGTGGTCGGTGACGACGTGGCCGGCGGCGCGCTCGCCGCGAGCCACCTTCTCGCGCTCGGGCATCGCGCGATCGGCTTCATCGGCGACGCTGTCGGCGGATCCATTCGGGTTCACCTCGAGCCGGGATCGCGAGCACGGCCTGATCGACGAGCTGGCCAGGACGGGCGTCGATGTCCCGACCGGAATGGATCGGCCACGGCGCCCACGGCCGGTACGAGGCGCGTGACGCTCGCCCGCCGGATGCTGACCGCCGAACGACGCCCGACCGCGATCTTCACCGCGAGCGACACCCAGGCTCTCGGCGTCATCGCCGCGGCGAGCGAGGCCGGCCTCCACGTCCCCGACGACCTGTCGGTCATCGGCTACGACGACATCGAGGCGGCCGATTACGTCGGCCTCACGACGATCCGCCAGCAACTATTCGAGTCAGGGCGCCGCGGCGCGGAGATCCTGCTGTCCGAGATCGACCAGCGATCCGACGAGCCGCCAGTTGCGCTCCTGGCGCCCGAGCTCGTGGTCCGTGGGACCACGGCGCCCCCGAAGGAGGGCCGTGCATGAGGACCCCGCGAACGCCTTGACCCAGTCCTCAGGGAGGCACACAGGAGGAGGAGCGTTCATGGCCAGGAACCGATCGCACGGAGGCGTGATCGCCTCGGTGCCGGCCGCTCGCCTCGTGGTCGCAGCGTTCGCGACCCTCATGGTCGCGGCCTGCGCAGCACCGGGCACGGTGTCGTCACCCTCGTCGGCGGCGACCACCACTCCGGCAACCCCCGCGGCGAGCGCCGCGCGCGCCGTCCGCCCAGCGCTGCCGCCGCAGGGCCCGACCTGCGGCACGGATCCGCGTCGAGCTGAATGCCGTCTTCGAGACGGGCTTCCCGACCGTGCCCGCGCTCGCGGATGAGTTCACAAGCAGTTCCCGAACGTCACGTTCAAGATCAGCCAGGACCAGTTCTCGAACCTGATGACCTCGACGCCGCGCCTGCTGTCGAGCGACAACCCGCCGGACCTGATCCGGCTGCCGACGTTGATCTCGCTCGTCAAGGACGGCCTGCTCAAGAACCTCGACGACTACGCGACGGCGTTCGGCTGGGACAAGTGGCCCGCCGCCCAGCTCGTGCAGAACCGGGTCAGCACTGACGGCACCCGCGGTTCCGGGTCTCTCTACGCGATGGGCCTCAACAACAGCCTGACGGGTGTCTTCTACAACAAGAAGCTCGCCCAGCAGATCGGGATGACCGAGCCGCCGAAGACGGTCGCCGAGTTCGAGGCCCTGCTGGCCAAGGCCAAGTCGGCCGGCCTCCTGCCGATCATGGTCTGGAACGTCGGCCAAGAGCGGCGGCGGACTCGCGTTCCCGCTGCAGCAACTGATGGCGGCGTACGGCCCGACCCAGCCGATCAACGACTGGATCTTCCAGAAGCAAGGGTGCGACGATCGACACGCCGAGCAACCTCACCGCGGCCCAGCACCTCGAGCAGTGGATCAAGAGCGGCTACTTCCCGAAGGACGCCAACGCGATCGAGTACACCGACGCCAACGCCCGCTTCGGCAAGGGTGAGGGCGTGTTCATGTTCAACGGCGACTGGCAGAACGGCGGTCTACGACAAGGACCAGCCCGGCAACGTCGGCTTCTTCGTGTTCCCGCCGGCGCGAGGCTGGCGGGTCCCTGGCCGCCATGTCGGCACCGCTGACGTTCGGCATCGCGCAAGACCGCGAAGCACGCCGACTGCGCGGCCTTCTTCTTCAACTGGGTCGCCACGAACGACAAGGCACGCGAGATCAACGTGACGGGCGGTGGCTCGAACCCCGGCGGTCCGGCGGACCTGGCGATCCCGCCCGTCGCGGCCGGATCGGTCACCAACGACACGCTCGCTGCGGGCGCGGAAGTCGCCAAGGCCAACGGGGCGATGGACTTCATCGCCAACGCGACCGGCTCGATCTTCGCCCAGGGCTGGACGCCGGAGCTCCAGAAGATGGTCGGCGGCAAGCAGGACGCAGCCGGCCTGCTCAAGGCCGTTCAGGCAGAGTACGCGAAGGAGCTCGCCAGCGGGCTCCTGACGTCTCGACAGGGCACGATCGAGGAGCGACGCGTGACACCGGGCGACTCGGACGCTCGTCGCTTCGGACGTCCCGGCGGATCTCCCTGCTGAGGGGGATCCGCCGGGACGCGCTCGTCGGCTGGCTGTTCGTGCTTCCGGCCCTGTCGATGTACGCGCTGTTCGTGCTCCAGCCGCTGGTCCTGACGGTCCAGTACTCGTTCTATCGCTGGGACGGCGTCGGTCCCGCGACCTGGGTCGGCCTGTCGAACTACGCGACCGTCCTGAGCGATCCCGACCTGCGCGAGACGATCTTCAACGCCTTCCGGCTGGTCGTGTTCTTCAGCTTCATCCCGGTGACGCTCGGGCTCGTCGTCGGCGAGCGTGATCCACCGGGTGGCGACCGGGCGGCTCGGGACGGCCGCCCGGACGGTCCTGTTCCTGCCGCAGGTGATCCCGCTGGTCGCGGCCGGCATCATCTGGGGCTGGCTGCTGGCCTTGACCGGGCCTCGTCAACCAGTTCCTCACCGCGATCGGCCTGGGCGACGTGACCCGCGCCTGGCTGGGCGACTTCGACACCGCGCTGCCGGCGGTCGGCCTCATCGGGATCTGGGTCCTGCTCGGGTTCTGCACCGTCCTGCTGCTGACCGGCATGACGAAGATCGACGCCGCGCTCTACGAGTCGGCGCGGATCGACGGCGCGAGCTGGTTCCAGGAGTTCCAGTCGATCACGGTCCCGAGTCTGCGGTACGAGATCGGCGTCTGCCTCACCGTCACGATCATCGCCGCGCTCGCGGCGTTCGACATCGTCTATGTCTCGACGGCGGGCGGGCCCGGCAAGTCGACCACGGTGCCCGGCATCCAGATCTACTCCTCGGCCTTCCTCGAGCGCCAGGTCGGCCTCGCCTCGGCGCTCGCCGTCGTCGCTGATCGTCCTCGTCCTGGTCGATCATCCTCCCGATCCAGCGCCTGACGCGGGGAGGCGACCGATGAGGATCGCCCGGGGCGAGCTCTACGCGGGTCGGGCGCTGCTGCTGGCGCTGATGGCGATCACGATCCTGCCATTCCTCAGCATCTTCACGACCGCGCTCCATCCGTCGGGCACGCTTCCGAGCGGGCTCGAATGGCCGGCCGATCCGCAGTGGGGCAACTTCGTCGAGGCGTTCAAGGTCGCGAACATGACGGCGCTGCTCGCGTCGAGCGTGTTCATCGTGCTCGCGGTCGTGCCGGTGTCCCTGGTCATCTCGACGATGGCGGGGTTCGCGATCGGGCTCCTCCGCATCCCCGGCGCGCGTCTCCTGCTGCTCCTGTTCGTGTTCGGGCTGACGCTGCCGTTCGAGGGGATCATCACGCCGCTCTACTACCTGGCCCGCGCGATGGGCATCCTCAACACGCGCCTCGCGATCGTGCTGCCGCTGATCGGCCTGTTCATGCCGTTCGCGGTGTTCTGGATGCGTGCCCACTTCGTGAACATGCCCAGCGAGATCTCGGAGGCGGCCCGCGTCGACGGCGCGAGCACGTGGGACCTGTTCTGGCGGATCCACGTCCCGCTGGCGCGGGCGCCGATCGCGTCGCTCGGGATCCTGATGTCGATCTGGGCCTGGAACCAGTTCCTGCTCGCGCTGGTCCTCGTGGAGGACCCGACGCAGCGGACGATGGCCGGCGCGCTCGGCGCGTTCCAGGGCCACTACGCGACCGACATCCCGCTGCTGTGCGCCGGCACGATCCTGATCCTCGTGCCCACGCTCGTCGCTCTTCGTCGCTGTTCCAGCGCCACATCATCACCGCGCTGCTCCAAGGGTCGGTGAAGGGATGACGATGCGGTTCACCGCGCATCGCGATCGGTCCCATCGGCGGCCGGTCGGTGCCGCCGACATCGATCGCGCGCGTCTGACGCGCCCTCGAGCGCCGAGAGCGCGCCCGACCCGATGCACCCCATGCGCGTCGCGCCTCGCCCGCAGCTGCTGACCTACCCGGACTCGCTGGGCGGCGACCTGCGCGCGCTCGGCGATCTGCTCGATGGGCCGCTGGACGGCCTCTTCCGCGGCGTCCACGTCCTGCCGCCGTTCCCGTCGTCGGGGACCGCGGCTTCGCGCCGCTGACGTATCGAGACATCGATCCGCGGTTCGGGACGTGGGCGGACATCGGGCGCATCGCGCGCCGCCACGACGTGCTGCTCGACGTGATGATCAACCACATCTCTCGCGCAGAGCCGCGGAGTTCCAGGACTTCCAGCGTCACGGTCGCGCGTTCGCGCTACGCCGACCTGTTCATCACGCTCGACAAGGTGTGGCCCGACGGCGAGCCGCCCGGAGACGATGTCGCGCGGATCTTCCTGCGCAAGCCCGAGCGCCCGTTCTCGACCGTCACCATCGAGGACACCGGGCAACAGGAGCGACTCTGGACGTCGTTCGGGACGGCCGACTGGTCGGAGCAGATCGACCTCGATGTCACGCAGCCGGCGACGCGCTCCCTGATCACGCGGTTGGCTGCGATCGTTCGCCGATCATGGCGTCCGCATCGTTCGGCTCGACGCCGTCGGGTACGTCATCAAGAAGCCCGGCACGACCTGCTTCATGGTCGAGCCGGAGATCTACGAGTTCCTCGACTGGATCGACCGAGGTGGCCGATTCGTTCGGGCTGGTCGTGCTTCCGGAGGTCCACGACCGCTATGCAACCCACGAACGGCTGACCCGCCACGGGTACTGGACGTACGACTTCGTGCTGCCGGGCCTGCTGCTGCACGCCTTCGAAACGGGCGACGGCGGATCGCCTGGCGGCGCACCTGGCCCGCTCGCCCGACCGGCAGTTCACCGAGCCTCGACTGCCACGACGGCATCCCCGTTCGTCCGGACCTCGACGGCATCCTCGAGCCGGCGGAGATGCTCGACCTGGCCGATCGGGTCAGACGGCGAGGCGGAAACGTCAACCGGATCCTGTCCGGCACGGACCCGGCCGAGGTCGATGTGCACCAACTGAACTGCACCTACTACTCGGCGCTTGGAAGCGGACGACGACCGATACCTCGCAGCGCGGGCGATCCAGCTCTTCGCCAGGGGCGTCCCGCAGATCTACTACGTCGGCCTGCTCGCGGGCGCGAACGACACGGCCGCGGTCGAGCGCACGGGCGAGGGCCGCGCCATCAATCGCCACGACTACCGGGCCGACGAGATCGAGTCGGCGCTCGAGCGCCCGGTGGTCGGCCGCCTGCTCGACCTCATCCGCCTTCGGAATACACACCCCGCGTTCGACGGCACCCTTCGGGTCGAGGTCGCCGCCGGCCGATCCCTTTGCCTGCGATGGGAGGGTTCCGAGGCGTCGTGCGCGCTCGAGGTCGAGTTGTCGACAGGTCGCGCGACGGTCGACGACGGCGGCCGTCGCAGCACGGTCCTCGGGTAGTCCAGGATCGCTGGCCGTCCGCTCTCGCCGGCCGTGGCGCTCTCCGAAGGCAATCGCTCCGATCCCACTGAGCTACCGGCGGATTGCCCACACCCCTCTAGGACCGGATCAGTTGGCCCGGCGCGCGGGATGTGGGCTGGCGGCTAGCCCTCGATCCGCTCGACGATCGTGGCGATCCCCTGGCCGACGCCGATGCACATCGTCGCCAGGCCGTAGCGGCCGCCGGTCCGGACGAGCTCGTGGACGAGCATCGTCACCAATCGTCCGCCGCTCATCCCGAGCGGATGGCCGAGCGCGATCGCCCCGCCATTGACGTTGACCCGGGCCGGATCGAGCCCGAGCTCGTCGATGCACACGAGCGACTGGCTGGCGAACGCCTCGTTGAGCTCGACGAGGTCGAGATCGCCGACTTCGATCCCGGCCCGTTCGAGCGCCTTGCGCGTGGCCGGGACCGGCCCGATGCCCATGATCGCCGGGTCGACGCCGGCGACGGCCGTCGACACGATCCGGGCCAGCGGCTTGAGGCCGAGCCGCTTCGCCCGATCGGCTTCGACGAGCAGGACCGCCGACGCACCGTCGTTGATCCCCGACGAGTTCCCGGCCGTCACGCTGCCGCCGTCGCGGAACGCCGGCCGGAGCCGGGCCAGGGCTTCGGCGCTGGTGTCGGCTCGCGGGTGCTCGTCGCGGGCGACGACGATCGGCTCGCCCTTCTTCTGGGGAACGGCGATCGGCACGATCTGCGAGTCGAACCGACCGGATTCGATCGCAGCGACGGCCTTGCGCTGCGAGTCGAGGGCGAATGCGTCCTGGCGCTCGCGATCGACCGACCAGCGCTCGGCGACGTTCTCGGCGGTCTCGCCCATCGAGTACGGATAGTGCCGCTCGGCCAGCCTCGGGTTCACGAACCGCCAGCCCAGCGTCGTGTCCTGGAGCTCGCGCGGGCCGCGCTCCCAGGCCGCTTCGGGCTTGGCCAGGACATACGGCGCGCGGGTCATCGATTCCACGCCCCCGCCGATGAACACCTCACCGTCGCCGACCTGGATCGCATGGGCGGCGGAGTTGATTGCCTGGAGCCCACTGCCACACAGCCGGTTGACGGTCAGGCCACCGACCTCGACCGGGAACCCGGCCAGGAGCACGGCCATCCGGGCCACGTCCCGGTTGTCCTCGCCGGCCTGGTTGGCACAGCCGAGGATGACGTCCTCGACGAGCGCCGGGTCGAGACCGGCCCGGTCGACGACCGCCTGGAGCACGGTCGCCGCGAGATCGTCGGGCCGGACGCTCGCGAGCGCCCCGCCGTAGCGGCCGACCGGCGTCCGGACGGCGGCGATCACCCACGGGTCGCGCAGGGGCCGGTCGAGGCTGCGTGCCATCGTCAGGGGAGCTGCTTGACCGCGTCCTCGGTGAGCGCCGGGTCGGACGACTGGACGAGATAGAGCGTATCGCCGGTGATGTAGGCCACGACCGGGCCGGTGTGGGAGCCCGGGAAGGTCGCGGTCGTGACCTGCTTCCCGCCGACCGTCGAGCTGGCCAGGGTGACGTTGGGATCGACCTGCTTGGCAACGGCCTCGACCTGGGCCTGGATCGCGCTCGACGCCACCCCGCCGAACTGGCCGGCAACGATCTGGATCTTGCCGCCACTGTCGGCCGCGGCGGCGGCCCCGACCTGGGCCGGCGACACGCCGAGGCCGGTCACCATCAGGGTCAGGAAGTTGGCCGTCTGGTTGCCGCTCGAGTACAGCTGGAGGACGTTCAGCGAGCCGGTCGTCAGGGTCACGCCGCCGACCGACGTCGGCAGGGTTGCCTCGAGCTGCTTGCTCGTCGCGAAGCCGCTGTTGTCCCCGCTCGGAAGGGCGACCGAGGGCAGCGACGGAACGCCGGTCGGGGCCGACGAGCCGCCGCAGCCCGCCACGGCTGCCGCGATGGCGAGAACGACGCCGGCAGCGGCAAGTCGTCGAGCGGTCATGACATCTCCTTGGGCACCGCTGGCCCGGACGAATTCCCACGGCCGGCGCGTCTGGGCATCGTACGCCGGTCGAAGGGGTCCGTCAGGGCTTGGGCAGCCCGGCGAGCGCGGCCGACACGATCGCCGGATCGTCCGCCCCGACCAGGAAGATCGTGTCGCCGACGACGAACGCGCGGGTGGTCGCACCCACCTCCCGGGTGCCGTCGACCATCTTCGTCAACGCCCGCCCGTCGACGGTCTCGTTCGACACGACGAGCTGTCGATTCGCCGCCTGGTTCGAGGCGACCCAGCCGGAGAGCAGCTCGGTCGACTTGGCGCCGGCCACCCGGAACGCGCCGATCTCGAGCACCGTCAGCCCGCTCGGGTCATAGGCGTCGGCCACGTCGAGATCGTCGATCGTCTTGCCGATCGAGGCGAGCATCGCATCGAGCTGTTGCTGGGTCTGCGAGGTGCCCAGCTTGTAGAAGTCCTTGCCGGTCAGGCTGCGCCGCTCGAGCGCGACGTCGCCGACCTTCAGTGGCATGAGCTTCTCGAGGTCCGGTGCACCGTGCGCGTCGACGGATGGCTCCGGCGTCTCGGGGACCGCCGACCCGGGCGGCGTCGCCGCGTTCGATGGTGCGGCCGAGGTCGATGGCGGCGTGCTCACGACCCTCGGCGCCGTGCTCGGCGACGGCGTGACAGCCGCGGTGCCGCAGGCGACGACGAGTGTTGCCGACGCGACGAGGGCCCCGAGCCGACCGAGCTGGTGCGCTGAGGGACGCATCCGTCGACCGGATGCCTGGAAGTCGAGGATCACGAGATCTCCAGCAGAGCCCCGCCGACAGGGTTGGGCCTTGCGGGTCGGCTGCATGATGCGTCAGGTCGCCCGAATGCGCTGGCGGGAGCCGGTCAGTCGCCCACGGCCGCGGCCGTGACGAGCGCCGGCGCGGGCTTGAACCGTGGTCCGGCCGACTGCCAGCGGCCGAGCCGGGCGAGCACGGCGGCCGGTCCGCCGAGCGTGGCTGTCCGCTCGAACGGGCCGCTCGGGTGGCCGGCCCCGAGCCGCAGCGCGAGGTCGATGTCACCGGCGCCGGCGACCTCGTCCCCGAGCGCCCGGTAGGCCTCGTTCACGATCGCCAGGATGATCGGCTCGACAACCGGTCCAAGGCGATCGAGCGCCTCGGCTCCAGGCTCGCCGCTCGACAGCGGCGACCAGCTCGGGTCCTGGGCGGCGAGCGGCTCGGGGTCGGCCGCGAATGCCCCGGCCGGCCCGAGCCGGCGTCCGCCCTCGCCGTACCAGTAGAAGCCCTCACCCGTCTTCCGTCCGAACCGCCCGGCCTCGACCAGCCGCTCCTGGATCTCCGACGGGCGAAAGCGAGGTTCGTACCGGGACGCCTCGAAGATGCCCCGAGCCGCCGCCAGGTTGACGTCGACGCCGATCAGGTCCATGAGCTCGAACGGACCCATCGGGAACCCGTCGGCCCGCATCGCCTCGTCGATCGACTCGACGGTGCCGGCGCCGACTTCCAGCAGTCGCAGCGCCTCGAGGGTGAACGGGCGGTTGACCCGGTTGACGATGAAGCCGGGCGAATCGCCGGTTCGGACCGGGGTCTTGCCCCAGCGCCGGACGAGCGCCGTCGCCGCGTCGGCTGCCGCCGGATCGACCCCGTCCGGGGCGACGACCTCGACGAGCGGCATCAGGGGTGCGGGGTTGAAGAAGTGGAGCCCGACGACCCGCTCCGGGTGGCGGGTGGCCGACGCGATCTGGCCGACCGACAGCGCGCTCGTGTTCGTCGCGAGGATGGCCTCGGCGCCGGCCACGGCATCGATCCGGGCGAACAGCCCCTGCTTGACCAGCAGGTCCTCGAGAGCGGCCTCGACGATGACGTCGGCCACCCGAGCCAAGGCCTCGACGTCCGGCGAGACCGCCAGCCTCCGGAGTGCCTCGCCGGGGCCGACCGCCGCCGAACCCGACGGGCAGCCGATGCGACGCCGCAGTCGTCGGGCGAGCCCATCAGCGATCCGCTCGCGCGCCCGCGCGAGCGCGTCCGGATCCTCGTCGTACAGGAGCACCCGGTCGCCCGCCTCGAGCGCGACCTGGGCGATCCCGGCGCCCATCGTCCCGGCCCCGACGATACCGGTGACGCCCGAGGTCAAGTCGGGGTCGGCCGGCAGCGCACTTCGATCGTCCATCGGCCCAGCCTACCCGGTCGGCCGGGCCACAAGTCTTGTCGTCGGTCCGTCCGGGCCGCAGACTTCGCCGATGAGGTCGACCCTTCCGGCGGCACCGTTCGACCGACAGGGGCGCTGATCGTGGACATTCCCGACACTCAGTACGTCGTGACCGAGGACGGCCTGCACATCGGCTACCAGGTCTTCGGCGCAGGGCCGTATGACCTCGTGTTCAACGACGTGCTCTCGAACGTCGACGCCAACTGGGATGTCCCGAGCTGGGCAGCCACCCTCCGGGCATTCGGCCGTCGAGCGAGGGTGATCACGTTCGATCGTCGAGGCTTCGGCGTCTCCGACCGTCCGGCATCGCCCAATTCGCTGTCGCTTGAGCTGGGCGTGGACGACCTCCGTTCGGTCATGGACGCCGCAGGCGCGACCCGGCCGGTGATGATGGGCTTCGAGTGGGGCTGTGCCCTGAGCCTCCTGTTCGCCGCTTCGTACCCCGAGCGGACGGCCGGATTGGTGCTTCTCTCGCCGGTGGTCTACTACTGGCGCACCCCCGAGTACCCGTGGGGAAGGTCGGTCGAGGAGGCTGATCGGACCCTGCAGCAGGACCTCGACTGGGGCTCCACCGAGGTCTGGCGAGCGTCCCTGCGCAAAATGGGCGTCGTCGACCCCGACGACGCGGAAGCCAGGGCCTGGGCCAAGTGGGCGCGCCTGGTCGCCAGCCCACTGGCTCGCCAGGCGATCCGCCGCGTCGAGCAGCAGACGGACGTCCGCTCGCTGCTCCCGGGAATCCAGGTCCCGACACTCGTCCTCCAGAAGGCGGGCGCATACGATCGAACGGGGGACGGCGGCGCGCCGTGGGTCGCGTCGCAGATCCCCGGGGCACGGTTCCTGATTGTCCCGGGGACCGAGGACTGGCCGACCGCCAGGGACACTGAGCTGTTCGATGCCATCGACGGTTTCGCCGGCGAGATCCGCGAGCGCGAAGCGGAATTCGACCGGGTCCTCGCGACCGTCCTGTTCACCGACATCGTGGGTTCGACCGCCCGGGCGGCGCAGGCCGGTGACCGCGCCTGGGGCGAGCTGGCGGGGCGACATCACGCCATCGTCCGAACCTTGCTCGGACGGTTCCGCGGAGTCGAGGTCGACACCGCCGGCGACGGGTTCTTCGCGACCTTCGACGGGCCGGCCCGCGCAGTCCGGTGTGCGGAGGCGATCCGGGACGCGGTCCGGCCCCTCGGGATCGAGGTCCGGGCCGGCTGCCACACCGGCGAGGTCGAGACGATCGACGGCAAGGTCGGCGGGCTCGCGGTGAACATCGGGGCCCGGGTCGCGGCGCTGGCTGCCCCGTCGGAGATCCTCGTCAGCTCCACGGTCAGGGACTTGGTCGCTGGCTCGGGGCTGATCTTCGAGGACGCAGGCGAGCACGAGCTCAAAGGTGTCCCGGATCGCTGGCACCTGTACCGCGTGGTCGCCTGACGCCGCTCGATCAGACCGTCTTGATCGCCTCGAAGGGCTGACGGCAGTCGGGGCACCAGTGGATCGACCGGCACAGGGTCGGGCCGAACAGGTTGTCGAGTCGCGTCCGTGCTGAGCCGCAGAACGGGCACGGGACGGCGGCGTCCAGGCTGACGAGCTCGGTCGGACCGCCAGGCAGCGGAGGCGCGATCCCGGCGGCGGCCAGCTTCGACCGTCCGGACAAGCTGATGCGGTCGCTCGTCCAGGGCGGATCGAAGACGAGCGCCACCTCGGCCACGGAACCCGGCGCCAGCTCTGCCAATCGATCTGCGACGGCCGTCCGGATGAGCTCGGTCGCGGGGCAGGCCACGAAGGTCGGATGGAGCTCGACCCGGAGCCGATCAGGCCCCGCCTCGACCCGCCCGAGGATCCCCAGCTCGGCGATCGACACCACCGGCAGCTCCGGATCGGGGATGTCGGCCAGGCCCGCCCGGAGCGTAGCGGCGTCGATGGCGGACATCCCGGTCACCAGGTCGCCGCCCGGTCGATCCGGCGCACGGAGGTGAACTCGTCGTGGAGCCGGCGGAACGCCTCGGAGTGTCCGGTCCGGGCGTCCTCCGGGTCGCCGATCCCGGGCGAGGATGGCAGGCGCAACCGCTCGAACGTGGGGTCGATCGTCGCCCGCCAGCGTGTCTCCAGCTCGGCCGCCGGGGCCGCCATGATGTCGGCCATCACGAGCGCCATCTCGGTCGGCAATGGCGCGAGAGTCGTCCCGGCATCCGCCCCGATCCGCTCGAGCGCCTCGATCAGCCGCTCCCTCGGCTCGCCCCGGGCCAGCGCCAGTCGTTCGAGCCAGGTCGCCATGTGCATGAGGTGGTAGCGCTCCTCGCGCCGCACCTTTGTCGCGAGCGCCGCGAGCGGCGCGTAGGACGAAGACTCGAGCGCCGCCATCCGCACGTCCTCGGCGGTGTCGAACAGGTAGCGCCGGGCGATCGTCTGGGCCCAGTCGCCGCGCGGGTGATCGAGCAGCCGGGCGTGGTAGTAGCCCTCGGGCGGCCGGTCGAAGGCGATCGCGTCGGCGTCCCGCCCGTCATCGACGAGCTCGGCGAGGAGCCGGTAGAACGCCTGGGCGTGCCCGAGCTCGTCCTGGGCGAGCGAGCTCATGGCGACGTCCTCCTCGAGGATCGGCGCGATCCCCGTCCACTCGGAGTCGCTGAAGCCGATGACGAATTCGTCGTCGGCGATCGCGAGGAGGAGGACGGCCAGGGCGTTCCGGGTCGCCGGCAGGAGGCCGGCGCCGGAGGCAGCCGGGGTCATCGCTCCTTCGCCCGTGGCTTCCGGGTGCCCGCCTGGCGTCGGGCCGCCTCGAGCTTGTCGCGCATCACGTAGCCGCCCGGCTTCTTGAACGACCGGTCGAGCGGCGGCTGGAGGAGGTCGGCGTCGTCGAGGTCGTGGATGTCGGCCCGGCGGACCACCCACAGCCGGACCGACTCCTGCCGGCGGCCGTAGAGCTCGCGCGCGTAGTGGACGGCCAGGATGGGGTCGGGCGCGAGCACGCTTCCACCATGGCGCATCGGGTCGCCGTCCTTCTCCTGGCGGAAGACCTCGTACGGTTCGAGGACGCCCGGCGCGCCCGGCGGCGGTTCGGCTCCGGTGTCGGATGCTGGCACGGGCTTGGTGGCGGACATCCCGTCAGGCGGCGACCCGCGGGTCGCCCAGGATCGCCTCGCGCACCCAGCGGGTCTCCTCCCGGTTCAGCCGCCGGAAGGCGAGCCGGGCCTCGGACATCGGACCGTGGTTCGTCACGACCGTTCGAAGCTCGTCCCAGTCGGGCTCGCGGTAGCGCCATTCGCCCGCGCCCTCGTCGAAGCGCAGCTCGGGATCGGGGATCGACAGCCCGAGCTCGAGGATCCGCGGCACGTAGATCCCGAGGAACTCCTGGCGGAGCTCCTCGCTCGTCTTCGCCTTGATCCGCCAGCTCAGGTCGCGGTCCTTCTCGCGGGGCGTCCGCGGGCCATGCATCTGCATCAACGGTCCCCACCAGCGATCGAGCGCCTCCTGGACCATCGCCCGCTGGGCAGGCGTTCCGGTGACGAGGGTCACGACGACGTCGCGGCCGTGCATGATGTGGACCGACTCCTCCCAGCAGATCTTGCGCATCGTCCGGGCGTACGGCGCATAGCTGCTGTCGCGCAGCGCCTGCTGGGCGACGATCGCGGCGGCATCGACGAGCCAGGCGATGACCCCGACGTCGCCCCAGCTCCTGGTCGGGTAGTGGAAGACGTTGTGGAACTTCGTCTTCCCCGCCAGCAGGTCGTCGAACATCGCCTCGCGCGGCTTGCCGAGGTCCTCGGCGACCCGGTACAGCAGCTGGGCATGGCCGACCTCGTCCTGGACCTTGGCCGTGAGGGCCAGCTTGCGGCGCAGGGTGGGCGCCCGCATGAGCCACTCGCGTTCGGGGAGGACGCCCATCAGCTCACTGTTGGCGTGCATCTCGACGAAACGCAGGACGCCGATCCTGTAGTCCTCGGGCATCCAGTCCCATGCCTCGACCTTGCCCCCGGCGGCCACGTGCTCCTCGAAGATCCGGTAGCGCTCGTCGTGGGGGACGTCGTCGGCAAAGGTCAGGCGGCTGCGCTCTCGGTCCGGCAGCACCGGGTCGAGAGCGAGCGGATCGGTCATCGCGGTCGTGCCTCCTCCGTCGGACGAACGGGTGGCGTGGCTCTCGATGGTACGCCGGCCCACTTCGGGGCGCAGCGGTACGGGGCCCGACCGGGACCATCAGATGGGCGCGGACCGGTAATCCCCGTGCTCGTCTCGCGTTCTGTGGTCAGAGGTCTCGGCGCCTGCCGGACGGCAGGACCGAACGACCGTGGAACTTGGGGAGTGGACTCATGGGTGGGGATCGGTTCGACGACTGGGATGACGGCCACACGGCGCCCGTCAGCATTGACGATGTGACCGTGGACGACCGTCCGGCCGGCAGGCCAAGCCGCAAGCCCCGGCGGACCGGCCGAGGACTGCCGACGTCGCTCGCGGCCCTGCTGATCGTCGGCGCGGTCGCGCTCGGCGCGACGACCGTCCCGATCGTCCTGACCGCGGCGACCGCCCCGGCGAGCTGCCAGGACGAGCAGGGCAATCCGATCGATTGTCCGACCGACCCGCCCGGCCAGGGCACCACTCCGACCCCGACCCCGACCCCGACCGCCACTCCGACCGACGGCGCCGGCGGCGGCTCGGGCGGGGGTGGTGGGTCCACCGGCGGCGGCGATGCCGACAAGCCGAAGGATCCGCCCCCGACCGACAACCCCGACCCCAAGCCGACCCACCATCGGCCCGATCCGCTCGGGCTCCGACTGTCGAACGTCGAGGGCGGCGTCAAGGTCGACTGGACGGCCTGCGGTGCCGACCGCTTCGACCTCTACAAGATCGTCCGCTCGACGGACCCGCGGGTCCGCTGGCCGCTCGGCGCGCACGATCGCCTGGTCGGCGTCGTCCGCGAGCGCGGGACTACGATGTTCATCGACCGCCACGCCCCGGCCGGCAAGAAGGTCTGGTACCGGGTCTTCTGCATCGACAAGACGGCCCATGGCTACCGGGTCCTGAACAGCACGCCGGCCAAGGCGATCCGAACCCAGGCCGAGAAGCCCGCTCCGACGCCGGGCACGCTCGGCCTCGAGGCCAAGCTGACGGATGGCGGCGTGGCCCTCGACTGGACGGCCTGCCAGGCGGACGCGTTCCACTGGTACAAGGTCGTCAGGTCGCACGGCGAGAACCCGTCCTACGTCCCGCGGACCGACGGCAGCCAGCTGATCAGCATCATCGAGAACCGCTCGAAGACCGAGTACACCGACACCCACGTCGAGAGCGGCCAGACCTGGTTCTACCGGGTCCAGTGCGTCGGATTCAAGAACGGCAACAAGGTCGTCCTCGGCCAGACCGCGGCGATCAAGGTGACGATCCCATAGCCGGGAGCCACTCCCAGCGATGACCCATTGAGCGGACCGTGGTCCCCTCGCCGGCAGTACCGCCGTGCGATGGCGGCCCGGTCCGCTCAACCCCATCGTCCTGGTTGCGATGGGTCGTGACGATGCCACCAGCCGGATGGATCCCGAGCGCGAACGGACGTTGGTCGTCCAGGCGCGCTCGGATGGCGCCGCGTTTGGCGAGCTGTACGACTACTACCTGCCTCGCATTCACGGCTTCGTGACCCGCCGGGTCGGCGATCGGGCGACAGCCGAGGACATTGCCGCAATGACCTTCGAGCGTGCCCTCGGGGCGCTCCGCTCGGGCTCCTTCCGGAACGACTCGTTTGGCGGCTGGCTGTACCGGGTGGCGGCCAACGCGATCGTCGATCATGCCCGGCACGACCGGCGGCTCGTGTCGTTCGGGATCCGGGCCAGCGACGCGGGCGGGCCCGACGATGGAGCGGATCGGGAACGCGACCGCACGACCTCGGCCGACACGATCGCCACCGACGACTTTGCCGCTGCGCTCGACCGGGACCAGCTGCGCCGCGCGCTGCTGAGCTTGCCCGAGGCCCAGCGGCGTGTGCTCGTCCTCAAGTTCTACGACGACCTCACGACCGACGAGCTGTGCGCCGCACTCGGCTGCTCGGCCTCGACCCTGGCCGTCAAGGTCCACCGCGCGCTGCGCGCGCTGCGGCTGGCTCTCGCGCGGGAGGCCACCGATGCGGCCTGACGAGCCACGCCGGCGACGGCGACCGATCCTCCGCCCGGCCGACCAGCCCGTCCCGTTCGACGCGGCGTCCGATCCGGATGCCGACGACCTGGCCGAGCTCGAGCGCCAGCTGGCAGCGGCCGGTGCGCGTGTCCGTACCGAGCGGCTGGCGTCGAGGCGCGATCGACTCGATCCATCGTTCGCAGCGGCCCTGCGGGCGCAGCTCATGGCCGGCTACGCCGGCGCGACGGACTCCGGAGACCGGGCGGGATCTCCGGCGGCGGCCGGCGCGATCGAACGCTCCCGTCCGCCGCGGGCGGTCCCCGGACCGGGCTGGCGCCGGCCGACCGAGTTCGTCGCCGGCCGGCGCTGGGCGGTCCTCGCGGTTGCGGCCGCGCTCGTGGTGGCGGTCCTCGGGTCGGTCTCGGGACGATTCCTCCCAGCCTCCTTCGATGCAAGGGCGACGGAGGCCGCGGGAGCCACCCTCGTCCGCGATGGACTGGCGACGACCCTCGGCGGCGGGACGGTGCTGCTCGCAAACGACGAGATCCGGGTCGGAGCGAATGGGCGGGCGACGCTGGTGCTGGGGGCGAGCCTCACCCGCCTCGACGCTGGTACCGACGTCCGACTGATCGACCTGGCCACGAGCGGGACCCGGATCGAGCTCCTCGCCGGGCGGTCCTACCAGCGAGTCGCCCTGCCGGACGGCGGCACCTTCGTCGTCGTCACCGGCCCGGTCGCCTGGGAGGCGCTCGGGACGGCATTCGACCTTGACCGCGGTCCCACCGCGGATGGCCGCGAGCGGGTCCGACTGCTCGGGCTCGAGCATGCGATCGGTCTGGTTGGACCCGATCTTCGGACGACCGTCGGAGAGGGCCGGGCGGCGACCCTCGTCGTCGACGGCGGGGCCGCCTCGGACCTGGCCGTCGGCCCGATCGACCCCGCTCAGCTCGCCGATCCGTGGCTGGTCGACAACGCCCGTCGCGACCGGGCGCTCGGATTCCAGCTCGGCGTGCTCGACGGGATCGACCTCGGGCCGACCCCGGCGCCGGCCGACGCGGTCCAATCGGCTGGCCCAGCCGTGGGCCCCGCGGGACCGACCGCCGCGCCGGCGGCGACCCCGGGCTCCGGCCCGACCGCAACGCCCGACTCGACCCCGCGGACCGTCACCAGCCCCGAGCGGACGCCGGACGCCCCATCGACGCCGCCACCGGCTCGGCTGCCCGGGCTGCGCCTCGCCGTGACCCCGTGCGACGGCGGCGTCGTGATCGACTGGAGCCGGTACAAGGGCTCCACGTTCAGTCGCTACGCGACCCTTCGGAACACGACGGCGTCGATCCCGACCAGCTATCCACCGCACGGCGGACCGAGGACCCTCGACGGCGCGTCCACGACCGTCCGCTGGAAGACGAACGCCTTCGACACACGCGTCGAACCCGGACGGACGTACTCCTACCGGACCTTGGCCCTGAACGCCGCGGGCAAGCCGATCGCGGCGAGCCCGGTCCGGTCGGTCAGGGCCAGGAAGATCCGGGAGCTCGGCAGCCTCATCGTAGGGCCCGGTGACGGGACCAGGACGGCATTCAGCTGGAACCCGTACGACGGTCCGGCCGCCTGCTTCAGCTGGTACAAGATCGTCTATTCGAAGGACGACCCGACGCCGAGCGTCCTCCAGGGTGCGGATGTCGCGCTGGCGGTCGGCAACCGGGGCGCGTCCGAGGCGCTGGCCCGGCTCGAGCCCGGCACATACCACTTCCGGCTCGAGGTCCTGCGCTACACCGAGCTGGGCTCACCGGCGAAGTTCGTCGTGGCCCACTCCGACGTGGTGACCTACACCGTCCCGTAGGCGCGCGGCCACGGACCGCCGGTCGACCGGCGGAGAACCGTGGCAACCGAGGCCACGACGACGAGGACGATCGAGAGCCACCAGCCGAGGCCCGGCGCGACGCTCGTGATCCCGAGCGCAAGCCACAGGGCGACCGGGTTGAGCTCGAGGAACGCCGGCAGCGCCACGACGAAGCCGTGGGCGAACAGCGACGGCGATCCGACGACCGTCGCGACGCCGAAGCGGGCCAGACCTTCGAGTCCGCGCCCGAGCCAGGCCCAGCCGATCGCCGCGAGTGCCGCGACGAGCGGCAGCCAGCCGGGAAGGTAGGCTCCCAGGCTGAGCCCGAGCAGGGCCGGGACCTGAGGCTGGGACAGCGCGTAGAGCCGCAGGCCGTCGAGCCAGTCGCGCCACGAGTCGACGCCGACGAGCGGCAGGGTCACGAGCGCCAGGCCGGCCAGGATCGCCCCGCCGCGGACGATCTGGCCGAAGCGTCGCTCGCGGACGAGCCACAGGGCGGCAATGGCGCTGTATGGCTTGAACGCGGCGGCCAGGACGAGCCCGGCCCCGAACCACGGGGCGGCGGCGAACAGGGCAAACGCGGGAACGACGACGTTGCCGACGTACAGGCCCTGGAAGAACGGCGGCCAGAGCAAGGCGGCGATCGCCCACCGGGTCGGCAGCCCGACCCGCCGCAACCCCCAGACCGCGACCAGGATCGAGCCGACGACCCAGCCGGCTTCGACGAGCGTCCGGGGGAGCGCCGCCAGCACGGCCACGATCGGCAGCGTCGGCGGCGGATACAGGTAGGGGTAGGTGGTCTTGTCGACCGGTGCCTCGGTGAGGACGGTCGACAGGTAGACCGGCGCCTGGGCGGCGAACTGGGCCCCCGCCCGGAGGTAGATCCCGAGGTCACGAAGCAGCTGGCCGTTGAACTGGACGAGGTCCGTCAGCAGGGCCGCGACCGATGTGCACGCGGCGAGGGCGGCGACCGGCTCCCAGCGGCCCCGGACCAGCCTGAGCGCCACGACGACGACGACTGCTCCCCGCCACCCAGACCGGCCCGAACGACGTCCCGTCGCGGCCCGGCAGGCGCCAGTCGTAGACCGCGACGAGGATGTAGACGACGAGGAAGAGGACCGCGGACCAGTCCCGCCAGTCGCGAGGGGCCAGGGCCGGCACTCGGAACCGGGTCACTCCCCGCGGAACCGGGGCGCCCGTTTCTCGACGAACGCGGCGAGCCCCTCGGCATGATCGGCTGAGCGCCCGGCGATGCCCTGGAGCGACGCCTCGTGATCGAGCGCCTCGACGAGCCCAACCTCGAGCGAGCGGTCGAGCGCCCGCTTGGTCAGGGCGATCGCGATCGGCGAGCCCTGGGCCAGCTTCGCCGCCAGCGTCCGGGCGTGATGGAGCAGCGCCTCGGACGCGACCACCTGCGAGACGAGACCGATCCGGAGCGCCTCCTCGGCGGGCATCGGGTCGGCCAGGTAGAGCAGCTCGGCGGCGTGAGCCGCGCCGACGAGTCGCGGCAGGAACCAGCTGGCGCCGCTGTCGGGCGCGAGCCCGATCCGGCCGAACGCGAGGACGAAGCTCGCCCCGTCGGCCGCGATCCGGAAGTCCGCCGCGAACGCCAGCGCGGCACCGGCTCCGGCGGCCACCCCGTTCACGGCCGCGATGATCGGCTTCGGCAGCCGGCGCATCGCCAGGACGATCGGGTTGTACCGCTCGCGAACCTCGACGTCGAGCGGCGTCGGATCCGCGACGAGCCGTTCCTTGAGGTCCTGGCCAGCGCAGAACGCGCGACCGGCACCGGTCAGGATCACGACCCGGACCGCGCCGTCCCGATCGGCCTCACGAAGCACGCCGAGGAGCTCGCGCTTGAGCGTCGCGTCGAGGCTGTTCAGGGCGTCCGGCCGGTCGAGCGTGATCGTCCCGACGCCGTCGGCCACCTCCCAGCGGAGGGCGGTGAAGGACGCCTCCGGCATCAGCCCGCGAACTCGACCAGGTCGGTCCCGCGCAGCTCGAAGATCCGCCGGTCGATCGGCTCGTCGGCCTCGCCGCTGTGCTCCACGACATAGTCGCGGACGAGCGTGGCGAAGTCGTCGTCGCCCGGCCGGAGTGCCCCAGCCAGGAGGACGTGGCGGTCGGGCAGCCCGACGAGCACCCGGCCGGCCGAGGCGAGCTCGCGGTTCAGGTGCTCGCGGACCTCGGGCAGCAGGATCCTCACGGCGTCCAGCCCGGAGCCCGTGTCGGAGCTCAGCAGGCGCCGGTCGCCGGACGACTCGTCGCTCCAGTCCGCGCCGGCCGACCACGCGGCCAGGTTGGCCATCGCCGCCTCGTGGACGACCGACGGCTCCACGTTCCAGGCAAGGAGGTGCTCGCCGTTGACGATCACGTCGAAGCCGCTCGCCGGCAGGACGTAGGCGACGACGAGGTCGCACGGACCGTCGCTCAGGAGCGGCAGCGTGTGGGCCTTGTTGGCGTTGGCGATGAGCATCTCCCGGTCGACCTCGTCGATCCGGAGGCCGGTCGTGCCGGCCGGCCGGAGGACCGGGACGACGACGGTCCGGGCAGCGTCCCAGTTCTGCTCCGGCGTGAGCGACGCGGAGGCGCTCGACGCCGCCAGCGGGACGTGGCCGCTCACCGGGGAAGTGGCATCGATCGGCCCGAGGATGTCGGGCGGGGCGTCGCGGTAGGCGGGCGCCGGCTCGTCTCCGAGAATCGCGGCCGTAGTCCGTCCCGTAGTCGGCCCCACCCGGGCGCGCCGGCGGCCTCAGCTCCGGATCGTAGTCGTCGGTCATCCCAGTCCTCCCTGGCGTCCCGTCCAACGGGGCGGGCGCTTCTCGGCGAAGGCGGCCATGCCCTCCTTCTGGTCGGCGGTTGCGAACAGGTCGAAGAACGCCTGGCGTTCGAGCTCGAGGCCCTCGCTGAGCGGCAGCTCGTCGGCCGCACGGACGGCCGCCTTGGCGGCCCGGACGGCGAGCGGCGGCATCCCCGCGATCCGCTCCGCGAGCTCGAGGGCACGATCCAGCGTCTCCTCGGGCGGGACCGCGAGGCTGATCAGCCCGAGGCGCTCCGCCTCCCGGGCGTCGATCGTGTCCCCGGTCAGGATCAAGCGCATCGCCCGGGCCTTGCCGATCGCCCGCGTCAGCCGCTGGGTCCCGCCCGCGCCGGGCATCACCCCGAGCCTGATCTCGGGCTGGCCGAAGATCGCATCGTCGGCGGCGACGATCACGTCGCACTGGAGGGCGAGCTCGCACCCTCCGCCGAGGGCGAAGCCGCGCACGGCCGCCACGACCGGTACCCCGACCGCTGCCAATGTCGCCCAGTGGTCGAAGCCCCCGATCGCAGCGATCGTGCCCGGGGTGGCTGCGGCCATCGCCTTGATGTCGGCCCCGGCGGCGAACGCCCGGCTGCCGCTGCCGGTCAGGACGATCGCCCGGCAGGCAGGATCGGCGTCGAGCCGCCGGAAGGCGGCTGCGAGACTGCCCAGGACCGAGGCGTCGAGCGCGTTGAGGACGTCCGGCCGGTCGATCGTCACGAGTGCCACGCCCGAGTCCGGCTCGCCGCGCCCGAACGCCGGTGGGGCGGGCAGGGCGACCCTGACGAGCGGGCCCGGCCCTCCCGGCTCCGGCGGTGCGGACGCTTCGCTGTCCCGCGCGGGCGCGTTGTCGGTCACGCGGCTCCCTCGGTGCGTGCCGCCAGTATCCACTGCCGCGAAAGGCGCGTACGACCCCCGGCGTTCAGCCCTCCCGGCCGAGCTCCTCGCGCAGCCGGGCCCGGCCACGCGACAGCCAGCTGGCGATCGTGCCCTCGGGGACTGCCAGCATCGCCCCGATCTCACGCTGGGTGTAGCCGTCGACGACGTTCAGGAGCAGCGCGGCTCGGGTCCGCCCGTCGAGGGTGCGCAGCGCGGCCCACAGGTCGGGGTCGGACGGATCCGACCACGTCCGAGGCTCAAGCCGCTGGATCGCGGCGAGCCAGCGGCGGTGGCGGCGGAGCTGGTTGAACGCGAGCCGGAGACCGATCGTGTAGAGCCAGGCCCGGACATCCGTTCCGTCGAACCGGTCCCACGACCGGAATGCCCGGAGGTAGGCCTCCTGGGCCACGTCCTCTGCATCCTGCTCGCTGCCGAGGACCAGAACCAGTCGCCGCACGAGGCTGGCGTAGTGCGGCCGGACCGCGACCTCGAACGCGCCGTGGTCGTCGCGCGCTGCCGCGACCTGCCGGGGTCCGATCGCCGTCGACGCGGTCGATCCGCCATGGTTGTCGGACGGGCTCACGGCATCGGCATCCCGAAGCACGCGCCGCTGCCGGTGGCGCCTGTCCGCTGATCGATGACCATGTACAGCTTCCCGTCGATGATCGATCCGGGGATCACGTAGCCGTGCTCGGGAGGGGCGGACTGCTGCACGGACCGCGAGCTCGACTTCGACCCCGCGTCGCCCGACTCGACCTGCCAGACGACGACGTCAAAGCCGCGGCTCGCAAGGAACGCTGCCGCCTCGGGCGGGGTCATGCACTCCATCTGCGCGCCCGCCAGCGGCTGGCCCGGGTTCTCGACGCCGGGAGCGCCTTGTGCCTGGTTGGCGACGATGACCGTCCCTGCGACCGCGGTCGCGACCAGCAGGAGGACGAGCGCCGGCGCCATGGCCACCGGGAGCGCGAAGCGTCCGCGCCGCGCTCGTCGGGTGAGCGGCGGCGGATCGTCGTGCCCGGGCGCTCGCGCTTCGAGCGCAGTCAGTCGAGCATCGAGATCGTGATCGGCGTCGGCCTGGTTCATCGGTCCACCTTCGAGATCGTCATCGGCGGGTCGGCTGACCCTCGTTCGACCTCTACAACACCGAGGCGGGCCGGATCCTTGCATCGACCTCGAGTGCTCAACGCCAGCCGTCGGGGAGCAGCTCCTCGGCCGTGTCGAGGACGAGCAGCGTGGCGAGCCCTGGGGCGATCTCGCGCAGGTTCCGGCCGGCCGCCCGCATCGCATCCGAGCTGAGCCCGGCGTCGAGCGCCGCCCGATCGTCGAAGCTCATCGACGTCACGAGGACGAGCTCGGCCGGGGCACCCAGCCCCTCGACGACCCGATCGCAGCGGAGCGACCGCAGGCCCGGCGTTCCGACGACGAGCGGCAGGTGGCTGGCAGCGTAGGCCCGTTCGAAGGCCAACCGTGCGTCGTCGCCGCCCTCAGGTCGGCGGAAGAGTGCGAGCAGCGTCGTCACAGCGATCCTCCTTCGGTCTCGGCCGACCGGTCGGCCGGTGGCCAGCTCCCCGACCTGCGCCCGACGATCGCCTCGGTCGATCGGTAGAACTCGGCACAGGCCTCGTTGAACAGGGCGGGTCGGCGAGCCACGATCTCGTGCGGGCAGTCCGGCGCCACGAGCAGCCGCGCGTCCGGCAGCTGACGAGCGAGGCCCCAGGCGTGGTCGACGGGCGACGAACACGTCCCGGTCGCCGACGGCGACCATCGCCGGAAGCTCGATCCGACGGAGGTCGCGCGGCGCCGAGCAGCGGCTGGACGGCGATGTCGTGGGCGATCGCGGGCAGCAACCGGCGCCAGGCGCCGACGCCCTGGACCGGGTCGTGCCGCCGACCCAGGGCCGCCGCCCGCGCCGGCTCGTTCCGGTCGATCCAGGCCGGGTCCATGAGCCGCCGGGCGACGCTCGTCCGCGGCTCGCGCTGGGTGCGTGATGCCGGCCACGATGAGCGTCCTCAACCGCTCCGGCCAGCGAACGGCGAACTGGAGCGCCGTCATCGCCCCCATCGAGAAGCCGAGCAGGTGGAACGTCCCAAGTCCGATCGCGTCGGCGAAGGCGGCAACGTCGTCGACGAGCTCGGCGAACGTCCAGCCGTTCGCCGCGTCCCAGCGGGTGGTGGCATGGCCACGGGCATCGGGCAGGTAGACCCGGAAGGCCTTCGAGAACAGCGGCACCTGCGCCGCGAAGTCCTCGCGCCCGGACGAGGTTGCGCCATGGAGGAGGACGAGCGGCGGGCCGGCACCGTGGACCTCGTAGCCGATGTCGAGGCCGTTGGCAGTCACCGACGGCACCCGTCAGCCCTCCTGCCGACCCTCGACCGGGAGCGTGGCGGCCCGATCGATCCGCAGGTAGCGCCGCCGGTAGTAGAGCAGCGGCTGCGGATGGTGTTCCTCGTTCGCGACGGCGACGACCTGCCCGATGAACAGGTCATGGTCGCCGACCGGGTAGGTCTCGACGAGGGTGCACTCAAGCGACGCGATCGCGCCGTCGAGGATCGGCAGGCCGGTGACCCCGGGGGACCATGCCGCCCCGCAGAACTCGTCGCGCCCGGGCGTCACCTCGGCCCCGGCGAAGCAGTCGGACAGGGCCTGCTGCTCCTCGGCCAGGATGCTCACCGCGAAGCGGCGCGCGGCGTGGACGATGGGCGTGATGAACCGACGCCGGTCGAGGGCGACGACCACGAGCGGCGGATCGAGCGAGACGGAGCTCAGGGCGTTCACCGTGATCCCGGCCGGTCGACCATCGGCCGTCGAACGTCGTCACGACCGTGACCCCGGTGACGAAATGACCCATCACCTTGCGGAACAGCTCCGGTCCGACGTCCATGCTCCGGAGTCTAGGGGCTCGGGTCGGGGCGGGGCGTCGGCGGGCCGGCTCAGCCGGGCTTGGTCGCCAGGAGCGAGAACGACAAGGGCAGCTCGCCCTGGCTGCCCGGCGGCAGCCGCCACGTGCCGTCCGGCGCTTCGACGAGGAAGTCGAGCTTCCAGTTGAGGAACGGGTGCTCGCGCAGCCAGGTCAGCTGGAGCCCGGCGTCGATCAGCGCACTGACGATCTCACCCAGCGAATGGTCCCAGCCATACTCGGTCCGATCGCCGACGTCGGCGCTCGGGTCGGCATAGGAACCCTGGACCGGGAACGCCAGTGGCTCCGGGTGCTCCCAGTACGGGAACGCCAGCCGGAGCTCGCCCGGCCCAACCCCCTCGGGCTCGAACGCCTGCATGACCGGGTGGATCTCGTTGACGTAGAAGCGACCGCCGGGCCGCACGAAGTGCGCGACGACGTGTGCCCAGCGCCGGATGTCGGGCAGCCAGCCGAGCACGCCGTTTGACGTGTAGACGACGTCGAACTCCGCGTCGAGGACGTCCGGCAGGTCGTACAGGTCCGATCGCACGAAGCGTGCGTCCGGAAAGCCAACCTCGTTCGCGACGGACCGCGCCAGGTCGATCGCCGCCTGGCTGAAGTCGGCCCCCGTCACCCGGGCCCCGAGCCTGGCCCACGACAGGGTGTCGATCCCGAAATGGCACTGGAGATGGAGCAGGTCGAGGCCCGAGACGTCGCCGACCTCGGCGATCTGGTAGGCCCCGAGCCGGACCCCGCCGCGCTTGAACCCATCAAGGTCATAGAACGCCGACCGTTCGTGGATCGCGGTCCAGTCGTCCCACAGGGCGTTGTTCGCGCGGATCGGGTCGACCGGACCGGCGCTCACGGGACGATGTCAGTCGTCGAGCGGATGGGTCATCGCCGCGGGATCGAGCCAGGCGTCGAACTCCTCGGGCGTGACGTGGCCGAGCTCCAGCGCGGCGGCCCGGAGCGAGGACCCGGTCCGATGGGCGTGGAGCGCGATCTCGGCCGACTTCTCGTAGCCGATGTGGGGGTTGAGCGCGGTCACGAGCATCAGCGATTCCTCGAGGTGCTCGCGGATCCGGGGCAGGTTCGGCTCGATCCCGACCGCGCAGTTCCGATCGAAGGACAGGATCGCCTCGGCCAGCAGGGTCGCGGCCGTGAGCACGTTGTCGAGCATGACCGGCTTGTAGACGTTGAGCTGGAAGTTGCCCTGCGAGCCGGCGAAGGCGACCGCGGCGTCGCAGCCGAAGACCTGGACGACCACCTGGCTGAGCGCCTCGCTCTGGGTCGGGTTGATCTTGCCCGGCATGATCGACGAGCCAGGCTCGTTCTCCGGGATCAGCAGCTCGCCGATTCCGGCCCGCGGCCCCGAGGCGTACCAGCGGACGTCGTTGGCGATCTTCATCGAGGCCACGGCGAGCGTGCGCAGCGCGGCGGACGCGGCGACGATCGCGTCGTGGGCAGAGAGCGCGGCGAACTTGTCGGGCGCCGCCCGGAACGGACGGCCGGTCTCCTCGGCGAGCTCCATGGCGGCGAGATCGCCGAAGCGCGGGTCGGCGTTCAGCCCGGTCCCGACCGCGGTGCCGCCGAGCGCGAGCTGGTACAGGGCCGGCAGGGCCGCGTGGATCCCGTCGAGCGCAGCGTCGAGCTGCGCCGCCCAGCCACCGATGACCTGGCCGAGCGTGACCGGGGTCGCATCCTGGAGGTGGGTCCGCCCGAGCATGACGACGTCCGCATACGCGGCGGACTTGGCCCGGAGCGTGTCGCGGAGACCCTCGACCGCGGGGATGACCTTGCCCTCGAGCTCCTCGACCGTCGCGAGGTGCATGACCGTTGGGAAGGCGTCGTTCGACGACTGCGAGAGATTGACGTCGTCGTTCGGGTGGATCGGCGACTTGCCGCCACGGCCGCTCCCGGCGAGCTCGTTGGCCCGGCCCGCGATGACCTCGTTGGCGTTCATGTTGGTCTGGGTGCCCGAGCCGGTCTGGAACACGACGAGCGGGAACTCGTCGTCGAGCCGGCCGTCGATCACCTCGCGCGCGGCGGCTTCGATCAGGGCCGCCTTGTCCGGCGACAGCTGACCGAGCTCGACGTTTGCCCTGGCCGCACAGAGCTTGAGGATGCCCAGCGCGCGGATGACCGGTCGTCCCCAGGTGAACCGCCCGACCCCGATCCGGAAGTTCTGGACCGACCGCTGGGTCTGGGCACCCCAGTAGCGATCCGCCGGGACGGCGACCTCGCCGAGGGCGTCCTTCTCGATCCGCAGCCCGGCAGGTCCGGCGCCGGAGGTCGCAGCGTTGTCGGTGGCCGTCATCTGCCGAGTGTACGTCGGCAGCCTTCCCCGGCGGTCAGGTCAGGCGGAGCGGCCCCACCTGCGGCGACCGGCCGAACAGCTCGAGCAGGCCGATCCCGATCCAGATCGCTCCGAAGGCGAGCCATGCGGCCGGAGACGGGACGACCCACGGTGGCACGACGAGCAGGATCGGGGCAACGATGACCAGACCGGCGATCGGCCAGTCGCCGGCAGTGGCCAGCGACAGCCCGACGAGGACCGTGCCCAACCCGGCGACCGTCGAGACGATCGCGACGGGTGCGCCGTAGCCGAACCCAGCCAGCGTCCCGACGAGGGCGCCCGCCCAGGCGACGTGGCCGAGGATCGCGAGGGCAATCCCGGCCCGTCCCATTCGGCGGCCGGCCGCTCCGCCGCGACCGTCGCCGCGCAGCCAGGTGCCGCCGATCGCGATCGTCAGGACGACGACCGCGACGATCGCCACGGGCAGGCTGTCGATGAAGTAGCCCGGCCAGTCGGGCGGCGTCGGCAGCGCCGCAATCGGGACCGTGCCGAGGATCCACAGACCGCCGCCGAGGACGGCCGCCAGGCCTGGCACGAGCGACGGCTCGGCCGGGTGGAGATGGGCATCGAGGGCACCGCGCACGATGTCGACCCTTGCCGTCCGATCGAGTGACGCGGCTTCCAGGACCGCCAGGAACTCGTCCTCGTAGCGAGCCCGCCAGGCGCGCGGGTAGAGCCGAACGTACCGGGTCGGGCTCACTGGCAGCCGTTCGCCACCTTCGGCGGGATGACGCCGGGTTGGCCGAGGGCGATCGGCAGCGGCCCGAGAACGAGCCGTGTGCGATCGACTGTGAGCACGCCGTGATCGTCGACGCTGATTGCGAACCGGTCCAGACCGTGGGGCGCCGGCCCATACGCAGTGCCGGCCGGCTTGATCCCGAGCCGATCGTAGCGGGATTGATGGCACGGGCAATGGAACCAGAAGTCCTCGATGCACGGGTTCGGCCGACAGCCGAGGTGCGGGCAGACCTGGTAGAGCGCCCGGACGTTGAGCAGGGTCCCGTCCCCGGTCAGGTCCTCGCCGGGGAGGAACTCGTGGCGGGTCGGGTCGACGACGACGATGAACGCCCGGGCGTCGGGTACGTACGCCGGGAACCCCTTGTCGATCGGGAGGCCGGGGTTGGCGATCATCAGCTCCTTGAGGGTCCCGACCCGGACCTTGGCCAGGGCGAGCGTGCCGGTCGGCCACAGGAAGGCGAGGAATCCTGCGCCGACCTCGGCCAGCCACAAGCCGATCGCACCGCCGATCGACGCGCGCAGGAGCTGCCGTCGTGAGAGCCCGTGGGCCGCTGGGCGAGTCACGACGGGCACGTCAGCTCCGCTCGTCCAGCCGGGCGAGGCCGGTCCGGACGAACCCATCGAGGCTCGCCAGCTGGGCCTCGAGCGTCGTAGCGCCGAGCGCGGTCAGCCGGTAGGGACGGCGCCGGTCGACGGGTTCGAGCGCCTCGATGAGCCCCCGACGCTCGAGCCGGGCGAGCGCTCCATACAACGTGCCCGGTCCCATCGGCACGCCGGAGATGGCTTCGACGTCGGTCATGATCGCGTAGCCATGCTTGGCGCCGCCACTGAGCGAGACGAGGATGTACAGAGACGGTTCCGCGAACCGGCCGAGATCGGTGATGCCGGATCCCACAGATAGCTCCTCGGGCGATATATCGCATCACGATATATAGACCCGAAGCGACCACCTGTCAAGGCACCTCGCGCGACCCACCTCGACCCGCTGTCGTCGCGATCGAGCGACGCGGCCGCGAGACGACGCCACCTCCAGCCCCGGTACAATCCGGCCGATGTCGGAGACACGCCTGTGGGATCGCGCCGCCAGCCTGCCGGTTGCGGTCGACGGCGTGGTCCGTCCCGAGATCGTCAGCCTGGCGATGGGCCTGCCGAGCGTCGACGAGCTCTTCACCTTCGCCCGGGACGCCGAGCTTCGATTCGAGACCCTCCGGATGCGGATCGAGGAGCGGACCGCAACGGCCGTCGGCGACCACCTCACGGTCATCGACCTGGCCGTCCGCCACCCCGGTCAGGCCAGGGTGACGACGACCGAGCCGAGCCGCGGCACGGCCGGCAACTACGAGGTCTGGCTGACCGACGGCGAGATCGTCCGAACGTACTCGGCGCCGCACAAGCTCGGCACCCAGCGACCGGTCAGGCGCTCGGTTGTCGGGCTCGACGACCCGGACCTGCCCGGCCGGTCGACCGTCTACCGTGCCCTCACCGCGCTCCCCGCCGAGACGCTCCCCGACACCTTCGTCCATCCGGCCGGGTTCTGCCAGAACGTCCTCGCGACGGGGCGCTGCTGGGTCTCGGGGACGGCCGAGATCGCCGGCCGAGAGGCGATCCTGCTCGATTGCGACCACCCGCGGGCCATCGAGCTTACGGCGGATCGCCCGGATCACCACTTCCAGCTCAGCTTCGACCGGGAGACCGGCCTGATCAGCCGGCTGATCGAGACGATCGGGGCTGAGGCCACCCGGACCGCGACCGTCGTCGACCTCGCGCCGGACGCGCCGATACCGCCGTCGGCGTTCGCCTTCAGCTTCCCGACCGGGACGACCCTGATCTACTGACCGGCGGCTGCCGCCAGCGGCCCCGCCGGCCGGCGCACGACCCGGACCAGGATCGTCGACCCGGCGATCGAGATCGCGACCGCGGCGAGGATCGCCGCGAAGACGTCCTGGCCGATCACGCCGCGGGCGAGCCCCACCGAGGCCAGGACGAAGCTGAACTCGCCGATCTGGCCGAGACCGACGGCCACCTGGACGGGGCTGTCCGACAGCCGGGTCAACCGGGTCAGGCCGTAGGCGAGCGCCGACTTGGCGACGACCACGAGGACGAGCGCGAGCCCCAGCCACGGGAGGCCGCGACCCACCGCGGCCGGGTCGATCAGCGTCCCGATCGCGACGAAGAAGAAGACGGCGAACACGTCGCGGAAGGGCAGCAGTCGGCGACGGGCCTCGCCCGCCTCGGCGCTGTCTGCTACGGCCAGGCCGGCGATGAACGCCGCCAGCGCGATCGGGATTCCGGCCAGGACCGCTCCGGCCCCGGCCAGGGCGAGCCCGGTCGAGACCGAGACGAGCAGGAACAGGTCGTGCTCGGACCGCAGCCGGACGAGGGCGAGCGGCAGGATCCGGGCGGCCGCGACCGCGAGGAAGCCGAAGCCGACCAATCCCACGACCGACTCGAGGACCGGCCGGCCCGAGCCGAGGATCGCCAGCAGGACGATCGCGATCGACACGCCGGTCACGTCCTGCAGGACGCCCCAGCCGACGAGCACCCGCTCGGTGTGCGGGTCGGTCGTCCTGCGCCGGCTCCGGGTGATGTTCACGATGACCACGCTCGAGGACAGCGCGATCGACAGCCCGAGCAGCGCCGCGGCGGCCGGTTCGAGACCGGCGACGAGGAACGCCGCACCGGAGATCGCGGCGGTCGCGACCGTCTGAACCGGCGCCGCCCAGAGCAACGCGCCCTGGTCCGTGCGCAAGCGACCGAGGTCTACCTCGATCCCGACCTCGAACAGCAGGAGGACGACGCCGACGTCGGCGAACAGGACGAGCTGGTCGTGCTCGGCGACGTAGCCCGGCGTGAACGGCGAGACGACCAGCCCGACGGTCAGGTAGCCAACCACGGCCGGCAGGCCCAGCCGGCGCGCCAGCCAGCCGGCGGCGGCAGCCGCCAGCAGGAGCGCCCCGACCTCGAGGATCGGCCGTGCCGTTTCGTCCACGGGGCGATCCTACGGTGCCAAGGCCGTCCCGGTCACCGGGTCACTGCGCACGACCCCTTCCGCACGGTCGAGCCGAGGAGTATCGTGCCCGCCATCGCCCGCCCCGGGGACGACCTGGACGCTCTCGGCGGACGGTCGAACGGAGGGCCCCGCGACCGACCACGATTGAGCGCCGACGAGCGAAGGGCGTTGTGTCGGCGACCGCCATTCCCGCGTACTGCGCGTCATCCGCGATTGGCTGGCCCAAACGGCCACGATCGCGTTCCGATCCCAACCGGACCCTGAGGGAGGGGATCCGGCCCCGGCCGCGTCGACCATGTGTCCGCCCGGGTGTCCAACGGTCGAGGGAGGCATCGATGACCCAAGCACCATCTCGGGACGATCAGATCGCCCAGGATGTCAAGGATCTCCACGGGCTGGGATACGCCCAGGAGCTCCTGCGCACGATGGGCGGGTTCAGCAACTTCGCGATCAGCTTCTCGATCATCTCGATCCTGACCGGAGCGGTCATCCTCTACGACTACGGCCTCGCCTGGGCAGGCACCGCTGCGGTCCTCATCGGCTGGCCGCTCGTCACGGCCTTCGTCCTGCTCATCGCCGCCTCGATGGCCGAGATCGCGTCGGCTTACCCGACTGCCGGCGGGCTCTACTACTGGGCCAGCAAGATGAAGAACAAGAACTGGGGCTGGTGGACGGCGTGGCTCAATCTCATCGGCCAGTTCGCGATCGTCGCCGGGATCAACTTCGCGGCCGCGGCGTTCCTCAACGGTACGATCATCACGCCGCTGCTGAAGAACGCCGGTATCGACTACCAGAACACGACCCTCGTGCTGGGACAGACCTGGCTGACCGGCCAGCTCCTGACGATGGGCGTGCTCATGCTCGTGGAGCTCGTGCTCAACATCGCCGGCATCAACCTTGTCGCGCTCCTCAACCAGGTCAGCGTCTGGTGGCATATCGCCATCGTCGCGCTGGTCGTGATCCTCGTCTTCGCGATCGGCAAGCCAGACATCAGCGGCCTGACCCTGTTCGCGATCCAGCCGCAGGACGTGGCCGGAGGCTGGGCGAACACTATTCCTACAACGTGTGATCCGAAGACCGCCGGCTCGTGCTTGATCAACGTGAGCTACGGCGCGGCGCAGACGTACCCACTGGTCCTCGCGTTCTTCTTCTCGCTCCTGTTGGCGAACTGGACATATACCGGCTACGACGCCTCGGCGCACGTCGCGGAGGAGACCGTCGGGGCCAGGATGTCGAGCGCCTGGGGCGTGTTCCTGTCGGTCGCCGTCTCGGCGATCGTCGGGTTCATCTTCCTGTTCGCTCTGACGACCCACCTGCCGGACCTCAAGGCGCTCTTCCCGGCGACGCTCGAAACGCCGGTCCAGGCCCCTGCCAGCCAGTATTACTTCGGCGGCGGCGTGGCGGTGATCTCGATCCTCGAGTACAACCTCAACAGCATCGTCCTTGTGGGCGTCGGGGCCGGGGATCTGCTCGCGGCCGGCATCGCGATCGCGATGTCGTTCTGCGGCCTCGCCTCCGTGGCCGCTGCCGGACGGATGCTCTTCGCGTTCGCCCGCGACGACGGAGTCCCGGCCTCGGGCTGGCTGAAGAAGGTGTCGCATCGCTACCGGACGCCGGCCAACGCTCTGGCCGGGATCGTGATCGTCGCCTGGGTGTTCACCCTCCTGGCCGGCGTCGTCGGCGGTGGCACCGCGATCGTCATCGTGACCGCCATCAGCACGATCTTCCTGTATGCGGCGTATGGCGTCGTCATCTACCTCGGGGCGACGACGACCGACTGGCTCAAGCTCCGCGTCTGGAGCCTCGGACGCTGGTCGAAGCCCGTCGCCTGGCTGGCGGTCTTCTGGGTCGTCGTCCTGATGATCCTGTTCAGCTTCCCGACGTCGGGCAACATCTCGTTCCCATTCATGATCGGCACCGTGATCCTCCTGCTCGTCTACTACTTCGGATGGGCCCGGACCAGGTTCCAGGGACCGCGCGTCCAGGGTGCCGAGGCCGAGCTGACCGAGCTCGAGCGCGAGTTCGAGCAGGCCGCCGAGCACCTCGGCGGGACCACCACCGCATAGACGTTGGTCACGCGCCGCCGCCTCGCGCGGCGGCGTCCGGACTCGTAGCATCGGAGGGTCGGCCGGTCGCCCGGTCGGCCCTTCCGTTTCGACCCAATTGCCCCGGAGCGAGGAGCGGACGATGAGCAGCGACAGTCACGACCACGGCAGGCACGCTCGGCTCGAGGAGCTCGAGGGAATGGTCCGTGACGGACGGATCGACACGCTCGTCGTCGCCCTGACCGACATGCAGGGTCGGCTGATGGGCAAGCGAGTCCAGGCCCAGGCATTCCTCGAGGGGGTGATCGACCACGGCGCCCACTTCTGCACGTACCTCCTGGGCACGGACATGGAGATGAACACGCCGGGGGGGTTCCAGCTGATGAACTGGGAGACCGGCTACGGCGACTGGATCGCCGCGCCGGTCTGGGACACGCTCCGGGTCCTGCCCTGGCTCGAGAAGACCGCCATCGTCCTGTCGGACACGATCGTCGAGGAGACCCAGGAGGAGATCCCGATCTCGCCGCGGACAATCCTCAAGCGCCAGGTCGCGGCTGCCACCCGACAGGGCTTCGTGATCAAGGCCGGTTCGGAGTTCGAGTACTACGTCCTGCGCGACAGCTGGGACGACATGGCTCGCAAGGGATTCGTCCCGCCGGAGCGGTTCGGGTCCTATAACGAGGACTATCACCTGCTCCAGGCCACGAAGGCCGAGCCGCTTCATCGCCTCCTGCGCAACCAGATGACGGAGGCCCGGATCCCGATCGAGTTCAGCAAGGGCGAGGCGGCAGCCGGCCAGCACGAGGTCAACATCCGCTACGACGAGGTCCTCGAGTCGGCCGACCGGAGCGTGCTGTTCAAGCACGGGGCGAAGGAGATCGCCTACCTCAACGGCTGGGGGATCACGTTCATGGCCAAGCCGGACCACACCTGGACCGGCTCGTCGGGGCATCTCCACATGAGCGTCTGGAACGCCGACGGGTCGCTCTCGCTGATGCACGACCCGAAGTCGAAGGCGGCCTACGGGATGTCGACGACGATGCGCCACTTCATGGGCGGGATGATGAAGCTCGCCCGCGAGCTGGCGATCTTCTTCGCCCCGAACGTCAACTCCTACAAGCGGTTCGCAGTCGCCTCATGGGCACCGGTCAACGTGGTCTGGGGCCGCGACAACCGAACGACCGGCTTCCGGGTGGTCGGCAACGGGCAGGGGCTTCACGTCGAGTGCCGGTTCCCGGGCGGGGACATGAACGCCTACCTGACCTACGCCGCATTCGTCGGCGCCGGGCTGTACGGGATCCGGCACAAGGTGGAGCCGCCCGACGAGTACAAGGGCAACGGCTACCTCGCGACCGGTTGCGACCGGATGCCACGGGCGCTGTGGGAGGCGATCCCGGCCCTCGAGGGATCGAAGGCCGCCCGCGAGATCTTGGGCGAGGATGTCGTGGCCCACTACCTGAACGCGGCCCGGGTGGAGCAGGACACCTATGACGCGATCGTCCATCCGTGGGATCGCGAGCGGTACCTCGAGCGTTCATGACCCGCGGCTGGGACGACCCACGGCCGATCCTCGTCGGGGTCGGCGGGCTGCTCCTGATCGCGGCGGGCGTCGTCCAGGCCTTCGTCGTCACGCTGATCGTCGCCGTGTACGGTGCGCCGGCGCTGGTCCTCGGGGTCCCGGTCGGGCTGCTCGCGGCCGCCGACATCGTGCTCGGCTGGCGGATCCGGTCCGGACGCGACCGGGGGCCGGCCCTGGCCGCCGCGTTCCTGACCCTGCTCACGGTGCCCTTCACCCTCGACGCCGGGCTGCTCAGCCTGACCGGGATCGTGTCGTCGATGGTGGCCATCGTCGCCCTCACCCGGTACCGCGCCTGGTTCGAACCGCCGCCCGACGAGCAGCCGGCGACGGACGGACTCGAGCCGGACGACGACGACCCGGGTCGACCGTCGGGCGAAGGGTCGAGTCCGGGGCGGCCCTGAGCGGTACGATGAGGTATCGGGCGGGCGGTTGACGTCCTACCCTGACGGGGCACGGGAGCGGAGGGATCTGGGCCAGGATGCGGCTGCAAGACAAGGTGGCGATCATCACCGGGGCCGGCGGCGGGATGGGCCGGACGGCCTCGCTCATGTTCGCCGCCGAGGGAGCCCGAGTCGTGGTCGCCGAGTTCAGCGAAGCAGCCGGCGCCGAGACGGTGCGCCAGGTCGAGGCGGCCGGTGGCCGGGCCAGCTTCGTCCGGGTCGACGTGTCGAACGAGGCCGACGCGCGGAGCATGGTCGATCACGCGCTCTCGACGTTCGGTCGGGTCGACGTCCTCTACAACAACGCCGGGATCATGCCCGAGGCCGACCACTCGGTGACCGACACCGAGGTCGCCGTCTGGGACCAGGTGATGGCGGTCAACGTCCGCGGCGTGTTCCTCGGCTGCAAGTACGCGATCCCGAGGATGGTCGAGGCCGGCAGCGGCTCGATCATCAACATCGCCAGCTTCGTCGCGCTCGTCGGCTGCTCGGTGCCCCAGGACGCCTATACCGCCTCCAAGGGCGCCCTCCTGTCGCTGACCCGCAGCCTCGCGGTCCAGTTCGGACCGAACGGCGTGCGGACGAACGCGATCTGCCCGGGTCCGGTCGAGACTCCGCTGCTGATGGACTGGCTCGTGAAGGACGAGCAGGCGAAGCGGATCCGCCTCGCGCGCAACCCGACCGGCCGGTTCGGCAAGCCCGAGGAGATCGTCAACATGGCGATCTACCTCGCGTCCGACGAATCGCGCTGGACGAACGGAGCCCAGCTCGTCGTCGACGGCGGCATCACCGTCAACTACTTCTAGGGCGGGGCCGTGACCGAGCTCGGGATCGGGATCGACATCGGGGGCTCTGGGATCAAGGCCGGCGCGGTCGATCTCGCAGCCGGGACGCTCCACGGGGAACGGGTCCGGATTGCCACCCCGAGCCCATCGACGCCGGACTCGGTCGTCGCGGCGACGGCCCGGCTCGTGACCCGGATCGGCCGGGCGGCCCCGGCGGTGGCTCGGGCGACGGGCGCGCCGGTAGGCGTTGGGATCCCGTCGGTCGTGATCGACGGCCAGACCCGATCGGCGGCGAACATCGACCTTGGCTGGATCGACTACCCGGCCGCCATCGAATTCCGTCGGGCGCTGCTCCGCGACGTCGTGATCGTCAACGACGCCGACGCCGCCGGCCTGGCCGAGATGCGCTTCGGCGCGGGCCGCGGTCAGCTGGGAACGGTCTTCGTGCTGACCCTGGGCACCGGTGTTGGGTCGGCTCTGTTCGTCGACGGCGTCCTCGTCCCGAACACGGAGCTCGGGCACATGGAGATCCGGGGACGCGATGCGGAGCGTCGGTCCGCGGCCAACGCCCGGATCCGGCGCGGCCTGTCGTGGAAGGCCTGGGCGGCCGACCTCGACGAGCACCTCATCGCCATCGACCGCCTGTTCAGCCCGAACCTGTTCATCCTCGGCGGCGGTGTGAGCAAGAACCCGGACAAGTTCGTGCCGTTCCTGACCGTCCGGGTTCCGGTCGTCCCGGCCCAACTCCGGAACGACGCCGGGATCGTCGGCGCCGCGCTGTTCGCGGCAGAGCGGCTGGAAGCAGCTCGGGCGGTGCCCGCCGCGGGGACCACCAGGCGCCGCTCGCGGACCCGACGGAAGACGCCCGGCGAACCGGCGACGACAGCGGCCGAGGCCGAGGTCGAGGTCGAGGTCGCCGCCGGAGTCGCCGCCGGACCGGCCGACCCGGCTTGACCGAGCCGTCTCGGGACCGGTCCAGACCGTCGAGCTGGCGGCCACCCCCGAGGCGATCTGGGGGATCCTCGACGATCCCGCCGCGCTCGGCCGGATCCTCCCGGGCTGCGAGTCGATCCTGCGGGTGAGCCCCGACCGGTTCAACGCCGTCGTCGCCTCGAAGGTCCGGTTCATGACGGTCCGCTCCGATGTCGTCGCGACGCTCCTCGAGGCGGACCGGCCACGGCATGTGCGGCTCGTCCTCGAAGGGCGGCCCCGCGGGCTCGGTGGTTCGTTCCGGCTCGACGTCCCGTTCGACATCGTGGCGCTCGGACCCGCCCGGTCGAGCGTCGGCTACTCGGTCGGGCTCGAGCTCGGCGGCAGCCTCAAGGGGTTCGGCGGACCGACGCTGACCGAGGCCCTCACCGGCCAGATCGGCGAGCTCGTCCGGAACATCGAACGCGAGCTCGGCGACCGGCCCTCGACACCGCCCGGCGGCGCGACGGACGGCTGACCGCTAGAGCCGCTCGCGGAGCCGGCGCAACGTCTCGGCCGAGCCGGACACGATGAGCGTCTCGCCGACAGCCACCACCCGCTCGTCGGGCGGGTTCGGGTCGTAGGCGCCGGGTCCACGCACGACGGCCAGGGTGAAGATCCCGTCGGCCCGAAGCGCCCCGACGGTCCGCCCATCGAGTGGGCCGTCCGGCCCGACCTCGACCTCCTCCATCGAGAAGGCGAGCTCGCCGTGGGACAGCGCCGCGTCGATGAACTCGATCGACCCGCGGACGGAGCGCGAGCTCGGCGATCCGCCGACCGGCCATCGTGTACGGCGAAACGACCCGGTTCGCGCCCGCCTGGAGGACCTTCGCCTCGGCCCCGCACGGCGCTCGCCCGACCGACGATGAACAGGCTCGGGTTGAGCGCCCGGGCCGACAGCGTGACGTAGACGTTGTTCGCGTCCGAGTCGATCGCCGTAACCAGGCCGCGGGCCGCGTCGACGCCGGCCTCGGTCAGGACGGCGTCCGACGTGCCGTCGCCGGCGACCACGAGGAGGCCGTCGGCGCGGGCCTTGTCGAGCGACTCCGGCCGGATGTCGACGACTACGACCTGCTCGGCCGCCGTCGACGAGCTCGCGGGCGACCATCGAGCCGACCCGGCCGTATCCGCACACGATGAAGTGGTCGCGGAGCTCCGCGACCGCGCGCTCCATCCGCTTCGCCTCCCTCCGTGCCGCTGGCGACCTCGGCCAGGATGCCCTCGGCGACGATCCCGACGGTCCCGAAGATGATCCCGACGGCCGCAACCGACAGGATCATCGTCCAGATCCGGCCCGCCGTGTCGAGCTCGTTGACTTCCCGGAAACCGACCGTGGTCAGGGTGATGACCGTCATGTACAGCGCGTCGCCGGCGCTCCAGCCCTCGAGCACGACGTAGCCCGCGGTTCCGATCGCTGCGATCGCCAGCACCACCAGGAGCCACATCCTGACGTGGTGCACCGTGATCGCACTGAACCCGCCGCGAAGCGACCCGGCCCGATCCCTGGCGCGAGGCGGAGTGGTCACGGCGCGAGTGTATGGCTATGCGTGACGCCCATGGCGGTCGACGGTCAGCGTCGCGGCCGGGCGTATCATCGAGGTCAATCGCCTGACCCGGCGCCCGCCTGGAGCCGCCCGCCGACCCAAGACCGAGGACCGCCCGATGACGACCGAGCCGCAGACCGCCCCAGCACCGCTCGCCGCGAAGATGGTCGTCGGGGGCGCAGCCGGTCGACTCGCTCGACGGCCAGACCTTCGAGGTGCTCGACCCGTCGACGGGCCGCGTGATGGCCACCGCGCCGCTCGGCGGCAAGGCCGACGTCGACCGGGCCGTCGACGCCGCCCGACAGGCATTCGACGACCCGAAGGGCTGGTCGAGCTGGTCGGCCAGCAAGCGCGGCCGGACCCTGGCCAAGCTGTCGGCCCTGGTCAAGGCGAACCTCGAGGAGCTGGCCCGGCTCGAGAGCCGGAACGTCGGCAAGCCGATCTCGGGTGCCCGCGGCGAGGCGCTCGGGGTGAGCCTCGTGTTCGAGTACTACGCCGGCGCCGCCAACAAGCTCTTCGGCGAGACGATCCCGGTCAGCAAGCCCGGGCTCGACTTCACGCTGCGCGAGCCGATCGGGGTGGTCGGGCTGATCGTGCCCTGGAACTTCCCGATCCTGATGGCCAGCTGGAAGCTCGGGCCGGCACTCGCGGCGGGCAACACCTGCATCCTCAAGCCGGCCAGCTGGACGCCGCTGACGGCGATCCGCCTCGGTGAGCTGGCCCTCGAGGCCGGCTTCCCGCCGGGCGTCGTCAACGTCGTCACCGGCCCGGGCGGGACCGCCGGAGCGGCGCTCGCCGGCCACCCCGGGATCGGCAAGGTCGCCTTCACCGGCGAGACGACCACGGGCCAGGAGATCATGCGGCTGGCCGCCACGCAACGTGAAGAAGATCTGCCTCGAGCTCGGCGGCAAGAGCCCCAACATCGTCTTCGCCGACGCCGACCTGGAGAAGTTCGCCCGCGAGTCGCCGTATTCCGTCTTCGACAACTGCGGCCAGGACTGCACCGCCCGCAGTCGGATCCTCGTCGAGCGGTCCGCCCACGACCGGGTCGTCGAGCTGTTCGTCGCGGCGACCGCGGAAGGTCATGGTCGGCGACCCGGCCGACGAGACGACCGAGGTCGGCCCGATGGTCCACCCGCGCCAGCGCGAGCGCGTCCTGGACTACATCGGGATCGGCCAGGCGGAGGGCGCGAGCTGCTCGCCGGCGGCACGGCCCCGACGATCCGGCGCTGGCCGACGGCAGCCTACCTCCTGCCGACCATCTTCGACGGCGCCGAACGACATGCGCATCGTGCGGGAGGAGATCTTCGGGCCGGTCGTGTCGATCATCCCGTTCGACACCGAGGAGGAGGCCATCCGCCTGGCCAACGCCACCCCGTACGGCCTCTCGGGCTCGATCTGGACCCGCGACATCGGCCGGGCGCTGCGGGCCGCCAAGGGCGTCCAGGCCGGCGTGCTCAGCGATCAACTCGAACAGCTCGGTCCACACCGAGGCGCCGTTCGGCGGCTACAAGATGTCGGGCATCGGCCGCGAGCTGGGGATGCACGCGCGTCGAGCTGTACACCGAGGCGAAGAACGTGTTCGTCGACCTGGGCTGACCAAAGGGCCGTCCGGGACAGGACGGGAGTGGGATCGACGGGACCTCCCGGGCAGCCCCAGACTGTCGTCCCATGAACGACCAGACGAGCAACGGGCTCGAGCCCGCTACCGCACCCGAGCAGGGTGAGGCCATCGAGCCGGGAGCCGCGGAAGCGGACCCGCCGAAGCCGCCACCCGTCCGGCGACGGCCCCGACGACCGCTCTCGATCAGCGCCATCTCGCTGATCCTCCTCATCGTCGGCGGGGCGATCGAGGGCTACGCCGTGGCCCTGTCCGCGGGTGACTCGATCGAACGCCAGTACTCGCTGGCCTGGGCATTCCTCGGTGCGACGCTCGTCATCACCGCCTGGGCGCTTCGCGGGCGGCGCTGGTGGGGAGCGGCGGCGGCGATCGCCGTGTCGGTCGTCGGGCTGTTCGCCGGGATGGCCGGCGTCTACGGCGTGCTCGTCATCGCCAGCAGCGCCGACCGACAACGGGGTCAGCTGGCAGGCGACGCTCGGCTTGATCGGGGTCGGGGCCGCCTCGATCGCGATCATCGGCCTCCTGTCGAGCGCCTGGCCCTGGCTGACCGCCTCGACTCCGCGCAGGGCCACCGACGCCGCCGTCCGTCCCGGCCTGACCCGTCCGGGCCCCTCAGCCCTCCCAGCGGCGCCAGGTCGGGGCCGGTCCCGGCACGAGGTCCGGGCGTCGCTTCGCCAGCCAATCGACGAGGGCGAAGTAGGTCGTCTTGAAGCCGATCCCGGCCCACGGGATCGCCCCGGGCGCGAACGCCTGGATCTCGGTCGCCTCCGGCGACAGGCGCGGCTCGCCGCCCACGATCCGAGCCTCGAACACGGCGACGACCACGATCGCCTCGAGCCGCGAGTACAACCCGATGATCTCGCCCGGCTCGACGAGCAGCCCGGTCTCCTCGAGGGTCTCCCGGATCGCCCCCTCGTGGACCGTCTCGTCGACCTCGAGGAAGCCGCCCGGCTGCGCCCACGCACCGCGGCGGCTCGATCCCGCGCCGGATCAGGACGACCTCACCGGCCTCGGTCAGCGGCACGGTCGTCGCGACGAGCCGCGGGTTGACGTAGGCGATGTGGCCGCAGCTCGGACAGGCCAGCCGCTGCCGATGCTCGCCCTCGAGCGGCCCGTAGACGAGCTCGGCCCCGCAGCGCGAGCAATGGTTGAGCGTCGCCGCGACCCAGGCCGGGACCCCTTCGCCCGAGGCGATGTCGGTCGAGCGGCCGTCCGCCCGGCCGCGGCCAGCCGCCCGTCATGCCGTGAGGACCGCCAGGTCACGACGGCGAGGACGCCGAGCAGCACGACGTGGCCGCGAACCAGGCCAGCCGGAACGGCCCCGCGCCCGGGGTTGACCGGCATCCACGCCCAGGCGGAGCGCCAGATCCGGAGCGCCGCGTCGGCCGGTGGTCAGGAACAGCAGCGGCGCCCCGACGAGCACGCACAGCTTGACCAGCGGGCTCCCGAGCGGCACGCCGAGCTCGAGCGCCGTGATCGCGACCGCGCCGCAGATGAGGGCGACGACCGACAGCGAGATGTAGTGGCGCTGGAGCGGCGTCGGCCGGAGCTCCGGCACCGACCGCGGCGGGAGGCCCTGGAGGCTCGGCGGAAGGCTCGGCTCGCGGACCGCCTGGCGGTCGAGCGACGGGCATGCCCGGGCTCGTACCTCGGGTCGTCCATCGTCCCATCGTAGCCCGGACGTTTCGCTAGCGCATCGCAATTCCGACGGTCATCGGGCGCTCGTGCCGCGATCGTCGACGGTCGTCGTACGTCCCACCGGTATGCTGCGCGTCGCAACAGATCGGAGGGTTGTCATGAACGGGAGCGAACGGCACAAACCGAGCTTCGGTAGGCACCGCGGTCGCGCGGCTGAGTTGCTCGTCGGCCGTTGCGATGGCGATCGTGGCGGGCTGCACGGGAACCAGCTTGCGGCCTCCCGCGAGCGGCGACCCAGTCGCTCGCCGGCGTCGCCCTCGAGGCGTTACGGCCGTCGCCATTAGGCCGTCGGCCGGTGTCGTCGGCGCCGACCGTCGACGCCGGTGACGACCCCCACGCCCGACGGCGTCACCCAGCACCGTCGGCGTACGCCGACCGCGAACCCGCGGTCGCAGGCGCTCGACGCCGGCGGCTGCCCGGTCCCGCCGGTCGATCTCGCGCGGCCAGGCGAGACCGCCGCGCGCCGGACGGGCCGTCACGCTGCTTCGACGTCGACGGCCGCTCACCTTCCGGGCCTACGTCCCGACGACCGACCGACCTCGGCGGCGTGAGCGCGCTCGAAGATGACGCCGGGCCTGGATCGCCGACAACTGGACCGGGGTGATCCTCCAGCCGGAGCCGCTCGCCGAGCAGTGACCAGGACGCCTGGCTGGTCGTCCGCGTCGCGCCGGCCCTCGGCCGTTGCTCGATCACCGATGCCGCGGCGAAGGCCTGTCCGTTCGGGCCCGCATCTCGCACGGGTACGTGACCGTCACCGGCCACTTCAACGATCCGGCGGCCACGACCTGCAAGTCGGTGGCCTTCGCGCCGGGGCTCGATCCCGGGCCGTCGAAGTCGCAGATGGTCGCCCGCTGCCGGGCGCAGTTCGTCGTCACGAGAGATCGCGCCCGGCTGACGGCTCGGGTCAGGCCCGGTTCGACTCGTCGTCGAGGACCGCCTGGGTCTGGGCGGCGCGGTGGGCGGCGACCCGCTCGGCGAGCGCCGGGTCGGACAGCGCCAGGATCTCGGCCGCGAGCAGGGCGGCGTTCTCGGCGTTGCCGATCGCCACGGTCGCGACGGGCACCCCGCGCGGCATCTGGACGATCGACAGGAGCGAGTCGAGGCCGCCGAGGTGCTGGGTCGGGATCGGCACGCCGATGACCGGCAGGATCGTCTTGGCCGCGAGCATCCCCGGCAGATGGGCCGCCCCGCCGGCCCCGGCGACGATGACCCGGATCCCGCGGCCGGCGGCCTCCTCGGCGTAGCGATAGAGGAGGTCGGGGGTCCGGTGGGCAGACACCACCCGGAGCTCGTTCGGGATCCCGAGCTCGGTCAGGAGCGCGGCCGCCTTCTCGAGGATCGGGAAGTCCGAGCGGCTGCCGCCGACGACCCCCACCCGCGACCCCCGACGGCGCCGTCACGCTATGGCCCTGGGCCTTGGTGAACGCCTCGACCCCGTCGAACAGGTGGAGCTTCTCGACATGGGTCCAACCCGGATGGCGAGCGGCCACCCGGGCCTGGAGCTCGAGCAGCTCGGCGTCGACGGCGTCGCCCCCGTCGGCGGTCACGAACCGGGCGCGCAGGAGCCCGACGCTCTCGGCGGCCAGCCCGACCGACGGGTAGACCTTCGTGCCACGGCTCTCGACGAAGTCCAGCCGGTAGACGGAGCCGGCCAGCCCTTCGAGCTCCGGGCCGAGCACGTCGGGCGGGATGTCGGTCGCGATGAAGATGTCGAGTCCGACCGTCCGTTGGTCGATCCGCGCGTAGCGCTCGGGGCCGTACGACCAGGCGGGCATCGGTGTCGGCGGCGGCCCGCCGGGGGCGATCGGCCGGCGTGCCGGGAGGTGTCTCGGGCGATTGCCCAGGTTGGCGATCACCGCGTCGGTGAAGCCGGTCGTCGACGTCGCGGTGTCGATGTCGCCGCCCGCCTGCCGGACGAGGTCCTGGGTCATCGCCTCGCCCTCCTCGAGCGTCCGCAGGACGGCGTCCTCGATCCGCTGGGCCGCCGCAGGCTCGCCGATGTGGCGGAGCATGAGCACCGAGCTGAGGATGAGCGCGGTCGGGTTGATCACGTCCTTGCCGGCGTACTTCGGCGCCGAGCCATGAACCGCCTCGAAGATCGCCACCCGGTCGCCGTAGTTCCCTGAGGAGGCGAACCCGAGTCCACCGACTAGGCCCGAGGCCAGGTCGCTGATGATGTCGCCGTTCAGGTTCGTCGTCACGACGATGTCGAACTGGGCCGGATCCTTGGCGAGCTGGTGGGCGACGTTGTCGATGATCAGGTGGTCCGCAGCGATCTCGGGGTACTCGGCGCTCAACTCCTCGAAGACCGCCTTGAACAGGCCCTCGGTGAGCTTCATGATGTTGGCCTTGGTGGCGCAGGTGACCTTGGGCCGGCCCTCCCGACGGGCCAGCTCGAAGGCGTAGCGGATCACCTTCTCCGAGCCCTTCCGGCTGATCACCTTCAGGCACTGCCCGACGTCCGGCGTGAGCATGTGCTCGATCCCGGCGTAGAGGTCCTCGACGTTCTCGCGGACCACGATCATGTCGATCCCCTCGCCGGCGTAGCGGGTCGGGACACCGGGGAGCTCGCGGGCGGGACGAACGTTGGCGTAGGTCTCGAACAGCTTGCGCAGGGTCACGTTCGCGCTCTTCTCGCCGAACCCGACCGGGGTCTCGAGCGGGCCCTTCAGGACGACCCCGGTCCGCTCGATCGAGTCGCGGGTCGCCGTCGGCACCCCGCTGGTGTCGCCCCGCTTGAAGACCTCGGCCCCGGCCTCGGCCTCCTCCCAGTCGATCGCCACGCCCTGCGCCGCGATGATCCTGACCGCCGACCGGACGACCTCGGGCCCGACGCCGTCGCCGGGGATCACGGTCACGCGATGGGGCTGGGCGGTCGGCATCGTGGCTCTGCTCCTGGTCGGCGTGGCTCGGGCTGACCGCCGGATTCTAGTGCCTGTAGCCCCGCTGCCCGCACCGTCGGCACCGGCGCTGACCCCGGTCCGTCCGCCATCGTCGATGCGCTCAGCCGGTCGAGTCCGTCGGGCGGACCTCGACCGCGTTGCCGACGGTCCCCAGGGCTGGCCATTCCGCCGCCATCGCGGTCGCCTCGTCGAGCGAGTCGGCCTCGACCACGATGAACCCTCCGAGCAGCTCCTTGGTCTCGATGAACGGGCCGTCGGTTGTGGTGCTGCCGTGATGGAGCCGACGGATCGTTCTCGACTCGGTCGACGCCCCGAGCTCCTCGCCCCCGGCGATCCGGGATCGATGGCGGCGGAACCAGTCCCGGTGGAGCTCGACGTACGCCTCGCGGTCGTCCGGCGTCATCGCATTCCACTCGGCCAGGCCCGTCTCGCCGACCCAGGTGAACATCACATAGCGCATTCTTGAGCACCTCCTTCACGAGGACGACGAATGCGACCCGGCCGACTCGACTAGCGCGGGACCGCCTCGTCGCAGATGGCCAGCAGCGTCCGGACCGTGGCGAGGTTGCGAGCCGTGGCCCGCACCCGGAGCCGACGCTCGAGCTGGGGAGCCAGGACGCTCCGGCCCACGCCGTTCGGGAGATCGAGGTAGGCGAGCCGACCGACGACCCGGACGGTCTCCGGGCCGGCCGCGATCGACTCGAAGCCCCGGGCCGCCTCCCCGGACGGGGCCTCGGACAGGAACGCGAGCAACAGCCGCTTCGGATCGGCGTCGGGGAACGGCACGCCGGCCAGCGCGGCCGCCAGGTCGTCGCGACCGCGGACCATGACGTCGACGTCGAGGCCCAGGCGTTCGGCGATCGCCGCCCGGATCGCGAGCGCCACGGCAGGTTCGTCATCCGCGACCTGACCGACCATCGAGAACACGGCGTTGCCGCTCTGGATGTAGGTCCGGACGCCTCGGTGACCGAGCGATTCGAGGATCTCGCGCAGGTCGGCCATTGCGATGCGGTTCCTGCCCCCGACGTTGACCCCGCGGAGGAGCGCGACGGAGGCGGCCTGGGCACCCATCGCCGACAGGGTCAGCCCCAGGTCAGGCGGTCCGCCGACGACCGGGCGCGCTGGAGCGCCTCGTCGGCCGTCCCGACCATGACCGTCAGGTGGCCCATCTTTCGCCGCTCGAAGACCTGACGCTTGTCATAGACGTGGAGATGCGCCAGCGGATCGGCCAGCGCAGCCTCGACGCCGACGAGATGGGCCTCTCGCGCCGGACCGGTTCCCAGGATGTTGACCATGGCCGTCGGACCGTGAGGATCCGGCGACCCGAGCGGCAGGCCGCAGATTGCCCGGATGTGCTGCTCGAACTGGCTGGTCGAGGCGCCCTCGATCGTCCAGTGTCCGCTGTTGTGGACGCGCGGGGCGAGCTCGTTGACGACGATCGAGCCGTCCCGCAGGAGGAACAGCTCGACGGCCAGCGTCCCGACGAGGTCGAGCTCCATCGCGATCCGGACAGCGAGTTCGGTCGCCTCGTCGGCAACGGCCCCAGTCACCGGCGGCGGCGCCGGTGCGACCGTCTCGACGAGGATTCCCAGCTCGTGACGGTTGGCGGCCGGGGGGAACGGTGCCGCCCGACCGGCCAGGTCGCGACCGACGACCACCGACAGCTCGAGGGCGAAGTCGAGCTCCGGCTCGAGCAGCAGGCCCGCCCGCTCGGCGATCGGGCCGAGCGTCGTCCAGGCCGACTCGATCCCCGCCGGCCCGTCGTCCTCGACGATCCGGACCTGGCTCCGGCCGTCGTAGCCACCGATCGCCGCCTTGAGCCTGAGCGGGTAGCCGAAGGCTCGCGCCCCGGCCTCGAGCTCGGCAGGCGTCCGGACCTCGCGCCACGGCGCGGTCGGTGCATTGATCGACTCGAGGAACCGGCGCTCGGCCAGGCGATGCTGGGTCGTCTTCAGGGCAAACGATCCGGGCCGGACCGGCAGCCGCTCCTCGAGGGCGTCGACGAGCGCGGCCGACACGTGCTCCAGCTCGTAGGTGATTACGGCGCAGTCGTCCGCGAGCTCGAGCGCCGCCGTCGTGTCGTCATAGGCGGCCACGACCTGCCGATCGGCGATCGCCGCGGCCGGACAGTCCGGGTCGGGATCGAGGATCGCGACTCGGTAGCCGAGCGCGCGGGCCGCGGTCCCTAGCATCCGGCCGAGCTGGCCACCGCCGAGGATCCCGATCGTGGAGCCGATCGGGACCGGGGCTTCGGCAGCACCCACGTCGGCGAGGACGCGGCGGATGAACGCAGTCTTGGCCATCGAGTAGCGCAGGCCGCTCGTGATCCCAGTCTCGACGATCTCGCGCTTCAGCTCGGTGTACTCGACGACGAGCCCAGGATCGTGGCGAAGGGCGTCGCGAAAGGCGATCTGGCGGCTCCACTCCGCCTCGTCGGGGATGACGTGGAGGTGGATCTGGCGGGGCTGCTCATCGCCGTTGCCCGGCGCCATCCCGCCGAGGACGAGCGGCCGGGTCGCCGGGAAGGCGTTCGCGTTGTCCTGGCGCTGGAAGCCAAGGTCGAGAAGGAGCTCGGTGATCGCCGGGACCCGCGACGGGTCAACCGGGTGGATCCCGAGGTCGACGACGCCCTTGCCGGCAAGCCCCGGGACCGCCGTGCTGCCGAGGTGCTCGACCGCCAGCTCGGTTCGACGAGCGGCGACGAGGTCGGCCACCCGGCGGGCCACGACGGTCGCGCCCGGGTCCGGTGGACGGACCATGAGCGGGAGTCGCGGATACGGGCCGATCGGCGCGTCGGTCACGGACCGAGTGTATCCTCGGCCGACCATGCGCAGACTGATCGGCCGACACCTCCTCGAGGTGGACGTCGGCTAACTGACCGACCTGTTCGCCCGCTCGGAGCGGGTCCATATCGACGCCGGTACAGGCGATGGCCGGGCTGTCCTGGCCGCCGCTGCGCGCGCGCCGGCCAGCCTCGTCATCGGGCTCGATGCGGTGGCCGAGCCGATGGCCGACGCGTCGCGCCGGGCAGCCCGAGCGACGGAGCGCGGCGGCCTCCAGAACGCGCTGTTCGTCGTGGCCGGGGTCGAGTCCCCGCCGCTCGAGCTCGTCGGGCGAGGCGATCTCGTGACGGTCCAGCTCCCGTGGGGTTCGCTCCTCCGCGGGGTGCTCGCCATCGATCCCCGCGCGACGGCCGGTCTCGCCTCGCTCGTGGCACCGCTCGGTACGATCGACGCACTCCTCTCGATCGAGCCGCGGGACCGGCTGGCCGACCTGCCCGGCGACGGCCGTCGATCGGCACCGCCTGGCCGACGGGTGGCGAGCCGCCGGGTTCGAGCTCGAGGAGCACCGGTTCGCCCATCCCAGCGAGGTCGCCGCCGCCGGCTCGTCGTGGGCCCGGCGACTCGGCGCGACGGCCGGCGACGGTCGACCGGTGACGCGCCTTCGCCTGTCTCGACTCCCGTAGGATGGCCCGATGACCGGTCACCCGCTCTGGCTCCGGCTCTCGTGGCGGCTCCATCGCCTGCTCGACCGCCTGTCCGGCGGGCGCCTGGGGACGAGGGTCATGGGGATCCCGGTCCTCTGGTTGACCTCGGTTGGGCGGAAGACGGGAGTCGTTCGGACGAATGCCCTGTATTACCTCGCAGATGGCCAGAACCTTGTCGTCGTGGCCTCGAACGCCGGCCTCGATTCCGAGCCCGCGTGGTGGCTCAACCTCCAGGCGGCACCCGAGACCACGGTCCGGACCGGTCGTCGCGACCAGCCGGTCCGGGCGCGCGAAGCGACGGTCGTCGAGCGCGGACGGTTGTGGCCGAGGCTGGTCGAGCTGAACCCGGACTACCGCACGTACCAGGACGGCACGACGCGCCCGATCCCGGTCGTGGTCCTCGAGCCGCGGATGGCCGGGTAGCGCTCGGATGGCGCCGGGTACGCCGCTTCCGGATCGGCCGCCGTTCACGCTCAGGGCGAGGATCCTCACGCCGCGCGCCGGCGGCGGCACGGACTACTGGCCCGACGGTGCGCTCGTGGTCGACGCGACCGGCCACCTCGGCGCGGTCATGGATTGGGCGGAATGGTTCCGCACGGCGACGGCAGCCATGCCAGATCACGATCAGACGGCAATCCTCGACGCGGTCATCGACCTTCGGCCGCTCGTCGTGCTGCCGGGGATGGTCGACCTCCACGTCCACCTGCCGCAGCTGCCGAATGCCGGTGTCGGGGCGGGACTGGACCTGCTCGCCTGGCTCGAGCGCTACATCTTCCCGCTCGAGCGGGAGTTCGACGAGCCGACCGCCGAGCGCGTCGTTCCCGCCGCGCTCCGGGCGATGGCCGCCGCCGGGACGACGACCGCGCTCATGTACGGCGCGGTGTTCGAGCCGAGCCTCGATGCCGCCTTCCGGGCGGCCGAGGCCCATGGCATCCGGGCGATCATCGGCAAGGTCATGATGGATCGGCTGACCTACGACGATCGGCTGCCGGCCGACCGCATCCTCGAGGTCAGCCTGCGCCAGTCGGCCGACCTGTGCGCGCGCTGGCACGGCCGCGACGACGGTCGCCTCCAGTACGCGTTCACGCCGCGGTTCGCGGTCTCGTGCACGGCCGACATGCTGCGCGAGTCGGCGACCCTCGCCGCGCCAGACCGGCGCGTACTGGCAGACGCACCTGTCGGAGGACGCCGGCGAGCTGCGCGAGGTGGCGCGGCTGTTCCCCGATGCGATCGACTACGTCGACGTGTACGACCGGGCCGGCGGCCTCGGACCGCGGACCGTGCTCGCCCACGCCATCCACCTGTCCGAGCGCGAGGTCGCCCGGATCGCCGCGACGGACACCGCGCGTGGCCCACTGCCCGGCCTCGAACTTCTTCCTCGCCTCGCGGGGCCATGCCGCTCACACGCTACCTGGCGGCCGGGATCCGCGTAGGCCTCGGCTCTGACGTCGCCGCGGGACCGGAGCTCGTCGATCTTCGCCAACATGCGCGCCGGGGCGTACATCCATGAACGGCCTGCGGGTGCTGGCCGGAGCCGACGCCGCGCCGCCGCTCGGCCCGCTCGACTGGCTCCGGCTCGGCACGCTACGAAGGGGCGCGCGCCCTCGGGCTGGCCGACCGGATCGGGTCGCTCGAGACCGGCAAGGAGGCCGATCTCATCGCGATCGATCCGCGAACTGTCGCCCGATCCCGGGGATCGACTCCGACGATCCGGCCGAGATCGTCTCGCGGCTCGCCTTCCGACCGCACCCCTCGATGGTCCGCGCTGCGTGGGTCCGCGGCCGCCTGCTGGACGGCCCGCCGGGCCTCGGCGCGGTGGTAGGGACGTGAGCGAGGTCGAGACCCGTGAGCAGGGTCAGAGGATGACGATGCCGTTGGCGGCCGGCTGTCGTCCCTCGGCGAGGGCTGCCATGACCTCCCTCGTGTCGATCGGATAGTCGTGTCGGAGAGCCTCGCGCCCGATCGCCAGCGCACGGCGGTTCGCCGCGCTTCCAGACGACCACGATAATGACCCGTGCCATCCCGCCATCCCGCTGCTTGCGATTGATCCTCCGCTCCATCGCCTGGAGGTCCGCCAGGCGTGTCTCCGCCTCGACGGCGGTCGGAGCGCTCGCAGGCCCGATGACAGCGTCCCATGCTCGGAGGTCGCCGGGGATCGGGAGAGGCACCTCGCTGCTCCAGCGCGAGGACGACGGGAGTCGAAGACGAAGGCGTTCCAGGAGAGCGATCTGGGCAGCGTCTCGCACTGGGTCCGCGTTTGGGTAGGCCCGGATCACCAGATCAAGCCCGACGACGGCGCAGGCTCGGCCAAGCGCGTCTACCGAGACCCCTGGCAGGCTGGCCGCTCGATTCGACCGACGGTGGTGTGGCACATCCCGGCCGCCCTAGCGACGGCGCCTGGCTCAGGCCGGCCCCGATCCGAGCTCGGCGCATCTCATCGCCGACGGCCACGAGGGAACGGGCCGCCAGTCTGGATCCTCTGTCAGTGGGTCGCTCTCGGGTCGCCATCGGGCGATATCTTCGTCCGAGTCGATCAACTGGCGATTATCGCGACGCCGAACTCGATCGATGAGCTGTGCGCGTGAGGCTCGAACCGAGCGGATCGAACCTGCCGGCAGGACGTCCGCGCCCTCGGCACTCGAGCCTGTGACGCTCGGCGCACGAGTCCGGCGTGCCGCATGGAGCGCGTCAGCGCTCAAGTGCGGGCGTTAGCTCGCCAGCCCGATCGCTGGTTCGAGCGCGTCGCGCACGGACGCCGGGTCTGGCCGTCTCGCGCGGAGAGACACCGATGCCCGGGCGGCACCGAGACCGTCTGCCGAGCGATGACGTGACCGAGCCGTACGACATCCTGATCGAGGGCGGCACGATCGTCGATGGGACGGGCGACCCTGGCTTCGCCGGGACCGTCGCGGTCACCGGCGACCGCCTTCGCGTGCTCCGTGGCGCCGAGGCCGGCGAGGAGGCCCTCGCTGCGGTCCCCGCTCGGCGCCGGATCGATGCGCGCGGCCATGTCGTCGCGCCGGGCTTCATCGACATGCACAGCCACAGCGGCCTCGTGATCCTGGCCGAGCCGCGTCACGAGCCGAAGGTCCGCCAGGGCGTCACGACGGAGGTCATCGGGGTCGACGGCAACGCCTACGCCCCGTTCCGGACCCAGCCCGACCTCGACGACTTCCTGACCCTCAACGCCGGCCTCGACGGTCGTCCCGAGGGCCTCGCCTGCGACTGGCGGACGGTCGCCGAGTACCTGGCCCGGTTCGACCGCCGGGTCGCGGTGAACATCGCCTACCTCGTCGGCAACTCGGCGCTCCGGATCGCGGCGATCGGCTGGGACGAGGTCGAGGCCACGCCGGCCCAGATGGCCGACCAGCGGGCGCTCCTCCGGGAAGGCCTCGAGGAGGGCGCCTTCGGCCTGTCAAGCGGGCTCGACTATCCGCCGGGCGCATACGCCTCAACCGACGAGCTGGCCGAGCTCCTGGCCGAGGCCTCGAGGCTCGGCGGGTTCTACCACACCCACGTCCGCTACCCGCTCGGCGACGGCTTCCTCGACCCGTTCCGCGAGGCGATCGAGATCGGCCGACGGTCCGGTGGCGGGCCGGTCCACATCACCCACTTCTACCATCGCGCGACGTTCCCGGGCACGCCCGGCGACATGCTCGGCCTGGTCGACGCCGCACGGTCCGAGGGCCTCGACGTCAGCTTCGATCTCTACCCCTACGAGTGGGCGAGCACGCGCCTGCTGATCATGCTCCCGACCTGGATCCAGGCCGGCGGTGTGGCCCCGCTCAGGGAGCGCCTCGCCGACCGGGCCGTGCGGGAGCGGATCCGCGACGAGCTGGCGGCGCGCGGTCGATTGTTCGCCGGGCGCCGGTGCCTGGGACGACCTGCGGCTCGGCTACTTCGCCCGACCCGAGCACGAGCAGTGGGAGGGCCGGACGCTCGGGGCCTACCTCGCCGACACCGGGCTTGACCCGGTCGACGGCATCTGCGAGCTGCTCCTTTCCGAGGATCTCCGGGTCAACGAGGTCGCGCCCGGACCGCACACCGCGGGGATCCCACCGTTCCTCGTCCACGACCAGTCGATGATCGGAACCGACAGCGTGCTGATCGGCGCCAAGCCATCGCCACGGACGTACGGGTCGTTCCCGCGGATCCTCGGCGAGTTCGTCCGCGAGCAGCGGCTGCTCAGCCTCGAGGCGGCCGTCCGGAAGATGACCGGGACGCCGGCCGCTCGGCTCGGGCTGGCCGATCGCGGGCGCCTCGTGGACGGTCTGAAGGCGGACGTTGTCGTCTTCGACCCGGCGACGGTCCGGTCGCTCGCCACGTACGACGACCCGCGCCGGTTCCCGGCCGGGATCCCATACGTCCTGGTCAACGGTCAGCTCGTGATCGATGGCGGCGAGCACACCGGTGCCGTCCCGGGTCGAGCGCTCAGGCGCGGGCGTCCGGACTGATGAAGCGACCGGTCCTGCCCCGCGTCGAGCGACCCGTCTCAAGGATCGTCCTGGGTCAGTCGGCCTCGCCCGAGGACCTGCCGGCGCTCTACGACCGGTTCGTCGAGCTCGGCGGCAACGCGTTCGAGACGGCGCGCTGGTACCCGACCGAGCCGGCGCTGGGTCGCTGGCTTGCCGGGCGGGCCGACCGGGCCGAGCTGTTCGTCATCACGAAGGGCTGCCATCCGGCGATCCAGGATGGCCCGCCGCGGGTCCACCCGGAGGCCATCCGCACAGACCTGACCGAGAGCCTCGAGCGACTGGGGCTCGACCGGGTCGACCTGTTCCTCCTCCACCGCGACGACGAAGCGGTCCCGGTGGGCGAGATCATGACCGCCCTGGCCGAGCATCGGGCGGCCGGCCGGATCGGGGCGGCCGGCGGCTCGAACTGGACGACGGCGAGACTCGCCGAAGCGAACGCCTGGGCGGTCGCCCATGGCCTCCCGCCGTTCGACGTGGCCAGCCCCAATCTTGCCCTGGCCCACGCCACCCGGCCGCCGTGGGACGGCTGCGTCGTGGCTGGCGATCCGGCGTCCCTCGCCTGGTACACCGCCAGCCAGCTGCCGCTTCTCGCCTGGTCGGCGCTGGCCCGGGCGTACTTCGTCGAGGGCTCGGCCGGGACGGCCCAGGCGACCGCGTTCGGAGCCGACGCCCGGGCGGTCGACGTCGCCGCGACGGCGGCGTTCGATTCGCCGGGGAATCGTGGGCGACGGGAGCGTGCCCGGTCCCTCGGCCGCGAGCTCGGGTTGACGGCCAACCAGGTCGCCCTGGCCTGGGTCCTGAACCAGCCCTTCCCGACGAGGGCTGTCATCGGCGTCCGGACGCTCCCGGAGCTCGATGAAGCGGCCGCTGCCGCCGACGTCCGGCTGGCCCGCGAGCAGGTCCGCTGGCTGGCCGACGGAGATGCGTCCTAGCCGGCGTTCGTCGCCGGGGCCCGGCCCCGCCCTCCGTGACTTGACAGCGCGCGATCGCCGAAGCAACCCTTCGGCAACGTCGCAGGAGCCTGACTGTCGATGACGATCGAGACCCGTCCCGGCCGTTCGCCGAGCCCCCCGCAGACGGCCGCACCCGCCCCCGTCGTGGTGCCGCCGGCCGCGCCGACACGGGGCCGCGCCACGACCGCACCGCTCCGGCGCGAGGGCCCGGCCAAGCTGACCGGGACGGCGCTCTACGCCGACGACCTGGTCTTCCCGGGCGCCTGGTACGGCGCGACGATCCGTTCGACCGAGCCGCATGCGCAGCTCCTTGGGATCGAGCTCGATCCGGGCTTCGACTGGTCGAAGGTGGCGGTCGTGACCGCCGCCGACATCCCCGGCGACAACGTCGTGGCCAGCATCGCCGAGGACCAGCCGATCCTCGTCCCGGTCGGCGGCGAGATCCGCCACCAGGCCGAGCCGGTTGCTCTGCTGGCGGCTACCGACCGCGAGACGCTCCGCGCGGCCCGCCGTCGGGTCCGCCTCCGGACCGAGCCGCTCCCGCCGGTCTTCGACCCGCTCGCCTCGACGACCATCCTGGCCCACTTCGACCTGGCGAAGGGCGACGTCGAGTCGGGCCTGGCGATGGCCGACCTGATCGTCGAGGGCGACGTACCGGGTCGGGCACCAGGAGCAGCTCTACATCGAGAACAACGCGATGATCGCGGTGCCGCGCGAGGACGGCGGCGTGGCCGTCCACGGCAGCCTCCAGTGTCCGTACTACGTTCACGAGGCGCTCAAGCGTGGGCTGGCGCTCAGCTCGGACCAGGCGCGGGTCGTCCAGGCGGAGACCGGCGGCGGCTTCGGCGGCAAGGAGGAGTACCCGTCGATGATCGGGCTCCATGCCGCGCTCCTCGCCCGGCGGACCGGCCGGCCCGTCCGGATGATCTACGACCGCCACGAGGACCTCGCGGCGACCACGAAGCGCCACCCGGCGATCGTGACTCACCGGACCGGCGTCATGCGCGACGGGCGGCTCGTCGCCCAGGACATCGAGCTCGTCCTCGACGGCGGCGCCTACACGACCCTCACCCCGGTCGTCCTGTCCCGGGCGACGATCCACGCCGGCGGTCCGTACGACGTCCCGAACGTCCGGATCCGGAGCCGGGCGGTCGCCACGAACACGCCGCCCAACGGCGCCTTCCGCGGCTTCGGGGCGCCGCAGTCGCAGTTCGCCGCCGAGACCCAGCTCAACCGGATCGCCGAGGCGGTCGGCCTGTCGCCGCTCGAGGTGCGCCGGCGGAACGTCTACCGGCTCGGGGGGATCACCCCGACGATGCAGGTCCTCCGAGGTGGCGTCGCCGGGGAGGAGGCCCTCGACCGGGCGGCGGAGGCGGCCGAGTTCGACCGCGGTCGAGCGCGGACGGCAGCGGCTCGCGCAGGCCGGACCGGGCGGGACCGGACCGCACGCGGGATCGGCCTCGCGCTTGCCTGGCACGGGGCTGGCTTCACCGGCTCGGGCGAGGCCAGGCTCGGCTCGGTGATCGGCCTCGAGCTGACGGCCGAGGGCGTCGTCCGGATCCTGACCGGATCGACCGAGATGGGCCAGGGAACGAAGACGATCTTCCCCCAGCTCGTCGCCGCGGAGCTTGGCGTGCCGAGCGAGGACGTGGACATCGCGCCGCAGGACACGGCCGTCGTGCCCGACTCCGGACCGACGGTCGCCTCGCGCACGGCGATGGTCGTCGGCGGCATGGCGATCCAGGCCGCCCGGCGGCTGCGAGCCGAGGTCGAGGCGCGCACGGGCCGGTCGTTCGCGGAGAGCTATCGCGACGACGCGGCCGCCCATGGCAGGACATCAATGGTGGAAGCGTTCGAGCCGTATCCCGGGGTCGGCTTCGACGACGCGACCTACACCGGCGACGCCTATCCGGCATTCGGCTGGGCGGCCGCGGTTGCGGAGGTCGAGGTCGATCTCGACACGTTCGAGGTCGCCGTGCTGTCGGTCGTCGCGGTCGACGACGTCGGCCGGGTCATCCACCCGGTCCTGTGCGAGGGGCAGGTCGAGGGCGGCACGCTCCAGGCAGTCGGCTATGCCACGATCGAGGAGATCAAGCTGCGCGACGGCCGATATCTCAACGACCGCCTCCAGACCTACATCATCCCGACCGCCCTCGACGCGCCGCGGATCGAGACGATCCTCGTCGAGGCTCCGTTCGCAGATGCGCCCCACGGCGCGAAGGGCGTCGGCGAGCTGCCGATGGACGTCGGGGCGCCGGCCGTCGTCGCGGCGATCCACGACGCGACCGGCGCCTGGATCCATGACCTGCCGGCGAGCCCGGAGCGGATCATGGCCGCCCTGGCCGGGATCGAGCCACCCGAGCCGCCCGGCATCTCCCGATGACCTGGCGGCTCACCGTCAATGACGTCACCACCGAGCTGACTGCGCCCGGGATGCGCCGGTTGCTCGACGTGCTCCGCGAGGACCTCGGGTTGACCGGCACGAAGGAGGGCTGCGGCGAGGGCGAGTGCGGCGCGTGCACCGTGCTGATCGACGGAGCGGTCGCAGTCAGCTGCCTCGTCCCGGTCTGCCAGGTCGACGGGCAATCGATCCGGACCGTCGAGGGGCTCGGCCCGGGCCCGGACGGCGACGGGTTCCCGAGGCTCGGGTCGCTCCAGCGCGCGTTCCTCGAGACCGGCGGCGCCCAGTGCGGGATCTGCACCCCCGGGATGCTGATGGCCGGCGACGCCTTCCTGGCATCCGGTGCCCCGCCGACCGACGAAGCGATCCGGGAGGCCATCGCGGGGAACCTGTGCCGCTGCACCGGGTACACGAAGATCGTCGAGGCGATCGCCCTGGCCGCGAGCTGGCGGTCAGCGGACGAGGCTTCGGTGCCCCCACCGGTTACTGAGTAGTCGCGTGCCTGCCGAGCCGCCGGTCGTCTCGCCCGCGTCGTTGACCGAGGCCTATGCCCTGCTGGCCGGCTCGGCCCACCGCCCGCTCGCCGGTGGGACCGATCTCCTCGTCCAGATCACCGGCGAGATTGGCGACCCGCCGGGGAGCGTCCTCGACCTGTGGCGACTTGCCGAGCTGCGCGGGATCGCACTGCGCGGTGGGACACTCGAGCTCGGTGCCCTGACGACGTACGCCGACATCCGGCGTTCGCCGCTGTGCGCCGAACACGTCCCGGCTCTCGCCGAGGCGGCGTCGACGATCGGGGCGGCCCAGATCCAGAACCGCGGCACGATCGGCGGCAACGTGATGAACGCTTCGCCGGCGGGCGACACGTTGCCGGTCCTGCTGGCCCTCGACGCCGAGCTCGTGGCGGGCGGCGTGGCCGGCGAACGAATCATCGCGGCGACCGACTTCTGGCCGGCCTATCGGACGACCACCGTCCGGCCCGACGAGCTCCTCGTCCGCGTCCGGATCCCGATCGCGGCGGGCCGCCGGCAGCGGTTTCGGAAGGTCGGGACCCGCCGCGCCCAGGCGATCTCGAAGGTCGTCGTCGCGCTCAGCTGGACCGAGCAGCAGGGATCCCCGGCCTGGCACGACGTCCGGCTCGCGCTCGGCTCGGTGGCGCCAACGCCGATCCGCGCGATGGCAACCGAGGCCGCGCTCGAGGGCGCGGCGCCGACTCCCGACAGCGCGGAGCGGGCGGTGAGCGCCCTGACGGACGAGCTCCAGCCCATCGACGACGTCCGGTCCACGGCAGCCTATCGACGGGCGGTCGCCGGTCGCGTGCTCCACCGGCTCGTCCGCGACGTCGGCGGCTGGTAGGGTCAGCGCAGGAGGATCGGTCGTGATCGAGCTTGGCCCGAACCGCTACGGAAAGTCCGCGATCCGGCTGGTCAAGGTCAGCCGTGACCGTGATGGCCACCGGGTGCGCGACCTGACCGTCGCGATCGCGCTCGAGGGCGACTTCGGCGCGGCCCACACCGAGGGCGACAACGCGAACGTCGTCGCGACCGACACGATGAAGAACAGCGTCTATGCCCTGGCCCCTGAGCACCTGACCGGCCCGATCGAGGGGTTCGGACGGGTCGTCGCCGAGCACTTCCTGGCGTCTCCGCAGGTCGCCAGCTCGACCGTCTCGATCCGGGAGCATCGCTGGCTGTCGATGCCGACCGATGGCGGCCCGTCGCGCGACGCGTTCATCCGGGCAGGCGACTTCACCCGAACGGCGATCGTCACGGCCAGCCGGGACGCGCCGACGAACGTCTCCTCGGGGATCGAGGACCTGACCGTGATGAAGACGGCCAGGTCGGCGTTCAGCGGCTTCCCGCGCGACGCGTACACCACCCTCGCCGAGACCGACGATCGGATCATGGCGACCCGGGTCAGTGCGACCTGGCGCTACGCTGGGACCGAGCTCGATTGGGACGCGCTGTTCGATGGCGTCCAGGGCACGCTCCTCGACGTCTTCGCCGAGCACGCCAGCCCGTCCGTACAGGCGTCGATCTGGATCGTCGGTCGGGCGATCCTCGACCGGCATGCCGCGCTCGAGGAGATCACGATGGTGCTGCCGAACCTCCATCACTGGACCGTCGACCTGACCCCGTTCGGGCTCGAGAACCGGGGCGAGATCTTCGTCGCCACGACCGAGCCCTACGGGCTGATCGAGGCGACCGTCCGCCGATCGGCACGCTGATGGCCGGCCTCCTGCCGATGGGCGTCGAGATCGTGGGTCCGGCCGTGCCCGGCGCCGAGGCGATCCTGACCCCCGAGGCGCTCGCCGTCGTCGCGGGCCTCCAGCGCCGATTCGGCCCGACCCGCCGGGCGATCCTCGACGCCCGGGCGGCACGCTATCGCGAGCTGGCGGCGGGTCGCTTGCCGGACTTCCTGGGCGCAACGGCCGACGTGCGCGCCACCGACTGGCGGGTCGCACCGGCGCCGCCCGACCTGGATGACCGCCGGGTCGAGATCACCGGACCGGCCGAACCGAAGATGATGATCAATGCCCTGAACTCGGGCGCCCGGGTGTTCATGGCCGATCTCGAGGATGCGCTGAGCCCGACCTGGGCGAACATCGTCGGCGGCCAGGCGGCGCTGCGCGAGGCGGTCCGAGGGACGCTCGAGCTGACGACCCCGGACAAGACCTACCGCCTCGGCGAGCAGGTCGCGACCCTGGTCGTCCGGCCACGGGGCTGGCATCTCGAGGAGCGGCACGTCACCGTCGACGGGCGGCCGGTCTCGGCCAGCCTGTTCGACTTCGGCCTGTTCCTGGCCCACAACGGCGCGGCCTCGCTCGAGCGCGGCAGCGGCCCCTATGTCTACCTCGCCAAGCTCGAGGGCCATCTCGAGGCCCGGCTCTGGAACGACGTGTTCCACGCCGCCCAGGAGGTCGTCGGCATCCCGGCCGGCTCGATCCGGGCAACCGTCCTGATCGAGACGATCCTGGCCGCGTTCGAGATGGACGAGATCCTGTACGAGCTGCGCGAGCACGCGGCCGGCCTGAACGCCGGCCGCTGGGACTACATCTTCAGCATCATCAAGAAGTTCCGCGACCGGCCGGAGTTCGTCCTGCCGGATCGTGCCCAGGTGTCGATGGCCGTGCCGTTCATGCGGGCCTACACCCAGCTCCTCGTCCGGACCTGCCATCGGCGCGGGGCTCACGCGATCGGCGGGATGTCGGCGTTCATCCCAAACCGACGCGAGCCGGAGGTCACGGCCAACGCCTTGATCCGGGTCCGCGAGGACAAGGAACGTGAGGCCGGTGACGGCTTCGACGGAACGTGGGTCGCCCATCCCGACCTCGTGCCCGTCGCGGCCGAGGTGTTCGACCGGATCCTCGGCCCCCGGCCGAACCAGAAGGAGCGCTTGCGCGAGGACGTGATCGCGTCCCAGGCGGAGCTCCTCGACGTGTCCATCCCGGATGGCCGGGTCACCGAGGCCGGGGTCCGCCAGAACGTCAGCGTCGGGCTCCGCTATCTCGACGCCTGGTTGCAGGGCAACGGCGCGGCCGCGATCGACAACCTGATGGAGGACGCGGCGACGGCCGAGATCAGCCGCTCGCAGCTCTGGCAGTGGCGCCGCCACGGGACCCGGCTGGACGACGGTCGGGTCGTCGACGAGCGGCTCTATCGGTCGATCCACGACGAGGAGCTGGCGCGCCACGGTGGACCGAGCGTCGGTCGCCTCGGCGATGCCGCCGCGCTCCTCGACCGGCTGGTCCTGGCCGACGAGTTCGAGGAGTTCCTGACCCTCGGCGCCTACCAGCTCCTGGAGCCATGACCGAGGGCGCTCCGAGCCGTCCGACCCGGGGACCGACCCCGATCGCGGCGAAGGCGGCGACCGCCCACCACTGGCGGCCGACGCTGGCGGCCGCCGGCTGGACCGCGGCCGTCGTGCTCTGCGTCGTCGGATTCCTGCTCTGGGTCCGATCGGGCTACGCGCCGCTCCCGCAGGGGTTCATGAGCCCGATCGGGTTCATCGCCCTCATCAGCCTCGTCGTCACCCAGGCGACCGCCGGCCTGATCCTCGTCGTCCGGCGGCCGGACAACCCGATCGGGCTGATCATCCTCGCCTTCGCCGTGGCCGTGTCGCTGGCGTCGCTCGCGAACGGCTACCTGGCGCTGGCCGAGACGGGCGTCCACCTGCCGTTCGATCCGGCCTGGCTGGCCGCGGTCACGGCGGCCATCGCGTTCTCGGTCGGGACGCTCGGGGCGGTGATCCTCGGAATGGTGTTCCCGATGGGCGGCTCCTGTCGCCGGCGTGGCGGTTCGTCGTTGCGACGACGGTCATCGGTGCCGTCGCGATGGCCGTCGGCCTCGTCATCACGCCGGGGCCGCTGCTCCTCCTGCCGGGGACCGACGCCCCGATCACGGCGGGCCAGGTCCCGTCCTGGATCGGCGTCACCCGCAACCTCATCGGTCCGCTGCTCCTGACCCTCGGCTCGATCGCCTCCGGCACCGCCCTCGTGATCCGCTATCGGCAGACCGACGCGGTCGGACGGCTCCATCTCCGCTGGTACCTGTGGTCCGGGGTCCTCCTCGCGATCGGTTTCGTGGCGTATGTGGTGGCGATCTACCTGCCGGCCGAGGAGCAGGTGGGCAAGGTCGTCCTGACCCTGTTCTACGTCACGGCGTCGATCCCGCCGGTCGCGATCGTCTTCGCGATCCTCCGCTACAACCTGTACGGGATCGACACGATCCTCGGCCGGACGTTCGTGTACGGCGCGCTCACCGCGATCCTGGCCGGCCTCTACACCGCCTCGGTCCGCCTGTTCAATGCCCTGTTCGTCGGCGTCGCCGGGCAATCGTCCGAGCTCGTCCTCGTGCTCACGACGCTGATCCTCGCAACGACCTTCACGCCGATCAAGCGGCGGCTCGAGGCGATCGTCGATCGGCGGATGTCTCCGGCCGGTGCCGAACGCGACGACGCCCATGGGGCCGGGAGCCCGGCTGCGCTGTTCGAGGACCCGGCGTTCGTGACGGCGCTCCGCGCGCAGGTCAGGGCGGTGATCGCCGAGCAGGACGTGCCGCCCGAGGTCCGGTCCGATCGCCGGGAGCATGGGCGACAGTAGGCGGGCGACAGTCGGCGGGTCCGACCGGCCAGCGTGAGGCCGGCGACGCCGCGGCCGTCGCAGAGGCGACCGGGAGCGCAGCCACCGGCCGACGCAGGATCAGCGCCACGAACGACCGGGATGAGGACGGCGGGCTGATCCCGATCCGAACCCTCGCGTCCGCACAGTGCGACCCACCAATCATCCGGTCGCACGAGGACAGCAGGCATGAAGCGGGGGAAGGCAACGTTCCGCAAGCTGGTGGCGGCCGGCCTTGCGGTGGCCGCCCTCCTGCTCGCCGGCTTCGCTGCCGACGCCGCCGCGGTGGGGCCCCGACCGCCGGGCAACATGACGGTCAGCCTGGGACGACCGGCTGGGCCCGGACCCGGTGAGCCGGTCAGTGGCTCCGCTCCCTCGGGACCGGCCCTGGATTCATCCTCGCCCAACCCAGCCGGCGGCACGACCGGCAGCGATCCGGGGTCGGACCCGGACCCGACGCCCGGTCTGCCCTCGTGCACCTACGGCGACACCATGACCACGTATCGCTCGGCGGCGACCGACGACCGATCCCTCGTCGATACCGAGTGGCGCCTGCCGTCGACGTACGCCCCGGACGACCTGGTCGCCGTCTCGCGGGCGGGTCTGACCGGTGGAGGCAGGATTCGGAGGCTCGTGGTCGACGACTTGACCGCCATGGCGCGGAGCGCGCGAGCCGCCGGAGCCAGGCTTGCGGTCCAGTCGGCCTACCGCAGTTATGCGACCCAGGTGGCGACCTTCAATCGCTGGGTTTCACAGGACGGCTACGCGCGCGCCCGGCTCGCCTCCGCCCGACCCGGCCACTCCGAGCACCAGCTCGGCACGACGATCGACTTCAAGAGCTACCGCGGGACGACGCCCTGGTCCCACGGCGACTGGGGAACGACGAAGGCCGGAACCTGGCTCCGAACCCACGCCTGGGAGTACGGCTTCGTGATGAGCTACCCGAAGGGCAAGCGAGCCGTCACCTGTTACAAGTACGAACCGTGGCACTTCCGCTACGTCGGCCGCGCTGCGGCGGAGGCGATCAACGCCTCGGGGCTGACCCTCCGCGAGTGGCTGTGGAGGTATGGCGCGAACTCGGATTGGGGCTGATCCGAACGCGGCTCACGAAACGAGTCGAGCGGCTCGAGCTCGACCACCGACAACCAGGACCGGGATAGGTGTGCTGCACGCGAAGCAGAGGCAAGCCAGGAGGGTGCGACCGCTAGATCCGCGCACCAAGACTCAGCCGCCCGCCCGGAGCTGCTCCAGGGTCGGACATGGATCAATTCCGTAGGTCGCGCACTCTCGCGCGGTGAACCCACGGATTAGCGAATCTCGCACGAGCTTCAGCAACTCGTCGGTATCGATCGTCATGAAGAGCAGGTTGCCAGTCCTGGGCGTTACCGCGAGATGTTTGTCGTCGACAAACGCGACACCCGCCACCGGGACATGGCCGGTCTGAATCTCGTGGATGAGGCTCCCGTCTCGCGTGTCCCACACTTGCACGTCCCCGGCTGAGGTCCCGGTCGCCATCAGCGATCCATCAGGGTTTAGGGCGGCCGACCTCGGTGTGCCCTCGAAGACGTCATTCATCGAGGGCCGGTTGGAGGACAGGGTTTGGGGGTCGAGCCAATGAATTGCGCCGCCCTCGCCTCCCAAGAAGCCGCCGATGGCGAGAAGGCTAGACGCACCGGGTGTATATCCGACGAACCGCAGCGAGTCACCGCCTTGGAGCGAGTCGAGCGACGTCTGCCGAAGTACCGTCCACGTCTCCGTCGAGACCAGTTTGATCTCGCCGTCACCGAAGGACACCACGAGTCCTTTTGAGTCCGGGGTGAAGATCAGGCTCTGTGCCTCCAGGCCGGGATCATGCGGCAGGGCGCGCAGCAACCGGCCGCTGAGGGCGTCCCAGACTGCCACGAAGCCGGTGCCGGAGCCATCGATCGCGGCGATCAACGTGCCGTCCGGCGACCATTGGATCGTGTACGCCCAGATCGGGAACGGCTGCTCCGGATAGGTCTTGCACCCGCTGTCCTGCCCGGGCGAAACGCCCGAGTACCCGTCGTAGGTGCACAAGCCTTCCAACTTTACGACCGCTTTCCCGGTCCTAAGGTCGCGGACCACGAGCGGGCCGAAGTTCGGATAGATTTCTTGCTGGGCAACCACGAGCTTGGCGTCGGGGGAGATGCTCAATGATTGGGCACCCATGTCGGGCCGACTCACAGCCAGGAGCTTCCGACCCTCGACATCGATGACATCCATCAGGCCATGAGCGTCGTCCCCGCCGCAGCTTTCCAGGAATACCGCCATTCCGCCGGCGACGGCGAGGCTGGCTGCAGCGATCAGGCCCGGGCCGTATCCGACACACGTAGCAACCGCACCGATCTCGCCTCTGGGTCCGGTGTTGAGGAGGGCCGCCGCGGGGGATGTCGACGATCCTTCATTGGCCACGAGGACGAGCCGTCCGTCGGCGGAGACTGATGGCCGGCCATTCCCAACCGCGGGCCAGGCCGAGAGCTCCGTTCCGTCCCTGGCCTTCCACAAGCGCAGACTCCCGTCTGTAGCGGTACCGAACACGGTGTCGCCGGACGGACCGAATTCAGCGAAGCTGCCGGGCGCGGTCTGCCTACCTAGCTCGGCGATCGGCTGGGTCTGCCTGTTGGCGACGTCAAACACGAGGTAGGGACCGTCACCGTACAACAGCAATGAGCCGTCGTAGTTGAGCCGCCGGGCATAGCTGGCGCCCTGCCTGCCCGCGAATGCTGAAGGATCGATCGTGAGAACGTGCCTCCCACTATCCAGGTCGACCACCACGGAAGTGATCGCTCCGTCCTTGGCGATCTCGTCGAACGCCGCGAGGCGGCCGTCCCCGCTGAGCGTGGAGCCCCAGCCGAGGTCGGCCCTGGCCGCCAGCACCTTGGATAGCCGGGTCTTGAGGTCGACGAGCTCGACGGCCGGCGTGTTCGGCGTGTTCGCGTCGACGTACCAGGCGCAGGACTGCTGTCCCTCAGGACTCCGGGGCGGCGTTCGGACGAGAAGACGGGTCTTCGACACGGCCGTCACGATCCCGCCGCACCGTCCAAGGTCGATCCGATGCACCAGCTTCCCGCTTTGGGCATCCAGAATGACTGCACCCAGGGCGTCGGTGGGCGGTTCGACATCGGGCTGATCCCAGTAGAGGCCAACGATCACCTGTGCTCCGTCGGGCGAGAAAAAGGACGGCCCGACCTTCACGCCGTTATCGAAATCCAGCGACCACTGCACCCTTCCGGTCATTGGGTCGGCTACTTCTAGATGGTCACTTGGGAAATAGAACGCACCGGACGCCACCATTCGCTTGCCCGAGCGATCGAGATCCGTCCATAGCAAACCCACGTCTCGGTTAACGGGCCAGTGGTAGCGAGCGACGATCGAAATCGGCCGCAAACGCCCGATGGAGCGTCGTAATGAGTTGCAGGGGCCGATCGGCTCCGACGGATCCCGCCTCGACCGCAAGAAGCTTGCTGAGACTTGGGTCTCCGTTCATGACGGCGACGGACGACGCCGTAAGCTCACCGGAGCGCGCTCGGTTTCGTGCTTGCTCGGCTGCGACGCGCTGCTGTTCGGCCACGACGCGCTGTCGCTCGGCATGCTGCGCTTCATCCTCCGCGCGGCGCGCCTGCAAGGCCGCGAGCCCGAACGCTCCGACCGCGACCAAGAGCAAGACCGCCGCGCCGGCGAGGAGCACCCGCAGGATGCGGTTGGTGCGCCGCTCGCGATCGACTTCGCGCTCTGAGGCCTGGCGGCTTTCGTCGAGGAACGTGCGTTCGGCCGCGTTGAGCTCGACCTGGTGATCCGCGGCCCATTCCAGGGCGGCCGCCAGCCGGGCACCGCGATAGAGATCGCCAGGCTCCCGCCCGCGATGCTCCCAGTCACGGACAGCACCAATCAGGTGCAGCCGCAGCGCCCGTCCCGCGGCGTCCGCATCCAGCCATTCCTGGAGGCGTGGCCACTCCCGTAGCAGCGCCTCGTGGGCGACCTCGACGAAGCCGTCCCCGCTCGTCAGCAGGCGCGCGGCCGTCAGAGTCTCCAGGACCTCGGCGACCGCCGGATCGCGGTCGGCGTCCAGCTCGGCCAGCGGGACGCGACGGCGGACGAGCTGATCGCCCTCACCCGGGCCGGCGAGACGCAGGAGGATGGCCCGAGCGATCGTTTGACGATATGGATTCAGCTCCGCGAACGCGGCTTCAGCCAGCCGGGCGATTGCGCCCCGCAGGCCGCCGCTCACCCGATATGCGGCCAGCGTCAGGCGACCACTGTCTCGTGCCTGCCACAGCTCGAGCAGAGCGGTCGACAGAAGTGACAGGACACCCGGCTCGGTGCCGGCATCGGCGACGAGCGCCTCGGTCAGCTCCGGCTCCACCCGCAGGCCGACCCGCTGAGCGGGATGCTCGATGACTGCTGCCAGCTCCAGCGAGCTCAACGGACCAACCAGCACATGGTCGGCTCCCACGAGTCGGGCCAGAGCCGGATAGGCCGCGCATCGCCCGTAGTAGTCGGCTCGTATCGCGACGATCACCTTTAGGCCCGGGCGCTCACTGGTGAGCAGGTCAATGAAGGCGCTTCGCTCCGCGTCGTCCCTGGTCGCGTTGAAGACTTCCTCGAACTGGTCAACCACGACGACGAACCGGTGGCCGGCCGCGAGCGTCGCGAGAGCGGCGTCGAGCGCGGCCGACTCATCGTTGACCGGCAGGGCTCGGTTCGGCAGCGCTCGAGCGAGCGCTCGGCCAAACTCGATAAGCGGGTGCTCGCCGGGCCGCATCTCGGCCTGAGGCCAGTCCTCGCTGCCGGGCAAGACACCCGCGGCGAGGGCCGGCAGCAGCCCAGCGCGGAGCGCTGATGACTTGCCGCTCCCCGAGTCGCCGACAACCCCCAGGAACGTGCCGCCCACAAAGCGGGCGATGAGCTCGGCGATCAGTCGCTCGCGACCGAAGTAATAGTCGGCGTCGGCAGACTCGAACGCCGCGAGGCCCTTGTACGGGCAGATGGTGCGAGCACTCGTCGACGAACCCCCGTCGGTCTCTTCGACCGCATAAAGCCGAGTGCGCTCCCGAGCGGATTCGAGATCGGTGACGTCGTCGATCAAGGCGGCCTCCGCCTCGCGCAGCGTTCGGCGGCCCGCGCCGGTCCGGCCAGCCGAGGTTTCCAACCGGTTGGAGGCCTCGGTCCGGGCCCACTGGCTGGCGACCTGGTGGACAGCAGCCGGCACGCCACCCGATCTCGCGACGAGGTCGCTGAGGGGCAGGTCCTCTACGAAACGGCGCACATAGAGCGCGGCGATAGCTCGAACGGCGTCGGGCTCGAGTGGTCCGAGCTGTCGGCGCTGCTCCGGCGGCGCAAGCCGCTCCGCCAGAGCCATTACCGTTCGCGGAGCCTCTCGGCGGTGCGTGACGAGCAGCAGGCTTGGTCGGCCCATCTGGACGCTGGCAAAGCGTTCCGTGTCGACAGCCGTTGCAGTCGCTGCCGCGTCCAGATCGTCGACGATGACGAGTGCCGGTCCAAGCACGTTGGAGAGCTCCGCGAGGCCTGGATCGTCACCGCCTCGAAGCGCCGGAATGTACACAACCGCGGCACCACCGGCGTGGGCCTTGGCGGCCAACTCAGCGGACAGACGAGTCTTCCCGATCCCGGGTGGCCCGGACAGAACCAAGGTGCGCCCATGACCGTGACTGGCACGTCGCCAGTGCCAGCTCAGCCAGCGGAGCTCCGACTCGCGACCGGCAAGGGGCACGATTGGGTCAAGCGCGGGCGGAAGGGGCGGGGGCACCTTCCCGGACTGCTCCGGCGCTCGGTCGGCTAGTCGCTCGGGCCGTTCGGATCCGCTGATTCGGACCGCCGCGACGGGTTCGTCATAGCCCTTGAAGGTAGCCGGCTCGAGCAGGGTGTGCTCGAGCCCCTCGACGTGGCCGGCGAGATGAACGAGCCCCTCACTGGCGAGGACTTCGCCCGGACCAGCGATCGCGCACAAGCGAGCTGCGAAATTCAGTGCCGAGCCGCGATAGCCGTCGCGGACCGGGACCGCCTCCCCTACGTCGAGGCCAATGCCGACCACCAAGGGCAGGTCTGGTTCGCTTTCGGTTTCGTCCAGGAACGCAGACTGCAGTTCGACCGCCGCGCGGAGGGCTTGACGAGCGGAGTCGAAGACCGCCAAGGCCTCGTCGCCGCGCAGCTCGACGAGCTCGCCACCCCAGCTCTCGACGCATTCTGTGGCGACCTCGGCGAACTTTGTCGCGAGGCGGGACGCGGCCTCGTCCCCTTGCTGAGCGGTGAAGCGCGTGTAGCCGCGGACATCCGCGATCATGAACGTCCGGATCGCGGCTGCTCGCGCCGGACCTCCGCGCGACGAAGCCATGTCCTCGGCACCCAACTCCAGGCCGACGCCTTCGACGGCCTGAGTGGCCGTCACGCCCGCCGGGCCCCCTCGGGGTCGCTGCCCACTCTATACGTGGGATACGGCGAAGGAAAGTCTCGTCAAGGAATGCCTGCAATCGACGATCGTGCCCGGTCCGTTGATCGGAATCGGGAACTCCTAGACGAGCGAGGCGAGCTCGCGCTCGACGAAGCGGCCGTAGCCGCGCCGCCCGACGAACACGCCATCCCGGACGACGAACGAGCCGCGGACGATCGTCGAGCGGACCGCGCCGCTCACCTCGAACCCCTCGTACGGCGTGTAGTCGCTCGTGTGGTGGAGGTCGGTGGCCCGGATCGTCCGTCTGGCGGCTGGATCGAACAGGACGAGGTCGGCGTCGCGGCCGACCTCGATGGCGCCCTTGGAGCGGAGACCGAACAGTCGAGCGGGGGTCGTCGCCAGCAGGTCGACCATCCGTTCGAGGCCGATCCTGCCTCTCGCGACGCCCTCGGAGTAGACGAGGGCGAGGAGCGTCTCGATGCCGGGCCCACCGTTCGAGATCCGATCGAACGACGCGCGCCACGTCTGCTTCTCGACGGCGAGCCGATCCGGGACGTGGTCCGTGGCCACGAGCGCGAGATCACCGGTCGCCAGGCCGGCCCACAGCGCGTCCGGCTGGCCAAAGGCCCGAAGTGGCGGCGAGATCACGTAGCGGGCGGCCTCCTCCGCCGGCGCGTCATAGCGCTCGTCGGTCAACACCAGGTAATGCGGGCAGGTCTCGGCGGAGACGCGCTCTCCCCGGGACCGGGCGGCTCGCACCCGATCGAGCGCCTCGGCGCAGGACAGGTGGACGACATAGAGCGGCGCGTCGGCCGCCCGGGCCAGGGCGATCGCCCGGCCCGTCGCCTCGGCCTCGACGTACGGCGGCCGGGAGCTGGCGTGGAAGCGCGGCGCGCGCTGGCCGGCGGCCAGGTGGCGGGCGGTGAGTGCAGCGAGGATCGTGGCGTTCTCGCAGTGGACCTGGACCATCCCGCCGCTGGCAGCGGCGATCGACAGGGCCCCGAGCAGCGTCGCGTCGTCGACGCCGAAGTCGTAGACCATGAACGCCTTGAACGTCGGGACACCGGCCTCGATCGCGGCCGGGAGCTCGGCGAGCGGGTCGTCCTGGGTGGCGGTGAGGACGAGGCTCAGCCCGATGTCGACGGCGCTGTCGGACCCGGTCGCCGCCCGCCACTCGCGGAGACCGGCCGAGCAGGCTCCGCCCGGCGGCCGCGCTCGAGCCGGTGCCGGGGTTGTTGAACGCGAGGAACGTGGTCGTCCCGCCGAAGGCGGCGGCGACCGAGTCCTGGAAGAACCGGTCGGGCTCCGCGTCGGAGGCGATCCGGGTGTGGGTGTGGACGTCGATCGCGCCGGGCAGCACGAGCAGCCCGGTCGCGTCGACGACCTCACGGGTCGCCGCCATCTGGCCGCTGAGGTCCGGCTCGACGGCAACGATCCGCCCGCCGTCGACCGCCACGTCAGCCTGTCGTGAGCCCACGGTCGTCACGACGGTACCCCCGAGAATGAGCATGTCGGTCATGAGTGTTCTCGAGCGGCGCCCTCGCCGATCGGGCGAGTGCAGCCGTAGGCGCCCGCGAGCAAGGGAGCGAGCGCACTCGAACGTGCGTGAGCGACCGGCGGAGCGGGCAACGCCCGGATGCGCCGTCCGTTCGGCGACCTACGAATTGATCTCAAGAATCTCGATGGACTGCGCGCCCTCCCACAGGGCGCGCCTCCCGACTTCCCGCAGCCGATCCTCCCAGCCGTCGTCGGGCAGGATTGTCGCGAAGTGGTTCGCCGCGAGCTGGCCGACCTTCGAGCTCGTGGTACAGGCACCGTACGGGAAGAAGATCTCGCACTCGCTGATCCCGCCCGGGTAGATCGCCAGCTGGCCCGGCGCCGGGTGGGAGGTGTGGTTCTCGTAGTCGATCCCAGGCCGGAAGTCGCCGAGCGGGATCCAGGTCGACTCGCCGCTCCAGCGGCAGTGGATGATCCGGCTCGTCAGCGGGAGCATCCGCTGGATCGCCTCGATCGTCCGCGGCGCGGCGGGCTCCCAGCGGGCGCTAAAGTGCAGGTCAGCGCCGACGCGGATCGACAGGTCGCTCATCGCCGGAGGATAGCGTGACCGAGGACCGGCCGACCATCTCCACCCACGTCCTCGACACGGGGAGCGGGTCTCCCGCGGCAGGAATCCCTGTGATCCTGTGGCGATCGCTGGCCGACGGCTCCGAGGCGGTCGCCGGCGAGGCGATCTCCGACGCCGACGGCCGGATCCGCGACCTGCTCGGCGGCGCCCCGCTGCTGGCGGGCGCCTACCGCCTGGAGTTCGGGCTCGACGACGGCGGGTTCTTCACCGGGCTGTCGGTCGACATCCGGATCGAGGACCCGTCCCGGAGCTACCACGTCCCGTTGCTCCGGGCGCCGTTCGGCCTGTCGACGTACCGCGGGTCGTAGAACCCGTGGCGGGGCGGGAGGCGGATCGGGTTCCTGCGATCGTCGCGCTGGACGCGTTCCCGCCCGAGGCGTGTATCGCCGTTCTGGCGCCGCTCTTCGAGGGCGCCGACGGCTTCCTCGCGCGGCTCTGCGCTGCCCGACCCTTCGGGGACGAGATCGGGCTCTTCGCGGCCGCCCGCCGGATCGCCCGGTCGATGCCCGAAGCCGCCCAGCGCGAGCTCATCGACGCCCACCCGCGACTCGGCACGCCGCCGGCGGCGGTGTCGGCCCTCTCGTTCGTCGAGCAGGGGTACGACCGCGAGTCGGCCGACCGCGCCGCTGCCGAGGCCGAGACGGATCGACGCCTGGTCGGCACCGAGCTCGACCGGCTGAACGAGGCGTACGAGACCCGCTTCGGGTTCCGCTACTGCGTCTTCGTCGCCGGTCGCCCGCGCGCCGACCTGCTGCCGGGTCTCGAGGCGGCGCTGACCGCCGATCGCGCCTCGGAGCTCGCCCGCGCGCTCGACGCGGTCGTCGACATCGCGGCCGACCGCTGGACGAAGCTCGGCGGCGCATAGCCCACGCCCTCGGCTAGCATCAAACCCGATGTCCCAGCCCATCCCGATCCTCATCGACTGCGACACCGGGATCGACGACAGCCTCGCCCTCCTGTACGCGGTGGCCTCGCCCGAGGCCGAGATCGTCGCCGTCACCTGCTGCAGCGGCAACGTCGAGGCCCACCAGGTCGCCCGGAACACGCTCGCCGTGCTCGAGCTCGCAGGGCGGAGCGACATCGAGGTCGCGCTCGGCCGGACCGTCCCGCTCGTGCGACCACTCGATGTCGCGCCGGAGACGCACGGACCGCAGGGCCTCGGGCACGCCGAGCTGCCGCCGGCCGGCCGACCGCTGAGCACGCGGCACGCATCCGACGTGATCGTCGAGGAGGCCCGGCTTCGTCCTGGCGAGCTGACCCTGATCACGCTCGGCCCGATGACGAACCTCGCGGTGGCGCTGGAGCGCGAGTCGGATCTGCCGAGGCTCCTCCGCCGGCTCGTGTTCATGGGCGGCGCCTTCCGGGTGCCGGGCAACACGACGCCGACAACCGAGTGGAACATCCACTGCGACCCGGAGGCCGCCCAGCGCGTGTTCGAGGCGTTCGGCGACGGCCGACCGCCGGCCGCTCGGTCTTGGGCTCGACGTGACCGAGCAGGCCCGGGTCCTGCCCGACCACGTCGTCCAGATCGCCCGTCGCGCCGGAAGCAGGCCCGACGATTCGATCGCGCTGGCCCACGACGAGCATCCCCTCGAGACGAGCCGGAGCGTCGCAGCCAACCCGGTCGTCCGGTACATCGCCGACGCGCTCCGGTTCTACATGGAGTTTCATGCCCGGTACGACGGCTTCTACGGGGCGTTCATCCACGACCCGCTGGCCGTGGCCGCTGCCCTCGATCCGAGCCTCGTCACTTCCCAGCCCGTCCACGTCGACGTCGACACCGCCGGCGGCCTGGCCGACGGCCAGACGATCGCCGACTGGCGGGGCCTGACCGGCAAGCCGGCCAACGTCGATGTGGCCGTTGCGGCCGACGCCGCGGAGTTCCTGCGCCGGTTCATCGAGCGGGTCGGGGGGCTGGCGGAGCGCCGGTCGGACGTGGCACTCTGACCGGCGTCGGAGCTGCCACCGGGACCGCCCAGGGTCATGACCGGCCGGCAGGCGCGAGGAGGATCCAGTGAGCTTCAGTTGGCTGACGATCTGCGCCGAGGGTCAGACGGCGGACTGCATCGCCCCGGTCCAGCTCGCCTACCTGGCCGGCGTCGTCGTCGCGGTGATCCTCCTGGCGATAGTCGCGGTCCGCTCGCGCGACTTCTCCACGGCAACCATCGCGCTCATTCCGGTCGCCATCGCGATCAATCTCGCAGTTGGATCGCTCATCTACGCGCTCCGCTTGCCGGTGTACCTCGATTCGATCGGGACGGTCCTCGTCGGGGCCCTCGCCGGGCCCTGGGCGGGCGCGCTGACCGGGATCCTGGCCAACCTTCTCTGGTCGGTCCTGCCGATTCCGGGCGGCGGCAACCCGACGGCCGCCTTCTTCGCGCCGGTCGCCGGCGTCATCGGCCTGATGGCCGGGTTCTGGGCCGCTCGCGGCGTGTTCCGACTGCGGACGGACGACGCGCGGGTCGGGAGCTTCCTCGCCATGTTCGCCGGGATCGTCGCCGCCGGGATCGCGTTCTTCGTGATCCAGGCGACCATCGGCATCCCGAAGAGCGGAGCCGACGCCACCGCGGACGACCAGAACCGGTTCGTGTTGATCGGGGTGGTCGTCGTGGCGGTGGGCGTTGCAGCAGCCTGGCTCACCCGGCGAACGGTCTTCGCGTTCAGCGGCGATGACCCGCGGATCCGGACCTCCCTGACCGGTGCCACGGCACTCTTCGCCTTCGGGATCGTGTTTGCCCTCGTCAGGCTCCTGTTCGCCCCCGACGGCTACTTCTCGAAGTTCGACGGGACCGACAACGCTCCCATCGCCGGACTGGACCTGAGGTCCCTGGCGCTCGACGATCCGCTCGGCCTGGTCGTCGCCGCGATCCTCGGACTGCTCGTCGCGGCGGGCGCCGTTGCCTGGGCACGGCGCGGCGACAACGCCAGGTTCTTCCCGGTCTGGATCGGCGGGCTGACGACCGGACTGGTCGCAGCGGCCATATCCGCTCCGATCGCCGCCGGCGTTTTCGGTGGCGTTACCGGTGGCGGGACCGACTACCTCGTCGCGTTGTTCAGGACGCTCGGCCTCGGCGTCTTCCAGTCCGCGTTTGCCCAGGGCCTGACGAGCGACCCGCTCGACAAGACGATCTCGTACACGGTCGTCTTCCTGATCCTCGGCGCCCTCCCCCTGACCGTCCGGACGATGTTCAGCCGAGGCGACGCGACCGTCGCCGATTGACCCGGACGCCCCGTTGTCGACTGCCAGCGGCTACTACCGGTCCGGGACGAGCTGGATCCATCGCCGGAACCCGATCACGAAGCTGCTTGCGGTCGCCATCGTCCTGGTTGCCGCGTTCCTCCTTCCACCGACTCGTCCTGCCGGTCCTCGGCGGGATCGCCATCGTGGCGGCGCTGTCGACCGGACTCGGGCGTGACATCCTCCTGACGCTCCGCGTCCCGGCCGCGCTCTCTTCTCGATCCTCGTCGTCAACGCACTGTTCTTTCCCGGGGCGACGGATCGCCTGGTCAGCCTCGGTCCGTTCGCGATCACCCGCGAGGGCCTGACCTTCGGGCTGATCTCGGCCGGAAGGCTCATCGTGGCGTTCCTGTCCTCGTCGACATTCCTGTTCACGACCCTGGCCGACGACCTGCTCGAGGCGCTCGTCAGCCGGGGCGTGGGCCACCGGATCGCGTTCATCGTCCTGTCGGCCGTCCAGATCGTGCCGCGAATGCAGGCCCGTGCGAGTGCCATCCTCGACTCCCAGCAGGCTCGCGGGCTGGCGGTGAGCGGATCGCTCCGGCAGCGGATCCGCGCGCTCGTCCCGCTCATCGGACCGGTCCTGCTCGGCTCGCTGATCGACGTGCGCGAGCGGACGTTCGCGCTCGAGGCCCGCGGCTTCGGCGCGCGCCCCGGCCGGACGGCGTACCGGATCGTGGCCGACCCGCCGGTCGATCGCTGGATCCGACTCCACTCCTGCTCGGGATGGTCGGGGTCGTCGCCCTCGCCTTCAGCGGCGCCCGTCGACCGGTGACCGCGCCCGTCGCTCCCGGCACCGCCGATCTCGTCCTCGAGGGCGTCACGGTCAGCTATGTCGGGCGGCGAGAACCCGCCCTGGCCGAGCTCGACCTGGCGGTCCGGCCCGGGCAGCTCGTCGGGGTCGCAGGCCGGACCGGCGCCGGCAAGTCGACGGTTGCGCTCGTGGCGGCCGGGTTCATCCCGCGCGTGGTCCGGGCGCGCCTGTCGGGACGGGCGACGCTCGGGACGCAGGCCCTCGACACGGCCGACGGCGGTGCGCTCCTCGGCCACGTGGGGATCGTCTTCTCGACCCCGGCCAATCAGCTGTCGGCGTCGAAGCTGACCGTCCGCGAGGAGCTCGCGTTCGGGCTCGAGAACCTCGGGCTGCCCCGCGCCGAGATGGACCCGCGGATTGACGCCGTGATGACCCGGCTCGGGATCGACCACCTGGCCGACCGCGAGCCGTTCGCCCTGTCCGGGGGCGAGCAGCAGCGGGTAGCGATCGCCAGCATCGTCACCATGGGCACCGGCCTCCTCGTGCTCGACGAGCCGACCGCCCAGCTCGATCCGGCCGGCACCGCCAGCGTTGGCGGCCTGCTCGTCGACCTGGCCCGCGATGGGAGCGCGGTCGTCTGCACGGAGCACAGTCCGGTGATCCTCGGTCGAGTCGAGCGCTGCCTCGTCCTCGAGGGCGGACGATCGGTGACGTTCGATGTCCCCGGGCGCGCTCTCGGGAGCGCCCGGCTCGAGCCGATCGGACTGACCGCGCCGACGTTGGTCCGGCTGGCCGAGTCGGCCGGCCTCGATCCGGAGGCCGCGTTCGATCCCGCGGCCGTCGCGCGGGCGCTCGCGGGGACGGGGGCGCCGCTCAATCCCACGCCGGACGAGGCCGCCGCCGTGACCCTCGACTGGCGTCCCGCCCGGATCGACCCGGGGTCGGCCTTGCGGTCGAGGAGCTCGTCCACCGCTATCCGACCGGGATCGAAGCGCTCCACGGCGTATCCCTGACCTTCCAGCCAGGTGAGACGGTCGCGCTCGTCGGCCAGAACGGGTCGGGCAAGACCACGCTCGCCAAGCACCTCAACGGGCTCCTCCGGCCGACCGTCGGACGAGTCGCTCCTCGACGGCTCCGACATCGCCGGATCGGCCGTCCACGAGCTGGCCGCCACGATCGGCTTCGTCTTCCAGAACCCGGACGACCAGCTCTTCGACCGGTCGGTCGAGCGCGAGGTCGCATTCGGGCCGCGCAACCTCGGCCGCCCACGGGACGCGTCGAGCGGGCCGTGGAAGCCGCGCTCGGGGCGGTCGGCCTGGCGCCGCCCGCCAGACGAACCCATACGACCTGGACCTGACCCAGCGGAAGCTGGTCGCCCTGGCAAGCGTCCTGGCGATGGACCCCGCGGTCCTCGTCCTCGACGAGCCGACGACCGGCCAGGACGACCCGGGCGTCCGCCGGATCGGCGCGATCGTCGACGCGCTCGCCGAAGCCGGGCGAACCGTGATCGCGATCACCCACGACATGGAGTTCGCGGCGAGCCACTTCAGCCGGATCGTGGTCATGCGCGAGGGCGTCGTCATCGCGGACGGCCCGCCGGCGACGGTCTTCGCACCGGGTCGCGCGGCGCTGCTCGCCTCGGCCGGGCTCGAGTTGCCGCCGGCGGCCCAGATCGGGCAGCCCTCGGCCTCGGGTCGACCCCGACCCTGGGCGACCTCCTGGCGGCGCTCGCCGAGCGCCGCTGAGGCCCGCTAGGATGGCCACATGAGCGACGCACCGGCCGCCGCCATCGACCGACCCGGCCCATGACCCGCCCGGCGGGCCGCTCGCCCCGGACGAGCTCCGCCGGATCGACGCCTACTGGCGCGCCGCCAACTACCTGTCGGTCGGCCAGATCTACCTGCTCGACAACCCGCTGCTGCGCGAGCCGCTGCGGCCGGAGCACGTCAAGCCGCGCCTGCTCGGCCACTGGGGCACGACGCCGGGGCTGAACTTCATCTACGCCCACCTGAACCGGGTGATCCGGAACTGGGACCTCGACGCGATCTACGTCACCGGGCCCGGCCACGGCGGCCCGGGGCTCGTGGCCAACGCCTACCTCGAGGGCACCTACAGCGAGGTCTACCCGAACATCACCCAGGACGAGGAGGGCATGCGCCGGCTGTTCCGCCAGTTCTCGTTCCCGGGCGGGATCCCCAGCCACGTCGCGCCGGAGACGCCCGGGCTCGATCCACGAGGGCGGCGAGCTCGGCTACTCGCTCGCCCACGCCTACGGCGCGGCGTTCGACAACCCGGACCTGGTCGTCTGCTGCGTGGTCGGCGACGGCGAGGCCGAGACCGGCCCGCTGGCCACGAGCTGGCACTCGAACAAGTTCCTCGACCCGGTCCGCGACGGCGCGGTGCTGCCGATCCTGCACCTCAACGGCTACAAGATCGCCAACCCGACGGTGCTCGCCCGGATCCCGGAGGCCGAGCTGCGTGTCGCTGCTCGAGGGCTACGGCTACGCGCCCACTTCGTCGACGGCGACGACCCGGCGCCGATGCACCAGCTGATGGCCGCGTCGCTCGACGAGGTGCTCGACGAGATCGCGGCGATCCAGCGGACCGCGCCGCGCGAGCGCGCGGCGCGACGAGCGACGACCGGCCGCGCTGGCCGATGATCGTGCTGCGCACGCCGAAGGGCTGGACCGGCCCGAAGGAGGTCGACGGGCTGCCCAGTCGAGGGCACGTTGCGCTCGCACCAGGTGCCGCTCGCCGAGGTCCGCACGAACCCCGCGCACCGGGCCGCCCTCGAGGCGTGGATGCGCAGCTACCGGCCCGAGGAGCTGTTCGACGACGACGGCGCCCTGGTCCCGGACCTGGCCGAGCTCCCGCCGAGGCGACCGGCGGATGAGCGCCAACCCGCACGCCAACGGCGGGCTGCTGCTGCAAGGACCTGGCCCTGCCCGACTTCCGCGACTACGCCGTCGCCGTCGAGGCGCCCGGGCGCGAGCTCGAGCGAGGCGACGCGGGTCCTCGGCGACGTTCCTGCGCGACGTCGATCGACCAGAACCGCCAGACGTTCCGCATCTTCGGCCCCGACGAGACCGCGTCGAACCGGCTTGGCGCCGTGTTCGAGGTGACCGACCGCGCCTGGGAGGCCGAGATCCTGCCCGGCGACGATGCACCTCGCGCCCGACGGCCGGGTGATGGAGGTCCTCTCCGAGCACCTCTGCCAGGGCTGGCTGGAGGGCTACCTGCTGACCGGCCGGCACGGCCTGTTCAACTGCTACGAGGCGTTCATCCACATCGTCGACTCGATGTTCAACCAGCACGCCAAGTGGCTGAAGGTGACCACGGACGATCCCGTGGCGGCGGCCGATCGCGTCGCTCAACTACCTGCTCTCGCTCGCACGTCTGGCGCCAGGACCACAACGGCTCTCCCACCAGGACCCGGGCTTCATCGACCACGTCGTCAACAAGAAGGCCGAGGTCATCCGCGTCTACCTGCCGCCCGACGCCAACTGCCTGCTGTCGGTGGCCGACCACTGCCTGCGCAGCCGCGCACTACGTCAACGTGATCGTCGCCGGCAAGCAGCCGGCGCCGGACTGGCTGACGATGGACGAGGCGATCCTCCACTGCACGCGCGGCATCGGCATCTGGGACTGGGCCAGCAACGACGAGGGCGGCGAGCCGGACGTCGTGCTGGCCTGCGCCGGCGACGTCCCGACGCTCGAGACGCTGGCCGCCGTCGACCTGCTGCGCCAGCACCTGCCCGACCTGCAAGGTGCGGGTCGTCAACGTCGTCGACCTGATGCGCCTGCAGCCCGAGCAGCGAGCACCCGCACGGCCTGTCCGACGCCGAGTTCGACGCGCTGTTCACGACCGACCGGCCGGTGATCTTCGCCTACCACGGCTATCCCGTGGCTGATCCACCGCCTGACCTACCGGCGCACGAACCACGCCAACCTCCACGTGCGCGGCTACAAGGAGGAGGGCACGACGACGACGCCGTTCGACATGGTCATGCTCAACGACCTCGACCGCTTCCACCTCGTGATCGACGTCATCGACCGGGTGCCCGGGCCTCGGCCGCCGCGGGCCGGCCACCTGCGCCAGGAGATGGTCGACGAGCGGCTCGAGCGCCGCGCGTACACGCGCGAGCACGGCGAGGACCCGCCCGACGTGCGCGACTGGATCGTGGCCGGCCTGAGCCGACTGCGACGGCCGCGGTGCGGATCCTCGTCGTCAACGCCGGCTCGAGCAGCCTCAAGCTGGGCTCCTCGACGCCGGACGACGCGCTCGTCGGCTCGCGCGACCTGCCGAGCGCGCGCGGACGCGGCCGATCCGGCCGGCGGTCGCGCGCGGCGCTCGACGGGTTCGGGCCGCGTCGACGCCGTCGGCCACCGGGTCGTCCACGGCGGGACGCGCTTCCGCGCGCCGGTGCGTCGTCGACGACGCGGTCGTGCGCGGCCTGCGCGGCGCTCACCGACCTGGCGCCGCTGCACCAGCCGAAGTCGCTCGCCGCGCTCGACGCCGTCGAGCGCGCGTCCTGCCCGGACGTGCCCGCGGTCGCCTGCTTCGACACGGCGTTCCACGCCGACGCTGCCGGCCGGCCGCCTCGACCTACGCGCTGCCGCGCGAGTGGCGCGAGCGCTGGGCGCTGCGCCGCTACGGCTTCCACGGGCTGTCGCACGCCTACGCGTCGCGGCGCGCCGCGGAGCTGCTCGGCCGGCCGCCGGCGGCGCTGCGGATCGTGACCTGCCACCTCGGCGCCGGCGCGTCGCTGGCCGCGGTCGCGACGGCCGCTCGGTCGACACGACGATGGGCTTCACGCCGCTCGAGGGCCTCGTGATGGCGACCCGCTCGGGCAGCGTCGACCCGGGCCTCGTGCTGTGGCTGCGGAGCACGTCGGGCATGCCGCCGGCGGAGCTCGCCGCGACGCTCGAGCACCGGTCCGGCCTGCTCGGGCTCGCGGGCACGGCCGACATGCGCGCGGTCCTGCGCCGAGGCCGCGCCGGCGACGACGGCCGCGCGCTCGCGCTCGACGTCTACCTCCACCGCCTGCGCGGCGGCGATCGCCGCGATGGCGGCGGCGCTGGGCGGCCTCGACGCGCTCGTCTTCACCGGCGGCGTCGGCGAGCACGCGCCGGCGATCCGGGCGCGCGCGGCGGACGGCCTCGGCGTTCCTCGGCGTCGCGGTCGATCGCCGCGGCGAACGATCGCGGCGAGGGCGATGCGAGTGATCGCGGCCGCCGGCGCGCCCGCCCAGACGCTCGTCGTCGCCGCGCGCGAGGACCTCTGGATCGCCGCTCGAGACCCGTCGGCTGCTCGCGGGCGAGCCCGTGAGCCGCCGCAGCGACGCTCCGGCCGGCGGCGCCATCAGGTCTCGCGCTGGAGCCCCACTTCGATGACCTCGCCGGCGACGATCCGCCAGGCCGCGGACGTCCGGCTCGCCCGTGGCGGGATCGGCCTCGCCCTCCGCCAGCGACACGAGGATGTACAGGGCGTCCGGGTAGAAGGCGAGCCCGATGTCCGTCGGCGACGGCCGCGCCGGCGACCGGACGTGGGAGTGGACGATCGCCCAGAACACCTCGTCGGCCTCGTCCGCCGCGAGCGTCAGGCGGAGCAGGTCGGCCGAGTCGATCTCGTAGCGGTACGGCGACGCAGCCGCGTTGCGGGTCGGCTCGAACCGGAGCGCCAGGCCGCCCTCGGCAGCGGGCGCTCGATCCGATGACGATGCCGCACGCCTCGTTCGGGTACTCGCGCCGGGCGTGGGCCACGATCGCGGCCCGGATGTCGTCGGGCAGGGCGATCGACGCCGGTCCCGGGCCGGCGGCTCGCGCTCACCACCAGCTGACCCCGCCCTCGAGGTCCGCCTCCATCTCGTCGAGATCGCGCGAGAACGCGCCCACCGACAGGTACTTCCAGCCGCCGTCGGGCAGGAGCGCGACGATCGTTCCGGACTCCATCGACGCGGCGACCCGGGCCGCCGCGACGAGGACGGCGCCGCACGACGGGCCGGCGAAGATCCCTTCCCGGGCCACGAGCTCGCGAAGGGCGACGACCGCGTCCCGGTTCGAGACGAGGAACTTCGCCGTCGAGCAGGGTCGGGTCGAGGATCTCCGGGACGAACCCCTCGTCAAGCGAGCGCAGGCCCTGGACGTTCTCGCCCGGGCAGCGGCTCGGCGGCGAACGACCCGGACCGACGGCTTTGCCCGCAGGAAGAAGCGGGCCACGCCCATCAGCGTCCCGCCCGTGCCCAACCCGGCCACGAATGCATCGATCTCCGGGCAGTCGGCCAGGATCTCCGGGCCGGTCGTCTCCTCGTGCGCCCGGGGGTTCGCCGGGTTGCCGTACTGGTAGGGCATGACGTAGCGCGGCTCGCGCGGCCACGAGCTGCTTGGCCAGCGCGATCGCCCCGTTCGACCCGAGCGCGCCCGGCGACTCGATCACCTCGGCGCCGAACAGCTCGACCAGCTGGCGGCGCTCGGCGGTGACGTTGTCGGGCATGACCAGGGTGACCCGATAGCCCTTCCGACGGCCGATCATCGCCAGGGCGATCCCGGTGTTGCCCGACGTCGGCTCGAGGATGATCGAGTCCGGGCCGGAGCCGGCCCGATGCCTCGAGGTCCTCGATCAGGCACTTCGCCACCCGATCCTTGACCGAGCCGGTCGGGTTCGCCATCTCGAGCTTGGCGAACAGGCGGACCGACGGCTTGGGCGACATCCGGGCGATCTCGACGAGCGGCGTGTGCCCGATCGCGTCGACGATGTCGGGTACCGGCCGCCATCTGGCGCCGCCGGCGTCTGGCCGGCGCCTCACGCCCGCCGCCCGGCCATCGCCGGCAGGATGACCATCTCGTCGTCGCGCGTCGACCGGCGTCGCCGTGCCCGCCGAGATAGCGAACGTCCTGGCCGTCGAGGTAGACGTTGACGAAGCGGTTCAGCTCGCCGTCCGGGGTGAACAGCTGGTCGCGCAGGCCCGGATGGGCGGCCACGAGCGCCGTCGAGCAGCTCACCGACCGTCGACCCGGACACGTCGACCTGCTTTGCGCCGCCGACCGCCGCCCGGAGGACCGGCGGGATCCGGATCGCGCTCACCCGATGGTCCCGCCGGAACCGTCGACGGCCGTGCCGAGCCCAGGGCCGTCGAGCGTGAACGGCAGGCCGTCGCCGACGCCGGACACGGCCAGCGGCCGGCCGGCCTTCCTCGCCTCGACGGCCGCGTCGGAGCAGACCGGGCAGTCGGGGTCGCGCCGGAGCCTGAGCTCGCTGAACGAGGCGTCGAGCGCATCGAACAGGAGCAGCCGGCCGGCGAGCGTCTCGCCGATCCCGAGCAGGAGCTTGATCGTCTCGTTCGCCTGGAGCAGGCCCATGATCCCGGGCACCACGCCGAGGACGCCGGCCACCGAGCAGCCCGGCGCGAGCTCGGGCGGCGGCGGGGTCGGGTAGAGGCACCGGTAGCATGGCCCGTCGAACGGCTTGAACACCGTCAGCTGGCCCTCGAACCGGAAGACGCTGGCGTGGACGACCGGGATCCCGGCAACCACGGCCGCGTCGTTGAGCAGGTAGCGCGTCTCGAACGTGTCGGTCCCGTCGACGATGACGTCGTAGCCGGCGATGATCCGCTCGACGTTGTCGGCGACGAGCATCTCCTCGCTCGGCACCACCCGACGTCCGGGTTGAGCGCCTGGATCGTGCTGCCGGGCCGAGTCGACCTTCTTCTCGCCGATCCGGTCGTTGCGTGTGGATCACCTGGCGCTGGAGGTTCGACAGGTCGACGACGTCGAAGTCGACGATCCCGATCGTGCCCACGCCGGCCGCCGCGAGGTAGAGCATGGCCGGGGCGCCGAGCCCGCCGGCCCCGATGAACAGGACCTTCGAGTCGAGCAGCCTGGCCTGGCCCTCGATCCCGACCTCGGGGATGAGCAGGTGCCGGCTGTAGCGCTGCTTCTGCTCGGCGCTCAGGATCGGCGGCACCGACCACGGCAGGCCGTGCGTCTTCCAGGCCTGGAACCCGCCGGCCATCGAGGTCACGTCGGTGTAGCCCATCTGGACGAGCGTCTGGGCGGCGAACAGCGAGCGGACCCCACCCGCGCAGTACAGGACGATCGGCTGGTCCCGGTCCGGGATCTGGTTCTCGACCTGCTGCTCGAGATAGCTCTTGCTGAGGTGGATGGCGCCGGGCACGTGGCCCTGGTCCCATTCGCTCGTCTCGCGGACATCGACGATCGTGGCTTCGCCGCGCGCGCGGAGCGTCGACCTCCATCGGGCGTCACCTCGCGGATCTGCGAGCGAGCCTCACGGAGGAGGTCGGCGTATGCTTCTGGCATGTGGTGCAGGGCTCCGGTGGTCGAGGGTGCCGCCGGGCGGCGTGGACGGTGGTGGCGAGGGTCGCGGGTGCTGCCGGCGTCAGGCCGGCCAGCACACGCGCAGTCGTGCCACTGGACGACGGTGGCTCATGCCGGCTCCTCGGCCGGAGACGCCGTCGGCGACGGGTCCCATCGACGTCCGCGAGGGCCGCATCGAGCGTCTCGAGGCTGAGCATGGCGCACTTCAGGCGGGCCGGGCTGATCGTCGATCCCGAGCAGCTCCAGCAGGTCGTCGGCGCGATAGGCCGAGGCCGCGTCGACCGTCATCCCCTTGATCTCGTCGGTCAGCAGGCTGGCGCTGGCCTGGCTGATCGCACAGCCGCGCCCGGTGAAGGCGACCTCGGCGACCTTCCGTCACGGATCCCGACCTGCATCGTGATCCGGTCACCGCACAGCGGGTTGGCTCCCTCGTGGCTGGCGGTCGGGGTCTCGAGCACGCCGAAGTTATGCGGGCGTCGCGAATGCTCGAGGATGTAGTCGCGATAGAGGTCGTCCATGGCCGGAATCGAGTGTAGCGCCTCGTCCCAATTCCGACCAGTGGGGTCGGATATGCGACGGGGTCAGGGGCCAACCCAGAGTGCGCGCCACAGCGGCGGCATGGGAGCACGGTCGCTGATCGTCCCGTCGCCGTTGCGGCGGGCGAGCTCCGATGTGGCCCCGTCAACGATGATCAATGTCGAATCGTCGGCCCACCACGCAGGGAATGCCTGACGCTCGTCGAGGACCTGGGTCACCTTGCCCGTCGCTCGATCCACGACATAGGCGACTTCGACGAAATCCTGGCCGGTCTTCACACCGAGCTTGCCTCCGCCTGCCAACAGGAGCCGGCCATCGGGTGAGAAGGCCGGGAAGGCTTCACCTTCGACCCAGGTGATCTGCCTATCGTGGACAGTCCCGGTCGGGCGCGACCTTCCAGTCCTCGAGTCGACGGTCAGGAACGCCAGGCCGCCGGCCCCCGACAGGTCGGTCGCGTCGGCCACGAGCAGCGACCCCCCGCCGTCCTGCCACTTGAGCGCGAGGATCCAGCCGCCCACGTCGGCCGACACGATGTCGCTGCCGGGCCGTGGATCGACGATCGCCAGCCGGTCGCGGCAGTTGACCGCCACCAGGTCACCGCCCGGCGACCAGGAGATGGCAGCCGCGTCTGTACTGGACTCCTGGCACGTTGGCCACTCGGCCGTGGTTCCTGTCGATTTGTCGAGAATCGCCAGCCGCGCTTCCGACGGCGCGAGCTGGGATCGGACGTACGCCACTCTCGTGCCGTCCGGCGAAACGGCGGCAGCCGATACCGACTCGCCGGGCCCGAGCCGGGTCAGGCGGGATGCGCGAGAACCGTCCGTCGGAACCTCGTACAGGTCGGTGCATTCCGGACTGGCGCCGGACGGACTGAAGTGCCCGATTCGAAGCAGCACGAAGGATCCGTCCGTGGGTGCATCGGCAATGTCGACGACGTTGCCCGGGGCGTAGATCGTCGCGACCTGCTCTGGGTTCGAATGTCCATCGCGCACCGACCAGAGGGTCAGCGTCGGGAACGTCAGGCCGGCCCCGGCGGGTCCGACATCGACGGCCCCGAGTCCGACGAGCATCGCCCGATGCGCTCCGAGCGCCGGGAGCTGGCCGATCGGCTCGGCCGGGCGCACGTCGGAACCCGTCAACACCTGAACATTGTCGCCGGGACAGGTCACCGGTCCGGGAGCGATGGCTGGGTCGGGACTCGGTGGGGCGGTCGGCGCGGGGGACGCGCTCGACGGTGCGGACGCCCCAGGCGAACCTGTCGGGACCGGCGGCACGATGGACAGGTCGGACCTGTCGCGCCCGAACCCGCCCACGAGCACGACGCCGGCGGCCAGTGCGGCGACCAGCAGGAGCGCGATCCAGCCGAGGGTCATTCGACGCCCGATCCGGCCCGATCCGGTCCAGCGCCACCACGCTGGGCGCTGACGTGTCTGCCCGGCGACCGCCACGATCTCGGTCAGCAGGGCGGCGTCGGGTCCACGCGGAGCGCGGCGTGCAAGCGCGCGCTCGAGACCCACGTCGGAGACTCGCGGAGATCGGTCGGTCATCGTCGTTCTCCGGCGAGAGCGGACTCGAGTGCCATTCGCGCCGCGTGCAGGCGCGACTTTCACCGTGCCGGGTGGGATGCCGAGCGCAACGGCGATCGAGGCGACCGACTCGTGGCGGAGGTGATGGAGGAGCGAGGATCGTCCGGTGGTCGAGACTGAGACGATCGAACGCCCGGGAGATCGCGTCGGTCTCGTCGAATGCTCCGGGATCGGGAGTCGTCAGCGACGCCCGGTCGTGGATCGGAGCGATCGCCACCTCGCGGACCCGACCGCGACGGCGGAGTGCCATCCGGCAGGCATTGACGAGCACCCGATGGAGCCACCCATCGAACGCTTCGGCGTCGCGCAGGCGGGGGAGCTGCCGCCAGGCGGAGATGCACGCTTCCTGGGTAGCATCGCGAGCATCGGCCTCGCTGCCGAGGATCGCGCAGGCCGTCCTGAACAATGGGTCGATCCGATCGCGCAGGAGCGCCTCGAACGCGGCAGCGTCACCAGCCCGGGCGCGCTCGACGAGCGTCGGCTCCCCGGCCCGAAGAGCCGCCCGATCGGTCGCCATCATCGGGTCCATTGCCGGCCCCGCGCCTCGTCCATGCCCTAAGGATGCTGGGCGGACATCAAAGGTTCGAATTTCGTCGCCAGGGTATGACGGTCTGCTGCCGCGTCAACCCCGGAAGATCCGCTCCACCTCGATGAGGCCGACGGCGAGGGCGTCGATGTCGGCCTTGGTCGAGAACACGCTGAAGGTCGCGCGGGCCGTCGCCGCCAGGTCGAGCCGCTCGTGGAGCGGCATCGTGCAGTGGTGGCCGGCGCGCACCGCGATCCCGAACCGGTCGAGCACCTGCGCCACGTCGTGCGGATGGATGCCCGGCAGGTTGAACGGGATGACCCCGCCGCGAAGCTCCGGGTCGAGCGGCCCGTACAGCTCGATCGACGGGACCGCGCGCGGCAGCGACGTCGAGCGCGTACGCGACGAGCTCGCGCTCGTGCGTCGCGGACGGCGTCCATGCCGAGGGCCGTCAGGTAGTCCGCCGCGACGCCGAGGCCGATCGCGGCGGCCGATGGCCGGCGTGCCGGCCTCGAACTTCCAGGGGATCGAGTTCAACTCGCGACCGCCGGAGGTGGACCTCGCGGATCATCTCGCCGCCGGCCATGAACGGCGGCATCGCCTCGAGCAGCTCGCGCCGGCCCCACAGCGCGCCCGAGCCCGTCGGGCCGAGCATCTTGTGGCCGCTGAACGCGTAGAAGTCGGCACCGATCGCCGCGACGTCGACCGGGATGTGCGGCACGGCCTGGGCGCCGTCGATCAGGACGAGCGCGCCGGCCTCGTGGGCCCGTCGACGATCTCCCCGACCGGGTTGATCGTGCCCAGCGTGTTCGAGACGTGGGTGAACGCGACGAGCTTGGGCTTGAGCCTGAGCAGGACGTCGAACACGTCCTGGCGCAGGATGCCGTCGTCGGTGATCGGGATGAACTCGAGGTCGGCGTCCTTCTCCTGGGCGAGCAGCTGCCACGGGACGAGGTTCGCGTGGTGCTCCATCTCGGTCAGGACGATGACGTCGCCGCGCCCGATGTTCTTGCGGCCCCACGAGTAGGCGACGAGGTTGATCGCCTCGGTCGCGTTGCGCGCGAACACGATCTCGTGCGCGTCGGCGACGCCGATGAACCGGGCGACCTTCGCGCGCGCCTCCTCGTACTCGGCCGTCGCCTTCTCGCCGATCGTGTAGATCCCGCGATGGACGTTGGCGTTGTACTCGCGGTAGTAGGTGTCGATCGCCTCGAGCACGGCGCCGCGGCTTCTGCGACGTCGACGCCGAGTCCAGGTACACGAGCGGGTGCCCGTGGATCTCCTGGTCGAGGATCGGGAAGTCGGCCCGCAGCCGTCGGGATCGAGCGGGCCGATCGGCGCGTCGGCGACGTCGGGCGCGCCTCGGTCGTCGTCATCGGCCCGATGCCTCACCCGGCCGCCGCGGCCGGCTCCGCCGGCAGCGTCGAGCGCCTCGTCGGGGACGCCGTGTCGAGCCGTCCTCGCGCAGGATCGGGCCGTAGCCCTCGTCCTCGAGCCGCAGCGCGAGGTCCTTGCCGCCCGACGTCACGATCCGGCCGGCGGCCAGGACGTGGACGTAGTCCGGGGTGATGTAGTTGAGCAGCCGCTGGTAGTGGGTGATCAGCAGCACGCCCATGTTCGGGTTGAGCATCGCGTTGACGCCCTCGGCCACGATCCGCAGGGCGTCGATGTCGAGCCCGGAGTCGGTCTCGTCGAGCACCGCGAACTCGGGCTCCAGCATCGCCATCTGGAGCATCTCGAGGCGCTTCTTCTCGCCGCCCGAGAAGCCGTCGTTGACGTACCGGGCGGCGAAGCCTCCTCCATCTTGAGGAGCGCCATCTTCTCGCGCATCCGGCGCCGGAACTCGAGCATCGAGATGCCGCCCCGGATCGCGTCCGTCGGGTCGACGTCGGGGTCCTTGTCGATCCCCTGGAGCTTCGCGTTGAGCGCGGACCGCATGAACGAGGCGACGGACAGGCCCGGGATCGCGGTCGGGTACTGGAACGCGAGGAACAGGCCCAGCCGAGAGCGCTTGTCGGGCGACAGCTTGAGGAGGTCGTAGCCCTTCCACTCACCGAGCCCGCCGTGACGATGTAGGCCGGGTGGCCCATCAGCGCGTAGGCGAGGGTCGTCTTGCCCGAGCCGTTGGGGCCCATGATCGCGTGGGTCTCGCCCTTGCTGATCGTCAGGTTGATCCCCTGGAGGATCTCGTGCTCCGGGTTGGCGACGGGGCGACGTGGAGGTCGCGGATGACGAGGTCGTTGGCGGCGGTCACGAGTGGCGGGCTCCTGTCGATCGGGACGGCGCGTGGTCAGCGCCGAGGGGTTCGAGGTCGAGGTGGGTCGGGCGTCGGCTGCGGATCGGCCAGCGCGTTCGCTGCGGGACGAGGTCGGCGAGGGTCATGGCGTCGAGGGTGCCGGCTGATCGCGTCGCGGACCCGGACCCAGAGCACGTTGACCGTGCAGCGCGAGGTCCGGTCGCAGATGAGGCCGTGATCGGGCTCGTCCTCGGTCGCGCAGCTCATCGGCGCGATCGGGCCCTCGAGGGCGCGGAGGACCTCGCCCATCCGGATCTCGTCGGGCGTGCGCGCGAGCTCGTAGCCGCCGTGCGCGCCGCGGGTCGATACGACGAGCCCGGCGTCCCGGAGGCTCATGACGAGCTGCTCGAGGTAGGCCGGGGCAGCTCCTCGTCGGTGGCGATCTCGGCCAGGCTCGCCGGCCCGGTACCGTACCGCCGCCCGAGCTGGACCATCAGCCGCACGCCGTACTCGCCCTTCGTGCTGAAGGCGACGGCGCCGCTCCCGTGGAACTGCGTGCGATTGCTCAGGGCACGATCCTCGAATTCCGACCGTTTCTGTCGGGATTGAGTCTACTCGTGGCCGCGACGGGGGTCAACGAGGCTCGGCGGTGGCTCAGCGGACGCTGACCGCCGAGTAGATCGAGCCGAGGAAGCGGCTCGGAACGGAGACGAGCCGGCGAGTGTCGCGAAAGCCGGCAGCCGCGGCCACCGTTCGCCAGGTCTCGAACGACATCGGGTACGGGACCCATGGGTTGCCCCGGTCGGCGTCGTATTCGACGAGGACGAGCCGTCCGCCGATGCGGAGGTAGCCGTGCACGAGGCCGAGCACGATCGCCTGCTCCCGGACGAAGTGGAGCGAGTTGGCCATCACGACGCCGTCGAGGACCGGCAGGTCGAGCGGCTGTCCGAAGTCGCCGACGATCGGCTCGACGGACACGTCGGGGAAGCGCTCACGGAGCTGCCTCGCCTGGCTGCGCAGCGCTCCCTCATCGCGGTCGACCGACACGATCCGGCCGGCCGGACCGAGCAGCTCGGCCAGGGCGAGGGTGAACGCCCCGCCGCCCGATCCAAGGTCCGCCCAGGTCGAGCCGGCATCCTGGACGCCGTAGCGGATGAGCCGGACGTGATCGGCGTGGTCCATCGCTCGGTCAATGGTAGCGACCGCCCAGAACGGCCCCGCCGGGCCCATCCAGTCCGGCATGGCAGACTGCGCGTACACCTGTCATGAGCTCCCCCGCCGTCGCGTCGTCCTGTCGCTGCCCTCTCCGCACCGTTGGCCGTACTTCGTCGCCGGGGCGGTTGCCGTGGCCGTGGCCATCGCCGTCGGCGAGATCCTCGCCGGCCTCGTCGGCGGGGCGCCGTCCCTCGTGATCGCGGTCGGCAGCCTGGTCATCGACCTGCAGCCGCCGGGCGCCAAGGATCTCGTCGTGTCGTTGTTCGGCACGAACGACAAGCTGGCCCTCAACGTCCTCATCCTGATCGCGGCGCTGATGATCGGCGGGTTGCTCGGGCTGGTCGCCCGGACGAGCTTCATGAGGGCCGCCGTCGCGTTTGCAGTGTTCGGCGTCGTCGCCCTGTACGCCTCGCTCCGGCTCGGGCTGAGCACGGTCCCGCTATCGATCCTGACCGTCGGGCTGGCGGTCGGGGCCTCGATCTGGACGCTTCGGACGCTCATCTCCGCCGCTGGCCCGCCGGTGACCGCCGAGCCACCCGCGGCGAGGATGCCCGACTGGGATCGGCGGCGGTTCCTCGTGCTGTCGGGCTCGCTGGCGGTCGGTGCTGTCGCGGTCGGGTGGGTCGGCCGGGCGCTCCTGCAGGGCTCCCGCTCGGCATCGCCTGACGTGGCGACGCTGCCACCGTCGGGGCTGTCACCCGCGCCGCTCGCACCCGGCACCTCGCTGCCGGTCGGCGGCATAACCCCGATCGTGGTCCCGAACGATCGCTTCTACCGGATCGACACCGCGCTGATCGTGCCGCGGGTCAACGTCGCGACGTGGTCAGCTGACGGTGCGCGGGATGGTCGACCGAGAGGTCAACCTCACGCTCAGCCAGCTCGCCGCGATGCCGATCTTCGAGCAGTACGTGACGATCGCCTGCGTCTCGAACGAGGTCGGCGGCGATCTCGTCGGCAACGCCCTGTGGCGGGGCGTCCACCTCCGCGAGGTGCTCGCCCTGGCCGGCGTCCAGGCCGACCGCGAGCCAGATCGTCGGTCGCTCCGTCGATGGCTTCACCGTCGGGTTCCCGACCGAGTGGGCGATGGATCCTGCCCGCGAGCCGATGATCGCCGTTGGCATGAACGGCGAGCCCCTGCCGATCGAGCACGGCTATCCTGGCCCGCCTGATCGTGCCCGGCCTATACGGCTACGTGTCGGCCACGAAGTGGCTGGCCGAGATCGAGCTGACCACGCTCGACGCGTTCGACGCCTACTGGATCCCCCGTGGCTGGGCCAAGGAGGCCCCGATCCTGACCCAGTCGCGGATCGACGTCCCGAAGAACGGCGCTGCGGTCGCGGTCGGCCCGGTGGCGATCGCCGGAGTCGCCTGGGCGCCCGATCGCGGCGTGTCGAAGGTCGAGGTCCAGGTCGATGGCGGCGAGTGGCTGCCGGCAACGATGTCGACCGAGATCTCGAATGCGACCTGGGTGCAGTGGCGACGGGGCTGGGACGCGACGCCCGGCGACCACACGATCTCGGTGCGGGCCACCGACGGTCGTGGCGAGGTCCAGACCGAGCTCCAGACGCCGCCCGCTCCGGACGGTGCCCGCGGCCACCACACGATCCGGGTCCGGGCGAACTGACCTTCGTCGCCTGACCCGTAGTGCGCCGCTGAGCGAGCGCCTCGGATCGTCTCCGAACGGCGTCCAGCGACTGGGACTGTCGGGCCATCGCGGCCCGGGTCAGGCCCCGATACGGTGCCTTGACGGGGCCTCGGCGATCGGCGCCCCGCGCGTGGCTCGTCCCGCGCGTGTCGAACATGGAGGTTGGCTCGAGCAGGTGGCCGTCACGTATCGGCGCGATCGGGATCGCGGGACCCGGGGCCGTCGACGGAAGAAGGCAGCCCAGGACGCCGAGCGAGGCACGGCTCGCGTCGACGTCACGCGCGACGACGCCCTTCGACGGATCGCCGCCGCCGTGTCCGGTCGAACCGACCTGGCGACCCTGTTCGACGACGTCATCGACTACACGATCTCGCTGTTCTCGGTCGAACGGGCGGCGCTCTGGCTCGTCGACGACTCGCTCGCACACCCGTTCCAGCTGGTCGCCCAGCGCGGGCTCAGCCCGGCGATCCGGGAGGCGGTGTCGAACCTGACCATGGAGTCCGAGGCGACCGGCGTCCAGGTGGCCCGGGACCGCACGCTCCGCGTGCTTCAGGACGCCGGCCGGACGGCGCCGGCGCCCGAGATGCGGGCGGCCTACGCTGCCGATGGCATCCAGACGGTCTGCTTCGTCCCCGTCGTGTTCCGCGACCGGATGCTCGGATTGCTTGTCCTCTACCACGAGACGCCACGTGACTGGCCGGCTGAGGAGCTCGAGCTGGCCGCCACGTTCGCCGACCAGATGGCGTCCGCGATCGAGAACGCGCGCCTCCACGAGGCGACGCTCGACCTCGCGGCCCGGCTCCGGGCGATCCAGGACCTCAGCGCCCGCCTCAACCGGATCCAGGACGTGCGCGGCATCGCCGAGGCCATCGTCGCCGAGGCGCGCAGCCTCATCGACCATGACAACATCCGGGTCTACCGGGTCGACCACGCGACCGGCATGTGCGAGCCGATCGCGTTCCAGGGAACGTTCATGGGCGTCGACACGCCGGACATGGAGCTCCTGCGCTGCCGGGTCGGCGAGGGCCTCACCGGCTGGGTCGCCGAGACGAACCAGACCCTGCGCGTCGGCGACGTCGACCAGGACGATCGCGCGGCTCCTCGTCCGGGCGACGGCTGGCCCGGAGTCGATGCTGGTCGTCCCGATGGCGCTACGACGATCGGGTCGAGGGCGTGATCGTCCTGGCCAAGCTCGGCCGGGATCGGTTCACGGCCGAGGACGAGCTGACCCTGTCGATCTTCGCGGGTCATGCGGCCCAGGCCTTCGTCAATGCCGACAACGCCGAGCGGGTCCGACGCCAGCAGCTCGAGCTCGAGCATCAGCTGGCCAGCCAGCGCCGGCTGCTCGAGGTGAACGAGACGCTGCTCTCGACGCTCGACCCGCACGCGCGTCCTCGAGATGATCGCGGACTCCCTGAAGGCGGTCGTGGCCTACGACTCGCTGACGATCTACCGGGTCGACCGGGCGGCCGGCGTCCGGAGGGCCGGTCGTCGCCCGCGATCGGTTCGCCGACGTGATCCTGGAGTACGTCGGCCCGCTCGGGATCGGGATCACCGGCTGGGTGATCGAGCACGGCGAGGCGGTCCTGTCCAATGACGCCCACCTCGACCCGCGCTCGATCCAGATCCCGGGCACGCCGTACGAGCCGGAGTCGATGATCGTCGTCCCGCTGCGCGTCGGCGGCGACGTCATCGGGCACGCTCAACGTCGGCCGGATGGGCGGGCAAGGAAGCGCACTTCAGCGCCGAACGAGTTCGAGCTGACCAAGCTGTTCGCCGGCCAGGCCTCGATCGCCCTCCAGAACGCCGAGATCCACCGGGCCGTCGAGGTCCGGGCCGAGCTCGACGCCCTGACCGGCCTGCGCAACCACGGTGCATTCCAGCGCGAGCTGGGCGAGTCGATCGCGGGCGGCGACGGGTCCGCGCTCGCCCTCCTGATGATGGACCTCGACTCGTTCAAGGCGTTCAACGACTCGCACGGCCACCCGGCCGGCGACGCTCTCCTGCCGGACGATCGCGGCCGCCATCCTCGCTGCACTCCGCGACGGCGATCGCGCCTATCGCTATGGCGGCGACGAGTTCGCGGTCCTCCTGCCCGGGCTCGGTCGGGTCGAAGCCGGAGCCGTCGCCGAGCGGATCCGATCGTCGGTCGCAACGGCCGCCGCGGCCGAGGTCGGCGAGGACGGGCCGGTCGTGACGATCAGCATCGGGATCGCGGCATTCCCGGCCGACGGACGCACGAAGGACGGGCTGGTCAAGGCCGCCGACGTCGCCCTGTACCTCGCGAAGCCGTCGCGCGGCGTCGACGACGGCGCGGGCGCGGTCCTGGCCGACGCCTACCTGGCGACGCTCAACGAGACCGCGGCGGCGCTGATGGACCGGCAGGACCCGACCGAGCTCCTCGGGACGATCGTCCAGCGGGCCGGCGACCTCGTCGGGACCGGCCATGGCTATGTCTACCTCGTCGACCCGGAGGCCGGCGATCTCGTCATGCACCTCGGAACCGGCCTCTACGCGGACTACGTGGGGCATCGCCTGGCCCGCGGTCTCGGCGTCTCGGGCGCCGTCTGGGAGACCGGCCGACCGCTGGTCGTCGCGAACTACGACGAGATGACGACCCGCGACCCTGGCATGCCGACGGGCCGCCTCGGGTCGGTCGTCGGGATCCCGCTCGCCTCCGGCGGCGAGGTGATGGGCGTTCTCGGCCTGGCCACCGGCGAGCACACGATGACCTTTGGCGAGCGCGAGGTCGATGTCCTCGAGCGGTTCGCGGAGCTCGCCTCGCTCGCGCTCGACAACGCCCACCTGCTCGCGAGCGCCCGCCACGAGGTCGTCGAGCGAGCCCGGATCGAGGAGGCGCTGCGCGCGTCGGAGGATCGCTACCGGCGGCTGTCGGACGCCACGTCAGAGGCCCTCGCGATCCACCGCGACGGCGTGATCCTCGAGGTCAACGCGGCGTTCTCGCGGCTGCTCGGCTACGACGCCGCTGCGTGCATCGGGCGAACCGTCCTCGACTTCGCCGCTCCCGAGACGGCCGCGGCGGTCCGCAGCGGCGAGTACAGCGCCGAGTCGCAGACACCGCTCGAGGTGGTCGCCCGCCACAGCGACGGGACGACGTTCCCGGTCGAGGTCAGCTGGCGCCAGATCCCGTACCCGGACGGCGAGCCGGCCGACGTCGTGTCGGTCCGCGACCTGCGCGAACGGCATCGCCTCGAGGCGGAGCTCAGCCGATCCGCCTTCTACGACCGGATCACGGGCCTGCCGAACCGGGCGCTGCTGCTCGATCGGGTCGGCCATTCGCTGTCGTGGACCCGACCCAACGACGACGATCCGGTCGCGATCCTGCTCCTCGACCTCGACCGGTTCAAGGTCATCAACGAGAGCCTCGGTCACGCCGCCGGCGACCGGCTGCTCGAGGCGGTCGCCCGGCGGCTCGAGGCGCTGCGTCCGGCCGGGCGACACGGTCGCCCGGTTCGGCGGCGACGAGTTCGGCGTCCTCCTCGACGGGATCGCCGAGACGCGCCGAGGCGCGCCGGATCGCCGAGCGGATCGTGACGCCCTGCGCGCACCGTTCGACCTCGACGGTCGCGACTGGTTCGTCAACGGCGAGCATGGGCATCGCGACTGGCGATCGTCGGCCGGACCGACCCCGGCGACCTGCTCCGCGACGCCGAGGTCGCGCTCCACCGGGCGCAAGGCCCCCGGCTCGGCCCGGCACGCCGTGTTCGAGCCGAGCATGGTCGCCGCGACGCCTCGAGCGGCTCGACCTCGAGAACGACCTCCGGCGGGCCGTCGAACGCGACGAGCTGCGGCTCCACTACCAGCCGCTGTCGACCTCGCCGACCGACCGGATCGTCGGCTTCGAGGCGCTCGTCCGCTGGCAGCATCCCGACCCGCGGCCTCGTGCGCGCCGCTGTCGTTCATCCCGCTCGCGGAGGAGACGGGGCTGATCCTGCCGATCGGACGCTGGGTCCTCGAGACGGCCTGCCGCCAGGCGCGGGCCTGGCAGGGCGAGCTCGCCGGACGGCGCGCCGCTCATGATCAGCGTCAACCTGTCGGCGCGCCAGTTCGCCCAGCCCGACCTCGCCGACCAGGTCGCGACGATCCTCGCCGAGACCGGGCTCGACCGACCGTGCCTCGAGCTCGAGATCACCGAGTCGGTCCTGATGGACGAGTCGGATGCCGGCGTCCGGTCGCTGCGGGCGCTGCGCGCGCTCGGCGTCCGGCTCGTCCTCGACGACTTCGGGACCGGCTACTCGTCGCTGTCCTACCTCAAGCACCTGCCGCTCGACACGATCAAGATCGACCGCTCGTTCGTGGCCGAGCTGACCGACGACGACGCGAACCTGCCGATCGTCCAGGCGGTGATCGCCCTGGCCCATGGGCTCGGCATCGACGTGGTCGGCGAGGGCATCGAGACCGAGAACCAGCTCGTCCGCCTGCGCGCGCTCGGCTGCGACCGCGGCCAGGGCTTCTACTTCGCCCGGCCGCTCACGCCGGATGCGGCGACGGCATTCCTCGGGTCAGGCCTGCCGGGGTCGGTCAGGCCCTGAGGGGGTTGGCGGCCCTCCAGCCGGAGACGACCCGATCGAGCCGCTCGAAGACGACGCCGTCGAGCTCCCGCGCGGTCGCGATGAACCGCTCGAGCATGAGGAGACGATGGCCGCGCCCGATCGCCTCGGGGTGCATCGTGATCGTCAGCACGCCACCGGGCTCACGCTCCCAGGCGTAGCGCAGCTCGCCGACCCAGATCTCCTCGACCTTCGACGCCGCGCTCATCGGGCCGACCCCCTTCGCCCCGGGCTCGAAGTGCGGCCAGTCGTCGAGCGCCCAGCTCACCGGCACCTCGACGAGCGGGCCGATCGAGCCGAAGCGCGACCCCGCCCGGGCGTCGTGAACGTCGCCCCGGCGGACCCGGTAGAGGTGGACGTCGTCCGCCATCATGCTCGAGTCGTAGGCGAGGCCGAGCTCCGTCGCCAGGTCGAGGGTTCGCTCCGAGAGCGACCAGTACGGAGCACGGAAGCCGAGCGGCGAGGTACCGGACGCCCGGGCCACCGCCTCGACGCTCCGCTCCATGACGCTCCGCTCGGACTCGGGGTCGAGCGCGGCCAGGTCCTCGTGGGCCCAGCCGTGGCAGCCGATCTCGTGACCGCCCGCCACGATCGCCCGAACGCTGTCGGGGAACGTCGCGATCGTGTGGCCGGGCACGAACCAGGTGCTCGGGATCGACTCACGCTCGAGCAGGGCGAGGATCCGCGGTGCACCGACCCGCGGCCCGAACTCGCCGCGAGAGCGGAGGACCGGCCCGTCGCCGCGGTCGACCTCGGACGAGATCGCGTCGTGGTCGAAGGTCAGCGCGACGGTCAGCCGCGGACCGGGGTCGGCCATCGCCGGCTAGCGCCGGCCGCCGAAGATCCGGAGCAGGAACAGGAACATGTTGATGAAGTCGAGGTAGAGCGACAGGGCCCCGATCACGGCGCCCTTCTCCATCGAGCCGGTCCAGGCCGCCAGGTCGCCCCTGGCGATGCGCTGGACGTCGTACGCGGTCAGGCCCGTGAACAGGATCACGCCGACGACCGACAGGACCAGGCTGAAGCCGGAGCTCTTGACAGGAACAGGTTCACGACGGACGCGATGATCAGGCCGATCAGGCCCATGAACAGGTAGCCGCCGATCGACGCCAGGGAGCGCTTCGTGATCGCGCCGTAGACGGCCGCCGCCCCGAACATCCCGGCCGCGCTCACGAAGGCGCCGACGATCGAGGGCAGCTCGTAGGCGATGAAGATGAACGACAGGGTCACGCCCATCAGGGCGGCGTAGACGAAGAACAGGCCGAGCGCTGCGGTCGCGCTGAGCCGCTTGATCGCGCCGCTGATCGCGACGACCAGGATGACCTGGGCGATCAGGACCGGGAAGTACCACTGGGCCGCGGCGTTGACGAGTGTCGGACTGCCCTGGACGAACCAGGCGACGACGGCGGTCAGCAGCAGTCCCACGAACATCCAGGCAAACGCCTGGCTGAGGAACCCGGCCGACAGCGCGGTCGTCGGGCGGACGCCGAGCTGCGACGGGCTCGCGTATGGGGGCTGGTTCTGGATCATCGGATTGGCTCCTCGCTGGGTGCCGGGTTCAGGTTTGCGGTGTGCGGTGGTTCGTACGTTCAGGTGGTGTCGTCGGCAGACTCCGCGGCGGCTGGTCGGGTGCGGCGGCGGCCTCCGCTCCGGGCGGGGGTGCTGGTCCGAGCCTCAGCCTGCTCGGCCGCCCGGGCCAGGACCCAGACCAGGTCCGCCAGGCGGTTCAGATACGGTAGCAGGTGCGGTCCGGGGACCAAGCCCGAGTGCCCAAGAGCGACGGCCCGGCGCTCGGCCCGGCGGAGGATCGTCCGGGCCAGCTCGAGCGCGGCGCTCGTCCGGGTCTCGCCCGGGACGACGAACTCGCGGGGCATCTCGATCCGCCGCTCGAGGTCCTCGAGCAGTGTCGTCAGACCGTCGACCATGTCGGCCGAGACCCGGGTCCGGCCGTCTTCCAGCCGGTCCCAGGCATCGGGCGTCGTGGCGAGCTCGGCGCCGACGACGAACAGCTCGCGCTGGAGCCGGAGGATCAGCTCGCCGAGGCCGGCGAGCGACGGATTGAGCACGCCGTACTGGTCCTTCGTCCCGAGCTCCGCGCGGGCGAGGCCGAGGGCCGCGACGGCCTCGTCGATCGTGCCGTAGGCCTCGGTCCGCGGGTCGTCCTTGCGGATGCGCGGCCCGCCGAACAGGAGGCCGGTCGTGCCGTCGTCGCCGCGGCCGGTCGCGACGAGCGAGTCGATCGGCCGGAGGTCGCGTCGCTGGTGGCGTGGTCCGGGGTCATCGGACGTCGGGGCGAGCCGGCTCACCACATGAGGCCCGCGTCGCGCGGGTCCCAGCGCTCGGCCAGCAGGGTCACCTTCACGTCGTGCTCGACGACCGACTCGACCTGCTCCTTGACCTGCTGGATCATCGAGCCGGCGTACGGGCAGAACGGGGTCGTCAGGATCATCTTGATCTCGGTCTCGTCCTGGCCGAGGATGATCTGCTTGATCAGCGCGAGCTCGACGACGTTCATCCCGATCTCGGGGTCGACGACCGCCCGCAGCGCGTCGAGGATCGCGAGCTCGGTCGCCCGGCGCTCCGGGTCGAACGCAGGCGCGGCGTCGGCGACGGCGCGGCAGCGGTCGTGGTCGTCGTCGGTCATGTCACGAAATCCTACCACCCGGTCGGAAATGACCGAGGCCGGCGTCAGCCTCGGCCGCCGGACGATCAGGTCGGCCGCGGCCCGGTCGACGACGACGCCGGGGATCCGCAGGTGCTCGCGGCAGGATCGCCGCCTCGTCCTCGCGTGAAGCCCGGGCCCGCGAGCGAGCCGTCGGCCCCGAAGAACTCGGCGTAGCGATCGCGGATGGGCCGCCGCGTACGCGTAGGCCGACGGCGACGCCGAGCCGCTTGCAGCTCCGGGTGGTCGGTCAGGATCCGCGTCAGGTCGTAGCCGTGGCGCCGCAGCTCGAGGAGCTGGCGGACGGTCAGCCGCCAGCCGTAGCAGAACGGCTCGCCGTTCATGACCAGCGGGTCGACTTGACCCACTTGATCGTCATCGGCTCAGGCGCCCTTGTAGAGGAACTGCGAGGAGCCGGTTCCGCTTGCGGGCGTCGCCGGCGATCCGGCGGTGCCAGCGGAAGACCCCGATCGGCCTCGTCGAGCGCGGCGTCGACCGGCCCGCGCTCGCCCGGAGCAAGGACGGCCTCGACGCGAGCCGGAGGCCCTCGGCGAGCCGCGACCAGGTCGTCCATCGAGACGCGCCGGCGGCGGTAGAGCGGCGCGACCTGCTCGGCCCACGTCCGGGCGAGCTCGGGTCGTCGCTCGGCGAGGGACTCGCCATCCGGTCGATGTAGACCTCGGTGTCGCGGAGGAGGTGGCGCAGGCCGACCTCGTCGTGCCGGTCGCGCGAACGTCGGATCGTCGGCGATCGCGATCTCGAGCGCGCGGGCGCCGACCCGTCGGCGGGCCGCCAGCAGCCGCGCGGCCGCGGCGGGGAAGCCCGGCGGTCATGTCGAGCGGCGGCAGGCCGAGGGAGGGGTGGCTCACGATCGGAGAGTCTAGCGCAGACGACCGCGCCCGAACCCGAGGCCGTCCCGCGCCGGGTACGATGGCGGCGATGACTGAGCCGACCGAATCCAGCCCGACACCCGGATCCACCGTCGCCGCCCGGCGAGTCGGACGGCGAGCCGCCGCGCCGCCGACTCGACCGCGCGCCGGGCGAGCGGCTGTCCGGAGCGGAACCACCGGCCGGCGCGATGAGCGGCACGGCGACCGCGAGTCGAGGCCGGGCCGTCGCGCTGGGCGTTCCTCGGCGCGGGATCGGCATCGTCATCTACCTCGTGCTCGCGATCGGCTTCTCGTTCACCGCCGGCCTCGTCGTCGTCGCGATCTTCATGGGCCGGTTCATCGGGCTGTTCGTCCGCGCCGGTGCGGACGGGAGCATGTCGTCGGCCGCACGGCGCTCGCGGCGGTCGGCATCTTCCTCGGCGGCGCTGCTCGCGGCGATCGTCGTGACCTGGCTGTGGTCCCGCGTCGAGGGCGGCGACCTGTCGCTCGGCGACTATCCTCGACCAGGTCTACGGGGCACCGCTCATCGCCCTCGAGTTCATGCTCGGCACGCTCGTCGCCTGGTGGTCGGCGCGATGACCCGACGGACTCGGGCGCTCGACCGTCAGGAGCTGCCGGAGGTTCGCCTGCGCCGGCCGGTCGAGGCCGACCATCCCGGGTCGTCGCCGTCGTCGACGACTGGTGGGGCGGCCGGCGTGTCCACCAGCTGCTCCCCCGCCTGTGGTTCCAGCACTTCACCGGCACGTCCTGGATCGCCGAGACCGGGCGACGGCCGGCTGGCCGGGTTCCTGGTCGGCTTCGTCAGCCCGGACGAGCCGCGACACCGGCTATGTCCACATGATCGGCGGCGAACCCGAACCTCCGTCATCGCCGGGCTCGGCCGGATGCCTCTACGACGCGTTCATCGCGGATGTCGTCCCGCTCGGGGTCGAACGGGTCAAGGCCGTCACCTGGCCCGGCAACCGGGTCTCGGTCGGGTTCCACACCGCGATCGGCTTCCGAGTCGACGACGGGCCGGGGACCCAACGCCTGTACGGGACGCCCGCCTACCCCGACTACGACGGCCAGAACGAGGATCGGGTCGTGTTCGTGCGTGAGGTCGGACCTGACGCGACGCTGGTCTCGACGATCGCTGAGCGACCGGGTCAGCCGGCGGCCAGCTCCGCGGCGATCCCGGACGGGGTGACCTGCTCGAGAGCAGCCGGCGGAAGCGGGCCGGCCGGTCGCCCGGCGGGACCGACGCCAGCCAGCGCCGAGGAGCTCGCTCGCCCTCGGTGTAGACGAAGACGTAGGTCCGCCACAGCGGATGCTCGATGAATTCGAGCCGCTGGGCGGCCCGCTCCGGCGTCATCAGGGCGACCGTCTCGGAGCTAGCGAGGACCGTCGTCGTGGGCGGCCCCGTCGACGTGGCGCATCAGGGCCGCGTTCACCGCCGACTCCGCCGCAGCGCCGCGCCGGGTCGCTCGATCGCGACCGCCAGCTCGGCCGTCGAGCGTCGCCGCGGTCGCGTCGTCGTCGGCGAACGCGCAGGCCGGCCCGGTCGAGGAGCTCGACGAGCAGGTCGGCCTCCGACTCGGCGGCGGACCACGAACCGCCGGCCGAGCTCGGCCAGGCCCTCGCTGATGAAGCACTCGGGAGCGTTGATCAGCAGGACGCTCGCCTCGAGCCGGCCGACGCTCGTCGACCAGGTCGGCCTCCTTCCAGGCGTGCTCGAGGTGGTGCCCCGGGTAGGTCTCGTGGGCGACGAGGTCGACAGAGCTCCGGCGCCCGGACGGGCAGGTCCGTGTTGACGTCGACCCGCGAACGGAGCCCGCCGTCGTACCAGTTGTAGCCGGTCCACGGCTGGTCCGGTCACGAGGACACCCGGAGCGACTCACCGTCCGGCAGCCCGAACAGCTCGGCCGGCCGGGCGCGGAGCGACGCCCAGCGAGCCAGTCGATCACCCCCGGCAGCCGCTCGCCCGGCACGACCGATCCGGTCGTCCCAGGCCGCGAGCCGCTCGGGCAGCGGCCCCGAGCCCGGGACGAGCCCGTCGAGGCGCGCGGCCGCGGCCCGGAATACGGCCTCGTCGCGTCGGACGGGCGCCGCAGTCGAAGCAGCGCGTGACGTGCTCGACGTACGGCAGCGCGGTCGCCGGCGAGCGCCCGCGCCTGGGTCTCGAGCGCGCTCGAGCTGGACGCGCGAGCCAGGCCCGCCGGACGGGATCGGCGACCTCGTCGTCGAGCCGGCCCGGTCAGGTCGGCCGCGTCGGCGACGAGCCGGTCCGGCCGGCGAAGCTGCTCCATGTCGACCTGCGCCTTGAGGTCGGCCGGCCCGAAGTAGCCGTCGACGAGCCCGGGGATCCGCTGGTCGAGCCGCAGCGCGAGGAGGAGGTAGTCGCGGGCGATCGGGTCCGGAGCCGGGACGTCGCGCTCGCCGCCGACCGCGCGGACCCGCGGCCAGTCGGTCATCCGCGACGGGTCCCGGGCGGCTCCAGCGGTGCGGGAGCCGACGACCGGACGGGCGCCCGCATCGCCCTCCTCGCCGACGAACGGCATGCCCTGGCGCTCGACGGCGTCGAGGCTCATCCGGAGGGCGGCGGTCTTCTGCTCGGCGACCTCGCGAACGTAGGCGGCCTCCTCCTCGGGTGTCATCGGCCGGCCGCGCACGATCGTCTTCGGCTTGCCGACCATCAGCCAGGCCAGGTGGTAGCGGTCCATCGTGCCCCAGGCGGCGCTGAGCAGCTCATCGGACAGCTGGAGCCAGACCTGGAGACCGCGCGAGCGACGGGTTCGCCACGAGCCGGTCGCCCTCGTCGATCAGCTGGCGGGTCCGCGCGATGAGCTCGACCCGGGTCATCGGCGGCCGTCCAGGCTCGCCGCATCGATCCAGTCCTCGCGGGCCCGCCGCACCGTCGCCGACCAGTGGCCGGGGCGTTCCGTTGCCGATCGGCCGGCCGTCGTACGCCGTGAGCGGCACGATCCCGGCGACGCTCGACGAGAGGAACGCCTCGTCGGCCGCGAGCAGCTCCTCGGGCCGGATCGACGCCTCGCTGGCATGGAGCCCGATCGCCGCCGCGTGCGCCAGGAGCCACGTGCGGGTGGTTCCGGGCAGGACCGCCGACGATCGGGCCGGGGTGGCCAGCGTTCGACCGCGTGACGAGCCAGACGTTCGCGGTCGTCGCCTCGCTGAGCGCGCCGTCGGTCGTCAGGAACAGGGCGTCGTCGGCGCCCTGCCGGGCGGCCTCGAGCTTCGCGTAGACGTAGTCGGCGCGCGATGTCGACTTGATGCCGGCGAGCGGGGACCGGGGATCGCGTCGTACGGCGCTCGGGATCGCCCGCACGCCTCGTTCCATGATCTCGAGCGGCGGCGGAGCGTATGGCCAGGCCTGGATCGCGATCGTCGGGGGGACCTCGCCGAAGCCGGCGGGCAGCAACCCGCGGCGCTCAAGCGGTCCGCGGCTGATCGTGATCCGGAGGGCCGCGTCACCGGGTGGCTCGCGATCCGAGCCCGGCCCGGCGAGCCCTTCGGCAGCGAGCAGGTCGCCGATGCCGCGGAGCAGCGTGGCATCGTCCTGGCCGAGCACGAAGGCCAGGGCCGCGGCACTTTCGCGCAGCCGAGCCAGGTGCTCGTCGAGCCTCGATCACGACGCCGCGTCGGGCCCGGGCGGTCTCGAAGATGCCGTCGCCGAGCTGAAAGCCGCGGTCGGACACGTTCAGGTGCGGTACGCCGGCGTCCACCAGGCGCCCGTCGAGCCAGACCCAGGACGTCACGAGCGCTCCGCCTCGCGCCCGCCGATCGCCCGCAACGGGCCGAGTGCCTTGGCCACCGTCTCGTCCCATTCGGCCGCCGGATCGCTCCGCCAGGTGATCCCGCCGCCGACATGGAGCGACAGGCGCTCGCCGTCGGCCACGAACGTCCGGATGAGGATCGACGACCCCAGCCCGCCGTCCGGTCCGAGCCACATCGCGGTGCCCGTGTACGGGCCGCGTCGAACGGGCTCGAGCTCCTCGAGGATCTCCATCGCCCGGATCTTCGGCGCTCCGGTGATGCTCCCGCCGGGGAAGCTCGCCGCGAGCAGATCGAATGCGTCGCGACCCGTCGCGAGTCGGCCGGTCACGGTCGACACGAGGTGCTGGACGGCGGCGGTCCGCTCGAGCCGGCACAGGCGCGGGACGCGGACGGTCCCGGGTCGGCAGACCCGGCCGAGATCGTTCCGGAGGACGTCGACGATCATGACGTTCTCCGCCCGATCCTTCGGCGCTCGACAGGAGCTCGGCGGCGAGCGCCCGATCCGCCTCCGGGGTGCGTCCACGCCGGCGGGTACCCTTGATCGGGTCCGCCTCGACCCGGCCGGCCGGATCGACCGACAGGAACGGCTCGGGCGACGCCGACACGATCGCCCGGGGTGGAGCGTCGCCGAGCCGTCTGGTGCCCGGGGCCGAGGTCGAGGTAGCCCGCGAACAGCGCCGGGTCGCCGGTCCGGAGCGCGCGATAGAGCGGCCACGGATCGGCCCGGAACGGCGTCTCGAGGCGGCGGCTCAGGTTCGCCTGGTAGATGTCGCCCCGGGCGATCGCGGTCCGCACCCGTTCCACGCCGCGCCTCGTAGCCGGCCCGGTCCAGGCTCGACCGGAAGACGAAGCCATCGGCCGGGAGCGCCGACGGCGTCGCGTTCACCCAACCGGCCGCGAGCCGCGCGCGGACATCGGCGAGCCGCCGGGCGAGCCCGGCTGCGTCGCCATCGACCGCCCGGCCGGCCAGCCAGGCCGTGCCACGCCGACGGTCCCAGGCGAGGACCCAGTCGTGCAAGGCCAGCCGGAGGAGCGGGAGACCCTGGTCGTCGACAGCCAGGGTCGGAAGTCGTTCGAGCACGATGGCCGAAGTCGTAGCCGAGGTATCCGACGAGCCCGCCCATGAACGGCGGGCGGCTGCCCGGCGACGAGCCCCGCGGACCGGCGGGGTCGAGCCGGTCGACCAGCCGGCGCGCTTCGGCGAACGGGTCCGGGCCCCTGGCCGGGGTCTCGAGGATGGCCCGCGGGTCCGCCGTCAGGAACGACCAGCCCGCCTTCCGGCCGGGTCGAGCGCTCTCGAGCAGGGCGAGCCCCGGCAGGTCCCGGAACGCCTCGGCGGCGTCCATCGGAGCGATCGCGTCGAGCTCGGGTCGTCGCTCGAGCCGGACCGTGGCCGCGGTTGCCGCGGCTACCCGATCGGGGTACCCGGTTCGGCGCCGAGGGACGGAGGGCAGCGTGGCGGTCACCCGGCGATGATAGGCGAGCGTCGGGACGAGGCCTTGGGGCACCCGGTCGGGCCGCTACCCGCGGCCATGCGAGCGTCGGGACCAGGAACGCCTCCAGGCGAGCCAGTGATCGTCCGGGCGGCGCACGTCGCGGATCTGCCCGAGAGCGCTGCTCGAGCTGGGCTGGCGGATCGTCGGTCACGACGTCCACGTGGCAAGCGGGCCGGATCTGCTCGATCCGACCCGCCTGCTACCGGACGAGAGCCTGGCCTGACGCCAGGCCGATCTGCTACCCGGCGGCGACCGCGACCGGCTTCTCGATCGGGACGCCGATCAAGCTCCCCCACTCGGTCCACGATCCGTCGTAGTTGCGGACGCGGGCATAGCCGAGGAGCTCGTGGAGGACGAACCACGAATGGCTCGATCGCTCGCCGATCCGGCAGTAGGCGATGACGTCCTTGTCGGGCGTCACGCCCTTCGCCTCGTACAGCGCGCGGAGCTCGTCCGGGCTCTTGAACGTGCCGTCCTCGCGGACCGTCTGGGCCCACGGGATCGACGCGGCGCCCGGGATCCGACCGGCGCGCTGGGCGGTCTCGCTCATGCCGGGCGGGGCGATGATCTCGCCGTTGTACTCCGCCGGCGAGCGGACGTCGACGAGCGCGAGGCCCGGATCGCCGAGCCGCGGCAGGATGTCGTCGCGGTAGGCGCGGAGGGCGTCGTCCCGCTCGGGCAGCTGGTAGCCGGTCGGCGCCTGACTCGGTTCATCGAGGGTGATCGGCAGTCCGTTGTCGAGCCAGTACTTGCGCCCGCCGTTGAGGATCCGGACGTCGTCGTGCCCGAACAGCTTGAGCTGCCAGTAGGCGAACGCCGCGAACCAGTTGTTGTTGTCGCCGTAGAGGACGATCGTCGTGGTGGGTGAGATCCCGCTCTGGGACAGCAGCTTCGAGAAGTCCTCGCGGCTGGCGAGATCGCGTCGGACGCCGTCGGAGAGCTGGCTCGTCCAGTCCCAGCCCACGGCGCCGGGGAGATGCCCCTGGCTGTAGGCGGTCGTGTCGACGTCGACCTCGACAAACCGGACGTTGGGGTCGTTGAGATGGGCCTTGGCCCAATCCGCGTCGACGAGGACGCGGTCGCTGGCGTAGCCGGTGACGGTCATCTGGGTGCTCCTGCGTGGTGGTGATGCGTTACACGATGCGCGGCGGCGATCGGCGGGTGACCGACGGTCAGGGTCGGGCCCGCCCGCGACACATGCATCGGCCCACCACCTCGATCGTCCCAGCTCGGGGCTGGTCAGTCATCGAAACCCCCTCCAGTGCGGCGGCTGAACTCGGTCAGGGCGGCTCGGCAGGCGGCGACCTCGCGCTCGACCTGGCGAACGATCCACGGGTCGACCCGGCTCGAATCCTCGATCGTCAGCGTCGCTCCGTACGGGCCGTCCCCGACGACGATCCCCGACCCGTTCCGGTAGTCGGCCATCCAGTTCGCCTGGAGCTGGATCACAACGTCGGCGACGACGGCCGGGCTGAACGCCCAGTCGAGGTGCCGGGCGTTGAGCGCCGCGGCGATGTCGTCGACGAGGACCGGGCGGCCGCGTTCGACGACGGCGATCAGGGCGAGGACCCGGGCCGTGGTGAACGGGTCGCGGGCCGTCGCGACCGTCGGTGGCTGCAGCTCGACCGGCGGCAGGCCGGCGGGGCTCGGGCGCAGCGCGAGCGACCCAGGAGCGGCAGTCGGGACGGCGGTCACGATCGAGGGCACCTGCAACCTGAATTCCGACGAACGAGGTAGGGATTGAGCCGGACAATAGCACGGCTGGCGGGTCAGCGGCCAGAGGTCGCGCCCGGTCCTTGCCCCGATTTCGCGCTCGTCCTGTTCGGTTTGGTTGCGCCGACTTCATCGATCCGCTACGCGGTCTGAGCGCTTGTGCTCCACACTTGTCGACAGCATCCCCACCCGCACAGGCGAACCATGACCACCGAACGACCCTCCTCGGACGATCCGAACACGAGCTCGCCAGCCGCCGACGCCGGCTCCCAGCCCGCCGACCCGCCCGCGTTCCAGACGGACGTCGCGCCGCTGGCCGCAGCCGGTGTCGGCGCCAGGGCCGTCGACGCGCCGCTGTGGCCGCCGTCGACGCCGGCCGGGAACCAGGCGTCCGACCGGCCGGCCTGGGCGCCGCCACGCGACGAGCGGTCGCGACGGAGCCTGCCATCGGCCCTGAAGGCCGTCGGCGCGATTCTCGTCATCGTGGCGGTCTTCGCGGCCGGTATCGGCGTCGGCCAGACCGACCATGCCGCGGCCGGCGCCTCCGCCGGTGGCTCGGCCGCGGTCCCGGCCTCGCTGCCGCCCCAGTTCGCGACGTACATGGAAGCCTGGCAGATCCTCCATGACAGCTACGTCGATCCGTCGGCACTCGACCCCCAGAAGCTCACCTACGGCTCCATCGACGGCCTGGTCCAGGCGGTCGGCGACACCGGCCACACAAGGTTCCTGACACCCGACGAGGTCAAGGACCAGCACACCTCGCTGAGCGGGTCGATCGTCGGCATCGGAGCCCTCATGAACACCGACCAGGGCCAGCCGATCATCCAGTCGGTCATCCCGGGCGGACCCGCCGAGAAGGCCGGGCTGCGGTCCGGCGACCGCGTGCTGACCGTCGACGGCAAGTCGGTCGACGGGCTCGAGATCGATGAGGTCGTGAAGCTCATCCGGGGCGACGCGGGAACCACGGTCAGGCTGTCGATCCTCCATGACGGCGACTCGGCGCCGGTCGACTACAGCATCGTCCGCCAGCAGGTCACCGTCCCGGCCGTGTCGTGGAGCCTCATCCCCGGCACGACCCTGGCCGATCTCCGGCTCGAGGAGTTCTCGGCTGGATCCGCCAAGGAGGTCGAGGACGCGATCGTAGCGGCCAAGAAGGCCGGGGCCACCGGGATTGTCCTGGACCTGCGCGGCAACCCGGGCGGCTACGTCGGCGAGGCGGTCGACATCGCCAGCCAGTTCCTCAAGGACGGGATCGTGTACCAGCAGCGGGACAAGAGCGGCAAGGTCGACAAGCAGGCCGTCAAGCCTGGCGGCGAGGCGACCGACATGCCGATCGAGGTCCTCGTCGACCTCGGCACCGCCAGCTCCGCCGAGATCGTGGCAGGGGCGATCCAGGACGCCGGGCGCGGACAGCTCATCGGCGCCAAGACGTTCGGGACCGGGACCGTCCTCAACGAGTTCACGCTCAAGGACGGGTCCGCCCTCCTGGTCGGCACCGTCGAGTGGTTGACCCGCGACGGTCGGCAGATCTGGAAGCAGGGCATCCAGCCCGACATCCCGCTCGAGTCGACCCCGGCCGGCAAGATCGTCCCGCCGAGCGAGCTCTCGAAGCTCGGGGCCGACGGGCTGGCGAAGTCCGGCGACGCGCCGCTGCTCAAGGCGATCGAGCTGCTCAAGGGCCACTGACGAGACCGGGCGGCGGCCGGCTCAGCGACGGCCGCCCTGCGGGCGGTTCGGTGGCTCCGCGGGCGGGCTGCCGGTACCCGCTGACCCGGGTGGCGGGTCGGCCGCGGGCGACTCGGGCGGTACCGGCGGAGCCGGGATCCGGGGCGGTTCGGTCGCGGCCGACGCCGGACCGACATCGGTGATCGTCGCCGCGGAGCCGGGGCTGTCGTCCGAGTGCCCGACCCGACGTCGCAGGCGATCGGCCCCGAGACCGACCGCGAGCAGGATCGCACCCTCGATCACCAGGCCGACCTCGGTCGAGTCCGACAGGTAGGTGAAGTTGAAGTCGGACAACGCCACGATCAGGCCGAGGGCGGCGGCGTAGACGTAGGCCGTCGCGTCACGCCGGAAGGCCCGCTCGAGCAGGACCAGCGAGAGGAGCACGAGCGCCAGCTGCCCGATCCACGGCTCGAGGACGCGCTCGTAGTTCAGGCCGCTCGCGTCATAGTCCGAGCGGGTGACCGCGGTCGCCAGGCCGACGACCGCGAGCATGCCGGCCCAGAACCGGCTGACGGCGGCCCGCCTTCCGGCGGCGTCGTCGCCTTGGTCGGCGGCACGGGCTTCGACGAGGCCGATCAGCCCGATCAGCACCGCGCATGACAGCCACCAGATCGCCGTGACAACGACCAGGATGATCGGGTCGGGACCGTCCGGGATGAACGAGCCGTCGTCCCGGAAGCGCGCCTCCGGAACGACGACCGACTCGAGCACGATGAGGAGCGTCGCGGCCAGGCTGGTGATGGCCCCGAGGAGGCCGATCTGGGTGAGGACGGCCGGATGGATGCGGCGCAGACCGATAGCGACGGCGAGCGCCACGCCGGCACCGATGGCCCCGGCCTCGGGCCCGTCGAGCCCGGCCGCGCCAGCGAGTGCGGTGACACCCCCGCCAGCGTAGGCCACGGCCACCAGGAAGGCGACCCCGGCTGAGCGGCGTCTTCGCGCGTCGCCGCGGCGGAGGACCAGGCCCAGGCCGATGAGCGCGACGGCCGCGATCACCCCGCCCACGCCGGCGCCGAGCGACGACTCCGCTGACCCGAAGGTCGACCGGGATATGAACGCCGTCCAGCCAGCCAGAAGGAAGGCCGAGCCGAGGTAGCCGAACACCTCGGGGATCGTGACGCTCGGGCCGAACATCGCGGCGGCCTGCGAAGGCCGCTCCGCCGGCCGGACCACGCGGTCACCGGCGGTGGCGGCCCGAAGGCGCTCGGCGGTGACGGCGTCGATCAGGCCGGCGGCCTCCCAGGCCGCGATGTGCTCGCTGGGCTCGCCCATCGGCGGTCGTCCTCCCTGTCCCGACGAGATGACGCCGACGGGGCGCGAACGTTACGCGCGAACGGAGCGATCAGGCAAGATGCCCGCACACGAGGACCGAGCTGGTCGGGCTAGAGCAGCTCGCCGTGGGCCGAGGCGGTCGGCTCGCCCTCGCGGGGTCGTGGCTCCTCGCCGGGGCCGTACTCGGGCTTCGGGCCGCCGTTCCCGCTCGACGCGGCCGGGCCCGGTTCGAGGACCGTCAGCGGCTGGCTCGCCTGGCCCTCGATCGCGCCGACCCCGAACGGAACCCACTTGCCGGGGTCCTGGAGGCGATGCTGCTCGAGGTTGCCGCGCTGGTGGATCTCCTCGAAGCCCTTCGGCTCGATCCACATCCGCTCGCCCTCGAGCAGGCCGAGGACGCCCGACTGGCCAGGCTCGGGCCGCCCTTGCTGGCAGTAGGCGCAGGCGGCGCTGTCGTGGCGTTCGTAGGTCGGTGGCTCCTCGTAGGTCGTGATGTAGCCCTCGTAGTTGCGGAGGACGACCTTGTGGTCCGAGTAGCTGATCAGGTAGTTCGGCATGACCGGGATCTTGCCGCCTCCGCCGGGCGCATCGATCACGAAGGTCGGGACGGCATAGCCGCTGGTGTGGCCGCGGAGGCCCTCCATGATCTCGAGACCCTTGCCGACCGGGGTCCGGAAATGACCGGAGCCCTCGACCAGGTCGCATTGATAGAGGTAGTACGGCCGGATCCGGTTCTCGACGAGCCGGTGAACGAGTGCCCGCTGGATGTGGACGCAGTCGTTGACCCCGGCCAGCAGGACGGACTGGTTGCCGACCGGCAGGCCTGCCTTCGTCAGCTTGTCGACCGCCCGGCTCACCTCGGGCGTGATCTCGTTCGGGTGGTTGAAGTGGAGGTTGATCCAGAGCGGGTGGTACTTCTCGAGCATCGCGCACAGCTCGTCGTCGATCCGCTGCGGCAGGAAGACCGGCACCCGCGAGCCGATCCGGATGATCTCGATGTGGGGGATCTCGCGCAGCCCGCGGAGGATCGACTCGAACAGCTTCGGGGCGAGCGTGAGCCCGTCGCCGCCCGAGATCAGGACGTCCCGGACCTGCGGCGTCCGGCGCAGGTAGTCGAGCTGGGCCTCGTGATCCTTCCGGTTGAAGTTCTGGGTCGGGTCGCCGACGATCCGGGAGCGGGTGCAGTACCGGCAGTAGCTCGCGCACTGGGTCGTGACGAGCATCAGCACCCGGTCCGGGTAGCGGTGGACGAGGCCGGGCACGGGCGAATGGCGGTCCTCAGCCAGCGAGTCCTCCATCATCGCGGTGAAGGCCTGCTGTTCGCGGCCGAGCGGGATGACCTGGCGACGGATCGGATCGTTCGGGTCCTTCGGGTCGATCAGGCTGATGAAGTACGGCGTGATGTCGACCCGGAACTTGTCCGGGGCGCTCAAGCCGGCTCGCTCCTCATCGGTCAGCTCGAGGACCCGCTCGATCTCCTCGAGGTCATTGACCCGGTGGCTGAGCTGCCAGCGCCAGTCGTTCCACTGCGCGTCGGGAACGTCTGCCCAGAGCGGGGCGCGCCGGCTCACCGCGGGTTGGCCGTCGGGTCCGAGCGCCTGCGCCGGATCGCGGCGGTTCACGAACGGTGGCTCGTCGGCCGCCTTGAGCGCCGCCTGGTGGGCGACCGCCGCCTGGATCTCCTGGGCGTCCAACGCGCTTGGGCCTCCTTGGGTGGAACGCATAAAGTCTATGCAGACTGGATGCTGATCCGATGATAGGACAGCCCGAGCCGCGGGTCCAGTAGACGATCGGAAGGGGGTGGCCGGGACCGCTGGATCGTCGGAGCGGCTGGCGTCGTCAGCCGGGTGCGGTCAGTCGCCGATGACCGCCCAGAGGAAGCCCATCATGACGAAGAAGCCGCTGAACATGAAGATCAGGGCGAGGCCGCCGTAGGGCGAGCTCGCCCCTTCGTGCGGGACGACGAGCATCGTGGCCCCGAACGCAATGGCCCAGCCGATGAAAAGCAGGCCGAACAGGATCCTGGCGTTCGGGCGACGCATCGCCGAGCGGAGCGCCGACGGACGGCCCTCGGCCGTCGACGCCGCGCGGAGGAAGATGTAGACCATCAGGGACGCGAGCGCGATCGCGATCGCGAAGGCGACGAACGATTGCGGGAAGTTGGCGAACGGGGCCAGGAGCAGCTGCAACGCGAGGGGCCTCCGGCGTTTGCCGACGCTGACGGCCGAATGCTAGCAGACGGGACTCCGACGGCGATGGCGCTCCGGACGGCTCCCGAATCGGAGCCTTTGCGGGACCACGGCTACGATGGGCTTATGTCCCATCCGCCCCGGTCCGAGTCGCCCCGCGTCCCGCGCCGGCACGGTCGCCGGGCCGGCTCGTGAGCCCGTTCGAGCGGCTCGGCAGCTTCGTCCACCGCCGGCGGCGCTGGGTGATCGCCGCCTGGGCGGTCCTGCTGCTGGTGGCGCTGCCGCTCGCGCCCCGGGCAGCCTCCGCCCTGCGCGCCGGCGGCTTCACCCTCGACAGCCTCGAGTCGGCCCGTGCCCGAGCCCTGCTCCAGCGAGAGCTCGACCTGCCGTCGTCCGCGCTCGTGCTCGTCTACACGAGCTCATCGGTCCAGCCCGGCTCGGCGACCTTCGAGTCGGCCGCGACGGCCGCGGCGAACGCCGTCGGTCGCGCCCCGCACGTGACCGACATCCTGTCTCACGCGCTCGCCCCGGACCAGGTCTCGGCCGATCGAACGACGGCCTACGACGTGGTCATGCTTGACCTTCCACCGGACGAATCGCCCGACGCGCTGCCCGGAATCCGCCAGCAGCTCGCCGCGCTCCCCCCGGGTCCGGTCGAAGTGGCCCTGGCCGGTGGCCCGGCGTTCTACGGGGACATCCAGTCGGTCTCGGAGGCCGACCTCCGGCGGAGCGAGGTCGTGTCGCTCCCACTCGCCGCGCTCGCGTTGCTTGTCGTGTTCGGGGCCGTCGTGGCTGCCGGCCTGCCACTGGCCGTGGGCGGCGGGGCTGTCGTCGTCGCGCTCGCGATCATCTGGGCCGTCGCGAGCGTCACCCAGATGAGCATCTTCGTGCTGAACCTCGCGACGCTGCTTGGGCTCGGACTGGGCGTCGACTACTCGCTGCTGATGACCAGCCGCTTCCGCGAAGAGCTCCGTCGCGGGGTAGCCCTGCCGGGCGGGACCATGGACGTCGGCGACGGGCAGCGCCGTGCGCCAAGCCCGGAGGCCGTGGCGCGCGCGGTCCGGATCAGCGTCGCAACCGCCGGGCGGGCCGTCTTCTTCTCCGGGCTGACCGTCCTTCTCGGCCTGACCGGGCTGATCCTGTTCGAGTTCCCGATCCTGCGCTCGGTCGGGATTGCGGGCGCCATCGTCGTGGGCCTGGCCGTGGCGGCGGCGCTGACCCTGCTGCCGGCGATCCTCGGGGTGGTCGGCTCGCGACTGGACGCGCTCCGCGTCCGCCGGGTCAATGACGTCGAGGACCCGGATGGCCCGTGGGCCCGGCTGGCCCGCCGGGTCATGCGCCACCCGGTGGCGGTCTTCGTCCCGACGCTGGGCTTCCTGCTCTTGCTCGGGTTCCCGTTCCTGCACGTCCGGCTCAACGCGCCGGATGCCACGATCCTGCCGCCATCGGTCCCGTCGCGGGCGGCCTTCGAGCTGCTCGACGAGAAGTTCGGAGCGGGCCGTTTCGCGCCGCTGTCGATCGCCATTCGAACAACCGGCCCGGCGACCTCGGCGGCGAACGTGGCGGCGCTCTACGACTACTCGCGCCGGCTCGCCGCGGACGGACGGATCACCCGGGTCGACAGCCTCGTCGACGTGGACCCGCGGCTGACGAAGGATCAGTACGTCCTGCTGTACAGCTCGCCGACGGGACCGCCGGACCGGTTCGTGGCGGTGACCCTGGCTGCGACCACCAGGGACGACCTGACCCTGTTCAACGTCACCACGCCGTACGGCCCGAATGCGGACGGGGCGCGCCGGCTGGTGGCGGACCTCCGCTCCTCGAGCGGCACGCTGGCTTCGCCCGCCGGGATGACGGTCCTCGTCGGTGGCGGTGCGGCGGACGTCGTCGACGTCGTCGACGGGATCGCGGCCGGCTTCCCGCGAACCGCCCTGTTCATCTTCGTCACGACGTACCTCGTCCTGTTCATGCTGCTGCGATCGGTTGTCCTGCCGGCGAAGGCACTGGTCATGAACACGCTGTCGATCGTCGCCGCGTTCGGGGCGCTCGTCTGGATCTTCCAGGACGGCAACCTGTCGGCGCTGCTCGGGTTCCAGCCGCTCGGCTATGTCGAGACCACCCAGCCGGTGATCCTGTTCTGCGTCCTGTTCGGCCTGTCGATGGACTACGAGGTGTTCCTGCTGTCGCGGATGAAGGAGGTCTGGGATCGCACCGGGAACAACACCGAAGCGGTCGCCCGCGGTCTCGAGCGGAGCGGCCGGATCGTCACCTCGGCGGCGCTCGTCGTCGTCGTCGTCGCCGGCTCCTTCGCGTTCGCCGACATCGTCCTGATCAAGGCGATCGGGCTCGGGGTGGCGATCTCGGTCGCGCTCGACGCGACGGTCGTCCGGGCGCTCCTCGTTCCGGCGACGATGCGCCTCCTCGGCGACTGGAACTGGTGGATGCCGCGACGCCTCGAACGATGGATTGCCGGCCGTCTGCCGGCAGGTGAGGCCGAGACCGAGGCGGCGATCCGGTGAGTCCGTCGACGAATCCCCGCGCCGGAGCTCGACCGATGGCCCTGCTGGTGCTGATCGCGGGCCTCGCGCTGGTCGGCGCCGGATGCCTGGGCCCGGTGCTCGCCAATCCCGCGGCGAGTCGCGGACCCGGGCCGGAGCCGTCAGCCACCCGCCGGGCGACCGCCGACCCGCAGCCGATCACGCTGCCGGCGGACGACGCACCCCACGACCGGCTGACCGAGTGGTGGTACTACACGGGCCATCTGAGCGACGAGTCGGGTCGGCGCTACGGCTTCGAGTTCGTGATCTTCCGGGCCGAGCGCGGCTCGTTCCCGGTCAGCTGGGCGTCGCACCTCGCGATCACCGACGAGCAGGGGCAGGTGTTCCACTACACGCAGCGAAGCGAGGTCGGCCGACAGGTCGACCAGGGCCGGACTGCGCCTGCCCAGCCGGGCTTCGATCTGCAGCTGGATGACGCGGCCGCGACGATCCAGGGACCGATGGCCTCGGGTCTGCCCACGCTCGAAGCACCCTGGACGATGCAGGGCGGTGACGGCCACGATCGGTTGCTCGCGACGGCGACCCCCGACGAGGCAGCCGCGGCTGGATCACCCGGAGGCTTCGGGCTCGACCTGGCGCTCGTGACGCGCAAGCCGGCGGTGCTCCACGACGACGACGGCTGGATCGACTTCGGCCCGGCTGGAGGCTCCTACTACTACTCGCGGACGGCGATGGGCGCGAACGGCAGCCTGACCGTCGGCGGGCGGACGTTCGACGTCAGCGGCTCGGCCTGGTTCGACCATCAGTGGGGCGACTTCATCTCGGTCGGAGGCGGCGGCTGGGACTGGTTCGCGATCAACCTGGCCGACGGGGCCGATCTCACCCTGTCGTTCGTGCGGGCGGCCGACGGCTCGGTCCCGCTCGCCTACGGCACGATCGTCGATGCCAGGGGGCGGTCTCGACATCTCGCGGCAGCGGAGTTCTCGGTGACCGCCACGGGCCGCTGGCGCTCGCCGGCCACGGGGATCGACTACCCGTCGGGCTGGATCGTCGACCTGCCGGGCGAGAGCCTCCGGATCGAGCTCGATCCGTCGGTCCTGGACCAGGAGCTCGACACCCGGGCGACCACGGCGGTCGTCTACTGGGAGGGCTCGCAGGTGGTCAGGGCCACGCGGGCCGGGACGGCGCTCGGTGGCGAGGCGTACGTGGAGCTGACCGGCTACCGACCCTAGGGCAGGATCGGAGGCGGGACCGGGATCGGGATCCGATTGGCCCCGGCGAGTGCCACGAGCGCGGCGCGGGTGGTCTGAACCGAGCCCAGGAGCTTGATCATCCGCTTCGCGTGGGTCTTGTATTTCGCTGTGTCCTTGATCGACACCGAGAGCGCGTCCCGGGCCTCGGTCCGCAGGCTCTCGTAGAAGGCGTCGAGCTGGGCGCGGAGTGGTGCCGCAGCTGCCCATCCGGACAGCCGATCGACGTTGTCGCTGCCGAACGCCGCATCGGCCGCGATCGCCCTGATCGTCGTCGCCGCGGTCGGTGCGTTGAAGTTCTTTGCCTTGACCTGCTTCTTGAGCGACTCATTCGAGGCCGCCAGGCGGTCCTCGATCGTCACGCTCAGGCGGAGGGCCGTCGCCGCGGTCGCCGGGACGGGTCCGCTCACGAGACTCGGGTCGAACGACGAGCCAGCTCCCCCGGCCGGGCCGGCGCTGGCGCCCGGCACATCGGCGACCGCCTGGGCCGGGCGACCCATGAGGGCGAGGACGAGCGCGAACGAGATCCCGACGATGACACCGGCGGCGCAGCCGGTGACGATGAGCAGGGCGCCGCGCTTGATGGGCACGCCAGCCAGGACCCGCAGCCCGCAGCTCGGGCACTGGAACTCGGTCAGAGCGAGCGGACGGCCACAGGTGGCACAGGCGACGCGCGGGCCCCGATGCCCTTCGCCGGACGTGACCGCCGGCGGCATGTCGTCGACGAACTCCTCGGGCTCGGCCGTGGGGCCGGCGACTCGGTTGCGAAGCCCCCGCAGGACGTTGATCGCCATTGGGTTTGCAGTCTCCGATGCGCTCGCAGCCGGACGATGGGCGACACCGTTCGCCGAGCGCCTCGAATGTAGACCCGGATCGGGGCCGTGGCGACCCGACGAAGGTCCCGCCGTGACCGGTACTGGTTCGGCCCATGAGCACGGAAGCGGCCGCCGGTCCGACAAACGAGGGCCCCGAGATTCAGGCCAAATGGCACATGGCGTCGCGTTGTCCCGGTCGTCAATCTATCAGTAACTTACTTACCGTTTGGAAGGAGCCGCGACATGGCCTCCGGTGCACGCGATCGAGTCGCCCGATCGGGTCTCGTCGCCCTTCTTGCGATCGCCCTCGGGGGATGCGCCTCGAGTGGCGCGCCAGGTTGGACTTACGTCCCGGCGGCGACCAGCTCCGCCGTCCCGGCTGCATCGCTCGCTGCGCCTGCCTCCCCAGCGACCAGTCAGGGCGCCGTCGTGCCGGTCTCGAGCAGCGGCCCGGCCGCGGCGACTGGGACGGTCGAGATCGAGGCGTTCGACCTTGGCTTCAAGCCGAGCGAGGTGTCGGTCGCAGCCGCCGGGACCTACGCCGTCAGCTTCAAGAACACGGGCTCGATCGCCCACGACCTCACGTTCGCCGACGGGACGAAGATCGCCGCCGAGGCGGGCCAGACCGCCACCGGCTCGATCGCCGTTCCTGCCGGCGGGATCAGCTTCCTGTGCTCGATCCCGGGGCATGCCGACGCCGGCATGAAGGGGATGATCATGGTCGCCGGTGCGCCGGCGGCGAGCGCGAGCACGGGCGGGGCCGATGACCACGGCGGAGCGGCCCCGGTGACGAACGTCGCGGCCGATCCGAGTGCTCCCAAGTACACCCTCTATGACGCGGCCGCACCTAAGGTCCTCGACGGCACCGTCCACGACGTGGATCTCGTCGTGGAGGAGAAGACGATGACGGTCGCGGACGGGTTCGTGCAGGCCGTCTGGACGTTCAACGGCACGGTGCCCGGGCCGGTCATTCGCGTCCATCTCGGCGACACGGTCCGCGTCCATCTCAAGAACCCGGCCACGAACAAGCTGGCCCACAGCGTCGACTTCCACGCCAGCCAAGTCGCCTGGAACGACGAGATGACCTCGATCAAGCCCGGTGAGGAGAAGCTCTACGAGTGGCGTGCCGACTACGCTGGGGTCTGGATGTATCACTGCGGGACCGCCCCGGCGCTCCATCACATCGCCAACGGCATGTACGGGATGGTCATCGTCGAGCCGAAGGGCGGCTTCAAGCCGGTCGACAAGGAGTTCGCCCTGGTCCAGAGCGAGTGGTACCTCGGACCTCAGGGCCAGCCCGTCGACCTGACCAAGGCCTCGACCGGCAATCCCGCTCCCGACTACGTCGTCTTCAACGGGGTCGCCAACCAGTACAAGGACAACCCGCTGGCAGTGCCGACCGGCGGACGCGTCCGGATCTTCATCCTCGACGCCGGCCCGAACATCGACAGCTCGTTCCACATCGTCGGGACGATCTTCAATACCGTCACCAAGGAGGGCGTCCAGCTGGTCGCGACGAATCCGGGTCACTGGGGCTCCCAGGCAGTCGATCTCGCCCCGGCCCAGGGCGCGATCGTCGAGCTGACGACCGCGGAGGACGGCCTCTACCCGATCGTGACCCACGCGTTCAACTTCGTCGGGCGAGGGGCGCTGGGCCTGCTCAAGGCCGGCGATGGCGATCCGCTCAAGTGAGTCGGAGCGAGGCATGAGGGCGGACCTGACGAAGCGGGCCGACTACGCGATCCGGGCGATGATCGCCCTCGCACGATCGACGGAAGCCGGGCCGCACAGCGCTCGGCGGATCGCCGCCGAGATGGGCATCCCGCCCCGCTTCCTGCCCCAGGTCATGGCCGACCTGGCCCGCGCCGGGCTCGTTCGGGCCGAACCCGGCCGCAATGGCGGCCACCGACTCGCACGTCCCGCTGGCGACATCGACCTCCTCGAGATCATCGAGGCGGTCGAAGGCGACAGTCGACGACGCTCGTGCGTCCTGCGCGGCGGGCCGTGCAACGCCAGCGGGACGTGCGACGTTCACGACGTGTTCAGCGCGGCTCACGAGGCGCTCGTGCGGGTGCTGGAGGAGGCGGACCTGGCCTCGGTGGCCGAGTCCCGCCCTCGAGTGGGAGCCGCCGGGATCGTCGGGTTCGCTGCTCGACCGACTCAGGTCGACTGACCGGTGGCGCGGACAGCGCCCGCGGCGACCAGCCAACCGACGACGACCGTCAGCGCATAGCCGACGCACCAGGCGCAGACGGCGTGGATGACGAACAGCTCGAGATAGGTCAGGTAGATCACGAACAGGATCCCGAACAGGCCGAGCCCGTAGGCGGCGAGGAGAGCGCGGCTATCGCCCCGGCTCCACCAGATCAGCCCCAGCGCGACCATCAGCGCCGAGAAGGCCGCACCGAGCGCCGCCGTGGGGACCCCAAGGATCGAGCTGTAGGCGCTGAGTGCGACCTCCTCGCAGCCGTGGACGGGTCCGCACACCGGCAAGCCGCCGGACAGCTTCGTGACGGTCAGGTAGAGCGCAATCACGAGCCCGATCGCGCCGAGCACGGCGATCGCGAGCCCGGCGCGGCGGACCGTCACGGCGCCGCGGAGGCCGGGCTCGCCGATGGTGCGGCCGATCCCTGCGGCGACTGGTCGGCCGCCGCAACCGCCGCGTCGATCGCCTTGAGCAGGTCGTCCCAGGAGGTGAAGGTCGCCAGCGGAACCGTTTTCCCGTCGAGGACGAGGGTCGGTGTCGAGGCCACCCCGGCTGCTCGACCGGCCGCGGTCGACGCGGTCACGGAAGCGCCCGCAGCCGGACCGTCATAGCAGGCGTCCCAGGCGGCGCGGTCCAGGCCGACCCTGTCCGCGATCGCGTTGAGCCGATCACGCGTGAACTGGCCCTGGTTCTCGCCGTTCTGGTTGGCGAAGACCCAGCTGTGGTACTCCCAGAACTTGTCCTGCTCGCCGGCACAGCTGGCCGCTGTCGCCGCGGCCACCGACTCGGGTCCGAGGAAGGCGAAGTCGTGGAAGACCAGCCGGACCTTGCCCGGGACCACGTATCGCTCGATGATCGTCGGCTCGATCGTGCGGGTGTAGGCGCCGCAAGCCGGGCACTGGAAGTCCTCCCAGGTCTCGAGGACGACCTTGGCCGACGGCGAGCCGAGTGTCTGGCCGTCGCGGGCGACGGTCGCCGGGATCGTCGTCGACGGAGCCGTCAGCTCGACCGCCGCCGAGCCCGACCCGGGGACGGTCGACCCGGCTCCCGCCGACGAGCCCGGAGCGGGGCTGCCTAGGTTCCCGGTCCCAGCTCCGTTCGAGGTGGACGGGCGGAAATTGAGCGCCGCGATGACGACGATCGCGATCGCGATGGCCGCGAGGGTGATCAGGACCGTCGGCGACCGCCAGGCTGGCGCGCGGGCGGGCCCACGGGCCGCCTCGGCTCGCTCGCGTCGCAGCGCTTCGCGTCGTTGACGCCGGGTCAGGGGTTGAGCGGGCGTCTTGTTGCGCCCGGAGCTGTTCGCGGACAGGGTTGGACTCCTTCGATTGTCGTTGGGCGCGCCCGTAGCCTACCGCAGGATCGGGAACTGCCCAGCGGGCCGACGGTCACGTTCGAAGGTGCCATCCGGCACACGGTCGGCGCGGGCACGACGAAGGTCGACACGCCTACTGATACTCGGTATCATCAGGCCATGACTGGACAGGGCCCGCTCCTCGCCGCGCTGGACCACGCTGGCTTTCGGATCACGACGCCACGACGAGCGATCGCCGAGCTCATCGACCGGCGGTCCGGCCACTTCACGGCCGCCGATCTCGTCTCGGACATCAAGCGGCGCCAGCTCGGCATCGGCCGGGCGACCGTCTTCCGGGCGCTCGACCTGTTCGGGGAGCTCAACGTCGTGGAGCGCCTCGACCTCCCGTCGGGCGAGCACGCCTACGTCCCGTGTGAGCCGGCCCATCACCACCACGTGATCTGCTCGATCTGCGGCCGCACGGAGGACGTCGACGACGCCGGCCTCCAGGCCGTCACCGCCGAGATCGGACGACGGACAGGGTTCCAGATCGACACGCACCGACTCGAGCTGTTCGGCCTCTGCCCGGACTGTGCCCGGGCGAGCGACGCCTGACCCGGGCGCACGACGGCCCGACGACCAAGGGAGACCGGCCATGGGGCTTCACCGACCCGAACCGCGAGCAGCACTGAGACTCGATATCAAGACGGCGGCGGTCTATCGCCGAGCACGGCTCGGGCTCACCGGCCGGGCGGCCGGAGGTCTCGGGCTGGCGGTCCTGCTCGTGGCCGCCTGCTCGACCGCGGCCCCGACGCCGTCGGCGGCAACCGGTGCGCCGATTGACGTCGTGACCACGACAACGGTGTTCGCCGACATGGTCCAGCAGGTCGGCGGCGCCCACGTGAAGGCCACCAGCGTCGTGCCGAAGGGCGGCGACGTCCACACGTTCGAGCCGAAACCCTCCGACGTCCAGAGGATCGCGGCCGCGAAGCTCCTCGTGATGAACGGCCTCGGGCTCGACGACTGGCTCGAGAAGACGATCACGACCGCCAGCGCCAGCGGCACTCCGCTCCTCAAGCTCGGGCCGGGTCTGAGCGACGTCCAGCTCCTGCCGGGCGAGGACCCCGGGGCCCGGAACCCTCACCTCTGGATGGACGCGGCCTACGGTGAGCGCTACGTCGATGAGATCGCGGAGAGCCTGGCCCAGGTCGATCCCGCGAACGCTGCGGACTACGCGGCCCAGGCGGCGGCGTACAAGAACCGCCTCGCGACGCTCGACGCGTCGATCCGCCAGAAGGTCGACACGATCCCGGCCGCGGACCGCCAGCTCGTGTCATTCCACGACGCGTTCGCCTACTACGCTCGGGCCTACGGGATCGAGATCGTCGGAACGGCCGTTGTGGCGCCCGGCCAGGACCCGACCGCGGCCTACACCGCCCAGCTGATCGACACGATCAAGACGTCTGGCGTGAAGGCGATCTTCTCGGAGCACCAGTTCCCGACCAGGCTCGTGGACCAGCTCGCGGCCGAGACCGGGGCGAAGGTGGTCGCTGACCTGTACGACGACTCGGTCGGTGACCCGCCGGTCGATTCGTACGAGGGCATCATGAATTGGGACACCGATCAGCTCGTGGCGGCTCTCAGGTAGCCGGCGCACGACCGACCCGCCCGCCGTTCGCGCCTGCCCTACCCTTTCCACGATGAGCGTCCTGGAGCCGACCGCCGCACCGTCCGGGGCTGCCCACGGGCCGCCCACTGCGAGCGTTAGCCTCGACGGGGTGACGGCCGGCTATGACGATCGACCGGCGATCAGCGACGTCAGTGTCGATTTTCGAGCCGGCCGGCTGACTGCCGTGTTCGGCCCGAACGGCGGCGGCAAGAGCACGCTCCTCAAGGTGGTCGCCGGGCTGCTCCGGCCCTGGTCGGGTCGTGTCGCGGTCCTCGGCGCGGCGCCGGGAGCGCACGCCCGGCGGGTCGCCTACGTACCCCAGGCGGAGACCGTCGACTGGGGGTTCCCGGTCAGTGCCTGGGACGTGGCGATGATGGGCCGGTACCCGGCGCTCGGACCGTTCCGTCGGCCGAGCCGGCTCGATCACGACGCGGTCGCGGCGGCCCTCGAGCAGGTCGGCATGATCGATCACGCCCGGACCCAGATCGGGTCCCTGTCGGGTGGCCAGCGGCGACGGGTGTTCCTGGCTCGAGCGCTCGCCGCGGCGCCCGAGCTGTACCTGCTCGACGAGCCGGTCACCGGCGTCGATGCGACGACCCAGGAGGACCTTCTCGATCTGCTCGAGGCCGAGGCCGGTCGCGGGCGGACGGTCATCGCCACGACCCACGACCTCGCCTGCGCGGCGTCGCGGTTCCAGGATGTCGTGGCCATGAACCGGACGGTCGTCGCCGATGGGCCGTCCTCGCTGGTCCTCGACGAGGACGTCCTTCGGCGGACCTATGGCGGGCATCTGCTCGTCGTCGGCGAGCACTCGGTCCTCCTCGACGACGCCCACCATCACGACGAGGCACCGGGGTCCGAGCGCCATCACCACGATGACGAGCGGCGCTGATGTTCGGACCGTTGACCGACCCGCTGGCCTATGCCTTCTTCCAGCGCGCCCTCGTGGCGGCTGCGATCGTGGGCGTCGTGTGCTCGGTCGTGGGCTGCTACATGGTCCTTCGCGGACTGGCGTTCATGGGCGACGCGATCAGCCACAGCGCCTTTCCCGGCGTGGTCGCGGCCTACCTGCTCAAGGTCCCGTTCTACCTCGGAGCGGTGGTGGCCGCGGTCGGGACGGCCCTGCTCATCGGCCGGATCAGCCGACGGGGGAACCTCAGGGGCGACACCGTCATCGGCGTGCTCTTCGCGGGGATGTTCGCCCTCGGCGTGTTCCTGTTCAGCACGATCCCGAACTACGTCGGTGATCTGTTCGGATTCCTGTTCGGCGAGATCCTGGCGATCTCACCGGTCGACCTCGTCGCGCTCTCGATCCTGGCGGCGATCGTCCTGGTGATCGTCGCACTGCTCTGGAAGGAGCTCCTGTACGCCACATTCGATCCGCTCGGTGCCGCCGCGTCCGGGTTGCGGGTCGGGCTGCTCGACGACCTGTTCCTGGCGCTGATCGCGGTGACCATCGTGGTCAGCCTCCAGGCGGTCGGGATCATCCTCGTCGTTGCGATGCTCGTCACCCCGGCCGCCACGGCGCAGCTCCTGACCCAGCGGTTCGGGCGGCTGATCGCGATCGCCGTGGCGATCGGCGTGGTGGCCCCCGTCGTCGGCCTGTACCTGAGCTTCTGGCTGAACACGGCGAGCGGCGCGACGATCGTCCTCGTGGAGACCGTGTTCTTCCTGGTCGTCCTCGTCGCCGGGCCACGGACGGGCTGGCTTCGGCGGCGTCCCGCAACCGGCTGACCTCCGACCTCATCGGCCGGCGGTCGAAGGTGCTCCGGGTGGCATGGGACGGATATCCCACGCCCGGCGCGAAACCTTCTCCCCGCCCGGTGTCTCGGACCAGGTGAAGGCACCCGCCCTCGTCGCGTGCAGCTGGGAGCTCCATGACCGTCACCGCTCGGCCGGCCGCAGGCCCGTCAGACCCGAACCCGTGCGTCTGACCGGGCCGCGCTTCGCAGTCCTGCTCGGCCTGCTCGGGCTCGGGATCGTGATCGCGACCGACCAGATCGTTCCGGCGACGACCGCCTACCAGGCCCAGATGCGGCTATGGCTCGCCGCCCGGGCGTCGGGGATCGTCGTCTATCTGCTGCTGACCGCTCAGATCGTGTTCGGTCTGATCCTCAGCCACCCGACCAACCAGACGACGTGGCGGCTCTCGAAGCGCCTCTTCCCGTGGCACGAGAACCTGTGGGTGTTCGTCCTGGCCTTCCTGGCGGCGCACGTCGTGAGCCTGATCCTCGACCCGTACGCAGGTGTCGGCGTGGCCGGGACGCTCATCCCTGGGTTGTCGACCTACCGCAGCTCACCCGTGGCCCTCGGCACGTTGGCGATGTACGCCCTGATCGTGACCGGCCTCACGGCTCGCTACACGAAGGTCCTGCCGCCGGGGTTCTGGCTCAAGCTTCACCGGTTCAGCATCGTCGTGTTCATCCTCGCCTGGCTTCACGGGATCCTGGCCGGGACCGACGCGACAGCACTCCGGCCCCTCTACCTCTGGACCGGGCTGATCGTCCTCGCCGCGACCGCCTATCGCTACTGGGTGAGCCGCAAGGCCAGGCCGACGTTCTCGACTTCGTTCCCCGACGTCCAGCTCAAGGAGGTGACGACGCGATGATCTCCCACCCGGCGATGACGACTCGCATCCTGCTCAGGCGTCTTGCTGTGATCATTGCGGTAGTGGTCAGCCTGGCGGTCGCCGGTCTTGCGGTTCGTGCGGCGGCCGCCTGGACGGCGTCCTCGGCCCCGCTGACCGTCGCGCCGGTGTCGGCGGCGGCACTGACGAGCCAGCTCGCTGACGAGCACGCCCGGTCGACGGCCCTCGAGGAGCAGCTCACGGCTCTGTCGAATCAGACGGTGGAGCTGAACGATGCGCTCAAGACCGCGACCGATCGAATCGCGACCGACGCGAAGAACGCGAAGGCGCTCCGGTCCAAGCTGGCGGCGGCCCAGCGCAAGCTCGCGGCCCTCAATCGCGCCGCCCAGCGACCGGTTGCCCGAGCTCCGGCTGCCGCGTCGTCCTCAGGTGGATCGGCATCCGGTGGCCTGGCGACGACGGCGGTGAGAGCGACGATGGCTGAGGCGCTCCCCCGTCCACGTCTCGTCGAGCTGCCCGGGATCGATCGCTCGTCCGGCTCGGCCGTAGCGCCCACGAAGGCAGCCACCCGAGTCGCCGAGGCGCGCCGGCCCGTCCATCTCGCCGTGGTGGTTGGATTGTCGGCGAGCGCCTACGCCGTCTCGCTGGCTGGGGTGACGTCGCTCCAGGCGACCGGCGATCGAGATCTCGCGGTGGCGAACGCCCCGGCGATCGATGCCCTTGCCACGCTGACCGTCGAGCACGACCGGCTCGAGGCACGGCTCACCTCCGCCGGAGCGACGTATGGCACGACGGCGGCCGCATACTCGGACATCACCGACCGGCTCGCCCGGTTGGAGGACCGGCTCGGGAAGCTTGCCGGCCAGGTCTCGAAGGTCGAGGGGAGTGCCTCGTGGGTCGCACCGTCGGTTCGCATGCCGAGCGTGTCGCGCAGCGCCCCACGTGCGTCCAAGCCGGCCTCCAACGGCTCGACCGGAGCATCCGGCCACTGACCGACCGGCCACGACTCCGGCCCGCGGACGGCCCGATCGATGGCCGGCGCGGAGACCCGCGGCCATGACCGGCTCGTTCGACGCCGGCGAACGCTTCGAGCGCCGGGCGATGGGCTCGCCGCTCCGGCTGACGATCGTCGGCGCCGCCGAGGGGGCCGCCGCCGACGCGTGGCGCGCGGTTTCGGATGAGTTCGAGCTCGCCGAGCAGGCGATGTCGCGGTTCCGGGAGTCGAGCGATCTGACGAGGATCAACCGTGCCGCCGGCAGTGGGCGCCGGATCTGCGTCGATCGACGGCTGACGCGCGCGCTGGTCGCGGCCGACCGGGCCGGCCGGATCACGGACGGGCTGTTCGACGCCCGGGTCGTGGCGGATCTCGAGCGGCTCGGCTACGAAGGCGTCGGGCTCGAGCCCGGGCCCGACGCTGGACCTGATGCCCTGCCTGCCGATCTGCTCCGGGGAGCTGGCGCCCGACCCGGCTGGGAGCGACGCTGGCTGGCCGTCGATCCGCGGTCGACGGCAGTTGCGCTCGCCCAGCCGGTCGATCTCGGTGGGATCGGCAAGGGCCTCGCGCTGCGCTGGGCCTGGCGGCGCCTCGAGCGGGCCCGCATCGTCGATGCGGAGGGCGGGGCTCTGCTCGAGGCTGGTGGCGACCTGGTGGCCGGCGGTCCGGCGCCGCAGGGCGGGCCGTGGATCATCGCGATCGAGGATCCGGAGGGAGGCGGCGAACCGGTCGCGACGGTCGCGGTCCCGAGCGGCGCGCTGGCCACCTCGTCGATCCTCGTCCATCGCTGGACCGGCCCGGACGGTCGAGCGGTCCACCATCTCGTCGATCCGCGAACCGGCGAGCCCGGTGGGGCCGGCCTGCTGGCGGTCACGGTCGCCGGCCCGGATCCGGCCTGGGCCGAGGTCTGGTCGAAGAGCCTGTTCCTGTGCGGGGCAGCGGGGATCGCCACTACGGCCCGGGCGCGCGGCCTCGCGGCCTGGTGGGTCCTCGACGACGGCCGGGTGGAGATGACCGCGGCCGCCCGGGCGAGGACGACCTGGTTGGCCGCCGAGGCTTGACCCGCCCGCCGACCGGCAAGCCGGTTCGGTCGTCAGCGGGCTAGCGCGGCCTCGAGCTCGAGCGTCGTCGGAAGGCCCTCGCGCGCTCCGGCCTTCGTCGTGGCGAGGGCACCGGCGACCACCGCCCGACGGACGGCTTCGTGGATCTCGCGTCCCTCGGCCAGTCCTGCGGCCAGGGCGCCGTTGAATGCGTCCCCGGCGCCGGTGCTGTCGACCGCCTCGACCTGGAACGACGGCACGTCGACGGTCGCGTCGGGCGTGACCAGGAGAGCGCCGGCCGGTCCGAGCGTGACGGCCACCGCCTCCCGAACGCCGGGGCCCACCGCCGACGTCTCGAGGAGCGACGCGGCTGCCCGGGCGACGTCCGCGGCCGCGGCAGAACCCGCGCTCGAGAGCCGGCCCGAGCGCCGCGCGTCGGTGGCCGCAAGCGTCAGCAGCTCGCCCTGGTTGGGGCTGATGACGTCGGCGAAGGCCAGCACTGTTCGATCGAGGCCGTCCGCAGGTGCCGGGTTCAGCACGGTCCGCGCGCCGCCCGTCCGCCCCGCGCGAAGCGCTGCGCCGACCGTTGCCGTCGGCAGCTCGTGACAGACGAGCAGGATGTCGCCGGCCCGGATCCCGATCCGCTCGAGCGACGACCCGACCCACTCCGGCGCGACCCTGGCGTTGGCACCGGGCGCGACCGAGATGAGGTTCTCGCCACGCCGGTCGACGAGGATGAGGGCCACGCCGGTCGGGCTGCCCTCGAGCGTCGCGAGGAACGAGACGTCGACGCCCTCGGCGGCCAGCGCAGTTCGCTCATCGGCCCCGAAATCGTCGTTGCCGACCGCCCCGACGAACAAGACCGGACGACCGAGCCGGGCGGCAGCGACCGCCTGATTGCCGCCCTTGCCTCCGTGGTGCTGCTCAAATGCGTCGCCAGTCACCGTCTCGCCGGGCGACGGCAGTCGCTCGCCGCGGATGACCAGGTCGACGTTGACCGAGCCGACGACGACGACGCGGCCGCCGCTCACCGGGCGGTCACGAGCCGGTGATGAACTCGCCGCCGTCGACCCCGATGGTCTCGCCGTTGATGAAATCGACGCCCTCGCCGCTCAGCGCCACGATCGTGGCTGCGACGTCCTGCGGGGTGGTCATCCGCCCGGTCGGGTTGCGCTTCTTCGTGATCTCGATCATCAGCTCGTGCTCGGGGATCTTGAGCAGCGCCGGGGTCACCGTCACGCCGGCCCGGATCGTGTTGGCCGTGATCCCCCTGCCGGTTCGGGCCAGCTCCATCGCCAGCTGTCGGGTGTGGGACTCGAGCGCCGCCTTGGCCGACGAGACGACGCCGTACGAGGGAACGACGCGGCTCGAGCCCTCGGACGTCATCGAGAAGATCTTCGAGCCCTGCTCGAGGAACCCGCCCCGGTAGAGATCCTGGACCCAGTAGACGAGGCTGTTCGCCATGACGTCCTGGGTCATCTCCATCTTCTTGCGATCGACCGCTTCCTTCGGGTCGTCGGCGATGAACGGCACGAGCGAGCCGAACGCGAGCGAGTGCATCACGACCCGCACGTACGAGTGGCGGCCTTCGGTCGTCGACCGATCGAACCGCGCCCGGAGCGTGGCCAGGGCGCTCGCGCGCTTCTCGTCGTCGGCCGCGTTCATATTGATGTACAGCGCCTCGGAGCCGGCAGCCTCGATCGCTGCCTTGACCTCGTCGACGTGGGCGAGGCCGGCCCGGAAGTCGAGGTGGACGCCGAAGATCCGATAGCCCGCCCCGGCCAGCGCCCTGGCGGTCGCCTCCCCCATCCCGGACGACGCGCCGAGGATGACGGCCCAGCGCTCGCGATCGTCGGTCATCGGCGTTCGTGCCTCCGTCGAGGGCCGGCGCGGCGGCCACGGGGATCCCGGTTGACCGAGTCTAGCAGCGGTAGGTCGGCCTCAACCCCGCAGTCCGTGCATCGGTGCACGGATCTGACCGGCCACCGGGGCTGCCGCCGCCCAGCGAGAATCGCTTGACGGTAAACCATGCCGAGCGCTAATTTGTCGTTTGCCAAATTAGGTGGTCGACGAAACGATGAACAAGGTCTATCGGGCGCTGTCCGATCCGACCCGGAGACGCGTCCTGGCCCTCCTTCGAGAGGGCGACATGACAGCGGGGGAGCTCGCCGCGGAGTTCGAGCTGGCGGCGCCGACGATGTCCGGTCACTTCGCGGTCCTCAAGGCTGCCGGCCTCGTCCAGGCCGACCGCCACGGCTCGACGATCACCTACCGACTCAACCTGTCCGTCCTCGAGGAAGCGATGATGGCGCTGATGGATGCGTTCAAGCTCGATCCGGGGAGGTCCGATCGATGAACCTTCGTCCAGTTGCGGTCGCGGGCGTCGTCGCGGTCGGGGCGATGCTCGGCCTGGCGGCCTGGGCCTGGACGCAGATCCCGCCCGCAGCCCGGGTCCCGATCCACTGGGGGATCGACGGGCAACCGGACGGCTTCGCTTCGAAGGAGCTGGCCCTGCTCCTGACCCCCGTCCTGACCGTCTTCCTTGGAGCCCTGCTCTACTACCTGCCGCGCTTCGAGCCCCGGGCCCAGAACCTCGCCCAGTCGGGGCCAGCGTACGTCCAGGTCTGCGTCGCGCTGCTCGTCCTGATGGTCGCGCTCCAGCTGATGGTGGTCCTGGCCGCGGTTGGCTCGCCGCTCGACATCAATCTCATCCTGAGCGTGGCAACCGGACTGCTGCTGATCGTCATCGGCAACGTCCTGGGCAAGGTCCGGAGCAATTTCATGTTCGGGGTCCGGACCCCGTGGACGTTGTCGAGCGATCTCTCGTGGAACAAGACCCACCGCCTCGTCGGCCGCCTCTTCGTGCTGCTCGGGCTAGCCACGATCGTCGCCGGCGTGGTCGGCGGGACGACCGCGTTCGTCGCGGTGCTGATCGGCGGGATCGTCGTCGTCCTGGTCGTCTCCTTCGTCTATTCCTACCAGGTCTGGAAGGCCGATCCGGCCAAGCTCAAGATCGGCGAACGGACATGACCGGAGTCGATCCAGGCCTGATCGCCCTGCTGGCGCCGCTCGTCCTCCTCGAGATCGGCCTCGCGATCTGGGCGCTCTGGGACCTGACTCGGCCGGGCCGACGGGTGCGCGGTGAGAGCCGGCTGATGTGGGGCCTGATCATCCTGCTCGTCTCGCTCATCGGACCGATCCTCTACCTCGTCATCGGTCGCCAAGAGGGCGACGCCGAGCCCGAACCGCGGAGCTGGCCCACGGCGGCGCCCGCGGTCGCGGAGCCCACGGCTCCAGTGGCCCCGCCGGCGCTGGTCGCGCCTCTCGTCGATGCTGGTTCCACGGAGGCGGCTATCCCGACGCCGCTCGCCGTCCCGCCGACGGCGGCCAGGGCGGCGCTCCCGGTGACCCGTGAGCCGGGACCGCTCGCCATCGAAAGTCACGGGCTGACCAAGCGCTACCCGGGCGGCGTCCTGGCCCTCGACCGGCTCGATCTCGAGGTTCCGCAGGGATCCGTCTTCGGACTGCTCGGTCCCAACGGTGCGGGCAAGACCACCACGCTGCGCCTCCTCGTCGGCCTCGCCCGGGCGACGACCGGCTCGGCCAGTGTCGCCGGAATCGCGCTCGGAGGCGCCGAGCTGACCCGGCGGATCGGGTTCCTCGACCAGGACCCGCGCTACTACGGCTGGTCGACCGGCCGCGAGCTGGTCGGGCTCGTCGGCGAGCTCCACGGCCTGACCGGGGCGGCCCTCGCCGCACGCGTCGACGAGGTGCTCCGCCGGGTCGGCCTGGCCGAGGCGGCGGATCGGCGGATCGGCACATACTCGGGTGGGATGCGCCAGCGGCTCGGGATCGCCCAGGCGCTCGTCCATCGACCGCCGGTCCTCATCCTCGACGAGCCGGTCAGCTCCCTCGACCCGGAGGGGCGGCGCGACCTGCTGGCCCTCATCTCCGAGCTGCGCGGCTCCGCGACCGTTCTCTTCTCGACCCATGTCCTGGCCGACGTGGAGCGGATCTGCGACCGGATCGCGATCCTTGACCACGGCCGGCTCGTCACCGAGGGCCCGCTCGCCGAGCTGCTCGACCGCTACGCCCTGCCGATCTACCGGGTCGAGCCCGAACGCGGCCAGACCGAGGCCGTCGAGCGACTCGTCGCCACCCTCAGGGCGACGAGCTGGGCGACCGACGTGAGCGTCGAGCTGGGGCTGATCCGGGTGACCGTCAACGACCCGCGACGGGCGGCAAGCGAGCTGCTGCCGGCGATCGTCGCGGCCGGCCTTGCCGTGGCCGGCGTGGAGCGGGTCCGGCCCACGCTCGAGGACGTCTTCCTCCAGCTGACCGGCGCACGACCGACTGAGTCCGCCGCATGAGCGGGCTCTCGATCCTCGTTCGCAAGGAGCTCCGCGAGGCGTGGCGATCGCGCCGCCTGCCGGCCGTCCTCGTCATGTTCGCGGTGATCGGAATCCTGTCGCCGCTCACTGCCCGCTACCTCCCCGAGATCGTCAAGGCCGCGCTCGGCGACCAGCTGACCGTGCCGATCCCCACTCCGACGCCGGCCGATGCCGTGCTCCAGCTCCAGAAGAACCTCGGCCAGCTCGGGGCCTTCGCGGCGATCGTCCTGGCGATGGGCGCGGTATCGAGCGAGAAGGAGCGAGGGACGGCCGGATTCATCCTGACCAACCCGGTCGGCCGCGGAGCCTTCCTCGGCGCCAAGCTGCTCAGCCTCGGGTTCGTCCTCGCGCTGGCCACGCTGGTCGCGGTCGTCGTGGGCTGGATCTACACGACGATCCTGTTCGAGCCCGAGCCGATCGGCGGCTGGGCCAGTCTCGCGCTTCTCTTGTGGCTCGGGCTGGCCAGCTGGGCGGCGATCACGTTCCTGGCCTCGACCGTCTTCGACTCGGCCGCGGCCGCCGCGGTGATCGGCGTGACGGCGCTCATCGGCCTGTCGGTGATCTCGGCGATCCCGGTCGTCGGGCCGATTCCTGCCACCGGGGCTCGACGGCCCGGCGCTTGCCCTGGCGACGGACCGGATCGAGGGCCTGGCCAGCGGCGAGCTGGCCACGGCGATCGCCGGGAGCATCGGTCTCATCGTGCTCGCCGGGCTGGGCTCCTGGCTCTCCTTCCGTCACCAGGAGCTCTGACCGGCCACCCGGATCAGATGACCCCGGCCGCTCGCAGGCTGGCGACTTCGTCCCGGTCGTAGCCGAGCTCGGCGAGGACTTCGTCGGTCTGCTCGCCGAGCAGCGGCGGCGCGGACCGGATCGTGGCCGGAGTGGCTGCGAGCTTGGCCGGAACGCCGACCTGCCGGATCGGCCCGAGGCCCGGATGGTCGACGTCGACGACCATGTTCCGGGCCAGCGCCTGGGGGCTCGTCAGCGCGGCCAGCACGTCGTTGATCGGCGCGCACGGGACCTCGGCGGCCTCGAGCCGGCGGAGCCAGGTCGAGGACGACTCGACCGACAGGCGCGCAGCGAGCAGGGATCGCAGGGCTTCACGATTGGCGACTCGCCCGGCATTCGACGCGAAGCGCGGATCCGTCGCCAGCGACCCCAGCCCGAGCGCCGCGCAGAACCGCGACCACTGGCGCTCCGAGCCGACGGCGACCGCGATCTGGCCGTCGGCCGTGGCGAAGGTCTCGTACGGGACGATGTTCGGATGGGCGTTCCCGCGCCGCGTCGGCGCGACGCCGGTGGCGAACGCGTTCTGGGCCTGGTTCACGAGAACCGCCAGGGTCGATTCGAGGATCGAGACGTCGATCCGCTGCCCGCGGCCCGCGCCCGGCGCACCAGCACGATCCCGGCCGGACAGCGCGGCGAGCACCGCGACGGCCCCGTGGAGCCCGGTGACGATATCGGCGATCGCGACGCCGACCTTGGTCGGCTCACCGCCGGCTTCGTCCGGCGCCGCCGGTGATCGACATCAACCCGGCGGCCGCCTGGATCACGAAGTCGTAGCCGGGCTTGGCGGCCTCGGGACCGGTCGGTCCGTAACCGCTGATCGCGAGGTGGACGAGTCGCGGATTGATGGTCTCGAGGACGTCGTCGCCGAAGCCGAGCCCGGAGAAGCCGCCGACCCGGAAGTTCTCGACGAGGACGTCCGCCCGGGCGAGCAGACGCCGCAGGATGGCCCGTCCCGGCTCGGTCTTGAGGTCGAGGCGGATCGAGCGCTTGTTCCGGTTGACCGCGAGGTAGTAGGCGGCCACGCCTGGATCGTCGGGGCCCAGCCGCCCCGCTCCGACCCACGGCGGCCCCCAGGCCCTGGTCCCGTCGCCGTCAGGCGGCTCGACCTTGACGACATCCGCCCCGAGGTCGGCGAGGAGCATCGTGCAGTACGGGCCGGCCAGCACCGTCGAGCAGTCGGCGACGACGATCCCCGCGAGGGGACCGGGTGGATGGCTGGCGTGGTCAAGCATGGGCACGCCGCCGATGGTAGCCGCGCCGGCCCGCTCGGACGAGCCCGGGTACGATGCCACCATGGCTGACCCACGACCCCCGACCCTGATGACCGTCCACGCCCACCCCGACGACGAAGCGATCGGCACCGGCGGGACGATGGCCAAGGCCGTCGCCGAAGGCCACCGGGTGGTCCTGGTGACCTGCACCCGTGGCGAGCTCGGCGAGATCGTCGTGCCGGACCTCGACACGCCCGACAACCACCGCCGGCTCGGCGAGATCCGGGCCGGCGAGCTCGAGCGGGCGATGGCCCACCTCGGGGTGACCGAGTGGGAGAACCTCGGCTACCGCGACTCGGGGATGATGGGGACCGCCGGCAACATCGACCCACGGGCCTTCTGGCAGGCCGACCTCGACGAGGCGATCGGCCGGCTCGTCTGGCTGATCCGGCGCCATCGCCCGGACGTCGTGACCACCTACAACGCGTTCGGTGGCTACGGTCACCCCGACCACATCCGGACCCACCTCGTGGCCGTCGGAGCGTACGAGCGAGCAGGCGACCCGGCCCGCTACGCCGGGCAGCTCGCCCCGGAGCACGGTGGGACGGGTTTGGCCGAGGCCGACGGCGGTCTCGCCCCATGGGCTCCGTCGAAGCTCTACGAGCAGGCCTTTCCGGCGTCCGTCCGCAACGCGATGAACGAGGCACTTGAGGCGCTCGGCCAGCGCTCGTTCTGGATGCCGCCCGAGGACGCCACGCCCGAACAGATCGCCGAGCACGAGGAGTACATGGCGAAGCTGCTCGTGCCGGACGACGCGATCACGACCCGGGTCGACGTGGAACCCTACGTCGATGCGAAGTGGGCCGCCATGCGCGAGCACGTGACCCAGATCAGCGACCAGTCGCCGTTCATCCTGTTTGGGCTGGACGGCTGGCGCCGCTGGTGGTCGACCGAGACCTTCATCCTGCGCGAGAGCCGGTTCGAGCCGCTGCTCCCCGAGACGAGCCTGTTCGCCGAGCTCGGCTGACCGACGCCGTCGCTCGCCCGACGGCTCAGATCGCGCTCGCGCAGAACGCTAGCCGAGGGCTACCAGGGCAGGAACCGCTTCGAGGCGTCGTAGAGCTGGCCCATCACGACCCGGCCGGTGCCGGCCGGGTCCATGAAGTTCGGCTGGGACTTGTCGAGGATCACGTGGGGCCGCATCCGGGCCTGGACCAGGTCGGCGCCGCTGAACGTCAGCTCGAGCGTGATCCCCTCCATCGTCGGCTCAGACCAGTCCTGGTCGAACACGAAGTTGCCGAGCGCGTACCAGATCGGACGGCCCTTGTAGACCTCCATCGCCCCGACCCAGTGGGCGTGGTTGCCGATCACCATGTCGGCGCCGGCATCGATGATCGCCCGGGCCAGCGCCTGCTGGGCGGCGAACGGCCTCGGCGTGTACTCGGTGCCCCAGTGCGGGTAGACGATGACGACGTCGGCGCCGGCGGCCCGGGCCTTCTTGATGTCCGCTCGCACGACCGACTTCGACAGCTGGGCGCTGCCCGCGGTCGACGGCCCCGCGGCGTAGTACTTGGCGATCGTGTCGTAGCCGAGGATCGCGACCTTCTGGCCGTGGGTCTCGACGACGGCCGGCTTCCGGGCGGCGGCCAGGTTCGCGCCGGCACCGGTCGACTTGATCCCGTACTTCTTGAGGTTCTTGATCGTGTCGAGGATCCCCTTGGCGCCGGCGTCCCGGATGTGGTTGTTCCCGATCGAGACGACGTCGAAGCCGGCCTTCTTGAGACCGGCGATGAGCTTGGGATCGGCCGAGAAGACCGTGCCCTGGGTGTGGTACCGGAAGGCGTCCGGAGCCGGGTTCTCGAAGTTGGCCACGGTCAGGTCGGCCGACGTCAGGAGGTCGCGCACGGCGCCGGCTCCTCCAGTTCGGCGGGTCACCGGGACCGGGTTGTGGAGGGCGGAGCAGCAGGTCCTGCCGGTGATCGTCGCCGAGCCGCCGTTGAACGGGAAGTCGGAGCCCTTGCCCTGGAGCTTGACGACCTTGGCCACGCCGCGGTCGAGCATGATGTCGCCGGCGGCCACGATCGTCCAGGTGGCGGCCGGATCGAAGGCCGCGGCACCGTCCGAGCTCGGCAGCTCGGCCTTGAGCGGCCAGTCGGACGCCTTGGACACGCGATCGACCCCGAACAGGCTCCTGGCGCCCCAGGCGAGGGCCCGGACGGCCGGGGTCACCTGGTCCGCTCGAAGGAACGCGAGCCGGTTCCGGTGCTTGGCCAGGTCCCTGGCCAGCGTCGACGCGTCCTTGGCCAGGATCAATCGGCTGGCGGTCGCCGGCCGCGAGGCGCCGAGCGCGGCGAGGATCCGATCGGCGTCGTCGGCGATGAGCTCGAGGGCCTCGTACCGACCCGAGCCCGTGCCGAGCGTGGCCGTCACGTCGGACGCCTTGACCGACCCTTCGGTCGACCGGAAGTCGACGACCGGGACGATCGGGACGGCGGCCGCGCCGCCGCCTGACGAGCCCGCCGAGGGGCTGGCGACCGGCGAGCCGACCGGCGCGACCGACGGAGCGGGCGATCCGACCGCCACCTGCGAAGCCGCGGCGACCGAGCCGCTCGGCTGCGGGGAGGCGCTCGGCGCCGAGCTCGGACCGGCCAGCAGGATGACGGCGACGGCGAGGACCGCGACGACTCCCACGGCGATCGCGACCGGACCGACCGTCGGGCGCCGCGTGCCCTCGACGAGGCGGTGGGCGTGCGTGCGCGGTCGGCGACGTGGCGGGGTCACTGGTGGAGTCTGCCAGAAGGACGGGTTCTGGTCGGCCCGACCATGAAGAACGCCCCGTCCGGGCGGGGGACGGGGCGTTGGGTAGAAGCGTCGATGGCGGACCCGACCGGATTCGAACCGGCGATCTCCAGCGTGACAGGCTGGCATGTTGGGCCGCTACACCACGGGTCCAGTGCGGCGAATGCGGAGGATAGCAGGTGGCACCCCGGTTGTCCTTGGTTGACCGGCCGGCGACCTATACTCGGTCCCCCATGGACCGGATCGATCTGCGCTCGGACACCGTCACGAAGCCGACCGACGAGATGCGTCGGGCGATGGCCGCAGCCGAGGTCGGCGACGACGTGTTCGGCGACGATCCCACGGTCAACGCGCTCGAGGAGCGGGCGGCCGAGCTGCTCGGCAAGGAAGCCGGCCTGTTCGTGACGAGCGGGACCCAGGGCAACCTCGTCGCCCAGCTGGCCCACCTCGCCCGGGGCCAGGAGACGATCGCGGCAGCGAGCAGCCACGTCGTGCTCGACGAGGCGGCCGGTCACGCGGTCATCGTCGGGACGAGCGTTCGGACCCTGCGCGAGCGGCCGGACGGGACCATCGACCCGGCCGAGATCGACGATGCCTTCCGCGACCCGGGCGACCCGCACGAGCCGATCAGCGGCCTGGTCGCGATCGAGAACACCCACGCCCATTCGATGGGCCAGCCGCTGTCGGTCGGGTACACCGCCGAGGTCGCGGGGGTGGCCCATCGCCACGCGGTTCCGCTCCACGTCGACGGTGCCCGGTTCTTCAACGCCGTCGTCGCGCTCGGGGTCACGCCGACCGAGCTGGCCGCCCCGGCCGACACGGTCACGTTCTGCCTGAGCAAGGGCCTCGCCTGTCCGGTCGGCTCGGTCGTCGTCGGGAGCCGCGACGTCATCTGGCGAGCGCGCCGCGGGCGCAAGCTCGTCGGCGGCGGCATGCGCCAGGCCGGGGTCCTCGCCGCACCCGGGGCTGCTCGCCCTGCGACCCGGCCCGGCCGGGATGATCGAGCGCCTCGCCGAGGACCATGCCAACGCCCGCCGGCTGGCCGACGGCCTGGCCGAGCTCGACGGGATCCTGTCGGCCGGCGGCATCACCCAGCCCGATCCGGGCCCCCTCGATCCGGCTCGCGTCCGGACGAACTTCGTGGTCTTCCGGGTTGCCCGCGACCGGGCCGCGTTCCTCGAGGCGCTCCGTGCGCGGAACGTGCTGATGGTGGAATATCCGCACGGTCAGGTCCGCGCGGTGACCCACTACGGGATCGACGCGACCGACATCGAGACGACCCTGGCGGCCGTGGCCGCCGTCCTGCGCGAGACGGCACCGGCCACCGCCGGGGCACAGTGACGTTCGGTTGCCGGACCGGCCGTCGGGGAGGACCGACGTGACCCGCCAGACGCTCGACGAGATCGCGCTCACCAGGCCCGGACCGGCTGCCGACCGGGGCCCGCTCGACGACCGGTTCTACGGTCTCGTCGAGGACCGCTTCCGGCGGATCGTCCGCGATCACCCGGACTTCGCCACGTTCGTGGGGATCCACTCGGAGGACCACCGGCTGGCCAACGGGGAGCGCGATGCCGTGCTCGGCGAGGTCGCCGCCGACCGCGCCCATCTCGCTCTCGATCGAGGCGCTCGATCCGGCCGGGCTGTCGGCCGAGGCCCGGTTCGAGCGCGATCTCGAGATCCACAACGTCCGCCGGGACATCTTCGACACCGACGTCGTCCGGGTCTGGGAACGCCGGTCGACTGCGCTCGACGGCGTCGGCGATCCGCTGTTCGCGCTGTTTGCCCGTGACTTCGCCCCGCTCGACGAGCGGCTCGATGCGATCGCCAGCCGGCTCGAGGCGACCCCGGCCTTCCTCGACGCCTCGCGCAGCCGGGCGGTCGTCCCCCAGGTCCGCCTCTGGCAGGCGATCGAGATCGAGACCGCCGGCGAGATCCCGACCCTGTTCGACGAGGTCGTCGCGGCCGGCGAGGGCATCCTCGGGCCGGCTGACCTGCGCCGGCTGCGGGCCGCTGCCGACGGGGCGCGGGCCGCCGTCATCGACTATCGGACCTGGCTCGAGAGCACGCTGGCCGGGGGGACCGACGATTGGGCGCTCGGTGGCGAGCGCTACGACGAGCTCGTCGGCCTGCGCGCGTTCGACAGCCTCGACGCGGACGACATCCTCGAGGTCGGTCTCGAGCAGCTCGAGCTGAACCGGGCGGCCCGGGTCGCAGCGGCCAGGGAGATCGATCCATCCGTCGACGAGCCGACAGTCGTGGGCCGAATCAAGAGCGACCATCCGGCGACCTTCGCGGCCGCGCTCGACGCCTATCGGGACGTCATGTTCCGGGCCCGCCAGCACCTCATCGATCGCGACATCGTGACCGTCCCCGACGACGAACGGATCGAGGTCATCCCGACCCCCGAGTACATCCGCAACGTCATCCCGTTCGCGGCGTACTTCGACCCGCCCAAGTTCGACGCGAACCCGAGCGGGATCTACATCGTCACGCCGTCGGTCGGCGACGACCCGAACGCGATGCGCGAGCACAACTACAGCTCGATCAGCAACACGAGCATCCACGAGGCGTATCCCGGCCACCACCTCCAGCTGTCGGTCGCCGGGAAGCACCCCAGCCTGACCCGGGCGCTCACGAACGCTCCCGAGTTCGTCGAGGGCTGGGGCATGTACTCCGAGCAGATGATGCGCGAGCAGGGCTTCGACGACGCCCCGAACTTCCGCCTGAACATGTACACCGACGCGATCTGGCGGGCGTGCCGGATCATCCTCGACGTGCGGATGCACCGGGGCGAGATCGGGGTCGAGGACGCGATCCGGTTCATGGTCGACCAGACGAGCTTCGAGGAGCCGAACGCCCGGGCCGAGATCCTCCGTTACACCTACACGCCGACGTACCAGCTGAGCTACCTGCTCGGGAAGGTGCTCCTGCTCCAGCTCCGTGCCGACGAGTCGGCCCGGCTCGGCGCCGGGTTCTCGCTCCGCCGGTTCCACGATGCCCTCCTTCGCAACGGCAGCCTGCCGATCAGCTTCCAGCGCAGGCTCCTGGCCGGCGAAGGCGGCGCGGCCCAGCTCGGCGGCGGATCGGGCGCCGATCGCGCCGCCGCGCGCTGACCGTCGCCGGTGCAGATCATCCCGGCGATCGACCTCGAGAGCGGGCGCTCGCGAGTCGTCTCGTGGCCGGGGGCCTCGGCCGGCGTCGGCACACCGACCGACCGGCCGGAGCGGATCGCGGCGCGGTTCGTCGAGCAGGGCGCCCGGATCATCCACCTGGTCGACTTCGATGGGGCCCGGGCCGGTGAGCCGGTGAACCTCGAGGCGATCGGCTCGGTCGCAGCCAGGGTGGCCGTCCCGCTCCAGGTTGCCGGGGGGCTGGAGAGCGCCGACGGGATCCGGCTCGCCTTCGCCGCGGGAGCAACCCGGGCCGTGCTGGCGATGTCGATCGTCGAGGACCCGGACCGCCTGCGGGCATGTCTCGAGGTCGCCGGCGACTGGCTGGCGGTCGGTCTCGATCCGCGCCCCGAGCGGCTGACGGCCTTCCCCTGGAAGCGGGCCACCCCACCGACGCTCGAGACGCTCGTCACCGAGCTCGTCGGGCACGGCGTCCGGCGACTCGTCCTCGGCCACGGCCGGTCCGGTCCGGACCTCGATCTGCTGGCTCGGCTCGTTCGGTCGTACGATGCCGAGATCCTCGTCGCCGGCGGAGCCAGCGACCCGGCCACGATCTCGCGCATCCGCGATGCGGGCGTGGCCGGCCTCATCCTCGGAGAATCGCTCCTGTCCGGAGCCATCGACTTCCCCGCCGCCCTGGAGGCCGCCGCATGACCCGTCGTCCATCCCTGCGTCTCGTCCCACTGCCGCTCGGCACGCTGGCCGCTGTTGTTCTGCTCGTCGCCGGGTGCACCGGAGCGGGCGCCGGCTCGGCCACTCCATCGTCCGCTGCGACCACGCCGCTCAGCACGGCCCCGTCGACCTCCTCGGCACCGGGCTCGGCCGGGGCTCAGGGCTCGGCCGCACCGGGCGCCTCGGTCGACCTGTCCGACTGCCCGAAGAGCCAGCCCGCTCCGCTCCCGGCGGGCCAGAAGCGGACCTCACGATCGACACGTCCAAGGGCCCGATCGTCATCGAGATCGACGGGGCGCTGTCGCCGATCGCCGCCGGCAACATCGTCGCGCTCGCCGAGTGTGGCTGGTACGACGGTGTCGTCTTCCACCGTCTCGTCCCTGGCTTCGTGATCCAGGGCGGGGACGGTGAGTTCGGCCGGATCGGCGCCGACGGCAAGCTGGCCGACTCCGGGAAGGCCGGTCAGGGTGGCCCTGGCTACACGATCAAGGACGAGGAGGTCACCGCCAAGTACGGCCGTGGCGTGGTGGCGATGGCCCGGACGGACGCCCCGGACTCCGTCGGGTCGCAGTTCTTCATCGTGCTCGACGATCAGGCTGGTGACATCCTGGCCTCGTACAACACCTACCAGATCGTCGGCAAGGTGACCGAGGGGATGGAGGTCGTCGACGCGATCGCAGCCATGCCGAACGCCGGTGAGGCCGCGGGCAACGCCGCGATCGACCCGGTCCCGATGACCAAGGTCACCGTCAGCCAGTAGCGGGCCGCGCCGGCCCAGCCCAAGAGAGGAGCACCCGTGACCCACGCGATCATCACGACCGAGCTTGGCGACATCGAGGTCGACCTGTTCACCGACAGCGCCCCGAAGGCCGCCCAGAACTTCGTGGACCTCGCCCAGAAGGGCTTCTACGACGACGTGATCTTCCACCGGGTGATCCCGGGGTTCGTCATCCAGGGCGGCGACGGGGAGCACGGCAAGAAGTCGTCGCTCAACGCCGGTCGGGTCGGGACCGGCGGGCCGGGCTACAAGTTCGAGGACGAACCGGTCAAGGGCGACTACGTCCGCGGAGCGCTGGCGATGGCCAACTCGGGCCCGAACACGAACGGCAGCCAGTTCTTCGTCTGCACCGACGACCTGACCGGGAGGCTGCCCAAGAACTACACCCTGTTCGGCCAGGTGACCAAGGGCATGGACGTCGTCGACAAGATCGTGTCCGCTCCGCGCAACTCGCGCGACCTGCCCGACCAGCCGGTCGCGATCACCGGCGTGACGATCACGGACGATTGATCCGCTCGCGCGGACGGCTGGCTGTGACGCCGGTTAGGTTAAGGAATTTTCACCGCAGAACCTGACAAAACCCTTGGATTCGGGCTCTCCAATCGGTACAGTAAGGGTGCTGCTTGTGCAGCCTGCTGCCCCAGCTTCAAGGTCATGGGTAGGTAGGGTCAGGGTAGTCGGTGCAGCCGACGTGATAGATGCCTTTGTGGCGTGGCAGAAGAGTCCGTTTCGGCGGACACCTTCACCGGGACAGCATCGGAGCGGTTTCCCTCGGGAGACCGCTCCGAACCTTTTCGGGGGCCCCGGACCAAGTCTCTGCTGCGCTGGCGGGAGCCATGAGGCGGCTCGTCGAACGCCGGATCAGGGTGCGAACGTGAGCGACGACAGGACCGCCTTGGCGGTCTCGACGTAGGTAGGGAACGCGCTGGTCGGAGCCGTGGCGGCGATCACGATGGTCTGGTTCTCGTGATCCAACATGAACAGACGGCTCGTGGCACCCGTGACCGCAGCAAAACCAGCATAGTCGGGAAGCCCATCCGGACACGAGCAGGGGCCGAACCAGTCGAGGTACACGATCGGGACGGCGCCGCACGACCTGATCAGCGAAACGTCGACGACGAAGGCATCGTTGGCGCCGAGCTGAGACGGAACCGTTGCACTGACCTGCAATCCCGGGCGGTCTCGCAGCTGAGCCGCGAATGCCTCCCGCGTCGACCCGATCGGGACCGTGACGGGCGCGCGCAAGGATCCGGGCCCAGCCGGCGGGTAGCTCGAGCACGGAACAACCGAGAAGGACGGCCGCGAGATCGTGATCGACTTCCAGTGCTTGCCCATCTCGGGCGCCCGATAGATCCGGCCCCCCGTGAGCGCACCCCCCTGATACTGATCCAGGACTGCCGGCTCGTCGCTGATCAGGATCTCGCTGGCCAGTTCGGAGATCACGGACCATCCCTCTGGGAGCGTGAGGCAGACCGTCGGCTTGAAGGTCGTCGAGCAATGGGTCCCCGGCTCGTTCTGTCCGCCAATCAACGGAAGCGGCGAGGATCCGGTCTTGAGTGAGCTCGCTGATGGGCTCAGGGCCGCTCCTGCTCCGGCCCCCGTCGAGGGGCCTGGAGGCGGCGTCGCCCTGGAGCTCCCACGGGCGACGAAGGCGACGCCAACGAAGACGAGCGCGCTCGCGAGCAAGAGTGCGCCGGCGCTGACGATGCGAACTCGTGGCAGCGTCCTCGGTCGTGCCCCGTGCGCGGCCTCACCCATCGGATCGACCCGGAACAGGGCGACCGGCTCGACGATGCCCTTCAGCGTCGGCTTGCCGCGGGCGGTAAATCGATACCGGCCGCTAGTCCGAGTCAGGACGCGGACCGTTTCGGTCACCAGGACCTCGCCTGGCTGAGCCACCGAGCATACGCGGGCGGCGAGATTGACCGCGGAGCCAACGTAGCCATCGGGCCGCTCCTCGGCCTCACCGGCGTGGATACCGATCCCAACCTCGATTGAGTGGGTCGGGTCGGCGGCGGTCGCTTCGTGCGCGGCCGCCACGATCGCGAGACCGCCCGCGACCGCTCGGGACGCCGACGGGAAGACCACATAGAAGCTATCGCCTTCGGTCCTGATCTCGGCGCCGCCGGTCTGGGCGACCACGTTGCGGACCAGGACGCGATACCGATCCAGCAGATCGGCCGCCGCCGCGTCGCCGCGTTGCTCGGCGTACGCGGTGTACCCGCGCAGGTCGGCGAACAGGAAACCGTGGGTCAAGGGTCCCGTGGACGACGGTCCGGTCAACGCACTCACCAGCGAGGTGGCTGCATGATACGCGCCGCCGACTTGGCTGGCCGCTGCAGGCCACGCGGTCGCCGCGTTCGACGCCAAGCGCCCCGGGATCGCTCCGAACCTGCTCCGGCGCGGTGCACAGCCGGTCCTTGATTCCGGTCAGCTCCTGACCGTCGGTCGTGCCACCATCAGGGGGTGACGATCGTCGATTCATCTACCACCGTCCTGACCGCGCGCGCGCTCAATCGAGCCCTGCTCCAGAGGCAGCTGCTGGTCCGACGCCAGGAGCTGGACGCCCTCCAGGCGGTCGAGCACCTCGTGGGGATGCAGGCCCAGGTACCCCGGGCACCCTACGTCGGGCTTTGGTCACGCCTCGTCGACTTCCGTCCCGACGAGCTGTCCGGGGCCATTGCGGACCGGCGCGCCGTGCGAATGGGCCTGATGCGGGCGACCCTCCATCTCGTCACGGCACGGGACAGTTTTGCCCTCCGGCCGGTCATGCAGGCGGCGATGGAGCGCGGCTTCTACACCGGCAGCCCATTCGCCCGGCCGGTTGCCGGGATGAACCTCGAGCTGCTGCTGGCCGTCGGCCGGGAGATCCTCGCCGACCGGCCGCGCACTCGTGCCGAGCTCGCTCGCCTGCTCGGAGAGCGCTGGCCGGATCGGGATCCCGGATCGATGGCCTATTCGATCAGCTACCTCGTCCCACTCGTCCAGGTGCCGCCGCGTGGCCTGTGGAAGGAGTCGGGGCCAGCTGCGCTGACCACGCTCGAGTCATGGCTCGGTCGGCCGCTCGACCCCGACCCAGCTCCGGATCGGGCGATCGAACGCTACCTGGCCGCGTTCGGTCCCGCCTCGATCGCGGACATCCGCGCGTGGTCGGGACTCAACGGCGTGCGCGATATGGTCGAACGCCTGCGGCCGCGCCTGCGAACGTTCCGCGACGAGCGCGGCCGTGAGCTGCTCGACGTCCCGGACGGACCGCTGCCCGACCCGGACGCGGCGGTCCCGATCCGGTTCCTGCCCGAATTCGACAACGTCCTCGTGGCCTACGCCGACCGGTCGAGGATCATCCCGGACGAGCACCGCAACCTGGTCGTCACGAGCCTCGGCCGACCGACGGTCCTCGTCGACGGGTTCGTCGCTGGGTTCTGGCGGATCGCTCGGGAGAAGGGCTCGGCCACGCTCGAGATCGAGCCGCTCGATCGGTTGACGGCCAGGACGCGCGCCGAGCTGTCCGAGGAGGGCGAGCGGCTGCTGGACTTCGTCGCGGCCGACTCCAAGATCCACGCGGTTCGGTTCGCCCCCGCCAGCTGAACGGGCTGACGACGTCAGGGCTGGGGGACGCTGCCCTCAGGGCTCGATGCGGATGGAGTCCAGCACCTGTTGGAGCTCGGCTCGGTCACGCTCGGATGCCGCAGGCTGATGGAAGGTGGTCACGACGAGCCTCGTCCCCGCGACGTCGAGGATCCAGAACCCGGAGACCTGCCCCGGATCGAGCACGGGCACGCTGTCGCCCCCGGTCGTGATCCAGCCGGCGCTGAAGAAGTCGTCGTCGCAATCCGCAAAGGCGACAGGCGGGTCAACCCTCAGCTCGACGTAGCGTCCCGGATACCCGCCGAGGGTAACCTCGGTCGGCGTCGTTGACCTGATCCCCGGCTGGCTCGCCAGGGCGGCGGCCAGATCGGCTACGGCTCGACCCACCGCTGGGTCGAGCCGCCCTTGGTTCCGATGGCATGGGTCCTTGTACAGGTTCGCGACTGCCAGGAAGCCGATCCCAACGAGCCCGCCGCCGTCCTTGCTGATCCCGGGACCCCACGAGTCCCAGCCCTCCGCCGGTACGTCGAACGCGATCCGGAGCGGCGCCACGCCGTTGGGGTTGTCAGCGGCCAGGATGTACGACCCGGGCGCGACCGGCGCATCGTTCGGGAGTGCCAGCGGCGTCGAAGTCGGTCGTGGACTCGTCGGAGTCGGTGATGGGCTGCCGGACGAGGCTGGGCCGGCGAGGGGCGCAGTTCCTGGAGGGCTCGTCACGGCCTCGCTGGACGAGCACGCGATCACGACGATCGCCGTGACAAGCGCGGCTCCACCCAGCGAGATCCGGCCCGACGTGTTCATGAGGGTCACCTCACAGTCCCTAGTCGAAGGTCATGGAGCGGACGATCTGGTCGGCCGCGCGTTCGACGTCGGAGCGGCTGCCTCGGTCTGCCCAGGCCACGAGGAGGATCACGTCGTCGTCCGTCGGAATGGCGAAGATCTGGCTGGAGGACGAATTGCCGTCCCCCAGCATCAGGTTTGGGACCTGGACTGGAGTCGCGGGCTGATGGCATGACGTTGTCGTGCGCCGCACGTCAAAGCGGAGCGCGGTCCGACCGTCGACAGTGATCGCGACCGGGTCGGAGACGATCATTCCTGGGCTCGACCGCAGCCACTCACCAACGGCCTCGGGCGTTGCGGGAACGTCAGGCAGGGTCCGGGTCGGATCGCAATCGTCGAGGCGTAGCTGGACGTCGTCGAGGAACGTCATCACCCAGCAACAGCCGTGCTGGACGTGCAGGACCCCATGCTGATCGTCGGGATCCATGATGGCCTGGATCGCGGGCATGATGAAGTGGAACGGCTCCGGAAACGTCCACGACCCATAGATCTCGCCGGCGGTCAGGGGCACTCGTGCTTCCGGACGAGACCAGATCAACGCGCCAACCAGGATCGCGGCGCGACCTTGGCAGGTGTCGATCGGGTCGGTGAAGCGCAGCCCGTCGCCGTAGCGGCGAACGACGTACCGCCCGTCGCCGCACGACCCCTGCGACATGACTTCCAGCTCCCAGGCTCCAGGTCCGATTGACGAGAACCTGGTCACGCGGCCGACCCACTCGAGGGGAAGGTTGTCTGGGCCGCTGATGAGCGGGACGGCACCGAGGTTCATTCGGTAGCGGCCGGCCGGCACGGTCAATCCGGCAGCCGGAATCTCGGATTGCCAGTCTCCGTACAACTCGTCGCTCACGAGCATCCGCTGGTCGATCGTGACGGGATCGGCGTGCTTCCAGACCGCACCCACGACAGCGAGCGCGAGCATCGAGGCGAGCAGGAGGATCGTGCCGAGAACAGCCCAGGCCAGCAGCGGATGGCCTCGGACGATCCGCGACCAGCCCGACGTCCTCGGATGGCTGCGCGCCACGGACCGAGCGAGATCGAGCGGATCGATCTCAGTCGGAGCCTCCAATGCGTAGTCGAGCAGGGCGTCCGCGAGGCGGCGGTCGAAGGCGTTGCGCTCAATCATGGCCGAGCTCCTGTCGGAGACGAGCCGTGAGCCGGGACAGGCGGGCCCGGGTTCCGGAGGCCGATCGACCGGTCAGCTCCCCGAGCTCGGCCGCATCGAGGCCCATGACGTAGCGGAGCGCGAGGAGAGCGCGATCGTCTGGAGAGATCTGCCCGAGCGCCCGGACGAGATCCAGGCGGGCGATCGTGGTGGCCGGGTCGGCTTGTTGGGCGGCCGTGAGCTCCGAGTCGATCTCGACGATCGTGACCCGCCGCCGACGACGAACGATCTGGCGGGCCTCGTTGACGACGATCGAAAGGAGCCACGAGCGGACGCGCAGCGGATCCCGAAGCGACGGGAGCTTCTCCCAGGCGATGACCCAGGCCGACTGGACGGCGTCCTCGGCCAGAGCGCCATCGCCGGTGACGACGTACGCGACCCGCGCCATGTCGGCGTGGTGCACCGCGACGAGCCGGGCGAAGGCGTTCTCGTCACCCTCGGCCGCCAGCTCGACGTCCGACCGCTCGATCGCCGCACTCGGTGCGATCCCGCTCATGTCTACCAGATGCGCGAAGCGGCCAATGCGCTTCATCGACTACTGTCGCACCCCGCTAAGGTGCAAGACGACCGCGCCAATCTGGTGTTCGATCCCTTGACACGGACCACGACCTCGAGGAGCGGCACGATGCGATTCCGCACGACCATCCATCAGAGCGACGGCACGGCCACCGGGATCCGGGTGCCTGACGAGATCGTCGAGGGACTCGGGGCGGGCAAGCGCCCACCGGTCCGGGTGACGATCAAGGGCTACACCTATCGCAACACGATCGCCGTGATGGGCGGCGAGTTCTGGGTCGGCGTGAGCGCCCAGCACCGGGCCGGAGCCGGTGTCGCCGGCGGCGACGAGGTCGACGTCGACATCGAGCTCGATAGCGCACCGCGCGAGGTGACCGTGCCGGCTGACTTCGCGGCGGCGCTCGACGCCGAGCCTCCAGCCAGGCGCACGTTTGACGGCCTGTCGTACAGCAACCGGCAATGGCACGTCCTCCAGGTCGAGGGCGCCAAGACCGACGAGACGCGCCAGCGGCGGATCGCCAGGTCGGTCGCCACCCTGGGCGAGGGTCGCGCTCGCTGACGCGCGCCTCTCTGAGCCATCGCGCCGAGCCTAGAATGCGACATGAGGTACCTGCGCACGACGCGTGCGACCTGGGATGTCGACCTGGACAGCGAGGCGGGCCGTGACCTCGTGGAGCTCATCGCCCGGGACGGCAGCACGGTGTTCCGAGCGCAACCCGGGTTCGTCCGCTATCGGCTGATGCGCGCGGGACCGCGAACGACCATCGCCGTCGCCGAATGGGAATTGGCCGACCAGGGCACGCCGGGGGCGGAACGGTTCCGCGACTGGCTCGCGGCTGCAGGCGTTCGTCAGCACATCGAGATGGAGACCGACGCCGGGCCGATTCTCGTGTCGGTCGATGGGTAGCCAGGTGGACACGACCGCGCTCAGCCCGTTAGCCCGAACGGTGGCCGAGACCGCAACGGACATCTGGAACGATTCGTGCGCCGTCGACGAGCTGGAGTACGCGATCGCGAACGGTGCGGTCGGCGCGACGGCCAATCCGACGATCGTCCACGACGTCTGGAAGGCGGATCCGGCGTACTGGCGGGCCGTGACGGCGGGCCTGGCGACGGAGCATCCCGGGTGGACCGAAGTCGATCTGGCCTGGGCGATCGTGGAGGCGATGTCGGTCCGGGCCGCTCCGCTCCTGCTCCCTGCATTCGATCGGTTCGAGGGGCGCCAGGGTCGATTGTCGGTCCAGACGAACCCGACCTTCTGGCGAACGCCCGACCAGATGCTCGCCCAGGGCGTCCGGTTCGACGGGCTCGCCCCGAACATCGTGGTGAAGTTCCCGGCGACCTCGGTCGGGATCGCGGTCATGGAAGAGGCGACCTATCGCGGGGTGAGCGTCAACTGCACCGTGAGCTTCAGCGTCAGCCAGGCCGTCGCGGCGGCCGAGGCCGTCGAGCGTGGCCTCCAGCGGCGCCAGAACGAGGGCCTGCCGGTGGACCGGATGGGTCCGGTCATCACGATCATGATGGGCCGGATCGAGGACTGGCTCCGGGTCCAGACCGAGCGCGACGGGATCGTCGTCGATCCGGTCGCCCTGCCCTGGTCGGGGGTCGCGGTGTTCAAGCGGGCGTACGAAATCTTCCGGACGCGCGGCCTCCGGGCGCGGCTGCTCGGCGCTGCGATCCGCCACCACTACCACTGGAGCCAGCTCATCGGCGGCGACGTCATCGTCACCCTGCCGTCCGTCTGGCAACGCCGCTTCAACGCCTCCGACGTGGAGGTTCGCCCGCGCATGGACGAACCGGTCGACCCGGCGATCGTCGGCGAGCTGGCCCGCCACTTTCCCGACTTCGTGCGGGCCTATGAACCGGATGGACTGACTGTCGACGAGTTCGACGGATTCCCGCCGACCGTCCGCACGCTCCGGGCCTTCATCGCCTCGTACCACGAGCTCCTCCACCAGGTCGGCGACGCCGTCCTGCCCAACCCGGACCTCCGGTCCTGATGCCCGAGCGCTGCCCCGGCTGAACGGGCCGCGCGTCGGGTCGGCCAGCGCCCCGTAGACGGAGTCATGCCTTGGACCTGTGCCTGTACACGGACTCGGTGGCCGAGCTGTCGTTCGAGGCCGCCCTCGACCTCGCGGCGCGGATCGGCTGCGGCTCGATCGAGATCGCCGGCGGTGGCCAGTCCTCGGCGCCCCACCTCGAGCTCGGAGTGCTCCTGGGCGACCGGGGCAAGCGGACGGCGTTCGCCAGTGCATTCGCGACCCGCGGGCTGCGCATCGCGGCCCTCAACTGCTCCGCCTGGCCGCTCCATCCGGCCCACGGGCCCGCCCAGGAGCGGATCATCCGGGACACGATCCGGCTAGCCGGTGAGCTCGGCGTCGAAACGGTCGTCTCGATGTCCGGCACGCCCGGTGACGGACCGGGTGCCACCACGGTCGACTGGGTGTTCTACCCCTGGCCCGCCGACGCCGTCGCCCTCCAGGCCCGCCAGTGGGACGCGGCGATCCCCTTCTGGCAGGACATGGCGGCCCACGCCACCGCGTGCGGGGTCAAGCAGATCGCCTTCGAGCTCCATCCCCTCCACCTCGTGTTCAACGTCCCGACCCTGCGTCGGATGCGCGAGGCCGTCGGCCCGGTCATCGGCGCGAACATGGACCCGTCGCACCTGTTCTGGCAGCAGATGGACCCGCTGGCCGCGATCGCGGCCCTCGGGACGGCCATCCAGCACGTCCACCTCAAGGACACCGGCCTGCAGCCCGATCGCCTGGCGCTGGCGGGCGTGCTCGATACGACGGCGTTTGGCGACGCTCGCGATCGGGCGTGGGTCTTCCGAACCGTCGGTCGCATCCATGACCGAACGTGGTGGTCTTCGTTCATCGCCGCTCTTCGGTCGGTGGGCTACGACGGCCCGCTCTCGATCGAGAACGAGGATCCGTATCAGCCCGCGGTGGAAGGCGTCGAGGAGGCCGCCGCCTTCATCCGGCCCCTGATCGCCTGACGGTCGCCTCTCGGCGACCTGCCTCCGGCCAGCGTCCAGCCGGGGCGTGTGCAATCGTTCCCGCATTTGATACGCTCTGGCCCGGTCAACCTGGCCGACGCACGGATCTGGAGCTTCGATGACCGACGAGCTGCGGATCGGGATGATCGGGGCCGGCACGATGGCCGGTGCGCACAGCGCGGCCCTGGCAAACCTCGCGGCCCTCTACCGGCAGCTCCCACGTCGACCGCGCCTCGTCGCGGTGGCCGACGTGAACCGGGGCCTCGCGACCAGCCTGGCCGATCGTTTCGGCTACGAGCGGGTCGCCGACGACGCCGATGCGGTCATCGCCGCGGCCGATATCGATCTCGTCGTCGTCTGCCTGCCGCCCGCCCTGAACCGCGACATCGTGCTCGCCGCCGCCGCCGCCGGGAAGCACATCGTGTGTGAGAAGCCGATGGCCGAGTCGGCCGAGGACGCCGCCCTGATGCTTCGTGCCTGTCGAGCGGCGCGGGTGTTCCACGGCCTCGGGGCGGGCTATCGCTGGTCGCCCGCCGTCCGCGCCATCGAGCGGCTCATCCGCGAGGGCGAGCTCGGAACGATCCGCAGCATCCGGGCAGCCTTCATGCTCGACTACGCCGCCGATCCAGACGTTCCGCTCCTGTGGCGATTCCAGAAGCGGTTCGCCGGTGGCGGGATCGCGATCGACACCGGGTATCACCTCGTCGATTGCGCCCGATTCCTGGTCGGGGAGATCGTGACCGTGCAGGCATTGGCGGCGACGTTCATCGCCGAGCGACCGCTCCCCGGCGCCGATGCGGTCGGCAACCGCGGCGGCGACGCCGCCCGATCGGGCCGGGGCGAGACCGGACCGGTCGACGTCGAGGACGCGGCGGCGGCGCTCGTGACCTTCGAGAGCGGCGCCTATGGGGTGCTCGAGGCGAGCCGCGTCGCGATCGGCAAGCGGATCTCGCTCCAGCTCGAGGTGTTCGGCTCGCGCGGATCCGCGGACTGGGACCTCGAGCGACCGGATGAGTTCCGGGTCTGCCTGCCCGGCGACCCGTTCACGTTCGGCTTCCGGCGGGTCCTCGTGAACCCCGCCCACCCGGGCGCGCCTGAGCTGCTCATCGCCGGCACCGATGGAACGTCGATCGGCTGGCTCGGCCAGGAGTGCGCAATGTGGGCCGAGTTCGTCGACGCCATCGCGGGCGGCCGGCCGGGCTCCGCCGACTTCTCGGATGGCGTTCGTGACAGCGCCGTCCTCGACGCGCTGTACGAGGCGGCAGCGAGCGGCACCCGCACGGCAGTCGTGCTGCCCGCCGGGCTCTGACATCGAGGATTGGAGGCACCGTGACGACCGTCGACCCGACCCGAAGTGGAGCGGCCACCCGACCGGCGGCGTCGGGCTGGCCCGTCACGACGACGGAGTCCGAGAAGCTCTTTGCCCGGGCGACTGCCGTGTCACCTGGCGGCGTCCAGGGCGAAGGACGGAGCGCGAGCCCCTATCCCCTGTTCATGACCCGTGCCCAGGGGTCGCGGATCTGGGATGTCGACGGCAACGAGTTCATCGACTTCCACTCGTCGTTTGGGGCGGTCCTGCTGGGGCACAACGACGCGCGGATCAATGCCGCCGTTCGCCGGGCGATGGACGAGCACGGCGTGTCGTTCTCGACGGCCAATCCGCTCGAGGTGGAGCTTGCCGAGCGGCTCATCGCGATGATCCCGTCCGCGGAGCGGGTGGTGTTCAGCTGCACGGGCACCGAGGCGACCTACCACGCGATCCGCCTGGCCCGCGGCTTCACCGGGCGGGAACGGATCCTGAAATTCGAGGGCAACTACCACGGCTGGCACGACTACGTGGCGTGGAGCCATCACTTCGCGACGGACGAGGGCGGCGGGGTACCCACGCCGATCGCCGCGTCGGCCGGGATCCCGGCTGCCATCCGGGACCTCGTCGAGGTCCGCGAGTACAACGATTCGGCCGGTGTCCGGGAGCTTCTCGCCGAGGACGGCGAGACGATCGCGGCGGTCATCCTGGAGCCCGTCTTCCACAACGCCGGTGCGGTCATGCCCGAGCCTGGCTTCCTCGAGACGCTGCGCGAGGCGTGCACGGCGTCCGGCTCGCTCCTCATCTTCGATGAGGTCATCACCGGCTTCCGCCACGGTCCCGGCGGAGCTCAGGGCCGGTATGGGGTGACGCCCGATCTCACGACGATGGGCAAGGCCATCGGCAACGGCTTCCCGATCTCGGTGCTCGCCGGCCGAGCCGACGTCATGGACCACCTCGGCCCCAAGGGCGACGTCCTGTTCGCCGGGACGTTCGCCGGCCAGGTGCTGAACTGTGCGGTCGCGCTCGAAGTGACGCGGATCGTGCTCGAGGGAACGATCCACGAGCACCTGGCCCGGCTCGGTGATCGGCTGACCTCGGGCATCCAGGCCGCCATCGATGAGACCGGCGCGCGGGCACAGGTCCGCGCGATCGCCGGGGTCTGGACGATCTACTTCACCGACGAGCCGATCCGACGCTTCCGGGACTTCGCCCGGTTCGCGATGGACAAGAACCACCCCGTCCAGCGCGGCTACCGGGACTGGCTCCTCGAGCGGGGGATCTACGTCCACCCGCACTACATGATCCGGGGGTTCCTGACCGGTGCCCATACCGAGGACGACGTCGACCAGTTGGTCGAGGCCACGGCGTCGTTCCTCCAGGAGTATCGGGACGTGCTCTGACCGCAGGTCGCGACGGGCTGACCCGTTGGCCGCCGAACCGATCGTCGGCCGCCGGCCAGCGCGGTCAGATCCCGAGCCGGCGCAGGTACTCGCGATTGCCTCGCTGCCCGGCGATGACCGATTGGGGCGTATCCGACGATCGAAGGGCCTGGTCCTGCTCGATCACGAGCCAGCCCGTGTAGTCGTGCGCTCGCAGCGCCTCGATGACGGCGTCAATCCCGGCGTCGCCCTCGCCCAAGGGACAGAACACGCCTCGGCGGAGCGCCTCGTCGAGACCCTTGCCCTCTCGCTTGACGTCATCCATGACCGAGGTCCGACAGTCCTTGATGTGGACGTGCCGAACGAGCTCGTGGTAATCATGGACGGAGGTGGCCGGATCGGCGCCACCGAACCGGAAGTGGCCGGTGTCGAGGCAGAGGCCGATGAGCGACGGGTCGATCCGGTCCATGACCCGGGCGATCTCGTCCGCCGTCTCAACGTAGGTCCCGGCGTGGGGATGGAGAACCGGCTCGAGCCCCTCGGCCCGGCAGATCTCGGCCGCCCGGTGGAGATTGTCGATGAGCGTGTCGAACCGAGTCGCGGACAGCCACGTCTCGGGATGGTCCGGGATCCGCCCCGAGAAGGCCCGGCGGTCGGGTTCGTCGAACTGGTCGGACAGGATCGCGAACGGCCGCGAGCCGGCCGGCGAGCCCTCCTTCATCAGGCGGAGGTTGTCGCGCAGCCAGGCGCGATCCTCGTCGGCCTTCTCCGCGCGGCTGAAGTGCTGGGGCATGAACGAACCGACGAACTCCAGGCCGCGCGACGACAGGCGCTCGTTGACCTGCCTCGCGTCGCCGAGGTAACCGGGAGTGCCGAGCTCGGTGCCCTCGAACCCGATGTCGACCATCCAGTCGAGCATGTCGTCCGGGGCCGGCATCCAGGCGTCGTCCAACATGATCTCGTCGACACCGAATGAGACCGGGGCGCTGGCGACCCGCAGGGCGGGGGCATCGGGGTTCCTCCAGGGACGCGACTACGGCTTGATGACGATCTTGACTGCCTCGCCCGATCGGATCCGGGCGATCCCGGCGAGGGTGTCCTCGAGCGGGATCGTCGCGCTGATCAGCGGAGCGAGGTTCGAGCTTGCCGCTCTCGACGAGTCGGATCGCGGCGGGGAACGTGAAGTTCGAGATGTACGAGCCGAGGATCGTCAGACCCTTCTCGACGATCTCGACCTGGTGGACCTGCGGGCGGGCCGTCCCGTTCATCCCGAAGACCACGACCCGGGCGCCCATGCCGGCGGCCGAGATCGCGTCGGGCAGGACGCTGCCGACCGCGTCGACCACGACGTCCGCTCCGCTCGGCAGGAGCTCGGCGCGGCGGGCCGTCCACTCGTCGGGCGTCAGGACGTAGTCGGCCCCGACGGCCAGGGCGACCGGGGCGCGCTGGGCGCTCGGCTCGACGGCGACGATCCGCCCCGCGCCGGCCGCGCGGAACACCGCACTGAACAGGCAGCCGATGGCTCCCGCTCCGAACACGACCGCCGATTCGCCCGGCCGGATCGCCGCCCGGTTCGTCCCGTTGACGACGCACGACAGCGGCTCGACCAGGGCCGCCAGCTCGGTGGGAACCTCGGGCGAGATGGCGTACACGCTGTTGGCCGGGGCGGTAACGTAGCGCGGCCAGCGCCCCGTCGCGATAGACGCCGAGGGCCACGATGTTCGTGCAGTTCGCCGGTCGACCCGCGCGGCACGGTTCGCAGGCGCCGCACTTCGGATCGGGATCGACGACGACCCGCGCCCCGATCGGGGCGTCACGGACGGCCGATCCGGCCGCCCGGACCCAGCCGACGAACTCGTGGCCGATGATGACGGGCGGGGTCGATGGGTGGCCCGGCGGGACGTTGATGATCTGGACGTCCGAGCCGCACACGCCGCACGCCTCGACCTCGATCAGCACCTCGTCGGGACCCGGCGTCGGATCGGGCACGTCGCGCACGACGAGCCGGCCCTCGCCCTCGTAGACTGCGGCGCGCATCGGTCAGGACCTCCAGTTCGACACGGCCATCACCCGAGACGCTCTCGAACGGAGCCGGCCAGGAGCTCGATCGTCTCGTCGTCGAGCGGCGACGGCTGGTCGATGATCGCCTCCTCGGCACCGGCCGCGTGCCAGGCGCGGAACAGCCGCACCACGGCGTCCCGCGAGTCGGCGAGCGGGGAGCTCGCCGCCCAGGCGCGCGCGGCGGCGGGACTGCTCCCGTTGCGCTCGAAGGTCGCCGCCAGCGCGTCCACGGCCGCCTCGCGCGTCGCCCGGATGCAGACCGGTGGCACGCCGACGGTCCGCCGGATCGCGAGCGGGTCGCGACCGAGCTCGGCGCAGTGCCGGTCCAGCACGCGCGGACTTGTGAGCGTACGTCGCCGGGTCGCCCTCGCCGTTCCAGATGTCGGCGTCGCGGGCGACGATCCGCAGCGTCCGTCGTCTCGCCGCTCGCCGCCGATCAGCAACGGCATCCGCGCCTGGACCGGCGGGGGTCGTTGCGCATGCCGGCAGCGCGAACCCAGCGCCCATCGAACGTCACCGACTCGCCATCGAGCAGGCCCCGGGCGACCCGGCTGGCCTCGTCGAAGCGGCTCACCCGATCGCCCAACGAGAGCAGGTCGTAGCCGAACGCCCAGTGCTCGGGCGCGTGCCAGCCGGCGCCCAGGCCGAGCATCGCCCGGCCGTTGCTGGCGTGATCGAGCGTAGTCGCCATCTTGACCGTCAGCCCGACGTTGCGGTAGCTGACCGAGCTAGACCAGGATCCCGAGCGGCACCCGGGTCGTGCGAGCGGCCCAGGCCGCGAGCGTCAGCCAGCCCTCGAAGACGGAGCCGGCGGATCCGACGACCGGGCCGTCAGCATCGCCCAGGATCGGCATGAAGTGATCGTTGGCGAACAGGCTGGCGAACCCTAGTGCCTCGATTCGCTCGCCGGCCGCCATCAGTTCGGGCCAGGCGACGGCCTGTTCCCAGATCTGGAAACCGATCCGGATCGGCTCGCTCGGATCCGGCCGCGGCCCGAGCAACCCGCCACGGACTAGCGGCGTTCCGGTCGGCGCGGTCACGATCCGGACCGATCCGGCCGGCGCCGACCGGCAGCCGGCCCGTCGATCGGACTCATCCCGACCCTTGTCGGCGGAAGCGACGCCCGCCGCTCAGCAGGAGCGTGCCGATGGCGAACGCCGCCGAGCGTGGCGACGAGGATGACCGTCGCCACCGCGTTGACCTCGGGGGTGACCCCGAACTTGATCTGCGTGTAGATGTAGATGCGGCAGGGTCAGCTGCGGCCCGATCGTGAAGAAGGTGATGACGAACTCGTCGATCGAGAGGGTCACGCTGAGCAGCGCGCCGGCGATGATCGCCGGCGCGATGAGCGGCAGGACGATGTGGCGGAGGGTCTGGCCCGGTCTCGCCCCGAGGTCGGCGGCCGCCCACTCGAGGCGTCGGTCGAAGCCCTGCAGCCGGGCCGCCACGATGAGCACGACGAACGGCGTCGTGAACACGAGGTGGCCGGCGACGACCGTGTGCAGCCCGAGCGGGAGCCCCAGCGCGCGTCGGAAGAAGATCAGCAGGCCGATCCCGATGCAGCACGCCCGGGATCATGATCGGCAGGGTGAACAGCGAGCCGGGCCGGTGCCGGCGAAGCGGATGCCGCCGCGCACGAGCGGCGAACGCGGCCATCGTCCCGATGACCGTCGCCAGGATCGCCACGACGATCGCCACCGCGCACCGAGTTGAGCAGCGCCGAGTGGATCGGCGCTGTCGGCGAGCATCACCTCGTACCAGTGCAGGGTCAGGCCGGTGATCGGGAAGCCCGGCGTGTCCGCCTTCTCGAACGAGAACAGGATGAGGAACGCGATCGGCAGGTAGAGGAACGCCAGGATCGCGCCGGCCAGGACCGCGAGCAGGCCGCGCGTCAGCCGCGCGTACGGGCTGACCGGCATCGTCTCGAGCGGGCTCGATCCGCCTAGCCACGGGCCACCACGTCCTCGACCCGCAGGATCGCCGGAAGACGATGAGCACGATCGTGACGAACGCGGCGATGACGATCGCCAGGGCGGCGCCCTCGGGATCTGGCGCCTGTCGGAAGAAGTTGACGATGAGGTTCGCGATCAGGATGCCCTGGGCCCCGCCGACCAGGGTCGGGCGTCAGGAACTCGCCGAGGATCGGGATGAACACGAAGATGCAGGCGGTGATGATCCCGGTCCGGATCTGCGGCAGCAGGATGTGCCGGAACGCCTGGTCCGGGTCGCGCGCCCAGGTCCTGGGCGGCGTTGAGCTGGGTGAAGTCGAACTTCTCGAGCGCCGCGTAGAGGGCCAGCGCCGCGAACGGGAAGTAGACGTACACGAGCACGATGAAGACCCCGACGTCGTTGTAGACGAACAGCGTCGACGGCTCCTCGATGAGGCCGAGGCCCATGAGGACTGGTTGAGCGCGCCCGTCTCACCGAGGATCGCCTGCCACGCGTAGACCCGCAGCAGGTAGCTCGTCCAGAACGGGACGATGACCGCCAGCAGGACGACGCGCTGCCAGCGCCGGCTGACGTAGCGGACGAGGAAGTAGGTGAACGGCGAGCGCGATGCGCCAGGCCGGCGAGCGGTCACCAGCGCCGCCCATGACCAGCGTCTTGAGGAACGTCCGGACGTAGGTCGGGCTGGTTGAAGAACCTGACGTAGTTGTCGAGGTTCCACGTCGCGGACGACGTCGAAGTTCGTCGTTCGTCCGCCAGAAGCTGAAGACGAACATGATCGCCATCGGGACGAGGAACAGGACGACCAGCATGAGCGAGGCCCGGCAGGAACGGAGCGGCCCGACCCAGTCGCGCGCCGAGCCCCGACGCGCGATCCCGGCGAGCGGAGCCTCATCGGCCCCGCCGGCGGATCTCGGTCGTCATGCCTGAGTCCGATCCCGGCCGATCGGCTAGCGCCGAACACCTCGTTGAAGGCGTCGATCGACGGCCTGGGTCGAGGTGCCCGGGCCCTTGAGGTCCATCGTCTGGACCGTCTCGGGCTTGTTGTACAGGAACCGGTCGGCTCGTTCCTGCTGGCCCTGGTTGACCAGGATCTTGTAGGCCGCCTCGTTGAACAGCGGCCGGCCGTTGAGCAGGAAGTTGGCGGCGATGTACTCGGCCTGCTCGGCCAGCTCGAGGAACGGCATGATGAGCTTCTTGTTGGCGCCGCCCTTGACGATCATCTCGGAGTCCATCCAGCCGATGGTCCCCTCCTTGGGGGTGAAGACCTTGAGGTCCGGGCCGCCCTGGTCCTTGACCCGCGCCTCCGTGCCGAGGTTGCCGGTGGCGATCCAGGCCTCCCCGGTCTTGAGCATGGCGATGGTGTCGGTGGCCTGGTTGGCCAGCGTGAGGACGTTCGGCTTGAGCTGCTTGAGCGGCTTCCTTGGCCTTGGCGATCTCCTCGGGGGTCATGCTGTAGGCGTTCTTCGCTCCGGTGAGCTTGCCCATGTAGGCCATGATCTCGACCGGCTGGTCCTCGACGACGACCCGCTTCTTGTACTTCGGGTCGAGGAGGACCTCCCAGGAATCGGGCGCCGGCGAGACCTTGGCCGGGTCGTAGTAGACCTGGACGGGCGACCAGCCGAACGGGTAGCCGAGGTAGCCCTCCGGCTTCGTCCAGATCGGGAACGACCGGGCGATCGAGTAGAGCTGCTTGGCGACCGCCAGCGAGTTGATGTCCCAGGCCTCGATCAGCCCAGACTCGAAGTAGTGGGGCACCCACAGCGCATCGCCCGACACCATGTCGAGCTGCCCGCCGACCTCCTTGAGCTTCGTGTAGCGCGTCGATGTTGTCGCTGAAGAGCGTGCTGTTGACCTTGATGTTGTTCGCGGCTGGCGATGTCGTCGACCTGGGCCTGGTACCAGTGGTCGCCCCAGGTCATCCAGTTGAACGTGCCGGTCGGCGCTGCTGCGTGCCGCCGACGGGGAGGCGGCGGCGCTGGTCGCCGCGGCCGAAGCCGCCGCAGCGCTGGGGGCCGCAGGTGCCGAGCTGCTGGCCGCCGTCGAGCAGGCGGCGACGATGCCGCCGAGCCCGACCGACTGCCCCGGCCGCTCCCACCACTCTGAGGAAGTCCCGTCGGCTGATATCGCGCGTCGGATCAGTCATTCCAGTCCCTTCCATCGTCCGCGTGTCGGACCTGCGTCAGTCGTCGATCAATGCGGCGTCGTCCGCGGGCCACCATACGCACACCTCCTCCCCCATGCTCCTCCTCCAGGTGAGTCGATTCGACCATTCGTGCCGTGGGGACGGACCGCAACGATGTCGCCGGCATCCGTCGTCAGGGTGATCCGAGTGTGGTCGCCGAGGAAGGCGACGTTGGCGATCCGGCCGGGGATCCCCGGCTCCGGGTCGGGTCCGCCGGCCGGTCGCAGCACGACGTACTCGGGCCGGACCATGATCGTCGCCGGCCCATCGGGCGAGCCGGTCGGGGCCGCCGACCCGGCCTCGTCCCGGGATCGCGAAGATCCGCCGGCCGTCCTCCGTCGTGACCGCGCCCGAGACGAAATTCGTCTCGCCCACGAAGTCTGGCCACGAACCGGTCGACCGGATGATCGTAGACCTCGCGCGGGGTGCCGGTCTGGCTGACGTTGCCGCCCGACATGATCGCGATGCGGGTCGCCATCGAGAGGGCCTCCTCCTGGTCGTGGGTCACGAACACGAACGTCGTGCCCACCTGGCGATGGATCCGCGACAGCTCCGTCTGCATCTGCTTGCGGAGCTTGAGGTCGAGCGCACCGAGCGGCTCGTCGAGCAGCAGCACGGCCGGACGCTTGGCCAGGGCGCGGGCCAGCGCGACGCGCTGCTGCTGGCCGCCGGACATCTCGGACGGCATCCGCCGGTTGAAGCCGCCGAGCCCGACGAGGTCGAGGTACTCGCCGGTCCGACGGCGATCTCCGCGGTCGGCAGCTTCTCCATGCGCAACCCGAACGCGACGTTCTGGGCGACCGTCATGTGGGGGAACAGGGCGTAGTTCTGGAAGACGGTGTTGACGTTGCGCCTGTGGGGCGGCAGGTCGTTGACCTTCCGGCCCTCGATCCGCAGCTCGCCCGATGACATCGGGATGAACCCGCCGATGAGGTTGAGGGTCGTCGTCTTGCCGCAGCCGGACGGCCCGAGGAGGCAGAAGAACTCGCCGGGCTCGATGTCCATCGACACGTCGTCGAGGGCCACCGTATCGCCGTAGCGTTTCGTGACGTGGCGCAACTCGATGGCGGGTGTCGACTCAGCCAAGTCCGAGCCCTGTCGAGCCGCTCGCACACGCCGTCGGCCGGCTGGCCAGGGCCACCGCCAGCCGTTCTCCGCGGTAGCCGGATCGCGCTGATCGAGACCGACGCGTCGCCGCGTCCCCGTCTCGTCGGACGGGGACGTCGGACAGGAGGCGAGCATCACGGCACCCTCTTGTGCAACCGTTTGTACGATGCTAGCGTCCGGCCCATGACGCGTCAATACAGAGCTCGCTCCGAGCGCCCGAAGCGAGCCTGATGGGACGCGCGAGCCCGCTCGCCAGGACGGTCGATCTCGGTCCCGTTCGGAACGCAACCGAGCGGCAGGTCGCTGCCCGGTTCCACGCCCAGTACGGGCCGGCGCTGGCTCGCCTGCCAGCCGGGCGCCGCGTCTTCCACGGCCTGCCGTTCGAGCTCGGACCGGACGCCGGACGCCGAGCGCTGGATCCTCCTCGACGGAGACGACAGCCGTCGACCTGCCGGCTGGCGGGCCGCCAGCCACGTCGTCGTGGCCCACCTGTGCGATGCGTGGCGGGACGATGCTGGGAGCGAGACCGGCCGGGCTGGCGGTCGGGCACGTCGTCCCGGTCGGCGAGCCGCTCGCCCGCTACACGATCGTCGACCGGACGGGACGGACGACGAGCCGGATCATCCGGCGCCGGTTCGAGGTCAACGACGGCATCCTCGGCTGGGGCTCGGGCGCGTTTGCCGCGATCCCGCACCTGGAGAACGAGATCCTCGACTGGCGCGGGCCGCATGCCGCCCAGGGACCCGGCCGCTACGCCGCGACCGGTCAGTCCGGGTCCCTGACCATCATGCCGGGAACGTACGGCGGAAACCAGGTGGGCATGTCCGACTACGTCCCGAGCCCAACCGACGATGCCCTGCTGTGGCTCCACGCGATCGAGCTCGACGCCGGTTCCGAACCGGTCGCCCTCCGGCTTGAACCACTGGCCGGCGGCCGGCCGGGGAGCGACCTGATCGTGGCGGCGGTGACCCTGTTCCGCGGATCCGCCAACCCGCTCGCCCGTGGTCCGCGGCTCCAGGTCCGGATCGGCGGCCTCGACGGGCGTCCGCCGGATGTCGACCTCGGCACGATCATCCGTACCCTGCCCGCCCCGGCGCCGTTGCCGGCCGGCGAGCCAGGCGGGGAGATCGTCGGATGGGGAACGGCCCGTGCCGATCCAGAGGCGGCGAGACCCGGATCCAGCCTCGTCGACCTCGCGCTGTCACCCGACGCGATCTTGACCCTGGACGATTGGGACGTCCCCGGGCCGGACCTCCTGGCGGGAGCGCCGCTGTACGACCCCGGCCGCCGGCGATCGATCGAGGTCCTCCGGCCGGCGCGGGTGCCGGTCGAGGTGGAGATCGTGGACGGCACGACCGGCGAACGCGTGCCCGGCCGGGTCCGGTTCACCGCCGCCGACGGTCGCTACCTGCCGCCGGTCGGCCATCGCGACGAGGTCAACCCGGGGTTCTACGAGGACACCGGTGGCGATCTCATCCTGGGATCGTCGGCCTATGCCTACGTCCCGGGCCGGTTCGCGATCGAGCTGCCGGTCGGCGCGGTCGAGGTCGAGGTCGTCGGCGGGTTCGACCGGGCACCGCATCGCAGCAGGATCGAGGTCGACCGGTCGACCGGCCACCTCGAGCTCCCGCTCGACCGGACGATCGACCTGCACGGCGGGCGCTGGGTCACCGCCGACAGCCACGTCCACTTCCTGGCGCCCTCGACCGCCCTCCTCCAGGCGGCGGCCGAGGACGTCGACCTCGTGAACCTGCTCGCCGCCCAGTGGGGCGACCTGTACACGAACGTGACCGACCTGCCGTGGGGCTCGATGGCCGACCCATCGGGTCGCCGGATGGTGGTCGTCGGGACCGAGAACCGCCAGAACATGCTCGGCCACCTGGCCCTGCTCGGCGCTCACCGGCCGGTGATCCCGTTCGCCAGCGCGGTCCGCCCGAGGGCCGGCTGGGCGGCGCCCTGGGCGTCCTGCTGGCCGACTGGGCGGATCGCTGCCGGGCGGCCGGGGGGCTCGTCGTCGCGGCCCACTTCCCGCTGCCCTACGCGGAGATCGCCGCCGACATCGTCGCCGGCAAGATCGACGCGATCGAGACGCAGGCGCTGGCGCCCGGGCTCGACGACCCGTCCGTGCTCGAGTGGTACCGCTTCCTCAACCTCGGCTACCGGCTCCCGGTGGTGGCCGGGACCGACAAGATGTCGGCCGAGGTCCCGATCGGGGCGGTCCGCACCTACGGTCACCTTCAGATTGACGGCCCGCTCACGTTCGAATCGTGGGCGTCGGCCGTCCGAGCGGGTCGGACCTTCGTCACCTCGGGTCCGATCCTCGAGCTGACGGTCGAGGGCCACGAGCCAGGCGACGTGATCCGGCTGCGATCGAGCGGCCGGCTCGAGGTCGTGGCCCGGGCGCGGGCCGCCCAGGCCGTGCTCAGCGACCTGGAGCTGGTCGTCAACGGGCGGGTCGTCGCGGCCACGAGCTCGCCCGACGCCGCCGAGCTGACGCTCCACGAGACCGTCGAGATCGCGGCCGGCGCCTGGATCGCCGCCCGGTCGCGAAGCCGGCCGAGATCCGGTCTGCCTTCGCGACGTCGATGGCGGCCCATACGTCGCCGGTCTACGTCGAGGTCGAGGATCGGCCGCTCGTCGCGCCGGCGGCGGAGGCGACGTGGTCGAGCAGGTCATCGCCGGCGCCAGGACCTGGGTCGCCGAGCTGGCGGCCGTGCAGGAGCCGGCCGATCGCGCCCGGATGGTGCGCTTCTTCGACGCCAGCCTCGAGACGTTCCGCCGTCGCCGCAGTGGATTGGACCGGTGACTCGGGTCCGGCCCGGCCGGGGGCGCGCACCCTCGGCAACCCGGGTCAGGTCGCCGGTTCGAGCGGAATCGCCGATCGGCCGCCCTGCCCAGTCCTCGACGATCCAGTCGTAGGCCGGGTCGTTGAGCTGGACCACGGGCTTGGAGTCACCGGCGAGGAAGTTGAGGTAGTAGGCGTTTGTCCCCGGCGCCGTCGCGACCGTATGGATAGCCCTCGTGGACGAGCACCAGGTCGCCGTCGGCCGCCGCAATCGAGACGTCGAGCTCGGTGTCGCGGGTGTACAGGCGCTGGATCGCGAAGCCATCGCGTGGTGAGAGCCGGTAGTAGTAGGTCTCCTCGTGGTAGGTCGTCCCGAACCGACCGTCGTGGCGATGTGGCGGAAAGCTCGACCAGTTGCCGCTCGGGGTGAGGATCTCGTAGGCGATGAGCCGCTCTGACGGGAACCCGGGATCGAGGGTCGCGGTCACCCCGCGGGCTCACGTTGGCGCCGCCGCGGACGAAGCTCGGCAGCTCGCCCGGCAGGTACAGGCGGGCGGGATAACGACCGACGGCCGGAGCCGCCCCGATCGCGACCTCGAACGCCTCCTCGGCGCGGATCGCAAACGCCGATCGCGGCGGCAGGTAGAGGACGTGCGGCTTCTCGCTGAACACGTCCCGGCGGGAGATCGGGTACGTCGCGCCCCCGAACGTGAACGAGCCGGAACCGCCGAGCGGGACCAGCGCGACCTCGGTCTCACCCGTGTCGGCATCGACCGTCTCGCCGGGTCCCAGGGCGACGCACCCGGAACGACAGGTATCGCCAGCCGATGCTCTCCGGCGTGATCTCGAGGATGCGTCCCCAGACTGCCCCTGGGGCGCAGGTGGCGGGTCACGGCGGGGCTCATCGATCCACCCCGGCCGCGACCTCGTCGACCCGGACCGGCCGCCCTTCCAGCCAGCTCCGCTTGGCGGCGAGGGCGAGTCGGAGCGTCTCGAGGGCCTCCTCGGGCCCGGGCGTCGGCGTGCCGCCTTCGGCCAGGGTTCGGAAGAACGCCTCGAACTCGAGCCGGTAGGCGACCTCGAACCGATCGGGGAAGTTCTCGTAGTGATCGCCCTCGAAGCCGAACCGACGCGACCAGGTCAGCGGCGTCTTGTGGGCGGCCTCGACGACGACCTTGCCCGAGCGCGCCGGCGACCTCGGTCCGGATGTCGTACCCCCACGCGGAGCGGCGCGACATCTCGACCACCCCGAGGGCACCGTTGCGGAAGCGGAGCATGGTCACCGCGGTATCCACGTCGCCGCCTTCCTCGAACCGCTTGTCGATGATGTTGCTGCCCCAGGCGGACACCTCCTCGACCTCGCCGACGAGGAACCGGGCCAGGTCGAAGTCGTGGACGCTCATGTCGAGGAACGACCCGCCGCTGTCGCGGATGAACTTGGGCGGCGGCGGGTAGGTGTCGCGTGAATAGGCACGGAACTGCTCCACGCGGCCCAGCTCCCCCGACTCGATGAGCTCCTTGGCCCGAACGTAGCCAGGGTCGAACCGGCGCATGAACCCCATCTGGACCGGCAGGCCGGTCTCGCGCCAGAGCTCGACGACGCGAGTCGTCTCGGCGAGGTCGAGGGCGATCGGCTTCTCGCTCCAGATCGCCTTGCCGGCGCGCAGCGCCGCCTCGATGAGGCCCGCGTGCGTGCTGGTCGGCGTCGCGATGACGACGGCCTCGACGGCCGGGTCGCCGATCGCGTCGAGGGCATCGGCGGTGGCCCGCTCGGCGCGCCCGATCTCCCGCCCGCGCTCGGCTTCCGAGGGATCCAGGTCTGCGACGACGACGATCCGGGCGTTGCCGATCCCGGCCAGCGTCCGGAGGTGGGACGTTCCGATCCGTCCGACGCCGAGGAACGCGACGCCGATGCTGCTCGGGTTCTTCACCCTGAATCCGCTCATCTGATCTCCTCGACCGCTATCGTCCGGACTCGCTTGCGGCACCCTCGACGAGCTCGACCTGCGACAGCTCGAGCGCCACGCGCTCCGCGACGCGCTCCGCCGACAGCCCGTGCCGGTCGAGCAGGAAGGCGTTTGGGGCCGATTCGCCCCAGGTGTCGGCGATCCCGATCCGCGCGAGCCGGCGCGGCGCGCGCTCGCCGAGGATCTCGGCGACCAGCCCGCCGAGACCGCCCAGGACCGTGTGCTCCTCGGTCGTGACGACGAGCGGGACGCCGCGTCCCGCCTCGGCGATCGCGTCCGCATCGACCGGTTTCAGGCAGGGGACGTGGAGGACGCCGGCCGAGATCCCCCTCGACGCGAGGATCGCGGCCGCCTCGAGGGTCCGCGTCGTCTGGACACCGGTCGAGACCAACAGGACGTCGGACCCGGTGCGCAATCGGATGACCCGGCTCGGCTCGAACCGGTAGGCGTCGTCGAAGACGTCCGGGCCCGCATCGCGCGCCAGGCGGAGATAGACCGGTCCCTGGGTCTCGGTCGCCCATCTCACGGCCGCCACGCACTCGCTTGCATCGCACGGGGCGATGACCGTCATGCCCGGCATCGCCCGCATGATCGCGAGGTCCTCGACGTCCTGGTGTGTCTTCCCGGTGAAGCCGGTCAGGAGGCCCGTGTACGCCGCACCGATCTTGACGTTGGCATGGGTCTGGGCGACGAGCATCCTGATCGGGTCGATCGCGCGATGGGTGAAGAACACGGCGAACGACGACAGCCACGGAACGTAACCCAGGGTCGCCAGGCCGGCCGCCACCCCGACCAGGTTCTGCTCGGCGATGCCCATCTGCAGGAACCGGTCCGGATGGGCGGCGGCGAACCGATCGGCTCGGGTCGACGAGGCGAGGTCGCCGTCGAGGACGAGCAGGTCGGGGTTGTCGACGGCCAGCTCGCGCAGGGTCTCCGCCCACGCGTCACGCATCGGGCGGGTCACGACCCGGCGTCCTCGGCGAGACCGAGCTCCGACTCGGGCCGCCGCAACGTCGTCGGCCGTCGCCACGCGCGCGTGCCACTCGGTGCGACCCTCCGTGAACGACAATCCCCGCCCCTTGACGGTTGCCGCCAGGATCGCCGTCGGCCGGCCGGCCCGGCCAGCGCCGCGAGCGTCCTCGCAGGCGGCCACGATCGCCTCATGGTCGTGCCCGTCGATCTCCAGGACCCGCCAGCCGAAGGCTTCGAGGGCGTCGCGGAGGCGGGTCCCGGCGAGCGGGTCGCGTCGGTCGCCGCGCGCATCCTCGCCCGGCACCGGCGGCCAGCCGTACTGCTGGAGGCCGTTGCAGTCGACGATCGCGGTGAGATTGCCGAGCCCGTACTTGGCCGCGACCATCACGCTCTCCCAGACCATCCCTTCCTGGGTCTCGCCGTCGCCGAGCATCACGAACGTGTGGAACCCGAGCCCGCGCAGGCGGGCTCCGAGGGCGATCCCGAGCCCGACGGCGAGGCCCTGGCCGAGCGAACCCGTCGATGCCTCGAGCCCAGGTAGCCGCGTCATGTCGGGGTGCCCCTGCAGCCGGCTGTCACCCGCATCGAAGGTCGCGAGCTCCTCGACCGGGAAGTAGCCGCGCAGGGCCATGACCACGTAGAGTCCGATCGCGGAGTGGCCCTTCGACAGGATGAACCGATCGCGGTCAGGCCAGTCGGGTGCGTCCGGACGAATGCGCAGGACCCTGAAGTAGAGCGCGACGAGGAGGTCCATCGCGGATAGCGGGCCGCCGATGTGCCCGGCACCGCTGTGCGCGACCGAGTCGATCACGAGCAGCCGGCCGCGCCGGGCGAGGTCGGCCAGGTCGACCCCGGGGTCGACGCCCCCATCCGGTGTCAGCGGCAACGGAACGACCGGGCGAGGCGGAGCTCGGTCGGCATCCGCGGCCGGCGGTCGACGATCATGGACGGCTCACGGACACGACCCGGGTACTCTCGCGGACGACCATCTCGACCGGCAACAGCACGCCGTCCGGCAGCCGGCCGTCGTGTACGGCCTGGATCGCCGACGACGCCGCAGCCCGGCCCATCTCCGCCGACGGAACCACCACGGTCGTCAGCCGGGGGTTCGAGATGGCGGCAAAGGGGATCCCGTCGAACCCGACGATGCCCATGTCGTCGGGGATCCGGACGCCCAGGCCACGGAGCGCGTCCATGAGCCCGAGCGCGAGCTGGTCGTCGTAGCAGACGAGGGCCTCGGGGGGGTCCGCAGCGATCTCCGCAGCGAGCGCCGCGGGTGCCCGCCACGAATCGACCGGGGCGGGGAACCTGCGCAGCGGAGCGCGGATGCCTCGATCGCGGAGGGTCGCGGCGACGGTCTCGGCTCGGATCGTGTTCGAGGCGCGCCGCCCGCTCTCGGCATAGGCGACCCGCCGGCAGCCGCTGTCGACCAGGTGGTCAACCGCAGCCCGCACGCCGCTCGCGTCATCGGTCTGGATGACGCCCGGGACGTTAGGGCCAGCGTGTCGAGGCAGGCTCCGATGGTCGGGCCAGACGAGGACGAGCCGGTCGGGATCGACCCGCTCGCGCAGCTCGTTCGGCGGCAACACGCCGGACACGACCGCAACCCCATCGGTCCCGTGCTCGGCAAAGGCCCTCAAGGCGAGCCGCTCGCGCGCGAGGTCGCGTTCGCCAGCCACGACCATCACGACGTACCCCTGCTGGCGCGCCTCCTGCTCGAACGCCGACGCGACCTGGCCGTGGACCGGGTCGCGCAGGTCGGGCAGGAGGAGACCCAGCGTCCGAGTCCGCCGGACCCGAAGGCTGCGGGCCGTCGCATCCGGCACGTAGTGCAGCTCGGCGGCGGCGGCCTTGACCAGCTGCCGGGTGGCAGCGCTGATCCGCTTGTCGTCGGCCAGGGCCCGCGACGCGGTCGAGCCCGAGACGTTCGCTCGCTGGGCGACATCCTTGAGGAGGATCCGACGACGCGGGCCGCCCGTCCGGTGTTGACCGTCGGTCCGGCGCTGGCCGTCGCTGGATGGCACGGGCCGGCGGCTCCGCCTAGACCGCGACGCGCACGGCGCGGTCGGGCCGATCTTCGCCGGTGCCCAGCTCGGACCGCTGGCGGGCCAGGTGCGGCGACCCGCCGCGATGGCAGCGCGGGTCGTCCGACCACGCGACCTCGACCGCAGCGAAATCGCGCGGAGAAGCACGCATCGTGGACCGCACCCCTTGTGCTGCAACCGATTGCGCAACCGTAGCATCGGCCCTGCGCAACGTCAACATTGTGAACCGCGGGTCAGTCCCGCAGCAACGTCCGGAGCACCTCGAGCAAGCCCGCTCCGACGGCAAACGGGTCAGCAGACTCCCAGTGGAGCGGGCTGTAGAGCTCGTTGTCCCACCAGCCGTCGAAGCCGGTCGAGCGGACCGCGGCGACCCACTCGCGGAGCGGGATGTCACCATCGCCGGGCCAGACGCACCGGCTCCGCTGGTCGGCCGTGCCGGCGCCCGGCGGTCCCAGGGAGTCCCCGAGGTCGACGCCAAAGATGATCCGGGGATCGAGACGGGCGATGCCGTCCGGGGTGGTGCCTCGCTGCCAGAGATGCCAGAAGTCCAGCACCAGCCCGACGTTGTCGCGCTCAGCGGCGTCGATCACCCGGACCGCCTGGGCGATGGTCGACAGCGGCGTCCAGGCAACCGGCTCGAGGTAGTAGCGCAGGCCGGCCGGGCCGCCCAGGTCGGCCACCGAGCGAACCGCCCGGGCGGTCACCTTGATGAGCTCGGCGTCGGACAGGCTCGAGGGTCCGCTGTACGCCCCGCCCGGCGCCACGGGTCCGGTCAGCAGCTGGACGTACGACGCGCCGATCTCCGCGGCCAGCTCGGTGAGGCCGGCCGCCTCGCGGAGCATGGCCGCATGCTCGGCAGGTCGCCAGCGTTCGACGTCGGGCAGTGCCCCGAGATTCAGCGGGCCCAGGCCGGCCAGGGCCGTGCGCAGGCTCGCCGCCTCGTAGCCCTGGGCGAGGTACCGACGGATGTGCTCCGCTCGGAGGAAGACCCCGTCCCAGCCGGTCTCCCGGGCGACCCGGATCTGCATGAGCACGGGGAGGTGCATCGTCGAGTTGGAGTTGTAGACGAGCTGCATCGACCGCTCCTGACGGAGTTCCGTTGTCAGCCGAACGGGGCCCCGCCCAGGGGCCTCGCGAACCGTTCGGCGACCGCGCGGCATCGTTCGAGGGCGGGCCGGCAGGTCTCGATCGCGATCCGCTCGGCCTCTGCCGGATCGGCGTTCAGCGCCGCGCCCCAGATGCCGCGGCCAGCCAGGAAGCCGGACGCCCCGGCGCTGCCGGCGAATCGTATCTGCTCGACGAACGTGTCGGCGTCAGCGCCGGCCCCGAGGAGGGCCCAGGGCGTGTCCCGGCAGGCAGCACCGAGCGCGTGGCAGGCATCGACGGCGACCGACTCGGGGGCCGTCTCGAGGTCCAGCACGGGAAACGGCAGCTTGAGCAGATCGGCGCCCAGCGGCTGGAGTCGCTCCACGGCACCGACCACGAGCTGCGGATACGAGCGGCGGTAGGCTGCCTCGGTCTCACCGGTCCGGCGGTAGGCGACAGGTTCGATGACGAGTGGCAGGCCGTGCTCGTGACAGGCAGCGGCCGTCGAGCTGACCAGCGCCTCCTGCCCGGCGGCCGCGCCGGCATCGTCGATCCGGTACGGGAGGAGCAACTTGCACGCGTCCGCGCCGTAGCGAAGCGCGGCGGCCGGCGAGAAGTCGTCCAGCAGCGTGGTCGCCGGCCCGTCGCCGGTCGTCTCGTAGCCCTGGGCTTCGAGCGGCATGATCAACGCGACCGTGGCCGGCACGGCGCCCGCCTCGAGCGCCAGCCCGCCGAGCTCTTCGTCGAGCATGACGGCGGTCGCGGCCGGGGCCAGGGCTCGGGTCAGGGCGAGCTTCAACGAGCGGAGCTCGGCCGTCCCGAGGCCGGTCGAGCCCCGTCGGTCGAGCATCACTCGCAGGCTGTCGCGGTGATCGATCGCGATCCCGGCGATGACGCCGCGCTGGCCGCCGAGCCGGAGCAGCCGGCGCTGCCGGCCAACCGCTGCTGCGGCGACGCTGCTCGGCGCAGCGGTCGCAGTCGATCGACCGCCAGCCGCGCCGGACGCCGGCGTCACGGGTGGACCAGCGGAAGCCGCGGATCCGGCGCCATCGCCGGCCACAGCGAACGGACCCAGGCGAGGTCGGGGTCGTCCGTGTTGGCCATGGTCCGGCGATCACCCGCCAGGGCGTTGAGGTAGTAGGCGTCGTAGCCCTGGGTGGCAGCGAATGGGTGGTACCCCTGGTCGACGATCACCAGGTCGCCATGGCGGACGACGATCATCCGATCGCCCGACCCATCGCGGTGGTAGACCCGCTGGATTGCCCAGCCCTCGGGACGGCTCAGCTGGTAGAAGTAGGTCTCCTCGAGCACGGCCTCCCGCGGCGGATCGTCGATGTCGTGCTTGTGAGGCGGCCAACCGGACCAGTTGCCCGACGGCGTGAACACCTCGCAGATGAGGAGCCGATCGGCCGCGAAGTCGGGCATCATGATGTTGTTGACCTGGCGGGTGGCGTTGCCGGCGCCCCGGATCTCGATCTCCACGTCTTCGGGTCGGACGATCTCGGGGCGCAGCTTCCCGATCGGCCGGCCGCTGAGCGGCGCCTGGGCGACCGCGACGACCGCGCGTCGCCCCGGGAGCGGTCGGCCGACGATCCGGGCGGTCGTGCCGGCGGGGACGTAGGCCGTCCACGGCATGCCCTCGAACACCGTGGGTCGCCCGGTCAGCTGGAGGCGGGCACCGTCGTCGAGTGCGACCTCGACGCCGCCGCCCGAGATCGTGACAATCGCCGCCTCCTGCTCCGGGCGGTCGAGCAGCACGATCTCATCCGCGTCGAGCGCGAACGCCCGGAAGGACAGGTAGCGCCACCCGGCGCGGACGGGGTCAGTCGCGACGACCCCGTCGGGATCCGGGCGGACGTGAAGCGACTCGGGTGGCTGGCGCTGCGGCAGCTTGGCCGGATGGATGACCGGAGCGGCTCGTTCGTCGGCGGCCGTCACGGCCTGGCTCCGTGCGACTCGACCACCTGGTCGGCGAGCAGTCGGTCGATCTCGGCGGGCGTCGGCATCGCGGTGCTGCACATCAGCCTCGTCGCGACGATGGCTCCCGCGGCGTTGCCACGCTCGACGGCGACGAGCGGGTCGAGGCCGTTCAGGAGGCCGGCGGCGAAGGCGGCCGCGAGTGCATCGCCAGCACCGGTGGCGCACACGACCTCCACGTCGATTTCCGGGCAGCGAGCGCCGCTCGCCATCGGTCACCAGCGAAACGCCATCGGATCCGTGCTTGAGGACGACCAGGTCAGGTCCGCCGCCCGAGCCGGTCTCGGGTCGCAGGCCGGCGGCCGCGAACTCCTCGCTGCTGCCGATGACGATGTCGCTTAGCCGTGCCGCGCGTTCCATCAACGTGGGCGCCTCACTCGGGTCGGGCCACAGGGTCGGTCGCCAGTCGAGATCGAGGATCGTCGTCGAGACGCGTCGCCGGTCCCGCGACGCTCGTCGGACGTCGAGGAGCGCAAGCGCCATCGACCTGGCCGGCTGTTCGGCGAACAGGGCTCCTGAAAGGACCACGAGCGGCGCGACCTCGAGCATGGCCGCCGGCAGATCGGCGACCGTGAGCCGCGTCTCCGGGGCCGGCGACGGCCGGTAGAAGGTCACCGGGAAGCGGTCCGGCGGCCAGGTCTCGAAGAAGGCCACCTGGGTCCTGGAACCGGCCCGGGTGACGATGTGGCCGACGTCGACGCCCTCGCCTTCGAGGAATCCTCGGACGTGATCGCCGTGACCATCGTCGCCAACGGCCGACACGACCGCCGCGCGGATGCCGAGTCGGGCCAGACCGGTCGCGATGTTCCCGGCAAAGCCGCCGACCGCCCGGCTGAACGATTCGGCCGCGGCCAGGGTCGTCCGAGGCGTCGTTGGCGTGAAGTCGACGCCGACCCGGCCGACCACGACAGCCTGGATCATGGCGCGCCGCCGACGGTCACGCCCGGTGCTTGATCACGGCATCGCGGAAGGTGGCCCCGACCTGCCTGGCCTCGGCTTCCCCGTCGCGCATCCGGAGGCCGAACGGCGCGAGGTTGGGATCGCTCACCCCGATCCCGATGCTCAGCGAGCGCTCCAGGAGAGCGTCGGTCTGGGGCAGCATGCCTGCCCGATAGTCGCCGTGCGGATGGCTCGGGTCGGCGCAGTCGAATGGGCAGCCCTTGCCGGTGATCGTCCGCTTCTCGAGCAGGTGGTTCATCCGGCTGTAGGTATGCCAGCCCGACTCGGACAGGGGCTTGGAGCCCACCTCCTCGGCGACATTCGCGGCGATCTCCGCAGACGGGAGCACCACCACGAGGTGTGTCGCGAGGTCGCCTTCCGGATCGGTCAGGGTCCGGAAACCGATCGTCGGGACCTCCTCGAGCATGTCCTTGATGATCGCCTTGTTGGCCCGCAGGTGCGAGGTGATCAGGTCCAGCTTCCGAACCTGGCCGAGAAGGACGGCGCCGGACAGCTCCGTCATCCGGAAGTTCATGCCCAGGAATGGCCTCGGAGCGTACTTCGACTCGAGCCGGTCAGGAGCATGACCCTGATCGTGCATCGCGAAGCATCGCTCGTACAGCGTCTCGTCATCGGTGACGATCATCCCGCCGTCGCCGCACGTGATCGTCTTGAACTCGTTGAAGCTGAACGTCCCCGCCGTCCCGAACCCGCCGACGCCCCGCCCTTCGTAGGTCGCCCCGAACGCCTGGGCGCAGTCCTCGACGAGAGGGATCCCGTGCCGGTCGGCGATCGCCTTCAACTCGTTGATCCGGGCCGGGGCGCCGAGCATGTGGACGACGAGGATGGCTGCTGTCCGAGGGGTGATCTTGGCTTCGACGTCGGCCGGGTCGAGATCAAAGGTCTGGTCGATCTCCGCCAGGATCGGCGTCGCGCCGGTGTAGACGATCGCCGAGATCGAGGCGACATAGGTGAAGCCGGGCACGATCACCTCGTCGCCGGCACCCACCCCGAGGCTGAGCAGCGTGATCCAGAGCGCCGCCGACCCACCACCGTGGAGACCGAGCCCATAGCGGACGCCGGTCAGGCCGGCGATCGTCTGCTCGATGTGATGCACCTTGGCGCCGAACCGTGGATCGTCCGAGGGGCCGTAGCGACTCAGGTAGCCACTCTGCAGCACCTCCATGACCTCGGCCGTCTCTTCGGCACCGATGAGCTCGATCCCGGGACCAGGCATGGGCTTCTCCTGTCTACTGGATGTCCGTCCGCTGCTCGCGGCGTTTCTCGTCATAGGCCGTCCGGGCGCCGCGGACGGAGGCCTGTTCGCTCGCACCGGCCACCGGGACGTCCCACCACGATTCGAAGCCGGGGACGCGCTTCTCCGGCTCGGTGGGCACCGCGATCACCGCGATCCGATCGGCGGCGCGCGCCGTGGCGAGCGCCGCGCGCAGCTCGTCGGCCGTGTTCGCCTGGAGGCGCCAGGGCCCCCATCGCCTCGGCGTGCTTCCGAAAGTCGATCGGGACGTATGGGCCCGTCAGCCGGTTGCGCGACCGGTCGCGGAAGCGGAGCTCGTTGCCGAAGTCCGGCACGCCGACCAGCCGCTGGAGCGCGAGGATGCACTGGAACCCGTGGTTGTCGAGGACCACGATCGTGAGCTTGAGGCCCTCGGCGACCGCGGTGACGATCTCGGAGTTCAACATCAGGTACGAGCCATCGCCGACCATCACGACGACCTCGCGATCCGGGTCGGCCAGCCGGACGCCCAGCCCGGCCACGATCTCGTAGCCCATGCACGAGAAGCCGTATTCGACGTGGTAGGCCTTGGGGTCCTCGGGTCGCCACAGCCGGAGCAGGTCACCAGGCAGGCTGCCCGCGGCGCAGATCACGGTCGCGTGACCGCCCACGACGTCGTTCACGATCCCGATGACCTCGGCCTGGCCGAGATCGCCCGGAGCGCCATCCACGCGTTCGCAGGCTGGTGACGATGTCGTCCCACTCCATCTTGAGCCCCGCGACGCGCCGCCGATACGGTTCGGCGGTCCCCGCGTAGCCGGCGGCCGCCAGCTCACGCTCGAGCGCGCGCAGGGCCTCGCGGGCATCGGCCACGACCGGGACCGCGCGCAGCTTGTGGGCGTCCATCGGCGCGATGTTGATGCCGATGAACCTCGCCTCGGGGTGCTGGAACGTCGTGCGTGAGGCGGTCACGAAGTCGCCCATCCGCGTCCCGACGCAGATGACCAGGTCCGCGTCGCGGGCGAGCCGGTTGGCGGCCAGACCGCCGTTGGTCCCCGCCGGGCCGGCATTCATTGGATGGTTCCAGGGCAGGGCGCCCTTGCCAGCCTGCGTCTCGACCACCGGGATCCCGAACTGCGTCGCCAACGCCGACAGCGCCTCGGTCGCCTCGGAGTAGATCACGCCCCCGCCGACGACGATCACCGGTGCCGTCGACGCCCGGATCAGGCGAACCGCGTCGGCCACGTCGGCCGCTTCAGGCAACGGTCGGCGAACTCGCCAGACCCGCCGCTCGAAGAACCGCTCGGGCCAGTCGAACGCCTCGGACTGGACGTCCTCGGGCAGCGAGATCGTGACCGCCCCGGTGTCGGCCGGATCGGTGAGCACGCGAAACGCCGCCGGCAGCGAGGCGATCAGCTGCTCGGGACGCGAGATCCGATCGAAGAACCGGGAGACCGGGCGGAACGCGTCGTTGGCGCTCGAAGTCGCGCTCGGTCGGATGCTCGATCTGCTGGAGGACGGGATCCGGCGTCCGGTTGGCGAAGTAGTCGCTCGGCAGGAGCAGCACCGGGATCCGGTTGACGGTCGCCGCCGGCAGCCCCGGTGATCATGTTCATCGCGCCCGGGCCGACGGACGAGGTGCAGGCGTATGTCCGGAGGCGGTTGTTGTGCCGCGCGAACGCGGCCGCCAGATGGACCTGGGCCTGCTCGTTCTGGGGCCGGTAGTAGGGCATGTCCTCGGCGTCCCCGAGCTCCTCGAGGGCCTGGCCGAAGCCGGCGACGTTGCCGTGCCCGAAGATGCCCCAGACCCCGGCGATGAAGCGCTGTTCGCGGCCGTCTCGTTCGGCGTACTGGTTGGCCATGAAGCGGACGATGGCCTGACCCACGGTCAGCCGGACGGTGTCCATCGATCCCTCCTTGCGCAACCGATTGCAACGAAGGTATCATCGCAACTCTCCTCGCGTCAATATCGGTCGGGAGGGTCGCAGCCATGGCCATCGGGCGAGGCCGCATCGCGACGCCTCTGGCGCGTCCGGTGGACCTGTCGGCGGCGTGGAACGCGTCCGATGCCGAATTGGGCGAACGGCTCGATCCGCGTACCGGTCCGCCCTGGCGCGGCTGCCCGACGGCCCCGTCGTGTTCCGGGGCCTCCCGTTCGAGCTCGGACGACGGGCTGCGGGACGGCGCTGGCTGCTCCTCGATGACGAGCTGACGATCGACCTCCGGGGTCAGGGCCGAGCCAGCCACCTCGTGGTGGCCCACTTCGCGGACAGCTGGCGCGATGCCGCGGGGAAGCGAGCGTCCGAAACACCCGTGGGCTGGGTCCTGCCGACCGGCGAGCGGCTCGCCCGGTACGCGATCACGTTCGCCGATGGCACGACCCGAGCCGTCGAGATCCGCCGTCAATTCGAGATCGCAGACGGGATCATCGGCTGGGGGTTCATCCCGTTCGCGGCGATCGGTCACCGGGCGGACGAGACGCTCGACTGGCGTGGCCCACATCCACGGCAGGAACCGGGCCGCCGCGTCGCCGCCGGCCAGGCCGGGCTGCTCGCGATGCTGCCCGGCTCGTGGGGCGCTGCCCAGGTGGGCATCGCCGACTTCGTCCCGACCGCGGACGACGACGCGACCTACTGGCTCCACGCCATCCCGCTGGGCGATGGCGATCCGGTCGAGCTGCGTCTCGTGCCGCTCGGCGGAGGCCGTCCGGGCACGGCGGTCGTCCTTGCGGCGCTGACCCTCTTCGCGGGCACCGCGGACCCGCTCGTCCTGGAGCCACGCCGGCAGCTCCTGGTCGAAGGCCCGGCAGACGGCCTGCCCGAGGTGGACCTGGGGGTCGCCATCGGGGCCCGACCGCTCCCGCTGCCGCGCGGGTCGGACGACGGCCCGGACCGTGGACCGGTCGGCTGGGGATCCGCGGAGCCACTCACCCGCGACGGCTCCAATCGAGCTGGCGGATCAGCGCGAACAGTCCTCGACGTCGCTGCAGCGCCCGACGCGCGGCTGACGTTCGGCGACTGGGAGGTCGCGGTCGCCGGGCTCGGCTCCCGGACGACGAGCCCGGACGGCGGGATCACGATCCGTCCGCTGCCGACGCCCGAGGTCCGGGTCGACGTCCGGATCCTGGCCGACGACGCGCCAACGCCGTCCCGGGTGCGGTTCGTGGCCGCGGACGGGCGCTACCTGCCGCCGCTCGGTCACCGCGAGGAGATCAATCCGGGGCTCCTGGAGGACTCTGGCGCCGGGTTGATCCTCGGAGGTGACACCTACGCGTACGTGCCCGGCGCGTTCTCGATCGACCTGCCGCTGGGCGAGGTGGCGATCGAGGTCGTGAAGGGGTTCGATCACCGCCCTGTGCGTCGCACGCTGGTCGTCGAGCCGGGGACTCGTGACGTCACGGTCGCGCTCGAGCGAGCGATCGATCTGCGGCCGGACGGCTGGCGCTCCGCGGACTCCCATGTCCACTTCCTGGCCCCCTCGACGGCGCTCCTCCAGGCGGCCGCCGAGGACGTCGTGTTCGTCCACCTGCTGGCGACCCAGCTGGGCGACGAGTTCACCAACGTCACCGACCTCGCCTGGGGCTCACAGGCCGATCCCGACGGTCGTCACATCGTCATCGTCGGGACCGAGAACCGCCAGAACGTGCTCGGCCATCTCGCCCTGCTCGGAGCGCGCCGGCCCACCGTTCCGCTCGCCTCGGGCGGCGGGCCCGAGGGCCGGATCGGGGGAGCCGTCACCGAGCTGCTCGGCGACTGGGCGGACCGCTGCCACGCCGAGGGCGGCCTCGTCGTCGGGGCGCACTTCCCGTTGCCGTTCGCCGAGATCGCTGCCGAGATCGTGGCCGGCCGGATCGACGCCGTCGAGATGCAGACGTTCGCTCCTGGCCTCGACAACCCGTCGATCAGCGAGTGGTACCGCTTCCTCAATTGCGGCTACCGGGTGCCGGTCCTGGGTGGGACCGACAAGATGTCGGCCGAGATGCCGGTCGGCGCCATCCGGACCTACGCCCGGCTCGATCCCGACGCGGCGGCGACGTTCGCCGCCTGGTCCGCGGCGGTTCGTGCCGGACGGACGTTTGCGACCTCCGGTCCGATGCTGGCGCTGTCGGTCGATGGGCACGAACCCGGCGACGTCCTGGTCCTGCCCGCGGGCGGCGGCCGGCTCACCGTGCACGCCCGGGCTCGAGCGGCCCAATCGATCATCCGGTCCGTCGAGCTCGTCGTGAACGGTCGCGTCGTGGCCGAGCGAACGGTCGACCGGGCGACGGACGACCTCCAGCTCGCCGCCGAGATCTCCATCGCGGCGGGGTCCTGGATCGCGGCCAGGTCGCGCAGCGACTACGAGATCCGGTCGGCCTACAACACGAGCATGGCCGCCCATACGTCGCCGGTCTACGTGGAGGTCGTCGACCGGCCGCTGTGCGTCACGTCGGACGCCGAGGCGATCCTCGCGGTCATCGACGGCACCGTACGATGGCTGGACTCCATGGCCACCATCGCGGACCCGGCTCAGCGGACCCGGATGGTGGACCGGATCGCGGCGAGCGGAGCCGACCTCCGCAGGCGGATCGGTACGGCCAAACGGGAGAGCTCGTGACGTGAAGATCGCCCTCGATCCGTACATGCTCCGCGACCGTCCGTTCGCCGAGGTCTGTCGGATCGCAGCCGACATCGGCTACGACTCGATCGAGCTCTCGCCACGACCTGACTTCATCCCGTTCTTCACGCACCCGCGCGCGGATCGGGCCAAGGTCGCGGAGTTCCGGGCGGCGCTCCGCGACACGGGGATGGAGCTGGCGTCGATCCTGCCCCTCTACCGCTGGTCGAGCCCGGACGAAGACGAGCGGCTGGCCGCCGTCGGCTACTGGAAGCGGGCGATCCAGCTCGCCGCCGACGTCGGCTGCGGGGTCATGAACTCCGAGTTCAACGGTCGCCCGGAGCAGGCCGCCCGGAGCGAGGCGCAGTTCTGGCGCTCGATGGACGAGCTGCTGCCGATCTTCGAGCGGGAAGGGATCCGGCTGAACCTGGAGGCCCATCCGGACGACTTCATCGAGCGCAACACCGAGGCGGTCGACCTGGTCCGAGGGATCGACTCACCGATCGTCGGCTACGTGTTCTGTGCGCCGCACACCTATTACCTGGGCGACGACATCGGGGCGATGATCGACTATGCCGCACCCGTCCTGACCCAGGTCCACGTCGCCGACGTGCTCAACCACCGGGCGTCGTCGGGCAACCGCTACATCGTGAACCCGCCCGGATCGCCGGCCCGCGTCCACCAGCACCTCGACATCGGCCAGGGCGAGGTGGACTTCGTGGCCTGCTTCGACGCGCTCCGGCGAGTCGGCTTCGATGGGATCCTGACGAGCTGTGTCTTCGCCTGGGAAGAGCGCGCCGTGGAGTCGTCGCGCTTCATGTTCGAGCAGATCCGAGGGCTCCTGGAAGGCGCGTCGACGACCGCCTGAGCGAGCGGCGGTCCGCTCAGAACTCCACGGGCAGGCTCTCCAGGGCGCGATCGGTCGGTGTGCTGACCCGTCTGATCGGTCCAGTGACGGCATACGTCGGGATCCGCGCGAACAGCTCCTCGAAGGCGATCCGGGCCTCGAGGCGCGCGAGCGGCGCTCCGATGCAGTGGTGGATCCCTTCGCCGAAGGCGACGTGCCGCTCCGGCGCACGCCCGATGTCGAGCCGATCCGGATCCGTCCAGCGTCGCTCGTCGCGGTTCGCTGACGCCCAGATGAGGCTCACGTGGGCACCCCTGGGAATGATCGTCCCATGCATCTCGACCTCCTTCGAGGTCGTCCGGATCAGGGTCTGGATTGGCGCCTCGAAGCGAAGGAGCTCCTCGATCGCGGCCGGAATGCGCTCCGGTTCGAGACGCATGAGCTCGCGCTGGTCGGGGAATCGGTCGAGGTGAAGGAGCGAATTCGAGATCAGCCCAGATGTGGTCGTGATGCCAGCCAGGAAGAGGAGCAGCGAGCAGCCGAGCACTTCATCCCCGCTGATGGCGCCGTCGGCTTGGGCCTGGACGAGCACCGTCAACAGATCGGCGCGGGGCGCGACCCGACGCTCAGCCGCCGCTGCCTCGACGTAGGCGCGCATCCGGTCTCGGGCTTCGAGTGCGGACGCCGGCAGCCCATGCTCGCCGGGCACGCGGTCGAGCAAGTGCCCGAACCAGTCCAGCAGCTGCGGATGGTCGTCCTCCGGGAAGCCGAGCCACGTGCAGACCATCGCGCCGGGGAGCGGCCTGGCCAGGTCACGCGCCAGATCGGCCCGGCCGAGATCGGCGAACGCGTCGATCAGGCTCCTCGCCTTGAGGCGAGCCGACGGCTCGAACCTGGCTCTGATCTCCGACGGGCTGAAGGCACTGTGAAGGGCCTTGCGTAAGCGCGTGTGGTCGGGCGGATCGATCCCGGCGACGTCACCCGCCGGCTCGAACAGCTGGTGTCCGTCGTCGTGATCGTTGCCTTCGCTGCTCGAGAACGTCTTCCAGTCCCGCGCCGCGGCCTGGACGTCGTCGAAGCGGGATAGAGCCCAGATCGCTCGCTCCTCGTCCCGATAAAGGGGTGCTTCGTTGCGAAGCCGGCGATAGGTCGGATACGGATCGTCGACCACCCGGAGCGGGTCCCACCGGACCGGCGCCTCCGGTGACATCAGCGAATCGAGAGTTGCCACACTGTGGCCCTCCGGTCGTGGATCGTGCAACCGTTTGCAACTACGAGATGCTACACCACGTCAACGGCCACGGTCCCCGCCTCCTGCAGGGCGCGCGAGGCAGCCATCGCGATGACGAAGGCTGCGCGGCCATCGGCGCCGGAGGGGCTTACCGGCTCATCGTTCTGGATCGACCGGCCGAAGGCGCGTGCCTGGTCGATGTAAGCCGGGGCGAAGCGCGGCATCGACGGCGACGTCGCATCCCAGCTGATACCGCCCTCCCGGCCGATCGCCGACCCGCCAGCGATCGGCAGGCCGCCGATGAACGCGCTCCCGTCGGTGCCGTGGACCTCCGTCCGGACGTCCTCGCCGTACGTCGTCGCCGCGGCTCATCTCGACGGTCCCGATCGCGCCCGAGGCGAACCGGAGGCTCACCACGGCGGTGTCGACGTCCCCGAACGCGGCGGTCTCGGGGCCTGGACGATCGAGCCGGTTGCCTGGACCTCGACGACCTCGGCGCCCATCAGCAACCGAGCTAGGTCGAACTCGTGGATGCCCATGTCGAGCATGATCCCGCCGCTACCGCCGGGTCGAGGATCGCGAGCGGTGGAGGGTCCCTGTCGTACTGCAGCGGCGTGAAGAGCAACAGCCGTCCGAGGTCGCCGGCCGCGATCCGGGCACGCGCCCGGACGTAGTCCGGGTCCCAGCGCCGCATGAGCCCCACCTGGAGGCGGACCCCGGCCCGCTCCGCGGCCGCGATCGCGCTCCGTGCCCGCGAGGTCAGCGCCAGCGGCTTCTCGCACAGGATGTCCCGGCCCGCGGCCGCGGCGGCCTCCACGACGTGCCGATGCTGGTCGGAAGAGACTGCGATGAGCACGGCGTCGACGCCCGGCGCCGCGATCGCGGCGAGCGGGTCGGCGAAGCCCGTCGCGCTCCCGATCTCGTCGGCCAGACGGTCGGCTGCGGCGCCGTCGACGTCGCCGATCGCGACGATCGACAGCTCGGGCACGCCGGCCGCGATCAACCGAGCGTGGTTGCGACCCATCCGCCCGGCGCCAATGATCGCCAGGCCGATCCGGGATGCCATCTGTCCTCCGCGGTCAAGCGCTCGTCGCGACCGATCGTAGTCGAACCGGACGTGCGCCAGAAATCGGTTGCGCAACGGACGACAAAGGACCACGCCGAGGCGAGGGTGGGGGAACTTGATATGCAAGTCCTGACTTGCATATTCTGGGTCGGTGGGCGACGAGGACGTGTTCAGATGCCTTGCCGAGCCAGCCCGCCGGACGATCCTCGACGAGCTGCCGAACGCGACGACCGGACACTCTTCGAGCTCTGCTCGCGATTGATCACCAACCATGGCCTGGCATCGACCCGCCAGGCGATCTCCCAGCATCTCGACTTCCTCGAGTCGGCGGGCCTGATCCGACCCGCCGCGAAGGCCGCTACAAGTTCCATTCGATCGACGCGAGCCGCTCCGGCACCTTGCCGACCGATGGCTCGACGGAGAGGAGCGAAGACATGCGGATTACGACGGCCAGCGTCCTCGTCGACGACCAGGAGAAGGCACTCCAGTTCTACACGAACACGCTCGGCTTCCAGAAGAAGACCGACGTCCCGCCGGCGAATACCGGTGGCTCACGGTCGTTTCGCCCGACAGCCAGACGGCGGAGCTCCCCTGAGCCAGACGTCCATCCGGCTGCACGACCGTTCAAGGAAGCGCTCGTCGCCGACGGCATTCCGTGGACCTCGTTCGGCGTCGCCGATGCCCGCGAGGATTACGAGCGGCTCAAGTCGGCCGGCGTCCGGTTCGTCCAGGAGCCGGCCGAGATGGGTCGTCGTGACCGCGGTCTTCGACGACACCTGCGGCAACCTGATCCAGGTCGCGAGCATGCTCGGGCCCGACGATGCCAACCGCCCGGGAGCTAGGAGCGGCGTCGAGCTCACGACGAGGCGCCGCGGCCCTCGGTGGTCGCGCCGATCGGCGCGCCCATCGTGGCCCTGCTGGTCCGCCGATGCCGTGTCGATGGTCCGCGAGAGTAGCCGCCAGAGCTCTCGTCGTTCGTCGGCCGTGAGCGCATCGAGGACCGGCACCTCGACCCACAGCTCGTCCGCGAGCTTCTCGCGGAGTCGCCGCCCCTCCGCCGTGAGGGCCAGGCTCTTGATGCGCCGATCGGTCGGTGCGGCTGGCGCTCGATGAGGCCGCGCTCCTCGAGCTGGTCGGCAATCGTCGTGACATAGGACGCGTCGATCCCGAGTCGGTCCGCGAGGGCGCTCATCGACATCGGCTCGTCGAGGGCATGGAGTGCCCAGTTGTGCTTGAGGCTCAACGAGTACGGGGCGAGGCGCTCCTCGGCGTGGTCCCAGATGCGGCGCATGACCAGCCACATCAGGTCGACGAGACCGGCGGTCTCGCGCGCGGTCGGTGTGTCGCTCATGCGCGCATCTTACCCTGATGCAAGGCCTGCTCATTCATCCGACACGACAATGGTTGGCACTTGCAATCATTGACTAGTCCGACGTATGCTCAAGCCATGACCGACCGTGGACGCTCGGAAGGAGCGACCTCCGGTTCCTCGTTTGGGCGTCGGCGCCATGACCTGGGGCGACCCATCGGGCCGCGCCCGATGGACCCCGGCGAAGCTCGCCTACGGTGGCGGCCCCGCGAGCCGCGACGAGGAGCAGCTTGCCTTCGACGCCAGCGTCGCCGCCGGCGCGACGCTCTTCGACACCGCCGAGATGTACGGCGCCGGCGCCTCCGAGCGCCGGCTCGGCGAGCTGGCCCACGGGCGGGATGTCCTCATCGCGACGAAGTTCCCGCCGAACATGCTGTCCCGGACCGACGCGATGCCCCGGGCGCTCGAGCGGAGCCTCGAGCTCCTCCAGCGGACGACCGTCGACCTGTACATGCACCACTACCCCTCGCGCTGGGTCTCGATCCCGCGGCTCATGAACCTGATGGCCGACGCCGTCGAGCAAGGCAAGGTCCGGGCGGTCGGCGTCAGCAACTACTCGGCCGACCAGATGCGACTCGCCCACGCGGTGCTCGCCGAGCGCGGGATCCCGCTCGCCTCGAACCAGATCGAGTACTCGCTGCTCCACCGCCAGCCCGAGACCGACGGCGTCCTCGACGCCTGCCGCGAGCTGGGGGTCACGCTCATCGCCAACCAGCCGCTGGCCAACGGCGCCCTCACCGGCAAGTTCGTGGCCGGGGCGAGGCCCTCCGGGTTCCGCCGCTTCATGCCCCGCTTCCGCGGCCAAGGAGCGGGAGGCGCGACCCCGGTCGTCGCGCTGCTCCGAGAGATCGGCGACGCCCACGGCCGGAGCCCGGCCCAGGTCGCGCTCCGCTGGCTCATCGAGAACGAGCTCGTCCTGCCGATCCCGGGCGCCAAGAACGGCCGCCAGGCGGCCGACAACGCCGGCGCCCTCGCCTTCTCGCTCAGCCCCGCCGAGATCGAGGCCCTCGATCGGGCCACCGCCGCCTGGCGCGGCGACGCGAAAGGAGCCACGTCGTGAAGCTCGGACTCCAGATCTACTCGTTCACCTGGCCCGGCGGACCGGAGGCGATCGGACCGACCCTCGCCCGCTCCGTCGGACCGCCGACGAGGTCGGTTTCGACTCCATCTGGGTGATGGATCACTTCTGGCAGATCGGCCCGCCTGGCTCAGAGCTGCAGCCGATGCTCGAGGGCTGGACGACGCTCGGCTTCATGGCCGCCCACAGCCAACGCGCCCGGCTCGGGCTGATGGTCGGCGGCGTCCACTACCGCAACCCCGGGCTGTGGGTCAAGGCCGCGACGACCCTCGACGTCCTCTCCGGCGGCCGGGCCTGGCTCGGCATCGGCGCCGCCTGGAACCAGGCCGAGTCGGAGGGCCTCGGGTTCCCCTGGCCGAGCACAGCCGACCGGTTCGAGATGCTCGAGGACACGCTCCAGATCGCCCACGGCATGTGGCAGGGCGAGCGCGGCTCGGAGGAGGACTTCCGCGGCCGCCAGTTCCACGCGACCCGGCTCCTCAACGTCCCCCAGTCGATCTCCCGGCCGCGGGTGCCGATCCTCATCGGCGGTGGCGGCGAGAAGAAGACCCTTCGCCTCGTCGCCCAGTACGCCGACGCCTCGAACCTGTTCGGCGGCCCCGACCAGCTCTGCGAAGTACGCGATCCTGGCCGAGCACTGCGCCGCGGTCGGTCGCGACTTCGCCGAGATCGAGCGGACGAACATGCAGGGCGTCGGCCTCGGCACCGCCGGTGCCTGGAGCCGTGCGCCAGAGTCGCCGGACGCGATCGTCGAGCGGTTCGGCCGCCTCGCCGAAGCGGGCGTCCACACGTCATCGTCAACTTCGCCGAGGCGAATGACCCGGCGCTGATCGAACTGCTGGGCAGCCGGGTCCTGCCCCAGCTCCGCGACGTCGAGGCGGCCGACCCGCGGGGCATCGTAGCCATCGCCTGAGGACGGCTCCGCCGATGAGCTGGCAGGCCCTCGCCGACGCGGCACCCGAACTGGCGGCGTTCGGAGCCGAGCGGCTCCACGATCAGGTCGCCTACCTGGCCACCCTCAAGCCCGATGGGTCGCCGCGCCTCCATCCCGTCCGGCCCGTGGTCACCGTCGGGCGCCTGTTCGTGTTCATGGAGGCCACCTCACCGAAGGTCCGCGATCTCGAGCGTGACCCGCGATACGCGCTCCACGCCACGGCCACGAGCGACCGACCATGGGACCTGCGAGAGTTCGGCGTGGAGGGCACCGCTCGGCGTGTCGACGATCCGGATGGCCGCTCCGCGGCCAACGCCGGCTCGGCCTTCCCGCGCGACGAGCGGTTCCTGCTGTACCAGCTCGGCATCGGGTCGGCGTTCTCCACCACGTACGGAGCCGACGGGCGGCCTCAGCGGCAGCGCTGGCGCGCGACCTGACCGCACTCCCCGTTCATCAGCCGGTATCATCGCCGGTCCGCGCGCCTGTAGCTCAGTGGATAGAGCGTCGGCCTCCGGAGCCGAAGGTCGCAGGTTCGAATCCTGTCGGGCGCGCCATTACTGATCCCACCGCCGGACTGAGGCGTACCGGCGGCCCTTTGGGTCCCCGGAGACGGCCATCCCCGCCTTCGTTGAGCCCCCTTGCATTCGCGGATTCGTTGGTGCATACTGAACCGTATGGTTCAGTATTCGAGCGGCCGACTCGATGCCTCGTTCGCCGCGCTCTCGGACGCCACCCGACGCGGCGTTCTGGAGCAGCTCGGACGTGCCGACGCTTCGATCACGGATCTGGCCCAAGCGTTCCACATGACCCTCACGGGCATGAGGAAGCACGTCGGCGTCCTGGAGCAGGCCGAGCTCGTCACCACGGAGAAGGTCGGGCGCGTGCGGACTTGCCGGCTCGGCCCGCGCCGACTCGAAGAAGAGACGGCATGGATCGAGCAGTACCGCCAGCTCTGGGACGCACGCTTCGACGAGTTGGACAAGGTTGTCGAGGAACTGAAACGGAAGGAGAAGGTCGATGGACGCAAGAAGAGAGAGTGAGCCCACCCCCATGAAGAACCGCACGACGGTGGAACGGAAGTCCGAGCGTGAGCTCGTCGTCACGCGAACCTTCAACGGCCCGGCGCGCATCGTGTTCGAGGCGTGGACCAAGCCCGAGCTGTTCAAGCGGTGGTGGGTGCCGAAGTCGTTGGGCATGTCCCTGCTTTCCTGCGAGATGGATGTCCGTGTCGGGGGCAGGTACCGCCTCGTGTTCGGCCACGAGGCCTCGAGCCCATGGCGTTCTTCGGCACGTACCTCGAAGTGACGCCGCACTCGCGCCTCGTCTGGACCAACGAGGAAGGCGGATGAGGGTGGGCCCGTCACCACGGTGACCTTCGAGGAAAAGGGCGGCAAGACGCTGCTGGTCTGCACGACCTCTATCCCTCGAAGGAAGCTCTCGACGGTGCCATCGCCTCCGGGGCGACGGCCGGGATGCCCGAGACGCTCGAGCAACTGGACGAGCTTCTCGTCACCCTGGGCGCGAGCGCGGGACGGTCATGAAGTCGTCGATCGATGTTCGTCGGCGCGTGCTTCCGGCTCCGGTAGCCGCGCCGCGAGGATCCACAGAGCTGCGCCGTCGTCGTCGCGCCGACCTTCGACCGCGCATTCGCCACGTGGTGCTTGCCGGTCGAATGCGACAGGCCGAGGCTGCGGCCGCTGCCTTCTCCGATCCGGCGACTAGGACCGCTGCGACCACGCCGACCTCACGGTCGATGGCACGACCCGCCGCAAGGTCCTCGGAGACCGGGCTATGCAGCACGGCGAGCGCGAGGCGACGACCTTGTCCCGCGGACCACGATCTCTTCCTGGAGCGACTGGACAATCGTTGATCTTGTGAGGTCGAGTTTGAGGCCGGCGGCGATCCGAGGGCGAATATGCCAGGTCGGGGCGACGCCACGTCAGCCCTCGCGCGCCGATTCCGGACCGCTGCTCCGCGATCTCGGCGATCCGCGATGCGCGCGTCTCCGGCTTGACCGCCAGCGCCACCCAGCCGAGCAGCGACTTGCGCGCCGACGGCCGGAAGGCGGCGAAGTTGGACGCGGCGGACGGCCGCGCCTGAGGGCTGCGGCTCATCCATGGGCACTTCCATGCGCTCGCCGCTGTCGGAACTTCCCAGGAACCATTCGATTTCGCCCGCTCGATCGCCGCTAGCCCGGCCGGCTCCATCCGGCCCTCGCTTATCAATCGCTCGACCCGCGCCTTGTTTGATGCTGCCCACGGACTCCGCGGCTTGCGTGGCGCGAATACAGTTTGCCGCGCTCGTCGTCTACCCGGCCCCCGGTGCTGTCGACCCAGCCGAAGCAGAGCGCCTCCTCGATCGCGGCCTCGTAGTCGAGCCCGATCCGCCCCGATCGACGGCGCCAGGTCACCAGCCAGACGCCCGTCGCGCCGGCGTGGTTCGCCTGCAACCACGCGCGCCAGGTATCGCGATCTCAGCGCGACCCTCCGGGGCGTCATCGAGGGCGGTCACGACGCCAAGTCTAGGCGTCGCGACCAGAGATCCTTGCTGCTAGTAGGCGTAAGGTCGCCCGCGGTCAGCCTGACACCGACGATCTCGGGTCCAGGCAATGGGATCCGCTCGCAGATCGCGTTGCATTAGGTCTGCTTCTCCTTCCGGGCCGCCGCTCGGGTATGTTCAGCTGGTCAGGAGGGTCAGATGGCCAGAGTTCTCGGAATTGGCGGCGTGTTCTTCAAGGCGAAGGACCCTGGCACGCTCACAACTGGTACCGCGACGTGATCGGCCTCGAATTGCAGGATTGGGGCGGCGTCGTCTTAGGCCCGAGGCGATGGCCGCCCATCCGGGCGCCGGCCACGGTGTTCAGCGCGTTCGAGGCCGACACCACCTATTTGCGCCATCGACCAAGGATTTCATGATCAATCTCGCGGTCGACGATCTCGACGGCATCCTGGCGAGCTGCGCGGAGCATGGCGTGGAGGCGAACGTTCTTCCCGACGAGCCCAATGGCCGCTTCGCCCACATCCTCGACCCGGAAGGGACGAAGATCGAGCTGTGGCAGCCGAGGCCGATGCCGGCCTGACCGGCCCGGGTCTCACAAGAACATCCCCGGCGGTCGCGTCACGGTCCTCGGCCGAATGCCCGCGAGCGCGGCCGCATCCGGGGACAGATCCGCCAGCCGCAAGGTAGGCGGCACGAGCCTTCATCTGGGCCGGGTCGCGTTCGATGGCAGGGTGCGCATCGCCACGCCGCGTGAGTCTCACGCAAAACCCCTGCCCTGCCGCCGCTTTGTTGTGACGTTTGCAACGTGGTCTGACGTTCCATTCGAGACGCAAGAGTGCGTCGACGAGGGAATGGAGGACATCCATGACGTCGATCAATGGCGACAACCGTGCGACGGCTGGTCGTGGCCGCCCCGTCCTGGTCGTCGTCGATGACCAGGAGTCCACGCGGGGATTCGCGGCCAATTCTCTTCGACGACGATTCGGATCCGACTACGAGGTCGTCGTGCCCGGCGGCACGGAGGCCGCCCGGAGCGAACTCGGGCGATTGCGCGGCGCCGGTGCTGACGCCGCCCTGATCGTGGCAAACGAGCATCTGACCACGGGGACGGGGACCGACTTTCTGGCGACCACGCGCGACATCTACCCGACGGCGCGACGGCTTGTCCTGGCCGACTTCGGCGACAACTCGGTCATGCCCTCGATCGCGCATCGTCAACGCTGGGCGAGGTCGACCACTTCGACTATCTGCCGTGGGGCGAGATCGATGAGCAATTGCTCGCCGCGTCAGCGACATCCTGGCCGACTGGACCTTCGAAAACGGCCGCGGCGACTCGCGATGACCATCGTCGGCGAGCGTGGGGACCCGACATCCGCCCTGTTGGGCGAGGTGCTGAGCGCTGGCAGACCTATCCGGTTCCATGATCGGTGGCGGGAACGCCGCGAGGGCCGGACATTCCTGGCCCGAGCGCGGGATCGATGGCCCGCTGCCTATCGTCGCGGTGACCGACGGCAGGTTCCTGTCCGGGGCGACGGTGGCCAGGTGTCGGATATGGTCGGCGCGGGGTGACACGCGCTGAACCACCTAAGACGTCGCGATCGTCGGACTGGGACCCGCCGGCTTCTGGCCGCCGTGAACGCTGCCTCGGAGGGCATGCGCGTCATCCTGATCAACGACACGTTCAGCCAGGCCAGCTCCAGCCCGATGATCAGGAACTACCTCTGGTTCCCGGCCGGCGTGAGTGGCGCCGAACGATGCGCCGCGCCTGGACGCAGGCCCTCACGTTCGGCGCTGTTGGCCGAATTGGGCGAAGAGCGACCAGGCCTTCGCCGGGCGGCAGGCCGGAACGTCGTGCTGTTGGACGACGGTTCCCGAGGTGACGACCGATGTCCGTGATCTCTGGCGATCGGCGTGGACTACCGTCGAATCGAGGTCCCCAGCGTCGATCGCCTGATCGGCCGAGGCGTGTTCTACGGCTATGCAGCAGGAGACGCGCAGGCGATGTCCGGGGCGCTCGACGTTGCGATCGTCGGCGGAGCCGAACTCGGCACTCCAGGCCGCCGCCCACCTGGCTCGCCACGCCCGTGTCGTCCATCTCATCGTTCGCGGCAGCACACTGGCGCACGGCGCCTCGGACTACCTGGTCGAACAGGTCGAGGCGTTGCCCAACGTGACGGTCCACCTGAACAGCGAGATCGCCGAGGCGAGGGATGACCAGCAGCTGCGCCGGGTGGTCGTGCGCGATCGGACGTCCGGAGAGGCGCGCGAGCTCTCGGTCGCCGGTCTGTTCGTCATGATCGGCGCGGTCCCACGAACCGACTGGCTGCCAGCAGAGCTCGCCCGCGACAACCCGGGGTTCGTCCTGACTGGCGAAGACGGCCCACCGGTCCAGGCGCCCGGGCCAACTCCGGCTCCCCGTATGAGACGACGATCCCGGGCGTCTTCGCCCTGGGCGATGTCCGTTCCGGCTCGTTCAAGCGCGTCGCCGCGGCCGTGGGTGAGGGCTCGGCGGCCGTGCAGCAAGTGATCCGCTACCGCGCGCAAGTGGGCAGCGAGACTGGATCCGAACGGGAACGGGCCATCCGAGAGCCGATGCCATTCAATACACCTGGCAGCCCCGGCTGACCTCGAACCTGACCACGTCGACCCTGGTTTGGCCTGGCCAGTGAGCTCGTCGTCAGTCGGCCGCGGAAGTTGCTGCTCTCGGCGGCCGGCCTTGACCTGGAGGGACCGACGGCCGGCGGCTCCGGCCCTCGAGCACACTGTCGAGCGTGGCGCGCGGTTCCTGCCCGGCCGCGCCACCCGGTCTGTCGGCGCCGCCGTGGGGCAGCGCCTGCGAGCGGTCGGGGTGTGACGTGAGCCTCATCGAGCGATACCCCGACTACCGTCCGCGCGACCGGAGCGCACGGCTCGAGCGCTGGATGTATCCCGACGGTCGGCCGAACCGCCTGGCGCGGCTGCTCAACCGAGCCTGGGGCCGTCCTCCACGCGACCGGGCTGTTGCCGTCGCGCCTCGTCACCCTCGAGGTGCCCGGGCGGCGTACCGGGCGGACGCTCGCGTACCCGCTCGTCGTCGCCGACCTCGGCGGCCAGCGCTACCTCGTGTCGATGCTCGGCGAGGACTCGAATTGGGTGCGGAACGTGCGGGCTGCCGGCGGGCGGGCGGTCCTGCGCCACGGAGGTCGCGAGCGGTCCGGCTCGAGGAG